>NZ_CP108039.1:6560967-8034435 GCF_036173045.1 Streptomyces sp. NBC_00299
GGATCGTGGGCCGGTCGCCCGCTATCCACGCCGTGGTCAGATCGCCGTCGGTGAGGTTGCGCGGCGACAGCCCCGCCCCCAGCCGCGCCGTGGAGTCGGCGGTGGCGACGATCCGGTTCTGCTGCTCCGGCGCCACCTCGTACAGCAGCCGGTCCAGCTCCTCGCCCGGCACCGGCACGGCGCTCGCCCGCACCTCGTACGTCCCCGCCGTGGACGTGGTGAAGCGCCGGTGCAGGCCGGCCTCCGTGCCCGTCGGCGACAGGCCCGTGGGGTCGGCCGTACGGGACAGGGAGACGATCTCGGCGGCTGCTCCCGACTTCCCGGCGTCGGCGGGCAGCCGCAGCAGCCGGGTCACCTGTACGTCCGGCAGGTCGATCTCGGAGAAGCCCGCCCCGGTCAGACCGGGGCGCCGGGACACGGAGTCCGTGATCGTCAGCTTCATCCAACTCGTCGCCCCCGGAGGCACCTTGACCGTCTGCGTGGTGCCGTCCGGCCGCAGGACCGAGCTCACCGCCCCCTTCTCCGTCTCCACCCGCACCCGCGTCGCCGCCTCCCGCACACCCTCCTGCGGCAGCGGCCTGACCTTGAAGGACGACGGCATGTCGTACGAGCCGCCCGCGAACGCGATCCGCAGCCACTCGCCGACCGGCGACCCCTCCGAGCCCTCGGCCCACGCCGTGTCCGGGTTGCCGTCGAAGGCGTTCACCGGATCGAACTGCGGGAGGTGGAAGAGCCAGCTGCCGTAGGACGACGCCGTCACCGACCGCGCGCCCCGCAGCTCGGCCACCGTCTGGTGGTCGAGGTCGGACGTCGGCAGGATCTGGTGCGGCTTCTCACCCGCGTCCTGCGCGGCGTCGGGCGCGTTGCGCTCGCCGCGCGTGTACGTGTACGACGTGTTGGCGTTGACCAGCCCGAACCGGGTGTCCGCCCGCCGCAGCCCGTCGCCGATCACCTGTACCTGCGGTGAGCCGAGCCCCGGGTGGTTGTCGCCGGTCAGCACGCTCGCCCGGCCCCGCAGTTGGGACGCCAGCGGCAGCAGCGCCTCCGGCCCGCCGGAGACGACGGCCGTGTCGGCCACCGGCTGCAGCCCGGCCTGGTGCGGACGCGGCACGTCCGCCCCGGCCGGCTTGTAGATCTCCACCGCCCGCTGCCGCGGATACAGCCCCTCCACCTGCAGCGGAGTGCCCGGCGCGATCGTCCCGCCGGTCGTGATCGGCCCGAGGCCCGTCACCCGCTCGTATCCGGACTGCTCCAGAGTCCGCTTCACCGTCGTCGTCGGTATGTGGCCGATCTGGTCGGGGTCGAGGTCGTTGCGGACGACGACGTAGTGGATCCCGGCGCGGCTCAAGTAGTCCGCCAGGCCCGGTACTTGTCCGCCGCTGACCAGGGCCTGCTCCACGGCGTCCATCGCGCGCCGGTTGCCGGGGGTGCCGAAGGGGACGTAGTCCCGCTGTGCCCAGCGCGAGTCGGCGAGGACGTCCAGGGGCTGGTCGATGGTCGAGCCCCACGTGTAGATGCCGTGCGCGGTGGCCGGCACGACGAGGGCGCGGGCGTCGGGGGAGTACTTCTCCATCCAGTCGGCCGTGGCCTGCCAGTACTTGGGGATCTCCTTGAAGGACCCGGGGTTGAGGATCGAGCCGTTGAGGTACGGCCACATCAGCCCCGGCAGCACCAGCACGGCCGCGATCAGCGGAGCGTACCGCCGCCCCCGCACCTGCCGTGCCCCGCGCGCCTGGGCCGCCACGCCCGCCAGATGGGCGAGGCCCAGGACCAGTGCCAGCGCGAGCCCCGTCTGGAACTTGTAGATGTTCCGGAAGGGAACAAGACCGCCGTCCAGCCAGTCCTGCACCACCCCGTGGAAGGGCGCCCCGAACGCTCCGCCGTACCCGGCGAGCAGGATCAGCGCGACCGTCACCACGGTCAGCACCAGCCACCGCCGCTCCGGCATGTCCCGCCGGGCCAGCCCCGCAAGCCCCAGCCCGGCCGCGAGGGCCGAGCAGACGATCACGACGACGGACGCGGCGACGGTCCAGCCGGCCGGCAGCCAGGCCTCACCGAAGTGCAGATAGGCGACCCAGTTGCCGCCGCCGCGCAGCGCCTCCGTCGCCGCCATCGTCTCGGTCGTGGTCTGCGAACTCTCCACGTAGGGAAGGAAGTTCTCGCCGTATGTGCCGAGCAGCAGAAGCGGGATCACCCACCAGGCGGTCGCCAGCAGGACCCCCGGCACCCACCACGCGATCAGCTTGCGCTGCCGTGGCCCGGGCGGCCGGGAGAGCAGATACAGCCCGACGGGAAGCAGCGAGGCCAGGGTGGAAGCGGCATTGACGCCACCCATGAACGGGATGATCAGCGCCGACCGCAGCGCGGCGACCCGCGCGGCATACCGCTCGTCGGTCAGCGGCAGCAGCACCCACGGCAGGAAGGCACCGGGCAGCGCGGCAGCGGACGTGGACCCGACGACGACGGTGAAGACGGGCCACAGCGCATACGCCACGGCCGCGACCAGCCGCGACGCCCCGCTGCCCACCCGCAGCCGCTCGGCCAGCCGCAGCGCACCCCAGAAAGCCACCGCCACGATCAGCGACAGCCACAGCCGCTCCGCCAGCCACACCGGCAGCCGTACGACATCGGCCAGCCAGTAGAACGGCAGCATCGGCCACAGATAGCCCGAGTACTGGTTCTGGATCCCGCCGAAACTGCCCTCGTCCTGCCACAACTGCCCCAGATCGGCGAGGAACTGCCCCGGATCGACGGTCACACCCAGCTTGGTGTCGAACGTCTGCCGCCCCGGCTGCACCGCCAGCAGCAGCACGAACACCACGGCCCAGAACCCCAGCAGCCAGCGCCGCGAGCGCGGCCCCTCCGGCGGCCCCGAGGAGGGCGCGGAGGTGGGCACGGCTGCCGGGGGAGGAGCCTGGACCGTGGTCGTCGTCATGGTGGGCACCGCCTGAGGATGAGGAGGAGGTTCCAGGTGGCGAACTCGCGTATGCCGGGCGCCTTCACGACGGCCTCCGCGAGGAACGGCCAGTAGCGGGAGCGCGCCGAGACGACCTCTACGTCGTCACGGGCGCGGACCTGACGCAGGGTGGCGCCGATGTGCACGGCGAACAGGTTCTCGCCGAGGGTGTGCTTGGCGGCCCGTCCGGTACGGCGCAGGTAGCGGGCGCGGGCCCGCTCGGCACCGAAGTAGTGCCAGGGGGCCCACTCATGACCGCCCCACGGGGACAGCCAGTTCGTGAACGACACGTAGATCAGCCCACCGGGCCGGGTCACCCGTGCCAGCTCACTGAGGAACGTCTGCGGATCGGCCACGTGCTCCAGCACATTGGAGGAGAAGGTGACGTCGGCGACGCCGTCGCGCAGCGGCAGCAGGTACCCGTCGGCGACGACGGCCCCCTCGGGCGGCTTCACACCGAGTTCCGCCACGTCCGGCTCGAAGAGATAGGCGTACGCACCTCGCCGCCGGAACTCCTCGGTGAAGTACCCGCCACCGCCGCCGACATCGACGACGGTACGCCCGGAGACGAAACCGTCGTAGGCCTCGACCTGGTCGACGGCGTCACGGGCGAGCAGCGAATAGCAGGATTCGGGATCGTCCTGCTCATGGAGGAAGGCCCGGAAGAGAGCAAGGGACCGTCGAAAGGAAGGGTCCTTGACGACTGGGGGTGGTGAAGCGCCCCCATAGGGGCGCGGGGCTGTGACATGTGCGGCTCCGCCGCGCGGGCGCGACCAGCCACGACGCACCGGCACTCGCGAGCCGGCCGACCCACTACGGCGTTTAGGCGTCACGGCGCACGGCCTCCGAGGCAACCGCCAGAAACTGCCGCACAGTCCGGTCCCAGCGATACCGCGCCGCCCGATCCCGCGCAGCCTTGCCCATCAACTCCCGCCGATGCCCGGACAACGCGAGCGTGCACCAGGCAGCGGCGAAGGACGACTCCCCGGCGGCAAGCACCCCCGTCTCCCCGTCCACGACGGAATCCCGCAGCCCGGGCACATCAAAGGCAATGGTCGGCGTCTCCCGGGTGGCGGCCTCGGTGACGACGAGCCCCCACCCCTCCACGGCGGACGGATGCAGCAGCAGCCACGCCGCACACAGCAGCCGATGCTTCTCCGCCTCCGAGACATGGCCGGTGAACTCGACGCCGGCGCCGGCCGCCCGCTCCAGACGCTGACGCTCCGGCCCGTCCCCGACGATGACGAGCCGCCCGCCGGTCACGGGCCGCACTCGCTCCCACAACCGCAGCAGCAGATCGATGCGCTTGTACTCGACGAGCCGTCCGACGGCCACGAACAGCGGCTCCGGCGAGCGGTCGCCCAGGGGTCCGGGCTCCTCCACGCCGTTGTGGACGACACGGATACGTTCCCGGTCGACGCCGATCCCGCGCAGGGCCTGCGCGGTCGACGGAGACACGGCAACCATCAGACTCCGCTGCTGCGCACCGGTCAGCGCCCAGTGCTCCAGTCTTCGCCCGAGCCGCGCGGCAGGCGCCAGCGCCCCGCCGAACCGCATCTGCCACAGATCGGTGTGTACATGGTTGACCAGGCACAGCGTCGGCCCGCGATGCCAGAGGGGGGAGAAGTACGGCATCCCGTTGCAGACCTCGACCAGCAGATCGCAGTCGCCGACCTGACGGGCGAAGGCGGACCGGGCGCGCAGGTAGTGGCCGTAGGAACCGCCGGCGGACACGACCCGGTAGTCGCGGTAGGCCGCGGGGCCCCCGCACAGGAGGGTGACCTGGTGGCCGAGGTGGGTCAGGCCGTCGGCGAGGCGGTCGACCAGCAGCTCGGAGCCGCCGGCGGATCGGTTGCCCAGGTCACGGTGGGCGAGAAAAACGATTCGGCGCGGATGTGGGGGAAGCGCCGGAGGCTGTTGCTGCGACGCCCAGGGAGGGGTGGCGCGATGGGGGTCCCCCCGCTCGAGCGAATTCGAGAACGGGGGAGGGGAGGGCACGTGCTGGGGCATGTGTGCTCCAACTCGTCTCAGGGTGCGGAACTCAGCGTGGGGGAGGGAGGGTTTGGTTCCTGTGGGGAGATGCGGGGCTTCTCGGGTGTTCTCGGGGTTTCTCGGGGTTTCTCGGCCTCTTACGGTCGTCTTGCGGGGGCTGTGGACAGGCTGTGTCCGGGTGGGGGTGGACAGTTTTCGCCCAGCAGTTCGCCACGGCTACTCACCGGCGTGACAATTTCCGGCTTTATTAGAGCTGACGTCACGTCACATTGTGAGCGACGGCTGGGGCATCTCGACCGTACCGGGCGCTTCAGGGCGCTTCCGTCCTCGTGCCACCAAAACGCCACCCACCACCACAAGCACGAATCCCGCCCCAGCAGTCCCGATCGGCAGCGTCTCGCCCACCGTGCGCAGCAGACCGCTGTCCCGCTTCGCCTGCCGTACGGCCTCCTTCTGCGTGGCCGTGGTGAACGCGATCTTCTCGCTGTCCAGCAGTACCGCCGCGTCCTTCTCGCCGCCGGGCGCCCGCAGGGTCCGGCGCGGGCCGGTCTGCGCGTAGATCACACGGCCGGTGGCCTGATCCACGACCAGCCTGAACCCGTGGTTGGAGTACCACTCCTCGGCCAGCACCTGCGGCCTGTCCGGCTCGTCGACGAGGGTGCCGGGGACGAGCCGCGTGCCGACCTTGCGGGGCGCGACCGTGCCGGTGAACCGGTATCCCGTGTAGCCCTGGATCTTCTCGGTGCCGTCGTACCGCAGGGTGATCGTGGTGCCGCCGGTGTTGTCCCACCACTGGTAGGAGCGTTTCTCCACGTCGAACGGGAACTTCAGATACGCCTCGCCCTCGATGTACGGCGTCTCCTCGCAGCAGTGCACCGGCTTCGTCGTCGTACGGTCCATCACCCAGCGGTGCGGGGTGAAGTCCAGCGCGTCGTGCGGGTCGTCGGCCGGCAGCGACTTGTCCGTGTCGACGGTGGTGATGACGTCCCAGACGGCGTTGCCGCTGCGCTCACTTTCCGCCACATTGCCGCGCACGCGCTGGGTGACGGTGATGTTCTGGTCCGGCACGGTCTCGACCTTGTCGGTGTCGAAGACGCTGCCGGTGCCCTTGTAGACGGCGGTGGTGTCGATGTCGATGGGGTTCACGGCGGCACGCGGGGCCACGTACCAGGCGAGCATGGGCGCCAGTACCAGCAAAAACGTGCCGAGGCCCAGCAGAATCAACGAGAGAGGTGAGGCTGTACGGCGCATCCGGCACTCCTGGGAGGTTGACGCATGATCGATGCACTGTCGGTGCACGGTCGTTGCCTGGCCGTTCTTGGGCCGGGAACCGTAGGCGCCCCTTGACGGAGTGTCAATGTCTTGACGGGATGTCCCGGCTTGTCGAGACTGAAGCCGACAGGCAGGGGTCGGACAAGGCTGGCACCACCGGGGTGGGGACGACCTCCGGATGCAGAGAGGCTGACCCTGCGATGTCCAGACTGCTCGCCGCCGCGCTGACCGTCGCGCTCGCCGCCGTACTCGCGGTGAGTGCCGCGCTCGGCGTCGTCGCATTGCTGGAAGCGACCCCCGACCAGCCGAACACACCCTTGATCACGTATGAGCAAGCGGGCCAGGGGAGTTGACCGTGGCAGCGACCCGCTCCACGGCATCCACGGCATCTCCTGCCGCCGCGGCTTCCCCTGCCGCCCCGGCCGTCCCGGCCCGCTCGGCCTGGCGTGACGTACCCCGCTTCCAGGTCCGCCGCTTCGCGGAGCTGGTCATGGCGGACGCCCCGGCCCTCGCCGAGCAGATCCTGCGCGAGATCCAGCGCGAGTACCCCCAACTGCCCGTCGTCCTCGACGAGTCGGGCGAGCCGATGGCCCTGGTCGGCATCCGGCGCGCGATCGAGGTCTTCGTCGAGCACCTGGAGAAGTCGGAAGGCCGCCCGACCGTACCGCCGGGCGTCTTCCAGGACTTCGGCCGCGGAGAGGGCTACAACGGCCGCTCCCTGGACTCGCTCCAGGCGATCTACCGGTTGGGCGTACGGCTGGCCTGGCGCCGTTTCGCCGAGATCGGCCAGCGCGTCGACATTCCGCCCCCCGCGATGTACGAGCTGGTGGACGCGGGCTACGAGTACCTGGACGGCCTGGTCGACCAGTCGGTGCGTGGCTACGCCGAGGCGGCGGCACGGCAGGCGGGCGAGCGGCTGCGTCTCCAACGCCGCCTGATGGAGCTGCTGTTGGCCGAGCACCACCGGGGTGATCCGGCGGACGCCCTGACGGAGCGGGCGGCCCGGATCGGCTGGCCGCTGCCCGAGAAGGTCGCCGTGGGCGTGTTACTGCGCCCGGCGCGGGAGGCGGTGGCGCCGGCCGTGGGGCAGGGAGTGCTGCTCGACATGGAGTACGAGCAGCCGCGCATGGTCGTCCCCGAGCCGGACGCCGGCGGCCGCCCCGAACTGCTGCACCGGGCCCTGACCGGCTGGTCGGGCGCGATCGGCCCTCCGGTGCCCCTCGCCGACGCGGCGAAGTCGCTGCGCTGGGCCGAGGCAGCCGTACGCCTGATGGAACGGGGGCTGCTGCCGGCCGGCGACGTCCTGTACTGCACCGAGCACACGGAAGCTCTGGTGCTGCTCCAGCCCGAGGAACTGATCGACGACCTGGCGGTGCGCTGCCTGGCACCGCTCCAGCACTGCGGTCCCACGCACGGGCGGCGGCTGGCGGAGACGTTACTGGCGTGGCTGGAGACCAGGGGCGGGGCACCGGAGGTGGCGGCCCGTCTGGGAGTTCACCCTCAGACGGTCAGGTACCGCCTCCGCCAGATCCGGGAGCTGTGGGGCGACGAGATGGACGACCCGGATCGACGGTTCGAGCTGGAGTTGGTGTTGCGGGCCCAGCGGTTGAGGGGGGCGCTGGGGGAGGCGCGCAGGTAGGCGCTGCCGCTGTGCTCAGAACCCCGACCGTGTCCGCTTCTTCCCTCGTCGGGCCCCCGTCAGGCGGTCTGGCGGGCGGGCTCGGTGCGGCGGGACGGGGTGCGGGCGGACGCGGCGCGCAGGCGTCGGCCACGGCGCGTGAGCCCCCAGGGCTTGAGGATCGAGATCACCGTCATGAAGACGTACGCGGACAGCGACACGATCGGCCCGAACAGAACGTCCCCGGCGTCGGGCAGCGGCCCGCCCGCGGCGACGGCCTCGACGGCGGAGTTCACGCCGGGGCGCAGCGCGAAGACGGTGGCGACGGTCGTGCCCAGGGTCACCCAGAACTTGACGTAGACCCACCGGTGCCGCGCCAGCCCCCATTGCGTGCCCAGCGACAGCACGAGCCCGCTGAGCAGCGTGAGGAGGGCGAGCGGCAGCAGGAGCCAGTCGGTGAACAGCTTCATGGCCCGCACGGACGCCTCCACGGTCACCGCGGACCCGGTGGTGGCCGCGGTGACCCCGAGCGCGAGCAGCCCGACCGTGAGCCCGAGCCAGCCGGCGGAGGCGACGACATGGACGACGAGGGCGGCCCGCCGGGCGGGCCGGCTCAGCTTCCTTGACGAGGCGGACGACGCGGACGACACGGATGGCGAAGAAGACGAGGAAGACATGGCACCACCGTGCCGGGCCAGGCCCCCGAGGGCGTCTGACGGCGGGAGTAACCCCGCGTACTGACGTCGGCGTACCCGGCGCCGCCCTCCCTGCTCCGTTCGCCACGCGAGGGCGATGAATCCGGCCGCCGGGCCAGGTCATCACCGGAGCAGCGGGGATACGACGAGACAACGCCCCGCTTCCGAGCAGAGGAGAGCCTGATGCGCCAACCGTCACCCCACCCCGCCCTGCACCAGCTCGACGCCTTCGTCGGCGAGTGGGACCTGTGGGCCCTCGGCCGAAGCGTCGGCCCCTTCAGGACGGAGTTCGCCTGGCTGGAGGGCGGCGCCTTCCTGGTCCAGCGCTCGGACGTCGTCCCCGAGACGTCCCTCCCCGGCGACTGGGGCCCGAACGCCCCCTTCCCCACCGTCTCCCTCATCGGCTACGACGACACGGCCGACGAATTCACCGCCCTCTACGCCGACGGCCGAGCCGTCGCCCGCACCTACCGAGCCACCATGACCGCCCGCACCTGGCACCAGTGGCGCGCGGCCCCCGACTTCCACCAACGCCTCACCGCCACCATCAGCCCCGACGGCACCACGATCGAGGGCCAGTGGGAGCAGTCCCCTGACGGCGAGCGGTGGACGACGGACTTCGACGTGACGTACGTCCGGAAGGAAGCGGGGGAGCCACGGAGCTGAGAGTGACTGACCGATGGGGCCGGCGTGACAGGAATCGAGTCGGTCCGAGCAAGGCCATTGCCGGGGGAAACGCACTTTGAGTAGCCTGTGTTCGTTATTCCGATCGGCTGTTGAAATCTCGAACACAGCCTCGCATGCAAGGGAGGGGGCCGCACGTGGGACGCCTCGTACCAGCCGTGACCCGGGCTCTCGACATTCTCGAGCTCTTCCTCGACGGGGACGGGACGCTCTCCGCCCCCGACATCGTGCGCAAGCTCCAGTTGCCGCGGACCACCGTGCATGAGCTGGTGACCACTCTGGCCGCTCGGTCGTACATCGTCCAGGTGCCGGGGCAGCCGGGACGGTACCGGCTGGGCGTAAGGCCGTACCAGCTCGGCAGCCGGTACGCCGAGCAGCTCGACCTCGCGGCCGAGGGGCAGCAGGTGGCCCGGTCCGTCGCCGAGACGTGCGACGAGACCGTGCACGTGGCGATCCTGGAGGGCACGGACGTCATCTACATCGCGAAGGTCGACTCGACGCACGCGGTGCGGATGGTGTCCGCGGCGGGCCGTCGGCTGCCCGCCCACTGCACGTCCGTCGGCAAGATGCTGCTGGCCTCCCTTCCCGACTCGGAGCTGTCGTCCCGTATCCCCGACGGGGCCGAGCTCGTCGCCATGACGCCCAACAGCATCACCGACCCCGGCGCCCTGCGCGAGGCCCTCGCCGAGATTCGGCAGCGGGGGATCGCCGTCGAGAGCCGGGAGTCCAACCCGGACGTTTCGTGCGTGGCCGCGCCCGTGCGGGACCGTACCGGGCAGGTCGTCGCCGCACTCTCCATCTCCGTGCCGATGATCCGCTGGAGCGACGAGCGGCTCGCCGAGCTGGAGCAGCTCTCCGCCAAGGGTGCCGCCGAACTGTCGGAGCGCCTGGGGCACCGGAGCGTTGCGTGAGGGCGCCGTACGAGGTGGCGGTGCGCGCGGAAGCGGAACTCGGTGAGGGGCCGACCTGGGATCCGGCCAGTGGCCGGCTGGTCTGGATCGACATCCTCGGTGCGCGGATACACACCTACGACCCCGTCTCCGGGCGTCGCACGGTCCGTACGACCCACCAGCACATCGGCGCCGTCAAGCCGCGCGCCGGCGGCGGCCTCGTCCTCAACCTGCGGGACGGCGTGGCCGTGCTCGACCCGGACCACAACTTCCGCTGGCTGCATCACGAACCCGTCCCCGGCCGCCGCGCCAACGACGCCGCCGTCGCGCCCGACGGGTCCCTCTGGGCGGGCACCATGCGCTACGACGAGGCGGCGGGCGGCGGCACCCTGTCCCGGATCACCGGTGAGGCCTCCGTCGAGGTGGTCCTCGACGACGTGGCGGTGAGCAACGGCACGGGCTGGAGCCCGGACGGGCGGCTCATGTACTACATCGATTCCCCGACGCGTTGTGTCGACGTCTTCGACTTCGCCGACGGGCGGCCCGTGAACCGGCGCCCGCTGGTCGAGATCGAGGACGGCGCCGGGTTCCCGGACGGGCTCACCGTCGACGCCGAGGGCTGCGTGTGGGTGGCCCTGTGGGACGGCGCGGCGGTACGGCGTTACACACCGGCCGGCGAGCTGGACCGGATCGTCCCGCTGCCCGTGCCCCGCGTGACGGCCTGCACCTTCGGCGGCCCCGACCTGACCGACCTCTACATCACCACGGCCCGCGTCGGCCTGGCCTCGCCCCCCGCCCTGTCGGGCTCGGTGTTCGTGGTGCCGGGGGCCGGGAAGGGGCTGGCGCAGCCGGCGTTCAGGGGCTGACGCGGGCTGTCGTCACGGGAGGCGGGCCGGCGCGGCCTCACATCCGGGATCTCAGCACGTCGACTTCGCAGCCCGGCGCGGACGGGTCGAAGCCGTGCTCGATCAGCCAGCGAACCCCCAGCAGGCTTCGCAGCGACCACCACGCGTGGATCACGTCGAGGTCGACGTCGGTGCCGTACCCGGCGATGACGTCGCCGAGGTGTTCCTCGTGTCCGAGCGTCAAGGTGGCGAGGTCGTACAGGGCGTCACCCTGGCCCGCCTCCGACCAGTCGAGGATGCCCGTGACCTCGTCACTGTCGACGAACACGTGAGCGATCTGCAGATCGCCGTGCGTGAACGCCGGCGTCCACGGCCGGAGCGCGGCCTCGGCGACCTGACGGTTGCGCGTGACCAGGCCGGCGGGCAGGACACCATGCGTCACGAGCCACTCGCACTCGCCGGCGAGCTCCGCCACCAACTCGTCGACGCTCCGGCCGGCCCGGCCGGGCCGGGGAGGCAACGGCGCGTCGTGCAGCTTCCGGACGGCGGCACCCGCGGCGGCCCACGCCGCCGGGGACGCGGTCGACGGCTCGCCGAGGCGGCCGAGCACCGTCCCCGGGACCGCGGCGATCGCGAGCACGGGCGGCTTGCGCCACAGGACGTTCGGGGTGGGGACCGGTGCCATGGCCATCGCCTCGACCTCGACGTCGATGCGCGCCTGATCGGCGTCCACCTTCAGGAACACGTCGCCGACGCGCAGGGTCGCGCGCTCGGAATGGGCGACGACCACCGTGACCTCATCCATGGCGACGAGTATCCCGATCGACCGTCCAGGTCGCCGCGAATATCGCGTGCGGTCCCAACAGCCCTACCCCAGCCCTGCCGCCTTCCGCTCCTCCGCCGTCAACGGCGGGCCGTTGAGCGCCGGCTTGAGCGGGCCGATCGCCGCGGCCAGTAGGACGGACGGGGACAGCAGTACTTCCGCTCCCCGCTCCAGTGACGTCACGTCCGTGACCCTGCGGGCGATGCGTCCGTTGCCGGTGGCCGTGTGGAGGAGGCGGCCCACGTAGGCCGCCACCAGGCGGTCGCGGCGAGTGGGGCCGTTCTCCGTCGCCCCGGGATAGAACACGTCCATCCCCAGGGCGAGATCCCACGCCGCCGACGCCGGGCGGGCCACCGCCCGCTGGATGCGGCGGGCCAGGCCGGGCGAGCCCCAGCCGTGTCGTCGTACCGTGTCCCGCAGGGCGACCGCGCCCTGGGCGGCGACCGACATCCCGTGGCCGTAGATCGGGTTGAGCGCGCACAACGCGTCTCCGAGGACGGCGAAGTTCTCGGGGCGGACCGGCATCCGCTCGTAGTAGCGGCGCCGGTTGGCGGTCGTCCTCGTGTACGCCACGTCGGTCAACGGCTCGGCGTATTCGAGCAGTTCGGCGATGACGGGGTGCCGAAGCTCCTCGCGGGCGTAGCGCTCGAACTCCGCGGCCGCGGTGGGAGGTTCGGCGCCACGCGAGCCGAAGAGCGTGACGATCCACTGGCCGTCCTCGATGGGCAGCAGCACCCCACCGGACCCCGGTTTCCCGGCCCGCGGATCCGGCTGGACGTTGACCACGGGGAACCCCTCGCGCGCGGCCTCCGGCGCCCGGAACACCCGACTCGCGTACGCCACGCCGGAGTTGACCTCACGCTGCTCGACGGCCGGCAACCCAAGATCCGTCAGCCACCCCGCCGCCCGCGAACCGCGTCCCGTGGCGTCAAGGACGAGGTCCGCCGACAAGGTCCGCTCGGCAAGGTCCCGTGGCCGGATCCGTACGCCCGTCACCGCCGCGCCCGTGCCCACCGGCCCGAGCACCTCGCCCTGCACCACCTCGACGCGTCCGTCGGCGAGGACGGCCGCCCGTACCGTCGCGTCCAGCAGATCCCGGCTGCACAGCAGCATGTGGTGCGACTCGGCCCACCGCCGGTACCAGCCGTACGGCGACAGCGCCACCATGTCCGTCGTCACCGGCAGCCGGTGTGCCCCCGCGTCCCGCAGCCGTCCGACGACGCCCGGCAGCAGCTCTTCCAGGGCGTGTGCCCCGCCCGACCACAGCTGGTGGACGTGCCTGGCCTGGGGCAGGCCCCTGCGCGGCTCGGGGCCGGGCGGCAGCACGTCGCGTTCGACGACGGTGACGTGGTCGACGACGTCGGCGAGCGCGCGGGCGGCGAGCATGCCGGAGAGGGAGCCGCCCAGGACGACGGCGGTGGTGGTGCGTTCAGTCATGTACGGGCACGTTCCCTGCTGGGGCGGCCGTACGGGCACGGACCGCTTCGATCTCGTCGGGGTGGCGGAGGGCTCGGGAGACGGCACCGATCTCCTGGAGGAGGTCCGTGGTGTCGGGGCCGCCGGTGCCGTCGCCGTCCGGCGCCCGGCTCCTGCGCCGCACGGCGTCCTGGATGGTGACGGCGGCGGCCAGCGCCTTCGCCCGGCCCGGCCGGTGGCCGAGGGCGAGCGCGGCGTCGTACGACCGCCCGCGCAGGTCCTCGTCGATGTGCCGGGCCAGCGGCAGCAGTACGTCGCGGATGAACGTCTCACGGCGGATCAGCCGCAGCTCCGGGCTGGCGCGCAGGACGAACCGCACGCCGGAGCCGTTGACGGACTTCATCAGCAGGTACAGGGGCCGCAGTTCGTGGTGAGCGAGGCGGACCTGCCAGCGGTCGTGCAGGTACTGGCCGGCGTGCGGGAGGATGAAGCCCACCGCGATCAGGATGGCGGACAGCGCGGCGACAGGCGGCGCGAGGTCGGTGCTGAGCCAGTCCAGGTCGTGGCCCGTCCAGCGGGCGGCGACCGCGGTCAGCTTGGCGGCGTCGAAGATGAGGTTGAGGCCGTAGCCGATGCCCAGGAACACCAGCCCCCAGCGCAGCCAGGCGTCGAGGCCCTCGGTGCGCACCCAGTTCCAGATCAGCCGGGACGTGATGAGGACGGCGGTGCAGTGCGCGAGGAGGTAGAGCAGGGTCTCCTCGCGCATGAACGGCGTGTTGGCGTAGTACGTGTCCAGGTCCTGCACCCGCTCCACCGGTGCGTCCGCGAGGGCGAACAGCACCCACAGCGTGACGATCACGCCCGAGTACGCGCAGATCACGAGGCGCATGGCCCGGCGGGCCTCGGCGCTGCGGTCGGACAGGCCGTTGCGCCAGGCGATGATCAGCAGCAGGCACGAGCCGCAGAACGCGGTGAGCAGGGAGTAGACCAGGGGTGCCGCGATGTTCGGTACGCCGGTCACGCGGTTGACCCACGCGATCGTCGCCGGGGCCGCGAAGACGAACACGGCACAGGCGAGCAGCAGTAGCCCGCCGACGGCGCGCAGCAGCGGGTCGCGCCAGAGCCGGATGATCGTGGGCAGCTTGATCGCCAGGGCGGCGGTCAGTACGACGGTCGGGATCCAGAACGAGATGTACATCTCGCCGAGGAGGCCGGAAGGGTCGGGCGCCAGCGAGGTGTTCACCGGGCGGCCCTCCCGTTCCCGCGATACCCCAGGGAACGCTGCACAGGCCCGAGCGGCGCGTCCGCGCCCGGCCCCGACAGCAGCGGCCGGAACGCCGCCGCCAGCCGGTGCCCGAAGTCGTCCGCCTCGGCCTCGTCCCGCTCCCGGGAGCCGTTGCGGGCGGCGACCGCGAGGGCGATGCCCTTCCAGCCGGGGGTCCCGGCGAGCGCGTGTGCGGCGGCCGTGCCGTCGGTGTGGTGGTGGCCGTGGCCGGCGTGCATGTGCCACAACTCATGGCCGAGGATGACCAGTTGCTGCATCGCCTCGGCGCGCTCCTCGACGATGACCAGGTCGAAGTCCTGGAACTCCACCCACAGCCCGGTGACCTCGATCTCGTCGGGGAACCGCTCGAACCGCAGCTCGACGGGCCGTCCGCCGCGCCGCGCACTCATCTCCGCGCACAGCGCGTGGCACAACTCGCGTACGTCGGCCGGGGGATGGGGTCCGGCACGCAGGGCGGCGCTCAGCTCGGAGGCCAGCTCACGCATCCCGGAACCGGAACGGGAGCGCCGCAGCCGCAGCACCGCAGCGACCCGGGCCGCCCTCGTGCGCGCGCCCGCGATGTCCATCGCACCCCCAGTTCCTCCGCCCGTCGGCGGGCCGTTCGAGCCTACGCGTCCCAAAGTGCCCGCGTCATGTGGTCCGGCGACCGTGGTTAAACGGAGAACGACCGCGGGTGAGCCGGGGATGACCGCGGGTGAGCCGGGGATGACCGCCGCCGCCCGGAATTCGTGCACAAACCATTGACTGGTAAGCGCTTGCAGCCTACGGTCCGTTCGAAGTTACGGGCGTATGTCGGTATCTCGAACAGATAGGGCAGGGAATGGGACGACCTGACCTCAATCGCAGGCAACTTCTGGCCACCGCGGGCGGATTGGCGGTGGCCGGCAGCTTCGGGTTCGCGGCACTCGGGACGGGGGCCGACGCGCTTGCGTCCAGTGCTCGTACCCGGGTGCGGTACTGGAACCTCTTCCAAGGTGGCGACGGCACCAACCAGGTCGCGATGGTGGACGCCTTCCGCAAGGCGAACCCGGACGTCGCCGTCAAGGATTCCACCCTCACCTGGGGCGGGCCCTACTACACCAAGCTCGCCATGGCCGCCGCGGGCAACCGCGCGCCGGACCTCGCGGTCATGCACCAGGGCCGTATCCCCGGCTTCGCGCCGGGCCGCCTGCTCGACCCCTGGGACGTGGACCTGCTCGCCGAGTACGGCGTACGGGAGGCCGACTTCAACCCCGTGCTGTGGCGCCGCGGCATCGTCGACGGCGAGTTGTACGCCCTGCCCCTCGACATCCACGTCCAGCTGAACTTCTACCGCAAGGACGTGTGCGAGAAGGCCGGCCTGCTGGACTCCGACGGGCGGCTGCCCGCCGCCGGCGACCCCGACGAGTGGTTCGAGATTCTCAAGGCGGCCAAGGGACAGCTGAAGAAGGGGCAGCAGACCCTCGGGCTGCACGCCAACGACCAGAATTTCGCCTGGTGGTTCTTCGTCTCCTTCTACCAGCAGCTCGGCGGCACCTACTTCGACGAGGACCAGACCCAGGTCACCTTCGACACCGACAAGGCCACCCAGGTCCTGGAGTTCCTCCGCCGGAACGTCACCGAGGGCTACGTCACCGTCGGCGAGGCGGACGGCGAGGCCTTCATCGCCGGATCACCCTTCACCTGGGAGGGCAACTGGTCGGTGCCGTACTTCAACGGCGAGAAGATCGAGTACGGCGCCCAGCCGCTGCCCCCGGTCTTCGGCACCGCGGCCACCCACGTCGAGTCGCACGCCTTCGTCCTGCCCCACCAGGCCGACCGCGGCGGCGCCCCGAACGAGGGCGCCTACGAACTCGCCGCCTACATGGTCTCCCACGCCACCACCTGGGCCAACGGCGGCCACGTACCCGCCTATCTGCCCACCTTCAAGGACCCCGGCTACCTCGAACTCACCCCGCAGAACGAGTACTCCGGGCCCGCCATGGAGCACCCGGCCACCGAACCCCACATCTGGTTCGCGGGCTCCACCGGCATCCTCGCCACCCGCCTCGGCCCGGTCATCGCCTCGTCCACCCTGGGCTCGGCGAAGCCCGACGCGGCGGCCCGCCGGCTGAAGTCCCTCCTGCATCAACTGCTCGCGGCCAAGAACCCCATGACCGGCCTGACGGCAGCCCGGGAACTGAAGGGAGCGGGCGCATGAGCAGTACGACCACGACCGTCGCCCACGGAGTGCTGCGCCCGCGCGCGACCACCGCCACCGACTCCGCCCGACTGCGCTGGGGCAACCGTTTCCAGCACGGCGGCTGGTTCGTCGCCCCGTTCTTCGTCCTGTACGGCCTCTTCGTCGTCCTGCCGGTCGTCCGCGGCCTCTACCTCAGCTTCACCGACGCCAACATCTCCGGCGACCACACGACCTTCGTCGGCCTCGACAACTACCGCGAGGCGCTCAAGGACGACCTGGTCTGGGACTCCCTCACACACAGCGTGCAGTTCACCCTGTACGTCGTCCCGGCCATCGTCGTCGTCGCCCTGCTGATGGCGCTCGTCGCCCACCACACCGTGCACTTCAAGTGGCTGTGGCGGCTCTGCTTCTTCGCCCCCTTCCTGCTGCCGTCCGCGGTCATCGGCAACCTGTGGTGGTGGCTCTTCCAGCCCACCAACGGCATGGTCAACCACGTCCTCGGCCTGGACACCCCCTGGCTCACCCAGAAGTCCACGGCCCTGCTCGCCGTCGTCGTCGCCACCCTGTGGTGGACGGTCGGCTTCAGCTTCCTGCTCTACCTGGCCGCCCTGCAGAACATCCCCCAACACCTTTACGAAGCGGCTGAGTTGGACGGGGCCAACGCCTTCCAGCGGCTGCTCCACATCACCGTGCCGAACCTGCGCAACATCACCGGCCTGGTGATCGCGCTCCAGATCCTCGCCTCGCTCCAGGTCTTCGACCAGGCCGTGGTCATGTACCAGTTCGGGCCGGGCCCGGAGGAATCGACGCGCACCTTCGTCCAGTACACCCTCGAACAGGGCTTCACCAGCTACCGCGTGGGCTATGCCTCCGCGATCTCCTTCATCCTGTTCCTGATCATCGCGGTCGTCGCCCTCGGACGGATGTGGCTGCTGCGCAACCGCGAGGAGAGCGCCCGATGACGACCCCGACGACTCCCGTGCCGCGCAGGCCCCGCAGCACCTGGACCCCCGGCCAGATCGCCCTGACCCTGGTCGCCGCGGCCCTCTCGGCAGTCTGGGTGGCCCCCCTGCTCTGGGCCCTGTCCACCTCCCTCAAGACCCCGACCGAGTCGGTGGCCGCCCCGCACTGGATCCCCGACGACTTCACACTGGACTCCTGGCAGGCGGTCCTGGAGGCCGGCAACATCCCCAACTGGTTCGTGAACTCCGTCGTGGTGTCCGTCTGCGTCACCTTCATCGTGCTGCTGGTGTCGTCGCTCGCCGGATACGGCTTCGCCCGTACGGAGTTCCGCGGCAAGTCGGCCCTGATGGCGGTCACGATGGCGGGCCTGATGTTCTCCCCGGCCGTCCTCGGCGTCCCGCTGTTCACCACCGTGCAGTCGCTCGGCATGGTGGACACCTACTGGGGCATGATCCTGCCGCAGTGCGCGCCCGCGGCGATGGTCTACATCCTCTACAAGTTCTTCCAGTCGCTGCCCCGCGAACTGGAGGAGGCGGCCTTCATCGACGGCGCGGGCCGCTGGCGGATCTTCTTCACGATCGTCCTGCCCCTGTCGAAGCCGTCCCTCTCGGCGGTGGGGATCTTCACCTTCATCGCCTCCTGGAACAACTTCATCTGGCCGTACATGGTGACCAACAACCCCGACCTGATGACCATGCCGAACGGCATCGCCACCGTGCAGAACGCCTTCGGCATCGTCTGGCCCCAGCTCATGGCCGGCGGCATCATCGCGGGCCTCCCCCTGATCGCCGCCTTCGTCCTGTTCCAGAGCCAGATCGTGCGGGGCGTGGCCCACACGGGCCTGGCGGGGCAGTGAGTGGCAGGCCCCCTGTTCAGTGACACTCCTGCGAGAGGACCTCATGTCCCGTACCGCCCGCTTCACCCTCGACCCCGCCTTCACGGTCGGTGAGGTCAACCCCCGTCTCTTCGGATCCTTCGTCGAACACCTCGGCCGCTGCGTCTACACCGGCATCTTCGAACCGGACCACCCCACGGCCGACGAGACGGGCCTGCGCCAGGACGTCCTGGACCTCGTCCGCGAACTCGGCGTCACCACCGTCCGCTACCCCGGCGGCAACTTCGTCTCCGGCTACAAGTGGGAGGACTCGGTCGGTCCCGCCGAGGACCGCCCCCGCCGCCTCGACCTCGCCTGGCACTCCACGGAGACCAACCGCTTCGGCCTGTCCGAGTACATCGACTTCCTCCGCAAGATCGGTCCCCAGGCCGAGCCCATGATGGCCCTCAACCTCGGCACCCGCGGTGTCGCGGAAGCCCTGGAGCTCCAGGAGTACGCCAACCACCCGGCCGGCACCGCCCTGTCCGACCTCCGTGTCACGCACGGCGACAAGGACCCCTTCGGCATCAGGCTGTGGTGCCTCGGCAACGAGATGGACGGCCCCTGGCAGACGGGCCACAAGACGGCCGAGGAGTACGGCCGTGTCGCTGCCGAGACCGCCCGCGCCATGCGCCAGATCGACCCGAACGTCGAACTCGTCGCCTGCGGCTCCTCCAGCCAGTCCATGCCGACCTTCGCCGAATGGGAGGCGACGGTCCTCAAGGAGACGTACGACCTCGTCGACCACATCTCGCTGCATGCCTACTACTGGCCCGAGAACGGCGACATCGACTCCTTCCTCGCCTCCGCCGTCGACATGGAGGCCTTCATCGAGAACGTCGTCGCGACCGCCGACCACGTGGGCGCGCGGCTGAAGTCGAAGAAGCGGATCAACCTCTCCTTCGACGAGTGGAACGTCTGGTACCTGCCCGAGTGGGAGGAACACGCCAAGACGCTGACGGACTGGCCACAGGCTCCCCGCCTCCTGGAGGACAACTACAGCGTCATGGACGCGGTCGTCTTCGGCTCGCTCCTCATCGCGCTGCTGCGGCACGCCGACCGCGTCACCGTGGCCTGCCTCGCCCAGCTGGTCAACGTCATCGCGCCGATCATGACCGAGCCGGGCGGCCCGGCGTGGCGGCAGACGACGTTCTTCCCGTTCGCGCAGGCCGCCAAGTACGGCCGCGGCCAGGTGCTGGACGTCCGGGTGGACTCCCCGGCCTACGAGACGAAGAAGTACGGCGAGGCCGACCTGCTGCACGCCACCGCCGTGCGCGCCGAGGACGGCACGGTCACCGTCTTCGCGGTCAACCGCAGCCGGACCGACGCCCTGCCCCTCGACGTCGCCCTGAATGGCCTCGCCCTGACGGCGGTCGTCGAGCACAGCGCCCTCGCGGACGCCGACCCGGACGCCCGCAACACCCTCGACGAGCCGGAGCGGGTCACCCCGCACGCCGTCGAGGGCACGGCACTCAAGGACGGCAGCCTCACCGCCGTACTGGAACCGCTGTCCTGGAACGTGATCCGCCTGAGCTGACCGGGCGGGCGATCTTCACAGGGCCCCAAGACTGCGTTCAGCTTCCCTAAGGGTTTGCTCAGCTTGGGGCCCTACCGTCGCCGCCCATGCGCACGTTGATCCTGCTCGCCCTCGCGGGCCTCGGGGCCCAGCTCGTGGACGGCAGCCTCGGCATGGCGTACGGGGTGACCTCGACCACGCTGTTGCTGGCCCTGGGCACCAACCCCGCCGCCGCCTCCGCGACCGTCCATCTCGCCGAGATCGGTACGACGCTGATGTCGGGGGCGGCGCACTGGCGCTTCGGGAACGTCGACTGGAGCGTGGTCGCGCGGATCGGCGTACCGGGCGCGGTGGGCGCGTTCCTCGGGGCGGCCGTGCTGTCCCGGCTGTCGACGGAGGTCGCGAAGCCGGCGATGTCCGCGATCCTGCTGGGGCTGGGTGTGTACGTCCTGGTCCGGTTCACCTTCCGGGGGCTGCCGGAGGGCCGGCTGGGCAGGCCGCTCCGGCGCCGGTTCCTGGCCCCGCTGGGGCTGGTCGCCGGCTTCCTCGACGCCACCGGGGGAGGCGGCTGGGGCCCCGTCTGTACGCCCGCCCTCCTCGCCTCCGGCCGGATGGAGCCGCGCAAGGTCATCGGCTCCATCGACACCAGCGAGTTCCTCGTAGCGGTGGCCGCCGGCCTCGGCTTTCTTTTCTCCCTCGGCTCCCAGGGCATCGACGTCATGTGGGTCGCCGCGTTCCTGCTGGGCGGTCTGGTCGCCGCGCCCCTCGCCGCCTGGCTGGTGCGGCTGCTGCCGCCGCGGGTGCTGGGATCGGCGGTCGGCGGAGTGATCGTCGTGACCAACGCCCGCACTCTGCTGACCAGTGACGTGCTCTACGTCGCCCTGTACGCGCTGTGGGCCGCCGCCCTCGCGTACTCGGTCCGCGCCCACCTCAAGGAGCGGAACGCGACCGGGGTCGAGTCCGCCGAGGAGCGTCAGCCGGTCGGCACCTGACCGACCGGGCGGACACGCTCGCGTGCCTCAACTCACCTGTGAATGGCTGGAGTTCGTCGTGGCCATGCCATGCGCGGCCCCCTACGATGCGAACGCCTTCGACCTTCACAGAAAAGTCACTGTTTCTTCAAAGATTCAACCGGCTTGAAAACGGGGTCGGAGGCGCAGCCACCCCCCATCCCCAAGGAGAGCTCCATGGCACGTGGACTCCTGCGACTCCTGCTGAGCGGCGGCGCGCTGGCCGCTCTGCTCACCGCGACGTTGCCCGCTCAGGCCGCGCCGGCGTTCGAAGACCCGCCGCCGGACAAGATCGTCATCAAGGTCGCCACGGTGAACGGTTCCGGCTGCCCCCAGGGCACCACCGCCGTCGCCGTCTCCGAGGACAACACCGCCTTCACCGTGACCTACAGCGACTACCTCGCCCAGGTCGGCGGCAACTCCGACCCCACGGCGTTCCGTAAGAACTGCCAGCTCAGCCTGGTCGTGCACGTCCCCGGTGGCTTCACCTACGCCATCGCCAGCGCCGACTACCGCGGCTTCGCCTCCCTCCAGTCCGGCGCGAACGCCATGCAGAGAGCCTCGTACTACTTCCAGGGCTCACCGAACACGCAGTTCCGCAGCCACCCCTTCAGCGGCCCCCTCAACGACAACTGGCAGGCCACCGACGAGACCGACTGGGCCCAGTTGATCTGGGCGCCCTGTGGAAAGCAGCGCAACTTCAACATCAACACCGAGCTGCGCGTCAACGCCGGCTCGTCGTCTCCGAGCAAGGTCAGCTTCATGACCATGGACTCGACCGACGGTGACATCAGCACCGTGTACCACCTGGCGTGGAAGGAGTGCCCCGGCAAGTAGCAGCACCGCCTGCACAGGCCGAGCCGCGCCCGATGATCGCAGTCGGGCGCGGCTTGGCGTCGGTGTGGATGTCGGGTCAGCTCTCCACTCCCAGGGTGAGCGCCCCCGCATAGCCGGCGGAGGGTGAACTGCCCAGTGCGGTCAGGGCCAGCAGCCCGGACGCGGCGCCTCCGTCGTCGTAGATGGAGTCCTGGGCGAGGGTGGTGCGCGGGACGGTGTTGGCGGCGTAGACGGCGAGCGCGGCGACGCGGGTCGTGATCGTCTCGTCGAAGAAGAGCTGGCCGGTGTGGAGTTCCTGGCCGCCGGTGAACGAGCCGTCGTCGGTGAGCGTGACGTCGGTGTGCACCTTGACGTGGATGTGGACGCACCGGCCGCGGTACCAGCCGGGGTACACGGACGTGATGCGCGCGACGCCGTCCGACCCCGTGAGCACGCCGCCCCGCAGGAAGGTGCCGTTGTCGGGCTCGTCGTGGCCGTTGTTGCCGACGAAGCCGGAGTACTCGCCGAGGGCGTCGCAGTGCCAGATCTCCACCAGGGCGCTGTTCAGCGGCGCGCAGGTGCTGTCGTCGACGACCGTGAGCCTGAGCTGCAGCGGGATGCCGGTCTTGTCCTCGCTGATGTCGGCGCGGACGAGCTGTCCGTCGAGGTAGTAGGGGCCTTCGGTCATCTCCTTCGTGAGTGTGCAGACGGCCGCGGCGGCGACGGGGGCCGGGTCGGCCGCCTCGGCTGTGGGGGCTTCAGGCGCGGCGGCGACGGCCAGCGATACGGCCGCGGCGCCGGTGGCGATGAGCACGGTGCGGCGCCCGATCACGGTGGGGGTTGTCCCTGAAGTGTCTGTCATGAGCACGGCACCGTAGGAACTGATCCTGTTGGCGGGCTGTCAGTTGAGCAAAGTGAGCAGACGTCAAGTTTCTTGTCGGACACCTCACTTGAGGTCGCCCGGAGAGAGGTGGTGGCGGGCCTCGGCGGCAAGGAAGGCGCAGGCCGGGGTGCCGGCTCAGCGGACCGTGCCGGCTCTCAGTCGCCTGGCCCAGTCCAGCAATTCATGGTCGGCCAGCGTGGTGCCCAGCCAGTCATGGTCGAGGTCGGCTCCTGGGAGGGAGGGTACGGCCGCGACGTAGAGGCCGGCAGCACGCGCGGCGGCAGTGCCCGTGGCCGAGTCCTCGAACGCGACGGAGTGCTTGGGGGGCGTACCGAGTGCCTCGCATGCTGTGAGGTAGAGCTCCGGTGCGGGCTTGGGGGAGCGCACTTCGTCGGCGGCGAACGAGTGCGTGAAGCAGTCGGCGAGACCGGCCGACCACAGTGCCGTGTCCAGCAATTCCCGGGGGCTGTTGCTGGCTACGGCGATCGGTACGGCTGCCCCGCAGGCGCGCACCAGTTCCGCCGCCCCGGGGAGGGCCGCGGCGCCCCGGGCCAGCTCCTTGCGGACCCCGTCGAGGAGTTCGGCGGCGATCTCGGCGCCGGCGCCGGGGCGCCCGAGGTACTCGGCCATGGCATCTCCGGCGGCTTCCACGGTGCGGCCGATGACCAGGGCTTTCTGCTCAGGGCCGAAGGGATGGCCATGCGCCGCGAAGATGGCCGTTTCCGCAACGGTCCAGCAGGCTTCGGTGTCGACCAACAGGCCGTCGCAGTCGAAGACCACGGCCTCGGCGCTGGTGGGGAGCGTGCCCATGTACCTGTCCTTTCAATTCGGTTGGTGTGGCAAGTTGCCCGTTCGGTGGCTGTCGGGTCGTCTGCGGTTGCGTCGGCCGGTGCCCTACTGTCCGAGTGCGAGCCGGATGCCGAATGCGGCGATGACCGTGCCCGTGATGCGGTCGAGTTGGCGGCGGGCCGAGGGGCGTTGCAGGCGGTCGCGGAGCACGTGCGCGAAGGCGATCAACGCACAGGCCCAGATGACGGCCAGGAGAATGTGCACACCGGCCAGCAGCACCCCTGGAGCAAGGTGCGAGGCACCGGAGGGGATGAACTGCGGGAGCACCGCGGCGTAGAAGGCGCCCATCTTCGGGTTGAGGAGATTGGTCACGAACCCTTGTCGCCAGCCACCGAGCAGGGTGTCGCCGGCGCCCGCCCCGGCCCTTGCCCCGCCCTCGGTCTCCGCTGTCCGCGAGCTCTCGATCGATGGGGGGCGCCAGGTGGCCCACAGCAGCCTGCCGCCCATCCACACCAGGTACGCGGCTCCGGCCCAACGAAGAGCCTCGTACGCGAGGTGAGACGCCGTCAGCAGTGTGGTCACACCGAGCGAGGTGAGCACGCCCCAGACCAGTGTGCCGCTCTGGATGCCGAGGACCACGCCCCACGCGCGACGGCGGTGCCTGAGCGCCGCGGTGCGCAGGATGAGTGCGGAATCCAGTCCCGGAGTGAGCGTGAGAAGTCCCACTATCAGGGCGAAAGTCCCCATTGCGTCTAGGGTGATCATGAGCGATCACCCTAGGTCGAGGGGTGCGGAACGTCTACATATCTGCCCGATATCGGGCAGGAGCTGGAGTGTTCGCCTCGATTCGACGGAGATCGAAGGCGCGTGCGGGGGTGTGGCACACGGGCCCAGGCTGGTCGGCGTACGAGGAACAACGGGGAACAACGAGGAACAACGGGGAAGGAAGTACCTCATGTCGATCCGCAAGAGCCGACTCGCTCTCAGCCTCGCCGCCTTCGTCGGCACCGCCGCCATGCTCGCCGTGCCCACCTCCGCCCAAGCGGCCGGGGACCCGGCGACCTGGCCCTGCGACCCGTCGGAGTTCTGCATCTACCACGACGGGCAGGGCGGCGGCGCGCACTACTCGCTGTCGGACGGCGCATCCAACCTGGGCCAGCTGGCGGGCGGTCTCAACGACCATGTGTGGTCGGTGAAGAACATCTCCGGCGACTCGTGGTGCCTGTACCGGGACGCGGACTACGAGAACGAGATCCAGGTGATCCTGGACGGACAGGCGCTGGACCTGGCGTCGCCCGTCCGGGACCAGGTCAGCTCCGTCGGGGAGTGCTGAGAAGCCCCGCCGGGCCTGACGGACGACGAGCGCCCCGTCGCACCCCGGCGGTGCGGCGGGGCGCCCCATGACATCTGAGGGTGTCAAGAGGCGACGAACCCCGGAGCATGTGAGTGCACGACGTGCCGAACGGGGATGGCTCACATGGCCGTACGCATTCACTTCACCGACGACGATCTCGCCCAGATCAGGCTGGCGCAGGCTCCCGACCCGATGTGGGAGGCGCTGCTCAGCATGCACATGCTTCAGACGGACACCGGTTCCGCCGTCTTCGGCGGCTGGCGGCGCCGGGTACGACGCGAACTGCCCGCCGCCGTAGGGCCGTTGCTCCGCATGGCCCCGCCCATCGGCTACTCGGCCGACTTCCTCACCCCGGCCGCCGGCACGGGCGGCCTGGACGCCGGGATCGGTGCCCTGCTGTCCACGCCACGGCAGCGGCTGCGTGGCGACCTGGTGGAACTGTCCCGCGCGGGCCGGCGGCTGCCGCCCTGGGCGCGTTCCCTCGCCGACGGTGACAGGGAGGCCGTCGGCCACCTCGCGCGCGTCTTCCGGGCGTACTTCACGGCCGCGCTGGCCCCCTGGTGGAGTCGCCTCCGCACCCGCTTCGGCGCCGAACGTGCCGCCCACGGACGGTATCTGGCCGACGGCGACCTCGGCGCGCTGCTCGGTGCCCTCCACCCCGGCCTCGTCTGGCGGCGGCCCGTACTGGAGGTGACGGGACTGGGCGCGGACCGTGACGTCCGCCTCGACGGACGCGGGCTCCTGGTCCTCCCGTCGTACTTCTGCTGGCGCAAGCCGACGCTGCTCAAGGATCCGGCGTTGCCGTGCGTCGTCGTCTACCCGATGACCCACGAGACGCCCCTGAACGGCGGTACGCCTGGGCTCCGCTCCTTGAACGCCCTCCTCGGGCGCACCCGCGCCGGGATCCTCGAATCGGTCGCCGACCATGGCGTGACGACGACCGAACTCGCCCACGACGCGGGCATCTCACCGGCCACGGCCAGCCATCACGTGGGCATCCTGCGCAAGGCCGGGTTACTGAGCACGTGCAGGGCGGGGAAGGCGGCGCTGCACTCCGTTACGCCGCTGGGGCTTGCCCTGCTGGACGGACGTGCGCGATGAACTCCGTCCAGGTGGTGGGGGAGAGGGTGAGGGCGGGGCCCCGCCGGTTCTTGGAGTCGCGTACGTGGATGGTGTGGGGGCGGGTGGCTACCTCTACGCAGTCGTCGCCGGATGCGCTGCTGTAGCTGGATTTACGCCAGTCGAGGGCCACTTCGACGCAGTCGTCGCCGGATCCGCCGCTGTAGCTGCTCTTGAACCAGGCCAGTTCACTGGTGCTCATAGCTCTCCTCGCATCCGCTGCAACAGGCTCAGGGAGTCCTTCAGAGTGAGAGCCTGTGAGCGCATCCTGGCATACCGCATCTGGAGCATGCTGACCACCTTCGAGTCAGCGATGAACTGGCCGCTTTCCTGCCCCTCGCAGTAGGCGAACCACTTGTTCTCCGGAGTCTCCAGCAGCCGCATGGGGCCGTCGAGCCCCGCGTGCGTCTCCTGCTCCGTCGGCATGACCTGGATCTCCACGTTCCGCAGCTCGGCGATCGCCAGCACGTGGTCGATAAGCCTCCGCGTGACCTCCAATCCGCCCGTGTGCCGACGGAAGAGGTGCTCTTCCAGGATGAAGGCGAACGCAGTGTTCGGCCGCTCCCGCAGGAGGCGTTGCCGCTCGGCGCGTGCGGCCCACTGCGCCTCGATCTGCTCGTCGTCCATGGGCGGCAGCTGGTTCGTGAACAATGTGCGCGCGTATGCCTCCGTCTGCAACAACCCCGGAATCAACCGGCATTCGTACGTGTACAGCGTGATCGCCGTCGCCTCCAGCTGAGCCCATCGCCGAAACCATGCCGCCAACCCCGGCTGCCGAGCCAGATGCTGCGCCGCACTCACCAACGCACCCGTGTTCCCCAGCACCGGCTCCGACCGGTCCGCGAACGTCGGGTCCGGCATCCGGCGTCCCAACTCCACCGACGCCACCGTGTGCTTGGACAGCCCCACCAGGTCCCCGAACTCCTCCCGGCTCAACCCCGCATGCTCCCGCAGCGCCTGGACCACCGCGCCGAACGTCCGCAGACTGTCCGACGACTCCGGCTCGCCACCCGTACCCACCACGCCATCGACCACGGTCGGTCACCTCCCGCGCTCATGGTCACGGGTGGTGATGAGTACTGTCCAGTCCGTAACCGCGTACGCTGCCGCAGCGTACGCGCCCCTCACCTGGTGAACTGCCTGCCCCAGCCGCCAGATTGAGCGCATGCCCGCACCTCACACCCCCCAACCCCCGGTCACCGTACGTGTGTTCACCCAGCGCCTCAGCGCCACCCCGCGCGGCGCCCGCCTCGCCCGGCACCTCGCCCTGAACCAGCTCCACGCCTGGGGCATCCCGCACGGCAGCGACGCATCCGACGCGGTCGCGGTGATCGTCGCCGAGCTGGCCGCGAACGCCGTGACCCACGGCCGGGTCCCCGGCCGGGACTTCGAGCTGCGGCTCTCCCTGCCCACGGGCAGCATCCGCGTGGAGGTCAGTGACACCCGTACCGAGCCCCACCCCCGGAAGCCCGGCGACGTGCGACGTCCACACCTCCTGGACGAACACGGCCGCGGGCTCGTCCTCGTCGAGGCGCTGGCCGACCGGTGGGAGGTGGTGGAGCGAGGGGACTCGCCCGGCAAGACCGTCTGTGCCGAGGTCGACCTGCCCGGATGGCCGGCCCTGGTCAGGATGCGCGGAAGCGGTCAATGGCCTTGACGCGCAAGGGGTTCGATTCTACGGTCCCGTTCGAACTTGCGAGCGCTGTTCGGCATATCGGTCGACAGTCCGGTCTGTCACCCCCACCGCAAGGAGGACCCGCATGCCCCGCACCCTCCGCAAGCGCACAGCCCTGATCGCACTCCCCGCCGCCGCTCTCCTCGCCCTCATCCCGTCCTCGGCGACCGCGTACCCCAACCCCGGCCGTGTCACCGGCGACATCGTCACCCACGACCCGACGATGCTCCGCACCTCGTCCGGCCAGTACCTGCTGTACGCCACGGGCGGCGGCATCGCCAACAAGACCTCCAGTGACCGCACCGCCTTCAGGAACGGCGCCGACGCGTTCTCCTCCCGGCCGGGCTGGTGGTCGACCTACTCCTCGGTGCCGGAGGCCTGGGCGCCGGACATCTCGTACCAGGGCGGCAAGTACCTGATGTACTACTCCGTCTCGAAGTTCGGCTCGAACACGTCGGCCATCGGTCTCGCCACCTCCAGCACCGGGCAGCCCGGGAGTTGGACCGACCAGGGCACCGTCTACACGTCCAGCTCCTCAAGCGACTACAACGCCATCGACCCGAACCTCTTCGTGAACGACGACGGCAAGTGGTGGCTGTCCTTCGGCAGTTGGTGGACGGGGATCAAGATGATCCAGATCAACCCGTCGACGGGGAAGCAGCTCTCTTCCAACTCCACCCGCTACTCCCTCGCCTCCCGCCCGACCGGCACCAAGGCCGTGGAGGCACCCTTCATCGTGAAACGGGGCGGCTACTACTACCTCTTCGCGTCCTACGACACCTGCTGCGCGGGCACCAGCTCCACGTACAAGGTCAAGGTCGGCCGCGCCACCGGCGTCACCGGCCCGTACCTCGACAAGAGCGGCGTCTCGATGATGAACAACGGCGGGACCCCGGTCCTGGAGTCCCACGGCAGCGTCATCGGCCCCGGCGGCCAGTCGATCATGAACGACGTCGACGGCGACCTGATCGTCTACCACTACTACGACGCCAACGACAACGGCACACCCAAGCTGGGCATCAACCTCTTGAACTGGAGCAGCGGTTGGCCCGTGGCGTATTGATCAAGGTGTACCTGAAGCCGACCTGGCTGCAACGCCTTCAGGGGCGCGGGCCGGTGTTGGATGTGCGGCTCCGCCGCGTGGGCGCGACCAGCCACGACGCACTCGCAGCCGCACAAACACCCGCACCCCTATGGCGAGGGGGCGCTACCCCGCCGCCCCCATCCCCGCCGCATTCGGCCAAGACTGACTGTTGGGCCACCCGGTCGCCGGCGCCGGAGTAAGCCCCGGCCCAGTAGTGCCCCGCACCTGCGCGGCCGTAAGGCCACCCCGAGCCGGCACTCCGGGCGGCGTGGGCCCGGGCATCGCCGCCGCGGCGGGTGCCATGGGCGCCATGGGTGACGGGAACGGCGTCGGAGCGGGCGCCGGAGCAGGGGCGGGCGCAGCCGCCGGCACGGGCACAGGCGTGGGCATCGGCGCGGGCATCGGGGCCGGTGCCGGAGCCACCGGAACCGGCGCCGGCATGGGCATCCCCGTGCCCTGCGGAGGCACCGTGGCGGCGGCCGGCGCCACCACCTGCGGCTGCGGCTGAGGCGGAGCCGGTGCCGGCATGGGCGACCCCATGGCCTGCGCGGCGAGCCCCGGCATCCCCGCACCGTTCGTGGAGCTGACCAACCGGTCCACGGCCGCCGTACCCGAGCTGTAGTTGGTCCCTGTACCCAGCTCGGGTACGGCGGCTCCCCTCCTGGACCCGTAGAGCACCTGCTCCAGGCCGGACACCAGGCGACGCACGTCCACCTGGGGGCGCACCACGAGTCGCAGGAAGCGGCTGGACGAACCGATCTTGTTGCCGCACTCGCGGACCAGGATCCGGTGCTCGGTGAGCAGCCGATCCCGGACCACGGTGCCTTCGGCGCCCACGGGGAGACGTACGAAGAGGAAGTTGCCCTGCGACGGATAGACCGTCAGGCCGGGGAGCGAGGAGAGCTGGCTGGCCATGTCGAGGCGGTCCCGGCGCACCTGGTGGAGGCTCTGCGCATACTCGGCACCGTGGTTCTTCAGCATGAACACCACGTGCTCGGCGAAGGCGTTGAGGTTCCACTTGGGCAGCATCGAGCGGACCTTGCCGGCGAGCGCCGGGTTGGCGACCAGGTAGCCGAAGCGGATGCCGTGCAGGCCGAAGTTCTTGCCGAGGGAGCGCAGGACGATGACGTTCGGGCGGATCATCGCCTCCTGGACGACCGAGGGTTCCTGCTCGGCGTCGGCGAACTCCAAAAAGCTCTCGTCGATGATGACGAGGTCCAGGTCGGCCATGGCGTCCATGAACTGCACGAGCGCGTGCTTGTGGAGATAGCCGCCGTCGGGGTTGTTCGGGTTGCAGATGACCGCCACCCGCGTCCCCCGGGCGCGGATGAACTCGGCGTACTGCGCGAGGTCGAGGGCGAAGCCGCTGGACTCCTGGAGCGGGAACATGTCGACGCGCTTGCCGGTCTCCATGGGCTGGTCGGTCCAGCGGCCGAAGGTGGGGACGGGGATGGCGAGGGACTCCCGGACCATCAGGTGGTCGATCCAGGTGATCAGCTCCGTGGAGCCGTTGCCCATCGCCACGCACTGCGGCGGGAGTTGGAGCAGACTGCACAGCTCGGCCGTGATCGTGTCCGCGCTGCTCGGGTAGTACGTGATGATGTCCCGCAGCCGGGCCCCCATGTCCTGGAACATCTCCGGCGTCGGGAAGTACGGGTTGCAGGGAATGCAGAAGTCGACCGGACCGGCCCCGTCGCCGCCCTCACGCGTCAGCGCCGCCATCGACGGGCTGTGTGCCGCGGTGCTGCGGAACAGCGAGGTGACGTTGTCGGCCATGGAACCTCCGTAGGGGGCGGGCCCGGCGGGGACGACCGGGCCCGTCGTCTTTGGGTGGCCCGCGCGGGGGAGCGCGGGCCGCCCTTACATACGGAGGCTGGGGTGACGCTGTTCAACCACTGAGAAACCGGTGAGAACTTGTGTGCCACCTGTGAAGAACCGGCAGAAGGGACGGTCGAGCGGGGTCGGCAGCTGTCAGCAGCTGAACGAGTGGACCGTCGTCGAACGGTACGTCTGCCCAGGTCGCAGCACCGTCGAGGGGAACGACGGCTTGTTCGGCGAGTCCGGGAAGTGCTGCGTCTCCAGGCACAGCGCGTCGCCCTGCCGGTAGGTGCGGCCGCTCGTGCCGACGAGGGTGCCGTCGAGGAAGTTGCCGGAGTAGAACTGCAGGCCGGGCTCGGTGGTCGCCATCCGCAGGGTGCGGCCGGAGGACGGGTCCTTCAGGGTGGCGATCCACTCGGGGCGCGGCGAGATGCCCTTGTCGAGGACCCAGTTGTGGTCGATGCCCTTGCCGTACAGCAGCTGCTGGTGGGCCTCGCGCAGGTCCTCGCCGATCGCCTTGGTGCGGCGGAAGTCGAAGGGCGTGCCGGCGACGGGGGCCAGCTGACCGGTGGGGATGAGACCCGAGTCGACGGGGGTGTAGCGGGAGGCGTCGATCTTCAGCTGGTGGTTCTCGATCGTGCCGCTGCCCTCGCCGGCGAGGTTCCAGTAGACGTGGCTGGTCAGGTTGACGACGGTGGCCTTGTCGGTGGTGGCCGCGTAGTCGATGCGCCAGTCGCCGTGCTTGGTGAGGGTGTACGTCACCTTCACCTTGAGCGTGCCCGGGTAGCCCATCTCGCCGTCGACGGACGTGTAGTACAGGTGCAGGCCGACGTCGGAGCCCTTGGTGAACGGCTCGACGTCCCACACGCGCTTGTCGAAGCCCTGGGCGCCGCCGTGCAGGCTGTTCTCGCCGTCGTTGACGTTGACCTGGTAGGCCTTGCCGTCGAGCGTGAACTTGCCCTTGCCGATGCGGTTGCCGTACCGGCCGATCAGGGCGCCGAAGTACGGGCTCTTCGCGACGTAGTCCTCGATGTTGTCGAAGCCCAGGGAGACGTTGGCCAGCCGGCCGCGGCGGTCCGGGATCTCCAGGGACTGCACGACGCCGCCGTAGGAGAGGACGTTCATGCGGGTGCCGCCGTTCGCCAGCGACCAGCTGTAGACCTTGGTGCCGTCGGCGAGCTTGCCGAAGAGCGCCTTCACCGGCGTCCTGCCTCCCGTGGCGTGTGCGCTGCCGACGGTCGCGGCGGTGATCCCCGCCGCCGCGGCTCCGGCTATGACCGTACGTCTGCTCATGTCCATGTGCGGCTCCTGCTCAGGAAGTTGAACCGAGAGTGGAAGGGCCCCGCCTCTTCGGCGGGGCATAGGGCCCTGCCGCCGGATTCCCGGCGACAGGGCCCTACTTGGACTTACGAACCGACCTTGCGCTTGTTCCACACGTCGAACCCGACCGCCGCCAGCAGCACCAGGCCCTTGATGACCTGCTGCCAGTCGGTGCCGATGCCGACGAGGTTCATGCCGTTGTTCAGCACGCCCAGGACCAGGCCACCGATGATCGCGCCGAGGACGGTGCCGACGCCGCCGCTCATCGACGCGCCGCCGATGAACGAGGCCGCGATCGCCTCCAGCTCGAAGTTGAGGCCGGCCTTGGGAGAGGCCGCGTTGAAGCGGGCGGCGAAGACCAGACCCGCCAGGGCCGCGAGCATGCCCATGTTCAGGAAGACCAGGAAGGTGACCTTCTTGTCCTTCACGCCCGACAGCTTGGCCGCGGGCAGGTTGCCGCCGATGGCGTAGATGTGGCGGCCGATGATCGCGTTGCGCATCACGTATCCGAAGCCGACCAGCAGCACGCCCAGGATGAGCAGCACGATCGGAGCGCCCTTGTAGCTGGCCAGCAGCATCGTCAGCGTGAGGATGGCGGCGCCGAGCGCGACCAGCTTCAGCAGGAACAGGTTGAAGGGCGCGACCTCCAGGGAGAACTCCTGCTGCCGGCGGCGGTCACGGAACTCCTGGAAGACCACGAACGCGATCATCGCGAAGCCGAGCAGGAGTGTCAGGTTGTGGTAGTTCGTGTTCGGGCCGACCTCGGGCAGGAAGCCGTTGGCGACCTTCTGCAGGCCCTCCGGGAACGGGCCGAGGGTCTGCCCCTCCAGGAAGATCTCCGTCAGACCGCGGAAGATCAGCATGCCCGCGAGGGTCACGATGAAGGACGGTATGCCGCCGTACGCGATGAAGAACCCTTGTGCCGCACCCGCGAGGGCGCCCATGGCCAGGCAGAGGATCACCGCCACCGGCCATGGCAGGTCGTTCCTCACCATGAACACCGCGGCCATCGAGCCGATGAACGCCGTCAGCGATCCCACCGACAGATCGATGTGGCCCGCGATGATGACCAGCATCATGCCGATCGCGAGGATCAGGATGTAGCTGTTCTGCAGCACCAGGTTGGAGACGTTGCGCGGCAGCAGCAGGTCGCCCTCGGTCCACACGGCGAACAGCACCACGATCAGGCCGAGCGCGATCAGCATGCCGTACTGCCGCATGTTGCGGCGCATACCGTCCATCACCAGCTGGAGCAGGCCCGCGCCCGCGGCCCCCGAGCTCTTGCCCGGCGGCGCGGGGGCCGGGCTCTTGGCGGTCACATCCGTGCTCATCGGGATACCTCTTTGTCCTTTGTCATCTGACGCATCAGCGATTCCTGCGAGGCCTCGGCCCGCGAGAACTCGCCGGTCAGCCGCCCCGCGGCCATCGTGTAGATGCGGTCACACATGCCGAGCAGCTCCGGCAGCTCGGAGGAGATGAAGACGACCGCCTTGCCCTGGGCGGCCAGCTGGTCGATGACCGTGTAGATCTCGTACTTGGCGCCGACATCGATGCCACGCGTCGGCTCGTCCAGGATCAGCACATCGGGACCCGCGAAGATCCACTTGCTGAGGACGACCTTCTGCTGGTTGCCGCCGGACAGCTTGCCCACCGGCTCGAAGACGGTCGGCGCCTTGATGTTCATGGACTTGCGGAAGCCCTCGGCGACCTGCCGCTCCCCGTGCTCGTCGACCACGCCCCGCTTGGCGACCTTGCCCAACGCGCTGAGCGAGATGTTGCGGTTGATGGTGTCGATGAGGTTGAGGCCGTAGTGCTTGCGGTCCTCGGTGACGTACGCGATGCCGTTCTTGACCGCCTCGGGGACGGACTTCGTACGGATCTGAGTGCCGTCCTTGAGGACCGTGCCGCCCGCGTAACGGCCGTACGTCCGCCCGAAGACGCTCATCGCGAGCTCGGTGCGGCCGGCGCCCATCAGGCCCGCGATGCCGACGATCTCCCCGCGCCGCACCGACAGTGACACATCGTCGACCACCTTGCGCTGCTGGTCGATCGGGTGGTGCACGGTCCAGTTGCGGATCTCCAGGGCCGGTGCCGCGCCCTTCTCCGGTTCGTGCGGGGTGCGCTCGGGGAAGCGGTGCTCCAGGTCCCGGCCGACCATCCCGCTGATGATCCGGTCCTCGGTGGTCTCGGCGGCCTTCACATCGAGCGTCTCGATGGTCTGGCCGTCGCGCAGGATCGTCACCGAGTCGGCGACCTTGCGGATCTCGTTGAGCTTGTGGGAGATGATGATCGAGGTGATGCCCTGCTTCTTCAACTCCAGGATCAGATCCAGGAGTTTGCTGCTGTCCTCGTCGTTCAGGGCCGCGGTCGGCTCGTCGAGGATGAGCAGCTTCACCTTCTTCGACAGCGCCTTCGCGATCTCCACCAGCTGCTGCTTGCCCACGCCGATGTCGGCGACGCGGGTGTCCGGGTGGTCGGAGAGTCCGACCCGGCGCAGCAGCTCGGTGGCGTGCCGCAGGGTCTCCCGCCAGTCGATGAACCCGCCCTTGGCGTGCTCGTTGCCGAGGAAGATGTTCTCCGCGAGGGAGAGGAACGGCGACAGCGCCAGCTCCTGGTGGATGATGACGATGCCGCGCTGCTCGCTCGCCCGGATGTCCTTGAACTCGCAGACATCACCCTCGAAGAGGATGTCACCCTCGTAGGTGCCGTGCGGGTGGACGCCGGAGAGGACCTTCATCAGGGTCGACTTGCCGGCGCCGTTCTCCCCGCAGATGGCGTGGACCTCGCCCTGCCGGACGGTCAGCGTGACGTCCGACAGCGCCTTGACGCCGGGAAAGGTCTTGACGATCGAGCGCATTTCCAGGACGGGTCCCGCCATGGTCGTGCCTTCCAATCAGAGTGGGCCGGCGGTTACTTGAGGTCGCTCTCCTTGATGTAGCCGGAGTCGACGACCTCCTTCTGGTAGTTGGTCTTGTCGACCGCGACCGGCTCCAGCAGGTACGCCGGGACGACCTTCGATCCGTTGTCGTAGGTCTTGGTGTCGTTGACCTCGGGCTTCTTGTCGTTGAGCAGGGCGTCGACCATGCCCGAGGCGACCTTGGCGAGCTCGCGGGTGTCCTTGTAGACGGTCATCGACTGCTCGTCGGCGATGATCGACTTCACCGAGGCGACCTCGGCGTCCTGACCCGTGACGACCGGCAGCGGCTTGCTCTTGGAGCCGTAGTCGTCCGACTTCAGCGCCGACAGGATGCCGATGGAGATGCCGTCGTACGGCGAGAGGACCGCGTCGACGCGCTCGCTCTTGTAGGCCGAGGTCAGGATGTCGTCCATGCGCTTCTGGGCGGTGCCGCCGTCCCAGCGCAGGGTGGTGACCTGGGTCAGCTTGGTCTGGCCGGAGCGGACGACGAGCTGCTTCTTGTCGATGTAGGGCTGCAGGACCTTCATCGCCCCGCCGAAGAAGTAGCGGGTGTTGTTGTCGTCGTTGGAGCCGGCGAACAGCTCGACGTTGAACGGGCCCTTCTTGGAGCCGTCCTTGAGGCCGAGCTTCTCGATGATGTAGTTGGCCTGGAGCTCGCCGACCTTCTCGTTGTCGAACGACGCGTAGTAGTCGACGTTCTCCGTGCCGAGGATCAGGCGGTCGTAGGAGATCACCGGGATGTTCGCGTCCTTGGCCTGCTGGAGCACGTTGTTCATCGACTTGTTGTCGATGGCCGCGACGATCAGCGCCTTGACGCCCTGCGTGATCAGGTTCTCGATCTGCGAGACCTGCTGGTCCGGGTCGTCCTCGCCGTAGACCAGCTTGGTCTTGTAGCCCTTGGACTTCAGGTCCGCGACGACGTTGTTGCCGTCGGCTATCCAGCGCTCGGAGGACTTGGTCGGCATCGCGATGCCGATGGTGGCTCCCTCGGAGCTGCCCGAGTCCTCCTTGGAGCCGCCCTCGCCGCTCTGGCCGCAGGCGGTCAGGGTCAGCGCGAGGGACGCGGCGGAGGCTATGGCGGCGAGTGCGGCTCTGCGAGTACGCATGATCATCATCCTTGATGTGTGTGAGCAGGGCTCGGTCGGGCGGTGCGAAGACGCTTCGAGGACTGAACGGAGTAGAACAAGGGTGTGTGGGATTGTGTTCGACTGCGTCTTCTTCTGTGAAGGGGGTTTGTCCGGAACGTTATGCGGGAGTTTCGAATCGCCTCAGCGTTCCGGGCAGCCGTGAACCGAGGGGCGCCATGTCGCCGTCAGCTCCGTGCCGTGCGAGCAGGTCCAGGGCCAGCCGTCCGCGCCGTACGCGTTCCCGGGCGGTGGCCAGCGTCAGGTCCCGCATGTGGTGGCCGTAGGGATAGATGCCGGGGGCCTTGGAGAGCCCGAACTTCAGATAGAGCGGTGCGCCGCGCCGGATCAGCTCGGCGACCTCGTACATCCGCACATAGCCGCCGAGGTCGTCGGGGGCCTCGATGTACATGTCCATGGGGGCGGCGGAAACCCGCCGTATCTCGGTGAGGTGATCGAGCGTCAGATCGCTGGGCACGTTGACCGAGTCGGCGCCGAGGTTCTCGTACACCGCGTACGCCGCCGGGTTGACCGGCCCGATCAGCGCACTCACCTTGAGCGTCGTGTCGGCCGGGATGATCCCGGCGGCTCTCGCCCGGTGCAGCGTCCACAGCACGCCCTCGTCCGCGACGAGCAGGCACTTCACGCCCAACTCCGTTGCCCGTACGGCGTCTTCGACGCAGCCGGCGACGGCGTCGTGGCCCCGGGCGCGCAGTCCGGCCCCCCGCGAGTCGGTGCGCGTGGACCCGCCGATGTCCCAGGTGCCGCGCGGGCCGGTGAACAGGCAGAGCTCGATGTCGCGTTCGGCCGTGGCCTCGACCATCTCGGTGATCTCGGTGTCGGTCAGCATCCACACACCGCTGCCCTGGCTGATCCGGTGGATCGGCACGTCCAGCAGCGAGGCTTCCTTCAGGACGACGGCCAGCGCTTCGGGACCCTCGCACGAGGGGATCTCGGTGCGCCAGCGGCCGCCGCCCGGGAACGTGTGGGGCGAGGCGTCGGCGGGGGAGAGGTCGGGCGCGGCCAGGCCGAGGGCGGCGAGAACCCGCTCACCGGGTCGGCGGGCTGCGGAAGCGTCGGTCACAAGCTGTCCTTCTTGTTCGATATTTCGGACGAGGTTCGCGGCTCAGGGTGTGCGGGCTTGGTGTACGCCGGTACGGGGACCGTCAGGTCGCCCCCGTACCGGCGTACGGCTGAGGGGCACTCAGGGGCGAAGGAGGACCTTGCCCACCTTCGGATCAGCGGACCCGACGAGCTCGATCGCCTGCGGGAACTCCTGAAGCGGCAACTCGTGCGTGACCAGCGGCAGCGGATCGAGCAGCCCGGCCGCGAACACCCGCACCGTGTGCGCCCAGGCCTCCGGCGGCGCCCCGAACACGGTGTGCACCTCCAGCTGCCGTACGACGAGATCGGTCGGGTCGAGTCCGTGGGCGCCCGGCGCCGGGATCCCCGTGAGGACGAGCCGCCCGCCGCGCCGCAGCAGGGCGGCGGAGGTGCGCGCGGCGTCGGCGGACCCGGCGGTCTCGATGACGACGTCGAAGTCGTCCGGGAGCAGCTGGTCCTTCGTGCGGAAGTCGGTCGCCCCGTACTGTCGCGACAGCGCCTCCCGGTCGCCCCGCGTGCCCACCACGAGCAGCTCGGCCGGCGAGCCCGCCTTCAGGAACTGAACGGCGAACATGCCCAGCGTCCCGGTCCCCACGACCGCCACGCGCTCACCCGGCAGCGCGTTGGCCTTGATCGCCGCGGCGGCGATACAGGCGGCCGGCTCCAGCAGGGCGGCGGCGGTGAGGTCGCAGCCGTCCGGCAGGACGTGCAGCAGCCGGGCCGGAAGCGTCAGCGTGGCGGCCATGGCGCCGGGCTGGGTGAACCCGGTCTCCTCGTACCCCGCACTGCACAGCGTGGTCTCACCGGCGTGACAGCGGTCGCAGACCTGGCAGTTGCGGAAGCCCTCGCCGACGACCTTGCGGCCGACCAGCGAGTCCGGCACCCCGGCGCCGACCGCCGCGACGGTCCCGGACCACTCGTGGCCCGGCGTGAGCGGGTAACGGACGTATCCCTCGGGCCGGTTGCCCTGGTACACCTCGCGGTCGCTGCCGCAGATGCCGACCGCGTGGACCCGGACCAGCGCCTCACCGGCCGCCGGCTCGCGCGGCGTGTGCTCGGTGAGCCGGTGCTCGCCGGGCGCCTCGACGACGACGGCGGTGCTCACTGCGCGCCCTTGGGCTTGCGCTGCTCCCAGCCCTCGGCCCACAGGTCGAACCGGGCCTGCTGCTGCGGAAACTCGGCGGCGGCGTCGACGTCGAACTCGACACCGAGACCGGGGGCGTCGGAGAGGTGGAAGCAGCCGTCCTCCGGGTTCACCTGCGGGGCGCCCTTCACGACCTTCTTGATCTCCGCGTCGGCGAAGTCGTTGAAGTGCTCCAGGATCTTGAAGTTCGGGGAGGTGAACCCGACCTGGAGGGAGGCGGCGGTGAGGACGGAGCCGCCGACGTTGTGGGGCGCGACGAGCATGTAGTGGGTCTCGGCCGTCGCTGCGAGCTTGCGCGTCTCCCAGATGCCGCCGATGTGGCCGACGTCGGGCTGGATGATGTCGACGGCCTGGCTCTCGAAGAGCTCACGGAACTCGATGCGATCGTGAATCCGCTCGCCCGTCGCGACCGGCATGTCCACCTTGGCGGCGACCTTCTCCAGCGCCTTCAGGTTCTCCGGCGGGCAGGGCTCCTCCAGCCAGGCCGGCTTGAACGGCGCGAGCTCGCGCGCGAGCCGTACCGCGGTGGCGGGGGAGAAGCGGCCGTGCATCTCCAGCATCAGCTCGGCCTCGGGGCCGATGGCGTCCCGCACGGCCTCGATGAGCGAGACGGCGTACAGGGTCTGCTCGTGGTCGAGCTCGAAGTGGCCGGTGCCGAAGGGGTCGATCTTGAGCGCCTTGTACCCGCGCTCCATCACGCCCTGGGCCGCCTTGTGGTACGCCTCGGGCGTCCGCTCGGTCGTGTACCAGCCGTTGGCGTACGCCTTGACCTTGTCGGTGACCTTGCCGCCGAGCAGCTGCCACACGGGCACGCCGAGGGCCTTGCCCTTGATGTCCCAGCAAGCCATTTCCACCACGGCGATCCCGGACATCACGATCTCGCCGGCCCGCCCGTAGTCGCCGTACTTCATGCGCCGGACGAGGTCCTCGACAGCGAACGGGTCGGAACCCAGAATGTGGTTGGCCTCGGCCTCCCGCAGATAGCCGATCAGCGCGTCGGTGTGGCCCAGCATCCGGGTCTCGCCGACTCCGGTGATGCCCTCGTCGGTGTGCACCAGGACGTAGGTCAGGTTGCGCCACGGCGTCCCGACCACGTGTGTGCTGATTCCGGTGATGCGCACGGCAGTTGCCCCTTGCTGCGTCGTCGGCTCATTTGGCGTCGCACCCCGCGTGTTCGAAATTTCGTCACACGTTCGAAATGCTGACGTGACAGTAGGGAGGCGGCGCCGGGAGTGTCAATGGGTCGAACACATAACGGTTTCGACACCGCTTTCGATACGGATTTCGGGCAGTCGGTCGCGGAGTGTGGGGGGCGTGTCTGGCGAGTCCCGGCATATCCGTCAACTCGCCATGCCGGAACAGAAAGTTCCATACACAACTTTCACAGCTGTGACTATCAACGGTGCCTGTGAGGAACCTAGTCTTCCCGCGTCATGGACTACTGCCACCCGTGCCGACGGCACCTGAATGGCGCCCTCGCCTGCCCGGGGTGCGGCGCCGCGATCGAAGAGCTGCGCGTGTACGCGGGCACCCAGAACGAGGTGTACCCGCAGATGGCCGAGCGGGGCGTGGGAGGCCGGGGGGCGTACGAGGGGTACCAGGGTCAGTACGCCGGCGGCGAGGTCCAGTACGGGGACGGCTCGGGGCAGTACGGGAGCGGCGCCGGACAGTACGGCGGCGGCGAGTACGGCGGCGGCGAGTACGGCGCGAGTCGTCATGACGACCACTACGACGAGGCGCGCCCCGCGCAGGCCGCAGAGGCCGCGGACGCCGGTGAGGTGTCCTCGGAGGCGGCGCCGGTCGCGCCGGCCGGCGGACGGGCCGCGCGGCGGGCGGCGCAGCGGCGCGGCAGGGGTCGAGGCCGTGACGAGTACGCCGAGTACGACGACGCGCAGGACGACGCGTACGACGAAGAAGTGGACGACGACGGTGACGACCTGGACGACGGGTCCTCGTCGGGCGCCAGCCGTCGCGATCGCAAGGCTGCCGCGCACCGGCGCCGCCGTCGCCGGGTCCTGCTGGTGACCGCCGGCTTCGTCCTGGCCGCCGGGGGCCTGAGCCTCGCGGAACTCGGCATGGACGCCCCGGGCACGAGTCCCAAGCCCGCGGCAGCCGGGGACGAGTCGGCGGAGGGCGCGGCGTCGGAAGAGGTGACCGCCTCCCCCGAGGCGACGGACGGGGCGCCGCGGACGGACGGGGAGTCGCCGTCGGCGGATCCCTCGGCGTCTCCCTCGGCCTCCAAGTCGGCCAAGGACGAGGACGAGAAGAAGGACGAGGACAAGACCCCCGACAAGGACGGCCAGTCGGCGACGACGGGCAGCGGCGGCTCGGGCGACACCACCTCGGCGCCCACCACCCCGTCCGAGCCTGATCCCACGACCCCGACCCAGGAACCGACCACGTCGGACCCGAGCCCGGACCCGACGCCCACGGAGACCTGCAACCGGTTCCTGTGGTGGTGCACGTGAGTCGGCCGTAGGGCCGCCTGGAACCGTTCACCTTCGCGAATCCAGACGCCCGTGACCGTCTGAGGGACGCGTGCCGGGCAACGCCAGCCGGCCCAGCGTCCGCCAGTCCATCCGCGTGTTCGCCACGGGCACGCCCGGACGGTCGCGCGGCACGCGGACCCGCAGGGCGCCGGGCGTGATGCGGCAGATGACGGGCGTGGGCAGCAGGAGGGCCTCGCCGTCCACACCGACCGGGACGTCGGGGGCGTCGGCCTCGACTACCACCTCGTGCACGGCCAGCACCGTGAGCCCGCGCGACTGATGGCCGCGCAGCAGCCCGGCCGCCTGCGCGGCGTTGTCGACCTTCACGCCGAGGACGCCGAGGGCACCGGAGTCCAGCCGCGCGCGCCGGCCGAGGCCGGCGGCATCGCCCAACTGGTAGGGGTTGTTGCTGATCAGGACTCCTTGGGGAGCGTCGAGGACCACGTCCCGCGCGCGGACGGTGAGCCGCGGCCCGACCTGATGGGTCAGCAGGTCCGGGAGCTCCCGGAGGATGGTGGCCACCTTGTCGTCGCGGTAGGCGGGGCTCTGCACGACCACCGCGTACACGCCGAAGGACGCGTTGTTGACGAAGACGCGCTCGCCGATGAGACCGACGCACTTCGACGCCGTCGGTCAGGGCGTCGAGGCAGGTCGACGGGTCGGTCCGGTCGAGGCCGAGATCCATGGCGAAGTGGTTGCGGGTGCCCGCGGAGACGACGACGAACGGCAGGTCGTGCCGGGCCGCCACACCCGCCACCAGCGCCTGGGTGCCGTCCCCTCCGGCGACCCCCAGCAGGTCCGCGCCCCTTGCCACGGCCCGCTCGGCGAGCTCCGCGACGTCCTGCGGGTGAGCCGGGTCGAGTACGGCGACCTCGGCGCCCAGGGCCCGGGCCTTGGCCACGAGGTCGTACTTGCCGACCTTTCCGCCGCCGGAGCGCGGGTTCATGATGAAGAACGGTGCGCGCGGCGGTGGGGCCGGGTGTTCCCGGGGGCCGGACCGGCCGGCGTGCGCGGCGAGGGCGGCCCGCCCGATCAGCAGCGCCGCGGTCCACAGCGCCACCGCGGACAGTGCGGCCCACAGCAGGCCCACCACGGCGTAGTTCAGCAGCACGGCGATCGGTAGCAGGGCGGCGAGTACGGCGGCGAGCAGCCGGGCCAGGCCACGCCGGGAGAGCGCCCACCACAGGGCTGCGGCCGTCGCGGCGAGGCCCGCCACACCGACGGCCAGCAGTGCGAGGCTCTTGATGCCGGCGGCCGCCAGCAGCACGGCGATCGCGGCCGCCGCTACCAGCAGGGCCAGGCGTGCCGCCCACCGCTGAGCCGCCGCACGGCGACGACCGGCCGTACCGGACGTCCCGGCGGGCTTTCGCGTACCGCCCACAACGGCATCCCACCGCCCGCGCACCGGCCCCGCATCACCTGCTCCGGGTGATCCCGCCGACGCGCGGGGCTGCGAGCATGCAGGTCAGGGGGACGGTCGACCACGCGGGCAGGGAGGGCCGGTCGGCCCTGCGGGCAAGGAGGCCCGGCCATGGCCAGCACCACGCACCGCGGTCCGCTCTCGGTGATGCACGACCGACCGCTCACCCCGGCCGAGCGCGCGGCCCTCGGCAAGGAGGCACGTGCCCGGGTGCGGCGCTCCGAGCACGGCGTCTTCGCGCCCGACGAGAAGCGGCCCGATCCGATCGACATCATCGAGAGGCAGTCCGCCGAACGGGTCCCCGAGCTGGTGCCCATCCGGTACGGCCGGATGCTCGAATCGCCGTTCCGGTTCTACCGGGGAGCCGCGGCGATCATGGCGTCCGATCTCGGCGCCGGTGCGCACACCGGGCTGTACGCCCAGTTGTGCGGTGACGCGCATCTGCTGAACTTCCGGCTCCTCGGCTCCGCGGAACGCAACCTCGTCTTCGACATCAACGACTTCGACGAGACCCTGCCGGGCCCGTTCGAGTGGGACGTCAAGCGGCTGGCGGCGAGTCTGGTGATCGCCGGACGGGCCAACGGGTTCCCGGCGATGGAGTGCGAGGCCGTCGTCCGGGCCGGCGTGGGGTCCTACCGCAAGCGCATGCGCGAGTTCGCCGGGCTGCGCACCCTCGACGTCTGGTACGCGCGGGACGACTTCGACCAGATCGGGGTGCTGCTGCCCGAGCGGCCGGGCAAGCAGGACAGGCAGCGGGCCGTGCGGGCGGCGACGAAGGCCCGTACCCGCACGAGTGTGCAGGCGGCCGCGAAGCTGACCCGGGAGGTGGACGGCGTACCCCGGATCATCTCGGATCCTCCCCTGATCACGCCGCTCGCGGAGCTGCTGCCCGGCACGCAGGGCGACGAGGTGGCGCAGACCCTGCGGGGACTTGTCACCGAATACCAGACCACCCTGTCGTCGGAGCGGCGGCATCTGCTGAGCCGGTTCCGCGTGGTCGACATGGCGCGCAAGGTCGTGGGGGTCGGCAGCGTCGGTACCCGCTGCTGGATCATCCTGCTGCTCGGCCGCGACGACGACGACCCGCTGCTGCTCCAGGCCAAGGAGGCCGGCGACTCGGTCCTCGCCCCCCACTGCGGCGCCAGCACGTACGAGAACCAGGGCGAGCGGGTGGTCGCCGGGCAGCGGCTCATGCAGGCCGCCGGTGACATCTTCCTCGGCTGGCAGCACGTCACGGGCATCGACGGCCGCCAACGCGACTTCTACGTACGGCAGTTGCACGACTGGAAGGGCATCGCCCGCCCCGAGACGATGGACGCCCGGACCCTGGGCCTGTTCGCCCGCCTGTGCGGCGCCTCCCTGGCCCGCGCCCACGCCCGCTCCGGCGACCCGATCGCCATCGCCGCCTACCTCGGCCGCAGCGACACCTTCGACCGCGCCCTTGCCGACTTCGCCCACTCCTACGCCAACCAGAACGAACGCGACCACCAGGCCCTGACCGACGCGGTCAGCACGGGCCGCGTCACGGCACGGAGCGACGTGGCGGCGTGATAGCGCTGCTCACCCTCCGTGGGTGACGACGGGCATGCCCCAAGGGATCAGGCTCGGTGGTGGACGGCTGCGCGCAGCAGCCCGGTGTGGAAAGGAGGCCGGACATGGCCACCACCGCTACCCGCCACGGTGCGGGCAAGCAGACAGCCGCCACCGGCCTGACACTGTTCGCCGGAGTGATGCTCTTCATCTCCGGGATCCTCGACGTCTTCCGCGGCATCATGGCGATCGCCGACGACGACGTGTACGTCTCCACCCCCAACTACGTCTTCAAGTTCGACCTGACGAGCTGGGGCTGGATCCACCTGGTGTTCGGGGCGCTCGCCGTGATCGTGAGCATCGGCCTGTTCGGGGCGAAGACCTGGGCGAGGGTCGTCGGCGTAGGCGTCGCGGGACTGCTGCTCATCGCGAACTTCCTGTCCATCCCGTACTACCCCGTCTGGTCGCTCACGCTGATCGCGCTGTACGCGTTCATCATCTGGGCCCTGTGCGTGGTGAAGCGGGACTCCTTCGCCGATTAGGGCTCCTCTCGGCGCCCATATGGGCCAGTTCGGCATGCCGTTTGCGTGGTGCGCGGACGCAATTGAAGGGAGGGCGGGGACCCCGGAAGGCCTGGAGTCCGCATGAGCGCCGCGCACAAGTCCTCCGCGGCCGGACGCATCGCCCGAGCCACGGCCTCAGCGGTGCTGATCGTGGTCACCTGCATCCTCGTGCCCGTCGCACTGATCACGGTGTGGGTCCACGACATCGCGCTCGACACCGACCGGTACGTGAAGACCGTCGCCCCGCTGGCCACCGAGCCGGCCATCCAGGACGCGGCCGTCGACCGGATCTCCGAGGCGGTGGACGTCCGCATCGACGGGGACCGGGCCGCCGCGGAGCTCGCCGACTGGCTGCGGTCCCAGGGCCTGCCGCCCCAGGCCGCCACCGCCATCCAGGGGCTCGGGCCGCAGATCGACTCGGCCGTGGACGGCGCGGTGAAGAAGGTCGTCACGCGGATCGTGCACAGCGGCGCCTTCGACACCGTGTGGCGCAACGCCAACAAAGAGGCCCACAGGGCCGTCGTGCACGCTCTCACCGGGGAGGGCCGGGGCGCCGTCGGGGTCGCGGGCGGCACGGTCACGCTCGACGTCGGCGCGCTCGTCGAGCAGGTGAAGAAGGAACTCGTCAACGCCGGCCTGTCGCCCGCCAAGGCGATCCCCCAGGTCGACAAGCAGCTGGTGCTGTTCCAGTCCGAGCAACTGGAGAAGATCCGCGACGGCGTGCACCTGCTGGACGTCGTCGGCTACTGGCTGCCCGTCCTCACCGTCGTCATCGGCGCGGCCGGGGTGCTGCTGGCCCGCCGCCACCGGCGGGCGCTCGCCTGGACCGCGCTGGGCGCCGCCATCGCCTGCCTGGTGGTGGTCATCGCCCTGGTCGTCGTACGCCGCTACTACCTGGACCACCTCCCGGCCGCCGTGCAGTCGGACGCGGCCGCCGCGGCCGTCTTCGACACACTGCTGCGCTTCCTGAAGGCCGCCCTGCGCACCACGATCGTGCTCGGGGTCGTGGTCGCGCTCGGCGCCTACCTGATCGGCCCCGGCCGCCTGCCGGTCGCGATCCGTCGCGCCTGCGACCGCACCGCGGACTCGCTCGCCACCTGGGCCTACCGGCACGAGATCCGGGCCGGACGGGTCGGCGCGTGGGCACAGGACCACCGCCGGTCGATCGCCCTGTCCGCGCTGGCGGTCCTGGCCTTCGTCTTCGCCGTGTGGAACCGCCCCACCCCGCTCACGATCCTGGCCTTCGCGCTCGTCCTGCTCGGCACCCTGACGGTCCTGGCACTGCTCGCGGCCGGCGGCCGGGCCGAGGCCTCGCCGCCCACCCGTGAGGGGTGATGCCGGGCGGACCGCCCTGGCGCATCGTGAAGGCCACGGGGCCACCGGGGCCCCGTCAGCCGCGCGGTCGTCGCGGCGGCCGGCAAGCGGAGGCGACCATGGACTACCCCCTGCTCGACGTCTTCCTCACCATGCTCTGGTTCTTCCTGTGGATCATGTGGATCATGCTGCTGGTCCGCGTGGTCATGGACATCTTCCGCGACGACGCGCTCAGCGGCTGGGCGAAGGCGGGCTGGACACTGATGGTCTGCGTGCTGCCGTTCCTCGGCGTCTTCGTCTACCTGATCGCCCGCGGACGCGGCATGGGCGAGCGCGAGCTGCGCATGGCCCAGGACCGCGAGCGCGCGTTCCGCTCTTACGTCCAGGAGGCCGCGGCCCCGCGGCCCAAGGCGCCGGGCGCCAAGGCGGACGAACTCGGCAAGCTGGCCGCGCTGCACGACAAGGGCGACATCACCGACGCCGAGTACGAGCGGGCCAAGTCGAAGGTCCTCACGGCCTGACATGCATGCTCCAGCTGCCGGCCCGGGTCAGCCACCGTCGTCGCCTCCGCCCGCGGGCGCGGTGGGCGTCGTGTAGCTGTGGGGCGGGTCGTACTGGCCGTCGCCGTGTGTCGGGCTCGCCTCGGCCCGGCCGAGTTGCTCGTCCAGGGCCGTGGCCGCGTTGATCAGGGCTACGTGGGTGAACGCCTGGGGGAAGTTGCCGAGTTGCTCGCCGGAGGGACCGATCTCCTCCGAGAAGAGGCCGACGGGGTTGGCGTAGGTGAGCATCTTGTCGAAGGCGTACCGGGCCCGCCCGAGCCGGCCGCTGCGGGCCAGGGCCTCGACGTAGTAGAAGCTGCAGAGGTTGAAGGTGCCCTCGGCGCCGCGCAGCCCGTCGGGCGAGGCCCCGGGGTCGTAGCGGTAGACGAGGCTGTCGCTGACCAGCTCCTTGTCCATGGCGTCGAGGGTGGTGAGCCAGTCCGGGTCGTGCGGTGAGATGAAGCCGACCTGGGGCATCAGCAGCAGCGAGGCGTCCAGGACGTCCGTGTCGTAGTGCTGGACGAAGGCCTGGCGCCCGGGGTGCCAGCCGCGTTCGACGATCTGCCGGAAGATCGCGTCGCGGGTCTCGGTCCAGTGGTTGATCCGGCCCGGGCGGGCGTGCGAGACGGACGCGCGGATGCCCCGGTCGAAGGCGACCCAGGCCATCAGCCGGCTGTAGGTGAAGTTCTGCCGGCCGCCGCGGGTCTCCCAGATCCCCTCGTCCGGCTGGTCCCAGTGGTCGGAGAGCCAGTCCAGTACGTCACGCATGGCGTTCCAGCCGCGGATCGCCCCGATGTCGCCGCGCACCGCCAGCGCGTCGGCCGCCTCGCCGTAGATGTCGAGCTGGAGCTGGCCGGCGGCCGCGTTGCCGGCCCGGACGGGCCGTGAGCCCTGGTAGCCCTCCAGATGGTCGAGGGTCTCCTCGGTGAGATGAGGGTCGCCGTCGATCCGGTACATGATCTGCAAGGGGTCCCCCGTGGCGGTGCCGCCGGCGTCGACGCGCTCGCGCAGCCAGCGGCGGTACGCGTACGCCTCCGCCTCGAAGCCCAGATCGATCAGCGCCCGCACGGAGAGCGAGGCGTCACGCACCCACGTGTAGCGGTAGTCCCAGTTGCGCTCGCCGCCGATCTGCTCGGGCAGTCCCATGGTGGCGGCGGCGATGGGCGCGCCCGTGGGGGCGTAGGTGAGCAGCTTGAGCGTGATCGCCGAGCGGTTCACCGTGTCCTGCCAGCGCCCTCGGTAGGAGCAGGAGCGCAGCCAGGACAGCCAGAAGGTGCGGCACGAGCCCATGTCGTCGACCAGGCCGCCCAGTTGAGGCGCGGGCCCGGGGGCGCCGCCGCTCGCGGTGCCGGTCAGCACGACGGCCACCGCCTGCCCTGCGGAGAGGGTGAAGCGGCCGGTGACGTCGTCGCCGTCCGCGTGGAAGGCGACCCCGGGGGTGCACTGGAGGTGCAGGTCGGTTCCCGGGCCGTGGAAGACCGCCGAGCGGTCGTCGTCCGGCGGGAGGGTGAGGGTGTGCGGGGCGCGGGCGTAGTCGAAGCGGGGGCGGCAGGAGAAGGTGAAGGGCAGGCTGCCCCGGACGACGCGGGCGATCCGGATGATCCGGTGCCGGTCCGTCGGCGTCGGGGAGTCGACGGGAGCCATGAAGTCGGCGACCTCGCCCACGCCGCCGGGCGCCATGTACCGCGTGATCAGGACCGCCGTGTCGGACAGGTACAGCTGTCGCACCGTCAGCCCCTCGCCCTCCGGGAGATCCACGGCGAACCGGCAGTGGCCCCCGCGCTCGCTGTCCAGCAGCGAAGCGAAGACGCTGGGCGAGTCGAAGCGCGGTGTGCACCACCAGTCGATGGTCCCGGCGGACGAGACCAGAGCCGCGGTCTGCAGGTCGCCGACCATTCCGTGCTCGGCGATGGGCGGATAGCGGTCGACCATGCCTGCCTCCCTCTCCACGTTCATCGTTGGAGAAGAGCTCCGAGCGGGGCTTCACCCCTGACAGGTGAAACCCGGCGGCAGCGGGCGCGCGGCCCGCCCGGGCGGGGGACCGCCGGTGCCGCCGCGGTCGGCGGCGGCACCCCACCCGCTCCGGGTGATGCCGTCCCGGGGCGACAGGCGCAGCGTGGAGCACATCAGGCTTGGAGTGCCGCCGTGGTCGCACGACGGCCGGCAGGTGGAGGCGACCGTGGACTATCCGCTGCTCAACGCTTTCCTGACGATGCTCTGGTTCTTCCTGTGGGTGCTGTGGTTCGTGATGCTGTTCCGGGTCTTCGGAGACATCTTCCGGGACGACAGCATGAGCGGCTGGGGCAAGGCGGGCTGGGCGGTCTTCGTCTGTGTGCTGCCGTTCCTCGGCGTGTTCGTCTATCTGATCGCCCGCGGACGCGGCATGGGTGAGCGTGATGTGCGCCAGCAACGGCGGCAGGAGGAGGCGTTCCGCTCCTACGTCCAGGAGGCGGCCGCCGATGCCCCGGCGACCGGGACGACCGGGACGACCGGGACCACCGGGACCACCGGGACCACCGGGGCGACCGGGCCGACCCATGCGGACCAGCTGACCAAGCTCGCCGGGCTGCACGACCACGGCGACATCAGCGACGCCGAGTACGAGCGGGCGAAGGCGAAGGTGCTCGCGGGCTGAGCCGTACGTTCACTCCGGAAGCCGGCGGAACTCCGCCACGCGCAGCCCCAGCGACTGGAAACGGATCAACAGGCCGTACAGGTGCGCCTCGTCGTCGACCTGGCCGTACAGCACCGTCTGGTTGGGGACGACGAAGCTGTCGAACTCGGGGAACGCCGTGGTCAACTCATCCGACATCTGCCCGTCGACGCGGATCTCGTAGCGCATGACCTCATGCTCGGCGACCTGGGGCACGGGTGGCATCACCCGGGCGAGGTGACACGTCACAGCAGTCCGAACTCACGGGCCCGGCGGACCGCCTCGCCGCGCCGGGTGGCGGCGAGCTTGCGGTAGATGCTCTTGAGGTGCGTCTTCACCGTGTTCACGGACAGATGCAGGTCGGCGGCGATCTCCTCGGTGGACATGAGCTGCGCCAACCGCTCCAGTACGTCCCGCTCCCGCGCGCTGAGCGTTTCCGGGCGCGGGCCCACGGGCTCCTTGCGCCCGGGAGCGGGCGTGCCGGTCAGCCAGGCATGCTCCCGCGCGAGCGCGGGCCGGTGGAGCAGCAGCCGCCTGACCCAGGACCCGGCGTCCAGGAACGGCCGCCTCAGGTGATGCGGGCGCGCGGCGGCCAGGGCTCGCAGCAGCAGGCTCTCGGCGGCGGCAAAGTCGCCGAGCGCGTCGGCGGCCTGCGCACGGGTCAGCAGAATCCATACGTCGATGACGGGCCCGGGGTCGCGGTGCTCGGGGAGTTCGAGCTCGTCGAGGATGCGCAGGGCCCGTTCGCCCTCACCGGCGGCGACCCGTGCTCTGGCCTCCGCCACCAGGCTCTCCGGGCCGTGGGCCGGCCGGTCCTCGAAGACCTTCACCGCGGCCTTCGGATCGCCGTCGGCCAGGTGCGCCGCGGCCATGGCCATCGCGATGCGGTCGCTCACCCACGGGGACGGCTCGGCGGAGACCAGCGGCTGCTTCGCCATGTCGTCGAGGGCCAGCAGCGCCGAGCGGGGGTCCCCCTTCGCGAACAGCATCCGCGAACGGAGGATCGCCAGCTCCACGGCCACGACGGGATCGCGGGAAGCGGCGGACGTGGCGGCGGCCCGGTCGAGGTGGCCCTGCGCCGCCGCCAGGTCGTCGCGGTCGATGGCCACGGCGGCCAGCACGAGCTGGGCCATCCCGGTGCGGTCGGACACCGGCAGCCCCGAGTGCTCCGCCTCCGCGACCGCGCCCCTGGCATGCGACTCCGCGTGGCCGGGACGGCCCTGCAGGAAGTCGATCAGCGCCAGGCGGCTGAGCGCCTCGTGCCGGGCGAAGGCCGTCGAGGGCTCCTGGGGGGAGCGGACGGCTTCGGACAACGTCGAGCGCGCGGCATCGAAGCGGCCCGCCCACAGCTGCGCCGATCCGAGGTCGGTGAGCATGAGGGCCGTCAGCTCCGGGCACTGATCCAGCCGGTCGGCGGGCAGGGCCCGCTCCGCCTCCGCGGCGGCCTTCGCCGCCAGCTCGGCCAGGTCCGCGGAACCCGCCACCCGCGCGGCCAGCACCCGCAGCACCGCGCAGCTCAGCCGCACCGCGGCCGCGTCGTCGGAGTCGTCGTCGGGCAGGTTCTGCTCCGCACGCCCCAGGTAGGTGACGCCGCGCTCGACGTCGTGGTGGGCCAACTCGCGTGCCGCGCGCACAAGATCGGGGGCCGGCCCCGACGTCTCCGGCGCCATCCTGGCGAACAGGCCGTCCAGCCGCTCGGCGGACAGCCCCGTCAGCAGCCGGCCGATCGCCAGCCGGCCGATGAACTCGTCCGCGGCCAGCTCCCAGTCACCCGCGTCCGCCGCATGCGACAGGGCCTCGTCGAGCAGCCCCGCCCGGCTCAGCCAGTGGGCGGCCGTGCGGTGCAGCTCGGGCTCCAGGCCGGGATGGCGGACGCCCAGATGCACCCTCAGGATCTCGGCGAACAGCGGGTGCAGCCGGTACCAGGAGTGCCCGATGGGCTCGACGAACGCGTTCGCCCGTTGCAGGCCCTCCAGGATCGGCTCCGCGTCGACCCGGCCGGTGAGGGCGTTGGCCAGATCGGGGTGGATCTCCTCCAGGATGCTCGCCCGCAGCAGCAGATCCTGGGTGTCGGACGGGTGGGCGCGGAGCACCTCGCCCAGCAGGAAGTCGGCCACCGTGCTGTGCCCCGGCTCGAACTCCGCGAGGAAGGCCTCCGGGGCGTCGGCGCGCTGGGCGGCCAGCGTGCACAGCCGCAGTCCCGCCGCCCAGCCTCCGGTGCGCGCGGTCAGCACGCGCGCGCCCGCGCCCGACAGTGCCAGTCCGTGCCGGTCGGCGAGGGCCGCCGTCTCCTCGGCGCGGAACGCCAGATCGGCGCCCCGGATGTCGACGAGCTCACCGGCGGCCCGATAGCGGTACAGCGGCAGCAGCGGCTCCGTACGGCTGATGACCAGCAGGCGCAGGCCGTCGCCCGCGTGGCGGAGCACGAACTGCAGTCCGTCGGCCACCTCGGCGCACCCGGCCACCCGGTCGAACTCGTCCAGGACGAGGGTCACCGGCCTGTCCCGTCCGTCCAGCCAGGCCGCGACCCGCGCAAGCAGCGAGTGGTCCACCTCGCCGGGGCGGGCGGGGCTGCCGATGTCCGAGGGGAGGGCGATTCCGTGGTGCCGGAAGGCATGCAGGACGTATGCCCAGAACACGCCGGGGGCGTTGTCCTCCGGCTCCACCGTCAGCCAGGCGACGTCCCCCGGCTCGCGGGCCGTGATCCAGTCGGCGACCAGCAGGGTCTTGCCGGCCCCCGCGGGCCCGTTCACCAGCGTCAGCGGAGTGCGCAGACCCTCGGCCAGCTGATCGAGCAGCCGCCCCCTGCGCACGAACGTCCGGGGCACCGTCGGCACGGCGAACCGTGCGGCGAGAACCGGGTCACCGCCCGGGGTCACCGCCCTCATGACGGCATCGCCGTGGCTCCCGTCTGCCGAGCGTGACTTCGTACCCATCACACGCCTCGTGGATGCCCGAGCGACATGACACCCTCAACACCCACCATCCGATCGTCGCCCCGGACCGGCCCGCCCGCAAGCGATCAGCCCACCCGGCCACCGGCGATCCCCGAGCGGGCGGGGGCCCAGACGTCCAGCATCCACACCAGCAGGCCCTCCAGTGCCCGGTGGTTCCGGGTCCCGGCGTCCCGCATCGGTCGTGGCGGCCGGTTCATGCGCCGGTCTGCCGGGTTCGGCCGGCGTCCGCCTGCCCGCGGGCGGGACTCCGGCCGGGTCAGGCGTCCGCATCCGCCGCGGCAGGTCCTTCAGTGCCGGTGGTTCCGGGCCCCGGTGGCCCGCCTGGGTCGTGGCCGTCGGCGTCATGTGCCGGTCTGCCGGGTTCGGCCGGCGTCCGCCACCCCGCCGCGGGACTCCAGCCGGTCAGGCGTCCAGCATCCGCCGCAGCAGGTCCCGCAGAGCCAGCCGCTCCTGGTCCGACAGCCCCGCCAGCGGCTCCCGGGCGAAGCGCAGGGACTCTCGCAGGCTGCGTGCCACCCGGCGGCCCTCCTCGGTCGCCGCGGCCAGCTTCACGCGCCGGTCCGCCGGGTCCGGCCGGCGTTCCACCAGCCCGCGGGACTCCAGGCGGTCCACGATGCCGGTCACGTTCGACGGCTCGCAGCGCAGCCGCTGCGCCAGCTTCCGCATCGGCAGCGGCTCCAGCGACAGCAGGCTCAGCAGCCGCGCCTGCGCGCCGGTCAGGGCGTGCTCGGCGGCGGCCTCCTCGTACTCCTGGTGATAGCGGGCCACGACCGAGCCGATGAGGTCGACGACTTCCAGGGTCATGTCATCGGGACCATGGGTCTTCTGCGGAATGGTGGCCATGCTCTCAGGGTACCCCCATTACTTGACATCCTGAAATATTCAGGAGCATGGTTGTTTCAGGTACTGAAGTAAAAACGTACGCACGGAAAGGCGCACCCCTCCCATGATCAACCGCGAATGGCACCTCCTCTCCCGCCCCGTCGGCTGGCCCAAGCCCGAGGACTTCGCCTTGGTCGAGGCCGAGATGCCGACCCCCGGCGAGGGCCAGGTGCTCGTACGGAACAAGTACCTCTCCGTCGACCCGTACATGCGCGGACGCATGTCGGCCGCCAAGTCCTACGTCGCCCCCTTCGAGCTCGGCAAGGTCATGCAGGGCGGCGCCGTCGGTGAGGTCGTCGAGTCCAACGCCGAGGGCATCGCCGTCGGCGACCACGTCCTGCACTTCTTCGGATGGCGCGAGTACGCCGCGGTGGACGCCAAGAACGCCGTGAAGGTGGACCCCGACGCCGCGCCCCTGTCCACGTACCTCGGCGTCCTCGGCATGACCGGCCTCACCGCCTACGCCGGCCTGCTGCGCACCGCCGTGTTCAAGGAGGGCGACTCCGTCTTCGTGTCCGGCGCGGCGGGTGCCGTCGGCAGCCAGGTCGGGCAGATCGCCAAGCTCAAGGGCGCCTCCCGGGTCATCGGCTCCGCCGGCTCCGACGAGAAGGTCAAGCTCCTCGTGGAGGAGTACGGCTTCGACGCCGCCTTCAACTACAAGAACGGCTCGGTCGCCGAGCAGCTGCGCGAGGCCGCCCCCGACGGCATCGACGTCTACTTCGACAACGTCGGCGGCGACCACCTGGAGGCCGCCATCGGGCAGATCAACCTCCATGGCCGGATCGCCATTTGCGGCATGATCTCGGTCTACAACAACACCGAGCCCGCCCCCGGCCCGAAGAACCTCGCCCGCCTCATCGCGACCCGCGCCCGCATCGAGGGCCTCCTCGTCGGCGACCACTACGACCTGCAGTCGCAGTTCGTCCAGGAGGTCGGCCCCTGGGTCGCCTCGGGGCAGCTGAAGTACCGCGAGACGTTCGTCGAGGGCATCGAGAACAACCTGGAGGCGTTCCTCGGGGTGCTGCGCGGTGACAACACCGGGAAGATGATCGTCCAGCTGTAGGACTGGGCCGGGCCCTGTGCTGGGTTTCCGACATGCGGTAACTTCTTTCCGAAATCCGTCGCGATCGTGGGCGCGAGTCGCGGCGGACCGAGGAGGAAGACACCGCATGTCCATCCAGCAGTCCGAGGTCCTGTACACCGCCGTCGCCACCGCCGAGAACGGCCGCGACGGCCGCGTCGCCACCGACGACGGCAAGCTCGACGTCGTCGTCAACCCGCCCAAGGAGATGGGCGGCAGCGGCGCCGGCACCAACCCGGAGCAGCTCTTCGCGGCCGGCTACAGCGCCTGCTTCCAGGGCGCCCTGGGCGTCGTCGCCCGCCAGGAGCAGGCCGACATCACGGGCTCGACCGTCACCGCGAAGGTCGGCATCGGCAAGAACGGCGACGGCTTCGGGATCATCGTGGAGATCTCGGCGGCCATCCCGAACGTCGACGCCGCGACGGCCCGCAACCTGCTCGACAAGGCCCACCAGGTGTGCCCGTACTCGAAGGCGACCCGCGGCAACATCACCGTGACGCTGGTCTGAGCCGGTTCGATCCGTACGGCAAAAGGCCGCACCCCTGGACACATGGGGTGCGGCCTCTGTCGTGCCCGCTGCTCAGCTCGCCAGCGCTGCCGAATGGACCGCCCTCACCAACCGCTGGTTCTCCGGTGCCGCCCCGCCCGGGAAGGCGCAGCGGCGGCGGGTGTAGCCGTAGGTCAGGCCGCTGCGGGGGTCGGCGAAGGCCTGGGAGCCGCCGGCGCCGCTGTGGCCGAAGGTGCCGGCGCCCAGGAACGGGTACCAGGTGTCGGCCGTCGCCTGGAAGCCGAGGGCGTACGACTTGTGGGCCCGGGCCACCAGGTCGTACCCGGTCGAGTGGATCTGACCGACCTCGGCGATGGTGTCCGGCTTGAGCAGGGGCGGCCGTTCGTCCAGCTCGCTGATCGCCGCCGCGTACATGCCGGCGAGCCCGCGCGCGGAGGCGACGCCGCCCGCCGATGCGGGACCCTTGGCGCGCACGGTACGGGAGTTGGGGTAGTCCGCCAGTCCCCCCGGCTCCGGTACATGCGTGTTGAAGGCGATGGACGACAGCGTGTGCGGCCCCTGCGGCACCGAGTCCAGCACCGCCTGCTGCTCCGGCGTCGGGGCCATCGGCTGCACGGACCGGTAGCGGTGATCCAGGTCCGCGGGCAGCCCGAGGTGGAAGCCCAGGCCGTACGGCGCCCGGACCCGCTCCTCGTACACCTCCTGGAGCGTACGGCCGGTGGCACGGCGTACGACCTCGCCGGTGAGCGCGCCGACCACGAGCGCGTGATAGCCGAAGGCCGTGCCCGGGCGCCAGAACGGCCGCTGGTCGGCGAGGCGTTCGGCGATGGCCCGGTCGTCGGCCAGCTCGTCGTCGGTGAACCCGGCGTCGAGCCCGACCAGCCCGGCCCGGTGGGCGAGCAGATCGCGCAGGGTCAGCGAGCCCTTGCCCTCGGCACCGAACTCCGGCCAGTAGTACGTCACCTTGCGGTCCGGTTCGAGCGTGCCCTCCTGGATCAGGAGCGCGACCACGAGGTGAGCGGCGCCCTTGCTGGACGAGAACACGCCGTAGAGGGAGTCGGCCTCGCAGCCGTCACCGGCCCACAGATCGACGACCTTCCGGCCGTGCACGTACGCGCACAACTGGCCCTCGTAGTCGGGGAGCTCACCCGAGACGAACGCGGCGAACTCCTCACGTACCCGTTCGAAGCCGTCCACTACGGTGCCGTGGATCACTGGTGTCATCCGCTCTCCTCATGTGGTGCCACTGGCCTGCGCCATGCTGAACAACGCCCTGCCGACCTGGGCGAATTCTCCCTTGGGATGGTCCCGGAAGAGCGGCTCCGTGCCGAACAGCACGGCTCCCGTGCCGCTCACCACCGACGCCTGCCCCGCCGCGTCCGCCGGCCCGCCGGAGCCGTCCGCCGACGCCCGCCAGTGCCCGGAGAGGAGCGGGTTCCCGGCCGCGTACGCCTGCTCGACCCGCACGCCCGGACCGAGGTCGGTGAACCACACGGGTGCGTAGACGAAGCCGTGGCCCGGAGCACCGGACATCAGAGTGCTGCCCGAATTCACGACGCGTACTACACCGTTGGCGTCCCCGTTGCCCTCGACCGGCTTCGCCGCCAGCAGTCCCGTCGCCGTATTGAGCGCGGCGCCGGTGGCACCCCTCCCGACGAGCCCGTGACCGTCGAGGAAAGCGTCGAGGGCTGTACGGGCGGGGGCGGTGAGGTCGTCGTACTCCAACCCCGCCGACACGAACAGCACGTCCACCGACGACCAGTCGAACCCTGCGTTCAGCACGTCCGTCGAGACCGGCGTGACCTCGAAGTTCATCTCCCGCAGCGCGAACAGCTCGCCCGCGGTGACGGAGGCGGCGACGCGGGTGCGGTGCAGCGGGGCGGTGCCGGTGAGCTGCGTCGCGTGGAAGGCGACGTCGTAGGCACGGGCGGCTGCCAGGGCCTGTCGTCGCGCCGAGCCCGGCACGATCGCGCTGCCGTCGGCGGCCCGGCGTACCTCGATGCCCTGCCGCAGCAAGGAGTTGAGGGCGGCGACCTCGTTCGGGTCGTCGAGCCTCAGCCGGAGGTCACCGCGCGGGGCGACGTACGCGACGGGGGCCGCCGCACGGACGGGGCGCAGGGCGGCGCCGTAGGGCATGCCCGGCAGGGTCTCGACCGCCGCGCCCCACAGCCGGCCGAGGCTCCAGCCCGAGATGTCGTACATCGCCGAGACCTTGTCGCTGATGTCCCGCCCGTCAGCGAGGAGCACGTTCGCCAGGCCGCGCTTGGGCTGGCGCATGTCGACGACGTACGAGCCCTTGGCGTACGTCCGGCCCCCCAGCCGGAAGGAGCGGTCCGCGCGGGTGACCCGTACGTCGTTGGCGAGGAGGTGGTCGACGAGGCGGGCGGCGGCAGGGGCCGAGCGCTGGGCGCCGGTGCCGGCCGGGATGACGTAGGCGCGCGGGAAGGTGGTCGTGTAGACGTCCTCGGGGCCGATGCCGGGGACGCCCGGGACGGTCTCCTCGGACACCGGCACCTGCGCGGCGCCCGCGGCTCCCCGCCGGAAGACCTCGATCTGGTCGGCGACGAGTGACGTACGCCGTTCCCGGACGAAGTCGAGGGTGGCGCGCAGGGCCGCCCCGGCGACGTCGACGTTGATCGCGGAGCGGCGCCGCAGCTCGGTCTGCGGCAGCGTGTTGTAGGCGTTGTTGTTCACCTGCATCGGGATCTCCACCGTGTGCGCGGCGACCGTGCCGTGGAAGGCCGCGTACTGCGGGGTGAAGATGGGCGGCCAGTCGTCCCAGCCCTCCTCCTGGTCCCGGAAGGGAATCTGCGCGGGTTCGACCCCGTCCTTCGCCGGCGTGTAGCCGAGGCCGTTGACGGCGGCCTCCATGCGCAGGGCGTTGGCGTAGGTGTTCTTCAGGAACAGGTCGTACTCGTAGTTCTCGCCGTGCGGGGGAGTGGTGGGCTCGATGAGGGTGCCGTTGACGTAGCCGTGCAGGTCGAGCATGACGGCCGGCTGCTTGTCGACCATGATCTGCCGCATCGCCCGCGTCTCTGGCTGCGAGGCGGTGACGAAGTCCCGGTTCATGTCGAAGCCGCCCGCGTTGGCGCGGGTTCCGGCGATACGGCCGTCCGGGTTGGCGGTGATGTTGAAGTACAGGCGGCTGTGGGCGAGCAGGTCGCGCGTCCTGGCGTCCGTGGCGGTGGCGAGCCGCTCGATGAGCTTCAGACTGGCGTCGGTGCCCTCCCACTCGTTGCCGTGGATGTTGTTGTTGAGGAAGACGGGCGCCTTGTAACTCCTCCTGACCTCTGGGGACTTGGCGGCGAGGGCGGGCGCGTTCTCGATGAGCTCGCGCATCCACGCCTGCGTGCGTGCCTGGCGGGCGGTCTCGGGCGCGGTGACGGTGACGAGGTAGAGCCGGTGCCCGCCCGCCGAGCGGCCCGCGACCTCGACGCTCACGCGGTCGCCGAGGGCCTGGAGGGCGTTCAGCTTCGGCGCGATGGCGTGGTACGGGGTGAGGCCGAGCTTGATGGACTTGTCGGCCGGGTTCTCGGGGTCGGGCGTGAGGACCTGCCGGCGCGGATACCCGCGGCTGTCGTCGGCGATCGCTGATGAGGGCGCTTCGGCGGTGCCGAGGGCCCGCTGGGCGGCGCTCGCGGGCGTCCGCGCCGCTTCCCGGTCGAGCGCGGCCTCGCGGTGGACCGGGGGGCGGCCCGAGGGATGCCCCGGCGGCTCGGGCTCCGCGACGGCGGTGTGCGGGGTGAGGAGCAGGGAGCCCGCCGTGGTGAGGGCGAGGGCGGTGATCAGAACGGATCGGGCGGAAACGGGCCTGGCAGGAACGGGTCTCGCGGAAACGGTTCTCGTCGTGCGCACGCGTACCTCCTCGGAACTTCCTGAGATCGGTACGGCGAGGTGTACCTGTTCGACTCAACCGCAACAAGGGGGACTTGCTGTCACGGATGCAGGGGAGGAGCGCCGGGTGTGGCCGGGGCCGGATCCGAGGAATGCTCGGTGTTCGAATGCGGGCGTCACGCGGGCCGGATAGCGTCGCGGGTGTGAAGCTGGCGGTGCAGGTGAAGCTGCTGCCGACGCCCGTACAGGCGACGGCACTTGAGATGACCCTGCGCGCTTGCAACGAGGCGGCCACCTGGGTCAGTCAGGTCGCGTTCGAAAAGGATGTGAAGCGGAACTTCGCGCTGCGCGATCACACCTACGGCGAGATCAAGGCACGGTGGCGGCTGGGTGCGCAGGCTGCCCAGCACGTGATCAAGAAGACATGCGACGCGTACGCCGTGCTGAAGGGGGCCCTGAGGGCCGGAAACCTGGGGCGGCCGGGCTCCCCGCGATACCGGAGGGCCACCGAGAAGCCGATCGTGTTCCGTCCCGACGGTGCGCAGCCATACGACGACCGAATGCTGTCCTGGCAGATCGGCGAGCGGCTGATCTCGATCTGGACGCTGGGTGGGCGAATGAAAGACGTGGCATTCACTGCCGGTGCCGAGCAGTTGGCCACCTTGGCCCTGTACCGCAAGGGTGAGTCCGATCTCGTGCGTCGGGACGGTATGTGGTTCCTCAATGCCACCTGCGAAGTGCCCGAAGCCGAGCAGAGCACCGATCCGGTGGACTTCCTCGGTGTCGACCTCGGAATCGTGAACCTCGCCACCACGTCCGACGGCGAGATCATGGCCGGACGCGAGCTGAACCGCGTCCGCGCCCGGGACCGGAAATTGCGGGCCAAGCTGCAGAAGAAGAACACCCCGTCCGCCAACCGCCGTCTGAAGAAGCGCAGGCGCAGGGAGGCGCGACGGGCAAGGGACATCAACCACAAGATCGCGAAGCATGTGGTGGCCGAGGCGGAACGCACCGGTCGCGGGATCGCCCTGGAGGACCTGACGGGCATCCGCGAGCGGGTACGGCTTCGAAGGCCCCAACGGGCCACCCACGCCAGCTGGTCCTTCGCCCAGCTGGGGTCGTTCATCGCGTACAAGGCCCGGCGGGCGGGAGTGCCGGTGGTCTACGTCGATCCGGCGTACACCTCCCGCACCTGCGCCGATTGCAGGCACATGGACAAGGCGAACCGGGTGAGTCAGGCCCGGTTCGCGTGCCGGAGCTGCGGCGTCGTTGCGCACGCAGACCGTAACGGCTCCCGCAACATCCGCGCCCGTGCGCGGGAGTTGTGGCGACGCGGGGTCCTGTCAGCGGCCCCTGCCCCACCACCGGAGCACACACGCCGCAGTGGGGCTGGACGCAAGCGCAGCATCATCGCCAGTGATGCCCGTTGTGCAAGCCCAGAGCTCGAGCGCCCAGTAGTTGACCAGCGTCCACAAGGGCGCACGCTACCGGCCATGACCCGACCGATAGAGTTCGGTCATGCGTGATCTCCGGGCAGGTCTGACGTATCTCCTCAGGGGCCAGCGGTGGGTGGCCCGGCACGGCAAGCAGTACGGCTTCGGGCTGATCCCCGGCCTGATCACCATGGTGCTCTACGTGGCCGCGCTGGTCGGGCTGGCGCTCTGGGGCGAGGACTTCGTGTCCTGGTCGACGCCGTTCGCCGACGACTGGTCGAGCCCGTGGCAGGGCCTGTTCCGCGGCTTCCTCACCGCCGTCCTGTTCGCGCTGGGCCTGCTCCTGTCCGTCATCACCTTCACGGCGGTCACCCTGCTGATCGGCCAGCCCTTCTACGAGAACCTCTCCGAGAAGGTCGACCGGGACGTCTCTCCCGACGGCACGGCCCCCGAGTCCGGCCTGCCGCTCTGGCGCGAGCTGTGGATCTCGGGCCGCGACAGCCTGCGGATCGTCCTGCGCGCCGCCCTGTGGGGCGTCCTGCTCTTCGCCCTCGGCTTCATCCCGGTCGTCGGCCAGACGGCCGTACCGGTCATCGGCGTCTTCGTCACCGGCTTCTTCCTCACCGAGGAACTCACGGCGGTCGCCCTCCAGCGCCGCCGCGTCGAACTCCGCGACCGCCTCACCGTGCTCCGCTCCCGCAAGACCCTGATCTGGGGCTTCGGAGCCCCCCTCGCGGCAGCCTTCCTGGTGCCGTTCGTCGCGGTGTTCCTGATGCCGGGCGCGGTGGCGGGGGCGACGCTGATGGCGCGGGAGCTGATGGGGGAGGAGACGGAGGAGGAGCAGGACGGGGAAGGTGCCTCCCCCTCTGGGGACCGGCCCGCGCGTACCAGCCCGTCCGGCGTTTGAGGACGAGGCCCGTTCAGGGCCGAAGCGGGGGTCTGGGGGCCGCAGGCCCCCAGGGACGCCCGCCCCGACGCCGGGTGCCTACGAACTCTCCGTCGCCTCCACCGCGGCCGCCAAAATCGCCCGCACCTGCGCGATGATGTCCAGCCGGTTCCGCACGAACTCCGGATCAGTCACCGCCCCCGACGCCGGATCCGTGTTGCCCGCCCCGAACTGCAGCACCGGCGTGTGCACATGCCCGCCCGGCAGCGAGTCGTGCAGCCCGAGCCGGTCCCGGAGCAGCGTCGCCCGGTAGGCGATCTCGTTGGAGAGGTAGTCCCCGCCGCCGCCGGCCCGCGCGGTGGAGCCCGGAGTCGGTCCGTCCGGCCGTACCACCGCCGTCGTGCCGCCCGCCGGGATCTCGGTCACGCTCGTGTTGTCGTACACGGGGAACCGCCCCGTGTTCGCGGCGACGATCTCCCGGTACGGCAGCGTCGTCGTGGTCCACTGCGGCTGCGAGGCCGGATCGGCCACGGGGATCGTCTCGGTCCGCCCGATGTTGTCGTTGTCCTGGAAGCCGCCCCGCCAGGCCCCGTTGGTCCGCTCGACGTCGAACCGCCCGACGCGCCCCTGGCTCACGGTCGTGAACAGATCGACCTGCTTCAGATGCGGCCGCAGCGCCCGCTCCACCGTCCCGTCCGCGAAGTCCTGCCACCGCACCGGGAACATGGCGGTCTCCACCCGGGCCGGCCCGTCCGCGGTCTCGATCACCGCGCCGTCGAGGGCGAGCGCGGTGGCGCCGGACGGATTGGAGATACGGATGTCCCGGTCGAGCGTGAACGGGTCGAACCCGGTGACGAGGATCCGCTTCATGCCAGCCCCGGCCGCACCGGCCGTATGGGGAATGTCGGTCTGGCCACGCGAGACCCGCTCCAACGCGCCGATGAGAGCACCCCGCTGGACGTCGCTCAGCCCGAACTCCGGCTCCCACGTCCGCACGTCCCGCGTCATCGACAACCGCGCCCAGTACAGCGGCCGATCGTCGTCCCGGCTCAGATCGCCGCCCGCCGGACCGCGCCCCTGCGCCCGGTCCACCGCCCTGCGCCACAGCGCCGACCCCTCGCGTGTGACGACCCGGTGGGCCTGCGCGTAGGAACGCGCGCCGGCCAGGTCGTCGGCGAACTCCGCCGCCGCGGCGTCGAATCCGGAGCGCCGCAGGATCTCCTGGGGTACGGCCTTGTCGAGGCGCTGTTCCTCGACGGTCGGCGCCGGCGCGGACTGGGCGGCGGCAGCTCCTGTCGTGGGAGCCGAGAGTCCGGCCAGCACGGCCACTGAGAGGACGCCGATCCGAACACGTATGGAATTCAAGGGAATTACGGTCCTTCCGTCACGGTGGGGGGTGAGGCAGAGCGCTGCGTCGTGCGGGACGCCGGAAGTATCGCGTGGCGGGAGGGGACTACGCCATGGTGTGGACTACGCCGTGGCGCGCGCCGGCACCCCCACCGACACCGCCGCCTCCCGCAGCGCCCCCACGAACGCCTCCGCAGCCGGCACCGGCGACCGCCCTCGCACCGTCGCCGCGTACACCGCACGCGCCGGCCCGCCCTCGTCGAGCACCGGTACCAGCCGGACGTCCGGGCGCACGGACGCCGCGGCCAGCGCCGGGACCAGCGCCACTCCGAGGCCGGCGGCGACGTACCCCTGCTTGGCGGTCCACTCGCCGACGACGTGCGCGACATGTGGCTGAAAGCCCTGCCGCAGGGCCACGTCGAGGAGGGTGCCCTCGGGGCGGGAGCTGCCGGAGATCCATTCGGCGTCGGCGAGCCGGCCGAGCCGGACGGGTTCGCTGCCGGCCAGCGGATGACCGGCGGGGACGGCGACGTACAGGGACTCGTCGAGGAGGTGGTGGAGTTCGTACGCCTCCAGCGGGGCGCGGCCCGTGGTCGAGACGACCGCGAGGTCGAGGTGGCCCGCGGTGAGCCGGTCCAGGAGGGCCGGGGTGAAGCCCTCCTCGCGGGTGACCCGAACGCGGGGGTGCGCGGCGCGGAAGGCGGCCAGCGCCTGCGGCACCAGCCCCGCGTCGGCCGTGGCGAAGGCACCGAACCGCAGCCGTCCGCCCGCCACTTCACGCAGCGCGGCCAGCTCCCGCACGGCCCCGTGCAACGACTCCGTGATCGCCTCGGCATACGGCACGAGAACCCGCCCGGCCTCGGTGAGCCGCACGCCCCGCGGAAGCCGGTCGAAGAGCGGGGCCCCGCCCAGGGCCCCTTCCAGCGTGGAGATCTGGCGGGACACCGCCGACTGCGTCCACCCGAGGGTCCGGGCGGCGCCGGTGAAGGAACCGAGCCGGGCGACCTCCAGGAACGCCCTCAGCCACACACTGGAGACCTCGGGGAACTCAAGCTGAGTCTCCTGCTGGTGCTCATGCTGTTTCGGCATGGCAGCCATGCTGGACATTCGCTTGTCGCATCACAAGCCCGCACCTAGCGTCGACGGCATGCAGATCACCGTCGACAACCCGCCCTCCGCACCCCAGCCCCTGAGCCCGTACTACTCCCAGGTCGCCCGCGTCGAACACGCCGACGGCAGCGCGCTGTTGTTCCTCTCCGGGCAGATCGCCGAGGGCGCCACGGTCGCCGAGCAGACCCGCGGCATCTTCGAGACCATCGCCGCCCTGCTCGAGGCCCATGGCGCCACGCTGGCGGACGTCATCAACATCCGCACCTGTCTCACCGACATCGGCACCCTGGACGAATACGGCACCGTACGGCGGCAGTTCCTCGCCGGCACCCCGCCCACCAGCATGACCTTCGAGGTGCCGAGGCTGTTCAGGCCTCAGGCCCGCGTGGAGGTCGAGGTCGTCGCCGCCCTCAGTCCGCGTCCTCGCCCAGCAGGCTGAGGAAGTCGCGGAACGCGCCCGGCATGTCCACCGACTCCGGGTCCAGGAGCCACTGGTACTGCAACCCGTCCATGACGGCGACCAGCAGGGGCGCCGTACGCTCCGGTGTCAGCCCGTTCGGCAGCCGGTCGCCGTACTCGACGCGCAGGACCTCCGCCATGCTCGCCCGCACGCGCGTGTAGCGCTCGGAGAAGTACTCGCGCGCGGGATGCCCGTCGGTCACGCTCTCGCCGAGCAGCGCCGAGAAGGTCTGGATGATGCCGGGCCGCATCGCGTTGTACTCGACGAGCGAGGCGAGCAGGTCGACGCGCCACCGCGTGTCGGGTACGGCGTCCCACTGGTCCCGCTCCTGGAGCACCGCGACGAGCAGCGCGTCCTTGGTCGGGAAGTAGTGCAGCAGCCCCTGCTGGGTGAGCCCGACCCGCTCGGCCACCGCGGCGAGGCTCGCCCCCCGGTAACCGCGCTCGGCGATCACCTCCAGGGCCGCCCGGACGATTTCGGCGCGGCGCTCCTCGCTTCTGACCCTGGCGTTCATGGCGTCACCGTACGGCATCGTCGTACCCATAATATAACAGCAAGATAACGAAACCTACCGGTCTACAGGTAGCCGATGCAGGATGGAGGCACAGTCCGGACTCAACGAGGAGGAACCGCGATGGCGGGAACCCGTACGCAGGCCGACGAAGCACGCGAGGCGGCCGTCGAGGCCGCCCTCGCCGCGCTCGACCTCGACGCGAAGGCGCGGCTGCTCTCCGGCCAGGACACCTGGACCCTGCCCGCGCTGCCCGAGATCGGCCTGAAGTCCCTCGTCATGTCCGACGGCCCGATCGGTGTGCGGGGCGTGCACTGGACCGCCGACGACCCGTCCGTCGCGCTGCCCTCGCCCACCGCCCTCGCCGCCACCTGGGACCCGGACCTCGCCCGCCGCGCCGGCACCCTCCTCGCCCAGGAGGCCCGCCGCAAGGGCGTCCACGTGCTGCTCGCCCCCACCGTCAACCTCCACCGCTCCCCGCTCGGCGGCCGCCACTTCGAGGCGTACAGCGAGGACCCGTACCTGACGGGGACCATCGGCGCGGGCTATGTGAACGGCGTCCAGTCCGGCGGCGTCGGCACCACCGTGAAGCACTTCGTCGCCAACGACGCCGAGACCGAGCGCTTCACCGTCAACAACCTCGTCTCCGAACGCGCCCTGCGCGAGCTGTATCTGGCGCCCTTCGAGATCATCGTCGAAAACGCCCACCCCTGGGGCATCATGACCGCCTACAACACGGTCAACGGCACGACGATGAGCGAGCACCAGTACCTCGTGAACGAAGTCCTGCGCGGGGAATGGGGCTTCGACGGCTACAACGTCTCCGACTGGATGGCCGCCCGGTCCACCGTCGGCGCCATCGAGGGCGGCCTCGACGTCGCCATGCCCGGCCCGCAGACCGTGTACGGCGAGCCCCTCGCCCAGGCCGTACGGGACGGGAAGGTGACCGAGGCCAAGGTCGACGACGCCGTGCGCAACGTCCTGCGGCTCGCCGCCCGTGTCGGCATCCTCGACGGTGCCGAGCCCGTCGTCACCCAGTACCCCGAGAGCGTCGACGGCCCCGGACTCGCCCGCGAGATCGCCCGCCGCTCCTTCGTCCTGGTCCGCAACCAGGGCGACGCCCTCCCGCTGCGGCCGAACGCCACCGTCGCGCTGATCGGCGCCGCAGCCCGGGACGCCCGGGTCCTGGGCGGCGGCTCCGCCACCGTCTTCCCCGACCGGATCGTCTCCCCGCTCGACGGCCTCACCGCCGCCCTCCCCGAGGGCACCCTCGCCTACGCCGTCGGCGCCGACCCGAACACCGAACTCGGCATCGCCGACAAGGGCTTCGAACTGCGGGCCGTGTGCCGGGACGCCGACGGGAACGTCATCGGCACCGGCTCCGCCCCCAACGGCCACATCCAGTGGATGGGCGGCGACCTCCCCGAGGGCGTGACCCACGAGACCCTGCGCACCGTCGAGCTGACCGGCACCTTCACCCCGCGCGACACCGGCCCGCACACCTTCGGCATCAAGGGCATCGGCGCGTTCAAGCTCACGATCGACGGCACGACGTACTACGACGACGTCGAGCGCCCCGCCAAGGCGGACCCCTTCGCCGCCTTCTTCGGCGCTCCCGTCCCCCGCGCCCAGCCCGAACTCACCGCCGGCGCACCGGTCGAGGTCTCCCTCACCCACGTCGTCGAGTTCCCCGAGGGCGCCCCGCTGAGGGTCGTCGGCTTCACCCTCGCGCACCAGGAGCCGCAGCGCGACCCCGACGAGCTGATCGCCGAAGCCGTCGAGGCCGCCCGCACCGCCGACACGGCCGTCGTCGTGGTCGCCACCACCGACCGCGTCGAGTCCGAGGGCTTCGACCGCACGGACCTCACCCTGCCCGGCCACCAGGACGACCTGGTCCGCGCCGTCGCCGCCGCCAACCCCAACACCGTCGTGGTCGTCAACTCCGGCTCCCCGGTGGAACTGCCGTGGCGCGAGGACGTCGCCGCGGTGCTGCTCGGCTGGTTCCCCGGCCAGGAGGCCGGCGCGGCACTCGCGGACGTCCTCACCGGCGCCCACGAGCCCGGCGGCCGGCTGCCCACCACCTGGGGCTCCCTGACCGACGCCCCGGTCACCCAGGTAGTGCCCTCGGCCGGCGAACTCCCGTACGACGAGGGCGTCTTCATCGGCTACCGCGCCTGGGAGAAGGAGGGCCGGGTCCCGTCGTACCCCTTCGGGCACGGCCTCGGCTACACCGAGTGGACCTACGAGTCCGTCAAGGTCGAGGGGACCACGGTCACGGTCCGCCTCCGCAACTCCGGCGAGCGTGCGGGGCGCGAGGTCGTGCAGGTCTACCTGGCGCCGGCCGAGCCCGGCACCGACCGCCCGGCGCGCGGACTGGCCGGATTCGCGGGCGTGGCGGCGGGGCCCGGCGAGACGGCCGAGGCCGTCATCGAACTTCCGCGCCGCGCTTTCGAGATGTGGGACGAGCAGACCAATTCGTGGACGTTTGTGAAGGGTTCGTACGAGATCCAGGTGGGCCGCTCGATCGCCGACCGTCGGGTGACGGCGACGATTAACGTCTGACGCGGGAGAAGTGCCCCAGGAACAGCCCCGGTCCGGTCCTGACGCCCGGGCCGGGGCTCGTCCCCGGGCAGGCCGCGGCTTGCGCTCCCGCTAACGGACGGAGAAGCCGTACACCGTCTCCGACCGGAACACCTCGCCCGGCCGCAGCACCGTGCTCGGGAACTCCGGCCGGTTCGGGGAGTCGGGGAAGTGCTGGGTCTCCAGCGCGATGCCGTCGCCCGGGGCGAAGGGCTCGGTCAGATGCTCGGCGGTGTACAGCTGGAGCCCGGGCTCGGTGGTCGCCACCCTCAGCGCCCGCCCGGTCGACGGGTCGTACAGCTCGGCGACCTCCTCCGCAGCTCCCGTCACCCCCTTGTCCAGCACGAAGTTGTGGTCGTACCCGGCGCCGACCTTCCTGGTCCGGCGGAAGTCGAAGCGGGTGCCGGCGACCTCGTCCAGGTCGCCGGTCGGGATCAGGTCCGCGTCGACCGGGGTGTACCGGGAGGCGGCCAGCCGCAGTTCATGGCCGCTCGCGCTGCCCGAACCCGCTCCGGCGAGGTTGAAGTAGCTGTGGTTGGTCAGGTTCACCACGGTCGGCGCGTCCGTCACCGCCTCGTACGCGATCCGCAGCGCCCCGTCGGACGACAGGGAGTAGGTCGCCGAGACCTCCAGCTGCCCCGGGAAGCCCTCCTCGCCATGCCTGCTGACCCGGCTCAGGCGCACACCGTGCTCGACCGGCGTCATCTCCCACACCCGCTTGTCGAAGCCGCGTGCGCCGCCGTGCAGGGAGTTGGGCGGGTCGTTGGGGTCGAGCGCGTACGTCAGGCCGTCCAGCGGGAAGCGGCCGTGCGCGATCCGGTTGGCGTACCGCCCGATCAGGGCGCCGAGATAGGGCCCCGGGTGCGACACATAGCCCTCCAGGCCGGCGAACCCCAGCACCACGCTCGCGGCGTGCCCCTCCCGGTCCGGCACCTCCAGCGACTGCACGATCCCGCCGTACGACAGCACCCGTACCCGCAGGCCCGCGCGCTCCAGCGTCCAGCGGTGGACCGGGGTGCCGTCGGAAAGTGTGCCGAAGTGTTCGCTCATGAGCGGAACACTAGTTCGTGACGGTCCGGTAGGCGATCTCGGCAAGCCGTGCCTGGCCGTTGACACTCGGATGGAACCAGTCCCACTGGCTCAGCTGCTTGCCGCCGAAGCGGAACTCGTACACCGCGCCGTCGTCGAACCGGCAGCGGCGGTCCTTCGCACAGACCTGCTCCAGCACGTCGTTGTACGCCTCGACCCGCTCCTGCACCGTCTCGCGCCGCTGGTTCGCCGCCGCGGTCAGGGAGTCGGCGTCGCCCAGCATCGACGGGCAGATGCCGAGCTTCCAGACCTGCTTGCCCATCGGGCTCGTACGGCCCTGCTCCCACAGCCGCATCAGATTCGGCACGCTTGCGACGTAGACCTGGGCCTTCGGCAGCGCTTCGCGCAGCGTGCCCATCGCGTCCTCGAACTGCGTCCGGAAGTCGGCCACCGAGGTCATCGCGGCGGTCGTGTCCCGGCAGGCGTCGTTCGCCCCCGCCATCACCGCCACCAACTCCGGCCGGCGTGTCACCGCCTGCGCCATCTGCCCGGGCACGTCGGCCATCCGCGCCCCGGTCACCGCGTAGTTCCAGCTCCGCTCCGCCGCCTTCGCCCTGCCCAGCAGCCTGACGGCGAGACTGTCGACGCGGGGACTGCTGCCGGTCGCCCAGGAGACCTCGGGGCAGTCCGACAGGACCGAACAGGCGTCGAAACCGGTCGTGATGGAGTCGCCCACGGCCGCGACCGAGGCAGGGCTGCGGTCCCAGGTCGGAGTCGGCTTCGGCCGCGCACTCGGCGCGTCGCTGCCGGACGGCTCCGGGGAGTTGCCGCCGATGGCGTCACAACCGGCCACGCCCAGCACGGCCGTGGTCACGGCGGCGAGGACAGCGCGCGAGAGGTGCCGCCGCTTCCGCATACCCGGTCCATCCCCTCACTCGGCCCTGTCATGGTTCACAACCAATAACAACGCACGAGGGTTCCCGGCCGTCTCATGCAACGGCTCACACCCGTACAAGCGTCCTGCCGGGTGAATGACGGGCGTTTCCCGGCACCTGGACCGACGGTACGTCACACTCCTTGCGCCGCCGCACGGTAGCCTCGCCATCAACGTGGCTGCCCGGCCACTATCGTCCGCCAGTTCGCAAGATGTCCGCTCTGCCCGGAGGTCCCGGTGACGACACGTGGAGTTCTGTACGTGCACTCCGCGCCGCGCGCGCTGTGCCCGCATGTCGAGTGGGCCGTCGCCGGGGTGCTCGGCACGCGCGTCAACCTCGACTGGATCCGGCAGCCGGCCGCGCCCGGCACCTGGCGCTCGGAGTTCTCCTGGCAGGCCGAGGCGGGTACCGCCTCCAAGCTGGCCTCCGCCCTGCGCGGCTGGCACCTCCTGCGCTTCGAGGTCACGGCCGAGCCCTGCCCCACCGCCGAGGGCGAGCGCTACAGCTGCACCCCCGACCTGGGCATCTTCCACGCCGTCACCGGCATCCACGGCGACATCCTCATCCCGGAGGACCGCCTGCGCGCCGCCCTGACCCGCTCCCAGCACGGCGAGACGGACCTGGAGGCAGAGATCGCCAAGCTCCTGGGCAAGCCGTGGGACGACGAGTTGGAGCCGTTCCGGTACGCGGGTGAGGGAGCGCCGGTGCGCTGGTTGCACCAGGTGGTCTGACACTTGCTGACACTTGGACACATGAAGGGGCCCCACCTCGAAAGGTGGGGCCCCTTCACGTACGTATGGACGACCTACGTATGGATGCTATGGATGCCGCTCAGACGGTCCTGAACGCCAGCACCACGTTGTGGCCGCCGAAGCCGAACGAGTCGTTCAGCGCGGCGATCCGGCCCTCGACGGGCAGCTTGCGCGCCTCACCGCGGACGACGTCGGCGTTCGCCTCGGCCTCCGGGTCGAGGTTCTCGACGTTGATGGTCGGCGGAGCGACCCGGTGGTACAGCGCGAGCACCGTCGCCACCGTCTCGACGCCACCGGCGCCACCGAGCAGATGCCCGGTCATCGACTTCGTCGCGGACACCGCCATGTGGTCGGCGTCGTCGCCGAACACCTTCCGCAGCGCCTTGAGCTCAGCGATGTCACCGGCCGGCGTCGACGTCGCGTGCGCGTTGACGTGCACGATCTCCGCCGGGTCCAGGTCGTTGCGGTCCAGCAGGTTCTGCAGCGCGTGCGAGATGCCGCGGCCCTCGGGCTCCGGCTGCACGATGTCGTGCGCGTCGGCGGAGATGCCCTGCCCGACCGCCTCGGCGTACACGCGGGCACCGCGCTTGGCCGCGTGCTCGGCGGACTCCAGGACGATCACGCCGGCGCCCTCACCGAGGACGAAGCCGTCGCGGGCGACGTCGTAGGGACGCGACGCACCCTGCGGGTTCTCGTTGTTCTTGGACATCGCCATCATGTTGCCGAACGCGGCGATCGGCAGCGGGTGGATCGCCGCCTCCGTGCCACCCGCGACGACGACGTCGGCGCGGCCGGAGCGGATCATCTCGATGGCGTAGCCGATGGCCTCGGCGCCCGACGCGCAGGCGGAGACCGGCGTGTGCACACCCGCGCGGGCGCCCACCAGCAGACCCACATTCGCGGACGGGCTGTTCGGCATCAGCATGGGGACGGTGTGCGGGGAGACGCGGCGGACGCCCTTCTCCTTGAGCACGTCGTACTGGTCGAGCAGGGTCGTCACGCCGCCGATGCCGGAGGCGATGACAGCACCGAGGCGGTCCGGGTCGACAGTGGTGTCCTCCCCGGCCTTCGCCGCGAAGCCGGCGTCCTTCCAGGCCTCCTGCGCGGCGATCAGCGCGAACTGCGCCGAGCGGTCCAGTCGGCGGGCCTGCGGCCGCGGGATGACCTCGGTCGGCTCCACCGCGACCGGCGCGGCGATACGGACCGCCTGGTCGGCGGCCCAGTCCTGCTCCAGGGGCTTGACACCGGAACGTCCGGCGATCAGGCCCTCCCAGGTAGAGGTTGCGTCGCCACCCAGCGGTGTGGTTGCGCCGATACCGGTGACGACCACGGTGCGATTGGTCGAGCTCACGGGAATTCTTTCTCCAACGGATACGAGGATTCAGCGGCGCCACCGCCGGGTGGCGGGGCAGTCAGCCCTGGGGCCTGATCAGGGGATCAGCCCTGGTGCTTGAGGATGTAGTCGGTCGCGTCGCCCACGGTCTTGAGGTTCTTGACGTCCTCGTCCGGGATCTTCACGTCGAAGCGCTCTTCGGCGGCGACGACGACCTCGACCATGGACAGCGAGTCGACGTCCAGGTCGTCGGTGAAGGACTTGTCCAGCTGGACGTCCTCAACCGGGATGCCGGCGATCTCGTTCACGATGTCGGCGAGACCGGCGACGATCTCTTCCTGAGTGGCGGCCATCTTGGCGCTCCTTCGTTGTTGTTCAGGTTCTTCAGAGGGTTTGGCGCGCCCACCGCAGCAGCGGCAGGTGGTGCGTTTCCCGTGCCGGCTCGCATGATCCGGCACGGAGTGCCTAGGGGAGAGTAACGACCGTGGCGGCGTAAACGAGACCCGCCCCGAATCCGATGACTAGTGCGGTGTCGCCGCTCTTCGCCTCACCGGTCGCCAGGAGCCGCTCCATCGCGAGCGGAATCGAGGCGGCCGAGGTGTTGCCGGTGGTGCGTACGTCGCGGGCGACCGTGACGTGCTCCGGCAGCTTCAGTGTCTTCACCATCGAGTCGATGATCCGCTCGTTGGCCTGGTGCGGAATGAAGACGTCCAGGTCGTCCGAGGTGATTCCGGCCGCGTCCAGCGCCTGCTGGGCCACCTTCGCCATCTCGAACACGGCCCAGCGGAACACCGCCTGGCCCTCCTGCGTGATCGCGGGGAACTTGACGTTGCCCTCGCTGTCCAGCGGAAGCTTGGAGACATCGCCGATCCGGAACTGGTCCCACGGCACCGTCTGCTTGATCGTCTCGGACTTGTCGCCCTCCGAGCCCCACACGGTCGGGCCGATGTGCGGCTCCTGGGAGGGACCGACCACGACCGCCCCGGCGCCGTCGCCGAACAGGAAGGCCGTCGCACGGTCCTCCAGGTCGGTGAGGTCGGACAGTCGCTCCACGCCGATGACGAGGACGTACTCGGCGGAACCCTCGACGATCATGCCCTTGGCGAGGGTCAGGCCGTAGCCGAAGCCCGCGCAGCCGGCCGAGATGTCGAAGGCGGCGGCCTTGTTCGTGCCGAGCTTGTCGGCGATCTCGGTCGCGACGGCCGGGGTCTGCCGGAAGTTCGACACGGTCGAGACGATCACGCCGCCGATCTGCTCGGCGGCGATCCCCGCGTCGGCGATCGCCTTGCCGGACGCCTCGATCGACATCGCGGCGACGGTCTCCTCGTCGTTCGCCCAGTGCCGCGTCTCGATGCCGGAGCGCGAACGGATCCACTCGTCGGACGAGTCGATCTTCTCCAGGATCACCTCGTTGGGCACGACCCGGGTCGGACGGTAGCCGCCGACGCCGAGGATGCGCGCGTACGGGGCGCCCTTGCTGGGCTTCAGCTTCGCCATGCTCAGGGCTCCTTGTCAGGCGTGCTCTGCGATGAGCTCGCGAGCAGCGTCCAGGTCGTCGGGGGTCTTGAGGGCCAGGGTCTTCACACCCGGCAGCGCGCGCTTGGCCAGACCGGTCAGCGTGCCACCCGGGCACACCTCGATCAGGGCCGTGACGCCGAGCTCCTTGAAGGTCTCCATGCACAGGTCCCAGCGGACCGGGTTGGCGACCTGCCCGACGAGACGCTCCAGCACCTCGGTGCCGGTGGCGACCGCCTTGCCGTCCTTGTTGGAGACGTAGGTGAGCCGCGGGTCGCCGGGCACGAGCTCCTTGGCGGCCTCGGCGAGCTTCTCGACGGCGGGGCCCATGTGGTGCGTGTGGAAGGCACCGGCCACCTTCAGCGGCACGACCTTGCGCACGCCCTCGGGCTTGTCCTCGTTCAGCGCGGCGAGCTGCTCCATGGTGCCCGCGGCCACGATCTGCCCGGCGCCGTTGATGTTCGCCGGGGTCAGGCCCAGCTTCTCCAGGTGCGCGACGCTGACCTCGGGGTCGCCGCCGAGCAGCGCCGACATGCCGGTCTCGGTGATCGCGGCGGCCTCGGCCATGGCCAGGCCACGGGCGCGGACGAGCCGGACGGTCTCCTCGTCGGGGAGCACTCCGGCCAGGGCGGCGGCGGTCAGCTCGCCGACGCTGTGCCCGGCGATCGCGCCGACCTTCCGGGGCAGCTCGGCGGGGTCGTCGAAGAGCATGTACGCGGAGGCCAGCCCGGCAGCCACCAGCAGCGGCTGGGCGACCGAGGTGTCGCGGATCTCCTCCGCGTCGCCCTCGGTGCCGTAGCGGACGAGGTCGAGCTGCACGGCGTCGGACCATGCCTCGAGGGCACCGCGGACACCGGGGAGTTCGAGCCAGGGGGTCAGGAAGCCGGGCGTCTGGGCGCCCTGGCCGGGAGCGACGAGTACGAGCACTCTCACACTCTCTCTTGGGGACGGGCACGGCCGCCCGTGAGGACAAGGACGAAGAACACGGGGGCGTTTTGTGGGCCCCCGACAAAAGCCTAGAGCTGGAGATCGCCGTCGACCAGACGCCCCAGGATCAGCGCGATCCGCAAAGTGAACGCGGAGCGTACATCGGACGGCGACCAGCCGGTGACGTCAGTCACACGTCGAAGCCGGTAGCGCACGGTGTTGGGATGCACGAACAGCATCCGCGCGGCGCCCTCCAGACTGCTCGCCTGTTCGAGATAGACGGAAAGCGTCTCCAGAAGCGCCGACCCGGCCTCCTCCAGCGGTCTGTAGATCTCCTCCACCAACTGCTCGCGCGCACTGGGATCGCCCGCCATGGCACGCTCCGGAAGCAGATCGTCCGCAAGGACCGGCCGCGGGGCGTCCTGCCAGGCGGTACAAGCCTTCAGCCCGGCCGCCGCGGCCTGCGCGGACCGCGTGGCGGCCAGCAGATCGGGTACGACGGGCCCCGCGACGACGGGACCTGCGGCATACGGCCCGATCAGCGACTTGGCGACCGCCAGCGGGCTGTCGCTGCCGCCCGCGATGACGACCAGCCGGTCCCCGAGCACCCCGGTCAGCACCTGGAGCTTCGCGTGCCGGGCGGCCCGCCGGATGGCCTCGACCGTCAGCTCGCTGTCCCCGTCGGGCGCCGTCCCGAGCACCACGCACACATGCTCGGGCGAGTTCCACCCGAGCGCGGCGGCCCGTGACACGGCCCCTTCGTCGGCCTCGCCGCTGAGCACGGCGTTCACGACGAGCGACTCCAGGCGCGCGTCCCAGGCACCGCGCGCCTCGGCGGCCTGGGCGTAGACCTGGGCGGTGGCGAAGGCGATCTCCCGGGCGTAGACGAGCAGGGCCTCCCGCAGCACGCTCTCGTCGCCGGGAGCGGCGACCTCGTCGATGGCCGACTCCATGACCTCGATGGTCGTGCGCACCATCTCGACGGTCTGGCGCAGCGTGATCGCGCGGGTCAGCTCGCGCGGGGCGGTCCCGAAGACGTCGGTGGAGATCGCCTGGGGCGCGTCGGGATGCCGGAACCACTCGGTGAAGGCGGCGATACCGGCCTGGGCCACGAGGCCGATCCAGGAACGGTTCTCCGGGGGCATGGCCCGGTACCACGGCAGCGTCTCGTCCATCCGCGTGATGGCCTGCGCGGCGAGCGATCCGGAGGACTTCTCGAGCCGCTTCAGGGTCGCTGCGTGCTGGTGGACGTCGCGCGCGGCGGGTTCGGACTTACGGGATACGGGTTCGGGCACGGGGACAAGACTGCCTTATCCGGACGCGAGTGCGTGCCAGAGGGGGGTTGTGCTTGAGGGCTCGGTCGCCTCCGGGGCGCCTCAGCCGGTGTCGGGACGGCGATCGTGCTTCACCCGTCGGGCCTCCGCGTCGGCACAGTGAGCCGTGGTGGGCACTTACCCGTGCCGGCCGCCCGGCAGGGCTACCGTGGTGCCCGTGATGGACGTACGGCGCGCCGCGGAGCGCTATCCCGGAGGGGATCCGGCAGCGGGCATCGAGTCACGCCACGCCTTTTCCTTCGGCCCGCACTACGACCCCGACAACCTCCGCTTCGGCGCGCTGATCGCCTGCAACGAGGAGCGGCTCGCCCCCGGCGCCGGCTTCGACGAGCACCCCCACAGCCACACCGAGATCGTGACCTGGGTTGTCGAGGGCGAACTGACCCACCGCGACTCCACGGGCCACGAGACCCGGGTCGGCCCCGGCGACGTCCAGCGGCTGAGCTCGGCGGGCGGCGTACGGCACGTCGAACGCAACGACGCGGGCACGCCCCTCACCTTCATCCAGACCTGGCTGGCCCCGCTGACGCCGGGCGGCGACCCGTCGTACGAGATCGTCCACGGCATCGCGGACTCGACGCCGTACGCCGTCCCGGAGGCGGGCGCGATGCTCCATGTGCGGCGGCTGGGGGCGGGGGAGCGGACGGCGGTGCCGGACGGGGCGTTCCTGTACGTGCACGTCGTGCGCGGCGACGTGCGCCTGGACGGCGAGGAGCTGGGCGCCGGCGACGCGGGGCGCATCACGGACGCCAAGGACGTGGAGGCCGTCGCGGTGACCGCGGCGGAGCTGCTGGTGTGGGAGATGGCCCCAATGGCCCAGTAGGTGCCGGGCCGGGGATGCCGGAGTGATCCCAGGGACTTCAAATGAAGGGGTCCGACACTCGCTCGGCAGAGAAGAGCCGGGGGCCATGGCAGAAGGCAGAGCAGCAGGGGGACAGGACAAGACCCGGACCGGGGGACTGCGACGGCTCGGTGAGTGGTGTGCCCACCACTTCGTGATCGTGATCGTCGCCTGGGTCGTGGCACTCGGCGTGCTCCAGGCTCTCAACCACATCCACGGCGGGGAGTACGAGAACAACTTCGCCTTGTCCGACGTGCAGTCCGAGGAGGGCCTGGACGTCCTCAAGGAGCACGATCCGCAGGCCGGCGGCTACAGCAGCCAGATCGTCATGCACGACGCGGACAAGTCCCTGACCTCGGTCAGCTCGCAGATGTCGACCGCCGTCGCCGACCTGGAGAAGCTGCCGAAGGTGCTGTCGGTGCAGAACCCGCTGGAGGCCACCTCCTCGAAGGTCGGGCCGCTGTCCTCGGACGGGCAGACCGGCTACATCACCATCCGCTTCAACGAACAGCCCTCCCTTCTCGGCGAGAGCTACCTGCACGGCGTCGACAACGCCGTGGAGCCGCTCAGAGAGGCCGGCGTCGACGTCGAGTACGGCGGATCGCTCGGCGAGCTGGCCCGTCCCGCCGGCAACGACCGGATCAGCGAGGCGATCGGGTTCGCCGTCGCCATCGTCGTCCTGCTGATCGGCTTCGGCAGTGTGCTCGCCGCCGGACTGCCCCTGGTCACCGCACTGATCGCGGTGGTCGGCGGCCTGGCCTGCCTCGGACTGCTGGCCCTCGCGTTCACCTTCGCCACGGTCTCGCCCACCCTGGCCACGATGATCGGCCTGGGTGTCGGCATCGACTACGCCCTCTTCCTGCTCACCCGGCACCGGCAGAACCTCATGGACGGCGCCGACCCGGTGCACGCCGCCGGCCACGCCGCCGCCACCTCCGGACGCGCGGTCCTGGTCTCCGGGACCACGGTGATCGTCGCCCTGATGGGCCTGTGGGTGTCCGGCGTGAGCTTCATCGGCCTGCTCGGCGTCGCCGCGGCCGTCACGGTCGTCTCCGCCGTCCTGGGCGCGCTGACCCTGGTCCCGGCCATGCTGGGGCTGCTCGGCCGCAAGATCGACCGCTGGCATGTGCGCAAGCCCATCGCCGAGACCGAGGCCGGCAGCGACACGTCCGAGGGCACCTGGCACCGCTACGCCAAGCGCGTCGAGCACCATCCGTGGCGGTACCTGTCCGCCGGCGTCGTCACCGTCGCGGTGCTGGCCATCCCCGTCTTCTCGATCCAGCTCGGCCACATCGGCGACGGCGCCGACCCCAAGTCCTTCACCGACCGGCGGGCCTTCGATCTGATGACCGACGCGTTCGGCGCCGGCTCCAACGGGCCGCTCACCGTCGTGGTCGACCAGACCTCCGTACCGGACTCGCAGCGCTCGGACCTGGCCTCGAAGACCCAGCAGGCCCTGAACGACGAGCCCGGGACCTCCTTCGTCAGCCCGCTGATGCCGACGCAGGACGGCGACGTCCTGGTCGGCACGGTCTACTCGTCGGTGTCCCCGCAGAACAAGGACACCACCAACCTCACGAACCGGCTCTACGACCACACCCTCCCCGACGCCGCCTCCGGCACCGACGCCAAGGGCTACGTCACCGGGACGACGGCCGTCCAGGTCGACTTCCGCGACATCGTCGCGCAGCGGCTGCCGGTGATCATCGCCGTCGTGGTCGGCCTCGCCTTCCTGATCGTCCTCGCGGTCTTCCGCGGCCTGCTCGTCGCCGTGAAAGCCGCCGTCCTCAACGTCCTGTCGATCGCGGCCTCGTACGGCGTCGTCGTCGCCGTGTTCCAGTGGGGCTGGGGCGGACCCGCACTGGGCGTCCACGGGAAGGTGCCCATCGAGAGCTATGTGCCGATGATGATGTTCGCCATCATCTTCGGGCTCAGCATGGACTACGAGATCTTCCTGCTGTCCCGGGTGCACGAGGCCTGGCTGCGCACCGGGAACGCCAAGGACTCGGTCGCCCACGCGCTGGAGATCACCGCACGCGTCATCACCTGCGCCGCGCTGATCATGGTGAGCGTCTTCGCGGCGTTCATCATCAGCGACAACATCGTGGTCAAGATGCTGGGCCTTGGCCTCGCCGTCAGTGTGCTCATCGACGCCACGGTGGTCCGGCTGCTCATGGTGCCCGCCGTGATGACGCTGCTGGGCCCGCACGCCTGGTGGACGCCCCACTGGCTGGACCGGCTGCTGCCGCACATCGACACCGAAGGGGAGGGCGAGGCCCTCGCGGCGGAGGGGACTACAGCTCGGCGAGAACCGAGTCCGTGAAGCCGGGCCAGACCTCGGCCGCCCACGGCCCGAACGCCCGGTCCGCCAGCGCGACACAGGCCGCCCCGGCGTCCGGGTCGATCCACAGGAACGTGCCCGACTGACCGAAGTGTCCGAAGGTGCGCGGCGAGGACGCCGAACCCGTCCAGTGCGGCGACTTGCCGTCCCGGATCTCGAAGCCGAGCCCCCAGTCGTTCGGGTTCTGGTGCCCGTACCCCGGCAGCACACCCTTCGTCCCCGGGTACTGCACGGTCATCGCCGCCGCCACCGTCCGCGGGTCCAGCAGCCGCGGCGCCTGCACCTCCGCCGCGAACCGCAGCAGATCCTCGACCGTCGACACCCCGTCCTTCGCCGGCGAGCCCTCCAGCGACGTGGCCGTCATGCCCAGCGGCTCCAGCACAGCCTGCCGCAGATACTCCCCGAACGGGATGTCCGTCGCCTTGGCCACATGGTCTCCGAGCTGCTCGAACCCGGCATTCGAGTACAGCCGCCGCTCCCCGGGCGGGGCCGTCACCCGGTGCTCGTCGAAGGCCAGCCCCGAGGTGTGCGCGAGCAGATGCCGCACCGTCGAGCCCTGCGGCCCGGCCGGTTCGTCGAGCTCGACGGCCCCTTCCTCGTACGCGACGAGGACCGCGTAGGCGGCCAGCGGCTTGGTGACCGAGGCCAGCGGGAAGCGGTGCGCGACGGGGCCGTGCGTACCCAGGACCGTGCCGTCCGCCCGTACGACACCCGCCGCGGCGGAGGGAACCGGCCAGTTATCGATCAGTGCGAGGCTGCTCAGCGACATGCCTGTGAGCCTAAGCCGCTCACAGGTAGAGCCGCATCGAGGGGTCCGAGTCCCGGGTGAAGCCGAGTGCCGTGTACATCGGCTCGGCGTCGGCGGACGCGGTGAGCATGACGTGACTGGCACCCCGCTCGCGGCACCAGTCCAGCAACCCCTCCATGCACGCGCGTGCGTACCCGCGGCGCCGGGCGTCCGGGTCGGTGGCGACGCTGAAGACGTACCCGATCATCCCGTGCGGGTGGCCGGCCCGGCCGATCCGGTACTCCAGCGTCCCCGCCAGCAGCGCGGCGAGAGTCCCCGGCCGCTCGGGGTGATCGACGACGAACGCCGCGAAGTCTCCCTGAGGCTCGGCGAGCCTGGCCCGCAGCGTCGGCAGCGCCTCCCCGTGCCACTGAGTCGCCCCGGCCGTCCGGGCCAGCGAGTCGATCATCACCTGACGCAGCCGCAGCACTTCGGCGGCGTCCTCGGGCAGGGCACGGCGTACGAGACTCATGCCTCGCACGCTAACCACGGTGATCACGCCATGTCCCGCGGTTTTCTTACCGTTTCCGCTTGCTTGGAGCGCACTCCAAGGCCATAGCGTGGAACGCATGACGGTGATGGAGACCACGAGCACCAGGACCGACAGTTGTGCCGCCCCGCCGCATCCGCACCGGCGGCCGGCGGGCCAGGACAGTTACACGATCAGCGAGGTCGTCGCCTTCACCGGCCTGACGGCCCACACCCTGCGCTGGTACGAGCGGATCGGCCTCATGCCGCACATCGACCGCTCGCACACGGGCCAGCGCCGCTACAGCAACCGTGACCTGGACTGGCTCGACCTCGTCGGCAAGCTGCGGCTGACCGGCATGCCGGTCGCCGACATGGTCCGGTACGCCGAGCTGGTGCGCGAGGGCGACCACACGTTCGGCGCGCGCTTCGAGCTGCTGGAGACCACCCGCCGCGACGTCCTCGCCCGGATCGCCGAGCTCCAGGACACGCTGGCCGTGCTCGACCGGAAGATCAGCTTCTACGCGGACGCGGGCCGTCTGTACGAGCAGGACAAGTACAAGCAGGACACGTACGAGCAGGAGAAGGCGGAGCAGGCCGGATGACGGACAGCAGGATCGCGACAGCACGACTCGGCGCGCAGGGCCCCGAGGTGGGGGTCCAGGGCCTCGGCTGCATGGGCATGAGCTTCGGGTACGGCCCCTCCGACGCGGGCGAGTCCAGGGCGACCCTGGAGCGGGCACTCGAACTGGGCGTCACGCTGTACGACACGGCGGACGCGTACGGCGCCGGCGAGAACGAGAGGTTTCTCGCCCCCTTCTTGAAGGCGCACCGCGACGAGGTCGTCATCGCCACCAAGTTCGGCCTGGCGATTCACCCCGACGACCCCACGAAGCGGATCATCCGCAACGACACGCCCTACATCCGCCAGTGCATCGAGGCGAGCCTCAAGCGCCTCGACGCCGAGGCGATCGACCTCTACTACATGCACCGCCGTGACGTGGACGTTCCTCTGGAGGAGACCGTCGCCGTCATGGCGGAACTGGTCCGCGAGGGCAAGGTCAAGCACCTGGGCCTGAGCGAGGTGACGGCGACGGAACTGCGCGCCGCCCACGCCGTCCACCCCATCGCGGCCGTGCAGTCGGAGTGGTCCCTGTTCAGCCGGGACATCGAGGCGAGCGTGGTCCCGGCAGCCCGCGACCTGGGCGTGACCCTGGTCCCGTACTCCCCGTTGGGCCGCGGCTTCCTCACCGGCGCGTTCGCCAAGGCCGAGGACCTGACGGCCGGTGACTTCCGCCGTCAACAGCCCCGCTACACCGGCGAGAACGCGGCGGCCAACGCCGCACTCCTGGACCCGATCCGCACGGTCGCCGAGGCCCACGGCGCCACCCTCGGCCAGATCGCGCTGGCCTGGGTGCAGCAACGAGCCTCGGTCCACGGCCTGCCGATCGTCCCGATCCCGGGCACACGCAAGCCGGCCAGGGTGGAGGAGAACGCGGCGGCGACGAGGATCGTGCTGGGCGAGGAGGACCTGGCCCTGCTGGAGCCGATCGCGGCGAAGGTCTCCGGCAACCGCTACACGGACATGTCCTTCACGTCCGCGGGCAGGGAGTAGGAGCGTTCTTCGCGGGCGCCGGCGGCTGCAGGCCACCCAGGGGCGCGGGGAACTGCGCGACCAGCCATATACGACCCGCAGCCGACAACGAACCACTCAGGCAGACGCGTAGTCCTACAACTCCGCCAACAACTCCGCCTTCTTGGACGAGAACTCCTCATCCGTCACCAACCCGGCCTGATGCAACTCCCCGAGGTGACGAATCCGCTCGGCGATGTCGGCAGGATCCCGGCGCGGCACAGCCGCGGCCGGGACAGCCGCATCCCCCGCGGAGCGATCCCGCACCGCGGACAACACCGCCGCAGCGAACGGCAACGACTCATGCACCGGCCCGTACCCCAGCCCGAACACCACAGCCGCCGGATCATGATCGACCTGCGCGGGCTGGTCGTCCACGGAGTCCCGCCGCAGCAACCGCAGATGCCCCTCGAAGACTTCCGGTGACCGCCACTCGACCCCGCTCAACTCGGCGACGGCAAAGCTCTGATCCCCCGCCTTCCACTTCGCCGACGAGGCCCCGGTCCAGAACCACCTGAAGCGCACGTTCTCGCCGTCGAAGGACGCCTTCCCGTCGTACGCCTTGAACGACAACGGCACCTCCGGCGCGCCCACGAGGAACTCGTCCGCCGCGCCCGACTTCGTCAGCTGCGCACGCAACTCGTCGGCGTAGTACTCGGCCAGCGTCTCCCGCTCGGCAGGCAGCACCAGCCGATACGGATCGCCGCCCTCCTTCAGCTGCCCGGCGGCCGCCTCCATCAACGGATCGGCACCGGGCCGCAGTTCGACGCGCAGCACGACCGTCCCGCGCCTGCCCGGAGTCAGCGTCACCCCGGCGATCGCCTCCAGCGGCACCCGGCGTTCCCCAAGCGCCTGAAACAGCTTGGGTGTTCGAATCCCTCGTTCGTAACGGATGAGCACGGAGTCGGACTCGAACTCCCAGGCGGCATGAAATCCGGCCAGTACGTCACCCATGCGGCTCATCGTATGCGGCACGTGCTCCTCCGTCGCCACCCCGCGCAGACCGCAATTCCTGTGCTTCTACGCGCGTCCGGCCGACGCCGTGTCGGACAAACCCACCCGACAGGCCTCGGCATCGTCCGCGCACTGCACGGAGTGGTATGCGCCAACTCCGATCTCGGCGAAGTTCGCCACACTGTCCGTACCCGGCTCGAAATAGCCGCCGTGTCCCTTCGCCTCGCGCGCCGACAGCACGCGCGCCCCGAACGCCGAAGACACCGGGTCCTCGCCGTGCCCCAGCCCGCCGACCTCGAGATACGGCACGTCCTGGACCCAGTCGTCCGCGTCCCGCATCGCCCACACATGCGCGGACGTGCGCAGGTGGGATGCCTTCGCGACCCGCATGCCGGGGCTGCCGGCCACCGCTATGTCGGCCACGCGGTCCGGCAGCTCGGGCGCGGCGAGGCCGCACAGCACCGAGCCGTAGCTGTGGCAGAAGAGGGAGACAGGCGAGCTGCCGGGCAGGCCGCGCACCAGCGCGTTCAGACGTACGGCCCCGCTCTGCGCCCGCATCGCGGTCGCCGACTCGATGCCGAGTCCGCCGGGGGAGGTGTAGTCGGCCCAGGCGATCACGGCCGTGCGTGTCGCGGGGCTGATCTCGCGCTCGGTCGCGTACAGGGACTGCGCCATGCCGACCGGTGCGGAGTACTTGCGGCTGGCGTTGGTGCGCTGGAAGGTGAGCACGTCGGTGTCGACGCCGGGGACGACCACCGAGATCCGCTCGGCCCGGTTCAGATCGCCGAACACCTCCGCGGCGCGTCCCGCGCCGTCCGGGTCGAAGGCGAGGATGTGCCGGTCCGGCTCCATCATCGCTTCGAAGCGGTGCATACGCTGCCCCGCCTCGCGCTGACCGGAGGGCGTGAGCCGTTCGTCGTGCATGCGTTTGCGCTCGACCTTGCGGGCCTGGTCGAGCGCGACGCGGTTGGCGTTGTAACGCAGCTCGACCGGCGCGCCGTTCATGTTGCCGACCGCGAGCGGATAGCGCTGCACGAGGCCGGCGCGCTGCGCATCGGTGAGCGAGGCGAAGAACCGGGCGAGCTTCGTGGGGGAGGAGCCGACGTCCGGCAGGGCGCGTCCGGCGATGCTGCCGTGCTCCCAGGCGCTGACCGAGGCCTGCAGCGGTGCGGCGCTCCGGTGGTGGCGCAGAGCGGTCCAGCCGGTGGTCGCCAGCATCACGAACACCACGGCCAGTGCGAGCAGAGCGCGCCAGACGTTCAGTTGCGGGGACGTGTCGAAGGAAGTCACTGGGAGGACACACTAGGAGAACGAGAGGGTCTCGCGTTAACCAAGTGATGGGTATCACGTTTCGATCAAGGTGCGGTAAACGGGCCGATGACCTCAGCGTGTTCGCCAGCTCTCACTGAGTGCCGGGCCCACCTGTTCGAGATGTGAGACGGTCAGTGCCCGCATGGCGTCCAGGCTGACGTCCTCCCCGGTGCTCCACTGACGCTCCGTCAGCCGCATCACGCCGCCGAACACGGCCACTGCCAGCCGCGGTCGCGGATCGGTGTCGAGGTCGACCCCCTCGCGCTCGGCGAGGATGCGCGCGATCGCCTCCTCGATCTCCGCCGAGCGGCGCAGATGTGCAGCGAGCAGGACGGGCGTCGACTCGATCACCTGGTACATCCGCAGATACAGCTCGACGGGTGCGACGGCCTCGATCGCCTCGTTGAGCGTGTCCCAGCCCTCCAGCACGGCCTGGCGCAGTGCCTGCATGGGGGCCTCGTGCGGCGGGCGCTCGCGCACCGCCTCCAGGAAGTGCGCCACCGTCATGTCCTGGAGGGCGAGGGCGGCCTCCTCCTTGCCGGCGAAGTAGCGGAAGAACGTGCGCTGTGACACATCGACGGCCGCCGCGATGTCGTCGACGGTGGTGTGCTCGTAACCCTGGGTGGTGAAGAGCTCCAGCGCGGTACGCAGCAGTGCTTCCCGGGTGCGCTGCTTCTTGCGTTCGCGCAGTGTTTCCATACGTGTCAGTAACCGACTTGTGAATTGGTTTGTCAATTGTCAGTGGCTGTCATTAGCCTCGAACGTATGACTAGTCAGACCACCATCAAAACGACGGGGCCGGGGGACCAGGCGCCAGTAGCCCCGTCGGATGCGACGCCGGCCAAGGGGCTGCGAGGCCACCCCTGGTTCACTCTCATCACCGTCGCGGTCGGGGTCATGATGGTGGCCCTCGACGGCACCATCGTGGCCATCGCCAACCCGGCCATCCAGAAGGACCTCGGCGCCACCTTCGCCCAGGTCCAGTGGATCACCAACGGTTACTTCCTCGCCCTCGCGGTCGCCCTGATCACCGCAGGCAAGCTCGGTGACCGGTTCGGGCACCGCCAGACCTTCCTGATCGGTGTGATCGGCTTCGCCGCCGCCTCCGGTGCGATCGGCCTGTCCAGCAGCATCGCGGCGGTCGTCACCTTCCGTGTCTTCCAGGGCCTGTTCGGCGCGCTGCTGATGCCGGCCGCGCTCGGCCTGCTGCGGGCCACCTTCCCGGCCGAGAAGCTCAACATGGCCATCGGCATCTGGGGCATGGTCATCGGCGCCTCCACCGCCGGCGGCCCGATCCTCGGCGGTGTCCTCGTCGAGCACGTCAACTGGCAGTCGGTGTTCTTCATCAACGTGCCGGTCGGCATCCTCGCCGTCGTCCTGGGCGTCGTGATCCTCCTGGACCACCGTGCGGAGAAGGCGCCGCGCTCCTTCGACATCCTCGGCATAGCCCTGCTCTCGGCGGCGATGTTCTCCCTGGTCTGGGCCCTGATCAAGGCCCCGGAGTGGGGCTGGGGCGCCGGCCAGACGTGGCTGTTCATCGCCGGGTCGGTGGTGGGCTTCGCGCTCTTCGCGTTCTGGGAGACGCGGGTCAAGGAACCCCTCATCCCGCTGGCCCTCTTCCGCTCGGTCCCGCTGTCCGCGGGTGTCGTGCTGATGGTCCTGATGGCCATCGCGTTCATGGGCGGCCTGTTCTTCGTGACGTTCTACCTCCAGAACGTCCACGGCATGAGCCCGATCGACGCCGGTCTGCACCTGCTGCCGCTCACCGGAATGATGATCGTCGGCTCGCCGCTCGCGGGCGCGATGATCACCAAGTTCGGTCCGCGTGTCCCGCTGGCGGGCGGCATGGCGCTCACCGCGATCGCCATGTACGGCATGTCCACGCTTCAGACGGACACCGGCAGCGGCATCATGTCGGTCTGGTTCGCCCTGCTCGGCCTCGGCCTCGCGCCGGTCATGGTCGGCGCCACGGAGGTCATCGTCGGCAACGCGCCCATGGAGCTGTCCGGTGTCGCCGGCGGTCTCCAGCAGGCCGCGATGCAGATCGGCGGCAGCCTCGGTACGGCCGTCCTGGGCGCCGTCATGGCCTCCAAGGTCGACAGCGACCTCGCCGGCAACTGGACGTCCGCGGGCCTGCCGCCGCTCACCACCGCGCAGGAGGCCCAGGCCTCCGAGGCGGTCCAGGTCGGCGTGGCGCCGCTGGCTCCCGGTACGCCGGACGCCATCGCCGCGAAGATCACTGACGTCGCGCACGACACGTTCATCTCGGGCATGAGCCTGGCGTCCCTGGTCGCCGCCGGTGTGGCGGTCGTCGCGGTCTTCGTGGCGTTCCTCACCAAGCGGGGCGAGAACGCGGAAGCGGGTGCGGGCGCGGCCCACATCTGACGGGATTCCACCGGAGTTCGCCTATCAGAGTGACTCCGCCGAAGATCCCTCCCCTCCGGCAAGCGTGCAGGTCACAGTGGGTCAAGCCAGGGCCTGTGGCGCGCTGCCGGAGGGGGTCGGCGCGCCACAGGCCGGACGCGCAGGCATGAGCCGCGCACCGTGGGTACTCGCCAAGTCGAACGCCGAACCAGGGAGTTGACGATGGCGGGCTTCTCGCACGGAACGCGCAGGCACCCCCGCTCACGTGGCCGGACGTGGTCACGGACCGGGCCGGATAGCGCGACTCTGGGGATCGTCGGAACCATCTGCGCGGTCGCCGGTTTCTTCGTACTGGGCCTCATCCTCGGCCCGGCAGCAATCATCTGCGGCTGGCTGGCCATGGGCCGAACCTGGTCAGGAGCCCGCCCCGTCCCCGCCCTGGTCGCAGTGGTCCTGGGCGCCATCGACACCCTGCTGGCCATCCTGTGGCTGGCGGGAACGGCGACACCGGGCTACGGCTTCTTCTGACACAGCCGCGGGCGAAGGCGCCTGGGCCGGCGCGCCGCCGGCGCGGATTGGCCGGGGCGTCGCGCCCAGCGTGCCGACGCGGCCGGGGGTGTCTGGGCCCACCCAGCTGCGGGCAACCGTTGTGCCGGTGCGGCTGTGCCCCCGGCTGCGGATGTGGCTGCGTCTCCAGTGCCCATGCGGCCGCGGGCGCCGTGTCCACCTGGCTGCAGGCAACCGTGCCCGAGTGCCAGCGCCCCCGTGCTGCGGGCAGTCGTGCCGGTGGGGCGGCACGGGCGGGTGCAGCGGCACCCCGCGGGCGCGGGCGAGCGTGCCCCAACCCCGGGTCACAGTCAACGAGGCTGCTCCTCCGCAACCTGCCCCGGCACAGTCGCCCCCGACAGCAGCGCGACCTCCGCCCGGAGCGCCCGAACCTCCTCCGTCAGTACCTGTATCGCCTCCGTCTGCCGTCGTTCCTCCACGTCGTCCTTCTCGAACCGCGCTATGAACCATGCGGCGATGTTGGCCGTCACGACACCCAGCAGGGCGATTCCGGACAGCATCAGCCCCACCGCGAGCATCCGTCCCACCCCGGTGGTCGGCGCATGATCCCCGTACCCGACCGTCGTCATGGTGGTGAACGACCACCACACGGCGTCACCCAGCGTCTTGATGTTCCCGTTCGGCGAGTCCCGCTCCACGGACAGCACCGCCAGTGACCCGAACATCAGCAGCCCGACCACCGCCCCGGCGACATACGTGGTCAGCCGTATCTGCGAAGCCATCCGCGCCCGCTGCCCCACCAGCAGCAGCGTCGACACGAGCCGCAGCAAGCGAAGCGGCTGTATCACCGGCAGCAGCACCGCGCCCAGGTCCAGCCAGTGCGACCGCACGAACTCCCCGCGCCGCTCGGCGAGTCCGAGCCGGACCACGTAGTCCAACGCGAACGCACCCCACACCACCCACTCCACCGCGAGGCACACGTCCACCACGTCCCGGCCCGCGTCGGGCGAGACGATCGGCACGGCATAGGCCACGGCAAAGGCCAGGGCGAGGGCGAAAAGGGGTCGCTGGGTGAACCGTTCCCAACGGACTTGCGCGAGCGGTCGCTTCATGGCCGCATCGTAGGAAATGTGAAGGGGTGGGGTGCCCGCGGGTCACCCACGGGCACACCACCCCATCGAGCAGTTGACGGACGCTACGCGTCGCCGCCCGCGGCCCCCGGGTCCGCCGCCGACGCATCGAGCAGCTGGTAGCGGTCGATCGCCTGCTTCAGCACCGACCGGTCCACCTTCCCCTCCTTGGCCAGCTCGGTGAGCACCCCCACCACGATCGACTGCGCGTCGATGTGGAAGAAGCGCCGCGCCGCACCGCGGGTGTCCGCGAAGCCGAACCCGTCCGCACCCAGCGACTGGTACGTCCCCGGCACCCACCGCGCGATCTGGTCCGGCACCGACCGCATCCAGTCGGAAACAGCCACGAACGGCCCCTCGGCGCCGCTCAGTTTCCGCGTCACCCACGGCACCCGCTGCTCCTCCTCCGGGTGCAGCAGGTTGTGCTCCTCGCATGCCACGGCCTCGCGCCGCAGCTCGTTCCACGACGTCGCAGACCAGACGTCCGCCTTGACGTCCCACTCCTCGGCGAGGAGCTTCTGCGCCTCGACGGCCCAGGGAACCGCCACACCGGACGCCAAGATCTGCGCCGGAATCGACCCCGAAGCGCCCTCGCTGATCCGGTGGACGCCCTTGAGGATGCCCTCGACGTCCACGTCCTGCGGCTCGGCCGGGTGCTGGATCGGCTCGTTGTAGACGGTGAGGTAGTAGAAGACGTCCTCGCCGTGGGGGTGTTCGGCGTCCCCGCCGTACATCCGCCGCAGACCGTCCTGCACGATGTGCGCGATCTCGTACGAGTACGCCGGGTCGTACGCGACACAGCCCGGGTTCGTCGAGGCGAGCAGCTGCGAGTGGCCGTCGGCGTGCTGGAGACCCTCACCGGTCAGGGTGGTACGACCGGCGGTCGCGCCCAGCACGAAACCGCGCGCCAGCTGGTCGGCCATCTGCCAGAACTGGTCGCCGGTGCGCTGGAATCCGAACATCGAGTAGAAGACGTACACCGGGATCAGCGGCTCGCCGTGCGTGGCGTACGCCGAACCCGCCGCGATCAGCGAGGCCGTGCAGCCCGCCTCCGAGATGCCGTCGTGCAGCATCTGGCCCTGCGGCGACTCCTTGTAGGCGAGCAGCAGCTCTCGGTCGACCGACTCGTACTGCTGGCCGAGCGGGTTGTAGATCTTCGCGCTCGGGAAGAACGAGTCCATGCCGAACGTGCGGTACTCGTCCGGCGCGATCAGCACGAACCGCCGGCCGATCTCCTTGTCCCGCATGAGGTCCTTGAGGAGCCGGACGAAGGCCATGGTCGTCGCGATGGACTGGTGCCCCGAGCCCTTCTTCACGGTCGCGTACGTCTTGTCGTCCGGCAGCGCCAGCGGCTTGGAGCGCACGACACGCGTCGGGACGTACCCGCCGAGCCCCTTGCGGCGGTCGTGCATGTACTGGATCTCCTCGGAGTCCCGCCCCGGGTGGTAGTACGGCGGGAGCCCGCTCTCCAGGTCCTTGTCGGCGATCGGCAGGTGCAGCCGGTCGCGGAAGCGCTTGAGGTCGTCGACCGTCAGCTTCTTCATCTGGTGCGTGGCGTTGCGGCCCTCGAAGTTCGGACCGAGGGTCCAGCCCTTGACCGTCTTGGCCAGGATCACCGTCGGCTGGCCCTTGTGCGCCTTGGCCGCCGAGAACGCCGCGAAGATCTTCTTGTGGTCGTGACCGCCGCGGCCCAGGTGCAGGATCTGGTCGTCGGTCATGCCCTCGACCATGGTGCGCAGCCGCTGGTCGTCGCCGAAGAAGTGGTCGCGGATGTAGCCGCCGGTCTCGGTGGCGTACGTCTGGAACTGGCCGTCCGGCGTGGTGTTCATCCGGTTGACCAGGAGGCCGTCGCGGTCCTGCGCGAGCAGCGGGTCCCAGGTGCGGTCCCAGATCAGCTTGATGACGTTCCAGCCGGCGCCCCGGAAGATCGACTCCAGCTCCTGGATGACCTTGCCGTTGCCCCGCACCGGCCCGTCGAGGCGCTGGAGGTTGCAGTTGACCACGAAGGTGAGGTTGTCCAGGCCCTCGCGCGCGGCGATGGACAGCTGGCCGAGCGACTCCGGCTCGTCCATCTCGCCGTCGCCCAGGAACGCCCACACCTGCGACTTGGAGGTGTCCGCGATGCCGCGCGCCTCCATGTACCGGTTCATCCGCGCCTGGTAGATCGCGCCGATCGGGCCGAGGCCCATCGACACGGTCGGGAACTCCCAGAAGTCCGGCATCGACCGCGGGTGCGGGTAGCTGGACAGGCCGTGCCGTGCCTTCGACTTCTCCTGTCGGAAGGCGTCGAGGTTCTGCTCGCTGAGTCGGTCCAGCAGGAACGCGCGCGCATAGATGCCGGGGGAGGCGTGGCCCTGGAAGAAGACCTGGTCGCCGCCGTCGCCCTCGTCCTTGCCGCGGAAGAAGTGGTTGAAGCCCACGTCGTAGAGGGAGGCCGAGGAGGCGAACGTGGCGATGTGGCCGCCGACGCCGATGCCGGGGCGCTGGGCCCTGGACACCATGACCGCGGCGTTCCACCGGGTCGCGTTCAGGATCTTGCGCTCGATCTCCTCGTTGCCCGGGAAGAACGGCTCGTCCTTGGTGGCGATCGTGTTGACGTAGTCCGTGCTGCGCATCTCGGGCACGGCCACGCGCTTCTCGCGGGCCCGCTCGATCAGCCGCAGCATCAGATAGCGGGCCCGCTCCCGGCCGCGCTCGTCCACGGCGGCGTCGAGGGAGTCGAGCCACTCCTGGGTTTCCTCGGGGTCGAAGTCAGGAACCTGACTCGGAAGGCCGCCAATGATGATCGGGTTGCGATCTGATCCGGAAGCCACGCTGTTCCTTACCTGTCAGAGGGCCGTGTTTCTGAGGGTCTGCACCGCTCCCCATCGTGTACCTCGGCGCGCCAAACGTCATCTCTACTGTGAGGTAACCCGGGGTCTGGTGAACGGCGGAGTGACCATGGATGGTTCCCAAACGCACAAAGGGGGCAGATTGGTGTGGCGGGCGTCACCTTGAGACGATGGTGGCGTGCCTGGAGTTGCGGTGACACGTTCAGGAACGTCACCGTTTCGGCGGTCTGAACGGCCGGGTACTTGCGCGATCCGCCCCGCCCGTGTGGACTACGGCCAATGCTTCGCGCACGCGCGTGGCTGAGTTATTCCCAAGACATGATCAGGAGGCAACCCGTGAGCGCGACCGCGGACCACGCGGAGGAGCGGACGAACCCTGCCGTCAGGCTGGGGTTCCAGCCCGAGCAGGTGGTCCAGGAGATCGGCTACGACGAGGACGTAGACCAGGAACTCCGCGAGTCCATTGAGGAAGTCGTCGGCAGCGAGCTCGTGGACGAGGACTACGACGACGTAGCCGATGCCGTGGTGCTGTGGTTCCGCGACGAGGACGGCGACCTGACGGATGCGCTGGTGGACGCCACCACGTACATCGAAGAAGGCGGCTCGATCCTGCTCCTCACGCCCAAGACCGGCCGTGATGGCTACGTGGAGCCCAGCGACATCTCTGAAGCGTCGACCACAGCGGGTCTGTCGGCGTCCAAGAGCGTCAGCGTCGGCAAGGACTGGAGTGGCAGCCGGCTGGTGACGCCCAAGGCCGCGAAGTCCAAGAAGTAGTCGAATCGAAGTGACCCACGGCTGAGAGGCTCCGTAGGTGCCGGAGCGGCCGTACGGGCCCACCTTGCCGGGCTGGACTGCGAAGTCCAGCCCGGCTCATGCGTGTGCCCCGGAGATCGCTGCGTAGGGTGGATGCCACCCGAACAGCCTCACCGAAGGGACATTCACGACGATGGCGATCCAGGTCGGCGACAAGGCCCCCGACTTCGAGCTCAAGGACAACCACGGTGCGACCGTGAAGCTCTCCGACTTCCGCGGTTCAAAGAACGTCGTCCTGCTCTTCTACCCCTTCGCCTTCACCGGCGTGTGCACCGGTGAGCTGTGCGAGGTGCGTGACAACCTGCCGCAGTTCTCCGACCGCGACACGCAGGTCCTCGCCGTCTCCAACGACTCCATCCACACCCTGCGCGTCTTCGCCGAGCAGGAGGGCCTGGAGTACCCGCTGCTCAGCGACTTCTGGCCGCACGGCGAGGTCAGCCGTGCCTACGGCGTCTTCGCCGAGGACAAGGGCTGCGCGGTGCGCGGCACCTTCGTCATCGACAAGGAGGGCGTGCTCCGCTGGACCGTCGTCAACGCCCTGCCGGACGCGCGCGACCTGAGCGAGTACGTCAAGGCGCTCGACACCCTCTGATCCCGTCCGGTCCCTCTGGTGACCGACACCCGTGATTCTTCGGTACCAAGGCATGCAAGCCACGGGAACCCGTTACTAGGATCGACTCGTTGATCCGATATCAAACGCACGGCGGGGCTCCCCGCCCCTGGAAACCAATGGAGGACTCGTGGGAGTCAGCCTCAGCAAGGGCGGCAACGTATCACTGAGCAAGGAGGCCCCGGGCCTCACTGCGGTCATCGTCGGTCTGGGGTGGGACATCCGCACCACGACCGGCACCGACTTCGACCTCGACGCCAGCGCGCTGCTGACGAACGCGGAGGGCAAGGTCGCCAGCGACGCGAACTTCGTGTTCTTCAACAACCTGAAGAGCGCCGACGGCTCGGTCGAGCACACCGGTGACAACCTCACCGGTGAGGGCGAGGGCGACGACGAGCAGATCAAGATCAACCTCGCCGGCGTCCCGGCGGACGTCGAGAAGATCGTCTTCCCGGTGTCGATCTACGACGCCGAGAACCGCCAGCAGTCCTTCGGTCAGGTGCGCAACGCGTTCATCCGCGTCGTGAACCAGGCCGGCGGCGCCGAGATCGCGCGCTACGACCTCTCGGAGGACGCGTCCACCGAGACCGCGATGGTCTTCGGCGAGCTGTACCGGCACGGTGCGGAGTGGAAGTTCCGCGCCATCGGTCAGGGCTACGCGTCGGGTCTGCGCGGCATCGCGCAGGACTTCGGTGTGAACGTCTGAGTTCGACATCGGGGGTGACCGTTCAGGACACCACTGGCTGAGTCCGGCGTCGCATCCGTTTGGGTGCGGCGCCGGATGCGCAGGACAACCAAACAAGCATCACGCGGGGAGGACCAGCATCATGGGCGTCACGCTCGCCAAGGGAGGAAACGTCTCCCTGTCCAAGGCCGCACCCAATCTCACCCAGGTGATGATCGGGCTCGGCTGGGACGCGCGCTCCACCACCGGAGCCCCCTTCGACCTCGACGCCAGCGCACTGGTGTGCAGCAGCGGCCGGGTCCTGGGCGATGAGTGGTTCGTCTTCTACAACCAGCTCAAGAGCCCGGACGGCTCGGTGGAACACACCGGGGACAACCTCACCGGCGAGGGTGACGGCGACGACGAGTCGCTCCTGATCGACCTCTCCAAGGTGCCGGCCCAGTGCGACAAGATCGTCTTTCCCGTCTCGATCCATATGGCAGACGAGCGCGGCCAGACCTTCGGTCAGGTCAGCAACGCCTTCATCCGCGTGGTGAACCAGGCCGACGGCGAGGAACTCGCCCGTTACGACCTGAGCGAGGACGCCTCCACCGAGACCGCCATGATCTTCGGCGAGGTCTACCGCTACCAGGGAGAGTGGAAGTTCCGAGCGGTGGGACAGGGGTACGCGTCCGGACTCCGGGGCATCGCACTCGACTTCGGGGTCAACGTCTCATAACGCGTTATGAGCAAAAGCCGGGCCCCGGTGGGGTACGAAGGGTGGCCGACTAGACTTCGGTTCAAAGTTTCGTAAAGCCGGGTGCGCGGGGCAGACCCGTACACACAGGGATTGGGTAGCCAGTGGTTCTGAAAACCTTCGGCTGGTCGTTCGCGGTCACCGCGCTCGGCCTCGTTGCAGCGGTCCTCTTCGGGGGGTGGACCGCCCTCGGCATCGTGGCGATCCTCTCCGTCCTCGAGATCTCGCTGTCGTTCGACAACGCGGTGGTCAACGCCGGAATTCTGAAGAAGATGAACGCCTTCTGGCAGAAGATCTTCCTCACCATCGGCATCCTGATCGCCGTCTTCGGTATGCGACTGGTCTTCCCCGTCGTGATCGTCGCGATCAGTGCATCGCTCGGCCCGATCGAGGCGGTCGACCTCGCGCTCAGCGACAAGGACCGCTACCAGGAGCTCGTCACCGACGCGCACCCGGCGATCGCCGCCTTCGGTGGCATGTTCCTGCTGATGATCTTCCTGGACTTCATCTTCGAGGACCGGGACATCAAGTGGCTCGGCTGGCTGGAGCGCCCGCTCGCCAAGCTCGGCAAGGTCGACATGCTGTCGGTCTGCATCGCGCTGATCGTCCTGCTGATCTCCGCGCTGACCTTCGCGGCCAACGCCCACCAGCACGGCGGCGCGCATGTCGACAAGGCGGAGACGGTCCTGCTCTCCGGCATCGGCGGCCTGATCACCTACATGATCGTGGGCGGTCTCTCCGGCTTCTTCGAGGACAAGCTCGAAGAGGAGGAGGAACGCGAGCATGAGGCGGAGGAGGAAGCCGAGCGCAGCGGCAAGCCCCGCTCCGCGGTCGCCCTGGCCGGCAAGGCCGCCTTCTTCATGTTCCTGTACCTCGAGGTCCTGGACGCGTCCTTCTCCTTCGACGGCGTGATCGGCGCCTTCGCCATCACCAACGACATCGTCCTGATGGCGCTGGGCCTCGGCATCGGCGCGATGTACGTCCGGTCGCTCACCGTCTACCTGGTCCGCCAGGGAACCCTCGACGACTACGTCTACCTGGAGCACGGCGCGCACTACGCCATCGGCGCGCTCGCCATGATCCTGCTGGTCACCATCCAGTACGAGATCAACGAGATCATCACCGGCCTGATCGGCGTCGTCCTCATCGGCGCCTCCTTCTGGTCCTCGGTGCGCCGCAACCGCGCGCTGGCGGCAGCGGAGGGAAAAGCGGAGGGCTCGGACGAGAAGACTGAGGTCTCGTCCGGGGTGTGACACCCCTGCGGTTGAGGAACGCTCTCGACGGGGCGGCCGGACGTCCGGCCGCCCCGCCGGTTTTTCCAAGTGAACGCAGGTCATCGTGGGACGTGGGGGGCGGAATGGGGTTCTTGGACGGACTCTGGCGGGGCCGGGCGGCCGAGTTCGACTCGGGCAGCGCGTCATCGAACTCGATCGAGCTGACGAAGCGGCACGACCGCGTCTCGCTCACCAAGCAGGGCGCAGCCACGGGGCATCTGCGGATCAACCTGACGTGGCGCATGCGCACGTCCGACATCGGCGGGTCACAGCGGGAGAGCCTGCTGCGGCATCCGTTCAAGGCGCTCAAGCCGCCGGAGGTGGTCGGACACAGCCAGAGCATGGTCAACGTCGACCTCGACCTCGGGGCGCTGTACGAACTCACCGACGGGACGAAGGGCGTCGTCCAGCCGCTGGGCGGGTTCCTGGGGGACGCCAACGGGCCGCCGTACGTGAAACTCAGCGGGGACGACCGGTTCGGGTCGGCGTCCGGGGAGACGATCTACGTCAACCTCGATCACCGGGAGAACATCAAGCGGCTGCTGGTCTTCGTGTACATCTACGACCAGACGCCGGCGTTCGACCGCACGCACGCGATCGTCACGCTCTACCCGAGCAACGGGCCCCGTATCGAGATCGGCCTCGACGAGCGGCATCCGCAGGCCCGGTCCTGTGCGGTGGTGATGATCGAGAACGTGAAGGGGGAGATCTGGGTCCGGCGTGAGGTCAAGTTCGTCTACGGCTTCCAGGCCGAGCTGGACCGGTTGTTCGGGTGGGGGCTGCAGTGGGGGCGCGGCTACAAAACGAAGGCGGAGCGCTGACGCCGGGCCTTGGCCAGTGCGCCCAGTAGCTCGGGGCTCGCCGTCGTGTCGCGGCTGCGGGTGTGTTGTGGCTGGTCGCGCCCGCGCGGCGGAGCCGCACATCGATGCAGCCCCGCGTCCCTTGGGGCGTTGCGGCTAGCGTCCGATGAACTGCGGGCCCTGCGGCGGCAGGCTGAAGCCCTGGGTCGCGGGGGCCGTCACCGGGGGCGGGTAGCCGTAACCCGACTGGGCCATCGCCGGCTGGCTGGTCGGTTGCGGGTAGCCGTAGGCCGGCTGGGTCGGCGGGGGCTGCTGCGGGGCCTGGGGGTAGCCGTACGACGGCTGGGGCGGGAGCGTCGTCGTGGGCTGCTCCGGGGGCAGGGGCTGGGAGATCTCCGGTTCGGGGACCGGCGTGGGCTCCTCGGCCATCTCCGACTCGTCCACCGAGATACCGAAGTCCGTGGCCAGGCCCCGCAGGCCGTCCGAGTAGCCCTCGCCCAGGGCGCGGAACTTCCAGACCTCGCCACGGCGGTACAGCTCGCCGCAGATCAGGGCCGTCTCCTCGCCCGTCTCCGGCTTGATGTCGAAGTACGCCAGCGGATCGCCGTCCGCGGCTGCCGCGTCGTACAGCAGGATGCGCAGATCCCGTACGCGGTCGAAGGCGACGCCGTCCGCCGAGGCGACCAGAAGAATCTGGCCGACGCTCGGCTCGACACCGGACAGATCTGTCTGGATCGTGTCGGTGAGGCCGTCGGCGCCCCGCTTCTTGCCGAGCCGCCAGACCTGCCCTGAGGGGTGCCGGGGCTGGTTGTAGAAGACGAAGTCCTCGTCGGAGCGCACGCGACCGTCGGGGCCGAGGAGGAGTGCCGAGGCATCGACATCCGGGACCCCCTGCCCGGGCGTCCAGCGCAGCACGGCGCGTACCGTCGTGGCTTCGAGCGGGACGTTCGACCCCTTCAACATCGCGTGCGTCATGCGATCATCCTGCCCTCTCCGTCCTGATCACGACAACGCGGGGTACACAGGCCGTGTGCGCCCGTGTTTGTCCGCGTTACCAGAAATTCATGCCTGTCGGGAACCCCTGACATGGGTATCTACGTACTATTACCGGCCACCTGTGAACCGGTCACAGGGGCCACATAGCCACCACGGGGGAGCTCTATGCGTCATTTCGGGCACATCGCCCCGGAGGTGCGGCAGCGCCTCTTCCACCGGGAGCCGTGCGAATTCTCCGCCGACTCTCCGGCCAGGCTGCTCTCCGCGGCCCTGGGCGCCACGCTCTACAGTCCGGCCACGCGACCGCGGCTCGCCGACGACATCGTCAAGCAGACCGGACGCGGCGTGGTCTCGATGGTGCTGTGCCTCGAGGACTCCATCCGCGACGAGGACGTGGCGGAGGGCGAGGAGAACCTGGTCCGCCAGTTCACCGACCTCGCCGGGCGCGAGGGCGCGGCGGATCTCCCGCTGCTCTTCGTCCGCGTCCGTACACCCGAGCAGATCCCCGATCTCGTAAGCCGGCTCGGACCCGCCGTACGGCTGCTGTCCGGATTCGTGCTGCCGAAGTTCACCGAAGAGCGCGGCATGCCCTTCCTGGAGGCCCTCGCCCTCGCGGAGGCCGAAAGCGGGCGCCGGCTGTTCGCCATGCCGGTGCTGGAGTCGCCCGCCCTGCTGTACCGCGAGTCACGCGTGGAGAGCCTGGAGGGCATCTTCCGCGCCGTCGACAAGTACCGGGAGCGGGTGCTGGCGCTGCGCCTCGGGGTCACCGACTTCTGCTCCTCGTACGGACTGCGCCGGGCCCCTGACATGACCGCGTACGACGTCCAGATCGTCGCCTCCGTGATCGCCGACGTGGTGAACATGCTGGGGCGGGCCGACGGCACCGGGTTCACGGTGACCGGCCCGGTGTGGGAGTACTTCCGCGTGCAGGAACGTATGTTCAAGCCGCAGCTGCGTCGCAGCCCCTTCCTCGAAGGGCAGGCCGAGGAGCTGCGCGAGGCCCTCATCGAGCACTCCATGGACGGCCTGCTGCGCGAGATCACGCTCGACCACGCCAACGGCCTGCTCGGCAAGACCTGCATCCACCCCTCCCACGTGCTGCCCGTACACGCACTGTCCGTGGTCAGCCACGAGGAGTTCAGCGATGCCAAGGACATCCTGCAGCCCGAGCGCTGCGGCGGGGGTGTACTGAGGTCGCAGTACACGAACAAGATGAACGAGGTGAAGCCGCACCGGGCGTGGGCCGAGCGGACCATGCTGCGGGCCGAGGTGTTCGGCGTGGCCAACGAGGACATCGGCTTCGTGGAACTGCTCGCCGCCGGAATCCCGGCCTGACCAGGCCGAACGGCCGCAATCAGCCGGCCGAACGACTGCTGACCAAGGGACGCATGAACAACGCAGTGAACGACGGGGTCTGGTCCGGGAGCTGGGTCGCCGAGCGGCTCGGAGTCCAGCTCGTGGGCGACGACGGGCTCACCCGGATGCTGGGGCTCGCCCTGCGCCGCAACCCCAAGCGGGCGCATCTGCTCGTCTCCAACGTGCTCGGCAAGCACGTACCGCAGTCACCCTCCGTGGTGTACGGCGCCGGCTTCGCCCTCGGACGCCGGGTGCGGGACCTGCTGGGCGCGGAGGAGGCCGCCAGGGCGGTCGTCCTCGGCTACGCGGAGACGGCGACCGGGCTCGGCCACTCCGTCGCCGACGGTGTGGGTCTCGCCCCGTATCTGCACTCCACGCGCCGCCCGGTCGCCGGGGTTGCCCGTGCGGGCGGCTTCGAGGAGTCCCACTCGCACGCCACGTCTCACTTGCTGCTGCCCGAGGACCCGGCGCTGCTGGCCGGTGACGGGCCGCTGGTTCTGGTCGACGACGAGTTCTCCACGGGGAACACGGTGCTGAACACCGTTCGGGATCTTCATTCGCGGTATCCGCGGCGGAGGTACGTCGTGGTGGCGCTGGTCGACATGCGGTCGGCCGCCGACGCCGGGCGGCTGGAGGAGTTCGCGCGGGAGATCGGGGCCCGGGTGGACCTGGTCGCGGCCGCTTCGGGGACCGTACGGCTGCCTGAGGGGGTGCTGGAGAAGGGGCAGGCGTTGGTGGCGCGGTACGAGGCGGAGAGTGCCGCGGGGGGTCGTGTGTCGTCTGCGGCGCCGTCGGGGCCGGTCGCGCAGTTCCCCGCGCCCCCGAACGGCGGCGTTGCCGTGACCGCGTCCGAGGAGGCGACGGCCGCTTCTGCGCAGAGCCTCGAAGCCGACGTGCACGACCACCCCCCAGGGGCGCGGGGAACTGCGCGACCAGCCCCCAACGGCCCGCACCCGGCAGACGAGCGCACCCACCCCCACGTCACCCGCGTCGACCTGGCCTGGCCCCGCCGCCTCCCCGACGGCGGCCGGCACGGCTTCACGCCCGTGCACCGCACCCGCCTCGAAGCCGCCCTCCCCGCCATGGCAGCCCGCCTCGCGGAGGCGCTCCCGGCCGACGCGCGGAGCGTCCTCGTGCTCGGGTTCGAAGAGCTGATGTACGCGCCCCTCAGGCTCGCCCGCGAGCTGGAGCAGGTCACCGACGCGGAGGTCCGCTACTCGACCACCACCCGCTCACCCGTCCTCGCCGTCGACGACCCCGGCTACGCGATACGCACCCGCCTCGTCTTCCCGGCCCACGACGACCCGGACGACGGCCCCGGCAAGCGCTACGCCTACAACGTCGCGGGCGCCGGCTTCGACGCCGTCATAGCCGTCGTCGACTCGACCGCCGACACCCCCGAACTGCACGCGCCCGACGGCCTGTTGGCGCAGCTCGCCCCCCACACCCCCCGCGTCCTGCTCGCGGTCGTGCCGTCTTACGTCCCCGAGCCGCCGCCGCGCCTCGCCGTTTCTCCTGGAGACACCACCACCATGCTGCCCGAGCCCCTCCGCGGCCCCGCCTTCTCCTCGTACGCCCCCGAGGAGGTCGGCTGGCTGCTGCAGGACCTCTCGGACGTGACGCTGGAGGCGCCGACCGAGGAACGCGAGGAGGCCATCCAGAGCGGCGGCGCGCACTACGCCGAGTCGCTGCCGGTGGAGTACCAGCCGAGCGAGCAGTACCAGGCGCTGTTCCACACGGCCCTGGAGGAGTCCGCGGCGCGACTCGCGCAGGCCGTGGGCGCCGTCACCGAACTCGTGCTCGCCGAGCGGTCACCGCGCCCCGTGCTCGTCTCGCTCGCCCGCGCGGGCACCCCCGTGGGCGTCCTCATGCGCCGCTGGGCCCAGTTCCGGCACGACCTCGAACTCCCGCACTACGCCGTGTCGATCGTGCGCGGCCGAGGCATCGACGCCAACGCCCTGCGTTGGCTGGCGCAGCACCACGACCCGCGTGACGTCGTCTTCGTCGACGGCTGGACCGGCAAGGGCGCCATCACCCGCGAACTCGCCGTGGCCCTGGAGGAGTTCGAGAAGTCCGACGGCGTCACCGGCTTCGACCCCGAGATCGCCGTACTGGCCGACCCGGGCTCGTGCGTGCGGACGTACGGCACCCGCGAGGACTTCCTCATCCCGTCCGCGTGCCTCAACTCCACGGTGTCCGGCCTGATTTCGCGTACGGTCCTGCGCGCGGACCTGGTCGGCCCGAACGACTACCACGGCGCGAAGTTCTACCGCGAACTGGCCGGCGCCGACGTCTCCGTAGCCTTCCTGGACGCCGTGGCGGCACGCTTCCCCGAGGTCGTCGACGCGGTCGAGGCGACGGCCAAGGAACTGCTGTCCGGCGACCGCGCGCCGACCTGGGAGGGCTGGGCCGCCGTCGAGCGCATCAGCGGGGAGTACGGCATCCACGACGTGAACCTCGTCAAGCCCGGCGTCGGCGAGACCACGCGCGTGCTGCTGCGCCGGGTGCCCTGGAAGATCCTGGCCCGGGCCGGCGCCGGAGCCGACCTGGACCATGTACGTCTGCTGGCCGAACAGAGAGGGGTCCCGGTGGAAGAGGTCGCCGAACTGCCGTACACCTGCGTGGGGTTGATCCACCCCAAGTACACGCGGGGCGCGACGGGTGCCGACGGCAAGGCGGTGAACGTCTGATGCCGGTACTGGTGGCGAGCGACCTCGACCGTACGCTCATCTACTCCGCCGCGGCCCTCGCGCTGACCATGCCGGACGCGCGGGCGCCCAGGCTGCTGTGCGTGGAGGTCCACGAGAGCAAGCCGCTGTCGTACATGACCGAGACCGCGGCCCAGCTGCTGACCGACCTCGGCGACGCGGCGGTCTTCGTGCCGACGACGACCCGGACCCGCAAGCAGTACCAGCGCATCAACCTGCCGGGTCCCGAGCCCAAGTACGCGATCTGCGCCAACGGCGGCCACCTGCTCGTCGACGGCGTCTCCGACCCCGACTGGAACGCACAGGTCACGGCCCGGCTGGCCGAGCAGTGCGCGCCGCTCGCCGAGGTGCAGGACCACCTCATGGCGTCGGCGTCCCCGGCGTGGGTGCGCAAGCACCGGATCGCCGAGGACCTCTTCGCCTACCTCGTCGTCGAACGCGAACTGCTGCCCGAGGAGTGGGTGAAGGAGCTCGCGGTGTGGGCGGAGAACCGCGGCTGGACGGTGTCCCTGCAGGGCCGCAAGCTCTACGCCGTCCCGAAGCCCCTCACCAAGAGCGCCGCCATGTACGAGGTCGCCCGCCGCACCGGCGCCGCCCTCACCCTCGCTGCGGGCGACTCCCTCCTGGACGCCGACCTCCTCCTCGCCGCGGACCGGGGCTGGCGCCCGGGCCATGGCGAGCTGGCCGACAGCGACTGGACCGCACCGGCGATCAGCGCGCTGCCGGAGCGGGGGGTGCTGGCGGGGGAGCGGATTCTTCGGGAGTTCTTGAGCGTGACTCGGGGAGACGAGTAGGGCGCGGGGCACCGCTGCGGGGCGGAGCCGGTGCCGGTGCCGGGAGTCGGGTGAGCCGGGTGGCCCGGGTGGGCGCCGCGGGGCCCGGGTGCGGTGTCGGCGCCGCGGTGGTGTGGTGGGGGCGCGGCGGCGCCGGGGTGGGGCCGGCGGCCGGCGGGTGCCGCGGCTCGCAACCGGAGAGCGCCTGCGGCAGGGCTTGCGGGCGCCTGCGGCACGGCGGTGTGGTGGACGACCGGGGTGAGTGCCGGGCGCCCTCAGGGCCGTACGCCCGCGGGGTCGGCGGCGTGGCGGCCGTCAGCGGGGCGGTGGAACCGAGGGGCCTGGCCGCCTCGGTAGGGGTCGCGCGGGCGGGGCCGGCGCCTCAGCGCGGCGTCCGCCGTGATCGTCCATCCTCGCCGTGGGCGACGCCGGCAGCAGCGTCGGCCCGACCGGCGCCGACGCGGCGCCCGGTCGCGCCAGTGCTCGCCGTAAGCGGCGTCAGCCAGGGAGCCCGCCGAAGTCGGCGTCAGTCCGGCCGCGGAGCCGTCCGAGCAACCCCTGTCATACCCCGCCCAGCCCGCGGCAGCTCAGCCGCAGCAACCCCCGCCGCAGCACCCGCCACCCCCGCCGCTCGGCTTCGGGGCTGCCGGGGCGCTTGCCGTGCCGCCGACGGCGACCGTGGACAGGAGCTTCACCGTGTCGTCATGCCCCGCAGGGCACGCGGCGGGGGCGGAGGACTCCGCCATCGGGCGGCTCAGTTCGAACGTGTCGCCGCAGCTGCGGCAGCGGTACTCGTAGCGAGGCATGCGCACAGGTTAACCGGCGTCCCGGGCCCGTCGTAGGGACCGAGCCGAGGCCCCGTCAGTGAGCGCCGCCGCGCTCCTCGCGGATCTGGGCGACGACCCGGGCCACCGTCTGCCGTACCGCCTCCGTCTCGGTCAGGAAGTGCCAGTAGTCCGGGTGGCGGCCCTCCAGAGTGCCGATGGCCCGCTCCAGCCGGGCGACGGAGTCGTCCAGCGGGCGAGCGTGCCGCGGATCGGGCGTATTCCGCCCCGCCATGGCCAGCCGCTGGGCGTCCCGGATCGCGAAACGGGTCCGGTCGATCTCCTGCTGCGGATCCTTCTGCACGGCGTTCAGCTGCCTCAGCCGGTCACCGGCGGCGGACACCGACTCGTCGGTGCTGTTCAGCAGCGCCCGCACCGTCGACAGCAACGCTGTGGCGTCCGGCCAGCGCTGCTCGTCGCGCGCGGCCTGCGCCTCCTTCAGCTTCAGCTCGGCCTGCCGCACGTTCTCCCCGGCCTGGTCCGGGACGCCCTGCAGGTCCTGCCAGCAGGCCACCGTGAACCGCCGCCGCAGCTCGCTCAGCACCGGCTCCACCTGCCCGGCACGCGTGGTCAGCGCCTGCGCGCGCGTCCGCAGCGACACCAGCCGGTGATCGATCTCGGCGGCCTTCTCCGGCAGCCGCTCGGCCTCCACCCGGACCGCTTCCGCCTCCCGCGCGACCCGCTCGGCCCGCTCCAGCGTCTGCGGCACGCCATGCTGCCCGGCGCCCTGGTTCAGCTTGGTCAGCTCCGGGGCGAGGGCGGCGAGCCGGGCCGCCAGGTCGTCCGCCTGGAGCCCCGATCCCCGTACGGCATCCAGTGCGTTCGACGCGGACAGCAGGCCCTGCCGGGCGCGCTCCACGGCCGGGGCGAGACGGGCCAGCTGTGTCTCGGCCTTGCCGAGCAGCGGCCCGAGCCCGTCCGTGAACCGATCAAGCTCGCGCTTGGCGTTGTCGAGCTCGTCCTTGGCCTTCGTCAGCTCCGTACGGGCATGCGCCGCGGCCGACGCCTCCAGGTCGTCACGGTCGAGGTCATGGGCGTCGACAGCCTGGATGTACTGGTGACTGACCTCGTCGATACGCCGCCCGAGCGCCTCGAAGTCGGTGATCGCCCGGCGGGCGGCCGGGGAGTCGTCGACGGCAGAGATCGTCTCGATCGAGATCCGCAGATCCCGCTGGGCGGTGTCCAGCTCGTAGAACGCGGCCGCCGCGGCATCCTTCGCGGCCTGCGCCTCGGCCCGCTGACTCTCGGCCCGCCCACCGAACCACCGCCTCGTACCCCCACCGGCGAACGCGGCGGGCAAAACGAGAGCGGCGACGAGCGGAAGCGCGATGAGGGCGAGGGTGTCGCGGACGGCGAGGCGCGCGCTCCGGGCACGACGTACGGAAAATGCGGCCTGCCGCGCGGGATGTACCTGCGCGCCCGGCACTGACGGCGAGTTCGGCTGCGGAGGTGTCGCCGTCACATCCCTCTCCCGTGCTGTCATTCACCCTGCCCGGTGTCATTCTCCCACCGGTTTAGGACGAACACACGGGCCGGTTAGTTCGCGGTTCGGACAGTGACTTTTCCGTCACCGGTGCGGGCGGAGACGACGTGGGAGCTGGTGTCGTCCCGGGGCACGGACACATCGACCGCGCCGTCACCGGTCTCGGTGGACACGCGGTACGTGGCCCGGGGCAGCTCGATGGTCACCGAACCGTCGCCGCTGCGGGTCTCCACCAGGTCCGGCACGGTGCCGAGTTCGAGCCGCACCGAACCGTCCCCGGTCTGCGCCTTGACCTGCCGCGAGGACACGTCGGACACACGCACCGACCCGTCCCCCGTCCTCAGGTCCAGCGGCCCGCTGGAGTCGGTGACCCGCACGGACCCGTCTCCCGTACGCACGCTCAACGCATCCCGGAACCCCCGCGCCCGCACGCTCCCGTCCCCGTCCTCGACCTTCACGGTGACACCGCGCGGCACCTCGATACGGTGCTTGGTCGAGCAGTTCGCGATCATGCCCGAGCACTTCTCCCGCAGTACCAGCCGGTCGTCCTCCATCGCCCACGTCACCTTCGGATCCGACCCGAGCGCGACCGACCCCTGGAACCACCGGGTCACCCGCACCGCGCCGGCCTTGTTCGTGTCGGCGGCCACGATCTCCAGCGCGGAGTCGTCGGAGTCGATGGTCAGCGTCCGCCCCTCCAGCGCGAACGACCGCCGCTCCGGCTCCTTGTCGTCCCCGGCGGAGGCCCCGCACGCGGTGACCCCACCGAGAAGCACCACGACGGCCCCGGCAATTACGACAGCACGGACGGGAACGGTACGGGCCATGACGATCTCCCCCTGGACTTCCTCGGACTTCCCTGGGACCGACCTGTTCGGTCCAGGGGTGCGGTGGTGGTTCGACCGTACGGACCCGGGGCTCGGGGCGGGATCCGGGCCGCTCCCGGATCCGTGGTGGGGATAACCCCAGGGGCTCCCCGGTCTTCGTGGCCTTCGCGGGCGTCCGCGATACGGGTTTGCGGGGCATGGCCCCTGGCAAGGTAGGCTGTCGAATCGTTCTCGGGTGCGTAGCTCAGGGGTAGAGCGCCTGCCTTACAAGCAGGATGTCGGCGGTTCGAAACCGTCCGCGCCCACCAGTCTCAAGCCCCAGCTCAGCTAGGGTTTCGCGGCCCCTCGGAGAGATCTCCGGGGGGTCGTTCTCGTGGCCGGGGTCCACACCGCCGGGCGTGCGAAGGCCCGGCCGCGCACGGGCGCGAGCCGGGCCGGTCAGCGACGGTCAGTCAGCGACGGGTCAGTAGTTCCCGTTGGAGATCATGTCCCCGTCCTTGCCGTACACCGTCACGAGCCCGTTCTTCGACTCGTAGCAGGAAGCGAACGCGGACGCGATCAGCTTGGCGTCGCCGGCGTTCTCGCTCATGAAGCCGCCGCTGTAGTCGGTGAAGACTTCGGCGGCGTCGAGGATGTCGTTGCTCTTGTCGGCGCCGGTCACCTTGGTGACGTGCCCGACCGCTGCCTTCTCGGCGCCGGTGCCGGACTTGCCGACGCAGTCCTTGAACTGCTCGGCCTGGCTCTTGTCGGCGGCCGGTGCCTCTTCCGCCGGCTTGGCAGCGGCTTCCTCCGCGGGCTTGTCGGCGGCTTCCTCGGCAGCCTTGGGCTTGTCGGAGGTGGCGGCGACTGCCTTGTCCTTGTTGCTGCTGTCGGTGGAGTCGTCGCCGCCCCCGGCGATGGCGCCGATCACGATGAGGCCGACGAACACGGCGCCGACGATGCCGAGGATCTTCCCGGTCTTCCGCTTCGGTGGCTGGGGCGGGGGAGCCCCCCAACCAGGCTGCTGCGGGTAGCCGTATCCGGGCTGCGTCGGCTCCTGTGGTGCCCCGTATCCGGGCTGCTGCGGGTACTGCTGGCTCATGTGCCCCCCTTGGCGCAATCTGCGTGGAGGGTGAACCTAACCGATGTGTGGGATGTGTGAAGGCGCTGCAATGATTCTGTGACCTATGTGAAGCACGGTCAGGAAATGACGAAGGCCCGCACAGTGGCGGGCCTTTGCTCCGCGGGCCGGTCATGCCCTGAGGGCTCCGTGCCGTCAAGTCCGGGCCGGCTACTGCTCGTCGGCCGACGGCGCGTGGGCGTGCTTCAGCTTCGTGCGGGCGTCCACGCGCTCTGCCCCCGTGACTTCCGACCAGAAGCGGTGGCCGCTGACGAAGACTGCGAGTTCGTGCTCGCGCTGCCGGAGTTTCTCCACCTCGGCCTGCTGGTCCTGGGTCCAGCCGGGCGAGGCGGGGCGCTCGACCTTGCGCCAGCCGTTGTCGTCGCTGAAGCCGTCCAGGGGTACGACCGACCAGGGAAGCTGCTTCAGGAGGGCCGACAGCTCGGCCCGGACCTGATGTAGCTCCTCCTGACCGGCGAGAAGGTCACTCGGAAAGTCATAGGGCGTAGCCACGGCTCAATGCTACGCCTGTTCGATTTTGGGTTGCGAGCGTCTTTGGGGGGTTCATGCGAACGGGTGGGACTGAGAGGTCAGTTGGCTGGTGAGCGCCCACGTAACCTCTTCCTGTGCCTGCCTCCCCTCTGCATCGCGTCGCCGTCCTTGTGCTGGAGGGTGCGAAGCCGCTCGATGTCGGGATTCCCGCGCAGGTGTTCACGACCCGCGCGAGCATGCCGTACGAAGTGCGGGTGTGTGGGGCTGCGCCCGGGCTCGTGGCCGGTGGTGACGGTCTGGCGTACTACGTCGAGCACGGTCTCGAGGCGCTGGCGTGGGCCGACATCGTCTTCGTCCCCGGCTACCGGTTCCCGGACCGCGACGACCCGCCGCAGGCCGTCGTCGATGCGCTGATCGCCGCCCACGAGCGGGGCGCGCGGCTCGCCGCCATCTCGACAGGCGCCTTCGCGCTCGCCGCTACGGGCCTGCTCGACGGCAGGCGCGCCACGACGCACTGGCACTACACGCGGGCACTGGTGTCCCGGCATCCGCTCGTCCAGGTCGACGAGAACGTGCTGTTCGTCGACGAGGGCAGCCTGCTCACCTCGGCCGGCGCCGCCTCCGGCATCGACCTGTGCCTGCACATCCTGCGCAGCGACCTCGGCGTGGCCGCGTCCAACCACGCGGCCCGGCGTCTGGTCGCCGCCCCCTACCGCAGCGGCGGTCAGGCCCAGTACGTGCCGCGCAGCGTCCCCGAGCCGCTCGGCGAGCGGTTCGCCGCCACCCGCGAGTGGGCGCTGCACCGGCTCGGCGAGCCCCTCACCCTCGACACACTGGCGCGGCAGGCCGAGGTCTCGCCGCGGACGTTCTCCCGGCGCTTCGTCGAGGAGACCGGGTACACGCCGATGCAGTGGGTGATGCGCGCCCGCATCGACCTGGCCCGTGAGCTGCTCGAACGTTCGCAGCGCAGCGTCGAACAGATCGCCGCCGACATCGGGCTCGGCACCGGCGCGAACCTGCGCCTGCACTTCCAGCGCATCCTCGGCACCACACCGAGCGAGTACCGGCGCACCTTCACCCGGGGCGAGTGACCCGTCCGCACCGCGTGGCGGAGAGTGGCGGGACCCTTTTTGAACCGTGTGGCGGGACCCTTTTTGAACCGTGTGGCGGGATCCTTTTGAACCATGGCGATCCCGCCACTGTCAGGGGCGCGAGCCGCGGGCGACCCTGGTGGCGAAGGGAAGGGACATCACTCATGACTCGCATCGCCATCAACGGTTTCGGCCGCATCGGACGCAATGTGCTGCGCGCACTGCTGGAGCGCGACAGCGCCCTGGAGGTCGTCGCCGTCAACGACCTGACGGAGCCCGCCACTCTCGCCCGGCTGCTCGCCTACGACAGCACGGCCGGCCGGCTCGGGCGCCCGGTGACCGTCGACGGGAACGCCCTCGTCGTCGACGGCCGGCGGATCACGGTGCTGGCCGAGCGTGAACCGGCGCAGCTGCCGTGGGCCGAGCTGGGCGTCGACATCGTCCTGGAGGCCACCGGCCGTTTCACCTCGGCGAAGGCCGCCCGCGCCCACCTCGACGCGGGCGCGAAGAAGGTACTCGTCAGCGCGCCGTCGGACGGCGCCGACGTCACGCTCGCGTTCGGGGTCAACACGGACTCCTACGACCCGGCCCTGCACACGATCGTCTCGAACGCCTCCTGCACCACCAACGCGCTCGCGCCGCTGGCCAAGGTGCTCGACGAACTCGCCGGTATCGAGCACGGGTTCATGACGACGGTGCACGCCTACACGCAGGAGCAGAACCTGCAGGACGGTCCGCACCGCGACGCCCGTCGCGCCCGGGCCGCCGGCGTCAACATCGTGCCGACCACGACCGGCGCCGCCAAGGCGATCGGCCTGGTGCTGCCGAACCTCGAAGGCAAGCTGTCGGGCGACTCGATCCGCGTACCGGTGCCGGTGGGCTCGATCGTCGAACTCAACACGACCGTCGCCCGCGACGTGACCCGCGACGACGTGCTGGCGGCGTACCGCGCCGCGGCGGAAGGGCCGCTCGCCGGCGTCCTCGAGTACTCGGACGACCCGCTGGTCTCGTCCGACATCGTGGGCAACCCCGCCTCGTCGATCTTCGACTCGGCCCTCACCCGCGTCGACGGCCGCCACGTCAAGGTGGTCGCCTGGTACGACAACGAGTGGGGCTTCTCGAACCGTGTGATCGACACGCTCGAGTTCCTCGCCACCCGCTGACCGGACGCGCTCCGGTCGGCCGTTCGGGCTGACCGGAGCGCTCAGTCACAACGGGGTGTGCGGCTGTACGGCGGCTAGTGGCCCGCGTCCCTCAACTCGGCCACCAGGCGTGCCGTCACGGGTGCCGGTACCGCGTGGCGTTCGGCGGCTCGTAGCAACGCCCCGCCGATCGCGTCCAGTTCGAGGGGACGGCCGGCCTCGGCGTCGCGTTGCATGGACGACTTGGTGGCGGCCGGGAAGGCGTCGTAGCGGGCGAGGGCCGCGGTCGGGTCGGCGGGGCCGCCGCAGGCACGGCTGACGGCTGCCGTCTCCTCGACCAGAGACGTCAACTCCTCGCGGTGGTGCGTGCGTACGTCGCCGAGAGGGAGGGCGTGGCGGGTGGTGAGGAGGGCGAAGGGGGCCAGGAAGGACATCTTCGCCCAGAGGGCCGCCGTCTCGTCCGGGAGGACGCGGGTGGTGGGGCCGGCTGCGTTCAGGGTCTGTGCGAGGGCTTCGAGGTGGTCGCGGGGGACTGTGTCGCCCGTCAGGTCGATCTCCGCGAAGGGGCTTGTGTGCTCGATCTCCCCGGGCGCCACCCGGGTCGACTCGACGCGGATGACTGCGGGGGCGACGCGGTCCGGGTCGTAGTGGGCGCGGAGGGTCTCCGGGTGTTCGACGCCGTTCAGGAAGGGGACGATCACGGCGTCGCCGAGCGCTGTGCGCGGCGCGCGGGTCAGGGCCGTACCGAGGGCGGTGGCCTTGACCGTGATCAGGCAGGCGTCGACGGGCTCACGGAGCTCGGTGTCCGCCTCCACCTGAGCCGTGAAGTCCCCGAAACGGCCACTGCGGACCTGGATTCCGGTCGTACGCAGGGCGTTGGCCGTCTCGTCGCCGGCCAGGCAGATGACGCGGTGTCCGGACCTGGACAGGAGCGCGGCGAGCAGGCCGCCTATGCCGCCCGGGCCCAGTACCGCCACCGTGCGTCGGTCGTTCGCCGTCATGCGATGCGCCGTCATGCGGTTCCTCTCGTCGGTCGGCCCCTCAGTGGTGGCCGCCTTGGGCGTGATCATGGCAGACATGGCCCTGTCCGAGGGAGACTGTTAGGCATGTGCCGCAGCATCAAGACACTTCGTCCGCCCGCGTTGCCCGAAGAGGCGACGGAGGAAGACATCCGCGCCGCCGCCCTGCAGTACGTCCGGAAGGTCTCCGGCTTCCGCGCCCCGGCCGCGCACAACCAGGAGGTCTTCGACCGCGCCGTCGATGTGATCGCCGAAGCCACGGCCGACCTGCTGGCCGGCCTGGAGATCCGGGGGCAGGCCGTCCGCCGGGCGGGCTAGAGGGTTCCTCCGGGGCCCGCCGGATCGAGGTGACGCGCCTTCCCGTGATCGTGGGCGTCAGTACCGCTGCGCCTTGGCGATCTCGGCGGTCAGGCGTGGCTCGGGGGGCTTACGGCTGATGGCGAGCGGTTGTGCCTTCTCGCCGGGTTCCAGGTCCTCCGCGCCCACGAACCGGGTCTCGGCGACCTTGCCCTCGGGGTCGCGGAAGTCGACCTGCACCGCGTAGGACGCGGTCTCGTCGGTGCGGTTGGTGATGTTCACGACGACGGCCAGCAGACCGCCCGTATCGGCACGCGGCTTTCCGGTGAGCGACACGTCCCCGGTGGCGTTGCCGCGGCCGTCGACGTCCTCGAGTTCCCGCTGGGCGGCCTGGTTGGCCCGCACGATCTCCGCCGACACCGATGCCTCGAACTCCGAGGCGCGGGCGGAGGCGGAGGAGGCCGCGGCGGAGGCCCGCTCGCGGGCGGATGCCTCGAGCGAGGAGAGGGCCGTGGCCGCCGTGCCGGAGAACGAGGCCGTATCGGGGGGAGTAGGGGTCGGCCTGGGAGAGGCGGCGCCGTCGCCGTCGTCGCCCCCGCCGCACGAGACCAGCGTCGCGGCACCGGTGGCCGCGAGGAGCAGTCCTGCCAGGGCGGAGCGCACGCGGGCGCGCTGCGATGGTCTCGTCGCCTTCGGCGCGCGGGCACTCATGCCAGGGGGTCCCTTTCCTCGCGGCGGCGGGGCGAGACGGACGCGAACCCATCGGTCGGCCTGATGGACATCGACCTGACTGACATCGACCTGGCTGACATCGCGCTGATTGACGTCGAGCGACCTGGCAGGCGGCGCTTGCCCCATTGCGTGGGATCCATCGTGCACGCGATGTGCTCGCGCGGCCACTCAACGTCACAGAGGTCTACGCCGGCCTGCGCCGCACCAAGTACGTCGCCACCGCTCCCGCCGCGAACAGCGCCCCCACCGACACCGCCGTCGCCAGCCACGTCGCTCCCAGCCACTGGGCGCCGAAATAGCCGAGGGCCACGCTGTAGACGGCCCAGGCGAGGCCTGCCAGGGCGGACCAGGGAAGGAAGTCGCGGGCGCTGCGGTGGGTGGCGCCGGCGCCGAACGAGACGACCGAGCGGCCGGCCGGGGCGAAGCGGGCCAGCACCACCAGGGCGCCGCCGCCTCGGGCGAGGGCTGTGCCGAGACGTTCCTGCGCCGATGTCAGGCGGCGGGAGCGGGCGATGGCGCGGTCCAGTCGGGCGCCGCCGCGCCAGGCGAGGCGGTAGGCGACCAGGTCACCCAGGACGGAGGCCGTCGCGGCGCACAGCGTCAGGGCCAGGATGTCGGGGACCTCGCCGGGGACCTGACCGGTCGCGGCACCCGAGCCGGCGGCCGCCGCCGTCGCCGCTGTGATCACCAGAACGCCGCTGGGCAGCACCGGTACGAACACGTCCAGCAGGACCGACAGGCCCACCACCACATAGATCCAAGGGCCCGCTGTCAGCGAACCCACGTCCCCGAGACCCTCGAGCACCGCAACTCCCCGTGTTTCCCCCCGTGGCCAGACCGTGCCGCGACGTCGCGGGGGAGCGGCAGGGGCGGCCTATGACAGCCATACAGCGTACGCCGGGGGTGTGACAGGAGGTTCATCGGGGGCTCGTGTGTTCGGCACAGCATGTTCACACGGGCGCAGAGAAGCGGTCATCGCAGCGAAGCGGCCAAAGCGAACGGCGCCCGCACCCGCGTGAGCCTCGCGGGTGCGGGCGCCGTCGTGCGCGAGCCGTGGCCGTCAGGCGGTGACCGGCGTCTGGTCCGGCGCCGTCCTGCCCTCCGTGCCGGAGCGCTTGGCGAACAGCCGGTCCAGCCCGAACGCGCCGGACCCGGTGAAGATCAGCAGGAACATGGCCCAGCAGTACATCGCGGCACCCTCGCCGCTGTTCTCGATGGGCCACAGCCCCTCGGGCTGGTGGACCTTGAAGTACGCGTAGGCCATGGCGCCGGAGGCGATGAACGCGGCTATGCGGGTGCCGAGGCCGAGCAGGACCAGGCTGCCGCCGACGAGCTCGATGGCGGCCGCGTACCAGTCGGGCCAGGCGCCGGTCGCGGCGGTCCCGCCCTTGCCGTCGACGCCGCCGAAGGCGCCGAGGAGGGGCATGGCGCCGTGGCAGGCGAAGAGCAGGCCGACGACGATGCGGAACAGGCCGATGGCATACGGCTGGGCGCTGTTGAGGCGTCCGGTCATGTGGGGGACTCCCTCGGTCTGAGGTGTACCGGTCCCATGGCGGGACGGGTGTGGGGACGGATACTGATCGGTAAGCCCCACGTTAGGTAGCCCTAATCAACACTTGCAAGTTCAACATTCGGCCATCGCGTCGCCTCGGTTTCCCCTCCCGGCCCAGGAACAACCGCATGTAGCACCGATCTGGCCACCGCGTCCGCATCCGAAAGAGTGACCGAATCCACACCCGGCCGCGCCCCGGCCGCCGTCACCCAGTGCACGCCCTCCGTGGGTACTCCGAACGCGAACCGCCGTTCGTGCGCGCGTCCCTGACGGTCGATCAGGCGGTACGGCCGCTGTGTGACGTCAAGTCCTCCCGTTTCGTAGCCATTCACGGTGTGCGGCCGGCACTGCCCGGTCTTCAGCAGTTGCGCCAGCAGGTCGTCGGCGCTGCGGCGCAGGTCAGGTTCCGGCAGCCGCGCCTCGACGAGCGCCGTCACCCGCACCGCCGAGCCCGGCACCTCGGGGGAGTGCGCCACCCACGCCCCCTGCTCCTCCCGCACCTCCAGCCGCGGCCCGAGCACCTCCACCACACCCGCCTCCATGAGCGCCACCAGCTCCTCCACGCGCCGTCGGGGCGGGCCGATGGAGAGGAAGGCGTTGAGCGGGGTGTACCAGCGGTCCAGGTGGTCCCGGCGGGAGGCGCCGGTGAGGCCGCCGTGGTCGACGACGAGCCGCAGTTCGTTGCGCAGGTCGCGCAGCACGTCGAGGGCCGACTTCAGCGGACCGTGCACATTGCCCCGGGCGGCCTGGGCCGCGTCCTCGCGCAGATACTCCAGCAGCCAGTCGCGCCACCGCCCCGGATCCGCGACGTCGCATCCCGCGTACGGCCGGGACACCCGGTCCCAGCTCCAGCGCTCACGCTCCGGAACGCCGAACTCGTCGAGCAGCAGGGCCTCTTGAGGCGCGCGGTGGGGGAGGGGCAGGAAGCGTTCCGTGAAGGCCGCCCGCTGTCGCGCCTGCGGTATCAGTGCCGCGTAGTACACCGTCTCCACCTCCTTCGCCACCAGCGGCCATATCTCCGCGAGGAAGTCCGGTGCCTCGCCCGAGTCCGCCCGCTTGCGGAAACCGGCGATCACCTCGGGCGTCAGGACGAGCGGGAGGTGGCGGCCGTACGCCCCCTTCGCGTTGTCGCCGCGCGCCTGGTACGGGATGCCCCGCCGCGAACCGGCGTACAGGCGCGGCTCGTTGCCGGACGGGACGTAGCGCAGACCCCGGCGGCCCTCGGCGCGGACGAAGCTGCCGCCGCGGCCCGTCGTCAACAGGGCCATGTGGTCGAAGAAGTTGAGGCCCAGGCCGCGCAACAGCACCGGTTCGCCGGGGGATACGGGTGAGAGGTCGATGTCGGCCGGGTTCGCGGGCGGCACGTAGTGCAGGCCGTGGCCTTCGGCGTACGCGGTGAGGCGGCGCTGAAGCGCGTCGGCGGCCGTCGGCAGATGCCCCTGCGCGAGGACCACGGCGGACAGTCCGGGCAGCACGCTGCCGTCGTCGAGGGTGAGGGCCTGGCTGCCGTCGGGGGCGTCGTCCAGCCGTACGGCGCGGGCCGCGTACGTCTCGACGTGCACGGTCGCCGGCGCCTCGCGGACGACCGTCGCGAACACCCACTCCAGGTACCGGCCGTAGTGGGCGCGGGTCGGGTACTCGTCCGGGCCCAGCGCGCCCGCCGCCCACTCGTACAGGCTGGGGCCGGGCCGGATCGGGCCCGAGCAGTCGACGCTGTCGTCGGTGAACAGCGTGACCTGCGAGGACACCGTGTTCATGAGCAGCTCGGGCGACTGGGCGGTCCGCCAGACGCGCCCCGGCCCGGGCGGTGCCGGGTCGATCACATGGACGGTGAGACGCGCCCCGGGGGGGAGGAGTTCGGGAGCGGAGGCGCAGAGGCGTTCCAGGACGCTGGTGCCGCGGGGGCCGGCGCCGACCAGGGCGACGGAGACCGTGGGGGAGTCCGGGGTCGGTGCGGAGGGCGGTGCAGACAAAAGGGTGACTCCCGGGCGTGTGGGGCGCATTGGAGCGAACCGCCGGGTGGAAGCGGACGGTCCGGCTCATCATGCCGTCGGGAGCGGCGTGAACCGAGCCTTGGGACGAGTGAGTGTGGGATGCATCACGAACATCACGCGCGTCACGCCACACGCGAGCCTCTATGCGGTGGAACCATCTGTTTACGGGGCGAGTTCGGACTCCGCGACCGTCCGCAGCCGCGCCGCGGCACCCCGGCCCCGGGCACCCTCGGCCCCCGCCCCTCGCACCGCCCGTGCCTGCTCCAGCCGCAGCCGGGCCGAACGCCCCCGCAGCGTCAGCGTCATGAGCTGGTTGCCGAACCAGGGCCCGCCCGTGCGGCGCCAGTCGACCGGCGGCTGGGGGCAGCCTCCGTGCCCCGCGAACCGCCGTCCGAGCCAGCGGCCCACCCCGCTCCAGCCGAAGCGGAAGCCGAGCCGGATCGCCGCATGGATGGCGTTGTGGACGGGCGAGCAGGTCAGCTGAAGGACACGGGCGTCGGGCCCACTGCCGTCCGGCCAGGTCGGCTCGGCCACGTACGCGTGGTGCACGTCCCCCGACAGCACGCACACCGTCGCCGGCGCCTGCGCCCCCGACCCCACCTCGGCGATCAGCTCCGTGAACGCGTCGAAGGACGACGGGAACGCCGCCCAGTGCTCCAGATCGGCCCGCCGCCGCAGATCCTCCCCGAAGCGCGCCCAGCGCTCGCCGCGCTCACCCCGGCACAGCGAGGCGTTCCACGCCTCGGCGTCGTGCACCAGGTGCGGCAGCAGCCACGGCAGGGACGTACCGATCAGGAGGTGGTCGTACGAACCACGCGCGTCGAGCGCCTGCTCTCGCAGCCATCGCGCCTCGCCCGGGTTGAGCATGGATCGCGAGCCCTCGTCGAGGACGCGGGCCGCCCGGGTGTCCACCATCAGCAGCCGTACGCGGCCGAAGTCGCGCCGGTAGCTCCAACGGACGGAGGCGGGATCGGCCTCCGCCTTGCAGGCGAAGGAGCGCAACAGGTCGGTGCCGTCGGGGGTGTCACGTACGGCGGCGTAGAGCGGGTCGGTGGCCAGCTCGGCCGGCGACAGGTTGCCGAGGTGCTGGTGGACCCAGTACGACATCAGCCCGCTGAGCACCCGCTCGCGCCACCAGCTCGTTTCCCGCATGTCGGCGAGCCAGGCGGCCGAGGTGTTCCAGTCGTCGATGACGTCGTGGTCGTCGAAGATCATGCAGCTGGGCACGGTGGACAGCAGCCACCGCACCTCGGGGTCGAGCCAGGACTCGTAGTACAGCCGGGTGTACTCCTCGTAGTCCGCGACCTCGTCGCCCGGCGGCTCGCTCAGATCGCGGCGCGCGGCCAGCCAGCGCCTGGTCGCCTTGGACGTCTCGTCCGCGTACACCTGGTCGCCCAGCAGCACCAGCACATCCGGCCGCTCGCCGTCCGGCTCGGCGGCGATCCGCGCGGCCAGGGTGTCCAGGGCGTCCGGTCCGACCGGGTCCGGCTCGCCGGCGGGCGGTGCGGCCCAGCGACAGGATCCGAAGGAGAGGCGGACGGTGTCGGTGTCGCCGTCGACGGGGGTGCGGATGAGGGAGGGCGGGAAAGGCGAGTCGGGCAGTGGCCACACGCGGGCGCCGTCGAGGAGGACCTCGTACGGCTGTGCCGTGCCCGGGGTGAGGCCGGTCACCGGGATCAGGGCGTAGTGATGGCCCGCGACCTGGAAGGTACGGGACTCTCCGTGGGCGCCGTCCGCGCCGCGCACCTCGGCCGCGCAGGGGCGGCTCGCCTCGACCCAGACGGTCGCGGACGTGCCGTCGGCGTACCTCAGCAGTGGACCAAGCCGCAGTTCGGTCACGTGATCGCCCTCCTCCGTCGCCCCGTACGGTACGGAACGACGGAGGGGAACGGGGAGGTTCCGCAGATCACGGTTTGCCGAACTCCGGCGGGACCGCGTCAGGCACGCGCCGGCGCCGCCTCGTCGCCCCGGTGCCTCGTCAGCAGCCGGAGAGGTAGTTCGTCAGGGCGGACTTCTCCGCCGAGTCGACCGAGAGGCCGTAGTAGTACTTCACCTGCACCCAGGCGCGCACGTAGGTGCAGCGGTAGGCCGTGCGCGACGGCATCCAGGTGGCCGGGTCCTGGTCGCCCTTGGCCTGGTTGACGTTGTCGGTGACGGCGATCAGCTGCGGGCGGGTCAGGTCGTTGGCGAAGGACTGGCGCCGCGAGGTGGTCCAGCTGTCGGCGCCGGAGTCCCAGGCCTCGGCCAGCGGGACCAGGTGGTCGATGTCGAGGTCGGAGGCGGCAGTCCAGGTGGCGCCGTCGTAGACGGAGTACCAGCTGCCGCTGGTGGCGGCGCAGGAGGAGTCGGTGACGACGCCCGAGCCGTCGCGCTTGAGGACGGTCTCACGGGTGTTGCAGGCGCCGGACTGGGTGATCCAGTGCGGGAAGAGGTCGCGGTCGTAACCGGTGCGGTCCTCGGTGGCCACGGTGAGCTGGGCGAGGTAGCTGCGGGCGGTGGCGCCGCTGACGGGCGTGGGGAGCGCGGCGGAGGCGGTCGGAGCGTTGAAAAGCGCGACGGAGGCTATGAGGCCGCTGAGGGCCGCGAGTACGCTGACCCGTCGACGCGCGTAGAACTTCGACATGCTGACTCCCTTGGGAGGTGGGGGTGTTGGCGAGCGAGCGATGGAATGCTCGCCGCGCCGTGTTGCGGGGAGGTGTGCGTCGGGTGAGAAGTTAGTGTCGCGTTCATGACACGACAAGGTTGAGGGCGGGACTTTCTTTCTGTGGACTGGTGAGCGGGCTCGCGTACGATGGGTGGCGCAGAAGGGGAGTAGCTCTTCGCCGGACCGTCGACACACTGCTCAGCTCGTCTGAGCCGGCGCCCGGAGGCGGACCTCGAATCCGAGGTCGGCCAGCGAGACCTTCGGCAAGCAGTGCACGCCCGTGCTCTACGGCACGGGTGCCGAGTGTGCTGCCGTGCCGAGGTGTCGCAGTGCAGTGACAGTGCTCTCGGTGGGGCAGCCCGACCGATTGAGGAACCTTGATCAGCTTTACCGTGACGGCGGTCGTCTTCGGCGTCGTCTTCCTCGCCGAACTGCCCGACAAGACCGCGCTCGCCGGGCTCGTCCTCGGCACCCGCTATCGCGCCTCGTACGTCTTCGCCGGTGTCGCCGCCGCGTTCGCGGTGCATGTCGCGCTGGCCGTGGCGGCCGGCAGCGTACTGACGCTGCTGCCGCAGCAGCTCGTGCAGGCGCTCACCGGTGTGCTCTTCCTCGGCGGCGCCGCGGTGCTGCTGATGAAGAAGGACGAGGACGAGACGGAGGTCCGCAAGCCGGAGAACCAGTCCTTCTGGAAGGTGTCCGGCGCCGGGTTCATGCTCATCCTGGTCGCCGAGTTCGGTGATCTGACGCAGATCATGACGGCGAACCTCGCGGCCCGCTACGACGATCCGCTGTCGGTCGGTATCGGTGCGGTGCTGGCGCTGTGGAGTGTGGCGGCGATCGGGATCGTCGGCGGGAAGGCGCTGATGCGGCGGGTACCGCTGAAGCTGATCACCAAGGTGGCGGCGCTGCTGATGCTCGGGCTCGGCCTGTGGAGCCTGTGGGAGGCGATCGCCGGCTGAACTGATCGCCGGCTGAACTGTCGGTGAATGGTTTCCGGAGACGGTGGCGCGAAGGGGGTCGCGTTTTGTACCGTGGGGGAACAAAGTGGTTCCCGCCCGTTTTCCCTGACCGGCGGGCGGGACCACCTTGTCCCTCCGGGGGCCACCTCTGTACCCCCGCGCCCCTCGCCCTGGAGCTGCCGATGTCGGCCACCGCCGTGCCCACCAAGCCCACGCCCGCCGTGCTCACCGCCCGTGCCCTCCTGCTCGACATGGACGGCACCCTCGTGAACTCCGACGCCGTCGTGGAACGGATCTGGCGTCGCTGGGCCGAGCGGCACGGGCTCGACGGCGACGAGGTGATGAAGGTCGTCCACGGGCGGCAGGGGTACGCCTCGATGGCCCTGCTGCTGCCCGACCGGCCGATGGAGCAGAACTACGCCGACAACGCGCGCATGCTCGCCGAGGAGACGGCGGATGTGGAGGGCGTGGTGCCGATTCCTGGGGCGCCGGAGTTCCTGGCCTCCCTGCGGGGGCTGCCGCATGCGCTCGTGACGTCCGCCGATGTGCCGCTCTCCACGGCGCGGATGGCTGCCGCCGGCCTTGGGCAGCCGGATGTGCGGGTCACCGCGGAATCCGTGGGCGCCAGCAAGCCCGACCCGGAGGGCTTCCTGAAGGGGGCCGCCGAGCTGGGGATCGCGCCGGAGGACTGCATCGTGTTCGAGGACTCGGGCGCGGGGATCGAGGCGGGGCGCGCGGCCGGGATGCGGGTCGTGGGGGTCGGCTCCCGTGCCGGGTTCCATGGACCGGACGCGCTGGTCCCGGACTTGCGGGAGGTTCGGGTGGAGGCTGTGGGTGACGGGACGATTCGGGTGTACGTCGGCTAGGGGCGGCTGCTGTTCGGGGCGCCCCGCGTGGGGCTGAGCGCGGAGGTCGGGACGCTCACCCGCGCCGGCGGGTGGGCCCAGGCCAGGCCGGCCGGCCGAACAGCTGACGGGACTGCACCCCCCTAGGGGGCGCGGGGAACTGCGCGACCAGCCACGCACGGTCCGCAGGCGCCGGCGAACCCGAATCCCCGACCTCTCAGGCGCACCGCGTCACGGTTCCGTCGTTTCCGACTCCAACCTCTCCCGCGTAGCCAGGTCATACACCCCGTACTCGTCCGGCTGGACGCCCCGGGCCCACTGGTAGCGGATGACCGCGTCCTCGACGCCCTCGTTGTAGTTGCCCCTGGCCTCCCGCGTGTAGAGGCCGAGTTGGGTCAGGCGGAGTTCGAGCTCCGTGACCTCGGGGCCACGGTCGCCGCGCTGGAGGGTCGCAGGGCCGGGGTCCCGCGCCGCGGCGGAGTCCTCCTCGGAGCCGGCGGCCTCGGTGGTGGACGGGGCGTCCGTCGGTTCCGTCGTCGGTGACGGAGGAGGCGACGACGCGCTCGACCTCGACGGCGACGGGGAAGTGGACGCGCTCTGTGTGGGCGACGGAGTCGACGCCGGCGCCGCCGACCGCGTCGACGCCTCCGTGGGCGACGGCGTCTCCCGGGCCTGGCTGGTCGACGGCGCGGGCACGCTCGCCCGCACGTCGTCCGGCAGTGCCGTCTCCCGTACCGGCGCCTCGTACGTGAACAGACCGCTCGCCAGCCCCGCCGCCGTGAAGACGGCCACGAGCGCTCCGCCCGCCCCCAGCAGGACCGTACGCGTACGACGCCGACGGGCGGCGGCCACGCCGGGATCACCGCCGGTCGGATCCGGCCCGTCGGGCTCCCCGTCCGGCTCGAACAGGCTCAGGTCATCCGCGCTGGGCGTCGTGGCCGGGGGCGCCATGGGGGTGGGCGGCGGTGCCGGCACCGCCCGCAGCGGCATCGTCCCGCCGTCCGCTTCGCCGGTACCCTCCAGCTCCACGTATGGCCGTATCCGCAGCGGATCGAAGTCCTCCGCCGCGGCCGCCTCCGCCGTACGGGCGTCTCGCAGGGCCTCGGACACGCGCAGGCCGCAGCCGCAGGACGGGGTGTTGTCGGCCCCTCTCGGCGTACCGCACTCCGGGCAGAGGTGACCGTTCTGGCCTATCGGGCCGTCCTGGCCGTCCTGGCTGTCCGGGCCCTTCGCCCCCGTCGGCTCAGTCACGTGTTCGTCCCTCCCCTCGCGAACTCCCCAGATTATGCAGACGTTCATCACGTCGCCTCCGCAACCCCCGGAAGGACCGCTTCCAAAGGGACTCAACAGGCCATAACTGATCAAACAGATCACGATGGGAGATGCATGGGAGGTGTAACGAGACGCTCGGGAGGTCTTCATGGCCGAGGACGCGCACGGTATGACGGGAGATGTGCGTGACGCGCAGCCCCCGCAACGGCGAGCCGACGCGCACGAGAACGTGCCCGGCAACGTCCTCGTCTCCATCGGCGCGCTGCTCCTCGGCATGCTGCTCGCCGCACTCGACCAGACCATCGTGTCGACCGCCCTGCCCACCATCGTCAGCGACCTCGGCGGCCTGGAGCATCTGTCCTGGGTCGTGACCGCGTATCTGCTGGCGTCCACGGCCGCGACTCCGCTGTGGGGCAAGCTCGGTGACCAGTACGGGCGCAAGCGGCTGTTCCAGATCGCGATCGTGATCTTCCTCGTCGGCTCCGCGCTGTGCGGCATGGCGCAGGACATGGCCCAGCTCATCGCCTTCCGCGCCATTCAGGGGGTCGGGGGCGGCGGGCTCATGGTGCTGTCCATGGCGATCGTCGGCGACATCGTCCCGCCGCGGGAGCGTGGGCGGTACCAGGGGCTGTTCGGGGGCGTGTTCGGGGCGACGAGTGTGCTCGGCCCGTTGCTCGGCGGGGTGTTCACGGAGCATCTGAGCTGGCGGTGGGTGTTCTACATCAACCTGCCCATCGGGGCCGTCGCCCTTGCCGTCATCGCTGTCGTGCTGCGCCTTCCGAGTAAGTCGACGCGGCATGTCATCGACTATCTGGGCACTTTCCTCATCGCGTCTGTCGCGACTTGTCTCGTGCTGGTTGCTTCTCTCGGCGGGACCACATGGGCGTGGGGGTCGGTTCAGATCGTCGGGCTGGCGGTGCTCGGGGTGGTTCTCGCCGTTGCGTTCGTCGCCGTTGAGCGGCGGGCTGCCGAGCCTGTGCTGCCGTTGAAGCTGTTCGGCGTGCGGACGTTCTCGCTCTCCGCGGTCATCAGCTTCATCGTCGGGTTCGCCATGTTCGGCGCGATGACCTACCTGCCGACGTTTCTCCAGGTCGTGCAGGGAGTCAGCCCGACCACGTCGGGGCTGCACATGCTGCCGATGGTGGCCGGCATGCTGCTGGCGTCCACCGGGTCCGGGCAGATCGTCAGCCGTACCGGACGCTGGAAGGTGTTCCCGATCGCGGGGACGGGGGTCACCACGCTGGGGCTGTTGCTGCTTCACCAGTTGGACATGGACAGCTCCGCCTGGGAGATGAGCGTCTACTTCTTCGTCTTCGGGCTGGGGCTCGGGCTGGTCATGCAGGTGCTGGTGCTGATCGTGCAGAACGCCGTGTCGTACGAGGATCTCGGCGTGGCCACCTCCGGGGCGACGTTCTTCCGGTCCATCGGGGCGTCGTTCGGTGTGGCCATCTTCGGCACGATCTTCGCCAGCCGGCTCGATGACAAGCTGGTCGAGGCGTTTCGGGGGGTCTCGCTTCCGGCCGGGGTCTCGTTGGAGGGGCTGGAGGCGGATCCGCGGGGCATTGGGGAACTGCCTGCGGCGTTGCGGCCGGCCGCGTTGGACGCCTATGCGTCGTCGATCACCGATGTGTTTCTGTATGCGGCGCCGGTCGCGCTGGTGGGGTTCGTGCTCGCCTGGTTCCTGCGGGAGGACAAGCTGCGGGGGTCCGTGACAGCGCCCGACGTCACCGAGACGCTGGCCAGCAATCCCGTCGAGCGGTCGTCCTACGACGAGGTGTGCCGGGCGTTGTCGGTGCTCGGTACCCGGGAGGGGCGGCGGGAGGTGTACCGGGACATCACCGAGCGGGCGGGGTACGACCTGTTGCCGGCGGCCAGTTGGCTGTTGTTGCGGATCAAGAGGTACGGGTGGGTGGAGCCGGGGGTGCTCGCCGACCGGAGTTCTGTGCCGCTGCCCGTGATTCTCGATGCGGCTCGGGAGGTGGAGGGGCGGCGGTTGGCTGTTCGGGAGGGGCTCGATCTGGTGCTGACGGATCGGGGGCGGGAGGTTGCCGAGCGGTTGGCGCTCGTTCGGGAGGAGTCGTTGGCGGAGTTGTTGGGGGACTGGTGGGGGCCGGATCGGCCTACCGATCTGGTGCAGTTGGTGAAGGAGTTGACCGAGGAGTTGTGCGGGTCCGATCGGGAGCAGCCGCGGGATTCTTGAGCGCCGGGTGCCTGCGGCGGCCCGTCGCTGTCCGGTGGGGGTGCGCGCAGCGCCTGCGGGCGGACACCCCCCAGCACGGCCCCTTGTCGCCGTACGCGGGTGCCGCGCCGCGGGGGCGCGCCGGGTGGGCTAGGTGAGGGGCTTCGTGAACCAGTGCTCGGCGTAGACGCCGTCGTTGTGTGGGGGTGTTTCCTTGTAGCCCAGGGCTGTGTACAGGGCTCGTGCCTCTGTCAGGTCGTGGCGGGTGTCCAGGATCATGCGGGTCGCGTGGAGCGTGCGGGCTGTGGCCTCGGCTGAGAGGATCAGGAGTTTGCCGCCGCCCTTGCCTCGCATCTTCGGGTGTACGAACACCCGGGTGAGTTCGGCTGTGTTCGGGTTCAGGAGTCTGATGCCGACTGATCCGGCCGGCTCGCCCTCGTAGCGGGCCACCAGCAACTGGCCTTTGGGGAGCGTGAGTTCGGTGGTCGGGGGGTTGGCGAGCTCGCGGGACAATTCGGACGGGTCGGTGGGGTGGCCCTTGTGGAGCAGGTAGTAGCGGTCGCTGACCTCGGTGTAGTACGCCCGCCAAAGCGCCTTGGCTACGGGGGAGTCGGCGGGTTCGTGGGCTACGGTCCAGGTCATGGCCGCATTGTCGGTGAGAGGACTGGTGGGCTCGCAACTGAGTTTGTGGGTGGCCGGTTCGGCGGCCGTTTGAGGAGCGTTCTGGGGGCAACCCGGCACACATGTCCACAGGTGTGATCATTCTGATCGTGATAGCGGCGGTCGTCGTCGTGCTCGGCGGGGCCGTGCTGGCCCTGCGTACTCGGGGTGCGCAGGGCGGTCGGGGTCTGAAGCGGCGCTTCGGGCCCGAATACGAGCGGGCCGTGGCCCGGCACGACGGGGACGTCAAGGCTGCCGAGCGTGAGCTGGCTCAGTTGGTGGAGCGGCACGGCGGGCTGCGGGAGCGGCCGTTGGAGCCGACCGAGGCCGAGCGGTTCGAGGCGCGCTGGGCTGCTGCCCAGGAGCACTTCGTCGAGTCGCCCAAGGAGGCCGTCCACGAGGCGGACCGGCTGCTCGCGGAACTGGCGCAGGCACGCGGGTTCCCGGACGGCGCGCAGTACGAGGAGCAGCTCGCTGCGCTGGCCGTGCACCACGCGGACCATGTGCAGGGCTACCGGCACGTGCACCACGTCGCCCACGCGCGCGGGGGTGCCGAACGGGAAGGCGGGGGTGCGGGTACGGAGGAGATGCGCGAGGCGATGGTCGAGGCCCGGGCGCTGTTCGAGGACCTGGCGGGGCCGGTCGGACGGCGGGCTTCCCACGAGTCCCGCAGGGACACCGACCGGCAGGCACCCGCCCGCAGCAACGGCCACCGCGGGCATCTGCCGTGGACGTTCACCCGTCACGCGAAGGGGAGTTGAGTGACATGACCGATGCCGCGACCGGCATGGGTGCCGGCAAGGTGACGGAGCACGACCTCGCGAAGAGCGCGCCCCCGGTCGCGCCCACCGGTGGGAGCGAGCGGCGTGGCAGTGAGGCGCGTGCGGCGGCTCCCGTGAAGGGCGGGCGTGCGGGCGCGCGGCTCTTCCCGCACGACGAGTCCGACAAGTACGAGCTCAAGCTCCAGCACGCGGTCTCCGGATTCGTCGACGGCCCCCGGGGTGCCGTGGAGGAGGCCGACCGTGTCCTGGAGGAGCTGGCCGCCCGCTTCACCGAGGCGGTGACGCAGCGCCGCCGTACTCTGCGCGGGGCCTGGCAGGCGAACGATCCGGCCGAGGGCAAGGGCGCGTCGTCCACCGACACCGAGCAGCTGCGGCTGGCGCTGCGCGACTATCGCGAGCTGGCGGAGCGGCTCCTACGCCTCTGACGCAACACCCGACTCGCCCGCCGCCCGGTGCCTCTCCCGCCACTGCCGTACGACCTCTTCGACGTCGTACGGCTTACGGCCCAGGGGAGGGCCGGGCGGCGGCTTCAGCAGCATGTCGCGGATCTTGACGTTGACGTCCGTGATGATCTTCCGGACCGTCCGTTCCGTGGGAGCCGCGTACGCCGTGGTCAGGGCGTCCTCCGCCTCCTTGCGCAGGGCCAGGGCCGGGGGCAGGACCGACAGGCCCTCACGGGCCATCTTGCGTTTGACCCACCACAGTTCGTCGTACGGCGCTTCCAGGTCGGTCGGCAGCGGTTTTCCGGTGCCGGGCAGTCTGTCGAAGTCACCGCGGGACTGTGCGTCGTGGATCTGCTTGTCGACCCAGGACTCGAACGGGACGCCGGGGGGCTTTCGCTCGGTCATGAGTTCATTGTGCCGGACGCGGCGGTGCCGGGCGATTTATCATGCGGCCTCGGTGGCCAAAACGGCCGCCGTACAAGGACGTTTCAGAAGGAGCGCACGTGCTCGAACTCACCATGGCCGCCGTGTCCGCGGCGGACGAGGGTGCCACGGCCGGCATGCTCATGGCCGACGCGCCCAGCGAGCCGGGCGCCGTGTTGCGGGTGGGCCGCGACAAGTCGGTGTGCCGGCTGGTGACGCCGGACGAGTGGCTCTTCATCTCCCGGGTGCACCTGGAGTTCCTGTGCGGCCCCGACGGCAGTTGGCAGGTGACGTGGCTGCGCGGCTCTCAGCCGGACCCGTCCTCCGAGGTACGGCTGACCGTGGGGCAGTACGCCCAGCCGATCGGCTACGGCGGCACCGTGCCGCTGCCCAGGGGCGGCAGCGGCGAGATCGTCATCCATGACCGCACCGAGCCGCGCAGCATCAACGTCGGCTTCTACCACGAGGCTTGAGCCGCGCCTTACGCCAGTACGCGCGCCAGCGCGAAGCCGTCGTAGCCCTTGCTGCCCACCGTCTGGATCGCCGTGCCGCTCAACCTCGGGTGGCTGCCGATCAGTTCGATGGCGGTCCGGGTGCCCCGGATGTCCGGGGCCGTGCTGTCGGCGTCGATGACTCCGCCGCCGCGCACCACGTTGTCGACGACGATCAGGCTGCCCGTGCTGGTGAGCCGGAGGGCCCACTCGACGTAGTGCGGGTTGTTGGCCTTGTCGGCGTCGATGAAGACCAGGTCGAAGGGGGCCGGGTTCTCGTCGGCCAGCTTGGGCAGCGACTCCAGGGCCGGGCCGACCCGGACCTCGACGAGCTTGTCCAGGCCGGCCCGCGCGATGTTGCGGGTGGCGACCTCGGCGTGCCGGGGGTCGTACTCCAGCGAGATGAGCCGGCCGTCGGCGGGCAGGGCGCGGGCCAGCCAGATGGTGCTGTACCCGGCGAGCGTGCCGATCTCCAGGATGTTGCGGGCGCCCTGGATCTGGGCGAGGAGCTGGAGGAACTTGCCCTGGGACCGGCTGACGGCGATCTGCGGGAGCTCGGCCGCGTCGCTCTCCCGCAGGGCCGCTCGGAGTGTTTCGTCATCCGGTGAGAGGTGGGCGGAGAAGTACTCGTCGACGTCGTCCCAGAGCTGCGACTCGCTCATCGCCTTGCCTTTCCTATGGCTAGTTAGATGCGCTAACTACCCGTCTTCGCCGTCGGTGATACCAGAATGGTGGATTCAGGCAGCCGGCGCAGGCGGCTGCACCGGGGGTGTCGGCAGCTCCGGCCGCCGGGTGCGTCGTACGGCGAACCAGGCGGCCGTCGCCACGGCGAGGGCGAGCCCGCCCGTCACCGTCAGCAGCCACGCCGGGATTCCGGCCACCTTGCGCAGCCGGTCCTCGTGGATCACCTGCTGGAACGGGTCGTCGGCCGGTGCCCGGCGCAGCTCGTGGTCGCCCACGATGCGTTCGGGAAACGGGAACTCCTGGCCGATCGCCGTGAGGAACGGTGTGCCGGCCGCCAGTTCGGCGAGCGGTCCCGTCCGCGCCGTGACCCGGCCGGCGTAGGTGACGCGAGGGCGTTCCCCGCCGATCGGGGACGCCGGTTCCATACGGTGCGCGGCGAGGACGTACAGGCCCAGGGACTGCGGTGTGTCCGCGAGGCGTGACAGGCGCATCGGGTAGACCGGCTCGTCGGTGCGGAAGGTGAGGTGCAGGGGGTCGAGGGTGCCGGTGAGGGGAGCGCCGGTGGTCTGCGGAGTGAGCTTGACGGCCACGTACTCCCAGCGTTGGTCGACATACGGGCGCAGGGCTCCCGTCAGGCGGGGCGGCAGTGCGAAGCCGTTGCTGTCCAGCCAGCCGTCCAGGGCAGCGGGGTCGGTGGCCGTCAGCCGGGCCACGTCGAACGGGCCGAGCTGCTGTCGGCCGACGACACCCACCGGAGCGCCGGCGCCGGGCGGGGGCGGCGGGGCGCCCGCGGAGCCGTCGCCGCTCACCAGAGGCCAGTCGCCGTCCTCGGGCCAGAAGTGGTAGCGGGTGCGGCGCACGGGCGCCGTGATGTCGTGCAGCTCCTCGAAGATGGCCGGGTCGCCGAGACGGACCGTGGCCCGGCCCGGCACCGGCATGATCCACGCGACCCGCTCGGCGTCCCCGCCGACGGTCAGCCGCATCACGACCTGCTCACGCGCCCCGTCCCACCGCACGACGGACTCCTCACGCCCGACCGCCACGCGCGCCGCGTCGCCGGGCACCATGGCCCCGCAGCCGCACGCCCAGGCGGGCGCCGCGAGCTGGCCGAGCTGGAGGGCGAGCAACGCCAGGACGACCGTCAGAAGCCGCCTGCCCGTGCCTGCCCGCAGTAAGTCCGCCATCGCGCAGCCCCTCCATCCCCGCAAGCCCCTCCACCACCATGACGGCGGCCGTTCAGACGGTACGGCGGATGGCGCGGTTCCGTGGCCGGGGTCCGGCGATGTGATCGATTCCGCCCCGCCGGGGCGACCCACCGGAGGCGGGCGAACCGCCCCGCGACTATCGTCTCCGGACAAAAGGAGAGCGGACGTCAGGTGAAGTCGGGGTTGCCTGCGTCTCTCCCTCCGGGGGTGCGAGCCGCATAGGGTTCGTAAGGATTCCTGACGCGTGGGACGTGTGTGACGACCGGGGCGGGAGGCCGACGAGGCGTGGCGAATGCGGATCACGGTGGGCGACCGGCGAAGGCACTCGGAGCCACGGCCGTCGGCACGGTCCAGGCACGCGTGCGCGTGGCGCGCCTCGGTCTGTGGCTGGTCGTCGCGGTGCTCGCCCTGCGGCAGGTGGCCGTCGTCCTCAGTACGCCGCGCGGGGAGCGGCTGACGGATCTGGAGACCTGGGTCGGGCCGAACGGCGTCCTCCATGTGAAGGGCTCGCTGTACGACTCGACGCAGTTCACCGGTACGCCGTTCGGCGGGCTCGTCCTCAAGCCGCTGACCCGCGCCGCCGAACAGGCCCTCGGCTGGGGCTGGACCTTCGGCACCCTCCTGCTCGTCGTCGCCCTCGGCCTGGTCGCCGCCCGTGCCCTGCCGCAGCCCGTGAGCCGCCGGACCTCGCTGCTCGCCGCGCCCGTCGCGATCAGCCTGCTGATGCTGTCGCTGCCGGTGCGCAACACCCTCTACCTCGGCCAGACCAGCATCATGCCGGTCCTGCTCGTGCTGCTCGGCTGCTTCGCCGTCCGCGGCGAGCGCACCAGCGGCGTGCTCATCGGCGTCGCGGCCGCGCTGCAGCCGACCCTGCTGCTCTTCACCCCGCTGCTGTGGTTCACCGGCCGGCGCCGGGCCGCGCTCTCCACAGGGGCCACGTTCGCCGCGTGCACGGCCCTCGCGTGGGCGGCGATGCCGCGGGACTCGTACACCTACTGGGTGCACCACATGGCCGGCGTCGGGCTCGGCGGCCGGGCCGACGACCTCGGCAACCAGTCCCTGCACGGCGCCCTGCTCCGGCTGGGGCTGACCGGCCCGCTGGAGATCGCACTCTTCCTTGTCCTCGGGGCCGCCGTCGCCGTCCTCGCCATGCGCCGGGCCGTCCGCTACGCCCACGACGGGCAGCTCCTGCTGGCGGTGGCCGTCACCGGATGCGCGGCGATCGTCGTGTCCCCCACCGCCTGGCAGCACCAGCTGCTGTGGGTGCTGCTCGCGATCGTCGGCCAGGTCGGCAAACGGGACTCCGACCGGTACGTGTGGCCGGTCGCCGTCATCCTGATCATGACGCTGCCGGCCCGGATGATGGTGCCGGACAAGGTGTTCCTCCACCCCCTGCGCGCCGACCTCGTCCTCCTGGCCGCCCTCGCCACGGCCGCCGTCGTGCCCTTCCTGTCCCGCACGTCGCAGTACTGGCAGACACCGATCCCCACCGAGTACGCCACACCGGTCCCGTCCCGCTTCCGGCACATCCCGCTGGTGCGGTTCCTGCGCCGCGTGATCACCCGCCCGAACCTGCTCTTCGAGCTGCTCCTGATCCGGGTCACGTACTACGCCTACGCCCAGATCCGCCTGGCAGCCGCGGGCGGCTCCAACTCGGCCGGCCGGGTCACCGCCGAGGAACACGGCGAGGAGATCTACTCGATCGAACGCGCCCTGCACATCGACATCGAGCGCTGGGCCAACCATGCCGTCGTGCAGGTCGACTGGGTCCGGAACTTCTTCGACTTCTACTACGAGTCGTTCCACTTCGGCGTCCCGCTCGCCATCCTCGCCGTCCTCTACTGGCGCCGCCCCGTCGACTACCGCTGGGCCCGCACGGCCATCGGCTTCGCCACCGTCTTCGCCCTGATCGGCTTCTGGCTCTACCCGCTCGCGCCCCCGCGCCTGATGCCGGGCCTGGGCTTCATCGACACGGTCCACGGCACACAGGACTTCTCCAGGCCCGCCTACGGCACCCTCACCGAACTCACCAACCAGTACGCGGCCATGCCGTCCCTGCACTTCGGCTGGTCCCTGTGGTGCGGCCTGGTGATCCTCATCCTCGCCCCCAGATGGTGGATGAAGGCCCTGGGCCTCCTGCACCCCCTGTTCACGCTCACCGCGATCGTCGTCACCGGCAACCACTGGGTCCTGGACGCGGTCGGCGGCGCCGCCGTCGTGGGCGCGGGCTTCGGGATGACGTACCTGTTCCAGGGCCCACGCGCGCGGACGGTCACGGCACAGGCCGAGAAGGTCAGCAGTGACTCCCGGGCTCCGGCGAAGGCCCGTACTCCGAGCTGATCCGGTACTCGCCGGGGGCGGTGACGGTCAGGCGGGTGAACTCGCCCTGCCGGGTGAGGCAGCCGCCGCCGTCGGCATGCAGCCAGGGGGAGTGGGCGACCCGTACGGTCGCCGATCCGGCCCGGGACATGCGTACGACGAGGTCGGCGCTGGACGTCGACACCACGCTCGCGGGATCCGAGACGAGGGGTACGGCCTCCCGCACCCGGAAGATCCGCCAGTGCTCGTCCTGCCACACGGGCTCCAGCCACTCGGGCCGGTCCTCGCGTATGAGCCGGGCCTCGACCTTGGCGTACCCGTCGGGCTTGCCCAGCGGGAGGACGACGTAGCCGACGGCCCAGCGGTCCAGCCACTTCCGGTAGGTCCCCGCGGAGAACGACCCGTCGTAGAACAGCCTGGCCCGTTCCATGTCCAGCTGACGGTTCCAGCCGCGGGCCATGTTCACGTGCGGGGCGAGCCCGCTGGCCTCGCGGTGGTTGCGGGCGGGGACGACCTCGACGCGGGTGCGGTCGGCGCCGAGATGGTCCAGGGCGCGGACCACTCCCTGGGTCTCGACGGCCCAGGCGGGCACGGTGGTGGAGACGTAGAGGTCGTCGCCGGTCTTCTTCGTGACCCAGCCGACCGAGAAGACGAGGGCGGCGATCAGCAGATTCCGGCGGACCTTCGCGAGCCGGGGCTGGGCCACCAGGACGGCGAGGAGGGCCGCGGGCGCGAACAGCTCGGCGAAGCGCTCCACGTTCGTGCCGATGGGGGAAGGGATGAGATACGTCAGGACCGCTCCGGCCGCGTAGACGGCGCCGCTCCAGCGGGCGACACGCCAGGAGCGCGGGGCGAGGAACGTGACGGCGAGGCCCAGGAAGAAGGGCGGCCATATGCGGTCGGCGAACATCAACTGCTCGCCCTTGAAGGGGAAGAGGAGGGTCGTCGCGCCGACGGTGACGGCGGGCGGGAGGAGGAGAGTGAGGGCGCGGGGCCAGTCGCGGGTGAGGAGGAACGCGGCGCCCACGACGACGAGGAACAGCCCGGCCACGGGGCTCGCCATCGTCGCGAGGGCCGCGTACGCGGCGGCGAGCACGAGCCGCTTCTCACGGGTCAGCAGCAGACAGGCGGCCAGTCCGAAGGCCACACCGAGCGCGAAGGTGGTGCGGCCGGAGGCCACGTTGCACCACAGGGCGAAGGCCGCGAGCAGGGCCGGGCCGAGAGGGCGCGGGATGCCCTTGGCGCGCGTGATGAGGACCGCCGCCAGCCAGGTGGCGGCGAGCCCGGAGACGACGGTCACCGTGCGGACGCCGAGCGCGGCCATCAGGTACGGCGAGATCAGGCTGTAGTTGGCGGTGTGCGTGCCCCCGTACCAGAACAGGTTGTAGGCCGAACCGCCGTGCCGGGTGGCGAAGCCGGTCCAGGCGTCCTGCGCGGCCAGGTCACCGCCGCCGGTGGCGAGGAACATGGCCCAGATCGCGTAGAGGGGGACCGTGGGGAGGGTAGCCAGGAGGGGTATTCGGTATCGGCTCCAGACCCTGTCCAGCAGCCGCTCCGGGGCAGGCGGTGCCTGCTGCGGGGCGCTCGGGCGGGTGCGGGTGCTGGCGAGGTCGGCTTGGGACACGTGATCGAAGACGTGGAATCGCGTGGGAACGTTCACTGGCCGATGAAGTGGCTAGCCTCCCTCCGCTTCGGCCCAACACCTTGCGCCGAGGTCGGTGAAACGCACGCCGTCGTCGCCGTCCGCGCCTCCAAGAACGCGGCGGGCCCGATACTCACGTTCGAGCCCGCCGCATTCTCGACGTTCCTGGGTTGCGCTACAGCCGCTGAATGATCGTCCCGGTGGCCAAGCCACCCCCCGCGCACATCGTCACCAGCGCGAACTCCTTGTCCGACCGCTCCAGTTCATGAAGCGCGGTCGTGATGAGGCGGGCCCCGGTGGCCCCCACCGGGTGCCCGAGGGCGATCGCGCCGCCGTTCACGTTGACCTTCTCCAGGTCCTGTTCGAAGACCTGAGCCCAGCTCAACACCACTGATGCGAAAGCCTCGTTGATCTCGACGAGGTCGATGTCCTTCAGGGACATGCCGGCCTTGCCCAGCACGGCATTCGTCGCGTCGATCGGGCCGTCGAGGTGGAAGTGCGGGTCGGCGCCCACCAGCGCCTGCGCGACGATCCGCGCCCGGGGCCGCAGCTTCAGCGCACGCGCCATCCGCTTGGACGCCCACATGATCGCCGCCGCGCCGTCGCTGATCTGGGACGAGTTGCCCGCCGTGTGCACGGCCGTCGGCATGACGGGCTTGAGCCCCGCCAGGGCCTCCATGGACGTGTCGCGCAGGCCCTCGTCCTTGTCGACGAGCCGCCACATGCCCTGCCCGGCGCGCTGCTCGTCCTCGGTCGTCGGGACCTGGACGGCGAACGTCTCCCTCTTGAAGCGTTCCTCCGCCCAGGCGGCAGCCGCCCGCTCCTGCGAGACCAGCCCCAGTGAGTCGACGTTCTCGCGTGTCAGCCCCCGGTGGCGGGCGATCCGCTCCGCCGCCTCGAACTGGTTGGGCAGGTCCACGTTCCACTCGTCGGGGAACGGCTTGCCCGGCCCGTGTTTCGACCCCGACCCCAGCGGCACCCGCGACATCGCCTCGACGCCGCAGCTGATGCCGACGTCGATGACGCCCGCCGCGATCATGTTGGCCGTCATGTGCGACGCCTGCTGCGAGGACCCGCACTGGCAGTCGACGGTCGTCGCGGCCGTCTCGTACGGCAGGCCCATGGTCAGCCAGGCCGTGCGCGCGGGGTTCATGGACTGTTCGCCGGCGTGGGTCACCGTGCCGCCGACGATCTGCTCGACCGCGTCGGCGGGGATGCCGGTGCGGCCCAGGAGTTCGCGGTACGTCTCGCCCAGGAGATAGGCGGGGTGGAGGTTGGCGAGCGCGCCGCCGCGCTTGCCGATGGGGGTGCGTACTGCTTCGACGATCACGGGTTCCGCGGCCATGGGGAGTGTCCTCTCCTCGGTTACCCGCGCGGCGCGGGGGCGTCCCGGCCGGCCCCGCCACGCGGAACTAGAACACGTACTAGTTCCCCTTGCAGTCTGCTGACAGCGTGTTGACTGCCGCAAGAGTCGTGCAGCGTCTGAAGTGTTGATCTGCGGAGATCTGCACGAATCCCGCACGCAATTCGGAGTGCCGCGCCTCTTGCCACTTGTAGAACCCGTTACTACCTTCGCGGCAATCCTTTGTTCTGATGGTCCGTCAGATGGCTACATGGCTAGATGGCTGGAGTTGCCGATGCCTTGTCCAGCGCTTCCCGACGGGTTCGACTTCACCGACCCCGATGTGCTGCAACACCGCGTACCCCTCCCGGAGTTCGCCGAGCTGCGCCAGGCTGAACCGGTCCGCTGGATCCCGCAGTCGGGCAACGTAGCCGGGTTCCAGGACGAGGGCTACTGGGCGGTGACCCGGCACGCGGACGTCAAGTACGTATCCACGCATCCGGAGTTGTTCTCGTCCTCCCTCAACACCGCGATCATCCGCTTCAACGAGCACATCGAGCGCGACGCCATCGACGCGCAGCGGCTGATCCTGCTGAACATGGACCCGCCCGAGCACACCCGGGTCCGCCAGATCGTCCAGCGCGTCTTCACCCCGCGAGCCATCCGGGCCCTGGAGGAGCGCCTGCGCGCGCGGGCGCTGTCGATCGCCGCCAACGCCCGGCAGCACTCCGGCCCCTTCGACTTCGTCACCGAGGTCGCCTGCGAACTGCCCCTGCAGGCCATCGCCGAGCTCATCGGCGTCCCGCAGGACGACCGGGCCAAGATCTTCGACTGGTCCAACAAGATGATCGCGTACGACGACCCCGAGTACGCCATCACCGAGGAGGTCGGGCAGGAGTCGGCCACCGAACTCATCTCGTACGCGATGAACATGGCCGCCGACCGCAAGGAGTGCCCGGCGAAGGACCTCGTCACCACGCTGGTGGCGGCGGAGGACGAGGGCAACCTGCGCTCCGACGAGTTCGGGTTCTTCGTGCTGATGCTGTCGGTGGCCGGCAACGAGACCACCCGCAACGCCATCACGCACGGGATGCACGCCTTCCTCACCCACCCCGAGCAGTGGGAGCTGTACAAGAGGGAGCGTCCGGCGACGGCGGCCGAGGAGATCGTCCGCTGGGCGACGCCCGTCGTCTCCTTCCAGCGGACCGCCACTCAGGACACGGAGTTGGGCGGAAAGCGCATAAACAAGGGGGACCGGGTAGGAATCTTCTATGCCTCGGCGAACCACGATCCCGAGGTCTTCGAGAACCCGGACACCTTCGACATCACCCGTGACCCCAATCCTCACCTGGGCTTCGGCGGGGGCGGTCCCCACTACTGCCTCGGCAAGTCCCTGGCGGTCCTGGAGATCGACCTCATCTTCAACGCCGTGGCCGACGCCATGCCCGGCCTGCGGATGGTCGGCGACCCGCGCCGACTGCGTTCCGCCTGGATCAACGGCGTCAAGGAACTCCAGGTGACCGCCGACTGACGAGACGCACGGCGCCACGCTCGGGCCGACGGCTTCCCGGCGCCGTCGGCCCGTCCCGAGGGAGGCAGGAGCACCCCTTATCCCTACGCCCCGTTCCTGCCTCCCCCGAGACGGCTCCGTCCGTGCGCGGGGGACTCGTAAACATGGCGAAGGCGACGGCCCCGGGGATCGGGGGCCGCCGCCTTCGGTTCAGGGTCTGGCGGGGTCGGCTCAGTACCAGCCGTTCGACTGCCAGAAGTCCCAGGCGCCACAGGCGCTGCCGTAGCGGTCCTTCATGTAGTCCAGGCCCCACTCGATCTGGGTGGCCGCGTTGGTCTTCCAGTCCGAGCCGGCCGAGGCCATCTTGTTGCCCGGCAGGGCCTGGACGAGGCCGTAGGCGCCGCTGGAGGAGTTGGTGGCGTTCACGTTCCAGTCGCTCTCGTGATCGACGATCTTGGAGAAGCACTGGTACTGGGCCGAGTCCGAGATCATCTTCTTCGCGACCTTCTGCGCCGAGCCGGCCTCGGTCGTCGCGGCCTGGGCGGGCGCGGCGGCGAACATCGTGCCGGCGGCGGTGGCGGCCAGGGCGGCACCGGCGAGAGCCTTCTTCGGGGCGGAGATGCGACGGAAGGTGGAGATCGCGGACACGGAGAGCCTTTCTTCGGGGACAGGGGCCGCAGGCAAGCCGGAACCACGCGATGCGAGGCGGGGGCGTACGTCGGCGCCGCGGCCCTGAGGGCACGTCGGCGCCGTGCGACGTCGTCCAGAGAAACAGGCCGGAAGGGTGTCCGCAATGGTCCCTTTTGCTAGTTGTGGTCGTATGCGGGGGGAGCGGTCTCCGTGTGACGCGGCTCTCAATGTGCAGGTCAGGGCCGGTATCGCCATGCGCATGGCATCCGATTTGCCCGACTAGGGTGGATCGTAGGTGATGTGAGTCATGTGGGGTGGTTCACCGTGTGGATCACAGACCGCGCGTGCCCCCTCACCCTGTGGGTGCGTCGAATGTGACCGGGCTCTCGAAAGCCGCCCGGCGCGTGGCACGGCGAAGCGCCCGCAGGATCACCGGGCCGAGAGTGACGGTGAGGACCACGGTGACGAGCGCCCGGCCGAGGTCCCAGCCGAGGGAGGTCGCCAGGCAGTACGCCACGAAGCGCGCCAGGTTCGCGGGGACGGCCGCGTCGGGGTCGAAGGCCACGTTCGAGGCCAGCGCGCCCATGAAGGGCCAACCGGCGAGGTTCATGATCGTGCCGTAGACGAAGGCCGCGAGGAAGCCGTAGACGCCCAGCATCAGCAGCTCCGCCCGCCCGCGCAGGCGGTCCTGGCCCGGCAGCAGGCCCGCGCCCATCGTGAACCAGCCCATCGCCAGCATCTGGAACGGCATCCAGGGGCCCACCCCGCCCGTCAGCAGCGCCGACGCGAACATCGTCACCCCGCCGAGCACGAACCCGAAGCCCGGGCCGAGGACCCGCCCGCTGAGCACCATCAGGAAGAACATCGGCTCCAGACCGGCGGTACCCGCCCCGATCGGCCGCAGTGCCGCCCCCGTCGCCGCCAGTACGCCGAGCATCGCGACCGCCTTCGGGCCGAGCCCCGACTCGGAGATCGTGGCGGCGACCACCGCGACGAGGAGGACCAGGAGAGCCGAGAAGAGCCAGGGGGCGTCCTGGGCGTGCGCGCTGAGCTGAGAGGTGGGCGGGGTCAGGAACGGCCAGCCGAACGCCGCGATACCGACCGCGCTGACCAGGGCCAGGGCGGCGATGGAGCGGGGGCCCAGGCGGACGGCTCGGGCCTGAGGGGTGGGGTGAGCGGAGCGACCCGTCATGCCAGGGCCTCCCGTACCTCGGCGACCGTGAGCCACTTCTGCGGGGCCAGGATCTTGGCCACCTGCGGGGCGAAGGACGGAGAGGCGACCACTACGTCCGCCGCCGGGCCGTCCGCGATCACCTCTCCGTCGGCGAGCAGGATCACCCGGTGGGCCAGTTCGGCGGCCAGCTCCACGTCGTGCGTGGCCAGGACGATGGCGTGCCCCTCGGCGGCGAGCCCGCGCAGAATGCCGAGCAGGCGTGCCTTCGCCGCGTAGTCCAGACCGCGGGTCGGTTCGTCGAGCAGGAGAAGCGGCGGCTTGGCGGTCAGTACGACGGCCAGGGCGAGGGTGAGGCGCTGGCCCTCGGAGAGGTCGCGGGGGTGGATGTCGTCCGGGATGTCCGGGAGGAGTTCGGAGACGAGGGTGCGGCAGGTGCCGGGGGCTGCGCCGGCGTCGGCGTCGGCTGATGTGCACTCGGCTGCGACCGTGTCGGCGTAGAGCAGGTCGCGGGGTTCCTGGGGGACGAGGCCCACTTTGCGTACGAGGTCGCGGGGCGGGGTGCGGTGCGGGACGGCTCCGCCCACGTGCACCTTGCCGGCGGACGGTTCCACGAGGCCGACCAGGGTGTTGAGCAGGGTGGACTTTCCGGCGCCGTTGCGGCCCATGAGGGCGATGGTTTCGCCGGGGGTGACGGTGAGGTCCACGTGGCGTAGGGCTTGGATTCGGTCGCGGGTCACGGCGAGGGCTTGTACTTCGGCCGGGTGGGGGGAGAGTTGGGTGGGTTCGGTGCGTTTGCGGCGGAACCAGCGGGCGCCCACGGGGGTGGGGGGTGCGGATTCGTTGCGGGTGCTGGTCGGTTGTGGCTGGTCGCGCCCACGCGGCGGTAGCCGCAAATCGAGTACAGCCCCGCGCCCCTGGGCGGCGACGTCGTCCCGTGTCTCGAGCCGTTGCCGTAGGTCCGCTGCCTGCCTTCGAGCGTCTCGGACCGTCAGCGGCAGCGGGGACCAGCCTGCCAGGCGGCCCAGGGCCACCACCGGGGGATACACCGGCGATACGGCCATGACCTCCGCCGGGGTGCCCAGGATCGGGGGCGCACCGGGCGAGGGGAGCAGGACGACCTGGTCGGCGTACTGGATGACCCGTTCCAGGCGGTGTTCGGCCATCAGGACCGTGGTGCCGAGGTCGTGGACCAGGCGTTGGAGGACCGCGAGGACCTCTTCCGCGGCGGCCGGGTCGAGGGCCGACGTCGGCTCGTCGAGGATGAGGACCTTGGGGTGCGGCGTGAGGACCGAGCCGATCGCGACGCGTTGCTGCTGGCCACCGGAGAGGGTGGCGATGGGGCGGGACCGGAGGTCGGTGAGGCCGAGGAGGTCCAGGGTTTCCTCCACGCGGCGGCGCATCACTTCGGGGGCCAGGCCCAGCGACTCCATGCCGTAGGCGAGTTCGTCCTCGACCGTGTCCGTGACGAAGTGGGAGAGAGGGTCCTGCCCCACCGTGCCCACCACGTCGGCGAGTTCGCGCGGCTTGTGGGTGCGGGTGTCGCGGCCGGCCACCGTGACGCGGCCGCGCAGGGTGCCGCCGGTGAAGTGCGGGACCAGGCCGCTGACGGCGCCGAGGACGGTGGACTTGCCCACGCCCGACGGCCCGACCAGGAGGACGAGCTCGCCCTCCGGCACCTCGAAGTCGACCCCCTGGACGGAGGGTTCGAGGGCACCGTCGTAGGTCACCGATACATCCTCGAAGCGGATCACGACGGCTCCTTGGGGATCACGAAGGCGGGCAGCAGGCCCAGCAGTACGGCCGCCGCCGGCCACAGGGGCAGGGTCGGGGCGACCAGGGGGACCACACCGGGGTGCAGCGCCTCGGGGTCCCGGGATGCGGCGAGGGTGAGCAGTACGGCCACCGCGGCGCCGGAACCGGTGACCAGCCAGGCGCGGACGTCCCAGCGGTCGGGGCGGTAGCGGGTACGAGGGGTACGGCGGCCCCCGAGCCACAGGCCGGCCAGCGCGGCGGCCAGGCCGGCGAGGAGGACGGGCAGGCCGTAGGTGGCGCACTGGGCGGTGAGCAGGCCGTACGTTCCCGCGCAGACGCCCAGCAGGCCGCCGAGGGTGAGGGCGGTGGTGGTGCGGCGGACGGGCGCGGGGACCTGAGCGGTACGGCCGTATCCGCGGGCGTCCATCGCGGCGGCGAGGGCCACCGAACGCTCCAACGCGCCCTCCAGGACCGGGAGTCCGACGTGCAGGAGGCCGCGGATGCCGCGATCGGGTCGGCCGCGCAGACGCCGGGCCGCGCGCAGGCGCTGGACGTCGGCGATCAGGTTGGGGGCGAAGGTGAGGGCGACGACCACCGCCACGCCCATCTCGTACAGGGCGCCGGGGAGGGACTTCAGCAGACGGGTGGGGTTGGCGAGGGCGTTCGCCGCGCCCACGCAGATCAGCAGCGTGGCGAGCTTCAGGCCGTCGTACAGGGCGAACACGAGGGCCTCGGCGGTGACCCTGCCGCCCAGGCGGATGCCCTGGGCCCAGTCGGGGAGGGGGACTTCGGGAAGCGTGACGACCACGTGCGTGCCGGGGATGGGGGAGCCGAGGGCCACGGCGAAGAAGAGGCGGATGAGGAGGACGGCGAGGGCGAGCTTGACGAAGGCGGAGTAGGAGCGGGCCCAGGGGGTGTTCGGGCGGCACGTCGCCACCACGTAGGCGGACGTGGCGATGAGGAGGGTGAGGAGGAGGGGGTTGGTGGTGCGGGTGGCCGCGGTGCCCAGGGAGAGGGCCCAGAGCCACCAGGCGCCGGGGTGGAGCTGTGCGCGGGGACGCGGCCGGGGGGTGGGGCCGCCTGCCGGCGCCGGTGCGGTGCCGCCGCTCTTCGGGACGGGCGCCGCCCCGGCGGCACGAGTGCCCGCGGGCCGGCTGGGGCGGCTTGCCATCAGCCTCGCCGCCGCCGTGCCTGCCAGACCGCTGCAGCGCCCAGCACCGCCACCACGGCGATCCCCGCCACCAGGCCCAGGGACGGACCGTCGTCCGAGGCGTCCTTCTTCTCAGCGGAAGACGACTCGGCGGAGGACGACTGCGCGGAGGAGGACTCCTCGGAAGGCGACTTCGGGGACGCCGTCGTCGACGTGTCGCCGCCGGCCACCTGCTCCCCGCACCCCTGCTCCGGGTAGCCGCCGATCGCGCACAACAGCGCGTCCGTGCCGTATCGGAGGGGCTTGGCCACCGTGGCCAGGGCCTCTGCGGTGGTCGCGTCCGGGGCGACGCGGGCGCACACGGTGCGGCGGGCCGGGGGCGTCTCGCCCGACGGGGCGTCGGCCGTCGTACCGAAGTCGATGACCAGAGCCACCCGCTTCTTGCCGTCCTGTGCGGGCGTCCGCGCGCAGATCACCGCGAACACGGCCGCGCCCCTCGGCTGGGCGGCGTCCTTCGAGTCCTCGCTCACCGCGAAGCGGAAGCCCTGGACGTCGCCGTCGGAGGGGCGGGCGGTGGACGGGCCCTGGGTGGCGTACGTCCACTTGTCGCCGTCGCGGTCCCAGAAGGACCAGTAGCGGTAGCCGGTCGCCTGGGCGCCCTGGGCCGCGCCGGTCACGAGGACCAGCGCGGCCAGGAGGAGGATGAGGGCGCGGCGGATCACGATCGCTTGGCCTTGTTGCGGCCGCTCAGCAGGAAGCCGACGCCGATGCCTGCGACCAGGCAGACGCCGACGAACCACCACACGCCGAAGCCCTTGTCGTCGTCCTCCTGCTTGTCCGAGGCCTTCGCCGACGTCGTCACCGACCCGTTCGGCGCCGACTGCGGTGCCGGGCCCGTCGCGTTGAGCTGCTTGACCAGGTCCGTGCCGCCGAAGTCGCGCGGGTCGGCGCCGGTCGCGTGGGCGGCGAAGATCAGCTGGGCGTAGGCGGCCGGGCCGCTCTGCACGGCCCACTTCGAGGAGTTCTGTTCCAGCCAGGCCAGCGGCTTTTGGGCGGCGCTCGCCCCGCTCTGCGTGGCGACGGCGACGACCGCGTCGGCCGTGTTGCCGTAGTCGGGCTGGTCCTCGGCGCCGGGGAGGGCGGACTGCAGGTGGCCGTCCTTGGCGAGGGCCTTCGTCAGGTACGCGGCGCCGTTGGCCGCGGCCCGCTCGGGGGTGGCTGAGCCGGCGTCGCTGCAGGACGGGTCCGACTGCTTGCCGGCGCTCACCACGAGGCCCTTGCCGAGCGCGCCGACGACGCCCGCCGCGGTCGCGTCCGCGTTGGCGGCCAGGCCGCCCTTCTTGTCCGGCTGGAACGCGAAGGCACCCGCGTCGGCGCCCTCGCAGGGCAGGGCGAGTTCGAGCAGGGCGTCGTAGGGGGACTTGCCGCCCTTCACGACCTCCGCGGGCTTCTCGCCGGCTGCGGCCAGCGCGCCGACCACGACCGAGGTCGAGTTCGCGTCGGTGGCCCCGCCCGGGGTGTAGCCCCAGCCGCCGTCCTTGTTCTGGACCGACTTCAGCCAGGACACCGCCTTGTCGGCGACGGCGTCGTGCCCGCCGAGCGCGGTCAGTGCCTGGACGGCGGCGGCCGTGTTGTTGGTGTCGATCATGGTCTTGGCGCCGCAGTCAGCGCCCGTGTCGGCGCGGTAGGGCGCGAAGGCCCCGTTCGCGCACTGCTGCCCGACCAGCCAGTCCACCGCACCCTTCGCCGGCGTCACGTCCACCGTGTCCTGCGCGAGCAGCGCGAGGGACTGGCGCCAGACGCCGTCGTACGTGGGGTCGGAGTCGCCGTACAGCTCGGCGGGGAACGCCTGCGACGGCGACGTGGAGGGGGTCGGGTCGGCGGCTACGGCGGGCGCGGCCGCGCCGATCACGACGGTGGCGGCCAGGACCGCTGCGCTGCGGCGGACGTACATGATCGGCGGGTGCCCTTCCCTAAGGGGAACCGGGCAGCACAGGGAAAACCCCCGGCGGCTCGGCTCCGTATACCTCGACGGTGCCGCGCTCCGGCAGGCTGCCGGTGCACGTGAGCCGGTCACTGTCCCGTACGCGGCGATCCGGCTCACCGGCCTTCGACGACCGGTTCACGGTTGCGGGTCAGCGCCGGATTTGCACCGGCTTTCCCCCGTACGGGTGTGATGACGACGCGGCCACTCTACCGGCCCGTAGGGAAGTGGCTGAGGGGAGGCTGTGAGCGGGGGTGGCTTCGGGATCATGGGGATCATGGGGAGGACGGGACGGCTGCTCGGTTCGGGGCGCGCGTCCGACGTGTACGAGATCGACGAGGCGTGGGTGCTGCGCCGCGACCGGGAGGGCTGCGCCGAAGGCCTCGCCGAGGGCGCCCTGATGGAACGGCTGCGCGCCCACGGCTACCCGGTGCCCCGGGTGCGGCTCGCCGACTCCTCGCGCTCCGAGCTGGTGATGCAGCGGCTGTACGGGCCGACGACGCTGGAGGCCTTCGTCGCGGGACGGATCGACCCGCGCGAGTCCGGGGCGCCGCTGGCCCGCCTCCTGCGGCAGCTGCACGCCGTCCCCGCCGAGTGGTCCACCTGGACCTCCACCCGGAGAACGTGATGCTCACACCCGACGGCCCCTACGTCATCGACTGGGCCAACGCCGAGGAGGGCGACCCCGGCCTGGACTGGGGCATGTCCGCGGTGATCCTCGCGCAGGTGGCCTTGGTGGACGAGCAGTTCGCAGAGCCCGTCCGCGCAACGCTCGCCGCCCTCCTCGCCGACCCCTCCGACCTGACCGGTGACGGCCTGACGGAGGCCCTGCGCCGACGGGCCGCCAACCCGGCGATGACCGTGCGGGAAGTCGAAGTGCTCGGTGAGGAGGCGGAGTTGGTCCGGTCGTTCATGGCCTAGGCGGTCGCGGGGTCGGGCCGCCGAAGGCCAGGTGGAGGATCCGGCCGGACAGCAGCCAGGTGCCGGCCGGGGACCGGCGGAACGTGTCCTCGTAGTGGCCCACCTGAACCGGAGGGCCCGGCGGGAGCAGGCCGCCCTCGTGGCCGTCGACGCGGTACGTCGTGAAGTACGAGGTCGCCGTCGCGGTGCCGGGGGACGTCACCGTCACGAGGACGTTGGACATCAGGCGACGCGAGAGCCGGTCGGCGGGACGGGAGCCGAAGTACGCGGCCAGCGCGTCCCGCCCCGCGACGAGCCGCTCACCTGCCGGCCACTCCCATGTGCCGTCCTCGGTGAACAACTCGGCGACGGAGGCCGGTTCGCCGAGGTCGAGGCGGTGGACGAAGTCGATGACGAGGCGCTCGCAGGCTCGCTCGGCGAGCAGCAGATCCAAGGGGGCCACGGGGTTCAAGGGGTCCACGGGGTCCACCGAGTTCATGGCGTTCATGGCGTTCATGGCGTTCATGGTGATGCTTCACACCGCCACGTACGTCACCGGCTCACTCCCCGCCACCGCCTCCGCCCGCCCCAGCTTCACCAGTCGCCGCACATGGGCCTCCGCCTCCGCGATCGCGATGTTCCGTGATCCGTACGGGATTTGCTCCCACGGCCGGTTCCACTCCATGCGTTCGGCGAGCTGCCAGGGGGTGAGGGGAGTGGCGAGCAGGGTGAGGAGGTCGGTGAGGCGGGTCTCGTGGTGGGTCAGCAACTCGCTCACGCGGGCCGGGGCGTCGGTGAACGTGTGCTGGTGGGCCGGGAGGATCTCGGCGGGGGTGAGACGGCCGACGCGTTCGAGGGAGGCGAGGTAGTCGCCGAGGGGGTCGGTGACGGTCGTGTCGTCGGGGTCCTCGTACAGGCCGATGTGCGGGGTGATCCGGGGGAGCAGGTGGTCGCCGGAGAACAAACGGCCGTGGCCGGGGAGTCGGGCCGGGTGGTCCTCCTCCAGGTGCAGGCAGACGTGGCCCGGTGTGTGGCCCGGGGTCCAGATCGCGCGCAGGCGGCGCCCGGGGAGGTCCAGGAGGTCGCCGGGGACGATCTCGCGGTCGGGGGCGGCGGGGGAGAAGCCGGGCAGCGTGCTCGGGCGGCGGGCCGTGCGCAGGGGGGCCACGTGCGCGTCGGGGGCGCCGGCCGCCGTGAGCTTGGCCGCCATGTAGGTGAACCAGCGCTCGGGTTGGGTGGTGCGGGTGCGCCGCACGATCGCCGCGTCCGCCGCGTGCATCGCGATCCAGGCACCGGAGGCCTCGCGCACCTTGCCGGACAGTCCGTGGTGGTCGGGGTGGTGGTGGGTGATCACCACGCCGTGGATGCCGGCGGGCGCGGTGCCGCAGGCCGCCAGGCCCTCGGCGAGGGTGTCCCAGGAGGCCGGGTCGTCCCAGCCGGTGTCGATCAGCACCGGGCCGCGGTCGGTGTCGACGACGTAGACGAGGGTGTGGCCGAGTGGGTTGTCGGGGATGGGGACCTGGATGGACCGGACGCCGCCGCCGTGGTCATGCACCTGCGCCATGGGCTCCCCAATCGCCGCGACACGTTTCCGGCCGACTCGGCCCACTATAACTAGAACGCGTTTCGATGGGAGCCCGAGTCATCCATGTGCCGCCCGTGGACTCCTCGGAGTGGAACTGGTATCAGTTCAGGGATATCTGATGGATCGTCAGAGCCATGGATAGAGAACAGAGTCAGAGCCAGAGTTCAGAGTCTCGCTCCAGGGGAGGCAGTCGCCATGACCGAGCTCGTGGAACACGGACAGCTGTTCATCGGCGGGGAGTTGACCGATCCCCTGGGCAAGGGCGTCATCGAGGTGATCTCGCCGCACACGGAAGAGGTCATCGGCCGCGTGCCGCACGCCTCGCCGGCCGACGTCGACCGGGCGGTCGCGGTGGCACGCAAGGCGTTCGACGAGGGGCCCTGGCCGCGGATGAGCCTCGACGAGCGGATCGAGGTCGTCACGCGGATCAAGGACGCAATCGCCGTACGGCACGAGGAGATCGCCCGCGTGATCTCCTCCGAGAACGGCTCCCCGTACTCCTGGAGCGTCCTCGCGCAGGCGCTCGGCGCGATGATGGTGTGGGACTCGGCGATCACGGTCGCGCGGAACTTCACGTACGAGGAGGCACGCGACGGCGTGCTGGGGAAGATCCTCGTGCGGCGTGAGCCGGTCGGGGTCGTGGCCGCCGTCGTGCCCTGGAACGTCCCGCAGTTCGTCGCCGCCGCCAAGCTCGGGCCCGCGCTGCTGACCGGGTGCACGGTGATCCTCAAGCCGTCCCCGGAATCGCCGCTCGACGCCTACCTCCTCGCCGAGATCGCGAAGGACGCCGGGCTGCCGGAGGGCGTGCTGTCCATCCTCCCGGCGGACCGCGAGGTGAGTGAGTACCTGGTCGGACACCCGGGGATCGACAAGGTCTCCTTCACCGGGTCGGTGGCGGCCGGCAAGCGTGTCATGGAGGTCGCGGCCCGCAACCTCACCCGTGTGACGCTGGAGTTGGGTGGCAAGTCGGCGGCCGTCGTCCTCCCGGACGCGGACGTCGAGGCGACCGTCGCCGGTGTGGTCCCGGCGGCCTGGATGAACAACGGCCAGGCGTGCGTGGCCCAGACCCGCATCCTGCTCCCGCGCTCCCGCTACGACGAGTTCGCCGAGGCCTTCGCCGCGGCGGCCGGCGCGCTGGTGGTCGGCGACCCGCTGGACCCGGCGACCCAGGTGGGCCCGCTGGTGGCGCAGCGCCAGCAGCGCAGGAACCTCGACTACATCCGCATCGGCCAGGAAGAGGGCGCGAAGATCCTGACCGGCGGCGGGCGTCCGGCCGGGCTGGAGAAGGGCTGGTACGTCGAGCCGACGCTCTTCGGGGACGTCGACAACTCGATGCGCATCGCCCGCGAGGAGATCTTCGGCCCGGTGATCTGCCTCCTGCCCTACGGCGACGAGTCCGAGGCCGTGAAGATCGCGAACGACTCCGACTACGGCCTGAGCGGCAGCGTCTGGACCGCCGACACCGCGCACGGCATCGACATCGCCCGCCAGGTCCGTACCGGCACCTACTCGGTGAACACCTTCAGCCTGGACATGCTGGGCCCGTTCGGCGGCTACAAGAACTCAGGCCTGGGGCGGGAGTTCGGCCCCGAGGGGTACGGGGAGTTCCTTGAGCACAAGATGATCCACCTGCCGGCCGGCTGGGAGGCGTAGGGATGGGCGACCGCTGGCACGTCGAGGTCGACCGGTCGGTGTGCATCGGCTCGGCCCAGTGCGTCCACCACGCCCCCGCCGGCTTCCACCTCGACACCGCCCGCCAGTCCCATCCGGCCGACCCGGAGACCGACGCGAACGAGACGATCCTGGCGGCGGCGGAGAGCTGCCCGGTGGAAGCGATCGTGATCACGCTGCTGGGGAGCGGGGAGCCGGTGTTTCCGCCGGAGGAGTAGGCGGCGGCCTGCGGAACCCGGTCCGGACCATGCCGGCGAATGTCACGCGTCGGTGGGTGCCGTCAGGTCGATCAGCCGGCACACCGTCTCGATGTCGATCTTCACCTGGGCGATCGAGGCACGGCCCGACAGCCAGGTGATCAGTGCCGAGTGCCAGGTGTGCTCGATGACGCGGACCGCGGAGAGCTGCTCCGGCGTCGGGTTCTCCAGGCCCATCGCGTCCAGGATGATCACCGTGGTCTGCCGGGAGACCTGATCGACCTCGGGGGAGACGCTGCGGTCGGCGAAGGTCAGGGCGCGGACCATCGCGTCGGCCAGATGCGGCTCGCGCTGCAGGGCGCGGAACGCCCGCATCAGGGTCTCCGCCACCCGCTCCGCCGCCGTCTCCCCCTGCGGCGGCTTCTTGCGCAGCGTGCCGTGCATGTGCTCCAACTGGTCCTGCATCGTGGCGACCAGCAGATGCACCTTGGACGGGAAGTAGCGGTACAGCGTGCCGAGCGCCACCTGCGAGGACTCCGCGACCTCGCGCATCTGCACCGCGTCGAAACCGCCCCGGCTGGCGAGCTGCGCGCTGGCGTGCAGGATGCGCCGACGGCGGGCCTCCTGCCGCTCGGTGAGGGGCGGTGAGGCGGGGCTCGCGCTACTGACTTCCGCAGGCATGGATCCCGTTCCGTGACAGTCGGTGAGGGTGAGTGACCGGACAGAGCATGCCAGCGCGTCGGTCGTGGCGTGAATCACCTGATCCATCGCTCACAGCGGCGCTACCTGCCGGTAGATTCAGAGCCTCTTGAACGATCAAGTCTGAAACTTGTTCTAGATTAGCGTCCCGGCGTAATCTCGCGGGACAGTGCAGGGAGAAGGGGGCCCAGAGTGACCGCTGAGGCCAGGGAGGCCGGGTCCCCGACGGACCCTGCCGCCGACGGCGAGCGACCGCTCGACATCGCGCTTCTCACCTATAAAGGGAACCCGTTCTGCGGAGGCCAGGGCGTCTACGTCCGGCACCTCTCCCGCGAGCTGGCCCGCCTCGGGCACCGCGTCGAGGTCATCGGCTCGCAGCCCTACCCCGTCCTCGACGAGGGCGATGACTACGCCGACCGTCTGACCCTCACCGAACTCCCCAGCCTCGACCTCTACCGCCAGCCCGACCCCTTCCGGACGCCGAAGCGCGACGAGTACCGCGACTGGGTCGACGGGCTGGAAGTGGCGACCATGTGGACCGGCGGGTTCCCCGAGCCGCTGACGTTCTCGCTGCGCGCCCGCCGCCATCTGCGCGCCCGGCGCGGCGAGTTCGACGTGGTGCACGACAACCAGACCCTCGGCTACGGCCTGTTGGGCGACGTAGGCGCGCCCCTCGTCACCACCATCCACCACCCCATCACCGTGGACCGGCAGCTGGAGCTGGACGCGGCGGAGGGCTGGAAGCGACGGATGTCCGTACGCCGCTGGTACGCCTTCACGCGCATGCAGAAGCGGGTCGCACGCCGGCTGCCGTCGGTGCTGACCGTGTCGGGCACCTCCCGCGCCGAGATCGTCGACCACCTCGGCGTACGGCAGGACCGTATCCACGTGGTGCACATCGGCGCGGACACGGACCTGTTCTCGCCGGATCCCTCGGTACGGCAGATCCCGGGCCGCATCGTCACGACGTCCAGCGCCGATGTCCCCCTGAAGGGCCTGGTCTTCCTCGTCGAGGCCCTCGCCAAGGTCCGCACCGAGCACCCGGACGCCCACCTCGTCGTCGTCGGCAAGCGGCCCGAGGAGGGCCCGGTCGCCCAGGCCATGGAGCGCTACGGCCTGGAAGGCGCCGTCGAGTTCGTCAAGGGCATCTCCGACGCGGAGCTCGTCGACCTCGTGCGCTCGGCGCAGGTCGCCTGCGTGCCGTCGCTCTACGAGGGCTTCTCCCTGCCGGCCGCCGAGGCCATGGCCACGGGGACGCCCCTCGTGGCCACGACCGGCGGGGCGATCCCCGAGGTCGCCGGCCGCGACGGCGAGACGTGTCTGGCGGTGCCACCGGGCGACCCGGGCGCCCTGGCCGCCGCCCTGAGCCGCCTGCTCGGCGACCCCGACCTCCGCGACCGCCTCGGCGCGGCCGGCCGCGACCGAGTCCTACGCCACTTCACCTGGGCCAAGGCCGCAGAGGGGACGGTGTCCCGCTACCGCGAGGCCATAGCCCGCTCGGGGGGCCGCGACGAGGAGCGCAGGGGGGCCGGGGCAGGCAAGGCGACCGAGGCCGCGCAGTCCGGCGATCCCGTACAGGTGACGGAAGTTCAGGTCGCCGTGGCGGGCGATGCCGTGCCGGCGGCCGGAATCGGCCAAGTCGCGCGCGTGTCCGAGGCCGCCCAGTGACCGTCGTACACCCGCCCGCCCACCCCAGCTGCTCCCGCTCCTCCTCTCACCCTTCCGATCGCGAAAGCAGGGCCACGTGCTGACCGTCGACTTCTCCCGGTTCCCGCTTGCCCCGGGGGACCGTGTTCTGGATCTCGGCTGCGGGGCCGGCCGGCACGCCTTCGAGTGCTACCGGCGCGGTGCCCAGGTCGTGGCGCTGGACCAGAATGCCGAGGAGATCCGCGAGGTCGCGAAGTGGTTCGCGGCGATGGAGGAGGCGGGGGAGGCCCCCGAGGGTGCCACCGCCACGGCGATGGAGGGTGACGCGCTCGCGCTGCCCTTCCCCGACGAGTCCTTCGACGTCGTGATCATCTCCGAGGTCATGGAGCACATCCCGGACGACAAGGGCGTACTCGCCGAGATGGTGCGGGTGTTGAAGCCCGGCGGGCGGATCGCCATCACCGTCCCGCGCTACGGCCCCGAAAAGGTCTGCTGGACGCTCTCCGACGCGTACCACGAGGTCGAGGGCGGCCACATCCGCATCTACAAGGCGGACGAACTGCTCGCGAAGATCCGCGAGGCCGGGCTGAAGCCGTACGGCACGCATCACGCGCACGCGCTGCACTCGCCCTACTGGTGGCTGAAGTGCGCGTTCGGCGTCGACAACGACAAGGCGCTGCCGGTGCGGGCGTACCACAAGCTGCTGGTCTGGGACATCATGAAGAAACCGCTGGCCACTCGGGTCGCCGAACAGGCGCTGAACCCGCTCATCGGCAAGAGCTTCGTGGCGTACGCGACCAAGCCCCACCTGCCCCGGCTCTCCGAGGCGGCCGCCAAGTGACGACCCCCCGGACGGAACACCTGGTCCTGCCCGGGGTCCTCACCGCCGAGCAGGCCGCCGCGACCGTCGCAGGGATCGTCGCCGTACAGCGGGAGGACGGGGCGATCCCGTGGTTCCGCGGGCACCACCTCGACCCGTGGGACCACGTCGAGGCGGCGATGGCGCTGGACACGGCCGGTGAACACGCGGCCGCCGAGCGGGCGTACACCTGGCTGGCCACCCACCAGAACGAGGACGGCTCCTGGTACGCCGCTTACCACGACGGGGCCCACGACGACGTCACCGACTCCGGCCGCGAGACCAACTTCGTCGCCTACATAGCCGTGGGCGTCTGGCACCACTACCTCTCCACCGGCGACGACACGTTCCTGGACCGGATGTGGCCGTCCGTCTACGCGGCCGTCGAGTTCGTCCTCCGGCTCCAGCAGCCGGGCGGGCAGATCGGCTGGCGGCGCGACGACGACGGCACGGCGACCGCGGACGCGCTGCTGACCGGTTCGTCGTCGATCCACCACGCGCTGCGGTGTGCGCTCGCGATCGCCGAGCAGCGGGAAGAGCCCCAGCCGGACTGGGAGTTGGCGGCGGGTGCGCTGCGGCACGCGATCCGCCGCCACCCCGAGCGGTTCCTGGACAAGAACCGCTACTCGATGGACTGGTACTACCCGGTGCTGGGCGGGGCGTTGACGGGCGCCGAGGCCAAGTCCCGTATGGAGGAGGGCTGGGACCGATTCGTCGTGCCCGGACTCGGGGTGCGGTGCGTCGTGCCCAACCCGTGGGTCACGGGCGGCGAGTCGGCCGAACTCGCCCTGGCCCTGTGGGCGATGGGCGAGTCCGACCGCGCGCTGGACATCCTCCAGTCGATCCAGCACCTGCGGGACCCGGAGAGCGGCCTTTACTGGACGGGCTATGTCTTCGAGGACGCCGCCATCTGGCCACGCGAGCTGACCACGTGGACGGCGGGGTCGCTCCTGCTGGCCGTCGCCGCGCTGGGTGGGCACGACGCGACCTGCGCGGTGTTCGGTGGGGATCGCCTGCCGACCGGGCTGGACCCGGACTGCTGCGGCTGACGACGGGGTCAGTGGCGGTGGACCCGGTTGGCGATGGCGTGGCCCACGAACAGGTACACGACCGCCGCCAGGCCGTACCCCGCCACGACCCTCGCCCACTCCTCGTCGAAGGTGAACAGGTCGTGGGACCAGCCCGCCAACCAGCGGGCCGCGTCATGGACGAACTGGACGAAGTCGTTCGCCCGGTTGGCGTCCAGCAGGTACATCAGGATCCACATGCCCAGGATGAGGGCCATGACGTCAGCGACGATCGCTATGGCCGTGCCGGCCTGGTTGGAACCGTTGCGATATCTAGGGGACATGCCCTGCGGGTTGCCCGGGACGCGTGACTGAAACCCGCCACCGAAAACCCCTGGCCAGAACTCGTTCCCGAGGCCGTGACCGGAACCCGAACGGGTCCTCACGTTCAACTGGCGTTCCCCGCAAGGTCGTTCACCGTTCATCGTGATCCCCGACGATCCTCCTCCCGGAGAGGGCAGGAGAGCCGGTGTCCGAAGCAGACAGACCGCACGCCACATCCGAAGCCGACAGACCACGCACCGCGCCGGAACCACGACTGCGCACCCGCGACAGGGGCCGGCCCCGCGCACGGTTACCGATCCACGTCGTCATCGCTCTTCCGCTCGCCCTGGCCGGGCTGATCGCCCTGCTGATCACGGGCAACGCGCTGCGGCCGTTCGACCGCATCACCACCATCGAGGCCAGGATGGCCTCCAAGTCGGACTACTTCAAAGATCCCGAGGTACAGCGGCTGCTGCTGAAGCACGGCCTGCGCGTCGACATCCACCGCCTCGGCTCCCGCGGCATCGCCACCCAGTCCCTCAAGGGCATGGACGCGGTCTTCCCGTCCGGCCAGCCCGCCGCGAAGCTGATCCTCAACCGCCAGGACCGCTCCGTGCGTTCGGTCCGTCCCTTCGTGACGCCGCTCGTGCTCGGCACGTTCCGGGACTACGCCGAGACCCTGCGGAAGATGGGCGTGGCCACCCCGCAGCCCACGGCGGACGGCGGCAGGACGCTCTACTACGACCTCGACATGCGCAAGTTCATGGACCTGCTGGACGGAAAGGCCGGCGGCCGCGAGACCGGCGACCAGGACGGGGACGGCACCTCCGAACGCGCCGACACCTGGAACGGCATCGGCTTCGACAAGGCCGGCGTGCGCAGCAACAGCGGCCGCGTCCTGGTCCGCACCTCCAGCGTCTGCGAGTCCAACGCCGCGGGCACCTACCTGAGCATCCTCGCCTTCGTCGCGAACGGCGACAGCACACCCGGCGCGGGCGCGGACGACGAGGCCAGGGCGACGCGGGAGGCCGGGACCGTCGCACGGAAGATCAAGCCCCTCATCGACCTCCAGGGCATGTGGGCCGACGAACAGGCCGACAGCTACCTCTCCGATCTCGGCGAGAGCATCGCGCCCATCTCCCTGATCTACGAGCACCAGTACCTGGCCCACCAGATCGAGTACCGGAAGAAATACAGCAAGCAGGACACCGACCGCGTCCTGCTCTACCCCACCCCCTACGCCCTCACCGAGCCCCAGCTCATCTCCCTGACCGACAAGGGCGACCGGCTCGTCCGCGTCATCGAGGACGACCCCGAACTGCGCCAGCGGGCCATCGAACTGGGCTTCCGCGTCCGCTTCTCCGGCGAGGAGGGCACCAGCGACCAGCTCAACGACTACCTGAGCGCACACGGCATCCAGGTGCCCACGCCCAACCGCGACGAGACCAAGGTGTACGAACCCGACCTGGACGTCCTCCAGGAGATCATCAACTCCGTGGGCTCGTGCCCGCCACCCGTGCCGGACGCCCCATGAAGCGGTACGCACGCACCCTCACCGCCTGTCTGACCCTGACCCTGCTCGCCGCCCTCACCTCCTGCACCCGGGGCGACGAGGAGGTGACCCTGCGGGTCCTCGCCGGCCCCGAACTCGCCGACCTGGAGCCCCTGCTGGGCGAGCTGAAGGACGACACCGGCGTCACGCTGGACATGGACTACCGGGCCACGGCCGACCTGTCCGGCGCCCGCAGCTCGTCGTACGACCTCGCCTGGCCGGCCTCCGACCGCTCGTACCTGCTGCGGCTCCTGGAGAAGGGCGAGCAGACGGTCCGGCCCGAGTCGACCTCGATCATGCGCTCGCCCGTGGTGGTCGGCCTCACCCCGGAAGTCGCCGACAAGCTGCGCGCCGACGTACCCGGCGGACGGCTGTCGTGGGCCGACATCGCGGACGCCGCCGCCGACGGCACCGTACGGTTCGGGATGGCCGACCCGCGCAGCAGCGACACCGGGCGCGCGGCCCTCGTCGGCGTCGCCACCGCCGCGGCCGGAACCGGCAGCGCGCTGCGCGAACAGGACGTCTCCTGCGACCGGTTGCGCGGCTTCCGCTCCGGGCAGACGCTCACCGCCGCCGGCTCACGGGAGCTCATGGCGTCGTACCCGGCCCATCAGGGAGAGGCCAACGCACTCATCGCCCACGAATCCGAGCTGCTGTCCCTCAACGCCACGAAGAAGCTGCGCGAGCCTCTGCGGATCGTCCACCCCGAGGACGGAATGGTCCTCTCCGACTTCCCGCTGCTCCTGCTCGACCCCGGTCGGCGGACCGCGTACCGCAAGGTGGTCGACTGGCTGCTGACGGACGACGTGCAGCAAAAGCTGATGCAGCGCACCTGGCGCCGACCCGTCAACCAGGACGTCACTCCGGCCGAGCCCCTGCGCGCGGCAATCGGCAACGCCCTGTCCTTCCCCGACCGGCTCTCCATCGTGGAGCAACTGGTCACCGACTACGGCGACCCCGCGAGCGCCGCCACCGACCAGGTGGTGTTCCTGCTCGACTTCTCCGGCTCCATGCGCGGCAGACGCATCGCCGACCTGCGCGCCGCCTTCGCCGGGCTGAGCGGCGCCGACCCCACGTCCACCGGCAAGTTCGCCCGCTTCTACCGGGGCGAGCACCTCACCGTCGTACGGTTCGGCGGCCGGGTCCTTCAGGAACGCACGGTGACCGTGCGCGGCGACGGCGATCTGCGCACCCTCGACAAGGTCGTGGCCGCCGACTCCTTCGACGACTCCACCGCCGTCTGGTCGGCCCTCGACCGCGGCTACCGCATCGCCGCGGACGCCGTGCGCGAGGCACCCGAACGACCCGTCGCCATCGTGCTGATGACGGACGGCGAGAGCAACGCGGGCATCTCCTACGAAGAGTTCCTGCGCCGCCGCGACCGGCTCGGCGCCGATACCCGCGAAGTGCCCACCTTCCCCGTCCACTTCGGCGAGGCCGACGCGGCGGCATTGCGGAAGGCGGCCGACGCGACGGGCGGGCGCATGGTCGACGCGAACCGTTCCTCCCTCTCCGACGCATTCAAGGAGATCCGTGGGTGTCATTGACAGTCAGTGGTGGAGCATGCGGTGGCCGTGGATGGCCGTCTGGCTCCTGACGGCGGCCTGCGTGGCCGTGGTGGCGCAGTACGTGGTGGCGCGCTGGGTGGCCGCCCGGCGCAGGCGGCGCCTGAGGGACGGGCGCATGTTCTCCGGCATGTGCATCTACCTCCATGAGACGCGGGTCGAGGGCGTCGCGGACATCCTCGGGATACCGAAGGCGGACGTGAACGTCTCCCACGAGACCAGCCTTTCCACCGGCTTCGGGCTGTTCAGCCGGTTCACCCTCGGCGGCCGGGCAGAGCGCGACCGGAACACGCAGACGCGCACGGAGTACTGGGAACCCAACACCCCCATGAAGACGATCCGCCTGATCATGGACCGGCTGCGGGAGCGGGACATGGTGGTGGACGCCGACCTCGCGACCGAGCAGCTCTTCCTCACCGGGGCCCTCGCCGATCAGCTGCGGGGCACGGAGGGCAGGGGCACACCGCTGACCGCCGTCAGGGGAACCTACGTCTCGGTCTCCGGCCTCTTCACCGTCCGCAGGGACGGCGAGGACGTCGTCCTGCGCGCCCGCTACGGCACCGGCGAGCCGCGCGCTCAGGTGAAGATCACCTGCGAGCGCTCCTGGGTCCGCGAGGAGGAGTTCAGGGTCGACAGCTTCTCGGCGGACGAGGAGTTCCCAGCCACATGTCTGGGCCGGGTACGCACCTGGAACGGCACCACGGGCGAACTCACCCTGGACCCCATCTCCGTCTTCCAGTGAACAGCCGCTCCTCGGCTACGAGTTGAGCTCGGCGAGCACCCGCAGCGTGTGCGGATCGGGCGAGAGGGCGAGCAGATCGGTCACCGGCCCCTTGCGCCACGCCTCCAGCCGCTCGGCGATCCGTTCACGGGGCCCGACGAGCGAGATCTCGTCGGCGAACGCGTCGGGCACGGCGAGGACGGCCTCCTGCTTACGGCCGCCGAGGAACAGCTCCTGAATCCGCCGAACCTCCTCCTCGTACCCCATGCGCGCCATGAGATCGGCGTGGAAGTTGCGGGCCGCGTGGCCCATGCCGCCGATGTAGAAGCCGAGCATGGCCTTGACCGGGAGGAGGCCTTCGGAGACGTCGTCGCAGACCTGCACCCGGGCCATGGGGGCGACGAGGAAACCGTCGGGAAGATCGCCGACCGCCTCCCCGTACACGTCCGGCCTGCTCGGCGACCAGTACAACGGCAGCCAGCCGTCGGCGATGCGGACGGTCTGGGCGACGTTCTTCGGACCCTCGGCACCCAGCAGAACGGGAAGGTCCGCCCGCAGCGGATGCGTGATCGGCTTCAGCGCCTTGCCGATGCCGGTCGCGTCCGGACCGCGGTACGGGTGGGAGTGGAACCGCCCGTCGAGCTCCACGGGCGCCTCACGCCGCAGAACTTGCCGTACGACGTCCACGTACTCCCGCGTCGCGGTCAACGGCGACTTCGGGAACGGCCGCCCGTACCACCCCTCCACCACCTGCGGCCCCGACAGCCCGAGCCCCAGCATCATGCGACCGCCGGAGAGGTGGTCGAGCGTGAGGGCGTGCATCGCCGTGGTCGTGGGGGAGCGGGCGGCCATCTGCGCAACGGCCGTACCCAGCTTGATCCTTGAGGTCTGCGCGGCGATCCAGGTGAGCGGCCCGAAGGCATCGGAGCCCCAGGACTCGGCGGTCCACACGGAGTCGTAGCCGAGCCGCTCGGCCTCCTGGGCGAGGGGTACGTGGTCCGCGGAGGGACCGCGGCCCCAGTAGCCGAGTGCGAGCCCGAGCCGCATATCCGCCTCCTGACGGGCCGTCAGTTACGCATTGGCTTGCGACTGTACGACGACGGCCCCTCACCGGGAAGGGTGAGGGGCCGTACGGGACGGTCGGGGGCTCAGCCGCGCTGAATACCCGAGGTGTCCTGGAGCACGCCACGGCGGCCGTCCTGCGTCTGCGCGACCAGGGTGGCGCCGCGCTGCTCGACGGCCAGGTACCAGGTGCCCGGCGCGAGTTCGGCGATCGGGGTCGGCGAGCCGTCCTCCCCGAACAGCGGGCGCGGCACGGGCACGGCGAACCAGAACGGCGAGAAGTCCCCGGCCGGAGCCTGCGGCGCCTGCGGCTGCCCACCCCCGAACGGCTGCCCGGCCTGCGGCTGCCCACCGTACGGCTGCTGCGGCTGCTGGGCACCCGGGTAGCCGTAACCACCAGGGGGCTGGGCACCGTAGGGCTGCGGCGCGGCGGGGCTGGGGGCCGGGAGGAGGGCGGCCTGGAGGGCGGGGACGAGGGGGGTGGCGATGGCGCCGCCCGCCAGCAGGAGGGCTGCGATGAAGCCGAGGATCAGACCTGCGGCGGCGCTGGCGCGCTCAGGGACGTCCACCAGTGCCCAGAACATGCTCCACGCAGTGAGGACGGTGAACGCCGCACCGACCGTACCGAGGTCCAGGCCCAACACCTTGCGCGGCTGCGGCAGGCTGCGGTTGACGACGATCAGGGCGCCGCCGATGACACCACCCATGTAGATGCCGAGGCCCATGCCAAGGGAGTCCCACGCGTTGGAGTCCACGCTGAACCCTTCAACGGAATAGGAATTCAGGAACGACGCGATGAACAGCAATACCGCTGCTCCGATCACCACGCCGTCGCCTCGAGTGAGGGAGCGGATATTCACTTCAGGTCCTTCGTCAGTCGTCTCAACATCGGCATCGCTGGAGGCGTCGCTGTCACCATGTCGCCGTCAGGCCCCTGAGTGAAGCGCGGGGGTGGCCCCTCATCGTAGGAATGACCTTATCGTCCGACCGACGAGGGTGTCCCCCGGGATCAACCCGTGGACCATTACCCGCGCAGGAAACTCACGATTCCCTCAGAGATCCCTTGCGCAGCCTTCTGTCGCCACGTCCCGCTGGTGAGCAGCGCCGCGTCCTTGGTATCGCGCATGTTGCCGCACTCGATGAACACCTTGGGAACCGTTGACAGATTGAGACCGCCGAGGTCCTTACGCGTGACGAGGCCGGTGCCGTCGCCGATGTAGTTGGAGGGGGCGTTGCCCGTGACGCGGACGAAGGAGCCGGCGATGCGCTCGCCGAGGTCGCGGGAGGGGGCGACGATCGGGCCGGTGTCGGCGGCGCCCGCGTCGACCTTGCCGGGGAGGATGACGTGGAAGCCGCGTTGGCCGGCGCCGGCGCCGTCCGCGTGGATGGAGACGACCGCGTCGGCGTCGGCCTTGTTGCCGATCTCGGCGCGCTCGTCGACGCAGGGACCCCAGGAACGGTCGCCGTCCTGCGTGAACTTGACCGTGGCGCCCTGCTTCTGGAGCAGTGTGCGCATCCGGTGGGCGACGTCCAGGGTGAACTTGGCTTCGGTGTAGCCGTCGTTGGTGGACGTCCCCGTGGTGTCGCACTCCTTCCAGTTCGTGCCGATGTTCACCTTGCGGTTGATTTCGGCGGTGTGCTGGAAGTTGTTCGGGTTGTGGCCGGGGTCGATGACGACGACCTTGCCCTGGAGGGGGCCGGATACGGACGTGGAGTCCGCGGTGGGGGTCGGGCCCGGCGGCTTGTCGTCGTTCGTGGAGGAGGCCGTCGGCGGCGAGTCCGACGCGGGCGAGGACGGCCGTACGGCAGCGGTGCCGGAGCCGCCGCTGTCGCCGGGGTCGCCCAGCGCCTCGTACATCACCCAACCGAGCAGGGCCCCCGGCACCAGGGCGGCGACCGCGACGGTCAGGGTTCGGCGGCGGTTACGGCGGGGCTGGGGAGGATCGAAGTCCGGACCTACGTACGACACGCGTGACACCTTACGGGCCGAACATGGAGTGCGCCGGGAAGGCGCGGTCGAGCGGCGCCGGAGTTCAGACCCCTGGCCCCGTCCGCTTCAGCACCCGCAGTGACTCCGTCACCGACACCTCCGTGAACGCCCCGGATTCCAGGGCCCGCAGATACACCCGGTACGGCGCCTGCCCGGTGAACTCGTCCTCCGGGTCCGGGAACACGTCGTGGATGACGAGCAGGCCGCCCGCGGCGACATGCGGGGCCCAGCCCTCGTAGTCGGCGGTGGCGTGCTCGTCGGTGTGGCCGCCGTCGATGAAGACGAGGCCGAGCGGGGAGTTCCAGATCTTCGCGACCTGCGGGGAGCGGCCGACGAGGGCGATCACGTGCTCCTCCAGGCCGGCCCGGTGCAGGGTCCGGCGGAAGGTCGGCAGCGTGTCCATCAGGCCGATCTCGGGGTCGACCGTCTGCGGGTCGTGGTACTCCCAGCCCGGCTGCTGCTCCTCGCTGCCGCGGTGGTGGTCGACCGTGAGGGCCATCACGCCGGCCTCGCGGGCGGCGTCGGCGAGCAGGACGGTGGAGCGGCCGCAGTAGGTGCCGACCTCCAGGAGGGGGAGGCCGAGGCGGCCGGCCTCCACGGCAGCCGCGTACAGGGCCAGGCCCTCGCCCGTGGGCATGAAGCCCTTCGAGGCCTCGAACGCGGCCAGGATCTCGGGCTTGGGGGCCGGGGTCATGGGAGGGGCGCCTTCCGGTCGAGCGTGCGTCTGGGCGCCCCATGCTGCCGTACCCCCTGGTCGGTGGGCGACAGGGGGTACGGCGTCAGCGAGAAGCGAGAAGAAGCGAGAAGAAGCGAGAAGCGAGGCCGGCTACGCCGAGACCGTCTCCTCCGGCAGTGACAGGTCCACGTCCACCGGGCTGTCGTCGCCCGCGTGGGTCGCCGAGGAGGCGAGCGGGGCGTGGCCGTCGGCTCGGGCGGCCAGGACGTAGGGGCCCTGGGCGGGGACGGTGAGGGCGTAGGTGCCGTCGTCCGCGGAGAGGGTCGCTCCGGCCTGGCGGCCGCGGCGGTCGATGAGGGTGACCTTGGCGCGGGCGACGGGCGTGCCGGCGGCGTCCAGGACGCGGCCGCGGAAGCCGCGCAGGGCCTCCTCGGCGCGTTCGAGGTTGGCGTCCTCCTCGCTGCTGGCGCGCAGCTGCGGGTGGGCGGCGGCCGGGCGCTGCTTCGGGAGGAAGAGGGCCAGCAGGAGGCCGACGGCCACGGCGGCGGTCGCGATCAGGAAGGAGACGCGGAAGCCGTGCATGGTCGGGATCTCGACGCCGCCGACGTTGTTCGCGGTGTTGGCCAGCACCATGCCGATGACGGCGCTGGAGACCGACGTACCGATGGAACGCATCAGCGTGTTGAGGCCGTTCGCCGCGCCGGTCTCCGAGGCCGGGACCGCGCCGATGATCAGGGCGGGGAGGGAGGAGTAGGCGAGGCCGATGCCCGCGCCGAGGATCACCGCGATGACGAGGCTCTGCCAGGGGGCGCTCATCAGGCCGAGGCCGGCGCCGTAGCCGATCGCGATGATCAGCATGCCGAGGATCAGGGTCGTCTTGGGGCCGTACTTCGCGGACAGGCGGGCGTAGACCGGCGCCGTGAACATCATCGTCAGGCCGAGCGGGGCCACCAGCAGACCCGCGACGACCATCGACTGGCCGAGGCCGTAGCCGGTCTCCTTCGGCAGCTGGAGCAGCTGGGGGAGGACCAGGGAGACGACGTAGAAGCTGACGCCGACCATGATCGACGCGAGGTTGGTGAAGAGGACGGCCGGGCGGGCCGTGGTGCGCAGGTCGACCAGGGGGGCCTTCGTGCGCAGCTCGTAGATGCCCCAGAGGAGCAGGACGGCGGCCGACGCGCCGAACATGCCGAGCGTGGTGACGGACGTCCAGCCCCAGTCGCTGCCCTTGGTGATCGGCAGGAGGAAGAGGACGAGACCCGCGGAGAGGCCGACGGCGCCGAGGTGGTCGAAGGAGCCTTCCGCGCGGAGCTTGGACTCCGGTACGACGACGAGGGTGAGGACGATGGCGAGGACGCCGAGGCCGGCGGCGCCGTAGAAGAGGGCGTGCCAGTTCGCGTGCTGGGCGACCAGGGCCGCGGCGGGCAGTGCGAGTCCGCCGCCGACGCCTATCGAGGAGCTCATCAGCGCCATGGCCGAGCCGAGCTTCTCGCGGGGCAGCATGTCGCGCATCAGGCCGATGCCGAGCGGGATGGCGCCCATCGCGAAGCCCTGCAGGGTGCGTCCGACGATCATGGGGAGGAGGGTGCTGGTGAACGCGCTGATCAGCGCACCGACCACCATCACGGACAGGCTGGCTATCAGCATCCGGCGCTTGCCGTAGAGGTCACCGAGGCGGCCCATGATCGGGGTGGCGACGGCGCCCGAGAGGAGAGTCGAGGTCAGGACCCAGGTGGCGTTGCTGGGCGCGGTGCTCAGCAGCTGCGGCAGGTCCTTGATGACGGGGACGAGCAGGGTCTGCATTACCGCGACAACGATGCCCGCGAAGGCGAGGACCGGGACGAGGGGGCCGGTCGCTCCGCCGGTGGGCTTTTCGGTCGTCGTTTGTGTCATGTGTACCTCGAACTCCGTGTGCCTGGGCAACTATTCCGATGCTTTGGGTCACTAACAAAATCTTGACCTTCTCTTGGGGAACGGCCGGCCCGGACCGCGGTCCAGGCCGACCAGGGCCGTTGGCCTAGGGCGAATTTCCGATGCCAGGAGCGTCCGTCGTTGAGAGCATGACAGGCATGCTCGAAGCCGCCGACGTCACCCGTGCCCCCCGCCGTACCGCGCCGCCCACCTGGCTGGTGGTGGCGCTCGCCTGTGCGGGGCAGTTCCTGGTCGTGCTCGACGTGTCCGTCGTGAACGTGGCACTGCCCTCGATGCGGGCCGACCTGGGGATGAGCGCCCAGGGACTGCAGTGGGTCGTCAACGCGTACGCCATCGCCTTCGCGGGGTTCATGCTGCTCGGCGGACGGGCCGGTGACCTGTACGGCCGTAAGCGGATGTTCCTCGTCGGGCTCGCGGTGTTCACCCTGGCCTCGCTGGCCGGCGGGCTGGCCCAGCAGGAGTGGCAGCTGCTGGCCGCGCGGGCCGTGCAGGGGCTGGGCGCTGCGGTGCTGGCGCCCTCGACGCTCACGATCCTCACGGCGGCCGTGCCGGAGGGGGCGGCCCGGGCACGGGCCATAGGCACGTGGACCGCCGTCGGAGCGGGCGGTGGCGCGGCGGGCGGCCTCGTCGGAGGGCTGCTGGTGGAAGCGCTGTCGTGGCGCTGGGTCCTGCTGATCAACGTGCCGGTGGGCGCGGTCGTGCTGGCCGGTGCCGCGCTGTGGCTCGCGGAGAGCCGGGCCGGGGACCGGCGGCGGCTGGATCTGCCGGGGGCGGTGCTGGTGACGGCGGGGCTGGCGACGCTGGCGTACGGCATCTCGCAGACGGAGGCCTCCGGCTGGACGGCCGCCGACACGGTTCTGCCCCTGCTCGCCGGGGCCGCTCTGATCGGCGTCTTCCTCGTGGTGGAGTCGCGTACGGCGGCGCCGCTGATGCCGCTCGGGCTGCTGCGGGTGCGGGCGGTGTCGTCGGCGAACGTGGCGATGTTCCTGTGCGGCTCGGCGATGTTCTGCATGTGGTACTTCATGACGCTGTACGCGCAGAACGTGCTCGGCTACGGCCCGCTGGACGCCGGCCTGGCACTGGTGCCGAGCTCGCTGGCCGTGATCCTCGGCTCCAAGCTCGCGCCGCTGCTCATGCGATGGTTCGGCCCGCGCACCGTCGCGGCCGCCGGCACGCTCGTCGCGGTCGTCGGCTTCGGCTGGCAGTCGACGCTGAGCGTGGACGGCGCGTACCTGACCTCGATCATGGTGCCGGGCATCCTGATGATGCTCGGCGCGGGCCTGGCGGCGACCCCCCTCGCGGCCCTGGCCACGTCCGGCGCGGAGCCCGGGGAGGCCGGCCTGGTCTCGGGTCTCGTCAACACCTCCCGCACGATGGGCGGTTCACTGGGCCTCGCGGTCCTGTCGACCCTGGCGGCGGCACGCTCGGGCGGCAGCGATACGCCGGAGGCGCTGACGGAGGGGTATGCGCTGGCGTTCCGGACGGGGGCGGGGGTGCTGGCCGCGGGAGTGGTGCTGATGGTGGTCTGGCTGCCGCGGCGGGGGGCTGGGCAGTGAGCGGGAAGCGACGCTTGTGAGGACGCTTGTGTCGAGCAGGCACCTGGGACCTGCATCGACCGAGGGGCGGGCCCCCTACAGCCACCCCTGCTGCCGAGCCTCCCGCATCGCCTCCAACCGGTTGCGCGTGCCCGTCTTGCCAATCGCGGAGGACAGGTAGTTGCGGACCGTCGACTCGGAGAGGTGGAGCCGGGTCGCGATGTCGGCGACCGTCGCGCCGTCCGCCGAGGCGTTGAGTACGTCGCGTTCGCGGGTGGTGAGCGGGTTGGGCCCGGCGCTCAGGGCAGCCGCGGCGAGGGCCGGGTCGATCACCGTCTCGCCGGTCAGTACGCGGCGGACCGCGGCGGCCAGTTCCTCCACGGGACCGTCCTTCACCACGAAGCCGGCGGCGCCCGCCTCCATGGCCCGGCGCAGATAGCCGGGGCGGCCGAAGGTCGTCAGGATCAGCACCCGGCAGTCGGGGACCTGGTCGCGCAGCTCGGCCGCGGCGTCCAGCCCGCTGCGGCCCGGGAGTTCGATGTCGAGGAGAGCGACGTCCGGGCGGTGGACGAGGGCGGTGTCCACGATCACGTCGCCCGCCGCCACCTGCGCCACGACCTCGATGTCCGGCTCCATCCCGAGCAGTAAGGCGAGTGCGCCGCGCATCATGCCCTGGTCCTCGGCGAGCAGAACTCGGATGGACTTGGCGGGCCGGTGATCCCGCGGCATCTCGTTCACGGGGCAAGAGTAGGGCGCACGGGGCTCGGCCGAACCTGTCCTGCGCGTACCTGGTCGGCGCCCCGAAAGTGGCTGCTCTCAGCCGATGCCCGCGCGTACCGGTTCACGTATGTCGGGCGAGTCGGCGGCGACCGTCGACTCGGCTGATTCCACCGGCAGTTCCGCCGTCACCACGAACCCCTGGCGTGGCCCGGGTCCCGCCGTCAGGGTGCCCCCGGCCGCGGCGAGGCGTTCCGTCATGCCCCTCAGCCCGGTGCCGCCGATGCCCTCCCGGGGCGCGGTCACGGGCGTGCCGGTGCCGTCGTCGGTAACGGTCAGGCGGACGCGTTCCGTGCTGCCCGAGACCGTGATCTCGCAGCGGGCCGCGCCACTGTGCCGCACGACGTTGGTGACCGCCTCGCGCACCACCCACCCCAGCAGGGCCTCCGTCTGCTGGGGGAGGGGAGGGCCGGACTGGTGGAACGCCGGGGTGATCCCCGCCGCCGCCAGGGCCGAGTGGGCGCGGTCCAGCTCCGTGGCCAGGCTGCCCCTGCGGTAGCCGGTCACCGCCTCGCGGATCTCCGTGAGCGCCTGCCGGCCCACGGACTCGATGTCGGCGACCTGGGCGACGGCCGCGTCCATGTCCCGCGCGGCCAGCCGCCGCGCCGCCTCCGACTTCACCACGATCACCGAGAGCGTGTGTCCGAGCAGGTCGTGCAGATCGCGGGAGAACCGCAGGCGTTCCTCCTCGACCGCACGCCGGGCCAGCTCCTCGCGGGCCGCGCGCAGTTCCCGTACCGCCTCGGACAGGGACAGGATCGCCGCCGTCACGATCGTCGAGATCCAGGTGGCGTACGCGATGTCGAGGCCGCCCCAGCCGTCCCGTACGAAGGCGACCACGCCGGAGAGCACGGTCACCGCCGCCCCGGTCAGACGCAGGCGCGGCATCCGTACGACCGCGCCCGTCGCGAGGCCGAGCAGGGGGAAGAACAGCAGCCAGCTGCCCCCGTAGCCGAGGCCGAGTCCGCAGGTCACCGCCGCCAGCAGGCCCAGCGCCACGTGCGTGGAGCGGGCCTCGCGCTTCTCCTTCACGAACGCGCGGAACGACACGTAGATGTAGAGGGAGTTGAAGGTGAGCAGCCCCAGGCCGCCGATCCACGGGTTGGCCGTCTCCCCCTGGAAGAGGTTCGAGAAGGAGCCCATCCCCAGCAGCAGCCACGGCAGCAGGGCGAAGCCGGTCGGGTGCGGGCCCGGGGTGTCGGGCAGCCGTCCGGCCCTGAGCGGAGTCGGTGTGCACGACACCTTGCGCGTCCAGGACATGTCCCGTCCCCCGTTCGTCGGTTCCGTCCCCAGTGTCATGGCTCAGACGCTACGGATCGAGGCCCGCGTACGGCAGGTCCGGTTGTCGGCACTCCGGCAGGACAAATGTCACGGCCCCGTCGAGCAGAGGGACGCGAATCCGGATCTGATGCCACGTCAGGAGCCTTCACAACTGCGGAGCGCTCGGCTATACAGAGGGCGCCGGACTGGAACGCGTTCTAGAACGGCCCGTGACGACCTCGGTGCGGCCGACGGTGCGGACGGCCGTACCGGGGTCTTGACTCCGCCACCTTCAGGAGCCGTATGCCCATCGACGCAGCCAAGGCCCTCGCCGCCGAGCCCCGGACCGGCGAGATCTCCTGGAACTCCAAGGACGTCCAGCTCTACCACCTCGGCATCGGCGCCGCCGCCAATCCCGACCGGCGCAGCCCCGCCACCGACCCCGACGAACTGCGCTACACCCTGGAGTCCCGGCTGCACGTGCTGCCCAGCTTCGCCACCGTCGCGGGCTCCGGCTCGCCCGGAGTGATCAGCGGACTGTCCATGCCCGGCATCGAGGTCGACCTCGCCCGCGTCCTGCACGGCGGCCAGAGCCTGAAGATCCACCGGCCCATCCCGGCGGCGGGCACGGCCACCGCGACCAACCGGATCGCCGCCCTGTACGACAAGGTCAAGGCGGCCGTGCTGGTGCTGCGCACCGAAGTCGCCGACGCCGAGGGCCCGCTGTGGACCAACGACGCCCAGATCTTCATCCGCGGCGAGGGCGGCTGGGGCGGCGACCGCGGCCCGTCCGCCCGGCTCGAACCCCCCGAGGGCGCGCCCGCCCGTATCGTCGAGCGGCCGATCCGCGAGGACCAGGCCCTGCTGTACCGCCTCTCCGGCGACTGGAACCCGCTGCACGCCGACCCGGAGTTCGCCAAGGTCGCCGGCTTCGAGCGGCCCATCCTGCACGGCCTGTGCACCTACGGCATGACCCTGAAGGCGGTCGTCGACACGCTGCTCGGCGGGGACGTGACCCGGGTGCGGTCCTACGACACCCGGTTCGCCGGGGTCGTGTATCCGGGGGAGACCCTGCGCATCCGCATGTGGCCCGGTGCGGGCACCGTCCGCGTGGCCGTGAGCGCCGTCGAGCGGGACGACGCGCCCGTTCTCGCCGACACCGTCGTCGAACACACCTGAGTCAAGAAACGCCGTACGAGGGGAGCCGCACCATGCGCGCAGCCGTACTGCACGAGATCGGCCAGGACAAGCTGGAGGTCCTCGACGACGTCGAGGCGGTGGGCTTCGGCCCCGGCCGGGTGAGGGTCCGGGTACGGGCCACCGGGCTGTGTCACTCCGACCTGTCCGCGATGGGAGGGGTGCTGCCCCAGCCGGCGCCCTTCGTGCCCGGCCACGAGGGAGCGGGCGAGATCATCGAGGTCGGGGAGGCCGTCACCCACCTCAAGCCGGGCGACCGGGTCGTCCTGTGCTGGCTGCCCGCCTGCGGAGCCTGCCCCGCCTGCAAGCGCGGCCAGACCGAGCTGTGCCTGGCCGGGTTCATGAACGCCGGCACCCCCAACTTCAAGCGCCCCGGCGGTGATGTCTTCGGCTTCGCCGGCACCGGCACCTTCGCCGAGGAGGTCGTCGTCGACGCCGGCTGCGCGGTGCCGATCCCCGACGACGTGCCCTTCGACATCGCCGCCCTCATCGGCTGCGGCGTGACCACGGGACTCGGCGCCGCCCTCAACACGGCCGACGTGGAGGCCGGTTCGTCGGTCGCCGTCATCGGCTGCGGGGGCGTCGGCATCTCGGCGATCCAGGGGGCCCGGCTCAAGGGCGCCGCCGAGATCGTCGCCGTCGACCCGGTCGCCTCCCGCCGCGAGTCCGCGCTCAGGTTCGGCGCCACCAGGGCCGTCTCACCGGACGAGCTGGCCGACGCCAAGCAGCAGGTCACCGCCGGAGAGGGCTTCGACTACGTCTTCGAGGTCGTCGGCAAGTCCGCCACCGCCCGCACGGCGTACGAGTACACCCGGCGCGGCGGCACGCTCGTCGTCGTCGGCGCGGGAGCCATGGACGACTTCCTCCAGCTCAACATGTTCGAGCTGTTCTTCGACGAGAAGCGGATCCTGCCGTCCATGTACGGCGGCGGTGACGTCCTGCGCTCCTACGAGCGGACGATCGCCCTGTGGCGGGCGGGCCGGATCGACCTCGCGGGCCTGATCACCCACCGGGTGCCGCTGGCCGACATCAACGAGGCCCTGGACCAGATGCGGACGGCCACGGCACTGCGTACCTGCATAGAGATCTGACGGCCACGCTTCTGGACGACCCCGCTTCCTGACGGCCACGCTTCTTTAGGAGCCCGATGTCACTGCCACTCGAAGGACTGTCCGCGATCGTCACCGGCGCCGGGCGGGGCCTGGGCCGGGTCGAGGCGCTCGAACTCGCCCGGCTCGGCGCCGCCGTCGTCGTCAACGACTACGGGCAGGCCGGCCGGGACGGCTCGGGCGAGGCCTCCGCCGCGCCCGCCGAGGATGTCGCCGCCGAGATCCGCGCGGGCGGCGGCACGGTGCTCGCCCACACCGGGGACGTCGCCGACTTCCAACAGGCGGGCGCACTGGTCGAGTTGGCCGTCGCGGAGTTCGGCAAGCTGGACATCCTGGTCAACAACGCCGGCATCCTGCGCGACCGCATGGTCTTCTCCATGGCGGAGGGGGAGTGGGACTCGGTGATCCGGGTCCACCTCAAGGGCCACTTCAACACCATCCGCTTCGCCGCCGCACACTGGCGTGAGCGGTCCAAGGCGGTGGGCGGGCCGGTGTACGGGCGGGTCGTGAACACGTCCTCGGAGGCGTTCCTCGCCGGGTCCGCCGGGCAGCCCAACTACGCGGCGGCGAAGGGCGGCATCGTCGGGCTCACCACCTCCACCGCCCTCGCGCTGGCCAAGTACGGCGTGACCGCGAACGCCATCTGCCCGCGCGCCCGGACCCGCATGACCGAGGACGTCTTCGCGGGCCTCGACCGGCCGGAGGACGGCCTGGACCCGCTCGCCCCCGAGCATGTCGCCCCGCTCGTAGGCTACCTGGCCTCCCCGGCCGCCGCCCGGATCAACGGCCAGCTGCTCGTCGTGCACGGCGGCATGGTGGCGGTCGTCGAACGGCCCCGGGTGGCCGCGAAGTTCGACAGCAAGCAGGAGACGTTCACCTACGACGAGCTGGACGCGCTGCTCACCCCGCACTACGCGGAGCTGCCGGAGGGGGAGACGTTCGGAGCGGTGGAGGTGCTGGGGCTCAAAAGGGCGTAACACGGGAACAGCGCGGAAACGGGAACGGGGCGTAGGAACGAGAACGGCCCCGCCCTTCGCGGTGAAGGGCGGGGCCGTGCGCAGTCCGCGTCAGGCTGCCGTCTCGGTTTCCTGAGCCGGCTTGCGGTGACGGCCGCGGGGGGCCGTCTCGCCGTCCTGGGCGGACACCGGGCCCCGGTGCCTGCCGTGGCCGGTGTCCTTCTGAACGTCGTGAACGTCGGCCGGCCCCGGCTGGGTCGTGCTGGCGTTGCTCATCGGAAAACTCACCCCGTCAACATGATCTTTTGCTCACAGCCGGGCGAGTTTAACCAACCCCCCAGGGGCCGGATCCAGGCGGCCGCGCCAACCGCCACTACTTCGTTACAAGACCGCCCAACGGGGCTTGCTGCAAGGGCACGGGGCGGGGCATGACGGGAGCCGGAGGGTCCGTTTCCGACGGCTCGCGCGAGGCCGAATCCGGTGTGGTGGAGGCCGAGTTCGCGGATGACGACCCCGGCGAAGGCACCTCCACCCGAGCCACCCCGCACCGCACCGCCCCGGTGGCATACGGCAGTTGCAGCACCCCGTCCGGCGTCCACAACCCGGCTCCCGCCAACCACCCCTCAGGCGCGGGAAGATGACGCACCTGCCGTTCGGCGGGCCGCCACACCCCGACCCAACTGCCGACCGGCCCGTCCACACGCAACGCCACCCCGCAGCTCTCCGGCGTCAGCACCTGCCCCGGCTGGATCGCGAACGGCGTCACCGCGCAGTCGGGCATCCGCAGGCACTCCGGGAAGCGCACCGGCAGCGTGCTGCCCAGCACGCCCCAGCCCAATCGTTCCTGCCCCGGCGAGGGCGCGTCCGAGCCGATCAGCAGCAGCCCGCTGTCCGGGTCGGCGAGCAGCAGCCGGTCGTCGCTGTCGTCCGCGATCTGCAGCAGCTCGGAGACCTCGCCGCCGTGCTCCAGATCGACCACGACGGCCTTCGTACGGCCCCCGGGCTCCGGGTCGAGACGGTCGAGGGCCAGCATCCGCCCGCCCCGGTCCAGCCACACCCCGCCCGAGCAGCGCCCCGGGACCTCCGCGAGCTGCTCCGGCCCGAACGCACCCCCCGCCACCAGCCACACCGCGCTGGAGTGCCGGCCCACCGCGAGGGCGTAGGCCCTGCCGCCGCCCGGTGCCGGGGGCAGCAGCCGCAGCCGGGTCTGCTCCGGCGGGCACTGGACCGCGCCGAGCAGCAGCTCGCCGGTGCCGGGCCCGGTCGGGTACAGCAGGGAGAAAATGTGCCGTCCGTCGGTCGGGCGGCAGATCAGGACCCGCCCGTCGCCCATCGGCTGCACCTCGGTGCCGGGTTCCTCCGGCTGGTGGGCGGGCAGCGGCACGGCGTAGGGCTCGGGGCCGTCCAGGGTCCAGCGCTCCGGGAACCAGCTCTCGCCGTCCAGCGCGAGGCGGGCCGCGTAGGAACCGTCCGCCGTGATGGTGCATCCCGCCCGAGGCACGTCGCCGTCCTCGTGCTCCGCCGCGGGCTCGATCGCACAGGCCGTCATCGTCCGGTCACCTCCGGTAACGAAGCTAGTTTTCGCACGCACAGGCGTGGGACCGGCCGGGTTCGCTTCACACAAAGGGGTGGCCGAGGAACGATTCGCCTGAGGAAACGGGGGTGGTTGTGCTGAGCGGGGCCAGGGGTGACCGGAGGGTGGACCCCGGGACAGCCTGGAGAGGGCCGGGGCGTTGCCCGCGGGAGCCCTGCGCCTGCTGCGGTACCGGTACAGCCGTACGGACCAGGCAGGTAGCCTTGCCTGCGTGCCCCGTCTGTCTGAAGTCATCGCCGCGCTGGACAACCTGTGGCCCGCCGAGCGGGCCGAGTCCTGGGACGCGGTCGGCACCGTCGTGGGCGACCCCGACCAGGAGGTCTCCCGGGTCCTGTTCGCCGTCGACCCGGTCCAGGACATCGTGGACGAGGCGGTGAAGCTGGGCGCCGACCTGCTGGTCACCCACCACCCGCTCTATCTGCGCGGTACGACGACGGTCGCGGCGACCCACTTCAAGGGCCGGGTCGTCCACACCCTCATCAAGAACGACATCGCCCTGCACGTGGCGCACACCAACGCCGACACGGCGGACCCGGGCGTCAGCGACGCACTGGCCGGTGCGCTGGACCTGCGCGTCGTACGCCCGCTGGTGCCGGACCCGAGCGACCCGGAGGGCCGCAGGGGACTGGGCCGGATCTGCGAGCTCGACCACCCGCTCACCGTCCGTGAACTCGCCGCCCGCGCCGCCGAGCGGCTGCCCGCCACCGCGCAGGGCATCCGCGTCGCCGGCGACCCGGAGGCGACGGTCCGTACGGTCGCGGTCAGCGGCGGCTCCGGCGACAGCCTCTTCGACGACGTACGCGCGGCCGGCGTCGACGCCTTCCTCACCGCGGACCTGCGTCACCACCCGGCGTCGGAGTTCATCGCGGACCGCGCCCACAGCTCCGCCCACAGTCCTCTCGCGCTGCTCGACGCGGCGCACTGGGCCACTGAATGGCCCTGGTGCGAGCTGGCCGCCACCCAGCTCGACGAGATCTCCGACCGCAACGGATGGGACCTGCGCGTCCACGTCTCGAAGACGGTCACCGACCCCTGGACCGCCCACGCGGCGTCCGCCATCACGGATACATCTGGAGCCCCCAACTGAACGCCGAGCCCGCCGACCAGATCCGCCTCCTCGACGTCCAGGCCCTCGACGTCCGCCTCCAGCAGCTCGCGCACCGGCGGAGGTCGCTGCCCGAGCACGCCGAGATCGAGTCGCTGACCAAGGACCACACGCAGCTGCGCGACCTGCTCGTCGCCGCGCAGACCGAGGACAGCGACTGCGCCCGCGAGCAGACCAAGGCCGAGCAGGACGTGGACCAGGTGCGCCAGCGCGCCGCCCGCGACCAGCAGCGCCTGGACTCCGGTGCCGTCACCTCCCCGAAGGACCTGGAGAACCTCCAGCACGAGATCGCCTCCCTCGCCAAGCGGCAGGGCGCCCTGGAGGACGTCGTCCTCGAGGTCATGGAGCGCCGCGAGTCCGCGCAGGAGCGGGTCGCCGAGCTGACCGAGCGGGTCGGCGCCGTCCAGGGCAAGGTCGACGACGCGACCGCCCGCCGTGAGGCCGCGTTCGAGGAGATCGACGGCGAGGTGGCCACGGTCACCAAGGAGCGCGAGGTCATGGCGGGCTCGGTCCCCGCGGACCTCCTCAAGCTCTACGACAAGCTGCGCCAGCAGCAGGGCGGCATCGGCGCGGCCAAGCTGTACCAGCGCAGCTGCCAGGGCTGCCGTCAGGAGCTCGCCATCACCGAGCTGAACGAGATCCGCCAGGCGGCGCCGAACACCGTGGCGCGCTGCGAGAACTGCCGTCGGATCCTGGTGCGTACGGCCGAGTCCGGCCTCTAGGAGTGCCGTGCGGGAGTTCATCGTCGAGGCCGACGGCGGGTCACGGGGCAACCCGGGGCCCGCGGGCTATGGCGCGGTCGTGATCGACGCGGCCACGGGCGAGACGCTGGCCGAGGCGGCCGAGTACATCGGCGTCGCCACGAACAACGTCGCCGAGTACCGGGGCCTGCTGGCGGGCCTGCGCGCGGCTCGTGAACTGGACCCGACGGCCCGGGTGCACGTCCGCATGGACTCCAAGCTGGTCATCGAGCAGATGTCGGGCCGCTGGAAGATCAAGCACCCCGACATGAAGCCGCTGGCCTTCGACGCGGCGGCCGTCCTGCCTGCGTCCCAGGTGACGTACGAGTGGATCCCCCGCGAGCAGAACAAGCACGCCGACCGGCTCGCCAACGAGGCGATGGATGCCGGGAAGCGGGGCGAGCAGTGGTCGGCCGCGGCATCCACGGCGGAGCTGGCGGCGGCGGACGCACGGGCAGCTCGGGCCGCGGCTGAGGCCGAGCCTTCCGGTCAGCCGTCCGGTCAGCCCTCCGGTCACCCGTCCGATCGACCCTCCGGCCCGCCGGGAGACGCTGGCGGCGCGGCCGTGAAGGCCGAGGCCGATGTCAGGGCTGCCCGCACCGTGGCCGCCCCCTCGTCCGGCTGGGCTCCTGCCGACATGGGGGCACCCGCGACCTTCGTTCTGCTGCGGCACGGAGAGACGCCTCTGACACCGCAGAAGCGGTTCTCGGGGAGCGGCGGTACCGATCCGTCCCTCTCCGACGTCGGCCGCGAGCAGGCCGAGCGGGTCGGGGCCGCGCTCGCCCGGCGCGGGACCATCCAGGCCGTCGTGGCGTCGCCGCTGGCCCGCACCCGGGAGACCGCCGGCATCGTCGCCGCCCGCCTCGGCCTCGACGTGAGCGTCGACGACGGGCTGCGCGAGACCGACTTCGGCGCCTGGGAGGGGCTCACCTTCGGCGAGGTCCGCGAGCGGTACCCCGACGACCTCAACGCCTGGCTGGCCGACCCCGAGGCCCGGCCCACCGGCGACGGCGAGAGCTTCGCGGCCACCGCCACCCGCATCGCGGCCACCCGCGACAAGCTGATCGCGGCGTACGCCGGCCGCACGGTCCTCCTCGTCACGCACGTCACGCCGATCAAGACGTTCGTACGCCTCGCCCTGGGCGCCCCGCCCGAGTCCCTGTTCCGCATGGAACTCTCGGCCGCTTCCCTCTCGGCGGTGGCGTACTACGCCGACGGCAACGCGAGCGTGCGGCTGTTCAACGACACGTCACACTTGCGCGCGTGAGCCTGTGAGGCCGGCCGCCTCCCGCGCCAGCGCCTCGACCCGCCCCCAGTCCCGTGCCGCCACCGCGTCCGCCGGAAGCATCCAACTGCCGCCCACGCAGCCGACGTTGGGCAGCGCGAGATAGTCGGGTGCCGTCGTCGGGCCGATTCCGCCGGTCGGGCAGAACCGGGCCTGCGGCAGCGGGCCGTTCAGCGACTTGAGATAGGCGGTGCCGCCTGCCGCCTCGGCCGGGAAGAACTTCATCTCCCGGACCCCGCGCTCCAGCAGCGCCACCACCTCGGACGTGGTCGACACCCCCGGCAGATACGGCACTCCGGACGCCCGCATGGCCTCCAGCAGCAGGTCCGTCCAGCCGGGGCTGACCAGGAAACGCGCCCCCGCCGTGACCGCCCGCGTCACCTGCTCCGGTGTGATCACGGTGCCCGCGCCGACCACCGCGTCCGGCACCGCGTCCGCGATGGCCCGGATCGCCTCCAGGGCGGCCGGCGTCCGCAGCGTCACCTCGATGGCGGGCAGCCCTCCCGCGACCAGGGCCCGCGCGAGCGGTACGGCGTCGGAGGGGTCGTCGACCACGACCACGGGGACGACGGGCGCGAGATCAAGGACTGAGGTCATGGCCTCATCCTGCCGACGGCAAGCAGCATACGCAAAGGGCGTTGCGCATGCTGCAATGGGTGTCCGCGCGGTCGTCGACCCGCTAGTGGATCTCCGTCACCAGCACATCCAGCGTCCACGCCTTGCCGCCCTTGGCCGGCGCCTCCACCTCCACCTCGTACCCGAGGTCCCGCAGCGCCTCCACCAGCTCGGCCGGACCCGCGGGTACGGCCCCCGCCGTGAGCAGGCTCCGTACGATCCGCCCCTTGGTCGCCTTGTTGAAGTGGCTGACGACCTTCCGGGTCGGCGCATGCAGCACCCGTACCGACGCCGTCCGGCCCGCCACCTCGCCCTTCGGCTTCCACGCCGCCGCGTACGCCGACGACCGCAGATCCAGCACCAGCCCGTCCCCGGCCGCCTCGGGCAGCACGTCCGCCATGGGCGCCCGCCAGTGCGCCCCGAGCACACCGAGGCCGGGCAGCTTCACGCCCATCGAGCAGCGGTAGGAGGGGATGCGGTCGTTGACGCGCACCGCGCCCCACAGCCCCGAGAAGACGAGCAGCGACCGAGTCGCCCGCCTCTTCGCCGCCGCGTCCAGCGACGCCAGGTCGAGGGCGTCGTACAGCACGCCGGTGTAGATCTCCCCGGCCGGCCGCGCCCCCGCCGTGGGCAGGTCGACGTTCTTCGCCACTTCCCCCCGGAGCCCCTCGCTCAGCCCGAGAACGTCCCGCGCTTTGTCCTCGTCGCCGCGGCACAACTCGACCAGCTCACTCAGTACGGCCTCCCGGGCCTCGGTGAGTCCCGGCAAGGACAGCGACTCCAGCTTCAGCGAGGCACCCCGACCGGACGGGGCCTTCCCCTCGGAAGGCGGCAGCAGGACAAGCACACGTACTCCTTCGATCGAACCCCGCCACAGGGTACGGCGTGCCACCTGGCCGGCCTCGCCCTACGCTCGACTCATGCCCCGCCGCCACATCCGAGTGACCGGCGCCCCCGAAGCCCCCCTCCGGGCCGCCCTCACCACGCTGCGTACCGAACTCGGCGTCCCCGGGAGCTTCCCGCCCGAGGTACTGGCGGAGGCCGAGCGGGCCGCGAAGGCCCCGGCCCTCCCTCCGTCCGACGCCACCGACATCCCCTTCTTCACCCTCGACCCGCCCACCTCCACCGACCTCGACCAGGCGATGCACCTGTCCCGGCAGGGCACCGGCTACCGCGTCCGGTACGCCATCGCCGACGTCGCCGCCTTCGTCGTACCGTCGGGCGCGCTCGACCAGGAGGCTCAGCGCCGGGTGACCACCCTCTACTTCCCCGACGGGAAGGTCCCGCTGCACCCCGAGCTGCTGAGCGAGGGCGCGGCGAGCCTGCTCCCGGACCAGGACCGGCCCGCCGTCCTGTGGACCATCGACCTCGACGGGGACGGCCGTACGCTCGCCGTCGACGTCCGCCGCGCCCTCGTCCGCAGCCGGGCCAAGCTGGACTACGCCGGCGTGCAGAAGCAGATCGACGAGGGAACCGCCGAGGAATCGCCTGCCCTGCTGAAGACGATCGGGGAGCTGAGGGAGCGGCTGGAGGTGGAGCGGGGCGGGATCTCGCTCAACGTGCCCGAGCAGGAGATCGTGGAGCGCGATCACGCCTACGAGCTCGCCTTCCGGGCCCCGCTCCCCGCCGACGGCTGGAACTCCCAGATCTCCCTGCTGGCCGGCATGGCCGCGGCCGACCTGATGCTCGCGGCCGGCACCGGCATCCTGCGGACCCTCCCCGCCGCCCCCGACGGCGCCGTCGGCCGCCTGCGCCGTACCGCGCACGCCCTGCACATCGACTGGCCGCACCACGTCTCGTACGCGGAACTCGTCCGCTCCCTCGACCCCCACCGCCCGAACCACGCGGCCTTCCTCCAGGAGTGCACGACGCTGCTGCGCGGCGCCGGCTACACGGTCTTCCGGGACGGAGCCCTGCCGGACATCACCACCCACTCCGCCGTGGCGGCCCCTTACGCCCACTGCACGGCCCCCTTGCGCCGCCTGGCCGATCGCCACACCTCCGAGATCTGCCTCGCGGCCGCCGCCGGTCGGCCGATTCCCGACTGGGTTCTCATGGCTCTTGACGCCTTGCCCGCCCGGATGGCCGAGGGCACGCGCCGCGCGGGCACGGTCGAGCGTGCGTGCGTCGACCTCGTGGAGGCGGCGCTGCTGAAGGACCGGGTGGGGGAGGTGTTCGACGGCTGGGTGGTGGAGGTGGAGGAACGTCAACCCGCCCTGGGAACCGTGCAGTTGGAGTCACCGGCCATCATCGGCCGGATCGAGGGCACGGACGCGCTGCCGCTGGGCGAGCGGATCCGGGTCCGCCTCACACAGGCAGATCCGGCAGCGCCGAAGGTGCGGTTCGAGCCTGCTTGACCGCCGGCACCAGCGCCTGCACGAGGCCGTCGGACTCGTCGGCGTGGAAGCGCACGAGGCGGACGTCCCGCCGGCGGCCGAGGAAGGTGAAGTGGGCGACGGGCTCGGCGAGTTCGAGCGTCACGGTGGTCTGCGCCCCGATGGGGAGATTGAGCTCACCGTCAGCCCGCTCATGAGTGGTGCGCAGCTCGCGGCGCACGTGCGCGATCTTCTCCAGCGGTATGCGCAGATCGACGTGCGCGGCACGGCGGATGCGCAGGAAGCCGGCGTCGAGGACGTGCGGTCGTACGACGGACGCGGCGTGCATCCCGATGATGATCACGAGGGTGTACATGTCGACCATGAACCACCCCCGTTGCACCGCCGGGTAGTTCCGCAGCAGCACCGACATCATGATCGACTCGATCACGATCACGAACCCGAATCCCAGCATCATCGTGCCCTGCCCGCGCGCGTACCCGAAGCCGGTGCCGTCCCCGAGCCCGTGCCGGCGCCGGATCGCCCACAGCCAGATGCTGGCGACCAGCCGCACCTCGTGCCGGAGAAGGGTGAGCGCGGTCCGCATCACGGCCCGTCCCCTTCCATGAGGATCCGCAACGTACGGCGGATCGCCTCCGCCTGTGCCGGGGCGAAGTCGGCGTAGAAGGCGCGCAGGAAGCTGTCGTCCTGGTCGATGCTGCCCCACCCTTCAGGGAGCAGTTCCCGGGGCATGCAGTCGGCGAGCGCCAGGGCGGCCTCCTCGACGCGCGGGTCGTCGGGTCCGGCGTCGGCGAGGTCGTCGAGCAGGGCGTAGGCGGCGAGGGCCCGCTCCACACCGTCCGGCGTGGTCAGGGCGCCACCCATCACGCCCATGAGCCGCTCCCGGTCCTCGGGGGAGGCCGTCGTCTCGATCAACGCGAGCACCTCGCGGTCCTTGGCGGCCATGGGGGAGTCGGAGGCGTGGGCCATGTCCTTGAAGAGGGCGGCCAGCTGAGGCGAGACGGGCCCCTCGGCGGTCAGCCCGCCCTCCGTCTCCAGCAACGCCCGCAACCGCGCCCGCCGCTCCCGGATGGCCTCCTCCTGCCGGGCAAGATCCGCATCGAGCTCGGTGAGCACCTCGACAAGATCCTTGCCGGCATCCTCCGCGAGCACGTCCCGCACCTCCGCGAGCCCCAGCCCCAGCTCCGTCAGCCGCCGAATCCGCGCCAGCACGACGGCATGCCGCAACGTGTACTCCCGGTAGCCGTTGGGCCGCCGATCAGGCTCGGGCAAGAGCCCCTGATGGTGGTAGTGCCGCACCGTGCGCGTGGTGACGCCGACGGCGGCGGCGAGTTCTCCGATCCGCATGGGATCAGTAGAGACGTTGACGTTGCGGCAGGGTCAAGCGGACGCCTCCGGCGGACTCCCGTACAGGTGACCCGCTGCTGTTCCGTTCCGGTGAGTTGTCGCCGGGGCCGTTGCATGGGTGCTGTGGCACAGGATCCGATTACGCAGAAGCTCCTGCTGGACTGGTTTGTCGACCTGGACACCCCTGAGGGGCTCCGGGCAGAGCTCGTCGAGGGGGAAGTGGTGGTGACCCCGGTGCCGGACGGGCATCACGAGCACTGCATCAGCCGGATCGTGGGCCAGATGTATCGGCGATCTCAGACCGACATGCTGTTCTCCGGGAACAAGGGGCTGAAGCTGCGGAATGCGGAGGGCTACCCGCAGGACCATGTGATTCCGGACGGCACCTTCGCTCCCAAGGAGCTGAGGCTCTACCGGGGAGCCGATCCCTGGATGCCATGCGCTGGAGTCGCCATGGTGCTGGAGGTCACGTCCTCGAAGCCGCAGACCGACCGGGAGACCAAGCGCCGCTGTTACGCCCGCGGCGGCATCCCGCTCTACCTGCTCGTCGACCGAGAGAGCTCGTGGATCACGCTGTTCAGCGACCCTGAGTCAGGCGACTACCAGGAGCTCCGCGCCGTAGTCTTCGGCAAGCCGCTCCCTCTGCCCCACCCCTTCGCCTTCGACCTGGACACGGCGGACTTTCTCTGAGGCTCCTTGTGTTGCACTGCCAAGGACCGAAGGGGGTACGAGGTGGGCGAACAGGCACTGTGGACCAGGGCGAGGCTCGGCCGGGACGGCCCCCCGCTCGATCTGCTCACCGCCCGCTTCGACCGGCACGTCTACGCCCCGCACGCCCATGACGAGTTCACGATCGGCGTCTGCGTCGGGGGCAGCGAGATCATCGACTACCGGGGCGGCCGCCTCCGCCCCGCCCCCGGCTCCATCGTCGTACTGGCACCGGGCGAGATGCACACGGGCGGCCCGGCCGAGACCGGCGGATACGCCTACCGAGCCCTGTACGCCGATACGTCCCTGCTCACCGACGGCACCCTCGGCACCGCAGCCCCGCACTTCCACGACCCCCTCCTCGACGACCCCGACCTGGCCACGGCCCTGAGCCGCACGCACGCCGAACTCGCCGCCTGCCCGGACCCCCTGGAGGCCGAGTCCCGCATCCCGTGGCTGATGACGGCCCTGACCCGCCGCCACTCCACGGCCCGGGCGACGACCGACACGGTCGCGGGCGCCGATCACATAGCGAGGAGCGTCCGCGACCGCCTCGCCGACGAGCTCACGGCCCCACCCTCCCTCGCGTCCCTGGCCACCGACCTCGGCCTCTCCCGCTACCAGCTCCTGCGTGCCTTCCGTACGACGATGGGGGTGCCGCCGTACGCCTGGCTCGCCCAGCACCGGGTGAGCAGGGCACGAGGCCTGCTGGAAACCGGCCTGCGCCCGGCCGAGGTCGCCGGCCTGGTCGGCTTCGCGGACCAGGCGCACCTCACGCGCTGGTTCCGCCGAGTACTGGGCGTCACCCCGGCGGCGTACCGCAACAGCGTTCAAGACACGGGACGGTGAGCCGACCGAAACTCGCCGCATGACAGCACGCGGTTGGTTTCTCTTCGCCCTGATGAGCGTGGTCTGGGGCATCCCGTACCTGATGATCAAGGTGGCGGTGGACGAGGTCTCCCCCTCGATGGTGGTCTTCACACGATGCGCCCTCGGCGCGGCGCTCCTGCTCCCCTTCGCAATCCGCCAGGGCGGCCTGCCCCGGACGATACGACGGCACTGGCGCCCGATGCTGGCCTTCGCGTGCATAGAGATCATCGGCCCGTGGTGGACCCTGACGGACGCGGAACGCCACCTGTCCAGCTCGACGGCGGGCCTGCTCATCGCCGGCGTACCCATAGTCGGCGTCGCCCTGGCCCGCTTCTTCGGCCAGACGGAGCACCTGGGCGTCCGCCGCCTGACCGGCCTCACCCTGGGCCTGGCAGGCGTGGCGACCCTCACCGTCCCCCACCTGACCGGCGGTGACGCCCGCTCCCTGGCGGAGGTCCTGCTGACGGTGCTGGGCTATGCGACGGCCCCGCTGATCGCGGCGCGTTGGTTGCGGGACGTCCCCTCCCTCCACCTCACCGCGGCCTGCTTGACCTTCGCGGCCCTGGTCTACGCCCCCGCGGCGGCACTGACGTGGCCTGCCGCGATGCCGTCGGCCGAGAGTCTGGCCGCCCTGGCCGCCCTGGGCGTGATCTGCACGGCGGTCGCCTTCGTGGCCTTCCTGGAGCTGATCAAGGAGGTCGGCCCGACGCGGGCGACGGTCTTCACGTACGTCAATCCGGCGGTCGCGGTGGCGGCCGGGGCACTGTTCCTGGACGAATCCCTGACCGCGGGGATCGCCGTGGCCTTCGCCCTGATCCTGGCGGGCTCGGTCCTGGCGACGACGGCCCCCCGCAGGCCGGTAACATGGTCCACACGGCAGACGAGCCGGGCGGACGGCCGCGTGAAGTCCCTCAGGGGGCTTCCCGAGGAACGTCCGGGCTCCACAGGGCAGGGTGGTGGCTAACGGCCACCCGGGGTGACCCGCGGGACAGTGCCACAGAAAGCAAACCGCCCGGCGCTTCGGCGCCGGGTAAGGGTGAAACGGTGGTGTAAGAGACCACCAGTGCCCAGGGCGACCTGGGCAGCTAGGTAAACCCCACCCGGAGCAAGGTCAAGAGGAGCGCCGTAAAAAGCGCTCTGCGCGGACGTTCGAGGGCTGCCCGCCCGAGTCCGCGGGTAGACCGCAGGAGGCCGGCGGCAACGCCGGTCGTAGATGGATGGCCGTCGCCCAGGGCTCCGCGAGGAACCCTGGGAACAGAACCCGGCGTACAGCCCGACTCGTCTGCCGCCACTTGCGGCTTTGCCTTGGAACGGCCTCTCATCTGCGACGGAGGCCCTATCCGATCTTTCGGAGGTTTGCCGCGTTACGCGGCAGGAAGTCCCTCGGGCAGCACTGAATGCCCTGAGGAGTGCGCGCTCGGCGAAACGCACCGCGAGTCGGCCCGGGCGGAACCCACCGGCCGACGGAAGTCGGAGGGGAAGTCGTGGCGCACTCGCGCGTCGAACCCGTGCCGGCCAGCAGCACCACCCACCACCGGAGGCCGGGCGGCAGGCACGTTCGCCCCGGCCATCGACGTGTGAACAAGCCGGAGCCCGAGAGCCCACACGGCCCAGCCGGATTCCCCGAACCTTCTCCGGAGTGTCGGTGCCGGTCCGTACGCTCGACAGCATGGTGGGGGACGAACTGTGCGAAGAACCACGTGATGAGCGGTCAGACGAGGGGAGCGATGCCGAGACCTGGCAGCGGCTCAGCGCCTACGCCTACCTCAGCGCGCCCGAGCGGCTGGAGTACGTCGCGGTGATGCGGATGTTCTGCGGCACCCTGCTCGCGGACCTCGCCGTACCCGACGTGCGCGCCAAGCTGGCACAGGCGGGTTACCCGGCGGCAGCGCTCGACGCGGAGACACTCACCGCCCGGCTCGAACAGCTCGTGCGCTGGGGCAATCTGCTGCGCAGCACGCACACGGTCACAGCGACCAGCATCGCCGAGTACCAACGCTCCCGGTCCCGCTACCAGTTGTCCAAGCTGGGTGAACGAGTGCAGCGCGACGCCGACGAGGTGCTGGCGGGAGCGGACGCCGCGCGTGAGGTCAGCAGTGAGTTGCTCACCCTCGTCGACCGGGGGCTCCAAGAGATCGCCGCCCTGGCCGCCGTGCCCGGCGGTGCGGACCCGCAGCAGGCACTGGAAAAGATCAGTACCCTCTTCGCGCAGTTCGCCGAATTCGCCGAGTCGGTACGGGATTTCTACGCCTACCTCGGCCAGGTGCTGGCCCGCTACGACCTCGACGGAGCCGAGTACCAGGGGTTCAAGGAACTGCTGCTCGACTACGTCGAGGCGATCACGGAGGACGTGTCCTTCCGCGCCCCGCGCATCGCCGCCCATCTGCGGGCGATCTGGCCCCACCTACCCACGCTGCTGAGCTGCATCGACGCCCATGCGACAGGCCTCGGAGCACTTTCCGACACGCTGCCCGAGACGCGGGTGCAGCGCAGCCGGGGACGGGAGTTGGCCGACTGGGAGGGGCTGCGCGACTGGTTCGCCGACAGTGACGGCCACGGTAGCCAGGTGGACCAGCTCCGGGACGCGACCCTGCGCGCCTTGCAGTCGCTGCTCGCCAACGCCAAGAGGATGCTGCGCTCCGCGTCGGGGGAGATGTCCCGCCGCAAGGACCTGCTCAGGCTCGCGGCCTGGTTCGACGCCGCGGAGCCGGAGGAGGCCCATGACATCGCGGTCGCTGCTTTCGGGCTGTACGGGGCGCGGCATCTGGGCGTGGCGCCGGATCCCGACCGGTCCGTACCGGCGTACGTGAGCTGGTGGACCGGACCCGTCGTCGAGGTGCCAGTGGCGTTGCGCGAGCGTGGCAGCCGGTCCCCGCGTGGGCGGGCCGCGGCGGTGGAGGACCACGGCGTGCAGAAAGGCCGCCTTGTGGAGCAGGCGCGCGAGCAGGCCGCCGCCCGCCAAGCCGCGGTGGCCGAACTGCGCAGCGCATCCGGCCGGTTCGACCAGGTGAAGCTGGGTTCGGCAGCCATGCGCCTGCTGCTGGAACTCCTCACCGCTGCCCTCGGCAACGCCCAACTGAACAAGGAGGCCGGTGATTTCCAGCTCGACGGGGCGCAGGCAGGCGATGCGGATCTGGGTATCAGGCTGACGGCGTGGCGCACCCCGGGCAGGCATACTCTCCTGCGCTCCGTGGACGGCGACCTGACGGCGGACGATCTCACCCTGACTGTCGAGAGCGCCTCGGCGTCCGCCGCAGCGGAGGAGGCGAGCGCCTGATGCCCCTGCCCTCCGCCCACGACGTGGCACTCGCCGCCGAACGTCGCGCCGCGGCCCGCCTGCTGCTGGCACACCCTCTGGTCACCAGCGACGGCTCGCACAGCGACACCTTCCCGCTGATCCGCCGCCACGCCGACTGGCTCGCCTCGCGCTTCCAGCAGGTGTTCGGCTACCGACTCCTCGTCGAGGCGTCGTACGCCCGCCTGTTCAAGGCCGGCCTCGGCCCCGGCTCCGGCCACCGCCTGGAGCGGCCGACCACCGGCAATCCGTTCACTCCTCGGACGTATGCCTATCTGACCCTCGCCCTCTCGGTCCTCGTCACCGCCCCGGAGCAGCTCCTGCTCTCCCAGCTCGTCGCCGACCTGAGGGCCGCCGCCGTCGACGCCGGGATCGAGATCAGTGACACCGGACGTCAGGCGGAGCGGCGCACTCTCGCAGCCGCGCTGCGCCAACTCGTCGACTGGGGCGTGCTGACGGAGACCGAGGGCCACGTGTCGGCCGTCGCCGAGGAGCGGGGCGGCGAGGCGCTGCTGACCGTCGACCGCGAGATCGCCCGCGCCGTCGTCGCCGGACCGCTGGCGCAGAGCCGCGACGGAGCGGACCTCGTACGCCGCGCCGCCGACCCAGGCTTCGGCGGCCCGCGTACATACGTCCGTAGACGCCTCGTCGAGACACCCGCCGTCCACCTCGACGACCTCACCGGGGCCGAGCGGGAATGGCTGCGGACCCGGCAGCGGCGTGAGTCCCAGGCCTTCTCCGAGCTGCTGGGTCTGGAGGCCGAGATCCGTGCCGAGGGCATCGCCCTCGTCGACCCGGACGGTGACCTCACCGACCTGCACCTGCCCGGCACCGGCACCGTCGCCCAGGCGGCGCTGCTGCTGGTGGGACGGCTGGTCGACCGGCTGCGCCCCGAGGATCCCGGCCACCCCGCAGCCGGCGGGAGGCTGGTCATCGGCGTGCCCGTCCCGGACGCGCTGTTGCCCGAACTGCTCGATGAACTCGTCGAGGAGTACGGCCGACGCAGCAACTGGCAGCGAGGCCTGCTGGAGGACCGGGACGGGCTGCTCGCCGCCGTCCTCGACCTCCTGGTCCGCATGGGCCTGATGGCGCCCGCCGCCCCGGTGCGCGCCGACGGCCACGGACTGCCCGAGGGATACGAGGACGCGGCGTTGGACGGCCGGTCCGTCACGGACGTCTCGGGTGCCCGCGGGCAGGACGGCACGGGCGGTTGGGTGCTGCTCGCCGCGGCCGCCCGGTTCGCCACCACGGTGGCCGTCACCTCCCGTACCGAACAGTCCCCAGCAGACGACGTCTCCCAGGAGCCCGAGGAGCCGACCCGGTGAACCGCCCCCCTTCCCCGCACCGCTACCGCCTGCACCGCGCAGGCATCCGGAACGTCTGGCAGTACGACGAGCAGGAGTTCTCCTTCGGCGCCGGCCGCCTGCTGCTGCGCGGCAAGAACGGCGCGGGCAAGTCCAAGGCCCTGGAGATGCTGCTGCCGTACCTCCTCGACGGTGACGCCCGCGCTCTGGACGCCACCGGGACCGGCCGGACCACGCTCCTGTGGCTGATGCTCGACGGTTTCGAGCAGACCAACCGGCTGGGCTACCTGTGGGTGGAGTTCACGCGGACGGACGAGCAGGGGAACGACCATCACCTCACCCTCGGTGCGGCCATCCGCGCCTCCCGGTCGACGAGGACGGCCAAGCCCTTCTTCTTCGTCACCCCGCTGCGGGTGGGCGAGGACCTGCACCTGGCCCCCGCCGGTCAGCCGCTGCCGGTCGACCAGCTCAAGTCACTCGTCGGCCCGGAGCACGTCACCGACCGCGCCGTGGAGCACCGGGCCCGCGTCGCCCGCCACCTGTTCGGTCTCACCGATCCGGCGCGCTACCGCAACCTGCTCCACCTGCTGCACCGCCTACGGCGCCCCACCATCGGCGACCGCATCGACTCCGGCGGTCTGGTCTCCGTCCTCGCGGAGACGCTGCCCGCGCTCGACGACGAGGTCGTGGAGAAGGTGGCCCGCAATCTCGACGACCTGGACGCCGTACGGACCGACCTCGGGCGCTTGGAGCGGACCGACGAAGCGCTGCGGACCTTCCTGACCGGCTACCGCGGCTACCTGCACGGGGCGCTGCGCCGCCGGGCCGACGAGGTGAACGGCGAGCTGGAACAGCTGGTGGAGCACCGGCGCTTGGCGGGCGAGGCGGTGAAGAAGGCGGCGAAGCTCCGTACGAGCGAGGAGGAACTCGCCGCCCGCCTCGATGTCCTCAGGGCGGAGGCGGATGCGGCCGAGACGGATCTCGCCGCCCTGCATGCCAGTGCCGCCTACCGCAGCCTGCAGGAACTCGGGGAGAAACGTGCCACGGTGACCGCCCTGCACAGCGCGGCGGCGACCGCCTTCAAGGCCCTGCGCCAGGCCCACAGCGGTCAGGAAGAGACAGGACGGCGGCTCACCGAAGAAGCAGGAAGGCTCGGCGGAGAACTGGTCGAGCTCGGCACGGCGCACGGCGAGCTGCTGCGCGAGGCGGAGCGGTCCGGGCTCGACCCCGTGCACCTGGGCGAGCCCGCGGTGGTCGCCGTCGCCCCGGTTGCCGGTGCGACGACGGCCGAACTGACGTCCCCGGACGGCGACTTCCACCTGGTGCGCCACAGCGAGGTGCTGGCCGTCGATACCGAGGCCTGCGCAAGGGCCCTGCACGCCTGGGACACCCAACTGGACGCCGCGGGGCCAGTGATCAGGCACCGCGCCCGAGCCGTGACCGAACTGACCGCGCTCATCGACAAGACACACCGGGCACAGCGAGAAGCGCACGAGACCGACGCCGCCCGGGAGCGTTTGGAGGAGCAGGCGGACGAGGCGCGAGAGCGGGCCGGACGACGACGGGAGGAGACGGCACGCGAAGGGGAGGCGTACGCGGGCGCCGTGCGGGCCTGGACCGAGCGGCTGCGGAGCCTCACCGGCGTGTCCCTCGACGCCGTGCACGCCCTGACCGCCCACGACCCGTCGGAGGGCCCACTGCCTGCCCACGCCCCCGACGAGGTGGCCGACACCGCCCGGTCGGCCGTCGAGCCGTGGCTGGCGGAATTGGGCGAACAGCGCGATGCACGTGCGGTGGCGATCCGCGAGCTGGCCGCCGGACAGGACCGCCTGCGGCGTGAGCGGACTGACTGGGAAGCCCGCACCGACCCCGAGCCCGCGCCCCCGCCCCACCGCTCGGCACCCCGCACACCCGGCACGGGCGCACCCCTGTACCGGTTGGTGGACTTCGCCGAGGGCCTGGAGCCGGCGGCCCGGGCGGGCCTGGAAGCCGCACTTGAAGCCAGCGGCCTGCTCGACGCCTGGGTGTGCGCCGACGGCACCGTCCTGGACCCGGCCGCGCGAGACACCCTCCTCACCCCCGGCACACCGCCCGCGGGACCAACGCTCGACGAGGTGCTGCGCCCGGTCATGGCACCGGACAGCGGGGTGATGACCGAGCAGGTCGAGCGCGTTCTCCAAGCGGTGGCCCTGGTCACGGACGGGACCACGGGCACAACGGCGGACTCCGCGATCGGTACCGACGGCTCCTGGAAGCTGGGCGTTGCCGGAGGCTGTCATACCAAGCAGACCGCCGAGTACGTGGGCGCGGAAGTACGCGCCGCGACCCGTCGCCGAGTCCTGGCCGACCTGGACCGGCAACTCGCGGGCGTACAGGAGGAGCTGACAGAGCAGGAGCGTGGCCTGCGGATCCTGACCGAGCGCCGCGCGCAAGTGGCCGACACCCTGAGCCACCCGCCCACGGCACGTTCGCTGACCGACGCATGGGCCCGTGCCACCGAGGCCGAGCGCACCGCACAGGTACTGTCCGGCAAGGCGTCCGCAGCCGCGCGCGAGGCGGAGCAGACGCGCGCCCGCGCGGTCGCCGCCCGGCGTGAGGCCGAGGCGACCGCGAGCGCGAACGACCTCCCCGTCGAACCGGCCGCGCTCGACTCCGTACGCCTCTGTCTGGACCGCCTCGGCACAGGCACGGAACGACTGCGCAGGCGGCTGCGTGCGGTGGCTTCCTCCGCCGACGCCCATCGCCAGGGCCGCGAAGGCTACGAGCGTGCCCTGACGTCCACACGGGAAGCGGAGTCCGACTACACCGAGCCGCTCGCCCGCCTGGACGCCGTCCGCCGCACGGTCCGGGGCCTGGAGGAAGCGCTGGGCGCGCCGGAACAGGAGATCCTCGCCCGAGAGGACGGGGCGAAGCGCCGTCTGGAGGCGGTGGGGCGTCAACTCCCGGGCGCCGAGCGGGACGTGAGGGTCGTACATGACGAACGCGTGCGCGCGGAGGAGGACGAGAGAGTACGGCGGGAGGCGCTGGCCACGCAGGAGGGCGAGGCGGTCGCGAGTGGCAGGCGACTGCGTGCGGTGCTGTCCCTGCCGGGTGTGACCAGGGGCGCGGGCCTCGACATGACGGCGGAGGACGAGGGAGGCGAGGCGCACTTCTCCGAGGGCGGCGCACACGACCGCACCAAGGCGCTGCGCCGGCTTGTGGAAGCCGTACGGAGCCACCTGGACGCCGAGCGGCGCGACATCTCGGACACCGCCCTCCTCAACCGTCACACCGACCTGCGCGACCAGCTCTCCGGAGGCTACGACGCCACATTGGAGGAACACGATGGCATCAAGGTCTGCCGTCTCGTCGACGACCACGGCCCGCACGACATCGCCGCGGTCGGCGAGCGCATCGCCGCCCAGGCGGCCGAGGCTCGCGAACGGCTGACGGAGCGCGAGCGCGAGGTGTTCCAGCGGTTCCTGACCGGAGAGCTGGGCGACCACCTCTCCTCCCAGGTCCTGGCCGCGGGCGCCTTGGTGGCCGCCCTGAACGGCACCCTGTCCACGGTTCGGACGTCACACGGGCTGGGCGTCACGCTCGACTGGAAGCTCGCGGACGGCGTGGAGGCCGACGTCCAGGCGGCGGTGGACCTCCTGCGCAGCCCGTCCGGCCTGCGCACCCGCGATCAGTCCGAGCAGCTCCGCGACGTGCTCCAGCGCCGCATCGAGGACGCCCGCCGCGCCGACCCGGGCGCAGGCTACGCGGCCCACCTGCGCACCGCCCTCGACTACCGCGACTGGTTCACCTTCACCCCGTGGGTGGTCAACGACGCTGCCCCCGGCAGTCGCCGCAAACTCTCCGGCCGTACAGGCCTCAGCCAGGGCGAACAACGCGTCCTGTCCTACCTGGTCCTCTTCGCCGCCGCGGCCGCCCACTTCACGAGCCTCGCCGAAACGGCCCCGCACGCGCCTCGGCTGATCCTGCTGGACGACGCGTTCGCCAAGGTCGACGAGCCCACACACGCGCGCCTCGGCCGCATCCTGGTCGACCTGGACCTGGACTTCGTCCTCACCAGCGAACGCCTGATCGGCAACTGGCCCGACGTGCCCTCGCTGCACATCTACGAGTGCCTGCGAGATCCGCATGTGAGGGGCGTGGCGACCCTCCACTACACCTGGAACGGGCGGCAGAGGCGACTGGTGTCGGTATGACGGGCCCCCGAGCGCTGGACGGGACGCCCCTGGACACCGAGACGCTGGCCTTCCTGACCCGGCCGGGCCTCACCCGCCTCTGGGCGGCCGCACGCACCCGCCTCGAACGCAACGGCCTGCGGCCGACCGGCACGATCAGGCTCCAGCACCTGGACGAACCCGAACGTGAGGCCCTCTCCCTCCTCCTCGCCAAGCCGCTCACCACTTCCACCGCCACCATTCACCTGCCGGACCTGGACACCCGCCTGCGCGCCAGCGCGGTCGGCCGCGGCCTGGCCGAGACGCTGGCGGAACTGGGCCCGGCCCTCACCGACCGCCGAGCGGTCCGGGACGCGGCGGCGGCGCAACGGGCCGGGCTGTGGTCCGCGGCGGAGGCTGCCCTCGCCGCCACACAACTGGCGTCCCAGCCCTGGCCGGCCCGGTGGCTGGAGGAGCTACGACGTGCCGGTACGGTCGCCCGACAGGACGGTCACACCGCCACCACGATCCTCGACCAGGCGATCCGGACCCTGGCCACGCTCTTCCCCGGCCCGGACGCGGAACCCTCCCCAGTCGCCCGGGGTCGCGGCGAACTGGCCACCCGTACCACCGGCTCGGCCCACGGCCTGGACGACGGCACCATGCTCTCCCGCCTGGTCCTGCGCGGTATCGCCCTGGCGTCCGGCACCGACTTTCCCGTCGACGCACCGGGCCGCCGGGCCCTGTGGCGGCTGGCCTCGGTCACCCCGGACGAGGTGTCCAGCACGGTGCTCACCTACGGCCTCAGGCCGACGGGCGCGACCTGGGGCGAGAGAACCCTGCGAGAACGGGCGGACCACAATCTGGAGACCCATCTCACCCTGCGCGAACTGCGCGCCCTGCGACTGGCGATGCCTTCCCGCACCCGGATCCACGTCTGCGAGAACCCACGCGTGGTCGAAGCCGCCGCCGACGCCGGCTGCACCGAGCCGCTGGTCTGCACCTCGGGCAGCGCGACGACGGTTGTCCTCACCCTGCTCGATGTGCTGGCCGCCGCCGGGTGCGCCTTCGCGTACCACGGTGACTTCGACTGGCCGGGGATCGCGCTGGCCAACCGTGTCGTGGAGCGGTACGGCGCGGAGGCGTGGCGCATGAGGGCGGGGGACTACGAGTACCTCGCGACCCGCATGCAGGTACACGGCACCCCGCAGCTCCTCCTCACGGGGCCACGCGTGGAGGCCGGGTGGGATGCTGAACTGGCCCCGGCCATGGATGCCTTGGGCATCGCTCTCCACGAAGAGGCGGCACTCGACTTGCTCCTGGAGGATCTCGGATGACCCTCACGGTCGACGTGGGTCAGAGCGCGTCCACCGCGCTCACCTTCCACCCGTCCGCCGTGCGCGTCATCGTCATCCGCACCCGGTTCAAATCCACCCGAGCCCCCGAAACCTGCGTGCTCTCGGTGACCTGGTTGACGAAGAGCAGCACCACGACCCTGTCCGGGGAGGCCGAGACGATGGAGGCGGACGGGGCGCCGGTGGTGGGGGCGGCGACCGTTGCCTTCACGACGCCCCGGTACTTCTTGGCCGTCGGGCCGACCACGGTCTTCGTGGTCTTGCCGTACTCGTCGCGGAAGTCGCCGGTCAGGTGCGTGCGGGCCGCCGCGAAGTCCTTGTCCAAGCGGCGGTAGTCGTACGACAGGACGACCGGTGCCGCCTTCCGTGCCGCCGTCAGGGCTTGGGCCCGGGCGCTTTCCGTCTGGCGGCCGTCCCAGTACTGCCATCCCAGTGCCGCGACCGCCACCAGGCCTGCTACCAGTAGGGCGCCGAGCACCGCGGTGAGCAGCCGGCGGCGACGATGGGGCTGCCCCTCGTCCTCCGGCGCGTTCTCCTCGAAATCCTCGAATTTCTCGAACTCCTCCAGCGACGGCTCGGGCGGGTCCTCCCAGCCGTTCTTCGGGGCCTCGATGAGTACGGTGCGTCCTGCGACGGTGGGCTCCGGGGCCGCCGGTTCGCGGTGACCGCGTTCCGCTCGCTTGGCCGCGGCACGGGCGGCCGCCGTCATAGTGCGCCGGGTGCCGGAACCGGGGGCGCGGCCGGTGGTCGTCTTCGACATGGTCGTACTCCTCGTTGGTGCTTGTCAGCCGACGAACTCGACGTCGGACGTCAGCCAGCGGCCGTCCCGGTGGACCAGGTCCAGTTGCAGGCGATACGTGCGCGCCTCTCCCTGGGGCGCAGCCGTATTGGTCACCTTGCTGTCGGCGACCACCAGGACACGGGCCGAGTTCTCGTCGGAGCGGACGATGCCCGCCTCCAGGACCTGGCCCTCGGACACGGACTTGTTCGTCGCGACGAGATGCGTCAGTTGCTCTGTCTGTGCCGCGAACTGTTTCTTGAAGTCGCCCGTCGCGCCTGCCAGGACGTTCGCGCTGTCCCGGTCGTAGTGCCGGTAGTCGAGGGAAGTGAAGTTCAGCGCTGACTGGCGGGCCGCGGCCAGGAGGGCCTGGCGGTGCTGGTCCGCCTCGCGTTGTGCGTAGAGGCCGAGGGCCAGCCAGATCGTCAGGGCGGTGACCACGACCGTTGCCGTCGCCAACGCCACCGACATCGCCCGCCCTGACGCTGTCCTGCCCATGCCGTTCAGTGCCCTTCTCATGCCATCGGGCCAACTAGCAGCCATTGCCACGACTCCTTTCCGAACGCGGCCTGCTGGCCGCCCGTCGAGCCGACCTCGACGGTTCTTCCGTCCGGGCCGGTGGTGGTGCCGGTCTCCGGGTCGTACGGGGTGACGTAGGCCGCCTGGTCGGCGCCGCCGTACGCGGCCGACGCGTCGGGGGCGTTCTGGGCGCCCCGTACGGACGACTCGCTGCCCCGCGGCAGCGTGCAACGGGCGTCCGTGTTCGCCTCGCGGGTGCTGGTGTCCGCCGGGTCTCGGCGCGCCGTGCCGTAGCCCTGGGTGCAGGCCGGCGGATCGTCGGCGTTCACCACCAGGCCGAAGTGGGTGGTGCCGTCGCCGGGTACGACCGTGTGGCTGCCCGCCACCATCACCGGGAAGGTGACCAGGGCCTGTTCCACGCCGGGCAGGCGCGCCAGCGTCACCTGGCCGCCGCTGATCAGGTTCGCCAGCAGGATCGAGAGCTTCGGCGACACCGACTTCAGCAGCGAGTTCACCTCCTGCGCCGCCGGCCTCGCGTTGCCGATCAGTCTGCGCAGGTCCCCGTCGCTCGCCTTCAACTGCGCCGTGAGCGCCGCCAGATCGCTTGCGAACGACTTGATCGACGAGCCCTGGTCGGCCTGTGTCTTCAGTACCTTCCGTGAGTCCTCGATGAGCGCGATCGTTTCCGGCAGCGCCTCCGACGCCGCCTCCACCAGCTCGTTGCCCGAGTCCACCAGACGGCTGAGGTTCGGGCCCGTCCCTGCGAACGCCTTGCCCAACTCGTCGACCGTGACCCGCAGATCATCCTTGCCCACCGAGTTCACCAGGCGGTCCAGGCTGAGGATCAGGTCCGTCGTCGGCAGCGGCACGCGTGTGCTCTCGCGCGGGATCGTGCTGCCGTCGAGCAGATACGGGCCCTGAGCGGTGCGGGGTTGCAGGTCCACGTACTGCTCGCCCACCGCCGAGCGGTTCGCCACCACGGCGAATGTGTTCGCCGGGATGCGCGGTGCCCCGTCCTCGATGTCCAAGGCGACCGAGACGCCGTCGGCACCCGTCAGGTGCAGCGCGCCCACCCTCCCCACCGGCACCCCGCGATACGTCACCTCGGCGCCGGGGAAAATGCCCCCGGACTCGGCGAAGTCCGCCTGGACCGTGTAGCCGCGGTCCAGGACCTCGTCCACCAGCCCCGTGTACTCGGCGCCGACGTACGACACCCCCACGGCGGTGATGGTGGTGAAGGCGAGCAGCTGGGCCTTGACCGTACGTGTGATCACGGCTGGACTCCCTTCAGCATCAGCTCGGCCAGTGCGAGGTTGATCCCCTTCGGCCAGTCGCCCCCGGTGCCGTAACTGCCGTAACTGCTGGTGCACACCGGCGGGCACAGCGGGTCGCCACCGCCGTCGGAAGGGGCCGAGGGGGACGACGGCACGCGCGGTGTGCTCGGGAGCGCGGTGGGTGTCGGGACGGTCGGCAGGCTCGGGAGATCCGGTACGTCCGGGAGGTCCGGGGTCTCGGGGAGCTTGGGTCCCTGGGGTGCCCCGTCGCCATCCCGACTGCCGCCCGGCTTCTCCGTCAAGTTGCCGTAGATCCCCGCCAGGTCGATGTCCGCCGTGATGTGCAGGTTGACGTAGTCCCCCTTGATGGCGTCCACTGCGTTGCGCGGGAACGGGTAAGTCGTCAGCAGCTCGAGCGAGTTGGGCAGGTCGTCACCCGCCTTGTTGAGCTGTCGCAGGATCGGGCGGAGCTGCTTCAGGTTGGCGACCGTGTCGTCGTGCGAGGCGTTGACCACCTTGGTGCCCGTTCGGCCCAGCTTCGACAGCGCCGTGAGCATCCTCGTCAGATCCCGCCGCTGGTCGGCCAGCACCTTCAGGGCCGGAGGCATCGTGTCGACCGCCTCGGCGATGGTCTTCTTCTCCTTGCCGAGGCGCTTGGCGAGTCGGTCCACGGCCTTCAGCGCCCGGACGATGTCGCCCTTCTGCTTGTCCAGGCCGCCCAGGAACGTGTTCAGTTCCTTCAGTAGCGACTTGACCCGGTTCTCCCGTCCCTCCAGCGCCTTGTTCAGCTCCACGGTGATCGTCTTGAGCTGCGCCACTCCACCGCCGTTGAGCAGTGCCGACAGGGCGGACAGCACCTCCTCGATCTCCGGATTGCGGCCGCTGCGGGACAGGGGGATCGCGTCGCCGTCGCCGAGGCGTCCGACCGGTGTGGTGTTCGTCGGCCTGGACAGTGCCACGTACTTCTCGCCGAGCACGCTGGTCTGCCGCAGCTCCGCGATCGCGTTGGCGGGCAGCTTGACCGAGTCGGCGACCCGGAGGCGTGCGCGCGCGTGCCAGCCGTCCAGCTCCACCTTCTCCACCGCGCCCACGGTGACGTTGTTGACCTTCACCGCCGACTGCGGTACCAGGTCGAGGACGTCACGGAACTCGACGGTGACGTGGTACGCGTTGCCGTCCGAGGCCGCTCCGCCGGGCAGCTGGACGTCGTACCAGCCGTTGAACTCGCAGCCGGAGAGGAGCAGCGAGCCGACGGCCGCCCAGGCCGCCATCCCGCCCTTGCGCAGCACGCTCACGCGCAGCACGCTCATGCACTCGCCTCCAGGATTCCGCCCAGGGTGCGGTCGACCGTGCCCGTGACCGCCGCGCCGCCCTGCGGCACCACGGGCAGGGAGTCGAAGAGCTCCTCCAACTCCCCGCAGTCCGGGTTCTTTCCGCCCTCGTCCCCCGTCGTCCTGAGCACCGAGCACAGCAGCGAAGCCGGATCCTGCGCCTGATCGGCGTTGTTGCGGGTGTCGAGGGTGCCGGCCGACGGGTTGTAGGCGTTGTTGAGGTTCGACATGCCGGTCGGGGCCACCTCCAACAGCTCCTCCAGCGCGGCCCGTTGGGTGACGAGCACCTTGGTCACCTTGCTCAGACCCTCCACGTTCGCGGTCAGCGATTTCTTGTTCCTCTTCACGAAGCCGGACACGTCGCCCAGTGCCGTCCCGAGGTTCTGCAGCGCAGCCGCCAAGTCCTTGCGTTCGCCCGCGAGTTGGGCGGCGACCTTCGCCAGGCTGTTGTTGAACGACCGCACGCTCTTGTCGTCGGCCGCCAGCGCCGCCGTGAAGACATGGAGGTTGCGGATCGTGCCGAACAGGTCCGTGCGGCCGTCGGACAGGGTCGTGACGGCCTTCGAGAGGTCCTCGACCGTCTGGTGGAGGTTCTTGCCCTGGCCGTCGAGGTTGTCCGCGCTCACCCCCAGCAGCCGCGACAGGGAGCCGTCCTTGTTGGCGCCCTCGGGGCCGAGCGCCTCGGCCGTGGTGTGCAGGCTGTCGAAGACACGGTCCAGCTCGACCGGTACGGCTGTGCGCGACTCGGGGATCTCGTCCCCGTCCCGCAGCACCGGACCGCCCCGGTACACCGGCAGCAGCTGCACGTAACGGTCGCTGACCACCGACGAGTTGATGATCGCCGCCTGGGCCTCGGCCGGGACCTTGCGATCCGCCTCGTACTCCACCTCCACCCGCACCCGGCCGCCCTCCGGCGTGATCTCCTTGACCTCGCCGATCCGTACGCCCAGGACGCGGACGTCCGAGCCGGGGTAGATGCCGACCGTGCGCGGGAAGTACGCCGTCACGCGGACCGGCTCGGGACGCGGCCACAGGACGTACGTGAGCGCGGCGATCAGGGACAGTGCGGTGAGCAGGGCCAGTCGCTGTCTCACCCTGACAGGGACGTTCACTGCGCCCCTCCCGTCCGCGGCACCACCGGAGCCGCCACCAGGTTCTGGACGTAGGAGTCGAACCAGCGGCCGTTGCCGAGGGTGTTGGTGAAGAGCCGTACGTAGGGCGCCAGGAGCTTGATGCTCCGGTCCAGGCTGGATTGGTTCCGTTCGAGCATCGTCACCACTCGGTTCAGGCCCTTGAGCGCGGGCCCGATCTCCTTGTCGTTGTCCTGGACCAGGCCGGAGAGCTGGATGCCGAGCGCGGCGGAGCTCTTCAGCAGTCTGTGGATCGCCTCGCGCCGCTTGCTGATCTCCTTGAACAGCTTGTCGCCGTCCTTCACCAGGGCGGTGAAGTCGTCGGATCGGTCGGCCAGCACGCCCGTGACGCCGTTCGCGCGGTCGAGCAGCTCGCGCAGCGCCTTGTCGCGGGAGGCCACCGTCCGGGAGATCTGTGACAGGCCCTTGAGGGATGCCCGCACCTCGGAGGGGGAGTCCTCGAAGGTCGTCGAGATGGTGTCAAGGGCCTTCGCCACGCGGTCGGTGTCGACCTTCTCCGATGTCGTGGTGAGGTCGCTGAATGCCTGTACGACGTCGTACGCGGGGATCGTGCGCTTCAGCGGTATCTCGCTGCCGGGCGCCAACCGGCCTCCGCCCTTGGGGTGCAGTGCGAGGTACTTCGCGCCGAGGATCGTCTTGACCCGGATCGACGCGCCGGTCTCCGTCCCGAAGCCCGGCTCGCCCTTGATCTTGAAGGTGACCTTGACGTGGTCGCCGTCCAGGTCGACCTCCTCGACCTTGCCGACCTTGACCCCGGCGACCCGCACCTCGTCACCGGGCTTGAGCCCGCCCGCTTCGGCGAAGGCCGCGCTGTACGTCTCGCCGTCGCCGATCACCGGCAGGCGGTCGGCGTTGAACGCGGCCACGGCCAGCAGGGCGAGGGTGGTGAGGCCGACGGCTCCGATGGCGACGGGGTTGCGCTCGCGGAACGGGGTGAGGCGCGGGCGACGGATTCGTATCGTCGGCAGCTTGGGCCGCTCGACGCGCACTTTGATCAGCGGCTGAGGGCGCGGGCGGGGCTTCCGGCGCGGCACGAGCCGTACCTTCGGCAGACGTATCCTCGGCAGCCGCGGCGGCTCCACCCGCACCTTGAACAGCGGCTCGGGACCTTGCTTACGGTTCATGCCCCGCACCTCGCCCTCGCCACATGCAGATCAGGCGTGAGCACCTGCTGTGACGCCGACTTCGTCTTCGGCAGTACGATCCGCCCGTCGAAGTCGCACAGGTAGAAGTTGAACCACGAGCCGTAGGACGCCGTCCCGGTCAGCTCGTTGAGCTTGTTCGGCAGCCGCTTCAGGACGCCCTCCACGGTCTTGTCGTTGTCGTTCAGCGTTCCGGTGAGCTCGGTCAGCTCGGCGATGTCGTCCTTCAGCGGCGGACGCGCGTCCTTCAGCAGCCCCGAGGTGGCCTCGGTCAGATCGCCGATGTTCACCAGCGACTGCCCGATGGGCTTGCGGTCGGCGGACAGGCCCGAGACGACCCGTCGCAGCTGCTTGAGCAGGCCGGAGAAGCGGGTGCCGCGTTTGTCGAGCGTCTTCAGCACGGTGTTGAGGTTGTCGATCACCGAGCCGATCAGCTGGTCGCGGCCGGCCAGCGTCGAGGTGAGCGACGCCGTGTGCACCAGCAGGCTGTTGACGGTGCCGCCCTCGCCCTGGAGGGTCTTGATGATCTCGGTGGCGAGCTGGTTGACGTCCTTCGGGCTCAGCGCGGCGAACAGCGGCTTGAAGCCGTTCAGCAGGGCGTTGAGGTCCAACGCCGGTTGTGTGCGCGACAGCGGGATCGTCGCGCCGGGCCGCAGCAGCCGGGTGCCGTCGCCCGTGCCCTCGGTCAGCGCGACGTACCGCTGCCCGACCAGGTTGCGGTACCGGATGACCGCGCCCGTGCTGGTGAGCAGCGGCCGGTCCTGGCCGACCGTGAAGGTGACCTCGGCCAGTGTCCGGTCCTTGATCCGGATGCCCTCGACCTCGCCGACCCGCACCCCGGCCACGCGGATGTCGTCGCCCTCCTCCAGGCCGGTGACGTCGCTGAACACCGCGCGATAGCGATGCTCCGGGGTGAAGGAGATGTTCACGATGGTGGCGGCGAGGAGGGCCGTCGCCAGGATGGTCACCAGCGCGAAGACGCTGAACTTGATGAGAGGAGCAGCGGTCTGCCGCGCGCCTGTGGTCCTCACGCCACACTCACCGCCGTCCCGCGCGCCAACGGCCCGAACAGCAGCGTCGCGACCGGCGGCACCGCGTCGGCGGGTACCCCCAGCGCTGGCGCAACGAGCGAGCCGACGGCCCGCTGCTCGGCTCGCGTGGCAGACACGCCGAGCGGGCCGCCCGAGGAGGAACCCTCCGACTTCGAGCCGTCATCGAGGTGGGCCCCGGGAGCCGGTACCGGCGGACTCGGCAGATCACGGCAGTCGGGCCCCGACCGCTCGCCGTAACGCGGCTCCTCGCCCGGTTCGTAGGCCCCCTGCGGCCGTACGGCCTCCAGCGTGATGTGCATCGTGCCGCCCCGGAACGCCTCCTCCGAGGCCTTCTCCTGCCGGACCAGACCGGCCAGCAGACACGGGTACTCGGGGGAGTAGCGGGCGAACAGCTCCAGCGTCGGGCGGGAGACCTGGCCGAGGGTGATGAGCCGGTCGCCGTTCGCGTCGAGGAAGTCCTGCGCCGTGCCCGCGACGGTCGCCGTGGTCTGCAATGCCGCTGCCAGCCGGTCCTTCTGCTCGACGATCGTGCGGCTGGTGGTGACGGTGTTGCGCAGGATCTCCATCAGGTCGGGCGCCGCGTCGCCGTATATCTCGGCGACCTCGGCGAAGCGGGCGATGTCCTCGGTGAGGGACGGCAGATGGGGGTTGAGGCGGCGCAGGTAGGCCTCCAGGCGTGTGAGGTTGTCGCCGATCCGGTCGCCGCGGCCTTCGAGGGCGGTTGCGAACGCGGAGAGGGTGGCGTTGAGCTTGCCGGGCTGGACGGTTCGCAGCAGGGGCAGCAGGTCGTTCATGAGCTGCTGCACTTCGATGCCGACCCGGGTGCGGTCCTGGGTGATGACGTCACCGGCCCGGATCGGGCGGGCGGCGGAGCCGGCGGGCGGCACCAGGTCGACGTACTTCTCGCCGAACAGGGTCTTGGGCAGCAGCCGTGCGTGGACATCGGACGGGATGTACTCGACGTGCTCCGGCTTGAGCGCGATGTCGAGCGTCGCCTTCGTCCCGTCGGCCCGCACCTCGCGCACCTCGCCGACCAGCAGCCCGCGCAGCTTGACGTCGGCGCGCGGATCGAGCTGGTTGCCGAGGCTGTCGGCCTCCAAGGTGATCCGGACGACCGGCGTGAACACCTGCCGGTAGACGGCCACGGACAACGACAGCAGCAAGGCGAGTACGGCGAGGAAGACGACGCCGTACAACCTCAGCCTCAGCACTCTCGGCACCCTCATCGGGCGGCTCACCCGGCTCACCCCGCTATCCGCACGGTCGTGTTGGCGCCCCAGATCGCCAGCGACAGGAAGAAGTCAAGAACGTTGATCGCCACGATCGAGGTCCGCACCGCATGGCCCACCGCCACGCCGACGCCCGCCGGGCCGCCGCTCGCGTAGTAGCCGTAGAAGCAGTGGACCAGGATGATCAGCACGGCGAAGACGAGCACCTTCCCGAAGGACCACAGCACGTCGACCGGGGGCAGGTACTGCTGGAAGTAGTGGTCGTAGGTGCCGGCCGACTGCCCGTAGTAGCCGGTGGTGATGGTGCGGGCGGCGAGGTACGAGGACAGCAGGCCGACCACGTACAGCGGGATCACCGCGACGAACCCGGCGATCATCCTCGTCGTCACCAGGAACGGCAGCGAGGGCACGCCCATCACTTCGAGCGCGTCGGTCTCCTCGCTGATCCGCATCGCGCCCAGCTGGGCGGTGAACCCGGCGCCGACGGTCGCGGACAGGGCGAGCCCGGCCACCAGCGGGGCGATCTCCCGGGTGTTGAAGTACGCGGAGAGGAACGCCACGAAGTTGGAGGTGCCGAGTTGGTTGAGGGCCGCGTAGCCCTGGAGGCCGACCTCCGTGCCGGTGAAGAAGGACAGGAAGGCGATCACGCCGACCGTGCCGCCCACCACCGCCAGCGCGCCCCGGCCGAAGCTCACCTCGGCCAGCAGCCGGAGGATCTCCTTCTTGTAGCGGCGCAGGGTGCGGCCGGTCCACACCAACGAGCGTCCGTAGAAGGAGAGTTGGGTGCCCAGCGCTTCGAGGGAGCGCAGGGGGCGGTTGAGAAGTCTCATCGGTTAACTCCTCTCAGCCCCTCTGCGGGACGACCTGGAAGTACACGGCGGTCATCACGAAGTTGGTCACGAACAGCAACATGAAGGTGATCACCACCGACTGGTTCACCGCGTCGCCCACGCCCTTCGGGCCGCCCTTCGCGGTGAGTCCCTTGTACGAGGCGACGATCGCCGCGATCGCGCCGAAGACGAGTGCCTTGATCTCGGCCGCCCACAGGTCGGAGAGCTGGGCGAGGGTGGTGAAGGAGGCGAGGTAGGCGCCCGGGGTGCCGTTCTGGAGGACGACGTTGAAGAAGTAGCCGCCCGCGACGCCGACCACCGACACCAGGCCGTTGAGCAGCACGGCCACGACCATCGACGCCAGCACGCGGGGGACGACCAGGCGGTGGATGGGGTCGATGCCGAGAACCTGCATCGCGTCGATCTCGTCCCGGATCTTCCGGGCACCCAGGTCCGCGCAAATCGCCGTGCCGCCCGCGCCCGCGATGAGCAGCGCGGTGACGATCGGCGAGGCCTCCCGCAGCACGGCCAGCACGGAGGCGGCCCCCGAGAAGGACTGGGCGCCGAGCTGCCGGGTCAGGCTGCCGATCTGCAGCGCGATGACCGCGCCGAAGGGGATGGAGACCAGGGCCGTCGGCAGGATCGTCACGCTCGCGACGAACCACGCCTGCTGGATGAACTCCCGTGCCTGGAAGGGCCGTCGAGGCACAGTCCGGACGACGTCCAGCGCCATCGCGAACAGGCTGCCCGAGTGCCGCAGCGCTCCGATCGGTGAAAGGCTCATGCGCCGACCACCGTCTTCTGGTGCAGCGCGGCCTCGCGCCGGGCGATGGCCTCCCAGCGGGGTGGCCGGGGGATATCCGGCCCCGGCAGCAGGCGGGGAGTCATGGCCTGACTGCCGGGAGACTGTGTGCCCTTGCCGTCGTCGCCGAGCGCGGCCAGCTCCTGCTCGACCTGGGCGGCGTCCTTCTCCTCCGCCATGCCGATGGGGCCCTGCATGCGGCCGTTCAGGAACTGCCGTACGACGGGCTCGTCGCTGGTCAGCAGATCCTCGCGCGGCCCGAACATCACCAGTTCGCGGCGGAACAGCAGCCCGATGTTGTCCGGCACCTGGCGGGCGGAGGCGATGTCGTGCGTGACGATCAGGAAGGTCGCGTCGATCTGGGCGTTGAGGTCGACGATGAGCTGGTTGAGATAGGCCACGCGAACCGGGTCGAGGCCCGAGTCGGGCTCGTCGAAGAGGATGATCTCCGGGTCGAGCACCAGGGCCCGGGCCAGTCCCGCCCTCTTCCGCATCCCGCCGGAGATCTCGCCGGGCAGCTTCCCCTCGGCGCCGATCAGCCCGACCATGTCCATCTTCTCCAGCACGATCCGCCGGATCTCGCTCTCGGACTTACGGGTGTGCTCGCGCAAGGGGAAGGCGATGTTGTCGTACAGGTTCATCGAGCCGAACAGCGCGCCGTCCTGGAACAGCACGCCGAAGAGCTTGCGCACCTCGTACAGGTCGTGCTCGCGGAGCCGCGTGATGTCCCGGCCCTGGATCGTGATCGAGCCACGCTCCGGCTTCAGCAGTCCGACGAGCGTCTTGAGAAACACCGACTTGCCCGTGCCCGAGGGGCCGAGCATGACCGAGACCTCCCCGGCGGGCAGCGTCAGTGAGACGTCCTGCCAGATGACCTGGTGACCGAAGGACTTGGTCAGCCCTTCCACACAGATCTCGACACCCATCCGGTCCACCCTTCGGCCCCTGGAGCAGCTCTGACATCTGCTCTACGGGGAGGGGCGGGGCGTCCGTCGCTCGGGTGGTGGATTTTTTTCGAGCGGGATTCGGGGCGGGGTGTTCGGGTGGATCTACGACTGTCCGGCCGGAGTTACGGCTGAGGCGGCGCCGTGGGGAGAGGGAGCGACGCGGACGGCGCGGCGGAGGGCTCGACCGGCAGGTCAGGGGTCTCGGGCAGTTCCGGGGACTGGGGCAGTTCCGGCACCTCGGGCACACGTGGCACCTCAGGCGCGGGCAGCACTGGCAGCGGGGTCACCGAGACCTTCGGCACCGCCACTTCCGGCAGCGACGGCACGGACAGCGGCCGGAACGATTCCGCCGACGGCGACCCGGCCGCCTCCGGTTCGGCCGCCGAGGCCGTGGGCCGGTTCCCCTGAGGAGCCCTGCCCCCAGTGCTGCTGTCCGGCCGCAACGCCTCCAGACCCGGCGAAGCAACCGTGGCCCGCGGACCCGTTACGCCCTCACCGTCGCCCCCGTCGAGCGTGTACGGCAGCACGAACCCCGCCACCGCCAGCGTCGCCGCCGTCGAAGCCGCCGTCACGGCCTGCACCTTGCCGCCGCCGCGCGGCCGCCCCCACCCGATCAGGAACAGCGCGTACCCGAGCGTCGCGGCCAGCGACTGCCGCAGCGTCCGCCGAGCCCGGGCCAGCAGCGATTCGACGGTCCGGTAACTCAGCCCCATGCGGACGGCGACCTGGCCTACGTCGAGGTCCTCCGACTTCAGCCGCAGCGCCTCGGCCTGCCGAGCGGGCAGCTCACCACTGCGGACCGCCAGCCACTTCGCCTCGGCCCGGTCGCACACCGCTTCCTCGACGGGCACCGGGCCGGGGGCGATGAGGGTCGGGCTGGTGCGCACCTCGGCCTCCCGGTTCACCTGCCGGTAGCGGTCGACGCACAGGCGCATCGTGACCGTCGTCAGCCATGCGGCGAGCCTCTCGTCGTCCAGGTCGGGACGCTCGGCGGCCCGCAGCATCGCCTCGTGCACCGCGTCTTCGGCGTCCTCCGCGCTCATCGACCTGCGCCGGGCCACCCTGAGCAGCTGCTCACGGTGGTTCCACATGCGCTGCCAACGGTCGTCGGCGGCGCGCATCTCCGCAGGTGTCCCTGCGGTTATGTTCGCAGGCGTGTCCGTCGCCATGAGGGCCCCTTCGCTCTCACCTCACCGGTCTCGTGCCGTCCGGCGGGGGGGCGACATTACCGCCGAGTATCCGCGGTTGTGGAGGGGGCGGCGGTCATCGAGTCCGCGCTGTTACTGGTCAGCGGGCCGTCGCCGGACAGGGGGTCGTCGCCGGAGAGCCGCGTGTCGACGAGGCCCCCCGGGCCGCCCACATCCCGCCGGCCGACACGGCGGCCTCGCTCGTCGTGGGCGACGCGCGGATCCGGCTCGTCGCCACGCCCTGGACGTGAGACGCCCGACGCGGCCTGTTCGGCACTTACTTGCCTCAGGCAACCCGCAGGTAGAGTGGCCGTATGCCGAAGCCGCCGTCGACCGACGCGGTACCGGCGATACCGGATGTCCTGCTCGTCGTCGGCGACCCCCGTACGTCCGAGCCGCTCGCGGCGATGCTGGAGCTCGCCGGTCACCGGACCGTCGTGGTGGACCGTGCCACCGAGGCCCACGTTCTGCTCACCGAAGGCTGCTTCGGTCTGGTCATCCTCGATGTGACCCTGCCCGACACCGAGGCGCTCAGGGACAGCCGCCGCCTCCTCGCCCCCGATCGCCCCGCGGTCCTGCTGCTCACCGGAGCGGGCGAGTTCCTGGGCAGCATGCCCGGGGGCGGCCCCGGCGCGGCGGACGGACAGCCTGGCGGGGGACCAGGCCGAGTGGCCGAAGTCCTGGCTCGGGCACGGCAGTTGGTGCACCGCGAGGAGCCGGCCCGCTGGGACGGCGCCCTGCGCCACGGCGACCTCGTACTCGACGACGCCACCCGCCGAGCCCGCCGCGGTGAGCGCACCATCGAGCTCACGCCCGCCGAGTACCGGCTGCTGCGCTGCCTGCTCGTGAACGCCGAGCGCGTGTTGTCCAAGGAGCAGATCGGCCGGCATGTCTGGGACGACCCGCCGACCGACGGTGCGGTCGAGCGGCTCGTGTCGCGGCTGCGGCGCAAGGTGAACGGGGAGCGGGAGCAGATCGCGCTGATCCACACCCGGCGCGGCTTCGGCTACTGGCTGGGCCGGTCCGTACAGCCGTAAGGCTGCCCGTGGTGTGCTCTGGGTCACATGGATCAAGTGTCCGGGATATGTCTGGGACCTGTCAGCCCAGTTCGCTTCACTGACCCCGACTTCCCCTGTCCCGGCGCCCCCGCAGCCGGCCCCCACGACCGAGGAGAGCGCCGATGTCCGCGCCCATGCCCGAGCCCATGGCCGCACCCACGCCCGAGCCGCAGGACCTGGACCCGCACGTGATGGACCTGGACTTCGACCCCGACGCCCTGCGCGCCAAGTACCGCGCCGAGCGCGACCGTCGGATTCGACCCGACGGGAGCGGGCAGTACCGGCACCTCGCCGGTGAGTTCGGTGCGTACGACGAAGACCCGTACGCCGACCCCGACTTCACCCGCGAGCCGCTGCGCGATCGCGTCGAGGCCCTCGTCGTCGGCGGCGGGTTCGGTGGGCTGCTCGCCGGGGCGCGGTTGCGGCAGGCGGGTGTGCAGGAGATCCGGATCGTCGAGAAGGGCGGGGACTTCGGCGGGACCTGGTACTGGAACCGGTACCCGGGCATCCACTGCGACATCGAGTCGTACGTCTATCTGCCGTTGCTCGAAGAGCTGGGCTATGTCCCGGCGTGGAAGTACTCGCCCGGCGAGGAGATCCGGCAGCACGCGCGCGCCGTCGCCAGGCGCTTCGGCCTCTATGAGCAGGCCTGCTTCCAGACCCAGGTCACTGAACTGCGGTGGGATGAAGGTGAGGATGGAGGTGAGTCCGAGTGGGTCGTCGGCACCGATCGCGGCGATGAGATCCGGGCGCGGTACGTCGTCGTCTCCAGCGGCACCCTCAGTCAGGCCAAGCTGCCCGGCATCCCCGGCATCGAGACTTTCCGTGGGCACACCTTCCACACCAGCCGCTGGGACTACGACTACACCGGTGGCGACGCGAGCGGCCGGCTGACGGGGCTCGCCGACAAGCGCGTCGCCCTCATCGGCACCGGCGCCACCGCCATCCAGGTCGTGCCGCACCTGGGACAGGACGCACGGCAGCTGTACGTGTTCCAGCGCACGCCCTCCTCCGTCGACGTACGCGGCAACCGGCCCACGGACCCCGAGTGGGCCGCGGCCCTCCAGCCGGGCTGGCAGCGGCAGCGCATGGAGAACTTCCTCAAGGTCGTCACCGGCAGCAGGGAAGAGGCAGACCTGGTGAACGACGCCTGGACCAGTACCGCCCGGCTTCAGGAGAAGCTCATCCCGACCAACGCCTACGCGGACGTTCCGGCCGAGCGGCGTGAACTCGCCTACGAAATCGCCGACTTCCAGAAGATGAACGAGCTGCGCGCCCGCGTCGAGGGCATCGTCGAGGACCCGGAGACCGCCGAGAAGCTCAAGCCCTGGTACCGCTACATGTGCAAGCGGCCCACCTTCAGCGACCACTACCTCCAGACCTTCAACCGGTCCAACGTCACCCTCGTCGACACCGCCGACACCCACGGCGTCGAGCGGATCACCGAGAACGCCGTCGTGGTCGGCGACACCGCGTACGAGGTCGACTGCATCGTCTTCGCGACCGGGTTCGACGTCGGCAGGTCGGGAGTGCTGTCCGGCAAGCTGCCGGTATACGGCCGGGGTGGCGCCGGGCTGCTGGAGACCTGGATGACGCAGGGGCCCAGAACACTGCACGGGTTCACCACCCGTGGCTTTCCCAACCTCTTCCTGCTCGGCTCGATGCAGAACGCCGCCTCCGTCAACTACGTCCACATCCTCGACGAACAGGCCACGCATGTCGCCGAGATCGTGGCTCAGGCGCGCAAGCGGCAGGTCCGCTGCGTGGAGCCGACCGCCGAGGCACAGGCCGCCTGGGTGGCGACGATTCGTCAGAAGGCCGCCGACCTGCACAAGTTCCAGGCCGAGTGCACTCCCGGCTACTACAACAACGAGGGGCGGCCGAGAGAGCGCAGCGAGGCGTACGGCGACGGGTCGGTCGCCTTTCACGAGCTGCTGCGGCGGTGGCGGGCGGACGGCGGCATGCGTGAGGTGCTCGTCGAGGGCAGCGGGACATGAGCGCCGTGGAGCCGAGCAGGTACGCCCCGAGCGGCGACCGGCCCATCACCACCAGCGTCCGCTGGGCCGCCGAGCGGCTCAACCCGCCCAGTCGCCTGTGGGGGTCCAACGGCGTCGCCTTCGGGCCCGACGGGCGGCTGTACGTCGCCCAGTTCCTCGCCGGGCAGATCAGCGCCGTCGATCCGGCGACCGGGGACGTCGAGGTGGTCGTACCGATGGACAGTCCGGTGCAGGCGCCGGACGACCTCGCCTTCGGCGCCGACGGCTCGATGTACATCGCCGACCTGGTGCCGGGGCGGGTGTGGCGGCGTAGTCCGGAAGGGGAGTACACGCTCGTCTCCGGGGATGTCGCCAACCCCAACGGCATCACCTGCGTCGGCGACCGGCTTTTCGTGAACGAGATGAGGCCGGGTGGCCGGCTGTTGGAGCTCTTCCCCGACGGCGGCGAGGCGGTCGTCCTCACCGAAGGGCTCGCCCTCGGAAACGCCATGCAGCTCGGCCCCGACGGCCACCTCTACTACCCGCACATGATGAGTGGCCCGAACCCCCTGCTCACCGGCCAGGTCTGGCGGATCCCGCCGGACGGGGGCGAGCCCGAGGTGGTCGCCGACGACGTCCATCAGCCGGTCGCCGTACGGTTCGACCAGGGCGGGGTGCTGCATGTGCTGTCCCGCGGGCCCGAGGGCATCGTCACCCGCATCGACCTGCACGGCAGCGGCTCACGAACCCTGGTCACCAGCGGCGTCGTCGGGCTGGACAACGCGGCCTTCGACGCCGAGAACCGCATGTTCGTCTCCAGCTATGCAAGCGGCGGTGTCACCGAGATGCACCCCGACGGGCGCACCCGCGAGATCGTGCCGCGTGGACTCGACGGGCCGTACGGTGTGACCGTCGACCTCGGCGGCAAGGTGTACGCCGCCGACCACTACCGGGTAGCGAGCCCCGAGCCCTCGCCGGAGGGCGGCGTCACCACGCACTCCCTGCAGCCCTTCTCGCACGGCATCGCCGCCGACGGTGGACTGCTGCACACCACCTCGCAGTTCGGGCAGGTCCAGACGTACGACCCCGGGGCCGGGACCACGCGGGAACGGGCCGGCGGGCTGCGGCGGCCGCTCGGCATCGCGGTGGCGCCCAACGGCTCGCTGGTCGTCGCCGAGTCGGACGCGGGGCGGGTCGTGGCCGTCGATGAGCGCGATGTGCTCACCGTGCTCGCCGACGGGCTCCAGCAGCCCGTGGACGTGGCCTTCGACGCCGAGGGGCGCTGTTACGTCAGCGACGAGCGGCTCGGCGCGGTGCTGCGGGTCGAGGTGGACGGGCCTCCGACGGTCCTGGTGGACGGGCTGGACGCGCCGCAGGGGCTCGCGGTCCACGGCGAGGAGTTGTTCACGGTGGAGACCGGGCGGCGTCGGCTGCTTGCGGTGTCCCTGACGACGGGGGAGCGCCGGACCGATGCGGAGGACCTGCCGGTCGGGGCGCCGGCCGGGGTCGTGCCGCGCACCGAACCGGCCCTGTTCGCGAACGGCATGCCGGGCATGGCGCGCCGGTTCGCCGGGTTGGCCGTCGCGGCGGACGGGGCGCTGCTGTTGTCCGCGAACGGGGAGGGGACGGTGCTGCGGCTGACACCCGGACTGTGCTGAACCTGGGGGCCCGGTGGGGCTGGTCGCGCCCACGCGGCGGAGCCGTACATCGATACAGCCCCGCGCCCTACGGCGCAGAACCCAGCGACCGCTCCCGCACCCGCGCCAGATGCCGGGTGAACACCTCGCGCGTGTCCGGCGTCAGCGTCCGCAGCGCGACCAGCGCCGTGATCACCACGTCGCACAGCTCGCCCTGTACGTCATCCCAGGTGTGGGTGACGCCCTTGCGCGGGTTCTGGCCGGTCGCCCCGATCACCGCCTCGGCGACCTCGCCGACCTCCTCGGACAGCTTCAGCATGCGCAGCAGCATGCCCTCCTCGCCGCCGATCGGCTGGTCGGTGTCGAGCCAGGTCCACAGGGCGTCGATGGTTGCCCAGAGGTCGTCGGCGCGCTCGGCGGCGGTGCCGGGAGGGGCTGCCTGATCGGTCATGCGGGCAGCTTGGCACAGCGGCTGCCTACTCCTCGAACAAGGCCTCCTGATCCTGCAGCACCCCCGCCTGCTCCTCCCTCTCCGTCTTCGCCTCGGCCAGCCTCTTGTTCCGCACCCCGATCACCACGGCCGTCACCGCCGCCGTCGTCGCCAGGGCCGTGGGAACCATCCAGCCGCGGTCGACGACATGGCCGAGGGCGTGGTCGAGGGAGAGGCGGCCGGGGCCCGCGATCGCGAGGCAGGTCGCGGCAAGGCCGAGGGTGGCCGCGTGCTCGTAGCCGCCCTCCTGGTTGAAGAAGCCGTTCGGGGCGTGCACCGCGGCCGCGCCCGCCATGCCGCCGGCCGCCGCCGCACCGGCCGCCGGGGTGGCCAGGCCCAGCGCCAGCAGAGTGCCGCCGCCGGCCTCCGCGAGGCCCGACGCCGTCGCGCTGGCCTTGCCCGGCTGGTAGCCGATCGACTCCATGAACTGGCCGGTGCCCTCGATGCCGTGTCCGCCGAACCATCCGAACAGCTTCTGCGTGCCGTGCGCGAACAGCACGCCGCCGGCGCCCAGCCGGAGCAACAGCAGGCCCAGATCACGTCGGTCGTAAGCACTCACAATGACTCCCGATGACTCACGATGACCCCCGGAACGGACCACCGGTGACGGATCCCCTCCCCTCGGCTCCACCGTCGCATCGAAGTCACCCGCCCGGCCTGCCCTGGCCGCCGTTCGGGTGGCGGGGCCCCGGAGGCGGTGTGAGGCTGACCGGTATGACGATTCAGACGTCCAAGCTCAGCGACCCCGCCGTCCGTGCCTTCGTCACCGCCGTCAACGCCCACGACCGCGAGGGCTTCATGAGCATCCTCGCGCCCGGCGCGACCATGGCGGACGACGGCAACGACCGCGACCTCGCCGACTGGATCGAGCGGGAGATCTTCTCCTCCAACGGCCACATGGAAGTCGACAACGAGTCGAACCGCGGTCGCGACCTCCTCGCCAGCTACCGCAACGACACCTATGGCGAGATGCGCACCCGCTGGCACTTCGAGGTCGAGGGCGACGGCAGGATCTCCCGCTTCGAGACCGGCCAGGCATAGCCGGGAGCCAGAGCCACAAAGCCACCCCCAGAACCGCTCAAGCGCTTGCCCTCGTGTGCACTTCAACTTCTACCGTCCCACCTCATGGAGACCAAGAGGACTTTGGGACGGACCGGCATCGAGGTCAGCGCGCTCGGCTTCGGCTGCTGGGCCATCGGCGGATGGGGGTCCCCCCGCTCGAGCGAAGCCGAGAGTGGGGGAGGCAGTCCGCCGACGGGCAGCCGCTCGGCTGGGGCAAGGTCGACGACGAGGAGTCCGTACGGGCCGTCCGGCGCGCCCTCGACCTGGGCGTCACCTTCTTCGACACCGCGGACACCTACGGTGCCGGCCACAGCGAACGCGTCCTCGGCCGCGCTCTCGGCAAGCGCCGCGCCGATGTCGTCGTCGCCACCAAGTGGGGCAACGTCTTCGACGAGGAGACCCGCACCCTCACCTGCGCCGACGACACCGTGCCGTACGCCCGCCGCGCGCTGACCGCCTCGCTGAAGCGGCTGGGCACCGACTACGTCGACCTGTACCAGCTGCACCTGTCCGACGCCGATCCCGAGCGTGCCGCCGAGCTGCGTGACGTCTGCGAGGAGTTCGTGCGCGAGGGGCTCATCCGTGCCTACGCGTGGAGCACCGACGACCCGGCCCGAGCCGCCGTGTTCGCGCAGGGGGAGCACTGCGCGGCGGTGCAGCACGCGGCCAACGTGCTCCGGGACGCCCCCGAGATGTTCGCGCTGTGCGAGGAGCTGGAGTTGGCGAGCGTCAACCGCAGCCCGCTGGCGATGGGCCTGCTGACCGGCAAGCGCAGGACCGGGCAGGCCCTGGAGGCCGGGGACATCCGCAGCCGGCCGCCGCAGTGGCTGGAGGGGTTCGAGGACGGGTCCGGCGCCGATCCGGAGTGGGTCGCGCGCGTGGACGCGCTGAAGGACGTCCTCACCAGCGGCGGCCGTACGCTCGGGCAGGGCGCCCTCGCCTGGCTGTGGGGCCGTAGCCCGCGCACCGTGCCGATCCCGGGGTTCCGCTCCGTCGAGCAGGCCGAGCAGAACGCGGGCGCGATCGCCAAGGGGCCGCTCACTGCCGGGCAGATGGCCGACGTCGACCGGATCCTCGGCCGCTGAGCACTGCCGTACGGGCTGCTGAGCACCGTCGTACCGCTCAACCGGCAGCCGTTCCACGCACCGGTGCGTACCTCGCGGTCCCACGCGAGGTCCACCCCCACCCGGTGTCATGGAACGGCTGCCGCCTCCCCCTCGGAGTGGCCTGCGGAAGCCGTCTGCTTCATATGTGAAGCTCTGGTGCAGAACGACTTGAGCATAAGTCGCCTACCGGCCGCGATGTGCCGGAATTCAACATTCCGATTGTGTGAGTTGTGGAGATCGCGGGTGGGCGGGTGAGCCGTCAGCCACGCCCCACGTACGGCATCGCCGTCGCCAGCACCGTCGCGAACTGCACGTTCGCCGCCAGCGGCAGCTCCGCCATGTGCCGCACGGTCCGGGCCACGTCGGCCACGTCCATCACGGGCTCGGGCACCACCGAGCCGTCGGCCTGCAGGGCGCCCGTCTGCATGCGTGCGGTCATGTCGGTCGCCGCGTTGCCGATGTCGATCTGGCCGACGGCGATGTCGTACGGCCGCCCGTCCAGCGACAGGGACTTGGTCAGTCCGGTCAGCGCGTGCTTGGTCGCCGTGTAGGCGACGGAGTGCGGGCGGGGTGTGTGCGCGGAGATCGAGCCGTTGTTGATGATCCGGCCGCCCCGCGGGTCCTGCTCCTTCATCTGCCGGTACGCCGCCTGCGCGCACAGGAACGCCCCGTTGAGGTTGGTGTCCACGACATGCCGCCAGGCGTCGTACGGCAGCTCCTCGACCGGCACCCCGCCCGGCCCGAACGTCCCCGCGTTGTTGAACAGCAGGTCCACCCGCCCGAACCGCTCCACCGTGGCGGCGAAGAGCGCGGCCACGTCCTCCTGCCGTGACACGTCGGTCCGTACGGCGAGCGCGGCGGCCCCGGGTGCCTGCGCGGCCGTCTCCTCCAGGGTCTCGGCGCGCCGCCCCGCCAGCGCCACCGACCAGCCCGCGCGCAGCAGCTCCACCGCGACCGCGCGGCCGATGCCGGAGCCTGCGCCGGTCACCACGGCGATCCTCGCGTCCGTCCTCGTCTCCGTTTGCCTGTCATTCATGGGCCCGCAGCGTACGTGAGGGTCCGCCATCCGGAACTCATCTGTCCGCCATCCGAGTGTTGTGTACGCGCCAAGCGAGTGTCGTCCCCGGCCACTCCAATGCCTCATGCATCCATCAGTCAGGGGAGGACCGGATGACACTCGCAGCACACCCCCAGCAGCACGCCCCCGAACTGCGCGCGGCAGCCCGCCACATCGGCCGCCGCCGCTTCCTGACCGTCACCGGCGCCGCCGCCGCGCTCGCCTTCGCCGTGAACCTGCCGGCCGCGGGCGCAGCGAGCGCCGCCGAGCTCGACGCCCGCCAAATCACCGACAACCCCTTCACCCTCGGCGTCGCCTCCGGCGACCCGCTGCCCGACTCCGTCCTGTTGTGGACCCGCCTCGCCCCCGCCCCGTACCAGCCGGACAGCGGACTGCCCGCCCAACGGATCACCGTGCACTGGGAGTTGGCGCACGACGAGCAGTTCACCAGGATCGCCAGACGCGGCGCCGCCATCGCGTACCCCGAGTTCCACCACACGGTCCACGTCGAGGTCGACAAGCTCGACGCGGACCGCGTCTACTACTACCGCTTCCGCGCCGGCACCTGGATCAGCGGGACCGGCCGTACCCGCACCGCCCCCGCGCCGACCGGCACGGCGACCGCGCTGACCCTCGCGGCCGTCTCCTGCCAGGCGTACACCGACGGCTACTACACCCCGTACCGCCATCTCGCCCAGGACGACGTCGACATCGTCTTCCACCTCGGCGACTACCTGTACGAGTACGCGGTCAACTCGGTCGGCGGCTACCGCAACTACACCGACCGCACGCTCCCCGCGCTCTTCAACCGCGAGACGGTGACCCTGGAGGACTACCGCCTGCGCTACGCCCTCTTCAAGTCCGACCCCGACCTCATGGCCGCGCACGCCGCGCACCCGTTCGTCGTCACCTGGGACGACCACGAGACCGAGAACAACTACGCCGACGACATCCCGGAGAACAGCGTCCCGCCGGAGGAGTTCCTGCTGCGCCGGGCCTCCGCCTACCGCGCCTACTGGGAGAACCAGCCGCTGCGCCGCCCGCAGCGGCCCGTCGGCCCCGACATGCAGCTCTACCGGCGTCTGCGCTGGGGCCGGCTCGCCCAGTTCGACGTGCTGGACACCCGGCAGTACCGCTCCAACCAGGCGTACGGCGACGGCTCGCAGATCCCCGGCCCGGACGTCGACGCCCCGGCGCGCACGATGACCGGGGCGACGCAGGAGCGCTGGCTGCTCGACGGCTGGCGCGACTCGACGGCGCTGTGGAACGTCGTACCGCAGCAGGTCACCTTCGCCCAGCGCAAGTTCGACCTCACCGAGCCGTCACGGGTGTCGATGGACGCCTGGGACGGCTACCGCGCCTCCCGCCGCCGCGTGCTGGACGGCGCCAAGGCCGCCGGTGTCGAGAACCTGATGGTGCTCACCGGAGACGTCCACGTCGGGTACGGCTTCGACATCAAGGACGACTTCGACGACCCCGACTCCGCCACGCTCGGTACGGAGATCGTGGCCACGTCGGTCGCCAGCGGCCGGGACGGCATCGACAAGCCGGCCAACTGGGACACGTACATGCAGGCCAACCCGCACATGAAGTTCTACAACGGACGGCGCGGCTATGTGACCGTCGCGCTGGGGCAGCAGCTGGCGCGGACCGACTTCAAGACGGTGCCGTACGTGACCAGGCCCGGGGCGCCGGTCACGACGGCCGCGTCCTTCGTGACGGAGGTGGGGGAGCCGGGGCTCACGCAGGCGTGAGTTCGGGCGCGCGGTCCGCTTCAGGGGCCTCGCCCGGGTAGCGGACGCCGACGCGGTCCCGGATCGCGTCGAGCGTCCGCATCACGGCCAGCGTGCCGTCCAGCGGGACCAGCGGTGACTCGGTCTCGCCGGCGCGCAGGGCCCGCATCACCTCGGCGGCCTCGTGCCGCAGGCTGTTGCGGGGCCCGTCCGCCGGGTCGGCCGTGAACTCCTCGGGGTCACGGCCGTCGCGGTGCAGGACGAAACGGTCCGGGAAGAAGAAGCCGTGCGGTATGTCGATCCGGCCGCCCGAGCCGGTGACCGACGCTGCCGTGGCCGTACCGCCGACGATGGAGCAGTGCAGGGAGGCGAGGGCCCCGCTGTCCCACGACAGCAGGGCGCCGGTCTGGAGGTCGACGCCCTCGGCGGACAGCATCGAGCGCGCCGTGACGTCCGACGGCTCCCCGAGCAGCAACTGGGCGAAGGAGACCGGGTACACGCCGAGGTCCAGCAGCGCGCCGCCGCCCTGCGCCGGGTCGCGCAGCCGGTGCGAGGGCGGCAGTGTTCCATTCCTCGCCTCCGGCAAGAGGTGCCCGGCCAGCCCGAAGTCGGCCTGCACATGGCGCACTTCGCCGATCGCGCCGTCGTCCACCAGAGCCTTGAGCCGCCGGATCAGGGGGTTGCAGTACATCCACATGGCTTCCATCAGGAAGCTGCCGCGCGCCTTCGCCAGCGCGACCAGTTCCCCGGCCTCCCGCGCGTTCAGCGTGAACGCCTTCTCGCACAGCACGTTGCGTCCCGCCTCCAGGCACAGCCCGGCGGCGACGCGGTGCGCCGAGTGCGGCGTGGCGACGTACACGACATCGATGTCGCCGTCCTCGGCGAGCGCGTTCCAGTCGCCGTACGCCCGCGGGATCCCGAAGCGCTCGGCGAACGCGTCGGCGGACTCCTGGCTGCGGGAGGCCACGGCCACCACCTCGGCGTCCGGCAGGTCCACGAGATCCGCGGTGAACGCGGCCGCGATCCCGCCGGTGGCCAGGACCCCCCACCGCACGCTTCGTTCCGTCACTGCGGACCCACCCCTCGCTCATGTGACCCTCGGCACTCCGTTCGAGCTGAGAGCATAGAGGGCGGATCATTCGGAGAGGGAGGGGCGCATGGGCGACCGTGGGGGGCCGATACAGCCGGCGGAGCCGATACCGGACGTGTCGCGGTCGGCCGTACCGAAGACGGACAGACCGCCCACCCGATCCCTGCGGACCACCGGTCTGCTCGTCACCCTCGTCCTCGGCGGCCTGACGGCGACGCCTCCGCTGGCGATGGACATGTACCTCCCGGCGCTCCCCGAGGTCACCGGGTCCCTGCACGCGCCCGCCGCGACCGTGCAGCTCACGCTCACCGCGTGCCTGGCCGGCATGGCGCTCGGGCAGCTGGTGGTCGGCCCCATGAGCGACCGATGGGGCCGCAGGCGCCCGCTGCTGACGGGCCTTGCCGTGTACGTCGTCGCCACCGCGCTCTGCGCGCTCGCGCCCAGCATCGGCTTCCTCGTCGCCTTCCGGCTGGCGCAGGGCCTCGCCGGGGCGGCTGCGATCGTGATCGCGAGGGCGGTCGTACGCGACCTGTACGACGGCGTGGCCATGGCCCGCTTCTTCTCCACCCTCATGCTGATCTCCGGGGTCGCCCCGATCGTCGCGCCGCTCATCGGCGGCCAGGTCCTGCGGGTGACGGACTGGCGGGGCGTGTTCGTCGTGCTGACGGTGGTCGGCGTACTGCTCGCCGCCCTCGTCTGGCGCAGCCTCCCCGAGACCCTGGCGCCGCAGGACCGGCACAGCGGCGGGGTCGGTGAGGCCCTGCGGGCCATGCGGGGACTGCTCGCCGACGGCGCCTTCGCCGGGTACATGCTGGCCGGCGGGTTCGCCTTCGCCGCGCTGTTCGCCTACATAGCCGCGTCGCCGTTCGTGATCCAGGAGATCTACGGGGCCTCGCCGCAGACCTTCAGCCTGCTGTTCGGGCTCAACTCGGTCGGGCTGGTGATCGTCGGCCAGATCAACGGCAAGGTGCTGGTGGGGCGGGTCAGCCTGGACCGGGTGCTGGGCGCGGGTCTTGCCGTGGTCATCCTGGCCGCGACCGCGCTGCTGCTGATGTCGCTGGGCGTCTTCGGCGAGGTCGGACTGGTACCGGTGGCGGCGGCGCTCTTCGTCCTGATGTCCGCGATGGGCGTCACCCTGCCCAACACCCAGGCCCTCGCCCTGCTGCGCACCAAGCACGCCGCCGGGTCCGCGTCCGCGCTGCTCGGTACGTCCTCCTTCCTCATCGGCGCCATCGCCTCGCCCCTCGTGGGCATCGCCGGCGAGGACACCGCCGTCCCGATGGCCGTCGTCCAACTGGCCGCAGCACTGGTGGCCCTGGCCTGCTTCATGGGAATGTGCCGTCCCTGGAACAGCCGTGCGGGTGCGGAGGGGGCAGAGAGCTGAGCGCGCCGAGACTGCGCGGGGACACGCCGGAGAGGGCTGGACTCGACCCCGAGGAGATCCGTCAGCTCGTCCGCGAGGTCCACGACCTCACGACCGGCTCCCGTCCCTGGGCGGCTGGGGCGGTGCTGATCGTCGGGCGGGGACCCTACCTCGCCGTCGAGGAGGCCGTGGGCCGGGCGGTGCGGTATGCCTCCTACGACGAGGAGAAGGACGCCGGGGTGGAACTGCCGCCCGACAGGCAGGTCCCCATGACCACCTCGACCCCCTTCGACCTCGCCTCCCTCACCAAGCTCTTCACCTCGGTCGCCGCGGTGCAGCAGATCGAGCGCGGAACGCTGGGGATCGACGCGCGCGTCGGGGCGTATCTGCCGGACTTCCGCGCGGCGGCCCGGCATGACGTCACGGTGCGTCAGCTACTGACGCACACCTCGGGGATGCGGCCCGAACTGCCGCTGTACGACTGTGCGGACGACGCGGAGCGGCTGGAGCGGTTGCGGGCGGAGCCGCCGGTGGGGGTGCCGGGGACGTACTGCTACTCCGACCTGAACTTCCTGCTGCTGCAACACGTCCTGGAACGCGTCAGCGGCCGCACGCTCGACGTCCTGATCCACGACGGGATCACCCGGCCCCTCGGCATGACCGCCACCCACTTCGGCCCCTGCCCCGGCGCGGCGGCGACCGAGGACCAGCGGCGGCCGTGGGCCAAGGCGGACCGGGGGATGCTGCGGGGTGTCGTCCACGACGAGAACGCCTGGGCACTGGGCGGGGTGGCGGGCCACGCCGGCCTCTTCTCCACGGGGCGTGACCTTGCGGTCTTCTGCCGGGCCCTGCTCTCCGGCGGCGCGTACGGTCCGGCCCGGATCCTCGGCCCGGACTTCGTGGAGCTGCTGCTGGACGCGCCCGGGCTGGGGTTCGCGGTGGATCAGCCCTGGTTCATGGGGGAGTTGGCGGGGCGGGGGGCTGCGGGGCATACGGGGTTCACGGGGACGTCGTTGGTGGTGGATCCGGTGACGGACACGTTCGTCGTCCTGCTGGCGAATGCGGTGCATCCGCGACGCCGGCCGCCGGACAGCGGGCCGCGGGCGCGGGCGGGGACGAGGGTGGCGCGGGCGGTGCGGGGGTTGTAGGGCCGTTGTTCTCGCCCCCGCCAGGGGCTGTGCCCCCAGGTACGGGACGGGTAGGGGCGGCGGGGGCGAGAAACCGCCGCCCGCGCGCACGTCGCCGCCCCCATAGAATCGCCGGGTGAACGACCCAGCATCCCCGGCGGACGCCCTGCGCAGCAGCCTCGCCACCCTCCTCGACGGCCTCCCGCCCCGCCAGGCCGCGCAGGCCGTGGAGCGGCTGATCGCCAGCTACCGGGGCGCCACCCCCACCGACGCCCCCATCCTCCGCGACCGCGCCGACGTGGCGGCCTACGCCGCGTACCGGATGCCCGCGACCTTCGAGGCGGTCCACTCGGCGCTGGAGGCGTTCGCACAGGCCGTACCGGACTGGACCCCCGGCAGCCACACCGACGTCGGCGGCGGCACCGGCGCCGCGACCTGGGCCGTCACCGCGACCTGGCCGGGCGAGCGCAGCGTCACCGTGCTGGACTGGGCCGAGCCCGCCCTGCAGACCGGCAGGGAGATCGCAGCCGCCAACCCGGCGCTGCAACAAGCCCGTTGGCAGCGGGCCCGCATCGGCTCGGCCCTCACCCTCGACCCCACCGACCTCGTCACCGTCTCCTACGTCCTGAACGAGCTCACCGCCCCCGACCGCACCACCCTCGTCGACACCGTGGCGTCCGCCGCCCAGGCCGTCGTGATCGTCGAACCCGGCACCCCCGACGGCTACGCCCGCGTCATCGAGGCCCGCGACCGCCTGATCGGCGCCGGGTTCCACGTCGCCGCACCCTGCCCGCACAGCGCCGACTGCCCGATCGTCCCCGGCACGGACTGGTGCCATTTCTCGGCACGGGTCAGCCGCTCCTCCCTGCACCGCCAGATCAAGGGCGGCTCCCTCGCCTACGAGGACGAGAAGTTCAGCTACGTCGCCGCCACCCGCCTCCCGGTCACCCCGGCCCCCGCCCGGATCGTCCGCAAGCCGCAGATCCGCAAGGGCCAGGTCCTCCTCGACCTCTGCGAGACCGAACCGGCCCTGCGCCGCACCACGGTCACCAAGCGCCACGGCGACCTCTACAAGGCGGCCCGCGACGCGGACTGGGGCGACGCGTGGCCGCCGGCGGTCGACTAGGACGCCTGCTCGTTCTCCTGGGACACCTCCGCCCCCTCCTCGCGCGCCTCGTGGTCGGCGTTCTTCTCCTGGAACCTGCGCAGCAGCTCTTTCTTCTGCGCCTGAGGGTCGACCCCGCCGCCGATCCGGCCGTCGCGGCCGCCGCCGCGCAGTTCCGTGCGGCCGAGGTGCCGGCGGGTGCCGCCGACGCCCAGCATGTTTCCTCCGCCTCGGGCCATGGTGTGGCTCCTCTCCGCTTCCGTTCTCGCCATCCGCAGGGTGACGAGACGTTTCGTCTCGATTGCTTCCCTCTCAGGGTCCGGCGAGACGCTCCGTCTTGTCAACCTGTTAAATTCGAGCCATGGCAGCTCAAAAGTCCGCTCAGCCCGTCCCCAACAGCACCCGCCGGAGTGAGAAGTCCCGCCGGGCCATCTACGACGCCGCCCTCGCCCTCGTAGGGGAGGTCGGCTACCCCAGGACCACGATCGAGGGCATCGCCGCCCGCGCCGGTGTCGGCAAGCAGACGATCTACCGCTGGTGGTCGTCGAAGGCGGACGTCCTGCTGGAGGCCTTCCTCGACCTGAGTGAACAGGCGTCCCGGGACGCGGGCCCGGAGTACGAGTTCGCCATCCCGGACACCGGCGACCTCGCCGCCGACCTCAAGGCCGTGCTGCGCCTCACCGTCGACCAGCTCAAGGACCCCAGCTTCGAGATCCCGTCCCGTGCCCTGGCCGCCGAGGGCGTGGTCAACGAGGAGCTCGGACGGGTCTTCGTGGCCAAGCTCCTCGCGCCCTCGCTCCAGCTGTACGTCGACCGGGTGCGCGCCGCCCAGGAGGCCGGCCAGGTCCGCCAGGACGTCGATCCGCGCATCGCCCTCGAACTCTGGGTCTCCCCGCTCGCCCAGCGCTGGCTCCAGTACACGGGCCCGATCACGTACGAGTACACGGACACCCTGGTCGACTACGCCCTCCACGGCATCGCCCCGCGCACGCGGTAAGGGCGTGAATGACGCCGAAGCAGCGCATTGCTGATGATCCAGGTGCTGTGTACGCCTCGCCCCACCTGGCCCGGTTGTCCGCTACGGCCCCCCGAAGCGCACGATGGTGGGACCATAGGGCATGCTGTTCCGCACGACAGCGAGGCGAGGGGATAGATGAGCGCGGAGTTGGGCCGGACCGGCCTGCAGGGCAAACTCTCCCAGTGGCTGCGCGGACGCCGCCCCAAGGAGGCCGCCGGCGACGGTGGCCGGGAGGCCCTGCTGCTCGCCGCCGCGGCGGCGGGACTGCCGCTCGCGCCCGCCGCGCACCCGGCCGGCTACCGATGTTCCTGTGATCGCGTCGGCTGTCCCACGCCCGCCCGGCACCCGGTGTCCTTCGCCTGGCAGACGCAGTCCACCACCGACCGCGCCCAGATCGAGCGCTGGGCCCGCCACCAGCCGCAGGCCAACTTCATCACCGCCACCGGCATGGTGCACGACGTCATGGACGTCCCGGTCGAGGCCGGGCTGGAGGCCCTGGAGCGGCTGCTCGGCGCCGGCATCGAGGTCGGTCCCGTCGCCGAGAGCGACGACGGCCGCCTGCTGTTCTTCACCCTCACCCGCGGCACCCCCGAGGACGAGGACGAGTGGTGGCCCTGCGAGCTGGACTGCCACCCCGAGACCATGGACGAGCACCCGGGACTGCGCTGGCACTGCCGCGGCTCGTACGTCCTCGTACCGCCCGCGCAGCTGCCCGGTGACCAGTCCGTGCACTGGGTACGCGGCCTCGAACACCCGCTGCCCGACCCGCTCACCCTCCTGGAGACCCTCACCGACGCCTGCGCCCGCTACGTCGGCGAGGAGCCCGACCACGTCTCCGCGGCCTGGCCCCTGCGCCGCCACTGAGTCCCGGCGGCGCGCTACTCGCCCTTCGCCGAGGTCATCCCCTGGATCCGGCCGATGACCTTCACCTTTCCGGAGCCCTTCGGGTCCAGCGCCACATCGGTGGAGACGAACTCCATCGTCAGCGACTGCTTGATCTCGCCGTTCGTCAGCGCCAGCACGCCCTTGCCCGGCGTGGGGACGGCCGCACCCGTGTGGGCGGTCTCCTTCTCGTAGTGGCGCGTGGTGAAGAACACCAGCGCCCCGCCGTCCTTCGTGCGCAGCGCCAGCGGCTGGTAGTCGCCGCTCGTCAACGGCTCGTCGATGTACTGCCTGACCAGACCCGGACGCTCGGCCTTCTGCGACCGCTCGGTACGCCAGGCGCTGGTGTGGCGGCCGCTTGCGAAGGTGTCGCCGCCGTCCTTGAGGTAGGTCACGTAGTCCTTGCTCAAGTCCTCGGGCGCCACGGCCAGTTCGGTCGAGTTCGCGGGCACCGCCTCGGCCCAGCCGTCCTTGTCCGTCTTGAACTGCGGTACGTCATCGGGGGCCAGCAGCGTCAGATACGCCGCCTCCCACGGATCGGCCAGGCTGTCCCGGCTGAACACGAACACCCAGCGGGCGCTGCCGCCCTTGTTGGCGGCAGCGTCGGCCACGAACCAGCGCGGCCAGCCCGCCTTCTTCGGGATCGTGAACTTGGTGTCCGACAGCTCCAGCGGCGCGTGCGCCGCGTTGCCGTCGGGACTGACCGCCTTGCCCGCCTTCAGCCGCGCCTCGTCGATGGCGCCGAAGGCGCCGGTGACATGGTCGGCGTCCAGGGAACTGTCGTAGGCCTTGTCGGCCTTGTTGTACGCGGCTGTGAACTGCTGGAGGGCCTTGGCGGCCTCCGCCTTGGTGGCCGAGGGGAGCACTTCCTTCTCCCCGTGGACCACCACGCATCCGCTTGCCGTCAACGACAAAGCGGTCAGCGATGCCGCTATCAGTGCGCTCCGGTCAAGCCTGCGGAGCCTTCGAGGGCCGCGATCCCTGCTCATCAGGTGCCTTCACCTTCCCCTTCCCGGAGGCGAACCCTACCGGGGCGAGGAACAGCGCGAGTGTCGGGATCAGGTACAGCAGCCACACCGTGACCTGGAGGACGGTCGGGTCCGGCTGGAAGTTGAAGACGCCCTTCAGCAGGGTGCCGTACCAGCTGGACGGATCGATGGTGTCGCTGATGTCGAACGCCTTGTCGCTCAGGCCCGGCACCCAGCGCGCCTCCTGGAGGTCGTGGACACCGTACGCAAGGACGCCCGCCGCCACGACGACCAGCATGCCGCCCGTCCATGTGAAGAACTTGGCGAGGTTGATGCGCACGGCGCCGCGGTAGAAGAGCCAGCCCAGGACGACCGCCGTGGCGATGCCGAGGGCGACGCCGATCAGCGGCCGCGGGGTGCCGTCGCCGGCCGCGCGCACCGACGCCCACACGAACAGGGCCGTCTCCAGGCCCTCCCGGCCGACGGCCAGGAACGCGGTCGCGACCAGCGCGCCCGTGCCCATCTGCAGGGCCGCGTCCAGCTTGCCGTGCAGCTCGGCCTTGAGATGCCGGGCGGTGCGCCGCATCCAGAAGACCATCCACGTCACCAGGCCCACCGCGACGATCGACAGGGAGCCGCCGAGCGCCTCCTGTGCCTCGAACGTCAGCTCCTGCGAGCCGAATTCGAGCGCGCAGCCGAAGCCGAGCGCGATCGCGACCGCGACCCCGATGCCGATCCAGATGGGCTTCAGCGCGTCCCTACGGTCGGTCTTGACCAGGTACGCGATGAGGATGCAGACGACGAGGCTCGCTTCCAGTCCCTCGCGCAGGCCGATCAGGTAGTTGGAGAACACGGACTACGCCTCCTTGGAGAACAGCGTGCTGCCCCACCAGTCGTCCTTGTCGCGGACGCCGGGCGGGACCGCGAACAGCGCCGAACCCACGTGCTGGATGTACTCGTTGAGCGAGTCGGGGGCGAGGTTGCGCTGGATCCGGATGAACCCGGTGCGCGGGTCGCGCTGGTAGGCGAGGAAGAACAGGCCCGCGTCCAGGCGGCCGAGGCCGTCGGTGCCGTCGGTGAAGGAGTAGCCGCGGCGCAGGAGCGTCGCCCCGTCGTTGGAGTCGGGGTGCGCGAGCCGGACGTGCGCGTCGGGCAGCATCGCCTTCAGGAACGGCTCGTCGCGCTCCTTCGCCTTGCCGACCGGGGCGCCCTCGCCCTTGTCCCGGCCGATGATGTCCTCCTGCTCCTGGAGGGACGTGCGGTCCCAGGTCTCGATGTGCATCCGGATGCGGCGCGCGACGAGGTAGGAGCCGCCGCTGAGCCACGCGGGCCCCTCGGCGGGGTCCACCCACACGAACTTCTTCAGGCGGTCCGTCTCCGTCCCCGCGATGTTGCGGGTGCCGTCCTTGAAGCCCATGAGGTTGCGCGGGGTCTGCTCCTCGGGGGTCGTGGACGAGGTCTTCCCGAAGCCCAGCTGGGACCAGCGGATGACGACCTTGCCGAAGCCGATGCGGGCCAGGTTGCGGATCGCGTGCACGGCGACCTGCGGGTCGTCCGCGCAGGCCTGGATGCACAGGTCGCCGCCGCTGCGGTTCCGGTCCAGGTTGTCGCCGGCGAACTTCGGCAGCTCGACGAGGGCTTCGGGGCGGGCGTCCGCGATGCCGAAGCTCTCGCCGTACTTCTCGAAGAGCGACGGACCGAAGCCGATCGTCAGCGTCAGCCGCGACGGCTTCAGCCCGAGCGCCTCACCGGTGTCGTCCGGCGGCGCCTCGGCCAGACCGCCGAACCCGCCCTCGCCGACCGCCTGCCCGGCGGTCATCCGGCGTGCGGCGGCCGTCCAGTCCTTCAGCATCTGCACGAACTCGGCCCGGTCGTCGGTCTTCACGTCGAACGCGGCGAAGTGCAGCCGGTCCTGCACCGGGGTTGCGATACCGGCCTGGTGGTCACCGTGGAAGGCGACGGCACCGCCTGCCGCCGCGCCCACCGGTTCCACGTCGTTGCCGGTGCGCGTCATGGCCACGGCACCGCCGGCCGCGACGGCACCGAGCGCGAGCCCGGCACCGCCCCAGCCGATCAGGGAACGCCGGGAGGGAGTGCCTTCGGTCGATTCCGTCATGACGTTGTCCCTACTTCACGACGACGGCGGCGGCGAGCTTGGACAGCGGCTCCGCGAGGGCGTTGACGCCGTCCGACAGCTCCTTGCGGTCGGCCTTGCCGACCTTGTCGTACGAGGTGAAGTCGTACGACGCCTTGTCCGCCCGGTACTTGTCGAGCAGCGTGTCCAGCGCCGCGAACTGCTTGTCGAGCTCGGTGACCAGCGCCGGGTCGTTCTCCTGCGCGACCGGCTTCAGCAGCTCGTAGGCCTTCTCGGCGCCCTCGACGTTGGCCTTGAAGTCGACCAGGTCGGTGTGCGAGTAGCGCTCCTCCTCGCCGGTGACCTTGCCGGTGGCGACCTCGTCGAGGAGTTCCTTGGCGCCGTTGGCCATGGAGGTCGGGGTGATCTCGGCCTTGCCGACCCGCTTCTGCCAGTCCTTCAGGTCGGTGATCAGCTGGTCGGCGAGGGTGGTGTCCTCCGCCGTGAGCTTCTTGTCCTGCCAGAGGGACTTCTCCAGGCGGTGCCAGCCGGTCCACTTCTGGCCGTCCTCCAGGCCGTCCTCGCGGACGTCGACCTTCGGGTCGATGTCGCCGAAGGACTCCGCGACCGGCTCGGTGCGCTCCCAGCCGATGCGGGAGGGGGCGTAGGCCTTCTTCGCGGCCTCGACGTCGCCGACCTTGACCGCCTTGGCGAACGCCTCCGCCTTCGGCAGCGTCTCGTCGGCCTGCTCCTGCGCGTACTCGCGGTAGGCGGCGACGGCCTTGTCCAGCCGGGGGTCGCGCTTGGCGGCCGTGCCCTTGCCGGTGGCCTTGACGGTCTGCCGGATGCCGTCGCCCTTCATGCCGGGCTTGCAGGCGATGGTGTAGTCGCCCGCCTTCACCTCGGCGGTCACCGTCTGCTTGGTGCCGGGGCCTATGTTCTCGCGCTCGGTGACGATGCGGTCGTCCGGGAAGAGGATGTAGACCTCGGTGACCTTGGAACCCTTGTTCTCGATGGCGAGTTCGACGTGCCCGGCCGGGAACTCCTTCTTCGACACCTCGCACTTGTCGTCCGTCGCGGTCACGTTGACGACCCGGTCATCGCCCGCCGAGCTGCCCTTCTCGGTGCACCCCGTGACGGCGGTCAGGGCCGCCACGGTGGCGGCGGCGGTGACGACGGAGAGTCTGGCGGGTCGCATGAGGGCTCCAGTGGGTGGCCGAAAAGAGTGCACGACGGGGACGGGCCTCACGCGGAACGGGAAGGTGAGGCTCACCTAACGCACCTAAGGATCGCCGAATTGGCCAAAATCGCCCCCATGGGGAAGTCAAAGGAACGTCAAAGGTTGCCCGGCTTCAGCGTCGTGGAGTCACCAGGACCTCTCCCGTCCGCGGATGCGGGAGCACCTCCACCGGCTGGTCGTAGACCTCCGACAGCAGCCGGTCGGAGAACACCTCGGCGGGCGGCCCGTCCGCCGCGACCCGCCCGGCACGCAGGATCGCCACCCGGTGCGCGTAGGCCGCCGCGAGCCCCAGATCGTGCAGCACGACCACCACCGCGTCCCCGGCCCCCGCCCGCTCCCGGCACAACCGCAGCACCAGCTCCTGATGCTTGAGGTCCAGCGCCGCCGTCGGCTCGTCGAGCAGCAGCAACGGCGCACGCTGCGCCAGCACCCGCGCGAGCGCGACCCGGGCCCGCTCGCCACCACTGAGCGCGGAGAACGGCCGTACGGCGAACTCCGTCACCTCGGTGGCGGCCATGGCCTCGGCGACGGCACGGTCGTCCCCGTCGGGGTGCACGGCCGCCCAGGGGGCGCGGCCCATCCGGACGACCTCCTCGACCGCGAAGGGGAACGAGAGGGACGCCGACTGGGGAAGCACGGCACGGCGCAGGGCGAGTTCGGGCGCCGACCAGTCGCCCGCCGGGCGCCCGTCGATCCGTACGACACCCTCGGCGGCCGGAAGATCGGCGGCCAGCGCGCTCAACAGGGTGGACTTCCCGGCGCCGTTGGGCCCGACGAGAGCGAGGACCTCGCCGGCCCGGATGGTCACGGACACGCCGTGCAGGACGGGGCGGGTGCCGAGCCGGACGTGGAGGTTCTCGGCCTCGGCGAGGGTGTCGCCGGGTTGGGCGGGGGCGGGAGGGGTTGGACGGTGGCGGAGGAGTCTCATGAGGAGCCTTCGACGGAGGGTCAGGTGATATCGCGAGTGGGACCGACGTCCTTCAGGGGCGCGGGGCGGCATCGAGGTGCGGCTCCGCCGCGTGGGCGCGACCAGCCCCCACTGCCCGCAGTCGACATACGACCCCTAGGCCCACCCCCCTTGTCGCCGCCGCGTCCTGCGCAGCAACCAGAAGAAGAACGGGCTGCCGAGCAGCGCGGTCAAGACACCGAGCGGCAACTCCGCCGGCGCCGCAACCGTCCGCGCCGCGAGATCCGCCGCGAGCAGCACCACCGCCCCACCCAGCGCACTCCCCGGAATGAGAAACCGATGCCCCGGCCCCGCCGCCATCCGCAGCAGATGCGGCACGACAAGCCCGATGAACCCGATGACCCCGGAGACACTCACGGCGGCAGCGGTGAGCAGCGCGACGACCAGGATCAAGGCAACGCGCATCCGCTCCACGTCCACCCCCAGATGCCGCGCGGGCCGGTCGCCGAGCGCGAGCAGGTCCAGGCGGCGTGCGTACAGCGGTGCCGCCACCAGACCGACGACGGCACAGGGCAGGACCGCCGTCACCTTGGGCCAGGTGGACTGGGCGAGGGAGCCGAGCTGCCAGAAGGTGATCTGGTTCACCGCGGCGGTGTCCGCGAGGAAGATGAACAGGCCGATGAGCGCCCCGGCGAAGGCGTTGACCGCGATGCCCATGAGGATCAGGGTCACGACCTCCGTACGGCCGGCCGAGCGGGACATCGAGTACACCAGCAGCACGGTGCCGAGCCCGGCGACGAACGCCATCGCGGGCAGGGTCCAGTTGCCGAGGAAGGTCAGCCCGAGCGAGATGGACGCCACCGCCCCGACGGCCGCGCCCAGGGAGACGCCGATGGTGCTCGGCTCGGCGAGCGGGTTGCCGAACACGCCCTGCATCAGCGCTCCGGCGCAGCCCAGCGAGGCCCCGATGAGCAGCGCGAGCACGATCCGGGGGAAGCGCACGTTCCACAGCACGGACTCGGCGACCCGGTCCAACTCGCCGCCCCCGAGCCCGGCTTTGTGCTGCAGGGAGCCGAGGACGTCCCCGACCGGGATCGGGTAGGCGCCGATCCCGGCGGCGACCGGGACGAGCACGAGGAGGGCGACGCTCATGCCGACGGTCAGCAGCCACGCGGTGGGGTGCCGGCTGCGGAGCGGCCTTTCGGCCACCGCCTCGGGCGCGGCCTTCTCCAGCACGGTCATGCCGCGTCTCTCTTCTTGTAGAGCTGCTCCACGACCGACCTCAGCACCTGGTCGGTGCGCGGGCCGTAGCTCAGCAGTGCGCCGTCCTCGATCGAGACGACCCGGCGGTCCATCCCCGCCGGGGTCTCGGCGACGCCCGGGATCTTCACCAGTCCGTCGACGCCGCCGACGGATTCAAGTCCCTTGGACATCACGAGAATCGCGTCCGGCGCCGCCTTGATGAGGGCCTCGCTGGTGATGGCGGTGAAGTCCTTCTCCAGTCCCGACTCGGCCCCCGCGTCGACCGCGCCGGCCGCCTCGACGAGGGAACCGGCGCCGGAGTCCTTGCCGCCGATGAGGTAGACGGAGGCGGAGCCGCGCAGATAGAGGAAGGCGACCCGCGGCTTCTCGCTCTGCCCGGGAACTTCCTTGCGTACGGCGGCGATCCGTTCCTGCGACCGCTCGGCCAGCTGCCGGCCCGCGGACGGCACGCCGAGGGCGTCGGCGACGGCCTGGATGCGCGGGCCGACGTCGTCCAGGCCGTGGGCCGGGGCGACCACGAGGACCGGGATGCCCGCGGCGCGGATCTGGTCCATGGCCTCCTCGGGGCCGGTGGTGGTCTCGGCGAGCACCAGGTCCGGCTTGAGCGACAGGACGCTCTCCGCCGAGACGTCATGGCCCCGGGTGACGACGGGCAGCTTCGCCGCCTGTTCGAACGTGGCGGTGATGTCCCGGGCGACGACGCGGTCGCCGAGCCCGAGCGTGAAGACGATCTCGCTGAGGCTGCCGGAGAGGGGGACGAGGCGCCCGGCCTTCTCGACCGTCACCTTCTTGCCGTCGGCCGCGGAGACCGTGGCGGGAAGGCTCGGGGCCGGGGTGTTCTCCAGGGGCTCGACCCGGTTGGCGGTCGTCGTCGTGGTGGCCGACGTCTTCGCCGGGTCCGCTGCCGACGGGCCACCGCAGGCCGTCGCCGTGGTGAGGGCGAGCACCGCCAGCAGGGTGCCCGTCAGTCGTGTGCGCAAGGGTCGCACGGTCCGTCCGTTCCTCTCGGTATGCCGTTTCAGCTCGGTCACGGCCGCTTCAGCTGGCCAAAGCTTAGGTTAGCCTTACCTTCGTTCGCTACCGGTCGTCGTGTCCGTCGTCTCCGGAGGACCTCTCATGCCTGTCCGCCTACGTGTCCTGGTCGCCGTGCTCTGCGCGGTCGTCCTCGGAGCCCTGCTCCCGGTGACCGCCGCGTCCGCCGCGAGCCGCACCGTCCAGGGCGGGCGGCTCGACTGGGGCGTCAAAGCGTCCTTCCAGAGCTATGTCACCGGGCCCATCGCGAAGGGGAGTTACTCCCTGACCGGCGGCGCGGCCACCGTGGGCAGCGGCGGCTTCCGCTTCCACTCGGCCACGGGGACGTACGACGGCGACACCGGCGCCTTCACCGCGTCCTTCTCCGGCGGCGTCCACTTCGTCGGCCACAAGACGGGTGGCGGCACCTACCAGCTCGACCTCACCATCAGCCGGCCCACCGTCCGGATCTCCGGCGCCGGCGGCACGCTGTTCGTGGACGTCACCAGCAAGGCGAAGGGCACCGGGGCGGTCACGACGTCCTCGCAGGTGCCCTTCGCCTCCCTCTCCCTCGGCGGGATCGACATGAGGGGCGGCGGCAACACGGTCGCCCTCAACAACCTGCCCGCCACGCTCACCACGCAGGGCGCCAAGTCCTTCGCCGGGTACTACACCGCCGGGACCGCGCTCGACCCGGTGAGCCTGTCGGCGGACGTGCGGGCGGCGGCGACCAAGAAGCCGGCACCCTCGCCCACGCCGAGTGCCACCAAGTCCCCGGCGAAGAAGGAGACTTCCGGCGGCAAGCTCGTGGACGGCGCCGTCGACTGGGGTGTGCGCCGCACGTTCCGGGAGTACGTCACCGGGGACATCGCCAAGGGCGAGTGGACCCTGTCGTCCGGCGCCGAGGACGGTGGTGCGCTGTTCCGCTTCCCCGACGGGGAGGGGACGTTGAAGGACGGTGACCTCCGGGCGTCGTTCCAGGGCGCGGTCCGCTTCACCGGGGCACAGGGCCTCGACCTGAAACTGAGCGGCGTCCGTGCCACCGTCGCGGACGGCAAGGGCACGCTCCTCGCCGACGTCGCAGGCGCCGGCTTCACCGGCGACAAGGTCCCCCTGGTCACCTTCACGGCCAAGGACCTCAAGGCGAAGGACGGCCTGGCGAAGGTCACCGAGGCCCCCGCGAAGCTCACCGCCGAGGGCGCCAAGGCCTTCGGCGGGATGTACAAGGCGGGCACCGAGATGGACCCGGTGTCGCTGGCCGTCGCCACCACCGACGACGCCGAACTGCCCGCCCTGCCCGACCTGGGCAGCACCCCCACGGCGAGCGCGACGCCGGACAAGTCGTCGGCGTCCCCCGACCCGTCGGCCGAACCCGTCGCGAGCACCTCCGACGACGGCGGCGTCCCCGCCCTGCCCATCGGCCTCGCGGCCGGGTTCCTGCTGCTCGCGGGCGCGGCCTTCGCGTTCGTCACCGTACGCAGGCGCCGTACCCGGCCGGCTGGTGAAGCCGTCCCCCCGTCCGACGAGGACTGAACGTCCCAAGAGGACTTCCCCCCAAGCCCCGACCGCCGTGCCCGCGCCGCCCCTGTCCGCCGCGACGGACACCCGCCCACGGACTCCCACCCACCGCAAGGAGAACCCCGACCATGTCCGCCACTTCCCGCAGACGCCGTCCCGTCACCCTCGCCGCCGCTGTCGCCACCGCGGCCGCGCTGGGCGCCACCGCACTCGCCACCCTCGGCGCCGGCACCGCCTCGGCGGCCGAAGTCCCGCTCAGCGGCTACGAGTTGACATGGGGCATCAAGCAGTCGTACCGCACCTACGTGACCGGCATGGCGGCCGGCAGCTTCACCGCGAAGGACGGGGCCTCGCAGGCCGCCGGGAACGGCGCGTTCACCTTCACGGACGGCACCGGCACCTACGACTCCACGGCCCACACCGTCGACCTCGCCTTCAAGGGCGACCTCCAGATCGTCTCCAAGCTGCACGGCTTCGACATCGCCCTGTCCGACGTGCGGTTCGACAGCGCGGCCGCCGAGATCACCGCCGATGTCACCAAGTCCGGTACGACCGCGCAGGACGTGCCGCTCGCCGACGTCACCGTGACCCGGGCGATGACCGACATGGCGACCAAGCTGACGAAGGAGGCCGCGGACGTCTTCGGCAGCGCGAGCTACGAGGGCGCGGCGGGGGACCCGCTCACCGTCGTACAGAAGACGCCGCCCCAGTCGCCGACGCCCACGCCGACACCCACGGCCACCGCCACGCAGACCCCGAGCACGACCCCGACGCCGACCGCGACGGCCACGCAATCCCCGCCCCCGACCGCCACGGCGACCGGATCCGCCTCGCCGTCCACGAGCGCCGACCCCTCCGAGTCCGCCACCGAGGCGCCGGCCCAGGGCGACATAGCCGACGGCACGCTCGACTGGGGCGTCAAGCAGTCCTTCCGTTCGTACGTCGTGGGCAATGTGGCGAAGGGCGAGATCACGACGTCGGACGGCGCCTCGCAGGCCACCGGCAACGGGGTCTTCACCTTCGTCGACGCGACGGGGGAGTACGACGCCGACGCCGACGCCCTCTCCGCGAGCTTCGAGGGCGCCGTCACCTTCAAGGGCCACAAGGGCGAGGGCGAGAGCGGCGGGTACGGCCTCGACCTCACCCTGAACAACCTCCGCGCGACCCTCGACGAGGGCACCGGCGAACTCACCGCCGATGTCACCAGCGTCGGCGAGAAGACCGAGGACGTCGTCCTGGCCGACCTGAAGGCGAACGAGTCCGACCTGACCGCGCAGGACGACGTCATCACGGTCGACGACGTCAAGGCCACCCTCACCGAGGCCGGCGCGAAGGCCTTCGGCGGCTTCTACACCGCCGGCACCGAATTCGACCCGGTCGACCTGGCGGTGGCCCTGACGGCGGACGCGGACCTGCCCGGCGACGACGACGGCTCGACGGGGGGATCGACGGGCGGTTCCACGGGCGGTTCGACCGGCGGCTCCTCCGGCACGGCGGGTTCGACCACCGGCGGCACGGGCTCGACGACCGGCGGTGTGACGGGCGGCCTCGCCAACACCGGTTCGGACGTGCCGGTGGCGGCGCTGGGCACGGCCGCCGCGGTGACCGCAGCCGCGGGCGCGGCCGTGGTGTTCGCGATGCGCAGGCGGCGTACCGACGCGTAAGACTGTCCCCATGAACAGGGGGCACAGAGAACTGCTGGGGCCGGGGCGGCTGGTACTGAACGTACGAGACCGTCCCGGCCCGCCGGCATTGCGTTTCGAGACCGCCGACCGGGGACGGTTGCTGCTGCGGCAGGGGGACCACCCCGTGCTGCTGGGCCGGTCGGTGGGCGAGGGCTGCTGCCCGGAGCTCCATCTGCACCGCCTCGACGGCTACCGCTCACCGCTGCCGCCGCTGCGCTCGTCAGCCATGCGGTCGTCGGTCAACTGGCCGCACCAGTACGCGCGTTGGCTGGAGGAGGCGGGCGGGACCCCGTTGCGGGACGGACGCTGGGAGCTGGCCCTGCGGACCGGCTTCCCGCCGGGCATCTGGACCGAGGACTTCGTACGGGACTGGCCCGGCGGCCGGCTGGAGCTGTACTGCGGGGGCGGCTGGCACGGAGTCCTCCCGCTGCGCCGGCTCTCCGCACCGGATGCCGCGCGGGTGAAGGCGTACCGCAAGCACGCACGCGACGGCACACTCGCGCCCGTCCTGCTGTGGTGGGTGTCCTTCCTGGACGGCTGGGTGATCCTGGACGGTCACGACCGGGCGGTGGCGGCACTGGCGGAGGACCGCACGCCGGAGTGCGTGGAACTGGGCCGGGTGCCCGACGAGGAGGAGTGGCGCCGGGCTGCCGAGGAGGTGACCGAGGCCCACGAGCACCGTATGCAAGGCCTGGCGGCGCGCGCCGACGACCCGGGCGCGGAACGCCAACGGGCCACCATGGAAAGGGCGTACGGCGACACGATCGCCTCGTTGCCCTACGGCGTGCCCCCCACCCGCTTCCTGCCCCTCCCCGGCGGAGCCGCCGCCTGGGACGAGCTCGCCGCCCGGGTGATGTTTCAATTTCCCCCGTGACTGACTTCGACGTCCTGCGCGTCTTCTGCGGCCCCAACGGCGGGTACGGCAACGAACTCGGCGTCGTCCGCGAGGGCTCCGTCATGCCCGACCGGGCCGACCGGCAGGCCTTCGCAGGCAAGCTCGGCTTCAGCGAGACCGTGTTCGTCGACGACCCCGAGCGCGGAGTCATCGACATCTACACCCCGACCCTGCGCCTGCCCTTCGCCGGTCACCCCTGCGTCGGCACGGCCTGGCTCCTCGACGTGCCCGAACTGATCACCCCGGCCGGCGTCGTCGGGGCACGGCTGGACGGCGAGTTCAGCTGGATCGAGGCACGGGCGGAGTGGGCCCCGCCGCGCACCCTGCGGCAGTACGGGACTGCGGCCGCGGTGGACGAGCTCGACGTGCCCCCGCCAGGTGAGCGAAGCGAGATGGGGGTCCCCCCGGACGAAGTCTGGGGGAGGATCTATGCCTGGGCGTGGGAGGACGAGGCGGCCGGCCGTATCCGGGCCCGTGCCTTCCCCGGCCGCGGCGACGGCATCGACGAGGACGAGGCGACCGGCGCGGCGGCCCTGCTGCTCACCGACCGCCTGGGCCGCGCCCTCAACATCACCCAGGGAGCCGGGTCCCAGATCCTCACGGCACCGCAGCCCGAGGGCTGGGTGGAGATCGGAGGGCGGGTTCTCCTGGAGCGCTGAGCCTCGGAAGCTCAGGCGCTCAGGCGCTCAGGCGCTCAGGCGCTCAGCGGGAACTCCTCGCCCAGCGCCCGGAACACCGCCGTGTTCAAGGCGAACGCCTTCTTGCACTCCGCCACGATCCGCTGCTTCTCCAGGTCGTCGGCGCGGACCTGGTCCAGGAGTTCGCGGTAACCCCGCTTGAACGCCGCCGGGTTGGTGATCTCCTCGAAGACGTAGAAGCGGACCCCGTCGCCCTTGCGGGCGAAGCCCCAGGTCTTCTCCGCCTTGTCGCGGATGATCTGGCCGCCGGAGAGGTCGCCCAGGTAGCGCGTGTAGTGGTGGGCGATGTAGCCGGCCGGCCAGGTGCCGGCGCACTCCCGCACCCGGTCCGCGTACGCCTGCGTCGCGGGCAGTGCCGACAGCCCCGTCCGCCACTGCGGACCCCGCAGATGCGCCAGGTCCCGCTCCAGTGACGTCAGCCGGAACAGCTCCGGCTGGATGAAGGGTCCGGTCACCGGGTCCGACGCCAGCCGCTCGGTGCCGGTCTCCAGCGCCTCGTACACGAACCACAACTGCTCGGTGTAGCGCGCGTATGCGTCCACGCCCAGCCGGCCGCCGAGCAGGTCGCTCATGAACGTCGAGGTCTCCGCCTCCACGTGCTGCTCGTGGGAGGCGGTGCGGATGACTGTCGAGAAGGAGTCCATGGCAGTATTTTCTGAGGTTAGGCTTACCTAAGTCAATAGGTTTGCCGACGCTGTGTCGGTAAAAGGGTACCGAGAAAACCCGCCCTCCGCAGGGCGAAGGACGGGTTCGGTGACCTGCTCGGTTACGGCAGTGTGAGGATCTCCGTCCCCGTCTCCGTCACCACCAGCGTGTGCTCGAACTGCGCCGTGCGCTTGCGGTCCTTCGTGACGACCGTCCAGCCGTCGTCCCACATGTCGTACTCGTGCGTCCCGAGCGTCAGCATCGGCTCGATCGTGAAGGTCATGCCGGGCTGGATGACCGTCGTCGCGTGCGGGCTGTCGTAGTGCGGGACGATCAGGCCGGAGTGGAACGACGAGTTGATGCCGTGGCCGGTGAAGTCACGCACCACGCCGTAGCCGAAGCGCTTGGCGTACGACTCGATGACCCGCCCGATGATGTTGATCTGACGGCCCGGCTTGACCGCCTTGATCGCGCGGCTCAGGGCCTCCCGGGTCCGCTCCACCAGCAGCCGGGACTCCTCGTCGACGTCCCCGACCAGGTACGTGGCGTTGTTGTCGCCGTGCACCCCGCCGATGTACGCCGTCACGTCGAGGTTGACGATGTCGCCGTCGCGCAGCACCGTCGAGTCCGGGATGCCGTGGCAGATGACCTCGTTGACGCTGGTGCACAGGGACTTCGGGAAACCGCGGTAGCCGAGCGTGGAGGGATAGGCGCCGTGGTCGCACATGTACTCGTGCGCCGCCTTGTCCAGCTCGTCCGTCGTGACACCGGGCGCGATCAGCTTCGCCGCCTCGGCCATCGCCCGCGCGGCGATACGGCCGGCGACACGCATCGCCTCGACGGTCTCCGGAGTCTGCACCTCCGGCCCCGTGTACGGCGTCGGCGCGGGCTTGCCGACGTACTCGGGGCGACGGATGTTTCCGGGCACGGAACGGGTGGGGGAGAGCTCCCCTGGGACGAGCAGCGACTGGCCAGACATGCCAGCGAGTCTAACCAGCGGGCATGGGGGAACATGTCGGTGGCGAGAGGAGCCGGACATGGCCTTGTTCAAGAAGCGGACGGTCGGCAAGCCGGGGGAGTGGTACTACTGCCTCGTCCACAAGAAGGTGGAGGAGGGGCCGGAGTGCCCCGCCAAGGACCGTTTCGGACCGTACGCCACCCCGCAGGAGGCCCAGCAGGCGATGGACCTCGCCCGTGAGCGCAACCTGGAGTGGGAGGGCGACCCGCGGTGGCACGACGCCCCGAACCGTGCCCCGGACGACGACTGATCAGCCCTCCGCGGGCGCCGGCGCGGGTTTCGCTGCCGGCGCCCGTGCGGCCGCTGCCGCTGCCCGCTGCTCCCGCAGCCGTACCGCATGCTCGTTCGTCCGGGCGTCGTACGTCATCAGCTTCGGCAGGCACAGCGCCAGCAGCCCCACCGCGCCCACGCACAGCAGCCCGCCCGACCAGATCGATGTCCGCACGCCCCGCCAGGCCGCCATGCCGCCGACGTAGGTCTGGCCCAGCTGCGGGCCCACCGAGTACGACAGCAGCTCGATCCCGGCGAGCCGGCCGCGCAGCTCGTCCGGGATCGTCTGGTTCCACATCACCCCGCGGAACATGCCGCTGACCATGTCCGCGGCGCCGCCGAGGGTCAGGAACAGCAGGACCAGCCATACGTTCCCGGAGACACCGGCCGCCGCGATCGCCGTGCCCCACAGCGCGGCCGCCAGGACGACGGCCCTCCCGTGCCGGTGCACCCGCGAGGTCCAGCCGCTGGTCAGGCTCACCAGCATCGCCCCGGCCGGGACCGCCGCGTACATCAGGCCCAGCGCCCAGGGGGCGTTCAACTCGTCGGCGAGGAACGGCAGTACGGCGAGCGGCATCGCGAAGAGCATCGCCGCGATGTCGATCACATACGTGCCGAGAAGCTCTTTGCGGTTCCAGGCGTAACGGGCGCCCTCGGCGATGGCCTTCAGGGACGGTTTCGCGGCCTCGTGGGAGGCGGGGGAGGGGGCGAGATTGAGCACGAACAGCACGGAGGCGACGAAGGTCAGCAGATCCACGCCGTACGCCCAGCCGAGCCCGGCGTACGCCACGACCACGCCGGCCAGGGCCGGGCCGGCGACGCCGCCGACCTGCCAGCGCAGCGCGTTGAGCGAGGCGGCGGCCGGGAGGTGGTCGTGGGCCACGATCCGGGGCAGCAGGGCGTCCATGGCCGGCCGCTGGACCGACACGAGGGCGGAGGACAGGGCGGCGACGACGTACAGCGGCCAGATGGCGGGGCTCGGCAGCAGTGCGTTGACCAGCAGCACCGCGCTGAGCACCGCCTGCCCGGCCTCCGTCCACACGATCAGCTTCCGCTTGTCGAGCGCGTCGGCGAGCGCACCCCCGTACAGCCCGAACACGATCAGCGGCACCAGCTCCACGGCCCCGATCGCCCCGACCGCCGCGGCGGACCCCGTCAGCTCCTTGATCTGCACGGGCAGCGCGACGAAGGTCAGGAAGCTGCCGAAGTAGGTGACCAGCCCCGCCAGCCACAGCCGCCGGAAGTCGACGGAGGCCCGCCACGGTGCGAGGTCGGGCAGCACGGCCCGGAGGCGGGAAGACGGCGAGGGAGGAGTGGGGGGAACGGGGGAGTCGTCGGTCACGAAAGGTCATGGTCAGGCGGTGCGGTGCCCGAGGCAAACGGTTTTGCGGGCGAGGCGCCCGGCACCGGCCAGTGGGTCACCAGCCCGTGGGCGGCGGCGCCGTCAGGGAGTCCGCCAGGCGGGACAGGCGGTCCCGGAAGCGCCGGCGCCCCCGCGGAGAGGGCAGCGCGTTCTCGCCGGCGGCCGCGCTCACCAGGTGCTGCACGGTGTCCAGGTCCAGCTCCGCACCCTCCGGCACGGTCAGCGTCTCGTGGGCCATCGACGTCAGTTCGCCCTCGCCGGCGCCCAGCGCCAGCACCGTCGCGCCGGCCAGCCGGGCGTCGTGCACCCGCTCCAGAAGCGGCGCGCCCGGCCCCTCCGGCGACACCACCAGCAGCGTCTCCCCGCGCCGCGCCGCCGCCAACCGTCCGAGCCCGACCGCCAGATGCGCCGGATCCGAGGCCCGCGCGTGATGCCGTACGAGTGTCGGGGCCAGCTCCGGAGTGCCCGACCACGCGGCCTCGTCGACCAGATGGGCCGCCAGATGCCACGGCTCGTACTGCGGCGTGCCGACCAGCAGCAGCCCGCCCCCGTGCGCCACCGCCGACGTCCGCAGCGCACCCGCGAACCCCCGGGTGGCCCCCAACCACTCGGTTCCGGCGAGTACTTCGCGCAGCAACGCGACACGTACGGCATCCATGCGACCGCATCCTGCCGCAATCGACCACTCGTGACCCGGAGTTCACCACGAATTCGCCCGACTTGGGCAGATGGACTCGTTGTCCCGCACATCCGTCCGTACACCGGCCGCACAGCCACCGTCGACCGAGCCGCGGCGACCGGCCATCCGAGGAGCCCCCCATGGCAGAGACCAGCGTCCCCTTCCGCGCGGGCCGCGAGGGCTACGCGAGCTTCCGCATCCCGGCCGTCGTCGCCACCTCCACCGGCACCCTCCTCGCCTTCTGCGAGGGCCGGGTCGGCTCGCACGACGACTTCGGGAACATCGACATCGTGCTGAAGCGCTCCACCGACGGCGGCCGCACCTGGGGCCCGCTCCAGGTCGCCGCCAAGAACGGTGACGACCTCGCCGGCAACCCGGCTCCCGTCGTCCTCGACACCGGCCGCATCCTGCTCGTCCACGTCCGCAACGCCGCCCTCGCCACCGAGAGCGCCATCCGCCGCGGTGTGGTGAGCGCCGCGGACGGGCGGCGCGTTTGGGTGCAGCACAGCGACGACGACGGGGCGACCTGGTCCGCACCGACGGAGATCACCAAGGGCACGAAGCGGCCGGAGTGGCGCTGGTACGCCACCACCCCGGGCCACGCCGTCCAGCTGGCCGGCGGCCGGGTCGTCGTCCCCGCCAACCACTCCCTGCCCCCGGCCGGACGGGACAACGGCACGGAGGGCAAGTACAACGGGGGCCACTGCCTGCTCAGCGACGACCGCGGCGCCACCTGGCGCATCGGGTACGTCGACGGCAACACCGACGGCTACATCAACGTCAACGAGACCACCGCCGCCGAACTCCCCGACGGGCGCGTCTACTTCAACACCCGCAACGACTCCACGTCCCCCGGCACCCGAGCCGACGCCTACTCCGAGGACGGCGGCGCGACGCTGGTGAAACCCTTCCGCCCCCAGGCCGGCCTCACCGCCCCCGTCTGCGAGGGCAGCGTCCTGCAGCTGCGCGACCCCGACGTGCTGCTCTACGCGGGCCCCGCCGACCCCGGCTTCCGCGCACTGATGACCATCCGCGCCTCCGCCGACGGCGGCGTCACCTGGCGGTCCGCGCACCCGGTGGACGGACTGCCCGCCGCGTACTCGGACCTCGTACGGATCGACGACGACGCGGTCGGACTCCTCTACGAGACCGGCGACTTCAGCGCGTACGAGACCATCGCCTTCCGGCGGGTGCCCGTGACGGAGCTCACCTGAGCCTTTGGGCCGGGCAGGGCGGACGTAAAGTCGGCGCATGACCTCTAGCGACAGTGCACAGCAGCCCGCCGGGACCCCCGCGAAGGCCCCGGCCAAGGACCCCTGGGACCTCCCGGACGTCTCCGGGCTCGTCGTCGGCGTGCTCGGCGGGACCGGGCCGCAGGGCAAGGGCCTCGCCTACCGGCTCGCCCGGGCCGGCCAGAAGGTGATCATCGGCTCGCGGGCCGCCGAACGTGCCGAGTCCGCCGCCGAGGAGCTCGGGCACGGCGTCGAGGGCGCCGACAACGCCGAGTGCGCGCGGCGCAGCGACATCGTGATCGTCGCCGTGCCGTGGGAGGGCCACGGCAAGACCCTCGAATCCCTGCGCGAGGAGCTGGCGGGCAAGCTGGTCGTCGACTGCGTCAACCCGCTCGGCTTCGACAAGAAGGGCGCCTACGCGCTGAAGCCGGAGGAGGGCAGCGCCGCCGAGCAGGCCGCCGCCCTGCTGCCGGACTCCCGGGTGACGGCCGCCTTCCACCATCTGTCGGCGGTCCTCCTGGAGGACCCCGAGATCGACGAGATCGACACCGACGTGATGGTCCTCGGCGAGGTCCGGGCGGACGTCGAGATCGTCCAGGCGCTGGCGGGCCGCATCCCCGGCATGCGCGGCATCTTCGCGGGGCGGCTGCGCAACGCCCACCAGGTCGAGGCGCTGGTCGCGAACCTGATCTCGGTGAACCGGCGCTACAAGGCGCACGCGGGGCTCCGCGTCACGGACGTATGACGGGATGGGGGACACTGGTCGGCGTAGCAGTGTCCCCCGAAGGAGCCGAGTGAAATGCCCCGCCTTGGTGTCTATGCCCTGATCGTCTGTGTGCTCGCCGTGGCCGCGGCCGTGGTCTCGTTCGCGCAGGGCAGCTTGCTGGGGATCGTGTGGGTGCTGCTGGCGGGGCTGTCCAGCAACATGTGCTGGTACTACGTGAAGCGGGGCAGGGACGAGCGGCGGGACTCGGTCAGGGGCTGAGCCCGAACCGGGTCATCCGCTGATCGAGCAGAGCTCGTTCGAGTCCCGCCAGAAGCGGAACAGGTCGTATCCGCAGTAGGTGTCGAAGTCGCTGATGCCGAGGCCGCGCAGGACGGCGTCGATCATGTCGAAGAACGCGCCGTTGACCTCCGGGACCCACAGCAGCGCGAACACGAACAGCAGGCCGAACGGCGCGAACGGCTCCACCTGGCGCCTGATCTTCTGCGACAGCCACGGCTCGATCACGCCGTAGCCGTCCAGGCCCGGGACCGGCAGGAAGTTCAGGATCGCCGCCGTGACCTGGAGCAGCGCGAGGAAGGCGAGCGCGAACCGGAAGTCGCGGGGGACGCCGTCCAGGGCGCCCAGCCAGAACGGGGCGGTGCACACGACGGCGAACAGCACGTTCGTCAGCGGCCCGGCCGCCGAGATCAGACTGTGCCGCCAGCGCCCCCGGATCCGCCCGCGCTCGATGAAGACGGCACCGCCCGGGAGGCCGATGCCGCCCATGATCACGAAGATGACGGGGAGCACGATGCTGAGCAGAGCGTGTGTATAGGCGAGAGGATTGAGGCTCAAGTAGCCCTTGGCTCCGACGCTGATGTCGCCCGAGTGAAGCGCGGTACGCGCGTGTGCGTACTCATGGAGACACAGGGACACCACCCAGGCCGAGGTCACGAAGAGGAACACGGCGAGTCCCGGTGACGCAGCGAAGCCTGTCCACACCGCCCACCCGGTGGCTGCCGTGACGGCAGCGATTCCTAGGAAGACAGGGCTGATCCGCTGTTCGCTGGTGCGAGAGGCGGTGGTCATGGGCGGACTCCTCGTACGTGGCGGCCGAGCTCGGGGACACCTCGACGGTGATCGTGGATCGGGGAGCAAGGACTCGTGTTCCTGGGAGTCTCCCAGAGCAGGGAGGCGCGGGAGGGTGCGGGTCCCGGCAGCCGTAGGGGCTCGTCTACCTCAAAAACTTCGCAAGACGCTCTCGGAAGTCTTCGGGGATGTCCAGAACGTGACCGCCGCGGTCTCGGGGGTGGCATCGAACCGTGATGCCGGCATGGACCAGATCCTCACCGATCTCGGCGACCCCCATGCTCTGCCACCGCTCGGCGAAAGTGGTGCCGAGAGGTTCGAAACGCCAGTGGTCCACGTCGGCATCCTGTGACGGACGCGACTCGTCCCTGGCGCGGGCGCGATCGGCATACACGCGGCGAGTGACCGGCTCGTCCCCGACTGCTTGGACCAGCATGTGCAGGACAGGGTTGACGATCTCCTCGCCAGGCAGGAACACGTAGCCGGGGCATGCCGGGGAGCCGACTCGCGAAAGGCAGCGAACCTTCTCGGTCACCCGGTATGTCCCGTCCTTGCGCTGCTTCCTGGATGTGTGAAGCTGAAGATTCTTGCCGCACCCGCCGCATTTGATCACGTGGAGGAGCGGGGTCCTGGGCGTTTCCGAGCGTTGGGCGACCGGGGATGAGGAACGAGCCAGGGTGTCCTGAAGGCGATCGAAGACTTCCTGATCCAGCACTGCTTCGGCTGCGCGGATGGGACGGCCCTCCTGGTCGTGCACCAGGACGCGATTCTTGTACTTCTTGCCGGGGACGTCCTCGCTGCGTGTCTTCCAGCCCAGCAGAGTGGGGGACATGAGGATCCCCTTGAGCGTACGGGGGTACCAGAGGAAGTCCTTGCCGGACTTGTTCCGGTGATAAGTGTCCGCAGGTGCAGGCAGCCCGCGGTCTTCGAAGTCCCGGCAGATGGCGTTGACCGGCTCACCGTCGATGACGCGCCGAGCGGCTTCCCGAACGATGGCAGCCGTCTTCGGGTTGATCTCCAGGTAGCGGGAACCGTCCTTCGCGTAGGTGCGATAGCCGAAAGGGGGTGAACCGCCGCCCCATCGCGTGGACGTGAGCAGATGCGCGCGCGACGATGCAACCCGCTCAGCCGCAGTGTTGGCTTCCATCTGGGCGAATGTGGCGATCATGGTGGCTGTCCGCTGTCCCGCTGAACTCGTGAGATCGAACGGTTCGGTAGCGGAAACCAGTCCCTTGCCTCCATGGCGCTCGGCCCACTCGATCATCTTGTGCAGATCCCCGACCCGGCGAACAAACCGATCGAGTCGCCAGAAGACGATCACGTCGAATTCAGGTGCACGGTCGTCGAGCCATCGGGACAGTTCCGGACGTTGCCACGGCGGCACGGCGGTGGCGGAGACGGAAAGGTCCTTGGCAACGCCGACGACATCCCAGCCGCGCGACACGCTGAAGGATCTGCACCCTTCGAGTTGCCGGTCAGGACTGGTGGTCGAGTCGGTCCGGACCGTGAGCCGGACGGCGATCAATGCCCTGACAGGTCGTGTCATGGTTCTGAGGCTAAGCGTGTTTGTATCTAAGGAGCTGAGAGTTACATAAATCCACGCCATGAACCGACGGCATGGATCCTCTCTGGCCAGGGACCGGCGCCTCCCGGCCTGCCTCACCACACGCCGCACGGAAAGAAACCGCGTGACCGTCGCCGAGGGCACCGGGGACAATGGTCCAGTGCGCTATCGCATCCTCGGCACCACGCAGGCATTCCGCCCCGACGGCACGGTCGTCCCGGTCGGCGGCGCGCGCCTGCGCGCGCTGCTGACGGTCCTCGCACTGCATCCTTGTCGCACGGTCTCCGCGGGCCTCTTGGTCGACGAGGTCTGGGCCGGCGACCCGCCCGCCGATGCCCCGGGCGCCCTGCAGGCGCTGGTCGGTCGCTTGCGCCGCGCCCTCGGCGCCGACGCCATCGCCTCCGCGGAGGGCGGATACCGGCTCACCACCGTGCCCGACGACATCGACCTGCACCGGTTCGAACGCCTCATCGGTGAGGGCACGCGCGCGTTGGCCGACGGCGACCCCGGCAAAGCGGCCGGCGTTCTCGACGACGCCATTGCCCTGTGGCGCGGCCCCGCCCTCGCCGACCTCCCCGACCACACCGCCGAGGCGGCCCGCCAGGAGGCCCGCCGCCTCGACGCCCTGCGCGCCCGCCACACCGCCGCCCTCGCCCTCGGCCACGCCGAACACGCCCTGCCCGAGCTGACCGCCCTGTGTGACAGTCACCCTCTGGACGAACCCCTCCAAGCTCTGCGCCTGCGCGCCTTGCGCGACGCGGGCCGCACGGCGGAGGCGCTGGCCGCGTACGAGGACGTACGGCGACTGCTGGCGGAGCGGCTCGGTTCCGATCCGGGGCCGGAACTGCGGGCGCTGCACGAGGAGTTCCTCGGGCCGGGAAAGGACGCGCACAGGGGAGAGGACGGTCTGCGTCCGCGTGACGGGAGCCGATCCGTCCACGGTGCACTCCGGGCCGCCCGAGACGGCCACGATGTCCGGCCGCACGGCGACGCCGAGGCGAGGCTCCACCGTCACGAGTTGGCGAGTGCGGGTACAGGTGTACCCGGCAAGGGGGGCGGGGCCGTCGACGGGGCGAACGGCACTGGACAGGTCGGGGGCGGGGCCCGGGGCCGGGCCGGCAACCTCCGCGCCCGGCTCACCTCCTTCGTCGGCCGGGAAGCCGACATCGAGGCCATCCACGGGGACCTCAGGACCGCCCGGCTCGTCACGCTGCTGGGCCCCGGCGGGGCCGGGAAGACGCGGCTGTCGCAGGAGGCCGCCGAGAGCGTGCGGGACGGTGCCCCGGACGGGGTGTGGCTGGCCGAGCTCGCGCCGGTCGACGACCCCGAGGCCGTACCGGAGGCCGTACTCACCGCTGTCGGCGCCCGCGAGACCGTGCTGTACGGCGCCGGCGCCGAGGCCATGCGGGCCGGGTCCGACCGGCACGACGACCCCGTCGAGCGGCTCGCCGAGCACTGCGGCAAGCGCCGGATGCTGCTGATCCTCGACAACTGCGAGCACGTCGTCGAGGCCGCCGCCCGCCTCGTCGCGGAACTGCTGGAGCGCTGCCCGGAGCTGACGGTGCTGGCCACCAGCCGCGAACCCCTCGGCGTACCGGGGGAGTTGCTGCGGCCCGTCGAGCCGTTGCCCGAGCCCGTCGCGCTGCGGCTGCTCGCCGACCGGGGCGCCGCCGCCCGGCCCGGCTTCCGCGTCGACGCCGACGACGAGACCGCCGCGGCCTGCGCCGAGATCTGTCTGCGCCTCGACGGCCTCCCGCTCGCCATCGAACTCGCCGCCGCCCGGCTCCGCATGCTCACCCCACGCCAGATCGCGGACCGGCTGGACGACCGCTTCCGCCTGCTCACCTCCGGCAGCCGCACCGTCCGCCCCCGCCAGCAGACCCTGCGGGCGGTCGTCGACTGGTCGTGGGAACTGCTCGACGAGGACGAACGCGACGTGCTGCGGCGGCTGTCCGTCTTCGCGGGCGGCTGCGACCTCACCGCCGCCGAGGCCGTGTGCGGACCCGCAGCCCTGGATTCGCTCGGCTCCCTCGTCGACAAGTCCCTGGTGGTGGCCGCCCCTTCGGCGGACGGCGCGATGCGCTACCGGCTCCTGGAGACCGTCGCCGAGTACGCCGGTGAGCGCCTCGACGAGACCGGCCGGCGCGGCGAGGCCGAGCGCGCGCATCTGACGTACTACCGCGAACTCGCCCGCACCACCGACGCGTTGCTGCGCGGCCCCGGCCAGCTCGCCGCCATCGAGCGCCTGGAACGCGAGTACGAGAATCTGCGCGTCGCCCTGCGCCACGCGGTCGCCGGCCGCGACGAGCAGGAGGCGCTGTGCCTGATCCTGTCGCTGGCCTGGTACTGGCAGATGCGCGAACTGCGGATCGAGGCCCGCAACTGGTCCCGCGAGGTCCAGACCCTCGGCCCCGACCCCTTCGCCGAGCCGGTCCGCCCCGCGCAGCCGGTGTGGGAGCGCTGCACGGACACTCCGCCCCCGTGGACCGGGGAGGCCCTCGAAGAGGCGCGGCGCGGTGTCCATCTCGTCCATCTCGCCTGCATGGACACCGAGTTGGAGGCCTGGCAGACCCCCGGGGCACAGGCCAAGCTGCGTGCCATCGCCGCCACCTACGAACCGGGTATGCCGCAGACCTGCCGGCTGCCCGGCTACCTCTGGATCTTCGCCGTCATGCTCACCGGGGACATGGAGCGGCTGCGCACCGTCCTCGACGCCACCGTCCGCACCTCCCGCGAGACGCCCGGGTACGACTGGGAACTCGCGGCGAGCCTGCAGTGGCGTGCCAACATGTACGCCAACCGCAGCGACTGGGCCGGCGAGGGCGACGCCATCCGCGATGCCGAGGAGTCGCTGGAGATCTACGAGCGTCTCGGCGACCTGTGGGGCACCGCCGAGGCCCTCGCCGCCCGCGCCGAGGCATGCGAACGCATGGGTGAGTGGGACAGGGCGGCCGCGAACTACGAGGCGGCGATCGAGCGGGCCGAACGGCTCGGCGCCCATGCCCAGAAGGGCGTTCTCAGGGCCCGGCTCGGCAGCGTCATGATCGAGGCGGGCGAGGTCGAGCGGGGCGAGCGGCTGCTGCGTGCGGTCATCGACGAGGCGAGCGGCGGGAACGACCAGGCGATGCCGTTCGCCCGGCTGATCCTGGCCGGCCGACTCGGCATGAGCGGCCGGATCGCCGAGGCGCGTGAGCAACTCCGGCTGTTGCGCGAGCAGTTCAAGATCGCCCACTTTGTCGTCTTCGATGCCTTCATCCTCGGTGCGGAGGCCTGGCTGGACGCGGCGGACGCCCGCTACGAGCGGTCCCTGGCCATGATCAAGCGCGCCCTGGAACGCGCCGAGGAACCGCTGTCCGAGGCCATCGCCCCGCACATGCGCTCGGCGTTTCTGAGCACCGCCGCCTACGCCCTGGCCCGCGTCGACGGCGGCTGCCGCGCCCGCGACGCCGCCCGCTGCCTCGGCGCCTCCGACGGGCTGCTGCCGGCCCGGTACGTCGCGTCGACACACGAGCGCAAGGTGTACGAAGGGGCGGCGCAACGCACCCGCGCGGTGCTCGGCGACGCGGCCTACGAGGCGGCGTACACGGAGGGCGGTGGCCTCTCCTCCCGGGAGGCCACCGCCCTGATCTGACCTCCGCCGGTTCGTAGGACGGAGACGTCGGCTCCTCGTACGGAACGTCCGTTCTTCGTGCGGAACGTCCGTTCTTCGTGCGGAGCGTCAGTTCTTCGTGCGGAACTTGTGGATCGCGATCGGCGCCATGATGGCCGTAAGGCCCACCGACCAGGCGACGGTCACCCACAGGTCGTGCGCGACCGGGCCGCCCACCATCAGGCCGCGCGCGGCGTCCGCGAGCGAGGACAGCGGGTTGACGTCGGTGAAGGACTGCAGCCAGCCCGGCATCGACGTGGTCGGCGCGAAGATCGACGAGCCGAACTGGAGCGGCATCAGCACCAGGAAGCCGAGCCCCTGTACGGACTGAGCGCTCTTCAGGATCACGCCGAGGGTGAGGAAGACCCACATCAGCGCCGACCCGAACAGTGCGGCCAGCGCCACGGCCGCGAGCAGCCCGCCCCAGTTGGTGATGTCGAAGCCGACCAGGACGCCGACGATCAGCATGATCGTGGTGGCGATCATCATGCGCAGGAGCTCCACCGCGATCTTGGCGAAGAGCACCGAGCCGCGCCCGATCGGCAGGGACCGGAAGCGGTCCATGACGCCGGTGTTGAAGTCCTGGTTGAATCCGGTCCCGACCGACATGGCCATGCTCATGCCCATCATGGCCATCATGCCGGGCACGACGTACTGGACGTAGTCCTCCTGGCCGCCGCCGAGCGCCTGTCCGATCGAGCCGCCGAAGACGTACACGAACAGCAGCGTGAAGACGATCGGCATCAGGATGGCGTCGAACATCGACTCCGGGTCCTGCCGGATCCACAGGAGGTTGCGGCGTACGAGCGCACCGGTGTGCCGCAGGTGCGCCCGCAGGGAGATGCGGGCGTCGGCGGCGGCCGCCGTGTTCGCTGTTGTGGTGTTCGAAGGGGCGGCGCGAAGCGCCTCGTTCAGGGTGGTGGTGGGCGACGGGCGGGAGCTCATACGGCGACCTCCTCGCGGTCGTCGGTGGGCACGGCGTCCTGCGGGGCACTGGCACGGTGGCCGGTGAGGGACAGGAACACCTCGTCCAGGCTGGGAAGTTCGGTGGAGATGGAGGCGAGGGTGATGCCCCGCGCGGTGACGGCGCCGACGATGGCGGTGAGCTGCTCGTCGCTGAGCACCGGGACGAGCAGGGTGCCGGTCTCGGTGTCCACGGTGGTGGTCGCCAGGCCGGTGATGCCGAGGTCGTCGAGGTATCCGGCGAGGGGCCGCAGCTGCAGGGCGTCGGTCGGCCGGATCCGCAGGGTCCGCCCGCCCACCTTGGCCTTGAGCTCCTCGATGCCTCCGCCCGCGATGACCTTGCCCCGGTCGACGACCGTCAGTTCGGAGGCGAGCTGCTCGGCCTCCTCCATGTACTGGGTGGTCAGCAGCACGGTCACGCCGTCCCCGACCATGGCCTTGACCTCGGCCCACACCTCGTTGCGGGTCCGCGGGTCGAGCCCCGTGGTCGGCTCGTCGAGGAACAGCACCGTGGGCCGGCCGATCATGGAGGCGGCCAGGTCGAGCCGCCGCCGCATGCCGCCGGAGTAGGTCGCCGCGGGCCGCTTGGCCGCGTCGGTCAGCGAGAACCGCTCCAGCAGCTCGTCGGCACGCGTGCGTGCCTCCTTGCGGGGCAGGTCCAGGAGCCGCCCGATGAGGTACAGGTTCTCCCACCCGGGGAGCTTCTCGTCGACGGAGGCGTACTGACCGGTCAGCCCGATCACCCTCCGCAGCTGCCGGGGCTGCCGCAGGACGTCGTATCCGGCGACGGTGGCCTCACCGGCGTCCGGCGTCAGCAGTGTGGACAGGATGCGCACGAGGGTGGTCTTGCCGGCCCCGTTCGGCCCGAGCACGCCCATCACGGTGCCCTCGCGCACATCCAGGTCGACACCGTCCAGAGCTTTGGTCTCGCCGTAGTGCTTGACCAACCCCCGCACGGATACGGCGCTGCCGGCGCCGCCGGGGTTCTTGTCGATTCGCGTCATGGGGACGACGTTGTCAGGCCGCACCGACAAACCACCGACAGCTCACCGACAGAGCCGACAAGACACCGACAGGGCGATGCCCGAGGGGCGAGGGGAACGCGCCCGTGCGCCCGTGACGTGGACGCTCAGTGCCGAACTGCCTCGGCCCGCTCCGGAACCTGTCCCGCAACCACCCGCTGTCGCCGAGCCCGCGGAGCGACCCGTCGCCGGTCCACCGCGTACGCGGCGCCCGCGACTCCGAGCCCGAGGACGGCCAGCGCGGCGCCCGCCAGGGCCGGAGAGGTGACCCCGAGGCCCGCCGCGAGGGCGAGGCCGCCGATCCAGGCACCGCCCGCGTTGGCGAGGTTGAAGGCCGCCTGGTTGGCCGAGGAGGCCAGGGACGGGGCGCTGGACGCCTTCTCCATCACCATCAGCTGGAGCGGGGAGCCCGTGGCGAAGGCCGCCATGCCCAGCAGGATCACTGCGAGGGCCGCGCTCCACGCCGTCGACATCAGGAGCGGGAAGAGAGCCAGGACCAGCACCAGCGAGAGCAGGCCCCCGAACAGCGTCCCCCGCATCGCGTGGTCCGCCAGGCGCCCGCCCAGCAGGTTGCCCGCCGTCGCGCCGACACCGAACAGCGCCAGCAGCAGCGTCACGCTGGCGTCGGTGTACCCGGCGGCGTCGGTGAGCATCGGCGTGATGTAGCTGTACGCGGCGAAGAGCGCGCCGAAGCCCGCGACCGTCGTGCCGAGCGCCAGCCACACCGGCAGGGAGCGCAGGGCGGCCAGCTCGCCGCGCAGGCCCGTCTGGGGAGCCGTGTGCGCCTCGGCGCGCGGGATGAGCAGCGCCAGCGCGGCCATCGCGGCCAGGCCGATCGTGCTCACGCCGAGGAAGGTGGCCCGCCAGCCCAGGCTCTGGCCCATCAGCGTGGCCACCGGCACGCCCGCGACGTTCGCCATCGTCAGGCCGAGGAACATCAGCGACACGGAGCGGGCCTTGCGCTCCGGTGCGACCATGCTCGTCGCCACGACCGCGCCGACGCCGAAGAAGGCGCCGTGCGGCAGGCCGCTGAGGAAGCGGGCGGCCATCAGCCAGTGGTAGTCGGGGGCGAAGGCGGACAGGGCGTTGCCCGCGACGAAGAGGGCCATCAGGCCGATCAGGACGGTGCGGCGGGGCAGGCGTGCCGTGACCGCGGCCAGCAGCGGGGCGCCGATGACGACGCCGAGGGCGTACGCCGAGACCAGATGCCCGGCGGTGGGAATCGAGATGTCCAGGTCGTTCGCGACTTCGGGCAGCAGGCCCATCATCACGAACTCGGTCGTACCTATGCCGAAGGCGCCGACGGCCAGGGCGAGCAGGGCCAGGGGCATGAAGTGCCTTTGCCTTTCAGGGTCGAGAGCGGAGTCGTCGTACTCCGTGATGTTCGTTCCGTATGTTCAAGTACGGAACAAAGCCTCTCAGGCCCGGTATTCCAGCAGATGACACTCCGGTTGCCGAGACCCGTCCAGACGGCGCTGACCAGGGATTTTCAGGACGCGGATGTGTCGACCTTCACACGCGCCGCCACCGGCAGATGGTCGCTCCCGGTCTCCGGCAGAGTCCAGGAGCTCAACGGCTCCAGGCCCCGCACCATGATCTGGTCGATCCGGGCCATCGGGAACGACGCCGGCCAGCTGAACCCCATCCCGCTGCCCGACGCGCCCTGCGTCGAGCGCATCTGAGCGGTCACGGCGTTGAGCGCGCGGTCGTTCATCGTGCCGTTCAGGTCGCCGAGCAGGACGACCTTGCCGAGCGGCTCGTCGTTGATGGCCTCGCCCAGCGCGTCGGCGCTCTTGTCGCGCTGCCGGGCGGTGAACCCTGCCTCCACCTTCACCCGTACCGACGGCAGATGGGCGACGTACACCGCGACCTGCCCGGACGGCGTGGCCACCGCGGCCCGCATGGCACGGACCCAGCCCAGCTTGATGTCGACGGGCTTGACGCCGCTCAGCGGGTACTTGCTCCACAGCCCGACCGTGCCCTGCACCGAGTGGTACTTGTACGTCGACGCCAGCGCCTTCTCGTACGTCGGGACCGCTCCGGCCGTCAGTTCCTCCAGGGCCACCACGTCCGCGCCGGACGCGGCCACGTCCCGGGCGGTGCCGGCCGGATCGCTGTTGTCGGCGTTGACGTTGTGTGTGGCCACCGTGAGGTCGCCGCCGGCGCCGGTCTTGTCGGTGAGCTGGCCGCCGAAGAGGTTCAGCCACACGATCGCCGGGACCAGCACGGCGATCAGCGCGGTCGCGGACCTGCGGACGAGGGCCAGCAGGAGCAGCACCGGCACGAACAGGCCCAGCCAGGGCAGGAACGTCTCTGTCAGGCTGCCGAGATTGCCGATCGCGTTCGGGATCTGCGCGTGCAGCAGCATCACCAGGGCGAGGATCACCGCGAGGGCGGCCAGGACGAGGCCGCGGCGCCACACGCGCGGGTCTCCGCGCCAGCCCGCGACCAGGCTCTTCAGTCGGTTCGTCAGGCGCTGAAGCCCGGGTTCCCGGCGCTCGGGACCCGAGCCTCCGTTGTCCGTCTCCGTCACATACGCCTGCTGCGCCATACCGTCGCCTCACTACCTGCCGTGCAACACCGTCGTCCCCCCGCGCCCAGAGAAACCCTAGGGGATGATCGGCTCCGATCCCGCCGTACTCATGACGGCCGTACGGGGGCGAGGACGTACAAGTCGCCTTCAGGAGTTCCGGATGCGCCGGGGGAAAGCGCGCTCTGTGACGAAACGCGCACATTCGATCTACGGGGTGTGTGAACTGACGGGCCGTAGACCCTCCAGCACGGCGTCGGCCATCTGCTCGGCCAGGCCTTCCGGAAGTTCCGCGTCCGGGCGCATGACGGCACGCACCAGCATCGGTCCGAAGATCATGTCGTTCATCACGTCGACGTCGATGTCCGCGCGCAGTTCACCGTTCTGCTGCCCACGGAGCAGAATCGCGTGCTGCTTCCTGCGCCGCGGCTCGACGACGGCCGCGTGATAGGCGTCCCAGATCTTCGGGCTGCTCTTCATCTGGGCGATGACGTTGTGCAGGAGCACCGACGAACGGGTCATCAGGCCGCGTTGCCGCAACTGTTCGAGCAGCGCCACGAGATCGTCGCGCACCGAGGTGCCGGGCAGTTCGGGGTCCGGCGGCTCGGCGGCCCGCACGACCTCGACGAAGAGCTCCTCCTTGCCGCTCCAGCGGCGGTAGATGGTGGCCTTGCCGACCCCCGCGGTACGGGCGATGCGCTCGATGGACAGCTCCGCGAGCGGCACGCCGTCCTCCAGCAGCTTGAGGACGCCCTCCATGATGGACCGCTCCACGGCCTCGCTGCGGGGGCGGCCCCGGGTGGGGCCGTCCTGCCGGGGCCGGCTGTCGGCGAGGCTCACTTGGCTCGGTCCTTTCCGTGGGTTGGGGTGATTCTCCCTGGTGTACGGCGTCGGCGTGCACTACGCCGCGGGGTACGAGGCGCGCGTCGGCGCCTGTCGTGCCCCCCGTCTCCTACTCCGCTGCCGCCAACTCCCGTTCCGTCTCGCCCTCCTGAGGTGCCGCCGGCCGCCCCGGCAGGAACAGCCCGACGACCACCGCACCGAGCACCGCGACGCCCGCGCCCCACAGGGCGGTGACGTGCATGGCGTGCAGGAAGGCGTCGTGGGCCGCTCCGACGAGCGCGTCGCCCCGCGGCCCGAGCCGGTCCGCGACGCCGAGCGTGGCCTCGATGGACTCGCCCGCGGTGTGCCGCAGGCCCTCCGGCAGCACCGTGAGCCGGTCCTCGATGTCACCCCGGTACGCGGTCGACAGGACCGAGCCCAGCACGGCGATGCCGAGCGCGCCGCCGACCTGCCGGAAGGTGTTGCTGAGCGCGGAGGCGGAGCCGGCCTTCTCGCGGGGCAGGGCCTGCATGATGACGACGCTGACCGGGGTCATGATGTGCGCCATCGCGGTGCCCATGAGGAAGAAGACCACCTCCAGGATCCAGATCGGCGTGTCCGCCTCGAACGTGGCGAACGCGGCCAGCGTGGCGGCGATCAGCAGCATGGCGCCGGTGGTGGTGGCGCGGTTGCCGAACCGGTCGACGACGAGCCGGGCGCGCGGGGCGAAGATCATCTGGGCGGCGGCGAGCGGCAGCATCAGCAGTCCGGTCTCCAACGGCGAGTAGCCGCGCACGCTCTGGGTGTAGAAGACCGAGAAGAACGTCACGCCCATCAGGGCGAAGAACACCAGCGCGATCACGCCGATCGCGGCCGAGAAGACCTTGTTGCGGAAGTACGTGACGTCGATGGACGGATGGTCGCTGCGCTTCTCGAACACGACGAACGCGGCGAGCACGGCGACGCCGGAGCCGATGGTCGCGAGGACCGTCGGGTTGGTGAAGTCGGCGAGCTGGCCGCCCTTGATGATGCCGTAGACGAGCAGGACGAGGCCGACGACGGAGAGCACGACGCCGACGGGGTCGATACGGCCGGGCTTCGGGTCACGCGAGTCCGGGACCAGCCACAGCATCAGCGCGAGCGCGAGCAGCACGATCGGCACGTTGATGAGGAAGACGGACCCCCACCAGAAGTGGTCGAGCAGCACGCCGCCCGTGATGGGCCCGATGGCGATGGCGAGCCCGACACCGCCCGCCCAGATGCCGATGGCCTTGGGCTGCTCCTCGCGCTCGAAGACGTTCATCAGGACGGCGAGGGTGGCCGGCATGACGAAGGCGGCGCCGAGGCCCATCACCGCGCGGAAGGTGATGAGCTCGCCGGGCGAGCCGGAGAACGCGGCGAGGGCGGAGCCGATCCCGAACACGGCGAGCCCGCCGAGCAGGACCTTCTTGCGGCCGAGCCGGTCGCCGAGGATGCCCGCGCTGAACAGCAGGCCCGCGAAGACGAGGGTGTAGGCGTTGATCGCCCACTCCAGCTCGCTCTGGGTGGCGCCGAGCCCGGTCGGGGCCGGGGTGGAAATGGTCTTGATGGCGACGTTCAGGATCGAGTTGTCCAGGACGACGATCAGCAGGCTCAGCATCAGCACGGCGAGGATCGCCCAACGGCGCCGGTGCACGGCTTCCGGTATGCGGGGGGCTGTGGCGGCGGGAGAAGTCATGCCGTCGACGCTACCGCCTTTACGATACGGAACCGTCTCGTATCTTAAATTCTTACCGAGTACTTACGCGGGACGGAACGCGGGGCGGAACACCGGGCGGCACACCGGGGCGGAACTCACACAGGGAGGTCTGGCCGTCCCTGGCACGAGGTGCCACCATGGAGGGGATCCGGGGACGCCGTAAGGGCGCCTCGAGATGACAGAAGGAGCCGTTGCAATGACGCAGCTTTCGGCTGCCCAGACGCCTCAGGCGAAGACCTCCGACGGCAGCAGCAAGGCGCTGTACGGGGGGAAGGGCACACGCCGTATCACCGTTCGCGACATCGGCCTCGCCAAGGAGCGGGGCGAGAAGTGGCCCATGCTCACCGCCTACGACGCGATGACCGCGTCCGTCTTCGACGAGGCCGGCATCCCGGTCATGCTCGTCGGCGACTCGGCGGGCAACTGCCACCTCGGCTACGAGACCACCGTGCCCGTGACGCTCGACGAGATGACCATGCTCTCGGCGGCCGTCGTACGCGGCACGTCCCGCGCCCTCATCGTCGGCGACCTGCCCTTCGGCTCGTACCAGGAGGGCCCGGTGCAGGCGCTGCGCTCGGCGACCCGGCTGGTCAAGGAGGCCGGCGTCGGGGCGGTCAAGCTGGAGGGCGGCGAGCGCTCGCACGAGCAGATCCGCCTGCTGGTCGAGTCCGGCATCCCGGTCATGGCCCACATCGGCCTGACCCCGCAGTCCGTCAACGCCATGGGCTACCGCGTCCAGGGCCGCGGCGAGGAAGCCGCCGCGCAACTCCTGCGGGACGCGAAGGCGGTCCAGGACGCGGGCGCGTTCGCGGTCGTCCTGGAGCTGGTGCCGGCCGAACTGGCCGCCGAGGTGACCCGAGTACTCCACATCCCGACCGTCGGCATCGGCGCCGGTGCCGAGACCGACGCCCAGGTCCTGGTCTGGACGGACATGCTGGGCCTGACCGGCGGCCGCGTCCCCAAGTTCGTCAAGCAGTACGCCAACCTCCGCGAGGTCATGGGCAACGCGGCGAAGGCGTTCGCGGACGACGTGGTCGGCAGAACGTTCCCGCGGGAGGAGCACTCGGTCCACTGAGCCCTGCCGGGCTCGGCCACCCCTGAACCAATGCGGCACCACAGCGCCCCGCCGATCTTCCCCCGTCGGCGGGGCGCCTTTTTGTGCCGTTCGCGTGCCGTGCTTGCCCTGCTCGTGCCGCGTTGCCGCCGCTCAGCGACGTCGGTACGACTCCACATAGCCGCCCGCGGGCGTCCCCACGCCCGTCACGTCGTCGTAGCCCTTCACGGCCTGCAGGGAGCTGTCCTTGCCGAGGGTGCGCACGGACGTGGTCAGGCCGCCGGTCGCGTCGTAGCCGTTGACGTAGTCGACGCGGGCGACCGCGAGGCCGGAGCCCGTCGGGTTGTCGGTGACGTCGTGGTACGCCTTCGAGCCGTACCGGGCGTAGATCGCCGGGTTGGCGAAGCCGAGCGGCTTGCCGCCGCGGGCCTCCTGCGCGAGGGCCTGGACGGCCGCGATCACCGGCGCCGCGAGCGAGGTGCCGCCGAGGCGGTACTCGTCATAGGCCTGCGTCGTCCCGTCCGGCAGGGTCTGCGTCTGGCCCACCAGGAACCCGGTGTTCGGGTCGGCGATCGCCGCGATGTCCGGGACGACACGGTTGCCGCCGGTGCTGTTGGCCTTGGCGAGCGCGTCCGGCACGACGCCCTTCTGCCAGTACGGCTCGGCGACCGTCTTGCTGGTACCGCCGCCGGCGCCCGAGTTGAACGCGCCCGGGAAGCCGGTCCAGCTCTTGCCGTCGGCCGACAGGACCGCCTTCTTGGTGCCCCAGCCGGTCTCCCAGAGGTACTTGTCGCCCTTGCCGACCGCCAGCGAGGTACCGCCGACCGCCGTCACCCACGCCGAACTCGCCGGGATGTCCACCTGCTTGGTGCCGCTGCTCGCGACCTCGTCGCCGTCGTCGCCGGAGGAGTAGTAGAAGCCGATGCCCTCGACCGCGCCGAACTGGAAGACCTCGTCGTAGGCGGCCGCGAGGTCCGGCGTCTGGGCGTCCTCGGTCTCGCCCCAGGAGTTGGAGACGAGGTCGGCCAGATGGTTGTCGACGATCTTGCTGAGCGAGTCCAGCAGGTCCTCGTCGTAGCAGGACGCGGCGCCCACATAGGTGACCTGCGCGCCGGGCGCGACCGCGTGCACGGCCTCGACGTCGAGGGTCTCCTCGCCGTACCAGCCTGCCGCGCCGCACTCCTCGGTCCGTGTGTACTGCGCGGGCAGGACCTGGCGCAACTGGCCGCTCTTCCAGGCCGCGTCGCCGTTGCGCTTCGCGTAGGTGCCCGCGTCGTAGGCGATGGTCGGGGAGGCGTACGCGTCGGTGATGGCGATGCGCACGCCCTTGCCGGTCCGCTTGCCCGCGCCGTACGCGGCGCGCAGCTGCTTGCCGGTGTAGCCCTTGACGGCGTACGGGATCTTCGTGCCGTACGCGTCCGGCAGCGTGGTCGCCACCTTCGAGCCGTGGTACGTCGAAAAGGGCCCGGCATTGCGGAACACCGTCTCCGGCGGCGGGAGTTGGTCCTGGTGGCTCGCCAGGTGCGGCGCGTTGTCCAGGCCCGTGACCGTCAGGACGGCGCCCTTGAGGCTGTCCGGCACCGACGCGGTCGCCGTGGGCGCGCGGTAGGTCTTCGCGCCCTTGGTGTAGTTGTGCAGCTGGGTGCCGAACGCCTTCTCCGCGGCGGCCACCTCGCCGGTGACGGCGACATAGTGCTGCGTGACACCCGTGACCTTCAGACCGGCCGACTGCAACCAGCTCCTGACGGCGGCCACTTGTGCCTTCGTCGCGCCGAAACGGGCCTGGGCCCGGCCGGCGCTGAGGTACTTGCCGTACGACGCCGAGCTCGGGTCCGACACGGCCTTCGCATAGGCGGCGAGGCCGGCCGCGTCCCGGCCCGCCAGGTAGACCCGTGCGGAGACCCGGGCACTGTCCGCGGCCGCGCCCCGGTCCGCCCTGGCCGTGGCCCAGGCGGGCTTGGTGCCGGCGAGTGTGTCGCGGCCCTGGTCCGCAGCGTGCGCCGCGGGTATGCCGAGCGCCAGCGCGCCGGTGAGGAGAGGCAGTGTCGCCGCCAAGCTCACCGAGGCGCGCAGCGCGGCACGGTTCGATCTCATGGAACCCCCTGTGTGGTTCGTGCGTGCGAGTGGATCACCCGACGGTGGCCACTTAAGCGACGAACCGTTCACGCCAGGGGAATGCCCGGACCAAGAAGGTCCCAACTAACCTAATGACAAAGCCATTTCGACAGCCACGGCGGCAGCTGCGGCGAACAGCCGGCGACATCAGGACCGCGGCTTCGCGCCCCGCTCCTTCAGCATGTCCGCCATCAGGTCGATCTCCGACTGCTGCCCGTTCACCATGGTCTGCGCGAGCCGCTTCTCCACGCCGACCGCGCACTTGTCGACACAGCCCTCGGCCATGTGGATGCCGCCCTTGTGATGGGCCGTCATCAACTGGAGGAAGAAGATCTCCGCCTGCTTGCCGCTGAGCCCCTGAAGCTTCTTCATCTCCGTGTTGGTCGCCATGCCCGGCATCAGCGCGCCGTCCTCGCCGGCGGGCATGTCACCCATGCCCATCCAGGTCATCGGCGCGTCCGACGACACCTTCGGCAGCTCCCACAGGTCCAGCCAGCCCAGCAGCATGCCGCGCTGGTTGGCCTGGGTCTGCGCGATGTCGTACGCGAGCCGCCGGATCTCCTCGTCCTTCGTGCGGTCGCGCACGATGTACGACATCTCCACGGCCTGCTGGTGGTGCACCGCCATGTCACGCGCGAACCCGGCGTCCGCCGAGTCGGCGCCCGGCGTCCCGCTCGAACCGCCGTCCTCGGCGACCGCGTAGGTGAGCGCGCCGACCGCGACGAGCACGGCCGCCGCGGTCCCCGCTGTCCAGCCGACGTGCTGCCTCACTCCGACAGACCGCCCGTGCACGGCGCGCCGAGCTCGGGTGTCTGCTCGCCCTGGACGTACCTCTCGAAGAACTTGGCGACGTTCGGGTCGCTCGCGCTCGTCACCGTGCGCTGGTGCCCCCACGCGCTGAGCATGATCGGGTCCTGCTGCTTCTCGTCCGGGCTCATCAGCGTGTACGGCGTCTGCTTGACCTTCGCCGACAGCGCCTCGACGTCGGCCTTGGCGGCCTTGGACGTGTAGGTCACCCAGACCGCGCCGTGCTCCAGCGAGTGCACGGCGTTCTCCTTCGCGAGTTCCTTGTCGTAGACGTCGCCGTTGCAGTTCATCCATGCCCGGTGGTGGTCGCCGCCGACCGGGGGCTCCATCGGGTACCCGACACTGGTCTCGACGTGGGTGCTCGACAGCTTCTTGCTCCAGGTCTTCACGCCGTCCTTCCCCGTGACGAACTTCCCGGGGGTCTTGTCGGCCGGCCGCTTCGCCTCGTCCTTGTCGTCGTCGGACTGCGACCGGACCAGGACGACACCGGCGGCCACGAGACCGACGACGACCACCACGCTGGACGCGATGGTGAGGATGCGGTTACGGCGCTCACGGGCATGCTCGGCACGCCGCATCTCCTCTATTCGCGCCTTGCGAGCCGCGTTGCTCTTGTTCTTGGCGGAGCCCATGAGGTGTTGTCCTTCTGGGGAAAGGGACGGTCGGGTCCGCTGATCGTAATGGGGAAGGTGTGACATCTCGTAGAGAGGATGTCGAGAGGACAGAGGAAAGGCCGGATCGGGATGATCCCGCCGGTCGGGCGAGGGTCGCTTCCCGAATATTTTGAACCGCGGATGCGCATTATCTACGCTGCCGTACATGCGGCTGTTGCGCTCCACCGACCTGGCACTACGGCTCCTCATGCGGCTCGCCGTCCTGGAGGGTGCCACGCCGACGACCCGCGAGGTCGCGGCGGACATGGAGGTGCCGTACACGCACGCCGCCAAGGTCGTCGCCGAGTTGCAGCACCTGGGCCTGGTGGACGCCCGCCGGGGCCGCGGCGGAGGGCTGTCGCTCAGCGACAGGGGCCGCACCGCCTCGGTCGGCGCGGTCGTGCGCGCCTTCGAGGGGGACGGCGATGTCGTCGAGTGCGAGGGCGACAGCCCCTGTCCGCTCAACACCGGGTGCCGGCTGCGCGGTGCGCTGCGCCGGGCCCAGGAGGCCTTCTTCGCCTCGCTGGACCCGCTGACGCTGGCCGACGTGACCGCTGACCCCACCGGGCCCCTGCTCCTCCAGATCGGCCGGACACCCTGAGGCCGACCCGGCTTCAGGTCTCCCGCGCGAGCCAGAGGTCGGGGCCGAACACCTCGTAGTGGATGTCGGCCGGTGCCACACCCTTCCCGATCAGCTGCGCCCGCACCGCCCGCATGAAGGGCAGCGGACCGCACAGGTACGCGCGCGTGCCCTTCGGAACGGCGACGCCGGTGAGGTCGACCCGGCCGGCGCGGCGGGAGGCGTCGGCGCCGCCCTCGTAGTGGTCGGCGCCCTCCTCGTACCAGAAGTGGACCGACGCGTCCGGCAGCTTCCCGGCGTACGCCTCGTGGTCGGCGCGCAGGGCGTGCTCGGCGGGGGAGCGGTCGCCGTGCACGACGACCACGGGGCCCTGGTGCCCGGTGTCCGCGAGCTGCCCCAGCATGGCGACGATCGGGGTCACGCCGATGCCGGCCGAGGCGAGGAGCAGCGGTGCGGCCGTGCCGTTGCCGGCCAGGTTCCCGGCCAGGGCGAGATCGCCGTACGGCGCCGACACGCGCAGCCGGTCGCCGACGTGCACGCGCGCGTGGAGGTGGTTCGAGACCTCGCCGTCGGGAGCCGTGCCGCCGCGGACCCGCTTCACGCTGATCTGGCGCAGGGGCGAGCCGGGCGCGGCCGAGAGGCTGTACTGGCGTATCTGCCGAGCCCCGTCCGGCAGCTCGACCTGGACGGAGACGTACTGCCCGGCCCGGAAGTCCGCCGCCGGGCGGCCGTCGGCGGAGCGCAGCCGGAAAGTGGCCACGTCGGCGGTCTCCTCGACGCGCCCGACGACCTCCCACTCCCGCCATGCGCTGCCGCCGCGCTCCTCGTACAGCCGCTTCTCGATCGCGATCAGGGCGTTCGCCATCAGCCAGTAGACCTCGTCCCAGGCGGCCGCGACCGCGGGCGTGACGGCCTCGCCGAGCACGTCGGCGATCGCGGCGAACAGGTGCTCGTGGACGAGCGCGTACTGCTCCGCCGTGACACCCAGGGAGGCGTGCTTGTGGGCGATGCGGCCCAGCATCGCGTCGGGCCGGTCGTCGGGGTGGTCCACGAGGTACGTCGCGAACGCGGCGATCGACCCCGCGAGGGCCTGGCGCTGGGTGCCGGCCGCCTGGTTGCCGCGGTTGAACAGGTCGCGCAGCAGCTCGGGGCGGGCCGCGAACAGCCCGGCGTAGAAGCGCTCGCTGATCTCGTCGATGGCGCCGCCGACGACGGGGAGGGTGGCACGCACGGTGGCGACGGACTGCTCGGACAGCATCGGGTCTCCTCGGGCTCGACCGGGCGGCGCAAGGGCGCCCGCCCGCCCCTCATTAAAACTTGCATCTGATATGCAAATTAAAGCGGGGTGGGTCCTGGGGGACCGGGCGTTACGGATGTCGGTCCGAGCAGGCACTATGGGCGGCAGAGCAGTTCACCGGGCACCGCGGCGGGACACCTGCCGTTTGCCGGGCGTTCGATCGGAGATCGCTGTGGCGATCAAGGTGCGCAACGCGCCTGAAACGGTGTTGTGGTGTGATGCTCAGGTGCCCGACCGCCTCCCGCCGCACCGGAGACAGGCGGCCTGACCAGCAAGGATGGGGAAGCGCAAGATGGACAAGCAGCAGGAGTTCGTGCTCCGGACGTTGGAGGAGCGCGACATCCGGTTCGTACGCCTGTGGTTCACGGACGTGCTGGGTTTCCTCAAGTCAGTGGCCGTGGCCCCCGCCGAGCTGGAGCAGGCCTTCGACGAGGGCATCGGCTTCGACGGCTCCGCGATCGAGGGTTTCGCCCGGGTGTACGAGTCCGACATGATCGCCAAGCCGGACCCGTCGACGTTCCAGATCCTGCCCTGGCGCGCCGAGGCCCCCGGCACCGCCCGCATGTTCTGCGACATCCTCATGCCGGACGGCTCCCCGTCCTTCGCGGACCCGCGCTACGTACTCAAGCGCGCGCTGGCCCGCACCTCCGACCTGGGGTTCACCTTCTACACGCACCCCGAGATCGAGTTCTTCCTGCTCAAGCACAAGCCCCTGGACGGCTCCCGGCCCACCCCGGCCGACGAGTCGGGCTACTTCGACCACACCCCGCAGAACATCGGCATGGACTTCCGCCGCCAGGCGATCACCATGCTGGAGTCGATGGGCATCTCCGTCGAGTTCTCCCACCACGAGGGCGCGCCGGGCCAGCAGGAGATCGACCTGCGCTACGCCGACGCACTGTCCACGGCGGACAACATCATGACGTTCCGCCTGGTCATGAAGCAGGTGGCGCTGGAGCAGGGCGTCCAGGCGACCTTCATGCCGAAGCCGTTCTCCGAGCACCCGGGCAGCGGCATGCACACGCACCTGTCCCTGTTCGAGGGCGACCGCAACGCGTTCTACGAGTCGGGCGCCGAGTACCAGCTCTCCAAGGTCGGCCGCTCCTTCATCGCGGGCCTGCTGCGGCACGCCGCGGAGATCTCCGCGGTCACCAACCAGTGGGTGAACTCCTACAAGCGCATCTGGGGCGGCTCCGAGCGCACCGCGGGCGCCGGCGGCGAGGCCCCGTCGTACATCTGCTGGGGCCACAACAACCGCTCGGCCCTGGTCCGCGTCCCGATGTACAAGCCCGGCAAGACGGGCTCGGCGCGGGTCGAGGTCCGGTCCCTGGACTCCGGGGCCAACCCCTACCTGGCGTACGCCCTCCTGCTGGCCGCCGGCCTCAAGGGCATCGAGGAGGGCTACGAGCTCCCGCCCGGCGCCGAGGACGACGTCTGGGCCCTGTCCAACGCCGAGCGCCGCGCGATGGGCATCGAGCCGCTGCCGCAGAACCTGGGCGAGGCCCTGTCCCTGATGGAGCGCAGCGACCTCGTCGCCGAGACGCTGGGGGAGCACGTCTTCGACTTCTTCCTGCGCAACAAGCGGCAGGAGTGGGAGGAGTACCGCTCCGAGGTCACCGCGTTCGAGCTGCGGAAGAATCTGCCGGTTCTCTAAGGCTTCGCGCAGGGCGCGGGGTCGTGTTCACGACCCCGCGCCCTCCTCACGGCGTTACTGCCCGCGCTCGTTCACCTGTTCCGTCAGGAGCTGGTGCAGCGGCTTCGTGGCCCTCTGGCGGTATTCCTGGACCGACCAGCCGTTGCCGTCGGGGTCCTTGAAGTACATGAAGGTGGCGCCGTCGTCAGGGGTGTACTGGACCGGCTCGGAGATGTCGAGGCCGCGTTCGACCAGTTCCGCGTGGGCCGCCTTGATGTCGGCCACGCAGAGCTGGAGGCCCTGGTAGGAGCCGGGCTCGGGGACGGTCTCGCCCTTCGTCATGTCCCAGATGCTGTCGCCGAGGGCGATCGAACAGCCGGAGCCCGGAGGCGTCAGCTGGACGATGCGCATGCCGGGCATGACCTCCTGGTCGATGTCGACGTGGAAGCCGACCTTGTCCCGGTAGAAGTCGCGGGCCCGGTCGATGTCGCTCACGGGCAGCGGGATCACTTCGAGCGTGAAGTCCATTCCTGGTCCTCCTAGGAAAAACGCCAACGAGTCTGGCTGAACGGCTCACCCTTACCGAAGCCGAAAACCGTGCTCGGCGCCACCGAGTAGACGTAGGCGTGTCCCGCGCCGTGCCGGAAGCTGCCGTCCGCGACGTCGAAGTGCCAGAAGCTGCCGTACTTCGCCTCCCACCCGGCGGCCAGCTCGCGTAGACGGGCCTCGTCGGTGATCCGTACCGCCTCGCCCTCGACCACCAGGTCGTAGCCCTTGTCCCAGCGGTTCGTGCCGGTCGTCAGGACGAGGTGCGGGTTGGCCGCCAGATTCCGCGCCTTGCGCTCCTCCGGGCCCGTGCAGAAGTGCAGGGCCCCCTGGGACCAGACCGCCGGCAACGGAGTCACATGCGGGCGCCCGTCCGGCCGTACCGTGGAGATCCAGAACAGCTCGGCCTCGGCCAGCAGCTTCTCCGCCTCGGGCCACGGAACCGCCGTGGCCGTCTCGTCGCTGTAGCGCCCATCCAGCCGGGTCTGCGGTTGCGTGTCAGTCATCGGACGGCCTCCAGATGTGTCGGCGGAATATGTCGTCGGACGTGTCCCTCGACAAGGAAGACCCCACGGACCACCCGAACTCATCGGCGCCACTGGCGGACTCTCCGGCTAGGCTCGACCGGGTACGACCTTGATCGGGCGCACACGACCCCGATCGGACGGGAGGGCGAGCATGACGGCGCCGGGGCGCAGGAGCAGTACTTTCACGCGGCTGCTGCGGCACGGTTTCACCGACCCGTCGGACGCCGAGCGCCTCCTGGACAGCGACGAGCTCGCGCCGGTCAGGAACGACCCGGTCCTGCTGGAGGCCCTCGGCGCCACCGCCGACCCCGACCTCGCCCTGCACGGCCTCGTCCGGCTGCTCGAGGCACAGCCCGGTCCCGCCGCCCAGCGGGAGCTGGTGGACACGCTGATAGCGGCCAAGCCCCTGCGCGACCGGCTGCTCGGCGTGCTCGGCGCCTCCGCCGCGCTGGCCGACCACCTCGCCAAGCACGCCGGCGACTGGCAGGAACTGGCCATGTACGAGCCGCGGGATCTGCACCCCGGCGTGGAGGAGTTCGAGCGCGGACTCGCCGGGGCCACCGACCCGGTGTCCCTGCGCGTCGCCTACCGGCGCTGTCTGCTGTCCATCGCCGCCCGTGACGTGTGCGGCACCACCGACCTGGCCCAGACGGCCGCCGAGCTCGCCGACCTCGCCACCGCGACCCTGCGCGCCGCGCTCGCCATCGCCCGCTCCGCCGCGCCGGAGGACGCCGCACTGTGCCGGCTCGCGGTGATCGCGATGGGCAAGTGCGGGGGCCACGAGCTGAACTACGTCTCCGACGTCGACGTCATCTTCGTCGGCGAGATCGCGGACGGCGCCGACGAGGCCAAGGCCCTGCGGTCGGCCACCAAGATCGCCTCGCACATGATGCGCATCTGCTCGGAGACCACCGTCGAGGGCTCCATCTGGCCGGTCGACGCCAACCTGCGGCCCGAGGGCAGGAACGGCCCCCTGGTGCGCACGCTCAGCAGCCACCTCGCCTACTACCAACGCTGGGCCAAGACCTGGGAGTTCCAGGCGCTGCTCAAGGCACGCCCGGTGGCGGGCGACATCGAGCTCGGTGAGGCGTACGTCGCCGCGCTGGAGCCCCTGGTCTGGAAGGCCGCCGAGCGGGAGAACTTCGTTCCCGACGTGCAGAAGATGCGCCGCCGGGTCGTGGAGAACATCCCCGTCGCCGAGCTCGACCGCCAGCTCAAGCTGGGGCCGGGGGGACTGAGGGACGTCGAATTCGCCGTGCAGCTACTGCAGTTGGTGCACGGACGGGACGACGTGTCCCTGCGCAGCGGCACCACGCTCGATGCCCTGCAGGCCCTCGCCGCGGGCGGCTACGTCGGCCGTGCCGACGCCGCGCAGCTCGACGCCGCGTACCGGTTCCTGCGCTCCATGGAGCACCGCATCCAGCTCTACCGACTGCGCCGCACGCATCTGGTGCCCGAGGACGACGCCGACCTGCGGCGCATCGGCCGCTCCCTCGGCCTGCGCGCCGACCCGGTCGCCGAGCTGAACCGCGAGTGGAGACGGCACGCGAGCGTCGTACGGCGTCTGCACGAGAAGATCTTCTACCGGCCGCTGCTCGACGCGGTCGCCCAACTCGCCCCCGGCGAGGCCCGATTGAGCGCCGGGGCGGCGCGCGAGCGGCTCGTCGCGCTCGGGTACGCCGATCCGGCCTCCGCCCTGCGCCATCTGGAGGCGCTGGCCTCCGGCGTCAGCCGCAAGGCGGCGATCCAACGCACCCTGCTGCCCGTCCTGTTGGGCTGGTTCGCCGACTCGGCCGATCCGGACGCGGGCCTGCTGAACTTCCGCAAGGTGTCGGACGCGCTCGGCAAGACCCCTTGGTACCTGAGGCTGTTGAGGGACGAAGGCGCCGCCGCCGAGAACCTCGCCCGGGTGCTGTCCGCCGGCCGGCTCGCCCCCGATCTGCTGCTGCGGGCGCCCGAGGCCGTCGCACTGCTCGGGAACGGGGGCGGCGGCAGCGGGCTGGAGCCTCGCTCGCGCGGCCATCTGGAGCAGGAGATCATCGCCGCGGTGCGCCGCGCCGACGGTGACGTCCAGGCGGTCACGGCGGCCCGTGGGGTGCGCCGGCGGGAGCTGTTCCGTACGGCCGCCGCGGACATCGTCGACTCCTACGGCACCGAGACGAAGCCGCCCGAGGCCGACCAGGGGGCCCTTGTGGACCGGGTCGGGGCGGCGGTGTCGGGGCTCACGGCAGCGACGCTGGCCGGCACGTTGCGGGCGGTGGTGCGGGCCGGCTGGGGTGACACGCTGCCCACCCGGTTCGCGATCATCGGGATGGGGCGCTTCGGCGGGCAGGAGCTGGGTTACGGCAGTGACGCGGACGTCCTGTTCGTGCACGAGCCGCAGGACGGCGTCGACGAGCACGAGGCCGCCGTGGCCGCGAACCGGGTCGTCGAGGAGATGCGGCGGCTGCTGCAGATCCCGAGCGCGGATCCGCCGCTGCTGATCGACGCCGATCTGCGGCCGGAGGGCAAGTCGGGGCCGCTGGTGCGGACGCTGAACTCGTACGGGGCGTACTACCGCCGGTGGTCGCTGGTGTGGGAGTCGCAGGCCCTGCTGCGGGCCGAGGCGGTGGCGGGGGACGCGGATCTGGGGCGCCGGTTCATCGAGATGGTCGATCCGCTGCGGTATCCCGCGGGTGGGCTCGGTGAGGACGCCGTGCGGGAGATCCGGCGGCTGAAGGCGCGCATGGAGTCCGAGCGGCTGCCTCGCGGTGCCGACCCCAAGCTGCACACCAAGCTCGGACCGGGTGGGCTCTCCGACGTCGAGTGGACCGTTCAGCTGCTTCAGATGCAGCACGGCTCGGGCGTGCCGGGACTGCGGACGACCCGGACCCGGGAGGCTCTCGCCGCCGCCCGCGACGCCGGGCTCATCTCGGACGAGGACACGGCGATCCTGGACGAGGCGTGGGTGCTGGCCACTCGGGTGCGCAATGCCGTGATGCTGGTGCGGGGGCGGGCCGGCGACACGTTTCCGTCGGATGCGCGGGAGCTGGCCGCTGTGGGACGTTACCTGGGGTACGAGCTCGGTCACGTCGGGGACATGCTCGATGCGTATCGGCGTACCGCCCGGCGGGCTCGGGGTGTGGTGGACGAGCTGTTCTACGGGGGGTAGCGCTGCGGCCCGTGGGGGTGCGCGCAGCGCCTAACGGTGTGGTTGGGGTCGAGGCCGTGCCGTGGGGTCTCCGTCCTCGGCCGGGCGGCTCGGTTCCTCGGAAGGCTGCTCGGCGTTGACGCCCGCCGCTGCCGGCGGAGATCCCCCGGCACGTCCCCTTGCCGTCCTTGGCGCGTGCGCCACTCGCCTGGGCAGTGCGTACGGCAGCTTTCCGTACCAGAGGCGGGCCACCGTGTAGCCGAACGCCAGGCAGATGAGGCCTCCCACCGCGTCCAGCCAGAAATGGTTGGCCGTTGCGACGATCACCAGCAGGGTTGCCGTCGGGTAGAGGAGGCCCAGGACGCGGACCCAGGGGATCCTTGCCAGGGCGAAGATCGTCAGGCCGCTCCAGACGGACCAGCCGATGTGCATGGACGGCATGGCGGCGTACTGGTTCGACATGTTCTTCAGGTCGCCCGAGGCCATCGAACCCCAGGTGTCGTGGACCAGCACCGTGTCGATGAAGCCGGTGTTGGTCATCAACCGTGGGGGGGCGAGCGGGTACAGGTAGTAACCGACCAGGGCCACGCCTGTGGTGGCGAAGAGGACCAGGCGGGTGGCCGCGTAGCGGCCGGGGTGGCTGCGGTAGAGCCAGACGAGGACACCCAGGGTGATGATGAAGTGCAGCGTCGCGTAGTAGTAGTTCATGCCGACGATCAGCCAAGTCACCGAGTTCACGGCGTGGTTGATCGACTCCTCGACGGCGATGCCGAGTTGGTGCTCCAGCTTCCAGAGCCAGTCGGCGTTGTGCAGGGCCTCGGTCCGCTGCTCCGGCACCGCGTTGCGGATCAGTGAGTACGTCCAGTAACTCACCGCGATCAGCAGGACCTCGAACCAGAGGCGAGGGCGGCGCGGAGTGCGCAGTCGGCGCAGGGGCCCCCGCCCCGTCTCGTCCGCGACGGGGGGCAGAACGGCCGCTTCCCGGCCTTCCAGTGTCGTCACGGAGGTGTCACCCATGGGCACAGAGTCTGCCAGAAAAGACTTCCCCGACCGATCATCCCGCGGTTGGGTTCAGGACGCACGTTCTACGGCCGACGTACAGCTCCATACTCATACCAACGCAGGGGAGGGACCGGTCTATTCTCCGCCTCGCGGACGACTTAGGGACGATTCCTGTCACCGGGTGCCGAAGCGGTCGAACCCCGCACCACCAGCTCCGGCATGAACACGAACTCGCTGTGGGGGGCGGGAGTCCCGCCGATCTCCTCGAGGAGCGTGCGTACTGCGGCCTGGCCCATCGCCGGCACCGGCTTGCGGACCGTGGTGAGCGGCGGGTCGGTGAAGGCGATCAGGGGGGAGTCGTCGAAGCCGACCACCGAGATGTCCTTGGGGACGTCGAGGCCGAGCTGCCGGGCCGCCCGTATCGCGCCCAGCGCCATCATGTCGCTGGCGCAGACGATCGCGGTGCAGTCGCGCTCGATCAGAGCGGTGGCGGCGGCCTGGCCGCCCTCCAGGGTGTAGAGCGAGTGCTGGATCAGCTCGGTCTCGATGACGTCCGTCGGCAGGCTCAGCTGGTCCTGAATCGTACGGACGAAGCCCTCGATCTTGCGCTGCACCGGGACGAAGCGCTTGGGGCCCAGAGCCAGGCCGATGCGCGTGTGACCCAGTGAGGCGAGGTGGGTGACGGCCAGGTTCATGGCCGCGCGGTCGTCGGGGGAAATGAAAGGTGCCTGGACCTTGGGCGAGAAGCCGTCGACCAGGACGAAGGGGACACCCTGGGCGCGCAGACGCTCGTAGCGCTGCATGTCGGCGGTGGTGTCGGCGTGGAGGCCGGAGACGTAGATGATGCCGGCCACTCCGCGGTCGACCAGCATCTCCGTCAGCTCGTCCTCGGTCGAGCCGCCCGGAGTCTGTGTGGCCAGCACCGGGGTGTAGCCCTGCCTGGTGAGGGCTTGGCCGATGACCTGGGCCAGGGCCGGGAATATCGGGTTCTCCAGCTCCGGGGTGATCAGGCCGACCAGGCCCTCGCTGCGCTGGCGCAGGCGTACGGGGCGTTCGTAGCCGAGTACGTCGAGTGCGGCCAGCACGGACTGGCGGGTGGTCGAAGCGACGCCCGGCTTCCCGTTGAGGACGCGGCTGACGGTCGCTTCGCTGACCCCCGCCTGAGCAGCGATGTCGGCAAGCCGTGTGGTCACGGCACTGGACTGTACCGGCCGTATGTCGCCTTGCACACCAATCGGACGCCGTGGGCGACCTGTTGGCCGTCGCGGCCCGGGCTGCTGCGTCATCGCGCTCCCTCGTGAAAGTGATGGCAAGAGCTTGCAGAGTCTTGCACAACCCGCCTCCATGCCGCTCCACCGTTGAAAAGAAGCGTCTCATGGTGGTCGCCGAGCGGTCACACCCGGATAACTTCGACGTTCCCTTGCACTTTTTTTCTGCAAGGTCTTTCGTAAGTCTTTCAGCGCTGTTACGTTCACGTCGCCCGGCGGCCGCAACGGCGCAGTCGGCAAGACAGCAGAGGGCAGGCAGACGGGGCCGCCCCTGCATCACACGGGCTTTTCACCCTCAAGGAGATCTCATGCGGCGTGGCATAGCGGCCACCGCGCTGGTGGCGTCCCTCGCCCTCGCGGCGACGGCCTGCGGCGGAAGTGACAGCGGCGACAGCGCCGACGGGCCGGTCACCATCACCTGGTGGGACACCTCCAACGCCACCAACGAGGCACCGACGTACCAGGCCTTGGTCAAGGAGTTCGAGGCCGCCAACAAGGACGTCAAGGTCAAGTACGTCAACGTGCCGTTCGACCAGGCGCAGAACAAGTTCGACACCGCCGCCGGCTCCAAGGGTGCCCCGGACATCCTGCGCTCCGAGGTCGGCTGGACCCCCGCCTTCGCCAAGAAGGGCTTCTTCCTGCCGCTGGACGGCACCGAGGCCCTCGCCGACCAGGCCAAGTTCCAGCCCAGCCTGATCGAGCAGGCCAAGTACGAGGACAAGGTCTACGGCGTTCCGTTCACCACGGACACCCTCGCCTTCGTCTTCAACAAGAACCTGTTCAAGAAGGCCGGCGTCGAGGCCCCCAAGACCTGGGACGACCTGAAGAAGGCCGCCGCCAAGATCAAGGACAAGACCGGCGTCGACGGCTACTGGGGCTCCACCCAGGCCTACTACGCCCAGACCTTCCTCTACGGCGAGGGCACCGACACCGTCGACGCCGACGCCAAGAAGATCACCGTCGCCGGCGCCGAGGCCAAGAAGGGCTACGGCACCTGGCTGAGCCTCTTCGACGGCAAGGGCCTGCACAAGGCCGACACCACCGCCGACGCCTACGCCCACATCCAGGAGGCGTTCGTCAACGGCAAGGTCGCCGCGATCATGCAGGGCCCCTGGGAGATCACCAACTTCTACAAGGGCTCCGCGTTCAAGGACAAGGCCAACCTCGGCATCGCCACCGTCCCGGCCGGCTCGTCCGGCAAGGCGGGCGCCCCGACCGGCGGCCACAACCTCTCCGTGTACGCCGGCTCCGACGAGGCCCACCAGAAGGCCGCGCTGAAGTTCGTGAACTTCATGACGTCGCAGAAGGCGCAGGAGACGATCGCCCTCAAGAACTCCACGCTGCCGGTCCGTGACGACGCCTACACCGCCGAGGTGAAGGCCGACCCGGGCATCGCCGGTTACCAGACCGTCCTCGCCTCCGCCCAGCCGCGTCCCGCGCTGCCCGAGTACAGCTCCCTGTGGGGCCCGCTGGACACCGAGCTGCTGAAGATCGCCGGTGGCAAGGAGTCCCTCGACAAGGGTCTGAGCACCGCCGAGACCTCCATCGCCAAGCTGGTCCCGGACTTCAGCAAGTAACCCCGAGTGGCCGCCGGAACTCCCTGACCATGGGGGGAGAGTTCCGGCGGCCACCGGCCTGTGCGCCGTACACCCCCTGATCTGCCGAACTTCGAGAAGGTTGTCGAACCATGACAGTCGCCATCGACCGCGCGACCGGCAAGCGCCGCGGTGATCGCGCGCCGCGGCCCGGCCTGCGCCAGCGCCTGAAGCACGGCTACCAGAAGCACTGGTACGCCTACGCGATGATCGCCCCGGTGGTGATCGTCCTCGGCGTTCTCGTGCTGTATCCGCTGGTGTACGGCTTCTATCTCACGCTCACCGACGCCAACAGCCTCAACTCGGCCCGCACGATCGGCGTCAACGAGATCGAGGCCACCTACAAGTTCATCGGCCTCGACAATTACGCCGACATCCTGTGGGGCGAGACGGCCTACGACCGCTTCTGGTCGCACTTCATCTGGACGATCTTCTGGACGGCGGCCTGCGTCACCCTCCACTACACCATCGGCCTGGGCCTCGCCCTGCTGCTCAACCAGAAGCTGCGCGGCCGCACCCTGTACCGGCTGATCCTGATCCTGCCGTGGGCCGTGCCGACCTTCGTCACCGTCTTCGGCTGGCGGTTCATGCTCGCCGACGGCGGCATCATCAACTCGTTCCTGGAAACGCTCCACCTGCCGACGCCGCTGTGGCTGGAGGACACTTTCTGGCAGCGGTTCGCCGCGATCATGGTGAACACCTGGTGCGGTGTGCCGTTCATGATGCTCTCGCTGCTCGGCGGACTGCAGTCCATCGACTCCTCGCTCTACGAGGCCGCCGAGATGGACGGCGCGAGCAGGTGGCAGCAGTTCCGGTACGTCACCGTGCCGGGCCTGAGGTCCGTCAGCTCCACCGTCGTACTCCTCGGCATCATCTGGACCTTCAACCAGTTCGCCATCATCTTCCTGCTGTTCGGCGACACCGCTCCGGACGCGCAGATCCTCGTCACCTGGGCCTACTACCTCGGCTTCGGACAGCAGCCGCGTGACTTCGCGCAGTCGGCCGCCTACGGCATTCTGCTGCTGGCCATCCTGATCGTCTTCACCTCCTTCTACCGCCGCTGGCTGAACCGCAATGACCCGCAGCTCGCGATCTGAGGCAGGAGTCCCCATGAGCACCACGACCGTCAAGACCACTGCTCCGGCGGACCAGCCCCCCAAGTCGCCGACCGCGCCGCGCGGGGTCCGCCGGGGCGAGAACAGCCGCAGGACGTCCGTCGTCTCCCACGGCATCCTGATCGTGGCGAGCCTGATCGCGCTGTTCCCCGTCGTCTGGCTGGTCTTCCTGTCCCTCGGCCCGGACAAGGACGACTACCTCCACCCCGGTGGCATCTGGGGGAAGATGACGCTGGACAACTACACGTTCGTCCTGCAGGAGACCAAGTTCTTCGACTGGCTGACGAGCACCCTGATCGTCACGCTGGGCACCACGCTGATCGGCGTCGTCATTGCCGCCACCACCGGCTACGCGGTCTCGCGGATGCGCTTCCCGGGGTACAAGAAGTTCATGTGGGTGCTGCTCGTGACCCAGATGTTCCCGGTGGCCGTCCTCATGGTGCCGATGTACCAGATCCTGTCCAAGCTCCAGCTCGTCGACAGCTACCTCGGTCTCATCCTCGTCTACTGCACGACGACCGTGCCGTACTGTGCCTGGCTGATGAAGGGCTACTTCGACACGATCCCGTTCGAGATCGACGAGGCCGGACGCGTCGACGGGCTGACCCCGTTCGGCACCTTCGCGCGGCTGATCCTTCCGCTCGCCAAGCCGGGTCTGGCGGTCGCCGCGTTCTACAGCTTCCTCACGGCCTTCGGCGAGGTCGCGTTCGCGTCGACGTTCATGCTGTCCGACACGAAGTACACGTTCGCGGTCGGGTTGCAGACCTTCGTCAGTGAGCATGACGCGCAGCGGAATCTGATGGCCGCGACGGCTGTGCTGATCGCCATACCCGTGTCCGCGTTCTTCTACTTCGTGCAGAAGAACCTGGTCACCGGGCTTACCGCCGGCGGCACGAAGGGCTGACGTCGGCTGTCGATCGGCTGCGGCGCCGTCGTGGCTGGTCGCGCCCGCGCGGCGGTAGCCGCACATCATTACAGCCCCGGGCCCCTAAGAGCGAGCTGCTGAGCCCCACCCCGAAACCCGAGGCGGTCGCGGTGTCCATCCGACCCCGCTGTCACCGCGGCCGCCTCGTCACCCCCACTTCTCTGACCCATGAACCCGTTACGCACCAAGGACGCCATGAGCCAGCACCCCACCGCACCGGCCGAAACCTCCGCCGTCGCCACCGTCGCCAAGCGCCGCGACTGGTGGCGGGACGCGGTGATCTACCAGGTCTATCCGCGCAGCTTCGCCGACAGCAACGGCGACGGCATGGGCGACCTGGAAGGCGTACGCTCCCGACTCCCGTATCTGCGCGACCTCGGCGTGGACGCCGTCTGGCTGAGCCCGTTCTACGCCTCCCCGCAGGCCGATGCCGGCTACGACGTCGCCGACTACCGGGCCGTCGACCCGATGTTCGGCAACCTCCTCGACGCCGACGCGCTGATCCGTGACGCCCATGAGCTGGGGCTGAGGATCATCGTCGACCTGGTCCCCAACCACTCCTCCGACCAGCACGAGTGGTTCAAGCGTGCCGTCGCGGAGGGGCCGGGCTCCCCGCTGCGGGACCGCTATCACTTCCGCCCCGGCAAGGGCGCGGACGGTGCCCTCCCGCCCAACGACTGGGAGTCGATCTTCGGCGGCCCGGCGTGGACCCGGGTCACCGAGCCCGACGGCACGCCCGGCGAGTGGTACCTGCACCTCTTCGCCCCCGAGCAGCCCGACTTCAACTGGGAGCACCCGGCGGTCGGGGACGAGTTCCGCTCCATCCTGCGCTTCTGGCTCGACATGGGCGTCGACGGCTTCCGTATCGACGTGGCGCACGGCCTGGTGAAGGCGGAGGGGCTGCCCGACCTCGGATCCCACGAGCAGCTCAAGCTGCTGGGCAACGATGTCATGCCGTTCTTCGACCAGGACGGCGTGCATGTCGTCTACCGCCAGTGGCGCACGATCCTCGACGAGTACGCCGGCGAGCGCATCTTCGTGGCGGAGGCATGGACCCCGACCGTCGAGCGCACCGCCAACTACGTGCGCCCGGACGAGCTCCACCAGGCCTTCAACTTCCAGTACCTGTCGACCGAGTGGGACGCCAAGGAGCTCCGCGAGGTCGTCGACCGCACCCTGGACGCGATGCGCCCGGTGGGTGCCCCGGCGACGTGGGTCCTGTCCAACCACGACGTCACCCGCCACGCCACCCGCTTCGCCAACCCGCCCGGCCTCGGCACCCAGATCCGCACGGCGGGCGACCGAGAACTGGGGCTGCGGCGGGCACGGGCGGCGACCCTGCTGATGCTCGCGCTGCCCGGTTCGGCGTACGTCTACCAGGGCGAGGAGCTGGGCCTGCCGGACGTCGTCGACCTGCCGGACGAGGTGCGCCAGGACCCGGCGTACTTCCGCGGCGAGGGCCAGGACGGCTTCCGTGACGGCTGCCGGGTGCCGATCCCGTGGACGCGTACGGGATCGTCGTACGGCTTCGGCACGGGTGGCAGCTGGCTGCCGCAGCCGCAGGGGTGGGGCGAGCTGAGCATCGAGGCGCAGACCGGCGACCCCGACTCCACCCTGGAGCTGTACCGCTCCGCGCTGGCCGCGCGCCGCGCGCAGCGCGACCTGGGCGCAGGCGACGCGGTGGAGTGGCTGAAGGCCCCCGAGGGGGTCCTCGCCTTCCGGCGCGGCGAGTTCGTCTGCGTCGCCAACACCGGCTCGGAGTCGGTGACCACCCCGGCGTACGGCCGCGTGCTGCTCGCCAGCGGCGAGATCAGCGAGACCGACGGCGAGGCGAAGGTGCCGGGCGACACGACGGTGTGGTGGACGACTGCCTGACGCGTCGTCAAATCGCGAGGGCCCGCTGCTTCTCAGGCAGCGGGCCCTCTGCCGTTCCTCGGAGACCCGGTGAGCGCGAGGGAGTTGAGAAGGGCGCGTCAAGGTTGCGGATGAAAGTACTTGCTATGACTTTCAACTCTCTTGCTGTAAACCTTTCGTGGCGGTACGGTCACGCCGGCGCCCGGCAAAGACGCCTGGCCGTCATCGCAAGGAGTTACGCCTGTGATATCGAGATGGTCCGTCACCGCGACCGTGCTCGCCGCCACTTCGGCGGCCCTGATGGCCCCCGCGACCCCCGCGTCCGCCTCCCCGCCCGGCACGAAGGACGTCACCGCGGTGATGTTCGAGTGGAACTTCGCCTCGGTCGCCAAGGAGTGCACCAACACCCTCGGCCCCGCCGGCTACGGCTACGTCCAGGTCTCCCCGCCCGCCGAGCACATCCAGGGCTCGCAGTGGTGGACGTCGTACCAGCCCGTCAGCTACAAGATCGCCGGCCGGCTCGGGGACCGGACGGCCTTCCAGAACATGGTGAACACCTGCCATGCGGCGGGGGTGAAGGTCGTCGCCGACACCGTCATCAACCACATGTCCGCGGGCAGCGGCACCGGCACCGGCGGTTCGTCGTACACGAAGTACAACTACCCCGGTCTGTACTCCTCCTTCGACTTCGACGACTGCACCGCGCAGATCACCAACTACGCGGACCGTGCGAACGTCCAGAACTGCGAACTCGTCGGCCTCGCCGACCTCGACACCGGCGAGTCCTACGTCCGCGGCGCCATCGCCGGGTACATGAACGACCTGCTCTCTCTCGGCGTCGACGGCTTCCGCATCGACGCGGCCAAGCACATCCCGGCCGCCGACCTCGCCAACATCAAGTCGCGGCTCAGCAACCCGGCGGTGTACTGGAAGCAGGAGGTCATCTACGGCAGCGGAGAGGCCGTCCAGCCCACCGAGTACACGGGCAACGGCGACGTCCAGGAGTTCCGCTACGCCTACGACCTCAAGCGCGTCTTCAACAACGAGAACCTCGCCTACCTGAAGAACTACGGCGAGGGCTGGGGCTATATGAGCACCGGTGTCTCCGGTGTCTTCGTCGACAACCACGACACCGAGCGCAACGGCTCCACGCTCACCTACAAGGACGGCGCCAACTACACACTGGCCAGTGTCTTCATGCTGGCCTACCCGTACGGCGCCCCCGACATCAACTCCGGCTACGAGTTCTCCGACCACGACGCGGGCCCGCCCAACGGCGGTACGGTCAACGCCTGCTGGCAGAACGGCTGGAAGTGCCAGCACGCGTGGCCGGAGATCAAGTCGATGGTCGCCTTCCGCAACGCCACACGCGGTGAGTCGGTGACCAACTGGTGGGACAACGGCGGCGACGCCATCGCCTTCGGGCGGGGCGGCAAGGGCTACGTCGCCATCAACCACGAGGCGAGCAGCCTGACCCGCACCTACCAGACGTCCCTCGCGGCGGGCACGTACTGCAACGTGCAGAACAACACGAGCGTGACGGTGAACTCCAGCGGGCAGTTCACGGCCACCCTCGGTTCCAACACCGCCCTGGCGATCTACGCCGGCAAGGCGAGCTGCTGAGCCGTCACGCCCTGCGCACGGCCACCCCTGTCATGCCTGCACACGCCGGCGCAGGGGTGGCCGTCCGAATATGTCGATGTACATGATCCGGCCGTTCACGCCCGTACGGCTGTCCGCATGGATTGATCCGACCCTCACCGCCCTCGGGCCGCTATCGCGGACCAACTCACCCTGCTGAGTACCGAGGTGAAAGTTCTTACCGATGCTTTCAAGACTCTTGCTGTAAACCTTACGGCGGCGATACGGTCGCGCGGGGTCGGACCCACTGAGCCGTAATCGCAAGGAGCCCATCTGTGATAGCGAGATGGCCGACGCCGTCGAGGCGCCGAACCACCCATGTCGGACGGGTCGCCGCGGTCACCGTGACCGCGCTGGCCGCAGCACTCGTCCAGCCCCTCGCGGCCCGGGCGGACGCCCCGCCGCCGCCACCGTCCGACGCCCGGCTCGCGGCCGAGCCCGCCCGGCACGAGGCCACCCGCGACCAGTTCTACTTCGTCCTGCCGGACCGCTTCGCCAATGGCGACGCGAGCAACGACAAGGGCGGCCTGACCGGTTCCCGCCTCTCCACCGGCTACGACCCCACCGACAAGGGCTTCTACCAGGATGGCGACCTCAAGGGCCTGACCAAGCGCCTCGACTACATCAAGGGTCTCGGCACCACCGCCATCTGGATGGCGCCGATCTTCAAGAACCAGCCCGTACAGGGCACCGGCGCCAACGCCTCCGCCGCCTACCACGGCTACTGGATCACCGACTTCACCCAGGTCGACCCGCACTTCGGCACCAACAAGGACCTTGAGACCCTCATCTCCAAGGCGCACGCCAAGGGCATGAAGGTCTTCTTCGACGTCATCACCAACCACACGGCCGATGTCGTCGACTATGAGGAGAAGTCGTACGACTACCTCTCCAAGGGTGCCTTCCCGTACCTGACGAAGGACGGCAAGCCCTTCGACGACGCCGACTACGCGGACGGGAAGTCCGGGTTCCCGGCGGTCGGCACCGGCTCCTTCCCGCGCACCCCGGCCGTCCCCGCCGCGAAGAAGAACGTCAAGGTCCCGTCGTGGCTCAACGACCCGACGATGTACCACAACCGCGGCGACTCCACCTTCGCCGGTGAGAGCTCCACCCACGGCGACTTCGGCGGCCTCGACGACCTGTGGACCGAGCGTCCCGAGGTCGTCACCGGCATGGAGAAGATCTACCAGCGCTGGGTCAGGGACTTCGACATCGACGGCTTCCGGATCGACACCGTGAAGCACGTCAACATGGAGTTCTGGACCCAGTGGGCCACGGCGCTGGACTCCTACGCCGCCAAGCAGGGCCGCGACGACTTCTTCATGTTCGGCGAGGTGTACTCCGCCGACACGAACGTCACCTCGCCCTACGTCACCGAAGGCCGCCTCGACTCCACACTCGACTTCCCCTTCCAGGAGGCGGCCCGGCAGTACGCCTCCCAGGGCGGCACCGCGCAGAAGCTGGCGTCCGTCTTCGGCGACGACTACAAGTACACGACCGACAAGGCCAACGCGTACGAGCAGGTCACCTTCCTCGGCAACCACGACATGGGCCGCATCGGGTACTTCCTGAACCAGGACAACCCGAAGGCGACCGACGCCGAGCTGCTGAAGAAGGACGAGCTCGCCAACGAGCTGATGTTCCTCAGCCGCGGCAACCCGGTCGTCTACTACGGCGACGAGCAGGGCTTCACCGGCGCCGGCGGCGACAAGGACGCCCGTCAGACCCTGTTCGCCTCGAAGACCGCCGACTACCTCGACGACGACCAGCTCGGCACCGACCGCACGCACGCGAGCGACGCCTACGACACGAGCGCGCCGCTCTACCGGCAGATCGCCGAGCTCTCCGCCCTCCGCAAGGCCAACCCCGCCCTCGCCGACGGCATCCAGACGGAGCGGTACGCGGCCGACGGCGCCGGGATCTACGCCTTCTCGCGCACCGCCGCCAAGTCGGGCACGGAGTACGTCGTCGCGTTCAACAACGCCGGCGAGGCGAAGACGGCGACCTTCGCGACCGGCTCGGCCGGCATGACGTTCAAGGGGATCCACGGGACGCGCGACTCGGTCAGGAGCGACGCCGGCAGGAAGGTCACCGTCACCGTCCCGGCCGGCTCGGCGATCGTCCTCAAGGCGACCGGCAGGCCGGCGAAGCCCGCCACCGCGCCGACCCTGACCCTCAAGGCCCCGGCAGCCGGCGCCATCGGCACGGTGGAGATCGGCGCGGACGTCGACGGCGGACAGCTGGGCCGCGTCGTGTTCGCAGCCCAGGTCGGCAACGGCAAGTGGCGGACCCTCGGCTCCGCCGACCACGCCCCGTACAAGGTCACGCAGGCCATCGGCAAGGACGTACCCGCCGGAACGGCCCTGCGCTACAAGGCCGTCGTCATCGACTCGGCCGGCCGCACCGCCAGTGCCACGGCGGCCTCCACCACCGGCACCCCGCCCGCACCCGAGACCCCCAGCGCCGCCTCCCGCGACTACGCGGTCGTCCACTACAAGCGCACCGACGGCGACTACGCGAACTGGGGCCTGTACGCCTGGGGCGACCTCGCCGACGGAGAGTCCACGAACTGGCCGGACAGTCACCCCTTCGTCGGCCGTGACGCGTACGGCGCCTTCGCCTACGTCAAGCTGAAGCCGGGCGCGACGAACGTCGGTTTCCTCGTCATCGACAAGGACGGCAACAAGGACGTCTCCGCCGACCGCGCGATCGACCTCACCAAGACCGGTGAGATCTGGATCGAGCAGGGCAAGGAGGCCGTCCGCACCGAGAAGCCCGCGGCCGACTATCCGGCGCCGGACAAGTCCAAGGCCGTCCTGCACTACCACCGCGCCGACGGCGACTACGACGGCTGGGGCCTGCACACCTGGACGGGTGCCGCGAACCCCACCGAGTGGTCGAACCCCCTGAAGCCGGTCAAGACTGATGCCTATGGTGCGGTTTTCGAGGTACCGCTCACCGACGGTGCCACCAGCCTCAGCTACATCCTCCACAAGGGCGACGAGAAGGACCTGCCCACCGACCAGTCCCTCGACCTCACCGCGAACGGCCATGAGGTGTGGCTGTTGAGCGGCCAGGAGAAGTACCTGCTCCCGCAGCCCGCGGGGTCCGCGGCGGCGCTCGACCTGAGCACGTCCAAGGCGGTCTGGATCGACCGGAACACCGTCGCCTGGAAGGGCTCCGAGGGCGCGGCCTCCACCCAGCTGCTCTACAGCCGGGACGGCGGGATCGCGGTCCAGGACGGCACGCTGACCGGTGACGCCAAGTGGCTGCGGCTGTCCAGGAGCTCCCTCACCGACGCCCAGAAGGCGCAGTTCCCGCACCTCAAGGACTACCCCGCCTGGTCCGTCGACCCGCGCGACCGCGACCGGGTCCGCGAGGCCCTCGCCGGCCAGGTCGTCGCCTCGCAGCGGGCCGCTGGGGGCACCTCCCAGGCTTTCGGCTCTGGGGGAGGTGCCGTGCTCGCGGCGACCGGCGTCCAGATCGGCGGCATCCTCGACGACCTGTACTCCGGGGCGACCAAGGCCGACCTGGGGCCGGCCTTCGACAAGGGCCGTCCGACGCTGTCCGTCTGGGCGCCCACGGCCCAGTCGGTCAAGCTGGAGATCGGCGACTCCACCGTCGCCATGAAGCGGAACGCCGGCACCGGCGTCTGGTCCGTCACCGGCCCGAAGTCCTGGAAGGGCAAGCCCTACCGGTACGTCGTCAAGGTCTGGGCGCCCAGCGTCCAGAAGGTCGTCACCAACAAGGTCACCGACCCCTACTCGGTCGCCCTGACCACCGACTCCGAGCGCAGCCTCGTCGTCGACCTGGACGACAAGGCCCTGGCGCCGGGCGGCTGGTCCTCGTACACCAAGCCCAAGGCCGTACCGCTGAAGGACGCGCAGATCCAGGAGCTGCACGTCCGGGACTTCTCCGTCGAGGACCGGACGGCGAAGAACCGGGGCACCTACCTCGCCTTCGCGGACAAGGACAGCGACGGCTCCAAGCACCTGCGTGAGCTGGCGAAGGCGGGCACGTCGTACGTCCACCTGCTGCCGGCCTTCGACATCGCCACGATCCCCGAACGCCGGCAGGACCAGGCGACCGTCGGCTGCGACCTCGCCTCCTTCCCGGCCGACTCCGACAAGCAGCAGGAGTGCGTGTCGAAGATCGCTGCGAAGGACGCCTACAACTGGGGCTACGACCCGTACCACTACACGGTCCCCGAGGGCTCGTACGCCACCGACCCGGACGGCACCGGCCGCACGGTCGAGTTCCGCAGGATGGTCAAGGCGCTGAACGAGGACGGCCTGCGGGTCGTCATGGACGTCGTCTACAACCACACCGCGGCGAGCGGCCAGGCGGACACCTCCGTCCTCGACCGGATCGTCCCCGGCTACTACCAGCGCCTCCTCGCCGACGGCTCGGTCGCCAACAGCACCTGTTGCGCCAACACGGCCACCGAGAACGCCATGATGGGCAAGCTGGTCGTCGACTCGATCGTCACCTGGGCCAAGGAGTACAAGGTCGACGGCTTCCGCTTCGACCTGATGGGCCACCACCCGAAGGCCAACATCCTGGCCGTGCGCAAGGCCCTCGACGCGCTGACCCTCGCCAAGGACGGCGTCGACGGCAAGAAGATCATCCTGTACGGCGAGGGCTGGAACTTCGGCGAGGTCGCCGACGACGCCCGCTTCACGCAGGCCACCCAGAAGAACATGGCCGGCACCGGCATCGCGACCTTCTCCGACCGGGCGCGCGACGCCGTACGCGGCGGCGGGCCCTTCGACGAGGACCCCGGCGTCCAGGGCTTCGCGTCCGGGCTGTTCACCGACCCCAACTCCTCGGAGAACAACGGTACTTCCGAGGAGCAGAAGGCCCGGCTGCTGCACTACCAGGACCTGATCAAGGTCGGCCTGTCCGGCAACCTCGCCCAGTACCGGTTCACCGACACCGCCGGCAAGGAGGTCACCGGCGCCGAGGTCGACTACAACGGCCAGCCCGCCGGGTACGCGGACGCCCCCGGTGACGCCCTCGCCTACGCGGACGCGCACGACAACGAGTCACTGTTCGACGCGCTCGCCTTCAAGCTGCCGAAGGACACGTCGGCCGCCGACCGGGCCCGCATGCAGGTCCTCGCCATGGCCACGGCCACCCTGTCGCAGGGACCGGCCCTCTCCCAGGCGGGCACCGACCTGCTGCGCTCCAAGTCGCTGGACCGCAACTCCTACGACAGCGGCGACTGGTTCAACGCCATCCACTGGAACTGCGCCGACGGCAACGGCTTCGGGCGGGGGCTGCCGCCGGCCGCCGACAACCAGTCCAAGTGGCCCTACGCCAAGCCCCTGCTGAGCACCGTGAAGGTGGGGTGCGAGCAGATCGAGGGGACCTCGGCGGCGTACCGGGACCTGCTGAGCATCCGTTCGACGGAGAGTGCCTTCTCCCTCGGCACGGCCGGACAGGTGCAGTCGAAGCTGTCCTTCCCGCTGTCCGGGAAGGACGAGACGCCCGGCGTGATCACCATGCGGCTCGGTGACCTCGTCGTCGTCTTCAACGCGACCCCCGAGCAGCAGGAGCAGCGGATCGCCTCGCTGGCGGGCGAGGGCTATCGACTGCATCCGGTGCAGGCCTCGGGCGCGGACCCTATCGTCAAGTCCTCGTCCTACGAGCGCGAATCCGGCACGTTCGCCGTTCCGGGTCGTACTGTCGCCGTCTTCTCACGGGCCCTTTGATACCGCACTAGGTTGAGTGGGGCGGACCCGGTCACGGGCCCGCCCCACTCGTGCGTATCCAAGGGCTCCCGACGATGGACGGTTTCGGCAAGCAGTCGGGCACGACCGTGATGGTCGTCGACGACGTCTCGACCAACCGCTTCGCCATGGGCGCCGTGCTGCGCCGCGCGGGCCACGACGTCGTACCGGTCGCGAGCGCGGGGGAGGCGCTGAGCGAACTCGACATACGGCTTCGCGCGGGCACCCTGCCCGACGTGGCGCTCGTCGACGTGGGGCTGCCGGACATGAGCGGCTTCGAACTGTGCCGCCTGGTCAAGGCCCGGCCGTCCATGGCCGTACTGCCCGTCGTCCACTTCTCCGCCATGGCCATGGACCCGGGAGACCGGTGCCGGGGGCTCGACGCGGGCGCCGACGCCTACCTGACCGTGCCCGCCGAGCCGAGCGAGATCGAGGCCGTCGTACGGGCCGCCGTACGCGGGGCGCGTCTGCGCAGCGCGGCCGAGGTGCTCGCACACCGGCTGACGCTGCTGTCGGAGGCGATCGTCACCGTGCAGACCGCGCGCTGCCTGGGGGAACTGGCCGACGCCGCCGCCGCGGGCACGGCCCGGCTCACCGGCACGCCCGCCGTCGTCTTCGTCATCGGCCCGGGCGGCGAGCCGCACTGGGGCAGTTCCCTGCGCCTGCCCCGAGGCGACGGCTTCGCCCGTCCGGCGGGCACCCCCACCGCACTGCCCGACACCGCCCCGCAGGTCGCTGCGGCACGCCTGATCACCCGGATCGCGGAGGGCCGGACCGGGCGGACCGGGGTGCACAGCACGACCGTGCCCGCCTCACTGTGGCCCGCCGGTTTCTTCCGGCCCGGCGTCCGGGAGGACGCCCGCCTGGTCCTGGCGTTCACCGACGAGGGCCGCACGTCGGTGTGCGTCGCCATGCCCGTACCGCCGTCCCCACCGTCGGCCCGGCGCCCGCAGGCCGGGGTGCTCGCCGAGCCGATTCCGGTGTACGTCCCCTTCGCGCACCACCGCCCGCAGCCCGGACCGCCGGCCGAGCCGATGCCCGCGTACGACCCCCTCGCGCCCCGGCGCCCGCACAACGGGGTACCCGCATCCGTGGCGCCGGCGACACGGTGCCGATCCGCCCCACCGATGCCGGCATACGACCCGCTTGCGGCCCGGCGTCCGCCGACCGCGCCGGTCCCCGCCCCGGACCCCGCCGACGACGACCTCCTCGCCCGGCTCGCCCAGGCCACCGCGCTCGCCGCCGAGCCGCTGCTGATGTACCAGGCGGAGCGGCAGATCGCGCTCACCCTGCAGCACAGCTTTCTGCCCCAGCCGTACCGGCTGCCCGCGCTGCCCGGCGTGAAGGTCGTCGTCCGGTACGTCCCCGCGTCCCGGCAGGCCGAGATCGGCGGGGACTTCTACGCCGCCCTGCGCACCCGGGAGGGGGTGCTCACGGCGGTCGGGGACGTCGTCGGGCACTCGCTGGACGCGGCCACCGTCATGGTCGAGATCCGGCACGCGCTGCGCGCCTACTGCGTCGAGGAGAGCGACCCGGGCACGCTCGCCGAACGGCTCGACCGGATGCTCGTGCACTATCACCCCGACGTCACCGCCACGGTCTGCCTGGCCCTGGTCGACCCCGGCACCGGACGCGGCCGTATCGCCAACGCGGGTCACATCCCGCCGCTGCTCGTGCGGGACGGAGGCGACGCCGAGTACGTCCCCGTGGACGGCCCGCTGCTCGGCCTCGGCCTTCAGCGGCCGGCGCCCACCGAGTTGGTGCTGACCGCGGAGGACCGTCTGCTCATGGTCACCGACGGCCTGGTCGAGACCCGCGGCACCGACCTCGACGTCTCCCTGAAGCAGCTCCGCACGGCCGCCGCCGACGCCCCGCCCGGCGTGGACGCGCTCTGCGACACCCTGCTGGACCACTTCGGACGGGACCAGGAGGACGACATCGCGATGCTGGCACTGCGGTTAGGGTGATCGCTGCCGACCCAGAACAGGAGTGCTCATGCCGCAGATCACCGTCGACTACTCGGAACAGCTGGCGGACGACTTCGACCGGCCCGGCTTCGCCCGGGGGCTGCACACCGCCGTGGTCGAGATCGCGGCCGCGAAGCCGCCCGCGTGCAAGACGCAGTTCCGCAGGACCGAGAACACCACGGTCGGCGACGACACCGACGGGCACGGCGTCGTGCACGTCACCATCGGCCTGCTGGCCGGTCGTACGGACGAGACGAAGGCCCGGCTCACCGAGACCGTGCTGGAGTTGGTGCGGCAGCACCTGAAGCCGGTCGACGGGCTCGCGCTGCACGTGTCCGCCGAGGTGCGCGACCTCGACCCCTCCTACCGCAAGTTCGAGAGCTGAGCCGTCGCTCGAGATCGGCCCGGGATCGGCTCCGGATCCGCTCAGGACGCCAGCGCGATCAGCCGGGTCACCAGGTCGCCGAACGGCCCGTCGCCCGGCTCGTCCTTGAGCATGCGGCGCAGCAGCCCGCTCATCTCCTCGTCGTGCGCCGCGCTCACCGCCGCGAGCGCGGCGAAGTCGTGCACGAGCTGGACCTCCAGCTCGCCGCGCGGGATGCGGCGGCCGTCCAGCCAGATCAGCGCCGTCGACTCGGCGAGCGAGATCCAGGAACGGATGACCAGTTCCAGGCGCGCGGGCGGATCCTCCACCCGCAGATGCGAAAGGATTTGGACATACGCGGCCTGCCGCACGGAGTCGATGAGCGCGTTCGTCGCCGTCGAGCCGACGGCAGGACCGCCTCGCATCAGCGCCGAGAAACCGGGTCCGTGCTCGTCGACGAAGTCGAAGAACCGGCGCATCACCCGCAGCAGCCGCGCCCCCAGCGGCCCGTCCGGCGGCTCGACGAAACGGCCCGCCAGTTCGTCCGACGCACGCTTCAACGCGGCCTCGTACAAGCTGAGTTTGCCGGGGAAGTAGTGATAGACCAGCGGGCGCGAGATGCCCGCGGCCGACGCTATCTCGTCGATGGAGACGTCGTCGGGCGAGCGCTGGCTGAACAGTTCGAGGGCGACGCCGATCAACTGCTGCCGTCGCTCCTCGACTCCCATTCTTCGGCGTACCCCGGTAGTCATGCGAACACCTTACCGATCGAATCAGGCCCCGAACGGACCGGACCGATCGCCGGCGTTCACAGATCCAGTACGAGCCGGTCACCTCGGGCCCGCGACACACAGATCAGCATGGAGTCGGACCGCTCCGCATCGGTCAGCAGCTCGTCCCGGTGGTCCACCTCACCCTCCAGTACCCGCTGTTGGCAGGTCCCGCAGAAGCCCTGTTCACAGGAGTAGGCGGTGTCGGGCAGCTGCGCACGAACGGCGGCCAGTACGGTCGAGTCGGCCGACACGGTCAACGTCCGCCCGCTGCGCCGGAGTTCGACCTCGAAGGCACCGCCCGCCGAGGAGCGGGGTGCGAACCGCTCCAGGTGGACGCCCGGGAACCGCTCCTCCACCGCTGCCATCAGCCCCTCCGGACCACAGCAGTAGACGGCGGCCCGGTCGGGCACCTCCGCGAGAACGACGCCGAGATCCGGTGGCCCCTCGACGACGGTCACCCGATCCCCGCCGCCCAGCTTCTCGATCTCCTCCAGGAACGGCATCGAGGCACGGTCCCGTCCGCAGTACAGCAGCCGCCACTCCACGCCGTCGGGCAGCGCCCGCAGCATCGGCAGGATCGGCGTGATCCCGATGCCGCCCGCGACGAACACATACGACGGGGCGGCCACCAGCGGGAAGCGGTTCCGCGGCCCGCGCACCTCCAGCTCCATCCCCTCCCGCACCTGCTCGTGGACCTCGCGCGAGCCGCCCCGCCCGTCCGGGACCAGCCTGGTCGCCACCGTGTACGACGAGGTGTCCTCCGGGTCGCCGCACAGTGAGTACTGCCGCACGAGCCCCGACGGCAGCACGACGTCGAGATGCGCGCCGGGCTCCCAGCGCGGCAAGTCGTGCCCCTCCAGTCGTAGTTGTACGACCCCTTCGGCGACCTCTTCGTGCGAGGTCACCAGCAGGCGCAGTGCCCGTGACCGGGGCCGCCCGGAGGTCGGCTCGTCGAGGGCGGGCATCGGCCACAACGGCGAGACCTGTATCCGGTGCCGCATCGCCCGCCGGGCGAACAGGGCGGCACCGGCGACGACGGCGAGGGTGCGGAGCTTCGGCATCAGGCGGCACCCTTCGCGGACTTCTCGGCGGTCTCGGCGGCCAGCGCGGCGGGGGAGGAGGCCAGATAGGCGACGGCCTGCTCGGTGGACCCCTCCTGGGAGGGGTGGTAGGTCCGGCTCAGATAGCGGGGGATGGACCTGAGCATGTCCCCGGTCGAGGGGAGCGTGCCCCGCCTGCCGCCGACGTAGAAGTCCTTGAAGCTTGCCCGGCCGTCCATCAGCGTCGGGTCGTTCTCCATGAAGAAGCGCGACCCGCGCTGCCACAGGAAGACCAGAGCGGTGAACGCCGTCGCCCAGGTCCGCACCCGTCGCCGGTAGCTCCCGTCGACGTGCATGAACAGGTCGAAGGCGACCGACCGGTGCTCGACCTCCTCGGCACCGTGCCAGCGCAGCAGGTCCAGCATGGTCGGGTCGGCGCCCCGCCGGTCCAGTTCCTCGGCGTTGAGCACCCAGTCGCCGAGGAAGGCGGTGTAGTGCTCGATGGCCGCTATGAGCGCCACCCGCTCCATCAGCCACCAGCGGCGTGCGCGGCCCGGCGGCAGTGTGCGGTCGCCGAGCAGCTTCTCGAAGAACCAGTCGACCTGCGCGGTGTACGGCGTCGGGTCGAGCCCCTGCTCCCGCAGGTGCGGCAGCACCTCGTCATGAGCCTGCGAGTGCATGGCCTCCTGCCCGATGAACCCGATGACGTCCTCGCGGAGCTGCTCGTCCCGGATGTACGGCAGCACCTGCTTGTAGACGTGCACGAACCACCGCTCACCGGCGGGCAGGAGCAGATGCAGCACGTTGATGGTGTGCGTGGTGAACGGATCGCCGGGCACCCAGTGCAGCGGGGTGGCGTCCCAGGAGAAGGACACCTTGCGGGCCTTGAGGGGTATCCGGTCCTGCGTGTTAGACATGGCGTCAATGTACTGACGGGTAGGGCCAGGGTGAACCCTTGTGCACGGCCCTATTTACATTTCTGTCAGCAAGGCGGTTCGCGCTGGGGTCGTCTCACCGGGAGCTCACTGAAGCCCGTTGATCGAGCGCCCGCTCTCCAGCGTGCCCTTCAGCTCGGCCTGCGCGCCCTGCTTGGTCCGCACGGCCAGTTGGCTGCCCTCGGCGCTGCCGCGGACCCCGCCCGTGGCCCGGATCGACTCGGTGTCCCGGGTGCCCGCCGCCAGCAGATACCAGCCGCCCGCCTGCGCCTTCCACAACACACCGGCCAGCACATGGGGATCGCGCTGTCCGCACGCCGGCACGTTCTGGGCCTTCGCCACCACCGCGGCCTGCGGTGTGCCCGGCGTCCGGAACTGGGCCAGCACCCGCTCCCCGCCGCCCCGCCAGGTCTCGGCACGCGTGCACACCCAGTCCGCCGTGCCGGTCCCGTCGGGAAGCGTCTGCTGCGCGAACGACCAGGCGTTGACCGTCCGCACGCCCGCGGAGCGCAGCGCGCCCAGCCAGCAGGAGTACGGCGCCCAGGTGTGCAGGGCCTGCGCGCCGGTCACGTCCCTGGTCGCCCCGGGGCGGCCGGTGGTGAGGCGCGCCGGGACCAGTTCGGCGAGGTCGGTCAGGAGCCGGGTGCCGGCGCTGTCGGTGACCTGCAGCGCGTTCCACGAGGAGCACGCGCCGGCCTGCTGGGCGGTGGGGCTCGCCATCGGCGAGGTGACCCCCTCGGTCACGGTGAGGTCCATCGCTCCCGCGTCCGGCTTCAGCAGGTCCCGCTCGGCCGTGCCCTTCACCCAGGGCGCCATCAGATAGCGGACGTTGCCGTCGGCGCGGCTCAGCACCACCGCGCTCGCCTCCGCCCTGGTCGCGTTGTCGACGCGGGAGAAGTCCAGGGCGGCACCGGCCGTGCCGTCCGTCGGTTCGGCGTAGCGGGCGATGCGCAGACCGTCGTAGAGGATCACCACGCGCGCGGTGTCGATGGTCCCCGCGTACAGCAGCTGCGGCGCTCCGGCCGGGCCGCCCGACGGGGTGCCGGGCGTCGCCGAGACCGTGACCTTCTCGCCGGGGCGGGCCCAGACGGCGAGGGCACGGCGCAGCAGGGCCGAGTCGCCGGTGAGATCGCCGCGCGCGGGCCACACCGAGAAGTCGGTGCGGGCGGCCGACTGCCACGCCAGCGGCGGGACCTTCGTCAGCTGGGCCGGGTCGAGGGCGGCCTCGGCCGCCGGGTTCTGCGCGTACGAGGGGGCGGCGGGGCCGTCGGGGCCCCAGCCCTCGCCTGGCAGGCCGAGCAGTGCCCCGCAGACGAGGAGGGCGGCCCCGGCGGCGAGCGCGGCCTTCGTGTGCTGCCTGCGCCGCATCAGGTCGGTGGGCCGGGCCTGGAGGGAGCAGGGGTCGAACTCGGGGGAGTCGAGCAGCGCGGCTTGCGCCGGGACCGTGTCGGCCTCCTCCAGCGCGTCGTCCACGTCCTCGACGCCGGCCGCCGTCAGGACGTCGCGCACCTCGCCGTCCGCGAGCTTCTCCAGGCCGCGCAGCACATAGGCCGCCCGCGCCGGGCCGGACAGCGCCGACAGCTGCTGGTCCAGAGCGAGCTCGTCGGCGCCGCCCGACCGGGGGAAGAGGCGCAGGCCCCAGATCTGGGGCAGCAGGGGCGGCAGCTGGGAGCGCTTGGGCCAGGCCGGGCGCCGCAGCGGCAGGCCCGCCTCCAGCGCCGTACGCAGGACCCGGAGCCGCAGGAAGGCGTACCCGGGGTCGCTGTCGCGGCCCGTCGACTGGGCCGGGATCGCGGGCGTCGCCGCCGTCCGGCCGCGGGGCAGAGCCCGCTGGGTGAGGGAGTGCGCGGTCACCACGCGCCGGTTGCGGCCGAGGCTCGGCGGCAGCACCAGGTAGGCGAGCCGGACGAGCCGCGGATAGTGCTCGACGAGCGCGGCCTCCGCCCGCTCGACGTCTACGACCGGCTCGGCCGGGGCGGGTGCGGGGCGCGGGGCGACATCCTGTGACTGCACGTTCAGCAGAACGAGCGATTCGTCGGTTGGTCACCGCCGCGCGACACCGCCCCGCGGGATGCCGGGGCGAGGCCGTGTCGGCTCAGTCGTCGGACTCCAGCAGGGCGCGGGCGTAGTTCCCCATGGAGCGCTGGTAGCGCGGCAGATGGGGGGCGAGGGCGGCCAGTACGAGGGAGAGGCCCTCGCGATCACGTCCGAGGCTCGACAGGCACAGCGCAAGCGTCGCCCGTACCGCGTCGTCCAGTTCGTCCGAAGGGGCGTCCAGCTCGGGCGTCAGCAGCTTGACGCCCTCCTCCGCCTGGCCGACGTTCCGGAGCGAGCTGGACATCTGGATCTTGGCACGCCGGCCCTTGTAACCGCTCAGCCCGCCCGCGAGAGCCTCGCGGTACAGCGGAACCGCCTTGTCCGAATGGCCCGTCGAGTCCCAGGCGCACGCCTGCTCGAAGGGGCCCAGCGGGCTGCCGTCCGGCAGCTCGGCGACGAGGGCGTCGATGACGGCGCGGAAGTCGGCGGCCGACTCCTCGGGGTAGCTGTCGAAGGTTGCCCATGCGGCGGTCACGCGATCTTCCCAGTCCTTGTCCACCGAGTCACACTCGCACACCCGTGCCCGTGAGAGCCTCTGGTTTGAGCGCATCGCCCACCACAGCCGTATGGGAGACGAGGGCCCTCGTCGGGGCTCTGTGCGGCATGGACCGGAGGAACCGATGACATTGACCCGACCGATGCTCGCGCTGACCGGCGCGGTGGCGGTGCTCGCGCTGGCCGGCTGTGGCTCCGGCGGCGACAAGGAGGCCGAGGTGCCGAAGACGGCGACCGGCAGCCTGGAGCATCTGGCGGCCATGGCGAAGTGCGACCCGAACATGCAGACCGACGCGGACGAGCTCCGCCAGGCCATCTGCAAGACCGGCAAGGAGAAGTACATCCTCGCCACCTTCGCCACGGACCGCGGCCAGGCCGAGTGGCTGAGCGGCGCGAAGGACTACGGCGGCTACTACCTCGTCGGCCGCAAGTGGGTCGCCGTGGGCCAGGAGAACACGGTCACGACGCTGCAGAGCAAGCTGGGCGGGACCATGGAGGAGGGTTCCGCGCACATGAACCCCGGTGGCAGTCACAACAAGGGCGGCCACCACAGCTGACCGTGGGGGCCGGACGACAGAAAGCCGGCGGTGGGAATTCCCACCGCCGGCTTTCGTTACCGGTTCAGGACCGCTACTGGCAGTTCTGGCCGCTGTTGATGCAGTCGACCATCTCGTTCATCGTGTTCTCGTCGAAGAAGTTGATGAAGTCGTTGTGGTCGGTGATCGCCTTGTGCAGCTGGTCCGGGAAGGAGTCCACCGCGAAGGCGTTCTGGACCTGTCCGTCCTGGATCTGCGGGGCCTGGACGTCGTAGACCAGGCGGACCTGGAGCTGGGGAATCGCCTGGAAACCGTTGGCGCAGGTGCCGTCGCCCTGGACGAACGCGACGTGCGTGCGGTGGTTGGCGCTGTCGATGTTCTGACCGTCCCAGCAGCTCTGGAAGTTGGACGTCCGCACCACGGAGCTGCCCTCGGGGCAGATCGGGAGCTTGTCGTGCAGCTGGACCTGGTCCTCGAAGCCGGTGCAGCTCCAGTTGGCGTTGGCATTGGCGTTGCCGTTGACGAAGGACTTGGCGTCACCGGTGATGATGCGCAGGGCCTCCGGCATCGCGACGACATCGCTCGTCTTGTTGCCGACGAACTTCAGCTGCGCCTCGCTGGCCTCGACGATCGTGCCGACGTTGCCGTCCTGACCGCCGCCCGGGGCATCCGCGTCGATGTCGTTCTGACCGTCCTGCACCCGCAGCACCGGCCAGAAGTACGACGACCTGTCACCTTGGTTCTGGCAGGTGGTGTCGCCGTTCGCCAGGTCCTGGTCGCTCGCGAAAGCGTTGTTGGCCTGGTTGCCGACGTAGTCGTGCTGGTGCTGCGCACCGTTGCTGACACCGGGAGCGACGATCACGTTGTCCGAGTTGCGGTTCTCGTTCTCGTTGGTGCCGCAGTTCGTGGTGAAGCTACCGGTCGAACCGCTGTCCCCGTTCGCGGGGAGGCCGTTCGCGCCGACGCCCAGCTGGGCGTTGGCCTGGACCTGCGTGATGTCGACGAAGTCGTCCGCCGACGGACCGTTGCCGGCCTGCCCGCCGTTGCCGCCCTGGTCCTGTCCGCCGCCGTCCTGTCCGCCCTGGTCCTGACCGTCGTTGTTCTGACCGTCCTGGTTCTGGTCCTGACCGTCGTTGTTCTGGTCCTGACCGTCCTGGTTCTGGTCCCCGTCCTGCTGGCCGTCGTTGGTCTCAGGCTGCTCGGCCGGGACGCCCTGGCACTGGGCGAGCTGGTCGAGGTTCTGAGGGCGCTGGCCGCCGGCCCGGTTGATGTTGATACCGATCCGGTCGAGCGTGGCCACGCGCTTGGACTTCAGCGGGCCCAGAATGGCGTTGTTGACGTAGTTGGCGTCCCCCGCCTGGGCCTGCCGCGTCTCGGCGAGACGCTTATAGGCGTCCGTGACCTGCCTGTCCAGCAGCGCCAGCTCCTTGGCGACGCCCCTGCGCGCGCTCCTCGGCACCTTCGTCAGCTTCTGGCCGACATCAGGGCAGTTGATCGTCGCGACCCGGGCATTCGCGGACTTCGTCTGGTTCCACCCAGAGTTGTCCTCGTGCGCCGAAGCATAGAAGTTGGCCCATACAAGCCCGCCCCCACCGAGCGCTAGGGCTGCCGATGCGGCAATGGCCTTGGTGGCCAGCGGCGTACGGCGTTTTCTTGTGTTGCGTCCCATGGAACTCCTCTGACTTCCTTTTTCGGGGGCATCGAGGGCGCCCGACAGGAGTGAAGCGGCTCCCTTTGATACGGAGGTCGTCCCAGGGGTGTTCAGCCGTCCCGGAAATTGTTGAGAGATTCGTGAGAACGCTGTGTGCTCAACCGCCTCTGAAATACCGGCAGTTGTTGATCCCGCACGGCGGGTGAATAGCTGCGTCCGTTTTCACCGGCCATGGTCGAGATACGCGAGAACCGCCAGCACGCGACGGTTGTCGTCGTCCGACACCTCCAGGCCCAGTTTGGCGAAGATATTGGCGGTGTGCTTGGCGATCGCCCGCTCCGTGACGACCAGCCGCTCGGCGATCGCCGCGTTCGTGCGGCCCTGAGCCATCAGCTCCAGCACCTCCGTCTCACGGGGCGTGAGCCGCGCCAGCGGCTGGTCGTCCGCCGCGCGCCGGGACAGCAGCTGCTGGATCACCTGCGGGTCCATCGCCGTGCCGCCCGCCGCGACCCGCCGTACGGCGTCCACGAACTGGTCCGCGTCGAAGACCCGGTCCTTCAGCAGATACCCCACCCCGCCGCTGCCGTCGGCGAGCAACTCGCGCGCGTACAGCTGCTCCACGTGCTGCGAGAGAACCAGCACCGGCAGACCGGGCTTCTTCCGGCGGGCCTCCAGCGCGCACTGCAGCCCCTCGTCGGTGTGCGTCGGCGGCAGGCGTACGTCGACGACGGCGACGTCCGGCTCCAGTTCGGCCAGCGCCCGCGCCAGCTCGGGGCCCGTCTCCACGGCCGCCGCGATCTCGAAGTCGTAGGCCTCAAGGAGCCGGACCAGGCCGTCGCGCAGCAGGAACAGGTCTTCGGCTAGGACAACGCGCAAGGGATCTCCATGGTGACCATGGTGGGACCGCCCGCGGGGCTGCTGACGGCCAGGACGCCGTCGAATGTACCCAGTCGCCGCTCGATTCCGGCGAGCCCCGAACCGGTCCCGATCACCGCGCCGCCCCTGCCGTTGTCGGTGACGGTGACGCGCAGCCTGCCCTCCCTGTGGTGCAGGTCGATCCAGATCCGGTCGGCGTCCGCGTGCTTGACGGCGTTGGTGAGCACCTCGCTGACCGCGAAGTACGCCGCCGACTCCACGGGCGCCTCGGCCCGCCCGGGCAGCTCCACGTTCACCTCGGCGGCGACCGGCAGCCGCAGCGCCAACGCCCGTACGGCGTCGCCCAGTCCGCGCTCGGCGAGCACGGGCGGGTGGATGCCGCGCACGAGGTCGCGCAGCTCGTCGAGGGCGTCGGCGGAGGACCGGCGGGCCTGCGCGACGAGTTGCTTGGCCTTCTCCGGGTCCTTGTCGACCAGCATCTCGATGGTCCCGAGATCCATACCCATCGCCACCAGTCGCGCCTGTGCCCCGTCGTGCAGATCCCGTTCGATACGGCGCAGTTCGGCGGCGGAGGTGTCGACGGCGTCCTGGCGGGTCTCCGTCAGCACCCGTACCCGCTCGGCAAGTTCACCCTGGCCGGCGCCGAGGACGGCGCGGGTCAGCTGGAAGTGGACCTGGAGCAGGCGCGGCGTGTAGAAGTGCGCGACGAAGAGCAGACCGAGGCCGAGGGCGGCGGCGCCGAGCGCGGACGCCTGCCCCTCGACCTGCACGAAGCCGTACCAGTACCCGTCGGGCAGGACCCGCCACAGCCCCGCCGCGATCGCGAACCCCTCCAGCGGATAGAAGAGCAGCACGGCCGGCAGCAGCGCGGTGACGAACCCCGCCGTCATGTCGACCGGCAGCCACCTCAGGTCCCGCCAGGTCGCCGGGTCGCCCAGCATCCCGAAGGTGCGGGCCCACGGGTTGGCGTCCTTCGGCAACGGCCGGTACGCCGGCGGAATCCGCACCCCGCCCCACTCGGCCGCGAGGACCCGCCGCCAGTCGGCGAACGCCCGTACCCCCGTCAGCACCCAAGGTGTCGTGACGATGCCGACGCCGATGGGGATGAGCGCGATGGACACGAGGGACAGGACGAAGCACAGAACGGCGACCGGCAGCGAGACCAGGGCCAGCGCCAGCCCCCGCACGGCCGCGAGTCCCATGCCTCGCGCCCGTGTCCGCTGGTCGCCGCCGGTACCGCTCTTCGTGTCGTAGGTCATGCCGTAAGTCTCACGGAACCGGCGGCGCGGGTCACTGGGCCGGGGCCCCGGTCAGGGGGTGGTGCCAGATACACCCCCGCCCGCGAGGACCTTGGCCTCCACCTCCGGGTCGAGCCCCTTCGCCGTCCGGTCCGTGCGCCGGGGTGCCGTGCCGCCGATGTCCTGGAGCCAGGCCCAGGTGTCGGTGACGGTCTCCTCGACCGGCCGGCACCGCAGTCCCGTCGCGACCGCCCGGGTCACGTCGGCGGAGTGCAGTGCGTCGTGCATGTCCGTGCCCGGCGGCACCCACACCGGCAACTGCGTCCACGGCTCGATGCCCGCGTCGAGGATCACCTCGGGCTCGGTCCACCGCAGCTCCGCCGCAGCGCCGACGGCAGCCACACACGCGTCGAGGAACGTGCCCATGGTGGCGTGCCCCTGCGGGCTCATCAGGTTGTACGGCCCGCTCAGCTCCTGCTCCGCCGCCCCCAGGATCCAGTCCGCGAGATCACGGACGTCGGCATACTGCAGCGGCAGTTCCCGCGGCCCCGGCGCCAGTACGGGCCCGCCACGGGCGATCCGGGTCAGCCACCACGGCAGCCTGCCGACGTTCTCGTACGGGCCGAGGAGCAGCCCGGCCCGCACGAGCACCGAACGGTCCGCCCCGAACTCCTCGACGACGGCCAGCTCCCCGCCCCGCTTGTCCCGTGGGTAGTCGGTGTGCTCGGCACCGGCCTCGGCACCCTCGACCAGCGGCGCGTCCTCGCCGTAGCCCGCCGGCGGCGCCCACTTGTAGACCGAGCAGCTCGACACGTACACATACCGCCCGGCGCGGCCCCGCAGCACCCGCGCCGTGTCCCGCACGGCACGCGGCGCGGCCGACCAGGTGTCGACGACGACGTCCCAGTCGCCCTCCGCCTCGGTGAGCGCGGCGAGCCCGTCGGGCGCGGTGCGGTCACCGTGCAGCGACCGCACCCCGGCCGGCGGCTCGTGCCGCCCCCGGTGGAAGACGGTCACGTCCCAGCCGCGCCCCAGCGCCGCCTCCACGACGGCCCGCCCCGCGAACTCCGTACCACCCAGCATCAGAAGCCTCATACGGCCGACTCTGCACGGTACGGGCGCGGGACGGAACAGGACTCTGCCGTCAGCAGAAGATCAGGGGAGGCGGCCGCGACGGCTCAGCGCCCGACCGGCGGGGTGTACTTGTACCCCACCCGCCGCACCGTGCGGATGGTGTCGCGGTGCTCGGCGCCCAGCTTGCGGCGCAGCCGGGCGATGTGGACGTCGACGGTACGGCCGTCGCCCACGTGCCCGTATCCCCACACCGTGGTGACCAGTTGGTCGCGGGTGTGCACGCGGTGGGGGTTGGCCACCAGATGGGCGAGCAGCTCGAACTCCAGGTAGGTGAGGTCGAGTTCACGCCCGTCGACCGCGGCGGTACGCCGTACGGCGTCGACGCTGACGAGCGGGTCCCCGCCGGTGTCGGGGACCGGCGCGACCGGCGGCTGCTGGTCGGCCGGGACGAGCACCAGGTAGCCGATCATCGGCGGCTGCCCCGGAAGCGTGGGCAGGGAGTGCGGGGGAGCGGGCAGCCAGGTGGCGCCCGGCGGCAGCAGGTCCGCGACGTCGATCACCTCGTCCCGGTCCACGGCACGCAGATGATGCCGGGAACCGTTCGGGGAGGTGAGCGTGGCGGCGGTGGAGAGAGAACGAGTGGTCGCCATGAGAGGTCAGCTCTTTCGCGCGAGAGGTCCGTTGGGAAGACGTACGTCGTTTCGCGCTGGCCGAAGGCCGGAAGGTTACGGCTTTACAGGGCCCGCGCGTTCACCGCGCGGCAACACACCCGGTCGAAGTCGTGGTGCTGACGGGAAGGCCAGAAGGGCTCGAGGTCATGGCGACCTGTCGCGGAGTACTTCTGGAAGCTGGCCATGGCCCCATTGAAGCAGACACTTGCCCCCGGCGGGACCCTCGTCTCATCAGACGCGAAGGGGCGCCCACCGTCCCGGTGGGCGCCCCTTCGGGAACTGCTGGGCACGATCAGACCTGGCCGGCCTTCTCCAGCGCGGAGCAGCAGGTGTCGACGAGCAGACGGGTCACGACGTACGGGTCGACGTTGGCGTTGGGACGCCGGTCCTCGATGTACCCCTTGCCGTCCTTCTCGACCTGCCACGGGATACGGACCGAGGCGCCACGGTTGGAGACACCGTAGGAGTACTCGTTCCACGGGGCGGTCTCGTGCAGACCGGTCAGGCGGTCGTCGATGCCGGCGCCGTAGTTCTTGACGTGGTCGAGGGGCTTGGAGCCCTCACCGAGCGACTCGCACGCGGTGATGATCGCGTCGTAGCCCTCGCGCATCGCCTTGGTGGAGAAGTTGGTGTGCGCACCGGCACCGTTCCAGTCGCCCTTCACCGGCTTCGGGTCCAGCGTCGCGGCGACACCGAAGTCCTCGGCGGTGCGGTAGAGCAGCCAGCGGGCCACCCACAGCTGGTCCGACACGACGAGCGGGGCCAGCGGGCCGACCTGGAACTCCCACTGGCCGGGCATGACCTCGGCGTTGATGCCGGAGATGCCCAGGCCCGCGGCGAGGCAGTTCTCCAGGTGTGCCTCGACGACGTCACGGCCGAAGATCTCGTCGGCGCCGACACCGCAGTAGTAGCCGCCCTGCGGCGCCGGGAAGCCACCCTTGGGGAAGCCGAGCGGGTAGCCGTCCTGGAAGAACGTGTACTCCTGCTCGATACCGAAGATCGGCTCCTGGGCGGCGAACTTCTCCGCGACCTCGACGAGTGCGGCACGCGTGTTGCTGGCGTGCGGCGTCATGTCGATGTTCAGGACCTCGCACAGGACCAGGATGTCGTCCCCGCCGCGGATCGGGTCCGGGCAGGAGAAGACCGGCTTGAGCACGCAGTCCGAGGCGTGGCCCTCGGCCTGGTTCGTGGAGGACCCGTCGAAGCCCCAGATCGGCAGCTCGGCACCCTTGGCGTCGTCGGCCAGAATCTTCGTCTTCGAACGGAGCTTGGCCGTCGGCTCGGTGCCGTCGATCCAGATGTACTCAGCCTTGAAGGTCACGGGCCACATCCTTCGGGGTGGGTCTGTTGCGGGCGCTGCGGCGCTGCGGCACTGGGGCGCCGCGCTCCAGGAGCTTGTCAACAGGCGATTTCCCGACCATTGCTCGAATGTGAACCCCGTGTTACCTGGTGTTGGTGTGGCCGGTTTCACGCTGTGAGCGCCCGTACCGAGCCGATACGGCCTGCGAGCACCGCCACCGGGACCGGCAGCAGCCACTCGTATGCGATGGGAGTGAACGACGACCCCGCAGGCACACGCACGCGGGTCCTGCCGCTCGTGGCCGCGAGCGGCAGGACCCTTGACACGTACGACGTGCCTACCGGAGCCTCACCCCACCTTCTCGATCAGGGCCCGGCGAATCAGGAACTTGCCGGGCTCACGTACCTGCTCGAAGGCCGCGTTGTTGAGCAGCGCACAGCTGCCGGAGACCGAGGTGACCTCCACCGTCGTGGACTTGTTGTTGTCCAGGTTGGTGACCTTCAGCTTCGTACCGGCCGGGAACTGGTTGCTGGACGCGGCCGGCGCCCCGCCCTCGCCGGAGAGCGTGACGGTCGACCCGTTGCAGACCTGCTGCCCCGAGGCCGCGGCACCGCCGTTGTCCCCCGCATTGCCGGCATCCCCGGCCCCCGCGTTCCCGGCGCCTGCATCCCCGGCGCCTGCATCCCCGGCGCCCGCGTCACCGGCATCCCCCGCGGGAGCGCTCGGCGCCGGCTGCGAAGCCTGGGAGTCCTGAGCCGACTCCCCAACCCCGCACCCGGACGCCTCCTGCTGGACCTTGATCTGCGCGATGACCGCCTCACGGTTGGCGATCCGCGCCTCGGACTGCGCGTCCGGATTGGCCCGTTGCCCCTCGATGAACCGCTCGTTGTTGCCGAGCGCGGTGGCGAGCCCCTGACAGACCGTCGACTCCGCTGCGGACTTGACGGTCGGCGTCTGCGAGGCGTTCGAGGTGCTCGCCATGACGAAGGCACCGCCTCCCGCCACCGTCGCCGCACTCACCAGCAGCGCGAGCTTCTTCTTCGTACCGAGAGTTCTCCTACGCGACATGCGCGCCTCCTGAAGAGCTAGGGGAGCGTACGTCGCTATGTACGAGATGCCGAACGAAGTTACTCAGTGGTCACGGGAGTTGGCCGAAGTAACCTGCGTCACACCTCATCCGAGAACCCTCGGTTCGCCCGTCAGCTCTCGCGGGACAGGGCGTCCCGCACGGCGTCATCGGTGCGCGCGACAACGGCCGTACCGTCCTGCGCGGTGATGATCGGCCGCTGGATCAGCTTCGGGTGCTCGGCCAGCGCCTTCACCCACCGCTCCCGCGAACCGGCGTCCCGCGCCCACTCCTTCACGCCGAGCTCCTTGGCGGCAGCTTCCTGCGTCCGCGTGATGTCCCACGGCTCCAGTCCCAGCCGGGTGAGCACCTCCCGGATCTCGTCCTCGCTGGGCACGTCCTCCAAGTAACGGCGGACGGTGTAGTCGGCCCCTTCGGCGTCGAGCAACGTGATGGCGCTACGGCACTTGGAACAGGCCGGATTGATCCAGATCTCCATGCCGACCACCGTATCCCGAGCCACCCGTGTTCGAATTTTTCGGCGCCTCACGAACACCTTCCGAACCCGGTGTGACACAGCGACAGTTTAGTTGCTGACCAGGGCATTTCATGGACGTACGGCACCCCTGATTGTCAGTGCCGGGCAGTAAACTGTAAGCAGTGTTCGAGAGCGTCGCCGGGAATCCGGCCGGCGCTCCACCGCGACAGGAGGATGCCTGTGCCCGCTGCCGCACTGAAGGCGAAGCCCACCCAGTCCACCGCAAAGCACCCCGTGCTGCTCGACCTGCCGTACGCGCCCCTGGAGAAGCGGCCGCTGCCGCCGGGCCGTCCGCGCGAGTGGTACGTCACCCACAACCGCCGCCTCAAGGCCCTGCGCCTGGCGATCGCCCTGCTCGACTCGGGCGTCCTCATGCCGAACCAGGCCCGCAACGACACGATCCGAAGCACCGCGGAGACGATCGGGGTCCACCCGCCGTCGGACACGACGTGCCACATGGTGCGCGCGCTCATGAGGTACTCGAGGTAAACGGCGCAGCCGGGTGCCCTCGACGTCGAGGGCACCCGGAAAACCGGAACAACCAGGCATAACCAGGCACAACCCGGAACGATCCGGGGACAGTCCCTTACGCAGACAACTCCCGCTCCAGCGGCGTCCGAAAGCGAGGCGTCACCCGAGCCGCCCCCGCCCACCCCCGCAACCCCGCCGCCTCAACGGCGACCGCGGCCTCCACCGCCCGCCGCTCCGCGCCCGCCAGATCCTCCAGCAACCGCCAGACGATCTCCCCGTCCCGGCGCTGGGCCCATCCGCCCACCACCCGCCCGTTCCACCACACCGTCGGCCCCACGTTGCCGCTCCGGTCGAACAGGGACGGCCACAGCTCCGGCGCCAGATACCACTCCCGCCGCTGCCACCCCATCGCCGTGGGGTCGAGCGCCGGCAGCAGCGCCGCCCACGGCTCCGTGGGCCCGGCCACCGGACCGTCGTCGCCGTCGAGGACGTACCCGCTCCCCTCGTCCAGGGCCACGGACCGGGCCGCGATCGCCGCGAGCGCCCGGCGCACCTCGGTGACCCGCCACCCCGTCCACCACTTCAGGTCGGCCTCCGTCGCGGGCCCGCACGCCGCGAGCCAGCGCCGGACCAGCTCCGCCTGTGCCCCGGCCACGTCCAGCTCGGGATGCTCGGGCGCCACAGCCCACCGGAACTGCGAGGACGTCCAGGAGCCCAGCGGCCGCCCCCGCACGACCTTCCCCTCGACGCCCAGCACCCGCAGCAGCCGTGTCGAGACGGTGTGCATGCCCTCGTAGCTCTTCCCGGCCCCGTACAGGAACTGCTCGCGCAACCGGGGCTCGTCCTGGGCGAGTTCGGCCGCCGTCGCCTGGCCGCGCCGGGCCAGCGCGGCCAGCGCCGACTCCTCGACCTCCGCAAGCCAGGCGGCGTCCGGCGCGCCCGCCGCGGCCATCTGCTTGACCAGCGTGGCCCGCTCCCGGGCGGCCACCGCGAGGCCGGTCGAGGCATGCACGACGGCCGTCAGCCCGGTGGGGAACACGAACACGGTGTGCCGCATGCCGTGCATCCGGACCAGCGCCCGCTCCTCGTACAGCGCCCGCTCGGTCTCCGCGACGGTCTTCCCGGGCTCCGCCAGCCGCGCCCCCACGGCCAGGTAGACGGTCGCCGGATCGGTGCCGTGCAGCGCGACCAGGGACTCGGCGACGTCCTCCGGCCGCCCGGCCCGAGCCGCCCCGGCCAGCCGATGCCGCACCCCCAGCCGGGCCCGCCGCTCCGCCACCCCGATGTACCGCAGCCCGTCACCCATCCCGGCCTCCACCCGTCATGCCGTCACACAGCCAGTGACCGCATCTTCCCGGACCCCACTGACAACGGCCCTCGCACCGGTCACGGTCGCGGGCCCGCCCCGTCACCCGATTGCCGTACCCGGCATGCGCACACCCCCGGCCCCGCCTTCACTGCCATCAGGAGGGCGATGAAGCGGGGGACGGACCGGGGGACGGACCGGGCGGCGGCAGCGGGAGGTTCGATGGGCAGGCCTGGCACACGGCGGCCGGTGCACGGGACGGCCGTGGACAGAATCGTGTCCTGGTGACGACCCCCATGACGCCCGCCGAGCGCGCCCGCCGCGGCAAGGCCGCCCGCAAGCAAGTGTCCCGCTCCGCCCACGCCGCCTGGGTCCCCTCCGTCGACCGGCCCGACCCCGTCGCCGTACTGGAACGCCAGGGCCGCGACCGGCTGCCGGAGCTGCTGCCGATCAGGTACGGCCGGATGACGGCGTCCCCGTTCGCCTTCCTGCGCGGCGCCGCCGCCGTGATGGCCGCCGACCTCGCCGCCGCCCCGCACACCGGCCTCACCGTGCAGCTGTGCGGCGACGCCCACCTGCTCAACTTCGGCCTGTACGCCTCCCCGGAACGCTCCCTGCTGTTCGATCTGAACGACTTCGACGAGACGTTCTGCGGCCCGTTCGAGTGGGACGTGAAACGGCTCGCCGCCTCGGTCGCCGTGGCCGCCCGCGAGATCGGCCACCCGGACGCCAAGGCCCGCCGCGCGGCCCTGGAGGCCGTGACCGCGTACCGCACCACCATCCGGCGGCTGGCCCAGCTCGGCGAGCTCGCCGTCTGGCACACCCGCATCGACGCCCAGCAGCTCATGCCCCTGGTCCGCTCCACCCGCGACCGCCACCGCATCGAGGCCAGCCTCGGCCGCGCCCGCCGCCGCACCAGCATGCGGGGCTTCGACAGGCTGACCGAGATCGTCGACGGACGCCGGCGCATCATCCACGACCCGCCGCTCCTCGAACGCGCGGGCACCTCCGACATGGCCGCGCTGCGCAAGATCTTCAGCGACTACCGCTCGACCCTCTCCGAGGAGCGCCGCCTGCTCCTCGACCGCTACCGCTTCGTCGACGCCGCCCGCAAGGTCGTCGGCGTCGGCAGCGTCGGACTGCGCTGCTTCATCGTGCTGCTCGCCGGACGGGACACCGACGACCCGCTGTTCCTGCAGATCAAGGAGGCGCGGCCGTCCGTACTGGAGGAACATCTGCCGAGCGGGCCCTTCGTCCACCCCGGCCATCGAGTCGTCGCGGGCCAGCGTCTGATGCAGGCGACCGGCGACATCTTCCTCGGCTGGATGTCCGGGCCGCAGGGCCGTGCCTTCTACTGGCGTCAGCTACGCGACATGAAGGGCTCCACGGACGTCGCCGGCATGAGCCCGGACGACCTTCTCGCCTACGCCCGCCTGTGCGGCACGACCCTCGCCCGCGCCCACGCCCGCTCCGGCGACCGCATCGCCATCGCCGGCTACCTCGGCGTCGCCGACACCTTCGACCGCGCGGTCACCGACTTCGGACTGGCCTACGCGAACCAGACGGTCAGCGACCACACGGCCCTGGGCGCGGCCGTCGGCGCCGGGGTGGTCAGGGCGGCACCCGGGGTCTGAGCACCCAAGCCGTGCGCCCCTGCGGCACCTGCTTTGCCAGCTACGACCGGGTGGGCCGTCACCCCCCGGTCGCCCAGCCCGGCCAGCACCGCGGTGACGAACTCCCGCCGGTCCTCGGCATGTTCCTGGAACCACAGGCCCAGCATGTGTTCCGAGCCCGGCACCTCGAACCGTGTGAACTGGGCGTGTGCGGCCAGGGCGTCCTGAACCGCCTCCGTCACCTCCGGCGGGATGATCGCGTCCGTCCCCGGCACCGCGAGCACCGCCCGGCCCTCGTACGCCCGCAGCACGTCGAGTGCGGGCGCCCCGCGCCAGCCGTCCGGCCTGCGGATGATCTCGCTGAACCGCCCGTTGCCCTCGCCGAACGGCACATCCCAGGCCTCCTCGGCGTACACAGCGGGCGCGCACAGCCCGATCGCCGCCACGCGCTCCCCGTAGTGCGCGACGAGATCCGTCACCGTCTGTCCGCTCATGCTGAACCCGACGAGGACCAGCGGACCGCCCGCCGGCACGCACGCGTCGATCACGGAGACCGCCTGCTCGAAACGCCTCCGCAGGCTCAACTCCCGTAGTTCACCGTTGCTTTCGCCGTGCCCCGAGAAGTCGAGGGCGAGCCCGTGGCAGCCGCGGGACACGAACTCGGCGAGCAGCGGGAGCAGCCGTTCCTTGCTGCCGATGCCCGCGCCGTGCAGCAGGACGGCGGTGGCCGTTTCCGGGCCGGCGGCGGCACCGCCGTACACGCAGCTGAGCAGTTCGCCGTCGTGGGTGTGTGCGAAGGAGGAGAGCTCGGTCATGTGCCCCATTCACTCACAGCGGCCACCGGCCGAACTCGGGCCCCGGGAAAAGGAGATGCACGCCGAGTGACCGCCTCCCTACCCTGGACATGCGTAACGGAGCAGTTCACGCCGCTTTTCGCAGGGCGGGCGTCACCCTGCGGACTCGGGGCTACTCTCTACGCACCGACGGACGGTCGCCCTCCCCCAGCGCCCCGTCGGGCATCCATCGGTCACCGCTCGAGATCCATCAGATCCAGATCCAACCCACGCTCACGGAGGCCCGTGATGGGCACCATCGTCATCTCCGGGACCGTCGTCCTGGTGATCTTAGGATTCGACAACCACCTCTACTGGCTGGCCGCCGTCGCGGTGCTCTTCCTCTACCTGCAGTACGGCCGCAGCGCGTCCGCGCCGAGCGGTGGTGCGGGCGGTGGCGGGGGAGGGGCCCCGTCCGGAGGCTCCATGCCCGCGGACTACCGCGCCTACCGCGACCGCCGTGACATGCAGGCGAAGTGGGAGCGCCGCTACCGCCGCGAGCGCCCGCTCGAGACGCGCCGTCAGGAGCGCGAGAAGAGCAAGTGAGACCACCCGCGGTGGTAGGCCGCGGGGGTCGCGCCCGCAGTGCGAGGTGCCCCCGGTCACAGGCCGGGGGCACCCCACAGCGGGAACCAGCGGTTCAGGTCCTGCTCGATCCGCAGGTCGTTCGCGAGGGCCGCCCGCACCCGCAGCTCCAGCGCGTTGTCGCGGCGTTCCGTCGCACCGGGCAGGGGTGCGAAGGGATAGAAGGTGCCGCGCTTGTAGAGGTAGACGAGCGCCATCCGCCGCCCCGGCTCGCCGCTTTCCGCCCCGTCGCCCGCTTCCGGCCCCTCACCCTCTGCGTACTCGAATCCCGCCAGCGAGCACAGCAGCTGCGGGCCGAAGCCGTTGACCTCCATCGCGCTGTTCACCGCGTGCAGGTCGTTGACCAGTTCCGGCAGTTGCTCGGGCGTGCGCCGGGAGACCAGCCACGAGTAGCCGTAGCCGTCCCGAGTCAGCTGCACCGGCCGGCCCTCGCGCTCGGCGTCCGCGTCGAGCAGCGCCTGCACCTCGCGGTGTGTCTGCTCGAAGACGGCGCCCTCGACCGTGGCGAAGCACACCGCCCCGCTGCCGGTCGGCCAGAACCCGGCCGCCGCCTCCAGCGTGATGGCCGCCGACGGCAGCCCGAAGAGCTGGTCGAGATCGGGCGCGACCGGTTTCGTACGGCCCAGCAGAATGTCGAGCAGCCCCATGCTCACACCCCTCCGGGAGCAGCGGCCTCGCCCAGTTCGGCGGAGATCCGCCCCAGCTGGTCGAGCCGCTGTTCCAGGCTCGGGTGAGTCGAGAAGATGCGCGCGATGCCGGGCTCGCGGCCCAGGGCCGGCGTGAAGTAGAAGGCGTTGAAGGCCTGCGCCGTCCGCAGGTCCTTGGTGGGGATGCGGGCGATGTCGCCGGAGACCTTGGTCAGTGCGGACGCCAGTGCCGAAGGCCGCCCCGTGAGCAGCGCCGCGGCCCGGTCGGCGGCCAGCTCCCGGTACCGGGACAGGGCCCGGATCAGCAGGAAGCTGAGCGCGTACACGGCCGCCGACACGCCCATCACGGCGGCGAAGATCACGGCGGTGTTCTGATCCCGGCGCCCGTCGCTGAACAGCTGCGAGTAGAAGGCGAACCGTACGATCAGGCCCGCGATCACGCCGAGGAACGAGGCGACCGTGATCACGGCGACGTCCTTGTGCGCCACGTGCGACAGCTCGTGCGCGAGGACACCCTCCAGCTCGTCCGGCTCCAGCCGCCGCAGCAGCCCCGTGGTCACACAGACCACGGCATGATCGGGATTGCGCCCCGTGGCGAACGCGTTCGGCATGTCCATCTCCGACACGGCGACCACGGGCTTGGGCATGTCGGCGATGGCGCACAGCCGGTCGACGACCCCGTGCAGCTCGGGATACTCCTCCCGCTCCACGACCCGCCCCCGCATCGCGAACAGCGCGACCCGGTCGGAGAACCAGTACTGCGCCCCCAACAGCGCCGCCGCCACGACCACGACGAGCACCCAGGACTTCAGCAGAAGGATCAACGCGACGACGAACGCCACGTACAACAAACCGAGCAGAAACAGAGTGATCCCCATACGGGCGGTCAACCGCCGATCACTCCGGAACCGGCTCTGCATTTCGCATCACCCCGCGCACTCAGGCACTCGTCCCACTGCCCAGTGTGCACCCGGTGACTCCCATGAACGGGTCGTGATCGGCCCCAGGACCGGCAAAGGCCGGGAGCGCGGGACCGCAGGCGGACGGCCTGCGGGCTGTCCTGGCGATCATGAGCGGAGCCGGATGACGAGTACTGCGGCGGTGACGGTGCCGAGGTGGACGTTGGCGCGTTTGCCCTATCAACGGCTCACCTGATCGCCAGGTCACGGCTGGATGATCAATTCCAAGAGATGCCTGCGGAGGGTGTGGGGTCGGCGGCGGCCGAAGCCACCGCGAGACGGTCAGGCGGCGGGCTGCCGGCCCTGGTTGTCGAGGTGGCAGCGAGCGGTCAGGCGTCAGGGTCGACTTCGGGGTGTGTGAACCGCACGGGCTTGCCCAGCGACCGGGCGTAGGCGATTTCGGCTCGGGTGCTGTCTCCGACGTAGTGGCCGACCACGAGCACCTCATCAGCGAGCCGGATTTTCGCCCGGTGCAGATCGTCGAGTCGAACCTTCAGCGCCTCGGCCGCGACAGGCTCGGACCAAAGTTCGTGTGGCGACTTCATGTCACAGCCCGGTTTGACGACAATCTTTCCGGCTTTGGTCTCCCGCAGATCGGCCTCGTTCATCTCGGTCATGAAGCGGGTGGAGCCGCAGATCACGACGATACGCGGGAGGCTCAACAGCTTCTTCGCGTCGGCGAGCTTCTCCTCGGGGGTGAGCAGTTGCGGGTATGACACTGGTTCCTCCTGGTGGTGTGGTCCAAGGGGTGCCCGCGGAGACGTGAACGAGGGTATCCAAGATCGTTTTGTGACGAACGGCGTGGACACCCTCGCGGCAGCACTCTTTGCGGCGACCGACGACATGCTGAAGGAGTATCCCGACCTGGCGCCGTGGCGCCCGCCGGTCGGCATTACGCCCCGCCTGAGCGATGCCGAACTGGTCACCCTCGCCACGATGCAGGCCATACGGCTACACCAACAAGCGGCTGCGGACGGATTTTCAGGACGGCTTCGGCGTCGGTGCTCCGCCCGGCCGTCGACGCGTTCGTACGACAAATTCGCTAATTGGCGGCCGGAGCGCCGTGATACACAACCGCCGTGCAAAACATATGGGAGTTCCCCGAGATCCTGCGGCTGATCGAAGACCGCTCGGCCGCGTTCCGCGCTGCGATCGCGTCCGCCCCCGACCTTGACGTCCAGGTCCCGACCTGCCCGGACTGGACGCTGCGCGAACTGGCGCAGCACCTCGGTGACGGCCGCCGCCAGGCCGCCATCGTCGCGGCGGGCCCGGGCGCTGAGCCCCCGGCGAGGACGGACCCGAAGGGCGCCCCGACCGCGCCCCGCGACCGCGAAGCCCTGGACGCCTGGCTCGCCGAGTCGACCGAGCTCATGCTCGACGCGATGCGCGACGCGCACTTGTGACGGCGCGGCTGCGGGCAGGCTGCGGGCCTGCTGTTCAAGGGCGAAAGGCGCACCTGCGGGCGGCTGCCGCTGCACTGGGGGACACTGCGCGGCGCCGGTGCTGCTGTTCAAGGGCGAAGAGCTCTCGCTCGTCCTGACGCCCGGTCAGCGGGCCGACTGCACCCGGTCCGAGGCTGTCATGGAACGGATCCGGGTGCCCCGCCCGGCCTCGCACGACACCCGACAGCGTCAGCGCCGACAAGGGCTACAGCAACCGTCGCACCCGCGCCTACCTGCGTGGACGCGGGATCCGGCACGTCATCCCGGAGAAAGCCGACCAAGCGGCCGGCCGTCTGCGGCGCGGGAGCACCGGTGGCCGGCCACCCGGCTTCGACAAGGAGCGGTACGCCAAGCGCAACACTGTCGAGCGGGCGATCAACAAGCTGAAACAGTTCCGCGCGGTCGCGACCACATACGACAAACGCGCCTACGTCTACCTTGGCATCGTCACAGCCGCAGCACTCGTCATCTGGCTCCGCTCATGATCGCCAGGACAGCTCCTAGTAGCCCGCGCGGAAGTTGATGTAGCCCAGCAGCACGATCACCCCGGCGACGCAGCCAAGCACGATGGCCGTGGACACCCAGCCCGACCTGCGCTGCCGCCGCGCCACATGATCGGGCTCACCCCGGAACGGCACCGGCCCGGGCGGGTTCTCCTTCCAGCGCGCGGCGAGCATACGGGCCCGCGCCGAGGGCTCCTTGTGCTCGGCGTTGTCCGCCCACTTCAGGTCGAACTCGCGTTCTTGATCGTCGTGTTCGTGCTGCTCCGGCATCCCGTCCACCCCCGTGTCGTCCATCGGCAGAGGCAGAATAGAACATACGCCCGCGCCCCCGCTGTCAGTAGAACAGCGGGGGCGCGGGCGCTATGCCACGATGCCTGAAATCAGGCGTCGATCACACGTCGAAGTACATCTCGAACTCGTGCGGGTGCGGACGCAGCTGCAGCGGGGCGATCTCGTTCGCGCGCTTGTAGTCGATCCACGTCTCGATCAGGTCCGGCGTGAAGACGTCGCCCTGGAGGAGGAACTCGTGGTCGGACTCGAGGCGGTCGAGGACGGCCGGGAGGGAGGTCGGGACCTGGGCCACGCCCGCGTGCTCCTCGGGAGCCAGCTCGTAGAGGTCCTTGTCGATCGGCTCGGCAGGCTCGATCTTGTTCTTGATGCCGTCCAGGCCCGCGAGCAGCAGGGCCGAGAAGGCCAGGTACGGGTTGCCGGAGGAGTCGGGCGCGCGGAACTCGACGCGCTTGGCCTTCGGGTTGGAGCCCGTGATCGGGATACGCATCGCGGCGGAGCGGTTGCGCTGCGAGTACACCAGGTTGATCGGCGCCTCGAAGCCCGGCACCAGACGGTGGTACGAGTTCACCGTCGGGTTGGTGAAGGCGAGCAGCGACGGGGCGTGCTTGAGGATGCCGCCGATGTAGTAGCGGGCGGTGTCCGACAGACCCGCGTAGCCGGCCTCGTCGTAGAAGAGCGGCTGGCCGCCCGTCCACAGCGACTGGTGCACGTGCATGCCCGAGCCGTTGTCACCGAAGATCGGCTTCGGCATGAAGGTCGCCGTCTTGCCGTTGCGCCAGGCGACGTTCTTCACGATGTACTTGAAGAGCTGCAGGTCGTCGGCCGCGGCGAGCAGGGTGTTGAACTTGTAGTTGATCTCGGCCTGGCCGGCGGTGCCCACCTCGTGGTGCTGGCGCTCGACCTGGAGGCCGGAGGCGGCGAGCTCCAGGGAGATCTCCGCGCGCAGGTCGGCGAAGTGGTCGACCGGCGGGGCCGGGAAGTAACCACCCTTGTAGCGGACCTTGTAACCGCGGTTGTCCTCCAGCGCGCCCGTGTTCCAGGCACCCGCCTCGGAGTCGATGTGGTAGTACGCCTCGTTCTCGGCGGTCTTGAAGCGCACGCTGTCGAAGACGTAGAACTCGGCCTCGGGGCCGAAGTACGCGGTGTCGGCGATACCGGTGGAGGCGAGGTAGGCCTCCGCCTTCTTCGCCACGTTCCGCGGGTCACGGGAGTACTGCTCGCCTGTGATCGGGTCGTGGATGAAGAAGTTGATGTTGACCGTCTTGTCGCGGCGGAAGGGGTCGACGCGCGCGGTGGACAGGTCGGCGCGAAGCGCCATGTCGGACTCGTGGATGGCCTGGAAGCCGCGGATCGAGGAGCCGTCGAACGCGAGCTCCTCGGCCGGGTCGAAGGCCGTGGCAGGGATCGTGAAGTGCTGCATCACGCCCGGCAGGTCGCAGAACCGGACGTCGATGAACTTGACGTCCTCGTCCGCGATGAACTTCTTGGCCTCGTCGGCGTTCTGGAACATCCAGCTCCTCCTACTCCCGACCCGTCGGTCCGGGGTGGTAGTTCGGTCGTGCGGCCAGTGCGGTGGCACACGCTGGCCTCGACCCTAGGGACGGGTGATTTCTCTGGCGTGACCCATTTGTTTCGCACACGTTAACCGGACATCCCCGACCTCCCCCCACCTGTCCACATCGCAAAACGGGCACAGTACCGTGGTCGCGTGGACAAGAGGCAAGCAATCGGATCCTGGCTCTCGGGCCCCCGCGCGGCGGCCGAGGAAGCCGGTGTCGACTTCGGATACCGGGGTCAGCAGCTCGGTCTCCCCGAGGAGGGACCGGGCTCCATCGCCCGCCCGGGACGCCGGATCGGGGCCCTGGCCGTCGACTGGGGCATCTGTGTCTTGATCGCATACGGTCTCATTACGGACGGCTACGGTCAGGCGACGAGCAACTGGGCGCTGCTGCTGTTCTTCCTGATGAGCGTCCTGACCGTCGGCACCGTCGGCTTCACCCCGGGCAAGCGCCTCTTCGGCCTGCGTGTGGTCGTCCTGGAGACCGGCACCGTGAACCCGCTGCGTGCCCTGCTGCGCACGGCTCTGCTGTGCGTCGCCATCCCGGCCCTGATCTGGGACCGCGACGGCCGCGGCCTGCACGACCGGCTGGCCCACACGGTCGAGGTACGGATCTGACCTCCGTACGCCTCGCATAAGTCGAACGTACTCCTCGTACCGCGCGCTTCGCATACGACGATGGGGGCGCCCGGATCACTCCGGGCGCCCCCATCGTCGTACGAGGGAGGTCAGCGAGCCCTCGGCCCGCCCTTCGGCAGCTTCATGCCCTTGGGCATCGGACCCTTGGGCAGCGGCATGTTGCTCATCAGGTCGCCCATGGCCTTGAGCCGGTCATTGGTGGCGGTTACCTGGGGGCCGGTCAGCACGCGCGGCAGCTTCAGCATGGTGGTCCGCAGCTTCTTCAGCTCGACCTGGCCCTCACCCGTGCCCACGATCAGGTCGTGCACCGGCACGTCCGCGACGATGCGGTTCATCTTCTTCTTCTCGGCTGCCAGCAGGGTCTTCACCCGGTTCGGGTTGCCCTCGGCGACCAGCACGATGCCGGCCTTGCCGACGGCCCGGTGGACCACGTCCTGGCTGCGGTTCATCGCCACCGCGGGGGTCGTGTTCCAGCCTCGGCCGATGTTGTCCAGCACGGCCGCTGCGGCGCCCGGCTGGCCCTCCATCTGCCCGAAGGCCGCCCGCTCGGCCCGGCGCCCGAACACGATCGCCGACGCGAGGAAGGCGAGCAGCAGGCCCAGGATGCCGAGATAGATGGGGTGACCGATCAAGAAACCGATCGCGAGGAAGACACCGAAGGTGACGATTCCGACAGCCGCGAGTACAAGACCGATCTTCTTGTCGGCCTTGCGAGTCATCTTGTAGGTCAGAGCGATCTGCTTGAGTCGCCCGGGATTCGCAGCGTCCGCTGCCGTGTCCTTCCTCGCCATGCCACGAAGTCTACGTGCCCCCGGAAGCGCCGACGACGGCAGTGCCACGCCGGAGTGCAGCGGGAGCGCGCCGGAGTCAGGGACGGACGGTGGTGACCTGGTCCAGGACGCGCTGCGCCTCGACTCGGTCCTTGGCGCGACGGCGGTCCTCCAGCACGGACGTCCAGGCGTTGCGACGAGCGGTGCGCTGGCCGCTGCTCATCAGCAGCGACTCGACGGCACGCAGTGCAGTGGTGAACGACGGGATGGCGGTGGCGCGAACGGGCGCGGCCTGCATGGTGGAGGTCCCCCCTCGGGAATGGCGGCTTCGTGAGTGGTGCACGGGGTGTACAACCAGGGTCACTGATTGGTGTTACCAGGGCGTGACCGACCGGTCAAACACCAATGAAACCTTGATACGCGGTCGGAAACGCTTGACGCGGCCCTGATGGTGCCCCTATCTGCGGGGACGTCCAGGACCGCGTCAATCGGCCGCTGCCTGAGGGCAGTTGCTTGTGCGCAGGTTCACATGAACCGGGTGGCACTCCGTGCCATCAGACCGCCTGCGAGGCGACGTACGAACCCCGCTTCTCCACGGCCATCTGGTAGAGCCGCCCGGCACGGTACGAGGACCGCACCAGCGGGCCGGACATCACACCGGAGAAGCCGATCTGCTCGGCCTCGTCCTTCAGCTCCACGAACTCGTGCGGCTTGACCCAGCGCTCCACGGGGTGGTGGCGCACGGACGGGCGCAGGTACTGCGTGATGGTCACCAGCTCGCAGCCCGCGTCGTGCAGCTGCTGGAGCGCCTCGCTGATCTCCTCACGGGTCTCGCCCATGCCGAGGATGAGGTTGGACTTGGTGACCAGGCCGTAGTCGCGGGCCTCGGTGATGACCTTCAGGGAACGCTCGTAGCGGAAGCCGGGGCGGATGCGCTTGAAGATCCGGGGCACCGTCTCGACGTTGTGCGCGAAGACCTCGGGGCGGGAGGCGAAGACCTCCTGGAGCAGCTCCGGGACGGCGTTGAAGTCGGGGGCGAGCAGCTCGACCTTGGTGCGGCCGGCCTCGCGCTCCGCGGTCTGCTGGTGGATCTGGCGCACGGTCTCCGCGTACAGCCAGGCGCCGCCGTCCGGGAGGTCGTCGCGGGCGACGCCGGTGATGGTGGCGTAGTTCAGGTCCATGGTGACCACGGACTCGCCGACGCGGCGCGGCTCGTCGCGGTCGAGCGCCTCGGGCTTGCCGGTGTCGATCTGGCAGAAGTCGCAGCGCCGGGTGCACTGGTCGCCACCGATGAGGAAGGTCGCCTCGCGGTCCTCCCAGCACTCGTAGATGTTGGGGCAGCCGGCTTCCTGGCAGACCGTGTGCAGGCCCTCGCTCTTCACGAGGTTCTGCATCTTCGTGTACTCGGGGCCCATTTTCGCCCGCGTCTTGATCCACTCGGGCTTGCGCTCGATGGGGGTCTGGGCGTTGCGGACCTCCAGGCGCAGCATCTTGCGTCCGTCGGGTGAGACTGCGGACACGACCGGCTCCCTAGCGATTGATTCTTCGGCGCCCTCAAGGGTACGCCCGTGGATTTGAATGCCTGCGTGGGTGTCAGCCCCTCCACGGGCCTGTTTATGCCGCCGGTTCCCTCTCGATCTCCCGCGGCTTCAGATCGGCGTTCTCCAGTACGTCCGTCAGGTGCCGCTCGACGACCGGCAGCACCTCGTCGATCGTGACGTCCCGGCCGAGCTCGGCGGCCAGCGAGGCGACGCCCGCGTCGCGGATCCCGCACGGGATGATCCGGTCGAACCACTTGTTGTCCGGGTTCACGTTCAGGGCGAAGCCGTGCATGGTCACGCCCTTCGCGACCCGGATCCCGATCGCCGCGATCTTGCGGTCCTCGCGCCGCTGGCCGGCGTTGGAGGGGGCGTACTCGGGGCCGTTCAGACGCGGGTCGAACTCCTCGTCCGTCAGGCGGGGGTCGAAGTCCAGCGCGAGTCCGCCAAACGACGGACGCTGCTCGACCGGGTCGCCCAGGACCCACACCCCGCTGCGGCCCTCGACGCGGGTGGTCTCCAGACCGAACTCCGCACAGGTGCGGATCAAGGCCTCCTCCAGCCGGCGTACATGGGCCACGACGTCCACGGGGCGCGGCAGCTTCTGGATCGGGTAGCCGACGAGCTGCCCCGGGCCGTGCCAGGTGATCTTGCCGCCGCGGTCCACGTCGATGACCGGCGTGCCGTCCAGGGGTCGCTCGTTGTCCGCCGTGCGCCGGCCCGCCGTGTACACCGGAGGGTGCTCGAGCAGCAGAACCGTGTCGGGGATCTCGTCCTCGAACCGCGCCGCGTGCACCCGGCGCTGCTCGTCCCACGCCTGCTGGTACTCGACGGCGTCCGCCCCGAACCCCATGCGCACGAACCGCAACTCACTCACGGCAAGCGCCTCCCTGGTGCTTAGAAGGTCGTAAGGCACAAAGCGTGCCTACGCCACTGTACGACCGGCTCGTTCGGGTGACGTCTCGCGGTCCGCGTCAGCCCGGTAGGGCAATCCTCACACGATCGGATGAATGGGCGGCGTAATGTGCGATCGGCTGCTTACTCTCCGCTACATTCGCGCCGTTCGAGCAGGCCAAAAGGGCTGCTCACCGGCAATCCGGGCACCCGCGGCCGTACGGCCCCGCAAGGCCCGAAAGGCAGGAGACCGCACCGCAGATGACGGAACGACCCGCGCAGCGCACTCCCAACCGCCAGCTCGCCGCGCTCATCGCAGAAGCGGGATTCTCCAACGCGGGTCTCGCCCGCCGGGTGGACCAGCTCGGCCTCGAACACGGGCTTGATCTCAGATACGACAAGACCTCGGTCACCCGCTGGCTGCGCGGGCAGCAGCCACGCGGTACGACGCCCGCGCTCATCGCCGAGGTCTTCACGCGCCGCCTCGGCCGCCGGCTCTCCGCGCAGGACCTCGGCCTCGACGCCTGCGCGCCCGTGTACGCGGGGCTGGAGTTCGCCGCGACACCGGAGGAGGCCGTCGACATCGTCAGCGGCCTGTGGCGCAAGGACTCGGGCAGCCACGCCGAGCTGCGCAAGATCGCGTTCACCCCGGCCGGCCTCGTCGTGCCCAGCCGGGACTGGCTGATCGGCCGCGCCGACGAGAAGGTCGCCCGCGGCGAGGGGATCGCCCGCATCCCGGTGCAGGCCCGCCCGTCGGCCGTACCCCGCCAGCGCGGGCAGGCCGAGCGCGGCCCCGGCCAGAAGGTCACCGGCGGCGACATCGCAGCGCTGCGCTCGGTCGGCGAGCTGTTCCGCTCCCTCGACGACATGTACGGCGGCGGCCACGCCCGGCAGGCCCTGGTGCGCTACCTGGAGCACGAGTGCGAGCCGATGCTGCGCGGCACCTACGGCGAGCAGACCGGCCGCCGCCTGTTCGCGGCCGCCGCCGACCTCACGAGGCTCGCGGGCTGGACGTCGTACGACATCGCGGCGCACGGGCTCGCCCAGCGCTACTTCGTGCAGTCGCTGCGGCTCGCGCAGGCGGCCGGCGACCGGGCCTTCGGCTCCTACGTCCTGGTCACCATGAGCCGCCAGGCCGTCTACCTCGGGCACGGCCGTGAGGCGGTCCAGCTCGCGCGCGTGGCCCAGCAGGGTGTGGGGACCAGCGCGCCGCCGGTCGTGCAGGCCCTGCTGCACGCGTGCGAGGCGCGCGGGCACGGCGTACTGGGCGAGGTGCGCGCCTGCACCGCCTCCCTGGTGCGGGCCGAGCGCGCCCTCGAAGCGGCCCGCCCCGTCGACGACGTCCCGCACTGGGCGCGCTTCTTCGACGAGGCGCAGCTCGCCGACGAGTTCGGCCACTGCCACCGGGACCTGCAGCAGTTCCGCGCGGCGGCCCAGCATGCCGAGCGGTCCCTGCAACTGCGCGCCCCCGCCTATGCCCGCAGCCGCCTGTTCTCCCGCGTGGTCCTCGCTTCCGCCCGCCTCGGCCTCGGCGAACTCGACCAGGCCTGCGCGCTGGGCGCGGAGGCCGCGGGCGCTGCCGCGGAGATGCGGTCGGTGCGGGCGGTCGAGTACGTCAAGGATTTCGAGCGGAGGCTGGAGCCGTATCGGGACGCGGCGCCGGTGAGGGGGTATCGCGACAAGGTCGCCGCACTGGGGTAGGCGGGCGCTTCAGGCGGCCCTCGCTGTGGGGACCGGGTCCGCGCTGTGCATGGACCCCGCTGCCCCCAGGTCCGTCAGGATCGCCGCCGCGGCCCGGTGGGCCGAGTGCAGGGCGCCCTGGACCGTGCTGGTGTCGCGGTGGTCGCCGCAGACGTACAGGCCCGCCAGGAGGCGCACCTGGCGGCGCAGGTCGTGGGGTGGGCGCATCGCGGGGACGGCTTCCGGGGTGTGGTGCACGGCGAGGGTCTCCCAGCGTGCCGTGGAGGTGCCGTAGAGGCGGGACAGGTGCATCCGTACGGCCGTGTCGATGTCGGGCGGCGGCGTGCCGAGGACCGTCGACGAGACGAGCGTGCGGCCCGCCGGTGCGCGGCTCGGGTCGACCTGGCTGATCACCGCGGTGTGCGCGACCGGGCCGCCCCGGTCGGCGTCGAGCAGCAGCGAGGCGCCGGTCGGCGGCGGCTCGTCGGTCGTGTGGTGGACGACGGTCACCGGGTGGAAGTCCGGGACGCGCAGGCCCGGCAGCAGTTCGGCGGCGGTCCGCGCGTCCGTCGCCAGCAGGACGGCACGGCAGCGGATCTCGCCGTGCTCGGCGGTGGTCACCGACGTCGTCGCGACCGACGTGACCCGCACACCGGTGTGCACGGTGCCCGGCGGCAGCGCCCGTGCCAGCAGCTCCGGCAGCGCCTCGGCGCCGCCCTCGGGCACGCACATCCGTCCGCTGGCGAAGGAGCGGAGCGCCAGATCCGCACACCGGCTGGACGTCGTCAGCTCCGGGTCGCACAGCAGCGCGGCGAGCAGCGGCCGCAGGAAGCCGTCGATCGTCCGAGCCGGAACGCCCCGCTCCGCGAGCGCCTGCGCGGCAGGCAACTCGGGGCGGGACAGCAGCCGTTCGATCGGCACGGTCGCCAGCCGGGCGAGCGCGGCGCCCAGCCGGGCCTGGTCCACGGCGGTGCCCAGCGGTGCGCCCGCGCGGACCCGCGGGATGGGCGTCTGTCCCGGAACACCCCGTACGGGCCCGGTCCTCGGGGCGCTCGCCAGGGCGCGCACCGCGTGGAGTGCGCCCCTCGCGCGCCGGGCGCTCATCGGGCTCGCCACCGCGCCCGCGCGATGTCGGCGCCCGTCGCTGTGCAGCAGTACGCCCGGCGCGAAGGGGCGCAGCGCCAGCGCGTCGAGCCCGGGTGTCAGCCGTAGCTCCGGATACGACGTCGACAGGAGCTGGCCTATCCGGTCCAGCCGGAACCCGTCGACCTTCTCGGTCGACATGCGGCCGCCCGGGTAAGGGGCGGCCTCCAGCACTGCGGTCCTCACTCCTGCGCTGGTCAGCCGATGCGCCGCGGAGAGTCCGGCGACCCCGGCTCCCACGATGACGACATCCGCCTGGTACGCGGGCTCAAGCACGTGCCCCTCCTCGAGGTTGCGCGGCCGGTGGAGACGTCATGCCCCCAACTGGCTCCGGGGATACCCGAGTTCGGGTCGAGGTTAGGGCTGTGATCGGTCAAAAACAGTCGCGCATGAACAGAGCATGGTCGCACAGTGGTCGCATACAGGCGCTCGGTGTCGCCGACCGATACATGGCGGATGCCCGGCTTGACCCTTCGATTACTTGGCGGCCGCCCGGATCGCCCCCTCGATGTCCGGGAACGCGAAGGTGAATCCGGACTCCAGCAGCCGCTTCGGCAGCACCCGTTGGCTGCCCAGCACGTCCCCGGCCAACTCGCCGAGTACCGTCCGCAGCACCGGCTCGGGGACGGGGAAGAGCGTCGGCCGGTGCAGTACCCGCCCCATCGCCTCGGTGATCTCACGGTTCGTCAGCGGCTGCGGCGCGGTCACATTGAACGGGCCCGACAGCTCGTCCCGGTCGATCAGATGCCGGATCGCGGCCACCTCGTCGTGCAGCGAGACGAACGACCAGTACTGCCGTCCGTCCCCCAGCCGCCCGCCGAGCCCCGCCTTGAACAGCGGGAACAGCCGCCCCCAGGCCCCGCCCTGCCGGGCCACCACCAGTCCCGTGCGCGGGAACACCGTCCGTACGCCCGCCTCCTGCGCGGGCGCCGCCGCACCCTCCCACTCCACGGCCAGCGAGGGCAGGAAGCCCTCCCCGGGCGGCGCGCTCTCGTCGACGGCACGATCGCCGGTCTCCCCGTAGTAGCCGATCGCGCTGCCGTTCACGAACACCCTCGGCGGCTCGTCCAGCGCGGCCATCGCCTCCGCGAGCGCCGCCGTGCCCTGCACCCGGCCGGACCGGAGCTTCGCCTTGTACGCGTCCGTCCAGCGCCGCGAGCCCACGTTCGCGCCGGCCAGATTGACCACGGCATCGCACCCGGCGAGCCCGGCCGTGTCCACGTACTTCCGCTCGGGATCCCAGCGGACCTCGTCCGCCGAGCCCGGTGCCCGGCGCACCAGCCGCACCACCTCGTGCCCGTCCGCGGCCAGTGACCGCACCAACGCGCCGCCGATCAGTCCGGAGGAGCCGGCCACCGCGATTCTTGAAAGTTCCATGACCTCAATCCTGCCGTTGACCACATAAAACCCCGGTCGGGTTCCCGGGCACCGGTCGTAGGGTGACGCTCATGCCCGAGTCGTACAAAGCCCGTATACGCGCTGCTCTGCCCGATGACGAGGAGGAGCTGTCCCACCTCGACCGTGTCACGTGGTCGCCGATGCACGCGGTCGTGCCCGAACCGCGCCCGCCCTACCCGCCGTTCTTCACCGAGCGCCACGCCCCGGAGGACCATCTGGTCGCGGAGCTCGACCGCCGCATCGTCGGCTACGTCCGCCTCGGCTTCCCCACTCCGCTCGCCTGTAACGCGCACGTCCGGCAGATCCAGGGCCTCGCCGTCGCCGACGAGGCGCGTGGCCTCGGCGTGGGCCGGGCGCTGATCCGGGCGGCCGTGGACGAGTCCCGCCGCAGGAGCGCACGCCGGATCACCCTGCGCGTCCTCGGCCACAACACGCCGGCGCGCAAGCTGTACGAGTCCGAGGGCTTCGTGGTCGAGGGGGTGCTGCCCGGGGAGTTCTTGCTGGACGGGCAGTACGTGGACGACGTGTTCATGGGGCGCAGTCTCTGACGGGCTGTCACGCACGGCACAGGCCGTACCGGAGCCGGCAGCCTTCGGGCCTCACGAGGTGACGAGTTCCCCCGTGTCCACCGCCGCCGTCGCGTAGGCCGCACGCTTGGCGTCGGAGGCGACCTCGGCGACCGTGAGGACGTAGCCGGTCCGGTCGTCGGAGGTGGAGCGGGCGAAGACGACGCCGAACACCTTGCCGTCCGTGGTCAGCAGCGGGCCGCCGGAGTTGCCGGGGCGGACGGTGGAGCGGATCGAGTAGATCTCGCGGGTGACGGTCTCGTCGTTGTAGATGTTCTGGCCGGTCGCCCGCACCCGGTTCGCGACCGTCGCCGCCTGGAGGTTCAGGTCGCCGTCCTCCGGATAGCCCGCCACGACGGCCGAGTCGCCGCGGTTGGCGTCGTCGTCGAACGACAGGGCGGGGGCGCGCAGATCCGGGACGTACAGCACGGCGACGTCCCGGTCCGGGTCGAAGAGCACCACCCGTGACGCGTACGACGGCCCGATGCCACCCACCCGGACGCTGGGGGCGTCGATGCCGGCCACCACATGGGCGTTGGTCATCACGTGCTGGGGGGAGTAGACGAAGCCGCTGCCCTCGCGGCCCTGCGTGCCCGCGGTGCCCTCGATCTTGACCGTGCTGAGCTTGGCGGCGCTGGTGGCGGCCGTCGTGACGCTGTCGCCGGAGGGCTCGGCGACCTCGGCGGTCGACTCGTTCTCGAAGGGGTTGAAGACCTGCGGGAAGCCGGCTTCGGTGAGCGCGGAGGTGGCTCGGGAGAACCAGGCGGGGGTCGTGTCCGGCATCGCGTCCTGCACGGTCCCGAGCAGCCGGGAGTCCCGGATGGCGGAGGTCAGCAGGGGGGAGGAGGACGCGGCGAGCACGCTTGCGGCCACCCACGCCACGATCAGTACGGCCACCGAGTTGGCCACGGCTCCGCCGACGCCGTCCGCCACCCTGAGCGGCCCGCGGTCCAGCTCCCTTCGCAGCCGCAGCGCCAGCCGTCCCGCCAGCTCGTGCACCAGCACCGCCGGGAGCAGCACGGTGAGCACCGCGGTCACGGTCGCCTCCGTCGTACCAGGCGTGACCAGGTCCATCATCCACGGCAGGATCCATACGCCGATCACCGCGCCGCCCACGAAGCCGGCCAGCGAGACGCATCCGGCCACCAGTCCGCGCCGGTATCCGGAGGCCGCGTAGGCCAGGATCACCAGCAACAGCAGGATGTCGAGCAGGTCCACAGAGCCGCCTTTCTCTCGGACCCCTTAGTACGCGCGCGAGCCGCCTGTTGATCAGTGCCCGCGCACGCGCCGCCGGGAACCGGCCACGCCGCGTGCACCTGGAGAAACGCCCCGGACCAGGACGATGGTTCCACCGGGTGTCACACCACACATCGCGGGCGGACCGGATCCGTCGGACAGTAGGACCATGCGTGCCTTCCGACGGGTCACCCGAAGGGTCTTCGGAGGAACACGGGGGAAACGAAGACCACGTGCCGTACGAATACCGTGGGCTGCGCCGGTGCGGGAGGCGGGCCGCGGGTGGGACGAGGCTGCTGCGCCGGGGGACTTGCGGGGGGCTGAGGGAGACGCGGGTCAGGAGCCGTTACGAGGAGATCCGGGGGCTTCGGGGGTTCGGGGTGGGAGCGGCGAGCAGGGGGCTGCGCCGGCAGCGGGCGCGGAGCCCTTGCAGCGAGGGGCGCGAGCTGCGGGCGCGGAGCCTTGGGGGGAGGGGGCTGCGCGGGCCGGGGGGCGGGACGGTGTAGCGGGGGGTGCCGGGGCGTCGGGTGGCGGTGGCTCGGATGGGATGCCGCGTGCAGAGGGTGGGGGTGGCGGGCAGGGGTCCGCGGGGGCGGCGGGCCCGGACGGTGGAGCGGGGGGTGCGCCCGCATCGGACGGCGAATCCTCGCCGCGCGCTTCGCGAGGAGCCGGCGCGGAGGGTTCGCAGGAGGCTGAGGGCGGGCCGGCTGCGGGGCGGGTGGAGGACGCGCCGGCCGTGCGGGAGCAGCCGCCGGTGCGGGATGAGGCGGTCCTGCGGGAGCAGCCGGTTGTGTCGGAGCGGCCTGTGGCGGGAGATCAGCCGCCCGTGCGGGAAAATCCGTGCGGGCCGGAGTGGCTGCCGGTACCGGCACGGCCTGTACGGCGGGAGCAGCCGCCGGTGCGGGATGAGACGGTCCTGCGGGAGCAGCCCGTTGTGCCGGAGCGGCCTGGGGCGGGAGATCAGCCGCCCGTGCGGGAAAATCCGTGCGGGCCGGAGTGGCTGCCCGTACCGGAACGGCCCGTACGGCGGGCTCAGCCGCCGGTGGGGGACCCGCCGCCCCCACGGGAACAGTCGGCCCCGCAGGGTCTGCCCGCCGGCGGAGAACAACCTGCCCGGCAGGGGCGGTCGAAACCGCGACTGCGGCAGGACGTACCGGAAGAGCGGGCTGGAGGGCCGTCCGCCGGTCGGTGGGCCCGCATACAGGCACGGAGCCGGTGGCAGCCGCCCTCGGGGTGGCGCGTACACCCCGTCGCGTTCGCGCTGCTCGGCTGTGTTCCGGGCCTCGCCGCCGTACTCGCGCTGGGGTTGTGCGCGAGTGGCGTCGAGCGGATCGTCGCGGCCGGTGCGCGGCCGGTCGCGGCGCGGCCCGCCGACTCGCATCAGGCGCCCCGGCCGGCCATCGTGCCGAGGTCGGCCTGGCTCGACGACGAGACCCGGCGGGCCCAGCCGCCGCCGCGTTACGACGACACGGTCGTCGCCGTGTTCATCCATCACACCGACTCGCCCAACGGCTACGACTGCGCCGACGTGCCCCGCATCATCCGGTACGTGTACGCGGGCCAGACCGGCTCCCGTGACTGGGACGACATCGGCTACAACTTCCTCGTCGACCGCTGCGGCACCGTCTACGAGGGCCGCGAGGGCGGCATCGCCCGGCCCGTGACCGGCGCCCACACCCAGGGCTTCAACCACCGCACCACCGGCATAGCCGCCATCGGCACCTTCACGGCCGGCGTGCCCGTGCCGAGGGCGATGACCGAGGCGATCGCCGCGGTGGCCGCCTGGAAACTGGGGCTCTCCGACACGGACCCCCGCGCGAAAGTCCGACTGACCTCCAGCAACAGCTACAGCCGCTACCCGTCCGGCACCGCCGCGATGTTCCCCGCGATCGCCGGCCACAACGTCGGTTACATGACCAGTTGCCCGGGCGAGGCCCTCAGCGAGCGTCTCCCGGAGATCAGGAAGACGGCGGCCCGGCTGCAGGGCAGGAGCTGAGGCGTGCGGTGTCCTTGCCGGCCCCGAGCTGCCGTGCGACCGAGAGTCCTACAGCGCGGACCTGCCTGATCACGCCCGGCCCGAACTACCGTGCCGCCCCGCCGGCTGCCCGGGTCTGACCTCCCCCGGTCGCCCCGGCGTGGTCCACCCCCTGGCCGCCGGCCCAACCCCGCCCGCCGTACCCCACCCCCCGGCCGCCCGGCCCAACCCCGCCCCGGCCGGTCACCGCCTCCCCAAATAAACGCCCAGCGCCCGCTGCAGCACCCTCCCCTGGCTCCCCACCGGAAGTTCCCACTCGCCGAGGTACTCCACCGCACGGCCGCCCGCGCCGGTCTTGAACAGGAGGCGGCCGAGGAGGCGGTCCTCCGTGAGGGTGGGGGTGATGGAGCGGAGGTCGTACGTGTCGGCGCCCGCGGCCCGGGCGTCGCCCAGCATGCGCCACAGCAGGGCGCTGCTGGGCCGCAGTTCACGCCCCCGGCGGCCGGACGCGGCGTAGGAGTGCCAGGCCCTGGAGCCGACGCTGATCATGAGGGCCGCGGAGAGCACCTCTCCGTCGTACTCGGCGAGATAGAGCCGCAGCCGGTCCTCGTCCTCGGCGTTCAGGGCCGCCCACATGCGCCGGAAGTAGTCCAGCGGGCGGGCCTTGAAGCCGTCGCGGGCGGCCGTCACGGTGTACAGGCGGTAGAACTCGGGCAGGTCGGCCGCCGAGCCCCACGCAACACGGACGCCCGCCGCCTCGGCCGTGCGCAGCGACTGTTCCCAGTGCGGTGCGAGGGCGTCGCGCAGATCGTCCACCGAACGCCCCGCCAACGGGATCTCACAGCCGTAGCGCGGCTGACCCAGCCCGAACCCGCTCCCGTCGTCCTCCTCGCACCGCCGCCACCCCAGCCGCCGCAGCCGCTCCGCGGCGTCGAGCGCGTAACCGTCGATGCCGGCCGTGGGCACGTCGCGCAGATGCCCCGTCGCCGGGTCGGCGATGCCCGCCGTCACGTCGGCCGCGTCCCAGTGGCGTACGACGAGCGGCGGGCCGATCCGGACCGAGAACGCCCCGATCCGCTTCAGGTGGGCGACGAGCGGGTCCAGCCACCGCTCCAGGCGCGGCGTACGCCAGTCGATCGCGGGCCCGTCGGGGACGTAGGCCAGGTAGCGCCGGGTACCGGGCAGGGGCCGGTACAGGACGAGCGCCGTCGCGACCATGTCGTCGCCCTCGAACCACCCCACGCTCTCCGGCAGCCAGTCGGGCTTCACATCGCCCCACTCGGGGATCTGCAGATGGCTCGCATCGGGATACAGCCGTAGGTGGGCCAGATGCTCCTGGCGCGGTATCTCCCGCACGTACAGGCTGGTCATGGGCAGGGTGCTCCTGTTCGGTCCGGTCACCCTAAGCCGGAGATCACGGAACCGGTCAAGAGACGGCGCGTGAACCTTCCGGAAAGGCCCGCGCCGGCTCCCTCACCGGCTCTCTCACCGGCTCTCTCACCGGCCCCCGCTCACAGGCTTCTCGTAGCCGGCTCAACGATCTCCCCGAGACAGCCTCCCTACCGTCATGCACACGCACTGACCGGAGGTGGGGATCATGAGCAGCGGCAACGGCACGCGCAACCACAGCAGCAAGCGGGCCTGGACCGTCGTCTGCGCGGTCGCGACCGTCGTCCTGGGGCCGGCCGCCGTCACGGCGTCCGCGCTCGACCAGGCCAACAAGGCACCGCTGCACCACGCGGTGAAGGCCGACCATGCGCAGACGCAGGCGTACATCCCGTCGGACCCCGGCCGCAGGCGGACCGTCCCGGCGTGAGTGGGCTGAGGCCTTCCGTCGGCCTGCCCCAGAACCTGCCTCAGTCCTTGAAGCGCTCCCACAGCTTGGGATACCGGTCCGCCAGCGCCCGTTCGTTCTCGAAGTCGACCGGCGTGCCCTCCGGTTCCGGGGGCGCGGGAGGGATGCCGAGGTCGGGGGCGACGGTGCCGGTGAGCTGTTCGTAGGCCTCGTCCGCGGCGTAGCCGAGCTCCTCGGCGTCGCCGTCGAACTCCTCGTCGAAGTCGTCCAGCAGGTCGGCGAGCGAGTCGGGGTCGTGCACACCGCCCTCGTACACCTCGCGGCCCTGGCCGATCAGCCAGCACCGGAAGAAGTCGAACGCGTCGTCGCTGGCCCCGTCCAGCAGAACCCAGGCGGCGCCCCACAGGTCCCAGGTGTACGCGCGGTTGTAGCGGGCCTCGAAGTGACGGGCGAAGTCGAGCACCGAGTCGGGGTCCTGCTGGAGCAGCCGCTCCACCAAAAGGTCGGCCTGCTCCTCGGGGTCGCCCTCGGCGGCCTCACGGGCGCCGTCCACCAGCTCCCAGAACTCCGTCTCGTCCATCACGGGTCCAGCATCGGCCCTGTGCGGGTGGGGCGCACGTGGAGTGCGACGGATTGTTATGGGCGTACGGACCTTGGGCGGCCGGGCAGGACCGGGCCCGGCGGGCGTCCGGGTCAGGCCCCGTACAGCGCCGCCAGCCGTATCGCGTCGTCCGTGAACCGCTCTCTCAGCGACTGAGGCGCCAGCACCTCGACCTCCGGCCCGAGCGACGCGAGCTGGGTGTGGGCGACCTCCTCGGACTCCACGGGGAGCGTCAGCGTCACCCAGCCGTCCCCGTCCGGGGCGTCCGCCGCCCGCAGCGCCTCCCGCGCGGACTGCGGATCGACGGTGTACGGCAACCGGCGCACCCCGCCCGGCGACACCCGCACCACCACCTCGGCCCGCAGCAGGGACCGCGCGAACTGCTCGGCCCGCTCCTCCCAGAAGCCCGGCAGATCGAACTCCCCGTCCCGCTCGAACCGCTCCTCGCCCCGGTCCACGGCGGTGAACCGGTCGATGCGGTACACCCGGTACGAGCCGTGCCCCGCCACGCGGGCGCACAGATACCAGACCCCCGCCTTCAGCACGAGCCCGTACGGCTCCAGCTCCCGGCCGACCTCGCTCTCCCCGCGCCGGTACCGGGCCACGATCCGCCGGTCGTCCCACACCGCGTCCGCGACGACCGGCAGCAGCTCGGGTGTCTTCGGCTCCTTGAACCAGTTCGGGGCGTCCAGATGGAACCGCTGGGAGGCGGAACGGGAGGCGTCCCGCACCGAGGGCATCAGGGCCGCCGACACCTTCAGCGTGGCGGCGGAGGCGGCGTCCTCCAGCCCCATCTCCCGCAGCGCGCCGGGAACGCCACTCAGGAACAGCGCCTCGGCCTCACTGCGCCCGAGCCCCGTCAGCCTGGTCCGGTACCCGCCGATGAGCCGGTAGCCGCCGGCCCGCCCCCGATCCGCGTACACCGGGACCCCGGCCTCGGACAGGGCCTGCGCGTCCCGGGTGACGGTCCGCTCGGAGACCTCCAGCTCACGCGCGAGTTCGGCCGCGGTCATGGCGGGCCGGGACTGGAGAAGCAGCACCATCTTGATGAGCCGGGCAGCACGCATACGGCCATCATGCCGGGGGCCACTGACAACGAACCCGCTGACGACGAACCCGCTGACGACGAACCCGTCCTCGACGGCCCCGCCGACGACGGCCCCAATGACGGCGAAGGGGCACGGCAGCCGCCGTACCCCTTCGCCGCAGACCAGGAAGGTCAGCCCTTACAGGCCGTACTTCTCGCGCGCTTCCTTCACGGCCGTCGCCTTGACCTCGCCCCGCTTGGCGAGCTGGGCCAGGGCCGCGACGACGATCGACTCGGCGTCGACCCCGAAGTGGCGGCGGGCCGCCTCGCGGGTGTCGGAGAGGCCGAAGCCGTCCGCGCCCAGCGAGGAGTAGTCCTGCTCGACCCACTGCGCGATCTGGTCGGGAACCTGGCGCATGTAGTCGGAGACCGCGAGGACCGGGCCGTCGGCACCCTGGAGCACCTGACGGACGTACGGCATCCGCTCCTCGCCGCGCAGCAGGGCCGCGTCGGCTTCGAGGGCGTCCCGGCGCAGCTCCGTCCAGGACGTCGCCGACCAGACGTCGGCCGCCACGCCCCACTCCTCGGCGAGCAGCTGCTGCGCCTTGAGCGTCCAGTGGATCGCCGTGCCGGAGCCGAGCAGCTGGATGCGCGGGGCGTTCGCCACCGGCGACAGGCCGGCCGACTCCGCCGTGTTGAAGCGGTACAGGCCCTTGACGATGCCCTCGTCGACGCCGTCCACCGCAGGCTTCGCGGGCTGCGGGAGCGGCTCGTTGTAGACGGTGAGGTAGTAGAAGACGTTCTGGTCCTCGCCCGGGGCCGCCTCGCCGTACATCCGGCGCAGACCGTCCTTGACGATCGCCGCGACCTCGTACGCGAACGCCGGGTCGTACGTCAGGGCGGCCGGGTTCGTCGCCGCGATCACCGGCGAGTGACCGTCGGCGTGCTGCAGGCCCTCGCCCGTCAGCGTCGTACGGCCCGCGGTGGCGCCGACGAGGAAGCCGCGGCCGAGCTGGTCGCCGAGCTGCCACATCTGGTCGGCCGTGCGCTGCCAGCCGAACATCGAGTAGAAGATGTAGAACGGGATCATCGTTTCGCCGTGCGTGGAGTACGCGGTCGACGCGGCGATGAAGTCGGCCATCGAACCGGCCTCGGTGATCCCCTCGTTGAGGATCTGGCCGTTCTGGGCCTCCTTGTAGTACATGAGCTGGTCGCGGTCGACCGGCTCGTACGTCTGGCCCTTGGGCGAGTAGATGCCCAGGGACGGGAAGAGGCTCTCCATGCCGAAGGTGCGCGCCTCGTCGGGGACGATCGGTACCCAGCGCTTGCCCGACTCCTTGTCGCGGACCAGGTCCTTGATCAGGCGGACGAAGGCCATGGTGGTGGCCACGTTCTGGGAGCCGGAGCCCTTGTCGAAGGAGGCGAACGCCTTCTCGGCGGGGGCGGGCAGCGGCGCCACCGGGTGGACGCGGCGGGCCGGGGCCGGGCCGCCGAGGGCCGCGCGGCGCTCCTGGAGGTAGCGGACCTCGGGGGAGTCGGCGCCGGGGTGGCCGTAGGGGACGACCCCGTCGACGAACTGCGCGTCGGAGATGGGCAGTTCGAGCAGGTCACGCATCGTCTTGAACTCGTCCACCGTCAGCTTCTTCATCTGGTGGTTGGCGTTCTTCGACGCGAAGCCCTCGCCGAGGGTGTGGCCCTTGACCGTCTGGGCCAGGATGACCGTCGGCGCGCCCTTGAACTCGACGGCGGCCTTGTAGGCGGCGTACACCTTGCGCGCCTCGTGGCCACCGCGGGAGAGGTGGAAGCACTCCAGGATCTTGTCGTCGCTCAGCAGCTTCGCCATCTCGGCGAGCTCCGGGTCCTTGCCGAAGAAGTCCTGGCGGATGTAGGCGGCGTCGCGGGTCTGGTACGTCTGCACCTGCGCGTCGGGTACCTCGCGCAGCCGGCGTACGAGCGCGCCCGTCGTGTCGAGCTGGAACAGCTCGTCCCACGCCGTACCCCACAGCGTCTTGACGACGTTCCAGCCGGCGCCGCGGAACTGGGCCTCCAGCTCCTGCACGATCTTGAAGTTGGCGCGGACCGGGCCGTCGAGGCGCTGCAGGTTGCAGTTGATGACGAAGGTCAGGTTGTCCAGGCCCTCGCGGGAGGCCAGGGCGAGTGCCGCCGTCGACTCGGGCTCGTCCATCTCGCCGTCACCGAGGAACGCCCACACGTGGGACGCGGAGACGTCCTTGATGCCGCGGTTGGTGAGGTAGCGGTTGAAACGGGCCTGGTAGATGGCCGAGAGCGGGCCGAGGCCCATGGACACCGTCGGGAACTCCCACAGCCAGGGCAGGCGGCGGGGGTGCGGGTACGACGGGAGTCCGTCGCCGCCGGCCTCCTGGCGGAAGTTGTCGAGCTGCTGCTCGTTCAGGCGGCCGTCGAGGAAGGCGCGGGCGTAGATGCCGGGGGAGGCGTGGCCCTGGATGTACAGCTGGTCGCCGGAGCCGTCCGCCTCCTTGCCCTTGAAGAAGTGGTTGAAGCCGGTCTCGTAGAGCCAGGCCGCGGAGGCGAAGGTGGCGATGTGCCCGCCGACGCCGTATTTGGAGCCGCGGGTCACCATGGCCGCCGCGTTCCAGCGGTTCCACGCGGTGATACGGGCTTCCATCGCCTCGTCACCGGGCGCGGACGGCTCGGCGGGAGTGGGGATGGTGTTGACGTAGTCGGTCTCGAGGAGCTTCGGCAGCGCGATGCCGGTGCCCTCGGCCCGCTCCAGCGTCCGGCGCATCAGGTATGCGGCGCGGTGCGGGCCTGCTGCCTTGGCGACCGCGTCCAGTGAGGCCTGCCATTCGGCGGTCTCCTCCGGATCACGGTCGGGGAGCTGGTCGAGCGCGCTCGGCTGGATGGCGTTGGGGTCGGTCATGTCGCCGCCTTCCTCAGTCGAAGGGGGTTCCCTCATCGGTAAGGGTTCGGGGGTGCCCTTTGTCTTTGGCAGGACAGGGCGGAGGGCTTGGGTGCAAGCCCGTCGGCGACTGTAACTCCCTGATCGATGATCGATCAAAGGGGGAAGGGCTAAAAGGTCCCCATACCGCGAAAATTGGCATCCGGTGCCGGGAGAACAGGCACGCGGTGCCGCGTTTTCCCTGCTCACATGAGTTGTGGGCGGCTAGCTTGCGCGGGTTCGGCTCTCGGGTGCGCGGTCGGCTCAGGCGGGCGCGGCCGCCGGACGCGCGCTCGTGGCGAACGCCTTCCAGAGCTGGATGGCCAGGCGCACCAGAACGGCCTCGAGGAGGGCGATCGCCACCTGGGTCAGGATCGTGCCGAGTATCTGCGGCATGGGGGCCGCCTTTCGTGTGCGTCGTGCGGAGTACGTCTCCTTTGTCCGCGCCGATGCCATCCGGCAGGCTGCCCACGGGTTGCCTGCGGGTGAACTCTCCCCAGCGCATCAACGGCGCCCCGGGCCACCGCGGGCACCGGCAGCCCCGGCCCCGGCTATTCGCCTTCGTGCCTCGGTGCGCACCCGAGTACGTGGGCCTTGACCATCTCGGCGATGCGCGGATCCCGGCGCTGGAACGCGGCCACCAGCTCCTCGTGCTCCTCCGCGTACGACTGCTGCACCGTCCCCAGCCAGCGGATGGAAAGGGCTGTGAACACCTCGATGCCGAGGCCCTCCCAGGTGTGCAGGAGCACCGAGTTGCCCGCCGCCCGCACCAGCTCGCGGTGGAAGGCGACCGTGTGCCGCACCTGGGCCGTGCCGTCCGAGAGACGGTCGGCCTCGTACAGAGCGGCGACATGCGGCTCCAGGGCGGAGCAGTCCTCCGAGAGGCGGTCGGCCGCGAGTTCCGCGGCGATGGCCTCCAAACCGGCCCGGACCGGGTAGCTCTCCTCCAGGTCGGCCGCCGTCAGACTCCGTACCCGTACGCCCTTGTTGGGCGCGGACTCGATCAGCCGCAGCGACTCCAGCTCACGCAGTGCCTCCCGCACCGGCGTCTGGCTGACCTCCAGCTCGGTGGCGATCCGCCGTTCCACGATCCGCTCGCCCGGCTGCCAGCGCCCGCTGATGATCCCCTCCAGGATGTGCTCGCGGATCTGTTCGCGCAGCGAGTGGATGACGGGGGCGGTCATGAGAGCTCCTTAGGGCGCGTTTGACGTTTAGACAATAAGGCCGGGACGCTCCGCCGGAGGGGCGCACGGGGGCGCTTTGGTGCAGGTGAGACGAGACTTACACGGAGACTTACACGCTCGGTCGGTCGGCACAATGGCGATGCCCTCCCCCCGGAAGCCGGGGAGAGGGCATCGTCGTACTGGCAGACCGCATTCGGCCGGCAGCGTCCTTACAGGCCGAGCTCGACCTCGAACTCGCCGGCCTCCAGGATCGCCTTGACCGCCGTCAGGTAACGGGCCGCGTCGGCACCGTCCACCAGGCGGTGGTCGTAGGACAGGGTCAAGTACGTCATGTCGCGGACGCCGATGACCGTGCCCTCCTCCGTCTCGATGACGGCCGGGCGCTTGACCGTGGCGCCGATACCGAGGATCGCGACCTGGCCCGGCGGCACGATGATCGTGTCGAAGAGCGCACCGCGCGAACCGGTGTTGGAGATGGTGAAGGTCGCGCCGGACAGCTCGTCGGGCGTGATCTTGTTGGCGCGGACCTTGCCCGCCAGGTCGGCCGTGGCCTTGGCGATGCCGGCGATGTTGAGGTCGCCCGCGTGCTTGATGACCGGGGTCATCAGGCCCTTCTCCGAGTCCACCGCGATACCGATGTTCTCGGTGTCGAAGTAGGTGATCGTGCCCTCGGCCTCGTTGATCTTGGCGTTGACGGGCGCGTGCGCCTTCAGCGCCTGGGCCGCGGCCTTGACGAAGAACGGCATCGGGGAGAGCTTGACGCCTTCGCGGGCGGCGAAGGCGTCCTTCGCCCGGCCGCGCAGCTTCATCAGGCGCGTGACGTCGACCTCGACGACCGACGACAGCTGCGCCTGCTCGTGCAGCGCCTTGACCATGTTGTCGCCGATGACCTTGCGGATGCGCGGCATCTTGACGGTCTGGCCACGGAGGGGAGAGGCCTCCAGGGACGGCGCCTTCTTGGCGGCCGGCGCGGCAGCGGCGGGAGCCGGAGCGGCGGCGGCGCTCTTCGCGGCCTCGGCGGCGGCGATGACGTCCTGCTTGCGGATACGGCCGCCGACGCCGGTGCCCTTGACGGCGGCCAGGTCGACGCCGTTCTCGGCGGCGAGCTTGCGCACCAGCGGGGTGACGTAGGCGCCCTCGTCGGTCGGCTTGGCGGCGGCCGGAGCGGCCGGAGCCGGGGTGACCGGGGCCGGGGCGGCCGGCGCGGGAGCCGGGGCGGCGGGCTGGGCCGGAGCCGGGGCGGCAGCGGCGGGCTCGGCCGGAGCGGCGGGCTCGGCCGGAGCGGCGGGCTCGGCCGGAGCGGCCGGAGCCGCGGGCGCGGCCGGGGCAGCGGCGGCGGGGGCCGGGGTCTCCTGGGCCGGGGCGGCCGCCGGAGCGGCACCCGCGGCGCCGATGACGGCCAGCTTGGCGCCGACCTCGGCCGTCTCGTCCTCGCCGACCACGATCTCCAGCAGCGTGCCGGAGGCGGGGGCGGGGATCTCGGTGTCGACCTTGTCCGTCGACACCTCAAGGAGCGGCTCGTCGGCCTCGACGCTGTCACCGACCGACTTCAGCCAGCGGGTGACGGTGCCCTCGGTGACGGACTCGCCGAGCGCGGGCAGGACGACGTCCGTGCCCTCGGCGGAGCCGGCGCCGGAGGCGGCCTCGGCGCTGGGCGCCGGAGCCGGGGCGGCCTGCTCGGTGGACGGGGCAGCGGCCTGCGGGGCCGGCTCCGGCTCAGCGGCCGGCTCCGGCTCAGCGGCGGGGGCCGGGGCGGCAGCCGGGGCACCCGTGCCGTCGTCGATCACGGCCAGCTCGGCACCGACCTCGACCGTCTCGTCCTCGGCGACCTTGATGGAGGCCAGGACGCCGGCGGCGGGGGAGGGGATCTCGGTGTCGACCTTGTCGGTGGAGACCTCGAGCAGCGGCTCGTCGGCCTCGACGCGCTCACCCTCGGCCTTCAGCCAGCGGGTGACAGTGCCCTCGGTGACGCTCTCGCCGAGCGCCGGAAGGGTTACGGAAACCGCCATGGTTTCGGTTGCTCCTTACGAATTGCGGAAGTCTGAGTCGTCGCTTCGTCGACCGAGGGTCAGTCGTGCGAGTGCAGCGGCTTGCCGGCCAGGGCCAGGTGGGCCTCGCCGAGCGCCTCGTTCTGCGTCGGGTGGGCGTGGATGAGCTGGGCGACCTCGGCGGGCAGCGCCTCCCAGTTGTAGATCAGCTGGGCTTCGCCGACCTGCTCGCCCATGCGGTCGCCGACCATGTGGACGCCGACCACGGCGCCGTCCTTGACCTGGACGAGCTTGATCTCGCCCGCGGTGTTGAGGATCTTGCTCTTGCCGTTGCCCGCGAGGTTGTACTTCAGAGCGACGACCTTGTCCGCGCCGTAGATCTCCTTGGCCTTGGCCTCGGTGATGCCGACGGAGGCGACCTCCGGGTGGCAGTACGTCACCCGCGGGACACCGTCGTAGTCGATCGGAACGGTCTTCAGACCGGCCAGACGCTCCGCCACCAGGATGCCCTCGGCGAAGCCGACGTGCGCGAGCTGGAGGGTCGGGACGAGGTCACCGACGGCGGAGATGGTGGGCACGTTGGTGCGCATGTACTCGTCGACGAGGACGTAGCCGCGGTCCATGGCGACGCCCTGCTCCTCGTAACCGAGACCGGCGGAGACCGGGCCGCGGCCGACGGCGACCAGCAGGACCTCGGCCTCGAACTCCTTGCCGTCGGCGAGGGTGACCTTGACGCCGTCGGCGGTGTACTCGGCCTTCGAGAAGAAGGTGCCCAGGTTGAACTTGATGCCGCGCTTGCGGAACGCGCGCTCAAGAAGCTTCGAGCTGTTCTCGTCCTCGACCGGGACGAGGTGCTTCAGGCCCTCGATGACGGTGACGTCCGTACCGAAGGACTTCCAGGCGGAGGCGAACTCGACGCCGATGACGCCGCCGCCGAGGACGATCGCCGACTTCGGGACGCGGTCCAGGACGAGGGCGTGGTCGGAGGAGATGATCCGGTTGCCGTCGATCTCCAGGCCCGGCAGCGACTTCGGCACGGAGCCGGTCGCCAGCAGGACGTGGCGGCCCTGGACGCGCTGACCGTTCACGTCGACCGAGGTGGGGGAGGACAGTCGGCCCTCACCCTCGATGTATGTCACCTTGCGGGAGGCGACGAGACCCTGGAGGCCCTTGTAGAGCCCGGAGATCACGCCGTCCTTGTACTTGTGGACACCGGCGATGTCGATGCCCTCGAAGCTGGCCTTCACACCGAACTGCTCGCTCTCACGAGCCTGGTCGGCGATCTCGCCCGCGTGCAGCAGGGCCTTGGTGGGGATGCAACCCCGGTGCAGGCAGGTGCCGCCGACCTTGTCCTTCTCGATCAGGGCGACGTCCAGGCCCAGCTGCGCCCCGCGCAGGGCTGCGGCGTAACCGCCACTACCACCGCCGAGGATCACTAGGTCGAAAACGGTGCTGGCGTCGTTCGCCACGTCACGTCCTCCATGCATGTGCGCCTACGCCGGTCAGCGGTGACCGGTCGGCGGCTGGTGTCCGGCCGCTCTTTCTTCGGCCCTGTGGTGGGGCCCTGTCCTGCCGAGCCCCATCTTCGCACTTGTCCACACCGAACGAGACGCCGGGCCGGTGTGTGAGACGTCCCACGTTCAGTTGAGCGGGCATGGCGGAGGGCATGGAAGAGGGGGCTCCGCCCTACCCGCGCGCGGAGCCCCCTCACTCATGACAACGTCAGCCCAGGTCCCCGGCCGCCGTCAGCTCGGCGAGCCGGACCAGCGTCCGCACCGCGGACCCCGTACCACCCTTCGGCGTGTATCCGAAGGGCCCGCCCTCGTTGAACGCGGGACCGGCGATGTCGATGTGCGCCCAGGTGATGCCCTCGCCGACGAACTCGCGCAGGAAGAGCCCGGCGACCAGCCCGCCGCCCATGCGCTCACCCATGTTGGCGATGTCGGCGGTGGGGGAGTCCATCCCCTTGCGCAGGTGCTCCGGCAGCGGCATCGGCCAGGACGCCTCACCGACCTCCTCGGCCGCCTCGACGATCGCGGTGCGGAACGCGTCGTCGTTGCCCATGACGCCGAACGTCCGGTTGCCCAGCGCCAGCACCATCGCTCCGGTCAGCGTCGCCACGTCCACGATCGCGTCCGGCTTCTCCTGCGAGGCCGCCCACAGCGCGTCGGCGAGCACCAGTCGGCCCTCGGCGTCCGTGTTGAGCACCTCGACGGTCTTGCCGCTGAGCATGTGCAGCACGTCACCGGGACGCACGGCGGACCCCGACGGCATGTTCTCGGCGAGCGCCAGCCAGCCGGTGATGTTCACCCGCAGCCCGAGACGCGCTGCTGCGACGACGGCGGCGAACACGGCGGCCGCGCCGCTCATGTCGCACTTCATCGTCTCGTTGTGCCCGGCCGGCTTCAGCGAGATGCCGCCCGAGTCGTAGGTGATGCCCTTGCCGACGAGCGCGAGGTGCTTGTCGGCCTTGGAGTGCGTGTACGACAGCTTCACCAGCCGCGGTCCGGCCGCCGATCCGGAGCCGACGCCGAGGATGCCGCCGTAGCCGCCCTTGGCCAGCGCCTTCTCGTCGAGCACCTGCACCTTGATGCCGTGCTCCTTGGCCGCCGCCGATGCGACCGCGGCGAAGGACTCGGGGTTGAGGTCGTTGGGCGGGGTGTTGACCAGGTCGCGGGCGCGGTTGAGCTCCTCGACGACGGCGGTGGCGCGCTCGATCGCCGCCTTGTGCTCCTTGTCGCGGGACTTGCCACCGAGCAGCGCGGCCTCGGCGAGGGGACCCTTGCCGTTCTTCTTGTCCCGGTCGCTCTTGCCGTTGTCCTTGTACGCGTCGAAGGCGTACGCCCCGAGCAGCACGCCCTCGGCGACGGCGCCGATGTCGGCGGCGTCGTTCAGCGGCAGCGCGAACGCGGCCTTCTTGGAGCCGGCGAGGGCGCGGGCGGCGACGCCGGCGGCCTTGCGCAGCGCCTCGCCGTCGTAGTCGGCGTCCTTCTCGGGCGCGGCACCCAGGCCGACCGCCACCACGAGGGGGGACTTGAAGCCGGCGGGCGCGGGGAGCTTCGTCACCTCGCCCTCGGCACCGGTGGCACCGAGGGTCTCCAGGACGCCGGCGAGCTTGCCGCCGTACGCCTTGTCCACGGCCTCGGCGCCCGGTGCGACGACCGGTCCCGCGACCTTGGAACCAGAGCCCTTGGCGACACCGATCACGATCGCGTCGGCGCGCAGGCCGGGCGCCGCGGCGGTGCTGAGAGTGAGAGCAGTCACGGTGGTGAAATCTCGCTTCCGATGTGAAGTTGCAGTGGCCGAATGGTGTGGGTCGACCGGGCCCGACGGCCGACCCTAGTTACCACCTATGGGTGCGGTATCAGCGGGGCCTTCCCCGGTACGGCGAACACTCTGCACGAGCCTACGCTCGTGTGAGCGTTCGCTCATTCCTTCGGACGTTCACCTGTCGGTGGCGTCGCGGCCATTTCTTGATTCTCGGGACCGGTGAGCTGAGTCACACTCGTCTGGTTCCGGTGAGCTGTCAGCTCGCCGCTTTGCATGATTTCCACGGATCCTCCGCCGATTCACCGCAACCGGCCACAAGGGGATCTTCTGGGGGGAAGGAACGATCAATGGCGCAGAGTGCGCACAGATGGAGAAACACGGCCGCCGTTCTGGGGGCCGCCGGTCTGCTGTCGCTGGGTCTGGGGGTACCCGGCGCCGCGGCTGCGGGGGAGCCGCGCATCGATCTCAGGGTGCTGGTCGTGGACAACGGTGACGCGCCTGTCCAGGCCATCACCGCCCAGCTCAAGAGCACCGGCATTCCGTACACCACCGTCGACCTGACCGACGCCGACCGCCCGACCGTCACCGCAGCGTTCCTCAGCGACACGGTGGGCGGCACGCCCCGCGCCAAGTTCCAGGGCGTCGTCCTGCCCAACGAGGCCCCCTTCGGTGAGGGTTCGGCGGAGCAGACCGCGCTGGAGAGCTACGAGCGGACCTACGGCATCCCGCAGGTCGACGCCTACACCTGGGCCCACCCTGGCGTCGGCCTCGACTACACCAGCGAGGGCGGCTTCGCGGGCAGCCTCGACGGACAGCAGGCCTCGGTCACGGCCCAGGGGAAGTCGGGGTACTTCGGCTATCTCGACGGCGCCTTCGCGTTCGAGGACAACGACCCGTCCGTACTGGAGAGTTACGGCTTCGTCGCCCGGCCCCGCGCCGGCTTCACCAGCTACGTCGACGTTCCCGTGCCGGGCGGCTCCGGGCGCGGCAGCCTGGTCGGCGAGTACACCGACGACGGGCGCCGGCAACTGGTCGTGACCTTCGCGTACAACCAGTACCAGCAGCAGTTCCGCGTCCTGGCCCGCGGCATCGTCGAATGGCTGACCCAGGGAGTCCACCTCGGTCAGGCCCGCAACTACTTCGCGGTGCACGTCGACGACGTCTTCGCGCCCGACGCCCGCTGGGACACCGAGCGCAACTGCACGCCCGGTGACATCGACTGCGTGGGCGGTGGCGGCGAGGAGACCCCGCCGATCCGTATGACGGCCGAGGACGCGGTCCGCGCGGCACAGTGGCAGCGCGAGCGCGGCTTCAAGCTGGACATGGTCTACAACGCCGGCTCCGGCGAGGAGTGGAAGAGCGAGAACGGCGGCACGGACCCCCTCGCGACCCAACTGCTCGCCGACAAGGCGCAGTACCGCTGGATCAACCACACCTACACCCACCCGTTCCTCGGCTGCGTCCAGGACACCTCGACCGTGCCGTGGAGCTGTGCCAAGAACGCCGACGGCTCGACGCGGTACATGAGCCGCGCGGACATCTCGGCGCAGATCAGGGACAACCACAACTGGGGCGTCACCAAGGGACTCCCGCTCGACCGCACGGAACTCGTGACCGGCGAGCACTCGGGCCTGAAGACCCTGCCGCAGCAGCCCGACGACAACCCCAACCTCGCCCGCGCCCTCGCCGACAACGGCGTCAAGTGGATCGCCTCGGACAACTCCCGTGACCCCGCCCAGCGTCCGGTCGGTGCCGCGCTGACCGTGCCCCGGCACCCGATGAACGTGTACTACAACGTCGGTACCGAGGAGGAGATGGCCGACGAGTACAACTGGATCTACACCTCCGCCGCGGACGGCGGCAGCGGCATCTGCGAGAACAACCCCGCCTCCACCTGCCTGGACGAACCGCTGGACACGGCCACCGGCTATGACGACTACATCGTCCCGCTGGAGGCACGCACCGCCCTCGGGCACGCGATCAGCAACGACCCGCGCCCGCACTACGCCCACCAGTCCAACCTGGCCGAGGACCGGACGCTGTACCCGGTCCTGGACAAGGTGCTCGCCGACTACCGGGCGCTCTTCGCCGACAACACCCCGGTGGAGAACCTCGCGCAGAGCGCCATCGGCACGGAGCTGCAGCGCCGCGCCGCCTGGCAGTCCGCTCTCGCGAAGGGCTCCGTGACGGCGTACCGCATCGGCGACACGGTCACCGTCACCGCCCCGTCCGGGACCCAGATCCCGGTGACCGCACCGCAGGGGACCGTCAAGCAACTCCTCATCGGCACCACCGCGTTCGGGACGCCGTACGCGGGAGAGCGCTCGGCGTGGACCACGCCGGGGCTGCTGCAGACCGCTCTCAAGCTCAGGCTGCCGTAGCGCTGCTCAGCCGGACCTGAGGCGCACCCCGGCCATCTCACGACCGACCTGCCGGGGTGCGCTTCCGGGCCGAGGCACCAACTTGTTCCACAGGGGGGAACGCGCGTGATGCGCCATGGCCGTCATGTCACCATGCTCACCGAAGGCACCTATCCGCATGTCCACGGCGGCGTCAGCACCTGGTGCGACCAGCTCGTCAAGGGCATGCCGGAGGTCGACTTCCACATCGTGTCGCTGACCGGGACCGGCCGGGAACCCGTCACCTGGGAGCTGCCGCCCAACGTCTACCGGCACACCTCCGTACCGACCTGGGGCCCGCGTCCGGGGCACAAGCGACCGCCGTACGGCCGGGCCCGGCGCCGCTTCACCGACTCCTACGAGCGCTTCCTGCTCTCCTTCCTCGACCCCGAGGCCCACTGCGACTTCGGTGAAGCCCTCGACGAGCTGGCCGAACTCGCCCGCGACGGGCGCCTGTCGGCGGCCCTGCGCACGGAATCCGCGCTGCGCTCGCTGATGTGGATATGGACGATGCCGCATCTGTCGACCGCGGCGGCCCGCCCCACCGTCCACGACGCCCTGACCGCGACCGACCTGCTCGAACACGCCCTGCGCCCCCTCGGGGTCCGCATCCCCGAGGACTCGGTCGCCCATGCGGTGAGCAGCGGATTCGCCACCCTTCCGGCCCTCGCCGCCCGCAGGCTGGACGGCGTGCCCTTCCTCCTCACCGAGCACGGCATCTATCTGCGCGAGCGCTACCTCGGCTACCGCAGCGACGCCCAGCGCTGGCCCGTGAAGGCGTTCATGCTCGGCTTCTACCGCGAGCTGAACTCGCTCGGCTACCGCACGGCCGACCTGATCACCCCGTGCAACCAGTACAACCGCCGTTGGGAGGAGCGCGGCGGCGCCGACGCCGACAAGATCCGTACCGTCTACAACGGCGTCGACCCGCACGCCTTCCCGCACGCCGGCCCCGAGCCCGAGGTCCCCACCCTCACCTGGTGCGGCCGCGTCGACCCCATCAAGGACCTGGAGACGCTGCTGCGGGCCTACGCCATGGTCCGCGCCGAGCTCCCGGAGACCCGCCTGCGGCTGTTCGGCCCGGTCCCGCCCGGCGGCGAGGCCTACCGCACCAAGCTGGAGAAGCTCGCCGCCGAACTCGGCGTCACGGACGCCCTGACCTTCGAGGGCCGCATCACCGAGGTCTGGCGCGCCTACGCGGCCGGGCACCTCGTGATGCTGTCGTCCATCTCCGAGGGCTTTCCGTTCTCCATCATCGAGGCCATGTCCTGCGGCCGTACGACCGTCTCCACGGACGTCGGGGGAGTGCGCGAGGCCGTCGGCGACACGGGACTCGTCGTCCCACCCCGCGAGCCGGAGAAGATGGCGGCCGCCGCCCTCACCCTCCTCCGGGACGACGAACGGCGCCTGCAACTGGGCGAGTTGGCACGGCAGCGCGTGATCGACCGCTTCACCCTGCGCCGCTCCGTGGACAACTTCCGGACGATCTACCAGGAGCTCGCGGGCAGCCCCGAGGTGTACGAGCCCACGTTGGAGACGGTCGCCGACTGGACCCTCGAACTGCGCGACCCCTGGTACGAGAAGGTCGCGACGGACGGAACCGGCTGGTGAGCGGCAGCCTCTGGATGCCGCCCGGCTCCCGCTCCGACACCCTGCCCGCCGTCCCGCGCCAGCGCGACCGGCCCAGCTGGGCCCGGCCCGACCCCATCGACGAACTCGCCGCCCGCCTGGACGACTTCATAGCCGCCGCCGTCCACCCCGACGAGATCGCCGCGCTCCTGGAGTCCGACGGCCTCTCGGACGACCAGATACGCGAGCGCTACGGCGTCAAGAACTCCTTCGCCCTCGCCGAGGAGCTGTACGAGCGGGTCGAGCGCCGCTACCCGGAGCCGGACAGCCCGGTCCACGACCCCTGGCAGTCGGGCCTGCTCGGCTGCCTCCTGCGCGGCGTCGTCTTCGCCCTCCCCGGCTTCGGCTACGTCCTCGGCGCCCCGCTGCTCGCCGGCCCGCACGACGACTTCGGCCTCCCCGCGGGCACGGTCCCGCTGCTGGCCGGCGCCTTGGTCGGCTGGACGTGGAACCAGGGGCTCGCGCATCGGGCGTACTCCTGGCTGGGGTTGGGCGACCGCGGCGCCGCCCGCCGCGCCCTGCTCCTGGGTGCCCCGGTGGGCGCGTTGCTCGGCGCCCTGGTAACCCTGATCGTTGCGGGCGCCGCACACCCGGCCGCCGTCGCCTTCGCAGCCGGCCAGTCGGTCTATCTGGGCGCGGCCACCGCCCTCCTGGTGCTGGGCCGCGAACGGGCCCTGCTGGCCGCGTTGTTGCCGATGACGGCGGGAGCGGTGCTGTCGTTTGCGCATCCGGTGCCGGAGCCCGCACGGCTCGTCCTTCTGCTGGGCTCGCTTGCCGTGGTCGCCGTCCTGGGCCTACGAGAGGTAGCGCCCCTCAAGGGGCGCGGGGCCGAATCCGATGTGCGGCTACCGCCGCGTGGGCGCGACCAGCCACGACGAAGCCGCAGCCGACGCACGACAGTGGGGCCCCGCCTCTCCGCATCCCTCCCATACGCCCTCTTCGGCCTGGCCACCGGCGTCCTGGTCCTCCACACCGCCCTCGGCGACATCCTCACCGGCGAGCAGCGCAGCGCCCCCGCCGCAGTCGCCCTCACCCTCAGCATGGGCCCCGCCGAATGGCTGCTGTACCGCTTCCGCAGCGGCAGCCTGGCGGGCCTGCGCTCCAGCAGCACACCGAGGGCGTTCCGGCGGACGACGGTGCTCACGGTCGTGGAGTGCCTCGCCGCCTACCTGGTCACCCTGCTCGCGCTCAGCCTCGCCACCTCGGCCCTGTGGCCGCACACCTCGGGCCTCGCCGGTGTACGCCTCGCCGGCCTGCTCCTGCTGGGCGTTGTCCTGTGGACGGCCCTGCTGCTCCAGTCCTTCGGCGCGGTGGCCGGCGCGGCGGCGATCTGCTGTGCGGCTGCCCTCGCCCAGACGGCCGCCGTGGTGACGCACACCGGCAATCCGCACTGGGTCGCCCTGATCGTCCACGGGACGGCCGCGGTGGCCCAGGCTGCCCTGGTCTGCGCCCTGTTGGGGAGAGTGACCGCTCACCGATGACCGACCTGCTGATCCCCTACTACGAGCACCCGTCCGTCCGCCCCGCCGAATGGGACGCGATCATCGCCGCCGCGCCCCGCCTCTACGGGGTCGTACTGAACCCGGCCAGCGGCCCCGGCGACGCGCCCGACCCGGCGTTCGCCGAGGTCGCGGCCCGTCTGCGGGCGGTGGACGTACGGGTGCTCGGCTACGCCGACACCGACTACGGCCGCAGGCCGCACGCCGACGTCGTACGCGACATCACCCGTCACCGCGACTGGTACCGCGCGGATGGCGTCTTCCTCGACCAGGTCGCCGCCCGTCAGGCGGAGTTCGGCCACTACCAGCGGCTCGCGACGGCAGCCTGGGGTGCCGGCTGCGGCACGCTCGCCCTGAACCACGGCACGGCACCGCACCCGTCGTACGCCAGGATCGCCGACCTCCTGGTCACCTTCGAGGGGCCCTGGGCGTCGTACACCCGGCTCGGCCCGCAGCCGTGGCGGGGCGCCACCGGAGTGCGGCTGTGCCACCTGGTGTACGGCGTCCCGGCGGGCGTCGACCTGACGGAGCCGGCGCGCGCCCGCGGGGCCGCCGTGCACTGTGCGGTGCCGGGCGTGGGCGATCATCCGTGGGGCACGTTGCCGCACGGGCTGGCGCCCGCTCGGTGACGGGGGGCGTCAGCCCAGGGACAGCACGACGAGCGCCGTCGTCGCCGCCGTCTCCGCGAGCCCACCGAAGACATCACCGGTGACGCCGCCGAAGCGGCGGGTGCAGTGCCGCAGGAGCAGTTCGGCGGCGGCGAGCGCGGCGAGGACCGCGAGGGCGGTGCGCGCGATGTCGTCCGTCCCGAGCAGCGTCCCAGCTGCTGCGGCGGCGCTGGTCACGGCCAGGGCCACGGCCACCGCGCCCCGTACGGGAACGACACTGGCAACCGCGGCACCCAGCCCCTCGGGCCGGGCGGCGGGCACACCGGTGCGGGCGGCGAGGGTGAGCGCGAGGCGGGCGGCGACGGCCGAGACGACGGTGGCGAGGGCGCCGCGGGTCCACGAGTCGTCGTACAGCTGCGCCAGCGCGGCCACCTGCGCCAGCAGCACGAAAACGAGCGTGATGACCCCGAACGGCCCGATGTCCGACTGCTTCATGATCCGCAGCGCGTCCTCGGCGGGCTTGCCGCTGCCGAGGCCGTCGGCGGTGTCGGCGAGACCGTCGAGATGCAGCCCCCGGGTGAGGACGGCGGGGACGGCTGCTCCGGCAACGCCGGCGAGGAAGGGCCCGGCGCCGAGGAACAGCAGCACAAGCGCCGCCACGGCGGCACCGCAGCCGAGGACCACCCCGACGAGCGGGGCGCACAGCATGCCGCCGCGCGCCGCTTCCCGGTCCCAGCGGCTCACCCTGACGGGGAGCACGCTCAGGGTGCCGAAGGCGAAACGCAGGCCGTGCAGGGGCGGAGGGGTCATGGACACGCCCGCAGACTAGCCCGGACGTCGTCCCCGCCAGGCGGCCCACCCCTGTCCCGGACACACTGAAACCATGGGTGACTGGTGGCAGCGCAACATCATCGAACCGGGCAAGCTCCCCCTGCTCCTGGCTCTGACGGCCTTCGTGGTCACGTTCCTCGTCACCCGCGTCATCACCCGCCTCATCCGCGCGGGCAAGGGACCCTTCCGCAACATCGAGACCGGCTCCGTCCACATCCACCATGTCGTTCCCGGCATCGTCCTCACGATCATCGGCGGCTTCTGCGCGGTCGCCGGCGGTCAGCACGGCTTCGGCTCGGCCACGGCGGCCGTGGTGTTCGGGATCGGCGCGGGCCTGGTCATGGACGAGTTCGCGCTGATCCTGCATCTGGACGACGTCTACTGGACCGAGGACGGCCGCAAGAGCGTCGAGGTGGTCGTACTCACCGCCGCCGTGGTCGGCCTGCTCCTCCTCGGCTACGCGCCCTTCGGGGTGAACGACATGACCGACGACGAGACGCAGGGCCGCGGGACGGTGCTCACCACCATCGCCGGGAACTTCCTCCTCGCCCTGATCGCCCTCGCCAAGGGCAAGGCACGGATCGCGATCTTCGGGGTGGTCATCCCCTTCATCGCCCTGTTCGGCGCCATCCGCCTGGCCCGCCCCACGTCCCCCTGGGCGAAACGCTTCTACCGCCGCCGCCCGCGCGCCCGCGCCAAGGCCCAACTGCGGGCCTACCACCACGACCGGCGCTGGGCGGGCCCCAGCCGCAAGCTTCAGGACTGGATCGGCGGCGCCCCCGACGTGGAGCCCCCGCGGGCCCTGGAGCGCCGCTGACGCACGGCCACCAGCGCGCACAGCAGCAGGACGGCCGCGATGGCCGCGATGGCCGCGAGGTGCTCCTTCCCGGCGAGGTTGTCCTCCAGCACCACCTCGACCACCATGGCCGCGATCACCACACCGGCCGTGACATACGCGCCGTAGCGCCAGCCCAGGAACACCGCGAGGCCCACCACCGCGGCCGACGGTCCCGTGTCCACGACGTGTGCGTCCGAGGCGGGCAGGCCGATCGGGTGGCCGGGGCCGAGCGCGATGCCCACGCGCGCGTAGAGGGTGCCGGCGAGGGTCGCGACGTAGGCGATGACGAGGGTCCGCCACCAGCCCAGGCAGAGCTCGGCGATCCCGAACACCAGCAGGATCTGCGCGAGCGCACCCCACACCGGCAGGTCGAGGGCCGGCACGAACAGGGACAGCGGCGTCCGCAGCAGCGCAAGCCACAGCGGGTCCTCGGCGCGTACGCCGCCGAGGTTCTGCACGAGCTGATAGCCCCAGGACCGGTTCTGCACGAACTGCACGACCCCAGTCAGACACACGGCCCCGAGAGTCATCGGCACGGCCCGCCACCGCCGCTCGGCCAGGGTCCGGCGCGCGGCGAGACAGAGGGCTCCCCACTCGGCACGGGCCCAGCGGCCGAGGGTGTCAGCTCTCACGAGTGGGGATCATATGTCCACTCGTAGATGAATCGCCCTTTTCGTTCCGGGCTTCTCGCCGCTGCCGCGACTCCGGCTCCTACTCGGTCTCCGCCGGTTCCGTCGTCCCCGATCCGTCTGCCGCCTCCGAATCCTCGGAATCCCGCGAATCCTGCGGCTTCTCCGGCTGCTCCGGCAGCTCCGCCGCGAGCGCCGCCGCGGCCTGCACCATCGGCAGGGCCAGCATGCCCCCGGCGCCCTCTCCGACCTGCACGCCCTGGTCGAGCAGGGGCTCCAGGGCCATCCGGTCCAGCGCCTTGGCCTGGCCGGGCTCCCTGCTGTTGTGCGCGGCCAGCCACCAGTCCGGCGCCCGGAACGCGATCCGCTGTCCCACCAGGGCGCAGGCGGCGACGACCACCCCGTCCAGCACGACCGGCATCTTCCGCACCGCGCTCTGCAGCAGGAACCCGGTGATCGCCGCGAGATCGGCCCCGCCCACGGTCGCGAGCAGCTGCAGCTGGTCCCCGAGCACGGGCCGGGCCCGGCGCAGGGCGTCCCGGATCGCCGCGCACTTGCGCATCCACATCAGGTCGTCGATGGCCAGTCCGCCCCGCCCGGTGACGACGGACGCGTCGGTCCCGCAGAGCGCGGCGACCAGCACCCCCGCCGCCGTGGTCCCGCCGACGCTCACATCGCCGAGCACCACCAGGTCCGTCCCGGAATCGGCCTCCTCGTCGGCCACCGCCACCCCGGCCCGGAAGGCGGCCTCGGCCTCCTCGACCGTGAGCGCGTCCTCGACGTCGATACGGCCGCTGCCGCGCCGCACCCGATGCCGTACGACCGCCTCCGGCAGCGACTCCGGGTCGCAGTCCAGGGCCATGTCGACGATCCGCACCGGAACCCCGGCCCGCCGCGCGAGCACCGACACGGGCCGGCCGCCCTCGAGGATCTCCCGCACCAACTCCCCGGCGCTGCCCGCCGCCCGCGCCGACACGCCGAGCTCGGCCACGCCGTGGTCACCGGCGAACAGCACGACCCTCGGCTGTTCGATCGGCCGCACCGGCACCGCGGACTGCGCGGCCGCCAGCCACTCACCCAGTTCGTCGAGGCGGCCCAGCGCTCCGGGCGGCACGATCTGACGCTCACGTCGCGCCTCCGCGTCACGGCGCACCCCTCCGTCGGGGCGCTCGATCAGATCAGTGAAGTCGTCGAGATTAAGCGAGCTCATTCGCCGAACAGTACCGGCACCGGTCGAACAGAACGGCGCCACATGGCCTCCTCGGGCTCCGCCACGTCCCCACCCCATCCGAGCGACGTCGTTGCACCCAAGATCGCCATCCCATACGTTCCGTTTTGCCGTGGATTGTCGGGGCATGCTCGCACCACCCGCCGTCCGCCTCCGCCGTACGCCCCCGCGTACGCCCTCGCGCCCGGGAGCCGCCCATGACCGCGACCGCCCCCTCCGAACGGCACCGCGCCGACTGTGCGTTCACCCTCGCCAGATGCCGGGAGCACACCTACGCCCCCCGCCACCTGCGGCTCACGCGGCTGCCGTACCGCCACCTGAGAGCCGCGGCCCGCGTGGCGCTGGACTTCCCCGAGCCGGAGAGCTGGCTGGACGTCGGCACGGGATACGCCCGCTTCCCGGACGTGGCGAAGGAACTCTTCCCGTACACGGCGTTCGACGGCCTCGACCTGACCCACCGCGTCCTGGACGCCCGCGTCGCCGAGCGGGTGGAGGAGGCCCACGTCGGCCACCTCACGGACCCCCGCATCACGGCCCGGCTGCGCGCCCGCTACGACATCGTCAGCATGTTCCGCCACCTGGAACACGCCCAGGACCCCCGCAGGGAACTGCGCGCCGCTCTCGCGGTCCTGCGCCCGGGCGGCCACCTCCTCCTCGAACTGCCCAACCCGAGGGGCGTGTTCGCCCTGCTGCTCGGCAGGTGGTGGATCCCGCACAGCCGCCCGGGCCACCTGCACCTGCTGCCCCTGAAAACCCTCCGCGAGGAGCTCCAGGCCCTGGGCTGCACCGTGCTCTCGGCGGACCGCCGCGGCACGCACATCCCGTACGACTTCGCGGCCTTCACCTCACGGGTGCTGACGCACCTGCTGCCCGCGTCCCTGTCCCGCGCGAGTGCCCCCCTGGTCGGCGTGGCCTGGGCGCTCGATCACCTCCTGGCCCCCGTGGTGCGCCGCACCCGCCTGTCGAACACCTACCGGGTCATCGCCCGCAAGGAGCCGACCGCCCAGCCGACCGCACCACCGGCCACACTGCCGATCGTGCGGCCGACCCCACCGCCCTCAGCCGCGTAGCACCAACGCCTGCCCGGCCACCACCAGCAGCACCTGCTCGCACTCCCCGGCGAACGCGGCGTTCAGCCGTCCCAACTCGTCGCGGTAGCGCCGCCCCGACGCCGTCGCCGGCACGATCCCCGATCCCACCTCGTTCGACACGGCGACCACGGTCCGCCGGGTGGCCCGCACGGCCCGCGTCAACTCCTGCACCCGCTCCCGCAGTGCCTTTTCCCCGCCCTCCGCCCACACCGCGTCGTCCCACGCCCCGACGGCGTCCATGGCGTCCGTCAGCCACAGGGACAGACAGTCGATGAGCAGCGGCGGCCCGTCCGCGGCCAGCAGCGGCACCAGGTCGCACGTCTCGGCCGTACGCCACGACCCCGGCCGCCGCTCCCGGTGCACGGAGACCCGCGCCGCCCACTCGTTGTCGCCGCTCCGGGTGCCGCCGGTCGCCACGTACAGCACATCCGGGAAGGCCTCCAGCCGCCGCTCCGCCTCCACCGACTTCCCGGACCGGGCGCCGCCCAGCACCAGGGTCCGCCGCGGCACGTCCGGCACGTCCTCGTACGCCCCCACCTCCAGCGTCGTCCCGTCCGGCACCGCCCGCGCCCCCGCCGCCGCCAGCCGCCGCCGCAACTCGGCACCCGGCGGCACGTCGTGATCCAGATGTACGGCGATGACATCCGTCGTCGGCCCGACGGCACCCACCGCCCGCAGCTTGGCCAGCGCGTCCGGGCGCCCCACGACATCGGCGACCACCATGTCGTACATCCCGACGGCCCCGTTCCCCAGCCCGGCCGGTGCACCCCCCGGCGGCAGATACAGCAGCCGCTGTCCGTCCGGGCCGGTCACCGCGTACCCCGTGCCCGGGTGGTCCATCGCCACCGCCCGCACCCGATGCCCCGTCAGCAGCGCCAACTCCCGCCCGTCCGGCACCCGCCCCGGCTGCGGCACCCCGGCGGGCACCTCGACGGCGGGCCCGTTGTGCGGATGCGACAGCAGCACCTGCCGCACATTCCCCAGCGAACGCCCCGCCCGTGCCGCCGCGAACGCCGCCCCGGGCGTCAGATCGAGCAGCAGGGCCCCGTCCACGAGCAACGCGGTCGCCGCCCGCGCGTCATCCCCGAGCGCGCTCGCACAAGCCGCGCACGGACAGTCGGGGCGGGGGAGTCCCGCGGGGGCACCGGTGCCGAGCAGAGTGAGTTCCACAGAACCGATTTTCGCGTGTCGGCGCAGGTCTCGCGCATCCGGCTAGGCTCAGGACAGGAGCCGGACCTTGATCAGGCTCCTACTCTGCACGTGCCGACACCTTGGAGGCGTACATGGCGGCATGGACGTGGCGGTTCGAGAAGGCCGACGGGGCGGAGGTCCAACCCGCGGTGCAGCCCGAGGAGTTCACCACCCAGGGGGACGCCGAGTCGTGGATCGGGGAGCACTGGAAGGCACTGCTCGAAGGCGGTGCGGACCAGGTACGGCTGCTCGAGGACTCCACGGAGATCTACGGGCCGATGAGCCTGCACGCCGACGCGTAACGCTCACGGGGGCGAGGGCGTTGTGGCCCTCGCCCATCCCCGTCACTGCTCACCCAGCGTCACATCCACCGTCTTCTTACTGCCGTTGCGGGTGTACGTCACCTTCGTCCGCTCGCCCGGCTTGGCGGCGGCGAGTGTCTCGGACAGCGAGGTGATGGTGGTGATGTCCGTGTCGCCCAGCCGGGTGATGATGTCCCCCGGTGCCAGACCGGCCTTGTCGGCCGCCCCGCCCGTCTGCACCTTGACGACGGCTACGCCGGCGGCCTGGTAGTCGTCGTTCACGACCGTACGGGCCGTGATGCCGAGCGCCGCCCGGCCCGAGTCGGTGACCCTGCCGTCCTTGATGATCTGGTCGGCGATCGTCTGCACCGTCGACGCCGGGATGGCGAACCCGATGCCGGGTGCGGCGCTGTCCCCGAGGCCGGGGTCGGTGGCGGCGAGGGTCGGGATGCCGATGACCCGGCCGTCGAGGTTCACCAGGGCGCCGCCGCTGTTGCCGGGGTTGATGGCGGCCGACGTCTGCACCATGTTGGCGATCGTGGCGCCCGTACCGCCGTTGTCGCTGCCCTCGGTGACGGTCCGTCCGGTCGCCGAGACGATGCCCTGCGTCACGCTGGACGACAGCCCCAGCGGTGAGCCCATGGCCAGCACGATCTGTCCGACCTCGACCTCGGCGGAGTCCCCGAGCGTCGCCGCCTTCAGCCCGTCCGGCATGTCGTCCAGCTTGATGACGGCGAGGTCCTGCTGCGGGTACGAGGAGACGAGCTGCGCGGTGACCTCGTCCTCGCGGTTCGCGATCGTCACGCGGAAGGTCTTCTCGTCCCCGACGACGTGTGCGTTGGTGACGATGTGTCCCTGGTCGTCGTAGACCACACCCGATCCGAGATCGTTCCTGGCCCGGATCTGCACGACCGACGGCAGGACGTCCTTGATCACCTTCAGATAGCCGTCCTGCAGATCCTCGGTCGCCGTCGGCGCCTTCGGAACGGCGGCCTGCGCGGCCTGCCTGGTCGAGCCCTCCCGCCCGCCCGAGGACGACGAGCCGGAACAACCTGAGAACACCCCGAGACAACAGCAGAGCCCGACAACCGGAAGACCGAGCCGCGCGGTACGGGAACGCCGAGCATCCATGCCCCGAGTCTCCCCGCGCGCCAAGAACCCGGCCTGCGCTGTGCACCCGAACGAGCTGACGCGAGGGTCCCGGTCTCGGGCGAGGGGGCTTCCGGGAGGCCGCGGGTCCACCTCGGCGTGGTGGACGCGGTCGGGCACCAGCTTGCGCCGGGCCGATTCCGGGAGGCGGCCGGTCCCGTCTCGGGGTCGTGGGCGCCGTCAGGCAGCAGTCGGCGCCGGCCCACTCCGTCACGCGCCCGGACGGGGCACCCTCCCCGAGACACGAAGGGGTGGCGCCTCCGGCGTCACGCTCACGTCCTCAGAGACCGGCCCCCGGCCGGCTCAGCCGCGGACCCCGCACAGGTGCAGCAGTGCCGCCACGCTTCGGTAGGGGTCCGTCTTGCCGGCCCGTTCCTCGACCGCCAGCAAGGTCTCCACGTCCGGTGGGGTCTGCGCCCCGTCGGCGGCCGTGTCGGTGAAGACGCGCACTCCGTACCAGGCGTGCAGCGGTGCCCCGATGCCCGCGAGTGTCGACGTCAGGTCGGCCAGGCGGTCGGCCCGGACGTCCAGGCCCAGCCGGTTCCGGTAGGCGGTCGTGTCGAAGGCGGTCAGTGCGCCGGGCCAGTCCCCGGCCAGCCCCGACCGCATGGCGAGCGCGTCGCCGTTGCGGACGAGCAGCGACAGCAGCCCCCCCGGGGCGAGCATCCGGGCCAGCCCGGCGAGCAGCGGATCGGGCTCGTCGATGTACATCAGCACGCCATGGCAGAGCACGACGTCGAAGCTGCCCGGCAGAAAGTGGACGCCGGTGTCCCGACCGTCGCCCTGGACGATCCGCACCCGCTCCCGGATCCCCTCCGGTTCACCGGCGAGCTCCTCACGGGCCGTGGCGATCATCTTCGGGTCCTGCTCCACGCCGGTCACCTGGTGCCCGGCCCTGGCCAGGCGCAGCGCCTGCGTGCCCTGGCCCATCCCCACGTCGAGCACCCGCAACCGCTGCCCGACGGGGAACCGCCCGGCTATCTGCTCGTCGAGCTGGCGGCCCACCAGCTCCTGTCGTACGACATCACGCAGCCCGCCCAACTTGTCGAGCCACGCATCCGCCGCACCCCCGGAAAAGGCAGTTGCGCTCAGGGCCGCTCTCCGCGCTTGACCTGAGGCTTCGGCAGCCGGAGCCGGCGCATCTGCAGGGAGCGCATCAGCGCGTAGGCGACGGCGCCGCGCTTGTTTTCGTCGGGGAAGCGCTCGGCGAGCCGCTTCTTCAGACGGAAGCCGGTGACGGCCGAGTCCAGCACGATCAGCACGATCACGATCAGCCACAGCAGCAGCGCGATGTTCTGCAGCGCGGGCACCTGGACCATGCTCAGCACCAGGATGACCACGGCCATCGGCAGGAAGAACTCCGCGATGTTGAAGCGCGAGTCGATGAAGTCACGCGCGAACTTGCGGACCGGACCCTTGTCACGGGCCGGCAGATACCGCTCGTCGCCCCCGGCCAGCGCCTGACGCTGCTTCGCAAGGGCGGCACGGCGATCCTCGCGCTGCCGCTTGGCGGCGTCCTTGCGCGTCATCGATGTGTTGGCCACGCTTCGACGCTGCGACTGGGCGGCGCTGCGCTTGGGCGTGGGCCGGCCCTTCGGGGCCTCGGGGTGACGGGTCTCATTGGAGTCGGTCACCAGCGCCTTGTCGGCGGACTGGGCCTTCTCTTCCTTCGCACGGCTACGGAACACAAAACCCAAGGGTACGGGGTGCCGGCGGTTGGACCCCAGCCCCGTGGGGAACGATCCGGCAACACCAGTCGTCGTAGGGGGACAGAGGGGGCGTTGCAGACCGTTCCTCCGACGGCCACGAGGAAGGCATGTGGGCGGCACCGGGCCGGCACCCGGGAGTCACCTACTCCTTACGCCGGAGCGGGAGCGTACGCAGTCGTCCTTGGGGATGAGCGCATCCGTCCCCGAACAGTGCGGTAATGGATGCAGGGCCCGTACTGTGGGTTCTGTCGCAGGTGCTGGAGTGGAGTCCGTCAGAAGGGGGCGCGCGAAGCCCATGAGCGGTGTCATGAAGCGTATGGGGATGATCTTCCGCGCGAAGGCGAACAAGGCCCTTGACCGGGCCGAGGACCCGCGCGAGACCCTCGATTACTCGTACCAGAAGCAGCTGGAGCTGCTCCAGAAGGTCCGCCGCGGCGTAGCCGACGTGGCCACCTCGCGCAAGCGCCTGGAACTCCAGCTCAACCAGCTCCAGCAGCAGTCGACGAAGCTGGAGGACCAGGGCCGCAAGGCGCTCGCGCTGGGCCGTGAGGACCTGGCCCGCGAAGCGCTCTCGCGCCGCGCCGCCCTCCAGCAGCAGGTGACGGACCTGGAGACGCAGCACGCGACGCTGCAGGGCGAGGAGGAGAAGCTCACCCTCGCGGCCCAGCGCCTGCAGGCGAAGGTCGACGCCTTCCGCACCAAGAAGGAGACGATCAAGGCCACCTACACCGCCGCCCAGGCCCAGACCCGCATCGGCGAGGCCTTCTCCGGCATCTCGGAGGAGATGGGCGACGTCGGCCTGGCGATCCAGCGCGCGGAGGACAAGACGGCACAGCTCCAGGCACGCGCCGGAGCCATCGACGAACTCCTGGCCTCGGGCGCCCTAGACGACCAGTCCGGCATGCACAAGGACGACATCCAGGCCGAGCTGGACCGGCTCTCCGGTGGTACGGATGTAGAGCTGGAACTGCAGCGCATGAAGGCGGAGCTGGCGGGAGGTTCCTCGTCGCAGCAGGCGATCGAGGGCGGCAACGGCCAGTCCCAGTCGCAGTCCCAGCAGCAGCCGCAGGACACCCCGCGCTTCGACAAGCAGTAGTCCCCCGGAGACGGGGCGGGCCCATCGCCGAGGAGGGCGACATGATCGTACGGATCATGGGGGAGGGGCAGGTGAGGCTGGCCGACAGCCACCTCACCGAGCTGAACAAGCTGGACGACGTGCTCCTGGAGGAAATGGAGAACGGCGACGGCCCAGGTTTCCGCGCGACCCTCCACGCCCTTCTCCAGAAGGTCCGCGAACTGGGCGAGCCCCTGCCCGACGACTCCCTGGAGCCGTCGGAACTGATCCTCCCGTCGCCGGACGCGACGCTGGAGGAGGTCCGGGAGCTGCTGAGCGATGACGGCTTGATCCCGGGCTGAGTCATATCAGCCCGTCCGGCGTTTGAGGACGAGGCCCGTTCAGGGCCGAAGCGAGGGTCCGGGGGCGGCAGCCCCCGGGCGACGCACACCGCAGCGCCGGGCACATGACGCGAGGAACCTCCAGTTGGCCCCCGTTCCAAGCTCCGCAGGGGAACGCGTCCGGCGGCATCTCAAGGCGCACCCCATGGCGCTGGACGCGGCGTTGGCGGTCGGCGTACTGGTCTGCATGGTGTCCGGCTCGTTCGTGGACCCGCACGGGAAGAACGGCGTGACCTGGGGTCTGCGCACCCCGGACACGCTCAGCCTGGTGCTCATCGCCCTCGGCGCCGGGGCTCTGGTCTTCCGCCGCCGCGCCCCCATGACCGTCCTCGCGGTCACCGGCGCCGTCTCCCTGATCGAGTCCGTCACCGGCGACCCCCGCGCCCCGGTCGCCATGTCCGCGGTGATCGCCCTGTACACCGTCGCCTCGACCACCGACCGCACCACCACCTGGCGCGTCGGCCTGCTCACCGTCACCGTCCTGACCGGTTCCGCGATGCTCGCCGGCCCCCTGCCCTGGTACGCCCAGGAGAACCTGGCCATCTTCGCCTGGACCGGCATCGGCGCCACTGCCGGTGACGCGGTCCGCAGCCGCCGCGCCGTCGTCACCGCCATCCGGGAACGCGCCGAACGCGCCGAGCGCACCCGCGAGGAGGAGGCCCGCCGCCGCGTCGCCGAGGAGCGCCTGCGGATCGCCCGGGACCTGCACGACGTCGTCGCCCACCACATCGCCCTGGTCAATGTGCAGGCCGGCGTCGCAGCCCATGTCATGGACAAGCGGCCCGACCAGGCCAAGGAGGCCCTCGCGCACGTACGCGAGGCCAGCCGCTCCGCGCTCAACGAACTCCGCGCGACCGTCGGCCTGCTGCGGCAGTCCGGCGACCCGGAGGCCCCCACCGAGCCCGCTCCCGGCCTCGTACGCCTCGACGAACTCGTGGGCACCTTCCGCAGCGCGGGCCTCCAGGTGGAGGTCGCCCGCGCCGACCAGGACGCCACGCTCCCGGCCGCCCTCGACCTGGCCGCCTACCGCGTCATCCAGGAGGCGCTGACCAACGTGCAGAAGCACGCGGGCCCGGACGCCAAGGCCGAGGTCAGCGTCGTCCGCGTGGGACCGAACGTCGAGATCACCGTCCTCGACGACGGGGCCGGCGAGGACGACACGACCGACGGCGGCGGCCACGGCCTGCTCGGCATGCGCGAGCGCGTCACCGCCCTGCGCGGCACCCTCACCACCGGGCCCCGCTACGGAGGCGGCTTCCGCGTGCATGCGATCCTGCCGGTCAAGAGCCGTACGCGCGCCGCCGACGACACCGTATGACAACTGAACGCCCCCACCGCCCCGCACAAGGGCACGGAGAGGACCCCGCATGACGATCCGTGTCCTGCTCGCCGACGACCAGGCCCTGTTGCGCAGCGCCTTCCGGGTGCTGGTCGACTCCGAGCCCGACATGGAGGTCGTCGCCGAGGCGTCCGACGGCGCGGAGGCGGTGCGGCTGGCCAAGGAGGAGCGGGCGGACGTCGTCCTGATGGACATCCGGATGCCCGGCACCGACGGCCTCGCCGCCACCCGCATGATCAGCGCCGACCCGGCCCTCGCCCACGTCCGCGTCGTCATACTGACCACCTTCGAGGTCGACGACTACGTCGTGCAGTCGCTGCGCGCCGGCGCCTCCGGCTTCCTCGGCAAGGGCTCCGAACCCGACGAACTCCTCGCCGCCATCCGCATCGCCGCCGGGGGCGAGGCTCTGCTCTCCCCGGCCGCCACCAAGGGCCTGATCGCCCGCTTCCTCGCTCAGGGCGACGGCGCCGACGACGACCGCGACCCGGGCCGCGCCGAGCGGCTCGGCGCGCTCACCGGCCGGGAGCGCGAGGTCCTGGTCCAGGTCGCCGGCGGGCACTCCAACGACGAGATCGCCGAGCGGCTGGCGGTCAGCCCGCTGACCGTGAAGACACACGTCAACCGGGCCATGTCCAAGCTCGGCGCCCGCGACCGGGCGCAACTCGTGGTGATCGCGTACGAGTCCGGGCTGGTACGTCCAAGGGTGGAGTGAGCTCGACCCGGGTGTACTGCGCCCGGAGTATGCGCCGGATAAGGAACGGGACCTGCGGCCTACGAAACCGGGCTCCCCGATGGCTCAGGGTGTAGGGGCGGGCGCATGCCTGCTCCACGTCAGCTCCACGCCTGCTCCATGCCTCCATGCCTTCCTTGCCGCTTCTGCCGCTCACAGAAGAGAGACCCTGAACCATGTCCTGGCTGTCGAAGTTCAGCCTCGCCCAGCGCGCCCTGATAGGCCTGATGTCGATCATCGCGATCGTCTTCGGCGCCATCGCGATACCCCAGCTCAAGCAGCAGCTGCTGCCCTCCATCGAACTGCCCATGGTGTCCGTGCTGGCGCCGTACCAGGGCGCCGCGCCGGACGTGGTCGAGAAGCAGGTCGTCGAGCCGATCGAGGACAGCCTCGAAGCCGTCGACGGCATCACCGGCGTCACGTCCACGGCCAGCGAGGGCAACGCCGTGATCATGGCGTCCTTCGACTACGGCCCGGACAACCAGCAGCTGGTCGCCGACGTCCAGCAGGCCGTCAACCGGGCCCGCGCCCAGCTGCCGGACGACGTGGACCCGCAGGTCATCGCCGGTTCCACGGACGACATCCCGACCGTCGTCCTCGCTGTCACCTCCGGCCGTGACCAGCAGGCCCTGGCCGACCAGCTCGACCGGACCGTCGTGCCGGACCTGAAGGACATCGACGGCGTCGGCCAGGTCACCGTCGACGGCATACGGGACCTTCAGGTCACCGTAACCCCCAACGACGCGAAGCTGGCAAAGGCGGGCCTGACCTCGGCGGACCTCTCCGAGGCCCTGAGGGCGGGCGGTGCGACCGTCCCGGCGGGCTCCTTCGACGAGGGCGGCGACAACCGCACCGTCCAGGTGGGCGGCGGGTTCACCTCGCTGCGGCAGATCGAGGACCTGAGGGTCACCGGCGCGGGCGGCGCGGGCGGCGGTGCGGACGCTTCCGGCAAGAAGCCGGTCCGCCTCGGTTCCGTCGCCACCGTCGAGCAGGAGCAGGCCCCGGCCGACTCCCTCACGCGCACGGACGGCAAGCCGTCCCTCGCGATCGCGGTCACCATGGACCGCGACGGCAGCGCGGTCGCGATCTCCGACGCGGTCCAGGACAAGCTCCCGGAGATGCGCAAGGACCTCGGCTCCGACGCCACGCTCACCGTGGTCAGCGACCAGGGCCCGGCGGTGTCGAAGTCCATCGACGGCCTGACCACCGAGGGCGCGCTCGGCCTGCTCTTCGCGGTCCTCGTCATCCTGGTCTTCCTGGCGTCGATCCGTTCGACGCTGGTGACGGCGGTCTCGATCCCCCTGTCGGTGGTCCTGGCCCTGATCGTCCTGTGGACGCGCGACCTGTCGCTGAACATGCTGACGCTCGGCGCGCTCACCATCGCCATCGGCCGCGTCGTCGACGACTCGATCGTGGTCCTGGAGAACATCAAGCGGCACCTCGGCTACGGCGAGGAGCGCCAGGAGGCCATCCTCAAGGCGGTCCGCGAGGTCGCCGGCGCGGTCACCTCCTCCACCCTCACCACCGTCGCCGTCTTCCTGCCGATCGGCCTCGTCGGCGGCATGGTGGGCGAGCTGTTCGGCTCGTTCAGCCTGACCGTGACGGCCGCGCTGCTGGCGTCGCTGCTGGTGTCGCTGACGGTCGTACCGGTCCTGTCGTACTGGTTCCTGCGGGCCCCGAAGGGCACCCCCGAGGACGCTGCCGAAGCCCGCCGGATCGCGGAGGAGAAGGAGGCGAAGAGCAGGCTCCAGCGCTTCTACGTCCCCGTCCTGCGCTTCGCGACCCGCCGCCGTATGACCAGCGTGCTGCTCGCGATCGTCATCCTCATCGGCACGTTCGGCATGGCGCCGCTGCTGAAGACGAACTTCTTCGACCAGGGCGAGCAGGAAGTCCTGACCGTCAAGCAGGAGTTGAAGCCGGGCACCAGCCTGTCGGCGACCGACGAGCAGGCGAAGAAGGTCGAGAAGCTGCTCGCCGACACCAAGGGCGTGAAGGACTACCAGGTCACGATCGGCTCGTCCGGCTTCATGGCGGCCTTCGGCGGCGGCACCGACACCAATCAGGCGTCGTACCAGGTGATGCTGGAGGACTCGGCGTCGTACGAGGACGTACAGGACCGCGTCGAGGCGGGCCTGAAGAAGCTCGACGGCATCGGTACGACCACCATCGCGGCCGGTGACGGCTTCGGTGCCCAGGACCTGAGCGTCGTCGTGAAGGCGGCCGACGGGGACGTGCTGCGCAAGGCGTCCGAGCAGGTCCGCGAGGCGGTGGCCGGCCTGGACGACGTCACCGACGTGACCAGCGACCTGGCGCAGAGCGTGCCGCGGATCTCGGTGAAGGCCAACGACAAGGCGGCCGCGGCCGGCTTCAACGACCAGACCCTCGGTCTGGCCGTCGCCCAGGCGGTCCGCGGCAACACGGCGGCCCAGGCGACCCTCGACGACACCGAGCGGGACATCGTCATCAAGTCGGCCAAGCCGGCGACGACGCTGAAGCAGCTTCAGGACCTGAACCTGGGTCCGGTGAAGCTCGGGGACATCGCTGACGTCAAGCTGGTGGACGGCCCGGTCTCGATGACCCGCATCGACGGCCAGCGCGCGGCCACGATCTCCGCGAAGCCGACCGGCGACAACACGGGCGCGGTGAGCGCGGACCTCCAGTCCAAGATCAACTCGCTGACCCTGCCGGCCGGTGCCACGGCCGCGATCGGCGGTGTCTCCGAGGACCAGGACGAGGCGTTCGTCAACCTGGGCCTGGCGATGCTGGCGGCGATCGCGATCGTCTTCATGCTCCTGGTCGCGACCTTCCGCTCCCTCATCCAGCCCCTGATCCTGCTGGTCTCCATCCCGTTCGCGGCAACGGGAGCGATCGGCCTCCTGATCGCGACCGGCACCCCGATGGGCGTCCCCGCGATGATCGGCATGCTGATGCTGATCGGCATCGTGGTGACGAACGCGATCGTGCTGATCGACCTCATCAACCAGTACCGAAGCCAGGGTTACGGCGTCGTGGAGGCCGTGATCGAGGGCGGCCGCCACCGCCTCCGCCCCATCCTCATGACGGCCCTGGCAACGATCTTCGCCCTCCTCCCCATGGCCCTGGGCGTCACCGGCGAGGGCGGCTTCATCGCCCAGCCCCTGGCCGTGGTCGTGATCGGCGGCCTGATCACGTCGACCCTCCTGACTCTGCTCCTCGTACCGACGCTGTACGCGATGGTGGAGCTTCGGAAGGAACGACGGGCGAGGAAGCGGCAGGCGAAGCGGGACAAGAAGGCGGGGGTGACTGCGGAGCCGACGCCGACCGCGTCGTTGGACTCGGACGAGCCGGAGACGGCTGGGGTCTGACCCTACGGTCCTCGTGAAGACAGCCCGTCCCGGGAGAGCCTGGGGCGGGCTGTTCCGTTGTCTGGATCAGTCTTTGCGGCTCGCTTGGACGCGATCCAGGCGGGCAGGCCTACCGGAACGTGATGTTGAGCCAGGGGCTGCCAGGCTCGGCCATCAGGATCCTGTGGGCGGTGACCATGTCCTCGTACCAGCTGCCGAATTCCTCATCGTCGAAGTGCAGGCAGCGACCGAGGATGAAGCCGGCGGAGAAGTCCTGCCAGGACTTGTACGTCCGCCCCGCGCTCCGTCCGGCTTCGATTACTGCAGCCTCGGCTTCCGGCAAGTCGCTGTAACGAGCGCCCAGACCCCAGCGCGCCATGCATGAGGCCCGCCCGAGGTCCCAGGCATCGGCGGAGGAAACGTACTGGTTCTCTTTCAGAATGTCGTCGGCCCGCATCCGCGCCTCGTAGCGCGTGATTCGGCCGATAAGGTGTTGGACTCCCTTGATGTGCGCTTCGGTCTCGGCTTCAGTTACCGAGGTCTTGGTGACGCCGTCCGGAGTGATGGTGGCCTCACCGTCCGGCCGGTTGCGCAGGACCTGGGCGGCGGCGTCACGCCAGAAAGGCGTCTCGACATAGCCTCCGAAGTCACGGGCGATGGCTCGGCGTAGACCGAGCGCGAACTCCCAGACCGGATTGGCCCCGTTGGTTGCCAGCAGCGCATGCTGTTGCACCTGCCACTCCTGGCGGCTGGTGACGCCCCACCATTCCCGTAGCATCCGACGCTCGGTGGGATAGCCCTGGCCGTGGTAGGCCATCGCGTTCCAGGGAAGGCCGTGGTTGACGAAGAGCAGCGCGCCACAGGCCAGGCCGTGGGCCACGGGCCCGTGCAGCGGTCCGCCCACACGCAGGGTCCGCAGTTCCGCCCGGCCTGAAGGACCGCCCGACCGCGCGAAGAAACCTGCCCAAGCGGCGGAGTGCGGCGGCGCGGACGGAAGGAACGCCTCACACGGACTGCCCGGATTGACGACGATCATCGGCGGATCTGCCGGGGTCCACACCTCCGCGAACCAAGCGAGGACGTTCCAGTCGAACACGCGATGCGGCTCGGGCGCGGGAAGCATGCCCTCGGTGTACACCGCCCAGAACCTGCCACCGGGAACTCGGGGGTCGTGCCCGAAGAGGGTGTAGGTGATACCCGGTGAGGCATCCTCCTTTTTCCTGTCTATCTCGAAGTACACCCGGTTTCGCGCCAGCGTGTCGAAGTATGCCGCCCAGTCCTCGCGAGAGTTGGCCTCGAATAGTGCCTGCTCCACTTCTGTGGGAGGGGTCCACGCAGGTGCGGCGGGCGGTCCGAACGATGCAGGAGGCGGCCCGAATGACATTGTTCACCTATCAAGTTTCCAGACGAATGCGTCATGCCTGTCCGCATCGGAAGAAAGGGGTGGTTCGAGGATATTTGCAAGATTCGGAACTGCTCAAGACTTCGTTAGAGCGGAGCCCCGGTATCTCGCATACCCTAAGGAGCCGATGCAAGGAAGGCCTCGACCTCCTGTTTCACGTAACGTGAAAGTTCCGGCAGCATGGATACTGCTGTCTTTAGTTCGAGGGCGGGTTCGGGATTTGCCGTCCACACCTCCGGACTCCTGGTGACCAATGCATAAAGCAGGTCGCCATCCAGGAAGCCACCTGTGGGTTGTTTGGCCGCCTCCCGCACGATCTCGACGCCCAGGGGGAGCAGCCACGGCAAGCCGACGTTCTGGCCGAGCAAACGCGCAAGCTCGTGAGGTTCCAGAGTCCCGATGGGGCGTCGTCGCCACTCATAGACGGTTCTGACCAGGGACGTCGCGTCGGCGGGTGGTTCGCCCCAGCGTTCGCCGTCGAGTTGCTCAAGCGACTTGTTGCGATCGATGGGCTGGGTCATCGTAGGTTCCTCTCATCGCGTCCACCGCGGCGCGTCAGGCGTTGCTGCTTCTAAGTGATTGCGCTTACGTTACGTCATCCTGTTACCGATGGCCTATGGAGTGTAGGAATCCGTTCAGTCGGTCGAGTTCCTCGATGGCTTCCTTCCGCCTCTTCACCAGGACTTCGATACCGCGATCGGTTATCGACGCCGACGGATTCTGCAACTCCCTCTCGAGGGCTATGCGAACATTGTCCAAACCGTTGCGCGCCCCCTTCAGATCCGCAATATGGTCGAACGGTGTACCGTCCCATTTGCGGGCCACGACTTCGCCCGCGGCCTCGCGGCGAGCAGCACTGTAGTGGTTGTGATTCGGTTGAGAATTTATCTCTCCGACCGGGTCTCTCTTAATGTTCTCGAGTTTTCTGATAGCGTCCACTGCTTCCTGCCGCAATCCCAGTTCACGGCATGGAGTGAGTCCCAGCGGGTCAGTCCAAGTAAGTGGATTGTGGACGTACGCAGACGGGTTGTCTGCAGGCTCGAGCCCTAGGGGATCAGGCGCGACGTAGCGGGCGGTCTCGGGGTCGTAGTGCCGGTAGAAGTTGTAGTGGAGGCCGGTTTCTGGGTCGTGGTACTGGCCTGGAAAGCGAAGGGGGATGTGGGCGGTGGCCGTGCGGTTCCAGGTGGTGGTGCCCCAGAGGGTGCGGCGTGTACGCCAAGCGATGTCACCGTGCTCATCCACGAGTTCGGTTGGGGCGCCGACGAGGTCGGTGATGATCGCGTAGAAGCGCTGGTCGATCTCATCCTGAGACGCGTCGCCCGCCGTCTTGCGTTCGGTCTGGGTCAGAGGGCGTAGACCTTGGTGGTCCCACGTGAGAGTGATGGCCGACTGGTCGGTGCCAGGGGTGTGCGTCGTCTGTTCGCACAGGGTCGTGCCGTCCCAGGTGAAGTCCACCTGTTCCAGGACGGCGTCGGCGTCGGCGGCGAGGCGTTGCTTGGCGATGCGGCGACCCAGGGGGTCGTAGCGATAGCGCCAGGTCGTGCCGTCGGGGGTGACCACCGAGGCGAGGCGGTCTTCGGCGTCCCAGGTATAGCGCCAGGTGTCCGGTTTGCGGGACAGGCGGGTTTTCTGGCGCAGGGTGATCCGGCCGGCTTCGTCGTGCTCGTAGCGGACGTTGCCCGCGCGCGTGATTCGGGTGCCGGTGTAGGTGCGCTCGCCGGTGGCCTCCTGGCCCGGCATGGAGTCCGGCCAAACGGCTCGGGTCTGGTTGCCGGCCGCATCGTAGGCGTAGGACTCCGTCCAGTTCGAGGCTTGGACTGCGGTGACCCGGCCTGCCGCGTCCAGGTCGAAGCGGCGGGGGCCGTTCAGGTCGTCGTCGATGCCGGTCAGGTTGCCGTCGGCGCGGTAGGTGTAGGCGCGGTGCTGGAGGCGCGTGTCGCCCGGTCCGGTGAGTTCCTGCTTCGTCAGGCGGCCCAGGGGGTCGAAGGCGTTGGTGAGGGTGAGGTCTTCACCGATGTGGCGGGTCAGTTCGCGGCCGGCCGCGTCGTGGGTGAAGGTGAGGGTCTGGCCGCTGGTCGTCAGTTCGGTGCGGTTGCCCGCCGCGTCGTAGGCCCAGGTGCTGATCGCGCCGGTCGGTGTGGTGCGGCCGGTGCGGCGGCCCAGGACGTCGTAGGTGTAGGTGAGCGTGCGGGCGTTGACCGTCTCGGACATCAGGCGGCCGGAATCGTCCCGCTGCAACGTCAGGACCGCATCCGGGCTGACCGCCCGGGCCAAGCCACCCGTTGCGTCGTACGCGTACGTCGTGACCGCTCCGGCCGCGTCCTTCCTCACCACGCGGCCCAGCACGTCCCTGTCGAAGCAGATGGTCTGGCCGGAGGCCGTGGTGCTGGCCGTCAACTGGCCTGCTCTGTCGTGTTGGTACGTCAGCCGACGGTTGTCGAAGTCCGTCTCCGCGACCAGCTGTCCAGCCGCGTCGTACTCGTACGACCAGGTCAGACCCTGTGGGTTCGTGACCTTCGTCAGGTGGAGTTCGGTGTCGTGAGCGAACTCGTAGCGCACCCCGTCCGGGCCGGTGCGAGCCGACATCAGGTCGAAGTGGGTGTACTCGTAACGGGATACGGCACCCATGGCATCCGTGTGGCTGGTGCAGTTGCCCTCGCCGTCATACGTCCACGCCTCGGTGGCGCCGTCCGCGGTGATACGGCGGGACAGGCGGCCCTCCACCGACCACTCCAGGCGGGTCACCGCACCCGTCGGGTCGGTGATCGTGGTCGGCCGCCCGAAGGCGTCCCTCTCGTAACGGGTCACCGCGCCGAGCGGGTCCGTGACCTCCAGGGGCAGGCCCGCAGTGTTGCAGCGGACGGTGCTCGTCGCGCCCGTCGCGTCCGTGATCGCCGACAGGTGACCGAGCTCGTCATACCCGAAGCGGGTCGTGATCCCGGACGCGTCGGTTACGGCCGTGCGGTTGCCGAACTCGTCGAACTGCTGGCTGACGTGGGTGCCGTCCGGGCCGGCTATGGCCACGGGCAGGCCTAGGTCGTCGTAGCCGATGCTGGTGTAGCGGCCGTCGGGGCGGACGGCCATCGTCATGCGGCCTGCCTCGTCGTACGCGTAGCTCTGCGTGCGGCCGAGGGCGTCGGTGACCGTCAGCGGGCGTTCGTAGCGGTCGTATGTGGTGCGGGTCGTCGCTCCGTCGGGGCCGGTCTCGGCGATCACTTGCAGATCGCTGTTGACCAGGTAGCGCGTGCTGTGGCCCAGGGAGTTGGTGGCGGTGATCGTCCGGTGGCCGGTCGCCGGGTCGATGGCGCCGTAGACGAAGGTGTTGCGCAGGTGGCCTGCTTCGCCCGACTGGGAGGTGCAGCGGCCCTGGTCGTCGTAGACGTAGTGGTAGGACGAGCCGTTCGTGTCGGTCCACGCGGTGATGCGGCCGAGTTCGTCGTTGGTGAAACGGGTCGGCGTGCCGGACGAATTCGTTACCGCCGCCAGGTGACCCTGCTTGTCGTAGCCGAAGCGGACCAGCTCGACGTCGCCGCCGCTGTCCGGTGTGCTGTCGGCCAGGCTCAGGGCGGCTATTCGGTCCTCGGTGGTCTCGATGGTGAGGTGGTAGCCGGCCGAGTGCACGATCGCCGTGGGGGCGCCCTCGGTGTCGTACTCGAACGTGAGCCACTGGCCTGAGCGGTCGGTGATCTGTTCCAGCAGGGCGATGCCGTTGCCGTCGCCGGTCGGGGCCGCGAAGTGCCAGGTGCGGCCGGCCGCGGGGTCGGTGATGGCGTAGTCGCCGTAGGCGTCGATGGTGAGGGGGTATCGGCCGCCCTCAAGCGGCAGGGTCGGCACGCCGGGGGCGGGGTGCGGGTAGGCCAGCAACGCGCCGTTCTCGCGGATGAAGATGACGCCCTCGGCGTCGATCTCCAGGCGCTGGTCAGCGGTGGAGGTCCACTTCGGGCCGAACCAGCGTCCGGCCTCGTACGACGACTCGAACTGCCGGGAGAACAACAGCGGCAGCTTGGCGGGCAGGGTGACGTCGGTCTGCGGCAGCGCCATGCGGCCGGTGGCCATGTCGATGGGGTCGCCGAACCACTTGCACTTCTTCTCCCTGGCGAAATCTTTGATCGCTTGGCCGACACTCCTGCGCGCTCCGCCCGTCGCCGCGCCCTCCGCGGCCCCTCGCGCAGCCCCTCGGGCCATGCTCGTGGCGCCTTTGCCACCGATCAGGTTCGAGGCGAGGTACCCCATCGCGTCGCCCGGGTCGCTGCTCCAGCCGCTGCCGATGACGGCCTTGGGCAGGCGTTCGGGATGGGCGGCGGTGCCCACCAGGCCGGCCAGCAGCATGTTTGAGTTCTTCACATACTCGCCGGGGTGGGTGATGTTGTAGGAGTCCATCGGGTTGACGGTGCGGACCAGTTTCACCAGGTCCGCGCCTCCCTTGAGGAGGCCGCCCAGGACGTGGGCCTGGTTCAGCTGCGTGCTCACGACGGCGTCCGCCGCGTCGGCCTTCAACCGGTCGGTGAACTCCGGCTTCGGCGGGGCCGTCTCCAGCGCGGCGGCCACTCGGCGCTGCGCGTCGCGGGCGGCGTCGGTGCGCTGGCGCCGCGCCTCGGCGAGGATCTCCTCGGCCTCCCGTCGGCCGGCCGCTCCCGGGTCGACGAAGGCGCCCGGTTCGGTCGGTTTGCGGCCCGGGTCGCGTCCCGCCGAAGCCGCCGCGTTGTACTGGTCGGCGGCCTGGTTGTACGCCGTCACTTGAGCGTTGTGCGCATCCACCGCCCGCCGGCTGTCCTGCTGCGCGGTGCGGTAGGCGTCGATCGCCGTCTGTGCCTGCTGCTGGGCCCAGTGCACCGTGTCCGCGTACGCCTCCAGCGCCTTGGCGGCTGCCTCGCAGGCGTCGGCCGCCTTCAGCCACTGCTTGGGGTGCATGTCGAACTTCTCGCGGAAGGCGTCCGCCGCCTTGCCCTGCCAGCCCTCGCCGTCCAGCGAGCGCATCCCCTGGCCGACGCTCTCGAACGCCCGGGAGAAATCACGCAGATGCCGGGCCCGCGCCTCCAGCGCCTGCGGGCTGCCGTGGACCAGTTCCTTGGGATCCTCGCTCTCTCCCAGCCGGCGCTCGGCGACATCGCCGCCGAGCCGGTTGTTCACCCCCTCCCCGAAGTCACGCACCCCCTCGGCCGCGCCGTCCGCGCCGACTGCGGACAGGCCGTCCGCCGCCTTGTCCGTGCCCCAGTTGACGGCTTCGCCGACGCCCTTGCTCACGCCGTCGACGGCGCTCTCCAGGCCGTCCCCGAGGTCGTTGACCATGTCCCCCAGGCCCATCAGCGCTCAACCTCCCCGAACGCCGAGGCCTCGGGGCCGTCCGGCTGCCAGTTGGTCCGCGAATCGAACGGCGCGTCCGGGGTCACCGTCGACGTCTCCAGGTCCTCCTTCGCCTGCGCCCAGGCCTGCCGGGCCGCCTGGTCGCCGGCCTGCAGGGACTCCGCGCTGTAATCCGCGTTCATGAAGTGGGAGACGGAGTTGTCCTTCAGCGTCTGCGACCAGGAACGCTGCGCGACCTCCTCCTCGGACAGGTAAGGGTTGCCCGCCGCCGCCGTCCACACCGTCTTCACGGTGTTCGACACGTACTGCTCCTGCTCGTGATACAGCCCCGCCGACAGGTTGAGCCGCTGCGCGAACCCGTTCGCGTCCTGCATCAGCGAACGCACGCCCCAGCTCCACCGCTCGCAGAAGTCGGCGAACACCTGGCGCAGGTTCGCGTCCCCCACCTCGAGACCGGCGAGCTCCAGGTCGTCGAAGCCCCGGCCCTGGGCCGCCTCGATGTCGAAGCCCAGCTCCTTCAGCTCGTCGATCGCCAGGTTGATGCCCCGAGTGATCCGCTCCAGCGCCTCCGGATCGACCCGGTAGCCGTCCCCGCCGCTCACGCGTCCACCCCTTCGGAGTCCACAACCGTGTCCACAGCCACCGCGTCCGGAACAACCCCCTTCGCCGGAGGCAGCACCAGGCCCGCCGCACTGCCCGCGTCCACCGCGATCCCGACCGGCCGTCCGTCCGCCCTCGCCACCTCCGGGACCACCTGGTCCAGCAAACGCGCCCCATACACCGGCAACCGCTCCGGCACCGCCTCACCACGCGCCTGCGCAAAGCGCGCCAACGCCCCGTCATCCGTGAACGCGAACAGCCAGCGGACCCCGCCCGCAGCCACCGACAGCAGCGAGTCATCCACCACCGGCACCAGCACCTCGCTGCGCCGGAACTCCCCCACGGCCGCACGCAGATCGCCTTGCCCGGTCGCCGTCAGATCCGCCAACCGCATCCGCAGCCCCATGGCATCCGCGCTCAAAACAACCCCCGCCGAAATCCCGCCGAAAACTTCACCGTTCATCGCACATGCGAACGATCATGCTAGTCCGGTGAACGCGAGCCGATCCAGGTGACGCCGGTCTCGGCGTTTCGGCCAGGGGGGACCCGGAGTTCCAAGGGCTCCTCGCCCGGACCGAAGCGTCGCCCGTTACGTATCCTGAGCCCTCGAACTGCCTGACGGGGGAGGGCTCCGCGCGTGCTGCTGCACAAGGACGATCCGCGATCGGTCGGCGGCTACAAGCTGGTCGACCGGCTCGGGTCCGGGGGCATGGGGGTCGTCTACCGGGGCAGGTCGCGCTCGGGCCGTGAGGTGGCCGTCAAGGTGGTGCACTCCCAGTACGCCGAGGACGCCGTCTTCCGCGCCCGCTTCCGGCAGGAGATCGAGGCGGTCCGCAAGGTGAGCGGCGCCTTCACCGCACCGGTGGTGGACGCCGACCCGGAGGCGGTACGGCCCTGGATGGCCACCCAGTACGTGCCCGGGCTCTCCCTCGCCGCCCGGATCGCCGACCAGGGCCCGCTGAAGGGCACCGAACTGCGGCGGCTGACGCTCGGTCTGGTGGAGGCGCTGCGGGACATCCACCGGGCGGGGGTCGTCCACCGGGACCTCAAACCCGCCAACGTTCTCATCGCCGACGACGGCCCGCGTGTCATCGACTTCGGCATCTCGCGTGCGGCCGAGGACCACAACACCCTCACCGAGACCGGGCAGATGATCGGCACCCCGCCGTTCATGTCTCCGGAGCAACTCACCGACGCCCGTTCGGTGGAGCCGGCCTCCGACGTCTTCTCCCTCGGCGCTCTGCTCGTCTTCTCCATCACAGGGCGGGGCCCCTTCGACGCGGACAGCCCTTATCTCACGGCGTACCGGGTCGTCCACGACGCCCCGGTCCTGGACGGAGTGCCGCAGCCCCTTCGCGCGATCCTGGAGCGCTGCCTCGCCAAGGATCCCGCGGACCGGCCCGAACTGGACGAACTGGCGCGGGAGTTCGTGGCCGCGCTGCCGGAGACGGGTGCGGACGACCAGCCCACCGTGACGCTGCGCACGGAGGAGATGGCCCTGGTCCGGACCCGGCCCGCCGCGGTCGCCGACCCCGGCGCCGCGGCCCCCGGCCGACGACGCAGTCGTATACGTCCCCTGTGGGCCACGGCCGGCACGGTCGGCACCCTCGCGCTCGGCCTGACGGGATACCTGCTGCTCGGGACCGGAGTGGGGGACGAGGACGCCCCGACGGAGGCGGACACCGCCGCATCCGCGCCTTCCCGGTGGGCGGCCATGCCGTCCGGCTGGAAGCCCTGGCAGACAACGGTGGACGCCACCGCCGCGCACGGCGTGAAGAAGGGGTCGGCCGGCGGGACCGGCTTGGGAGAGGGCCCGGAATGCCGGCTGTACGAGGGTGCCGTCTACTGCGCGGGTGACGGTGTGCTGCCCATGCGCCTCGACGGGCTGACCGGGCGGATCGACTGGCGGGCCGACGTGCTGCCGCCGGGCCGGCGCCAGGGGACGTACACCTTCTCCGTCCTCGGTCTCGTGGACGACGCGATGCTGGTCCAGCAGGACTTCACCCCCGTCGCAGGGGAGGCGTCGACCACGACGGTCGCCGCTCTCGACACCGGGACCGGCGAGCGGCTCTGGCATCGGAAGGTGGCGAACAACGGGATGTCCCCGGCGGTCTCCGGCAGCCTCGTGGTCATGGCGGCCGACGGCGCCCGCGCGGTGACCGCCCGCTCGGCACGCACCGGCGCCGAGCGCTGGACGACACCGTTGCCGGCGGGGCAGTACTGCGACGCCGCGGATGTGGGCGAGGCCCTCCGCCTGGAGTGCGTCGCCGAGTTCACGCCTTCCGAGAACATCCTGCTCATGGAGCTGGACCGGACCGACGGCTCGGTTCGGCGAGTGAAGGTGCCCAATCGCGGGACCCTCGTGGGAACGTTCGACGGCCGCCTGCTCTACGTCGACCCGGCCGAGGACGAAGAGGGGAACATCCCGGCCGGCGACGAGGGGCCGTTCTCCCGGATCCGGCTGGTGGACCCGGAGACCGGTGAGGGCCGTTCGACGAAGCTGGCGGAGGAGTTCGAGGGCGTGGTGACGCTCGGGGACGACACGCTGTGGTTCGTCGCGTCCTCCGGCCAGGTGAGCGCCGTGTCGGTCCGGACGGGCGAGCGGCTGTGGCAGACCGCGACGAGTCTGGAGACGCCCAGCGGCGTCACCCACGACCCGCGCGCCCGCGCGGTCTACCTGTCCAGCGCCAGCGGCCGCGTCGCCGCTCTCGACACGAAGAAGGGCACGCTGCTGTGGGAGACCCTGCCGCGTGCCCAACGGGTGACCAACGTGGGCAGCCGGTCGCTGCCCGAGGTGATGGTCCGTGAGGGCTCCCTGATCGCCGCCACCCCCGACGGCGATCTCTTCACCCTCGACCCCGCCCACCCCGACCGGAAGCCCGTGTCGGGGTGAGCGCCTGAAGCGTGGCCATCGACAGACCTACGGCAGCGCCAGCATCCGCTCCAGCGCCAGCTTCGCGAACGCCTCGGTCTCCTTGTCGACCTCGATCCGGTTGACCAGGTTGCCCTCGGCCAGCGACTCCAGGGTCCAGACCAGGTGGGGGAGGTCGATGCGGTTCATGGTCGAGCAGAAGCAGACCGTCTTGTCGAGGAAGACGATCTCCTTGCCCTCCGGCGCGAAACGGTTCGCCAGCCGGCGGACCAGGTTCAGCTCCGTGCCGATGGCCCACTTCGAGCCGGCCGGGGCGGCCTCCAGGGCCTTGATGATGTACTCCGTCGAGCCGACGTAGTCCGCGGCGGCGACGACCTCGTGCTTGCACTCCGGGTGGACGAGGACGTTGACACCGGGGATGCGCTCGCGCACGTCGTTCACCGAGTCGAGGCTGAAGCGGCCGTGCACCGAGCAGTGGCCGCGCCACAGGATCATCTTCGCGGCACGCAGTTCGTGCGCCGTCAGCCCGCCGTTCGGCTTGTGCGGGTTGTAGACGACGCAGTCCTCCAGGGACATGCCCATGTCGCGGACGGCGGTGTTGCGGCCGAGGTGCTGGTCGGGCAGGAACAGGACCTTCTCGCCCTGTTCGAAGGCCCAGTCCAGGGCCCGCTTGGCGTTCGACGAGGTGCAGATCGTGCCGCCGTGCTTGCCCGTGAACGCCTTGATGTCCGCGGACGAGTTCATGTACGAGACGGGTACGACCTGCTCGGCTATCCCGGCCTCGGTCAGCACGTCCCAGCACTCGGCGACCTGCTCGGCCGTCGCCATGTCGGCCATCGAACAGCCGGCGGCGAGGTCGGGCAGGACGACCTTCTGGTCGTCGGACGTCAGGATGTCCGCCGACTCGGCCATGAAGTGCACGCCGCAGAACACGATGTACTCGGCCTCCGGGCGGGCGGCCGCGTCCTTGGCCAGCTTGAACGAGTCACCGGTCACGTCGGCGAACTGGATGACCTCGTCGCGCTGGTAGTGGTGGCCGAGTACGAAGACCTTGTTCCCGAGCTTCTCCTTGGCTGCGCGGGCGCGCTCGACCAGGTCCGGATCGGACGGCGAGGGAAGGTCGCCGGGACACTCGACGCCACGCTCGCTCCTCGGGTCGGCCTCACGGCCGAGGAGCAGCAGGGCGAGGGGCGTCGGCTGTACGTCGAGCTCCTGGGTCTGGGCGGTGGTCACGACACGCACCCTTTCTGTTCTGCGGCTCGCCGGCACCGGGAAAATCCGGACCCGGCGGGTCAAGCGGGACACCTTCTTCGACTTCTCGTCGAATTGACGTTATCTATGATAACCGGTTCACGTCAGTTTGACGATGGCCATCATGTCGATGTGACGTGAATCCCGGTGACAGGCCCGCGTATTCCCGAATCGGTCGTTTTCCGCTGAGGGCCCCGTGTGCGAGCATGAAGAAGGACCGAAAGACAAACGCCCGGCCCGGAATGAATCCGCGGCCCCGTCGGTTGCAACCGTCGGCAAGCAGTCTCCGAACAACCCGGGAGAGATGTAGATGTCCGTATCGGACGAGACCAGCACCGTCACCGACGGCATCATCCTGTCCGACGCCGCTGCGGCGAAGGTCAAGGCCCTGCTCGACCAGGAAGGCCGTGACGACCTGGCCCTGCGTGTCGCCGTACAGCCCGGTGGCTGCTCCGGCCTGCGCTACCAGCTCTTCTTCGACGAGCGCTCCCTCGACGGCGACGTCGTCAAGGACTTCGGCGGCGTGAAGGTCGTCACCGACCGCATGAGCGCCCCGTACCTGGGCGGCGCGTCCATCGACTTCGTGGACACCATCGAGAAGCAGGGCTTCACGATCGACAACCCGAACGCGACCGGCTCCTGCGCCTGCGGCGACTCCTTCAGCTGACCCGGCCGAAACCGGCCGGCAAACCGGCCGGCTCAGTCGAAGTCGGCTGACCGGTCGAACCGGCCGACCCGGTCGAAACGCGAGAAGCGAGAAGGCGGCGACCCCCTCCGACGGGGCCGCCGCCTTCCCGTGTCCGTGAGCCCGTTACCGGGTCCCGGACGTCTCCGGCCGGACCGTCCCCGGCTTCTCCAGCGGGACGTCCTGGCCGTCCGTGCCCACGACCTTGCGGTCCCCGAGCGGCTCGTCCAGCTGCACGGTCTTGTGGAACACCTTGGCGATCAGGATGCAGACCTTGTCCGGCTGCGACGTCTCGGTCACCCGAACGGTCACCTCGTCGCCGCTCTCACTCGCGGTCACCTTGTAGTCGGCGCACACACCGCCCGTGAAGGCCACGGTCAGCTCACGGCCGTCGACCGTGTAGGCGTCCACACCCACGTTCCGCGTGACCGGCGCCGACGTCGGCTCGTCCTTGGGTCCGGACGGCCGCGGGCTCGGCTGAGCGGGCGGCTCCTGCGACGGCGTGGTCGACACCAGGTACTTCGGGTCGACCGCCGGATGCGTCACCGTGAAGCTGTCCTTCGCGCCCGGCGCCCGCACCTCGAACAGCCAGGACGGCACCAGCGCCTGCCGCGCGTCGACGAAGTGCGAGGCGAGCCCGAACACGGCCTTCTCGACCGTGAGGGTGTCCTTGGCCGGCATGTCCGTACCGGTATCCGTACCCGTCGAAGCCTCCGAACCGGAGGAGCCGCAGGGGGCTTCGAGGCGGTCCTTCAGCGGTACGGGGCTGGCGCAGCCGCCGATGCCCATACGGCCGTCGGTCCCCGGTGCCGCGTTCATCAGCCCGAGCGTCTTCTCGGCGTCCAGCACGGGGTACGTGTCCCCCTTCACCGGCGCCGCCAACTGGCCGCTGCCGCCGACCACTTCGCCCTGGGCGTTCACGGTCACCCCGGTCGTCCAGCCGTAGGTCGGCAGACCGCCGACCACGGGGCTCGCGTTGACGACCCGCCGGTCGCCCATGAGCTGGCTCGCGTCGCGCTTCGCGTCATCCTGACCCACCGCCTTGAGGACCGGCGCGGCGGCCTTCTTCGCGGCGGCCTCGCTCACCGGGTCGCCGCCCGCGTCCGGCGATCCCTTCGAGCAGGTGGTGATGGACTGGCAGTCATCCGTGCCGGGGGCGTACTGGTAGAAGGTCCAGGTCCCCGGCGCCTGCTTGTTCACCTGGAGGCTGGGACCCGCACCGTCCTTCGCCCCGACCCGCCAGGTCTGCCCCTGCGCGACCGGCTTGCCGTCGATCCCGAGCGCCTCGGCCAGCCGGGCCACCTCGTCGGCGCCGACCTCGCCGCCGGCCCGGTACACAGGCGCCGAGCCGGGGCCGTCCGCCAGGTCCCCGCCGGCCTTGTAGGTGACGCCGTACGGGTTGGGCTCACCGGGCGCGATGCCCTTCGTGCCGCCGCCCTCGGTGTAACCGTCGAGGTGGAGCGGCGGGGGAGTGTCGTCGTCGGCCGCCCCGGACGTCGTACCGCCGTCCGAACCCCCGGACGCGTTCGCGGCGAGGTAGGCCCCGCCACCCCCGACGAGCAGTACGGCGGCGGCGACGGAGGCGATGATCGCGGGGGAGCGGCGCCGGCTCGAACCGTCGGCTCCATGCTCATGTTCATGGTCATGGGCAGCGGCAGTGGCAGCAGCGGGATCCGCTCCGGCCGGCGTGGTCGGCTCCGCTTCAGCGGCGGCAGCGGGCGCCGCAGCCTCCGCGTCCCCGGCCCGCTCCCCGCCGCCGGCCGCGCCGGTGGCGCTCTCCGCACCGTCGCGCTCGCCGTCGGTCCTGCCGGCCTCAGGGTCGCGCCCGGTTTCCCCGACCTCGGCGTCGCCCTCGGGCCTGCGGGCCCCGGCGTCGCCCTGGCCCCCGGCGTCGGGAGCCCCGGTGCCGTCCGCCACGGCGCCGGAAGCCCCGGTACCGGATGCCTCGGTACCCGCGGCGCCCTTCTCCTCCCGGGTGCCCTGCTCCTTGGCGGAGCCGTCGGCGCCCGTGTCGTCGTTCTCGGGTCGCTCGGTGTTCACCGCATCGCTCCTTCGGCTGCGCACATGTCCCATGACCCTGACCCGACCCTGTCAAAAGGGACGGTCTGCCGGGTCGTATCCCGCATCCCCTTTACGGGGGACAGCGATGGGACGCAGCGGGGGAGCGCACGGTTCCCTGAAGGGCGCCGATCGAGCCGCCGGAGTTGGACGGGCCGGCGTATTCCGGACGGACGGCGGTCGTTTCGATCAGTCGCCGTAGTCCGACATCGCGTCCACCAGCCGTGCCGACCTCGGCGGCACGGTCACCCCGTGGATGAGTGACGGGGAGACCGGACGGGACAGGACGCGGTCGGGAGCGGCCCAGTGGGGAGCCATCCGCGCGCAGTCACCGAGCAGCGACGCCAGGCCGGCCTCCCGGTCGGCCTGAGCGGTGGCACGGACCTCGAATTTCGTCATAGCGGCACCGTAGGCACGCGAACACCCGCGAAGAAAGATCTACTATCGGGTAGTTTTGACTGCTTCAGAGTCCAGGTCACGAACGGTAGCGTGAACTGTCAACCCATCCTCTTCGCAGGAGACTCCACGCCGTGCGCATCGCAGTCACCGGCTCCATCGCCACCGACCACCTCATGACCTTCCCCGGCCGCTTCACCGACCAGTTCGTCGCGGACCAGTTGCACACGGTCTCGCTGTCCTTCCTGGTCGACAACCTGGACGTACGCCGGGGCGGCGTAGGCGCGAACATCGCCTTCGGCATGGGTCAGCTGGGCACGAAGCCGATCCTCGTCGGCGCCGCGGGCTCCGACTTCGACGAGTACCGGGCCTGGCTCGACCGGCACGGTGTCGACACCGGGTCGGTCCGCATCTCAGAGACCCTGCACACCGCCCGTTTCGTCTGCACCACCGACGCCGACCACAACCAGATCGGCTCCTTCTACACCGGTGCGATGAGCGAGGCCCGCCAGATCGAGCTGAAGACCGTCGCGGACCGCGTGGGCGCCCTGGACCTGGTCCTCATCGGCGCCGACGACCCCGAGGCCATGCTCCGCCACACGGAGGAGTGCCGCTCCCGCGCGATCCCCTTCGCCGCCGACTTCTCCCAGCAGATCGCCCGCATGAACGGCGACGAGATCCGCATACTGCTGGACGGTGCGACGTACCTCTTCTCGAACGAGTACGAGAAGGGCCTCATCGAGTCCAAGACCGGCTGGAGCGACGCGGAGATCCTCTCCAAGGTCGGCCACCGCGTCACCACCCTCGGCGCGCGGGGCGTGCGCATCGAGCGGGACGGCGAGGACCCGATCGAGGTCGGCTGCCCCGAGGAGGAGCGCAAGGCCGACCCCACGGGTGTCGGCGACGCCTTCCGCGCCGGGTTCCTGTCGGGGCTGGCGTGGGGTGTGTCCCTGGAGCGCGCCGCGCAGGTCGGCTGCATGGTCGCGACGCTGGTCATCGAGACGGTGGGCACGCAGGAGTACCAGCTCCGCCGGGCACACTTCATGGACCGGTTCACCAAGGCGTACGGGCATGACGCGGGTGAAGAGGTCCGGACCCACCTGGGCTGATCCCGCGACGGTTCACCGACAGGGCGTTCAGGCCACCCGGCGGACGAGGTACGCAGTTCCTCGCTCCGCCGGCTCCTCACCGACGTACTCCTGGCCCCGCATCTCGCACCACGCCGGGATGTCCAGGCGGGCCGCCTCGTCGTCGGCGAGGACGCGGACCGTGCCGCCGACCGGTACCTCGCCGATGACCTTGGCCAGCTCGATGACCGGGAGCGGACAGAGCTTGCCGAGGGCGTCCACGACCAGGACGTCCTCCCGTACGACGGTGCTGGGCGTCGGCGCCCCCAGCTTCTCCCGGACCCCGGCCACCGCCGCCGGCAGCACTTCCAGGAACCGCTCGACGTCCTCCTCCGCCGTCCCGACCGGCAGGGACACCCGCACGTTCCCCTCGCTCAGCACGCCCATCGCCTTCAGCACATGGCTGGGAGTCAGCGTGCTGCTCGTGCAGGACGAGCCCGAGGAGACCGAGAACCCGGCCCGGTCCAGCTCGTGCAGCAGGGTCTCCCCGTCCACATAGAGACAGGAGAAGGTGACGATGCCGGGCAGTCGCCGTCCCGGATCACCGACCACCTCCACATCCGGCACCAGCTGCGGCACCCGCGCCCGGATCCGCTCCGTCAGCTCCCGCAGCCGTACCGACTCATGGGCCGCCTCCGCCTGTACGGCCCGCAGCGAGGCCGCCGCGGCGACGATCGCCGGGATGTTCTCGAACCCGGGGGCCCGCCCCGACTCCCGCTCGTCCGCGGGCCCTTGCGCGGCGAACCGCACGCCCTTGCGCACGACAAGCAGCCCGACCCCCGACGGACCACCCCACTTGTGGGCACTTCCGGTCAACACCGACCAGGCGCCCTCGACGCGCCCCCACCCCAGCGACTGCGCCGCGTCAACCAGCAGCGGCACCCCGGCCTCCTGGCACAGGGCGGCCACCTCGGCCACCGGCTGCTCGGTCCCCACCTCGTGGTTGGCCGACTGCAGACACGCCAGCGCGGTGTCCGGCCGAAGCGCATCCGCGTACGCCCGGACGCCCACCGCCCCCGCACGATCCACCGCCACCTGAGTGACCGTCCCCCCGCCGCCCTCGTGCGCGTCAGCCGCATGGAGCACAGAGGAGTGTTCGACCGCAGACACGATCAGGTGGCGTCCGGCGCGCCGCCGCCCCGCCAACACCCCGGCGACACCCGAGTGGACGGCTTTCGTCCCCGAAGAGGTGAACACCAACTCGTCGGCCCGGCACCCCACAGCCTCGGCAGCCGCCTCCCGTGCGGCGTCCAGCAACATCCGCGCCCGCCGCCCTTCCCTGTAGAGACGGGCAGGATCGGCCCACCCCTCATCAAGGGAGGCCACAAGCGCCTGCCGGGCAACGGGATGAAGCGGAGCACTGGAAGCAGCGTCGAAGTAACTCACACAGCAACGCTAAACGCCGGGCCGCTCCAACGTCCCTAATAGGGGCACGGGGAACTGCGCGACCGGCCCCCACATGCCCGCAGCCGCCAAACAAGCGAACCACCCCACCCCATAGGCACCCCTCCCCGCGAACCCCCGGAGGGCGTCGGCTAGGGTTTGGTCCGCATAAACATCCAAACCCCTGCCCGACGCAGGGCGGCGACCGACCAGCGAGAAGGCCGCAGCCGATCCGCGCGGGCGAGACTCTCGGGAAGGCGCTACGTGAGTCCCAACGGCTCCGACCGCTCGCCGCGGCGCCCGATGCGGCGGAAGCTGCTGCAGGCAATGACTGCGGGCCTGGTCCTGGCTACAGCCACCGGTTGCTCGTACAACTGGGAGGACTTCCCCCGTCTTGGTATGCCCACCCCGACCACGGAAGAGGCTCCGCGGATCCTCTCCCTGTGGCAGGGGTCGTGGGCGGCCGCGCTCGCCACAGGCGTGCTGGTCTGGGGCCTGATCCTGTGGAGCACCGTCTTCCACCGGCGCAGCCGCACCAAGGTCGAAGTTCCTCCGCAGACCCGGTACAACATGCCGATCGAGGCGCTGTACACCGTGGTCCCGCTCATCATCGTCTCGGTGCTCTTCTACTTCACGGCCCGCGACGAGACGAAGCTGCTCAGCCTCAAGGACAAGCCCGACCTCACGGTCAACGTCGTGGGCTACCAGTGGAGCTGGGCCTTCAACTACGTCCAGCCCGTCGACGGTTCCACGGGCAACGCGAAGACCGACAAGAACCTGGCGGCCATTCCGGACCGGTTCAAGGAAGACTTCCCGGCGAACGCGGGCGGTGTCTACGACGCCGGTACCCCCGGCAGCCGGAACCCCCAGACGGGCAACCCCGGCCCCACCCTGTGGCTGCCCAAGGGCAAGACGGTCCGCTTCGTCCTCACCTCGCGTGACGTCATCCACTCCTTCTGGGTGGTGCCGTTCCTGATGAAGCAGGACGTCATCCCGGGCCACACCAACGCCTTCGAGGTGACCCCCAACAAGGAGGGCACCTTCCTGGGCAAGTGCGCCGAGCTGTGCGGCGTCGACCACTCCCGGATGCTGTTCAACGTGAAGGTCGTCTCCCCCGAGCGCTACGAGCAGCACCTCAAGGACCTCGCCAAGAAGGGGCAGACCGGTTACGTTCCCGCCGGCATCGCGCAGACGAGCCACGAGAAGAACCGGGAGACGAACAACCTGTGAGCATCCTCAACGAACCCCAGGGTGCCGCGGCAGCTGAGGACTCGTACGAGAACGAGCTGCCGGTCCGGCGCAGGCAACCCGGCAACGTCGTGGTCAAGTGGCTCACCACCACCGACCACAAGACGATCGGAACGCTGTACCTCGTCACGTCGTTCGCGTTCTTCGTGATCGGTGGCGTGATGGCGCTCATCATGCGCGCCGAGCTCGCCCGGCCCGGTCTGCAGATCGTGTCGAACGAGCAGTTCAACCAGGCGTTCACGATGCACGGCACGATCATGCTGCTGATGTTCGCGACGCCGCTGTTCGCCGGCTTCGCGAACTGGATCATGCCGCTGCAGATCGGCGCGCCGGACGTGGCGTTCCCGCGGCTGAACATGTTCGCCTACTGGCTGTACCTGTTCGGCTCGCTCATCGCGGTGGGCGGTTTCCTCACCCCGGACGGCGCGGCCGACTTCGGCTGGTTCGCCTACTCCCCGCTGTCGGACGCGGTCCGCAGCCCGGGTATCGGCGCCGACATGTGGATCATGGGTCTGGCCTTCTCCGGCTTCGGCACCATCCTCGGCTCGGTCAACTTCATCACCACGATCATCTGCATGCGCGCCCCCGGCATGACCATGTTCCGCATGCCGATCTTCGTGTGGAACGTGCTGCTGACGGCCGTCCTGGTCCTGCTCGCCTTCCCCGTCCTCGCTGCGGCGCTGTTCGCGCTGGAGGCGGACCGCAAGTTCGGCGCCCACATCTTCGACTCGGCCAACGGCGGGGCCCTGCTGTGGCAGCACCTCTTCTGGTTCTTCGGCCATCCAGAGGTGTACATCATCGCCCTGCCGTTCTTCGGAATCATTTCCGAAGTGATCCCGGTCTTCTCCCGTAAGCCGATGTTCGGCTACATGGGTCTGATCGCGGCGACCATCGCGATCGCGGGTCTGTCCGTGACGGTGTGGGCGCACCACATGTACGTCACAGGCGGCGTGCTGTTGCCGTTCTTCTCCTTCATGACGTTCCTCATCGCCGTACCAACCGGCGTGAAGTTCTTCAACTGGATCGGAACGATGTGGAAGGGCTCGTTGTCCTTCGAGACACCGATGCTCTGGGCGGTCGGCTTCCTGATCACCTTCACCTTCGGTGGTCTGACCGGTGTCATCCTGGCCTCGCCGCCGATGGACTTCCACGTGTCCGACTCGTACTTCGTGGTGGCGCACTTCCACTACGTCGTCTTCGGCACCGTCGTCTTCGCGATGTTCTCCGGCTTCCACTTCTGGTGGCCGAAGATGACCGGCAAGATGCTCGACGAGCGCCTCGGCAAGATGACCTTCTGGACGCTGTTCGTCGGCTTCCACGGCACGTTCCTGGTGCAGCACTGGCTCGGTGCCGAGGGCATGCCGCGTCGTTACGCGGACTACCTCGCGGCCGACGGCTTCACCGCCCTGAACACGATCTCGACGATCAGCTCGTTCGTGCTCGGCGCGTCGCTGCTGCCGTTCTTCTACAACGTGTGGAAGACCGCCAAGTACGGCAAGAAGGTCGAGGTCGACGACCCGTGGGGCTACGGCCGCTCGCTGGAGTGGGCGACGTCCTGCCCGCCGCCGCGGCACAACTTCCTCACTCTGCCGCGGATCCGTTCCGAATCCCCGGCGTTCGACCTGCATCACCCTGAGATCGCCGCTCTCGACCAGCTCGAGAACGCCCCTCACGGTGAGAAGGCTCTGGCTGGTGGCAAGGAGGCCGGCAAGTGAAGACTCAGGGCACGATGTTCACCTGGCTGAGCGTCTTCATCCTCGCCATGGCGGTCGTCTACGGCGTTTGGTCGAAGGAGCCGGCCGGTACCACGGCCCTCTTCCTGGCCTTCGCTCTGTGCATCATGATCGGCTTCTACCTGGGCTTCACGGCCCGGCGGATCGACGCGGGTGCGCAGGACAACAAGGAAGCGGACGTGGCGGACGACGCCGGCGAGGTCGGGTTCTTCAGCCCGCACAGCTGGCAGCCGCTCTCCCTCGCGATCGGAGGCGCACTCGCCTTCCTGTCGATCGCGATCGGCTGGTGGCTGATGTACTTCTCGGCGCCGCTGATCCTGGTCGGCATCTGGGGCTGGGTCTTCGAGTACTACCGCGGTGAGAACCGCACCCAGTAACACGAGCTGAGCTCTCAGGGGCCCGGACATTCCGTCAGGAGTGTCCGGGTTCCTTCGTTTGCCGTAGCCACGATCACCCGTACGCCTTATCCGGCGCGCCGCGGCCGACGCTGCTTCCTAGCGTGAGGCCATGAGCAGAAAACCGAGCAAGGGCTCCGTCATAGGCTGCACGCTCCTGCTGATCGCGCTCGGCGCGAGCGCCGCCGGCTGCAGCAGCGACGGCAACCCGCTGTCCGCCGAGCCGTACGACGCGGCGGACCAGATCGCCTTCAACGGCCCCGCGGGCGACGGCGAGAAGGCCGACCCCGACAAGCCCCTGGAAGTCACCGCTGAGGATTCCGACGGCCGTATCACGGACGTCACCGCCAGGGACGCCGCAGGACGCTACGTCGCGGGCGAACTCTCCGCCGACGGCACCCGCTGGCACAGCACCTCTCCGCTCGCCGCCAACGCCCGCTACACGGTCCGCGTGAGCACCGAGGACGAGGACGGCGCCCCCGGCCGCAAGGTCCTCGCCTTCGACACCAGCAAGCCGACCAGCAAGAAGCACCTGACGGTGACGTTCGGCCCCAAGACCGGTACCTACGGCGTCGGCCAGCCCGTCACGGCCGAACTGAGCCAGCCCATCAAGGACCGGAACCAGCGGGCGATAGTCGAGCGGGCCCTCAAGGTCGACTCCGCGCCCGCCGTCGAGGGCAACTGGCACTGGGTGGACGACAAGAAACTCCACTACCGCCCCAAGGAGTTCTGGCCCGCGAACGCCACCATCCAGGCCCGCAGCAACCTGGACGGCATCAAGGTCAGCGACCGCCTCTGGGGCGGCAAGGCCAAGCCGCTGCGCATCAACACGGGCGACCAGGTCATTGCCGTCACGGACGCCGCGTCCCACCAGCTGACGCTCTACCGCAACGGCGAGGAGGTCAGGTCCGTACCGGTCACGACCGGCAAGCCCGGCTTCGAGACCCGCAACGGCGTCAAGGTCGTACTGGGCAAGGAGTACTTCGTACGCATGCGCGGCACGAGCATCGGCATAGCCGAAGGCTCCGCGGAGTCCTACGACCTACCGGTTTACTACGCCACCCGGGTGACCTGGAGCGGCGAATACGTCCACGCCGCCCCCTGGTCGGTCGGCTCCCAGGGCTCCGCCAATGTCAGCCACGGCTGCACCGGCATGAGCACCGCCAACGCCGAGTGGTTCTTCGACAATGTCCGCGAGGGCGACATCGTCAAGGTCATCAACTCGTACGGCAACACCATGGAACCGTTCGGCAACGGCTTCGGCGACTGGAACCTGGAGTGGCAGAACTGGCGCAACGGCAGCGCGCTGGTGGGCGGCACCCCGGACGGCCCCAGCCCGTCGGAACGGGCAAGGCTGAGGCCGCAGAGCGTCTGAATCGCCAGGCCCGGCAGGCTCCCTACGCGCTCTGAAGCCTCTGCGTGCGCAACAGAGAGGCCAGTGCCCCCGCGAACTCCACCGGCTCCACGGGCAGCGTCACAGCCGCCTCGGCCCGACTCCAGGTGGCCAGCCACGCATCCTGCGGGCGCCCGATCAGCAGCAGCACCGGCGGGCAGTTGAACACCTCGTCCTTGATCTGCCGGCAGACCCCCATACCCCCCATGGGCACGGCCTCACCGTCCAGCACGCAGACGTCGATGCCGCCCTTGTCCAGCTCACGCACCACCGCCTCCGGCGTCGCGCACTCCAGGAACTGCACCACCGGCACGTCCGGAGCAGGCCGGCGCCCGGTGGCCAGCCTCACCTGTTCGCGGGTGTTGGAGTCGTCGCTGTAGACCAGCACCGTGGCGGTCGGCTGCATTGTTCCTCCGTGACGTCAGCGTCGTAAGGACAGGCCCGTTGGGCCGGATGCTACTCCCTTGAACACCACGTCAACACCGGTACGAACGGGGAAGACACTCCGAACGGCACCCCCCGGAGTGAGGGCGGGATAAGCGACCGACATAATGTCGGTCGTGGCGACAGCAACGACAGTAGACAAGGGTCACGCGCACCCGTCGGTCAACCGACCGAACCTCACCAGCGTCGGAACCATCATCTGGTTGAGTTCCGAGCTGATGTTCTTCGCGGCCCTCTTCGCGATGTACTTCACCCTGCGATCGGTGACCGGTCCGGACTTCTGGCATGAGAAGGCCGACGCCCTGAACTTCCCGTTCTCGGCGACGAACACCACGATCCTGGTGCTTTCCTCCCTCACCTGCCAGCTCGGCGTCTTCGCCGCCGAGCGCGGTGACGTGAAGAAGCTCCGGGGCTGGTTCATCGTCACCTTCATCATGGGTGCGATCTTCATCGGCGGTCAGGTGTACGAGTACACCGAGCTGGTCAAGCACGAGGGCCTCTCGCTCTCGTCCGACCCGTACGGCTCGGTCTTCTACCTGACCACCGGTTTCCACGGCCTGCACGTGACGGGCGGTCTGATCGCCTTCCTGCTGGTCCTCGGCCGCACCTACGCGGCCAAGAGGTTCACGCACGAGCAGGCGACCGCCGCGATCGTCGTGTCCTACTACTGGCACTTCGTCGATGTCGTCTGGATCGGCCTTTTCGCCACGATCTACATGATCAAGTAGCCGGGTCCGATCCCGCGCGCGTTCCACGAACGCACCTGACAGAAGCATCGACGCAGAAGATCCTGACACCGGGGTAATCCGTGAAAAAGCTCTCCGCACGACGACGCCATCCGCTGGCGGCGGTCGTCGTCCTACTCCTCGCGCTGGCGTGCACGGGAGGGGTGTACGCCGTGTTCGCGCCCGCGGGCAAGGCACAGGCCGAGGAAACCGCCCAGTCCCTCACCATCGAAGAGGGCAAGAAGCTCTACGCCGTCGGCTGCGCCAGCTGCCACGGAACCGGCGGTCAGGGCACCTCCGACGGTCCGAGCCTGGTGGGTGTCGGCGCCGCCTCCGTCGATTTCCAGGTTTCGACGGGCCGTATGCCGGCCGCCACCTCGCAGGGCGCCCAGGTCCCGAAGAAGAAGAACATCTACTCGCAGGCCGAGATCGACCAGCTCGCGGCGTACATCGCCTCGCTGGGCGCCGGTCCGGCCGTCCCGACCGAGGAGCAGTACGGCTCCGAGGGCGCGGACATCGGCAAGGGCGGCGAGCTCTTCCGCAACAACTGCGCCCAGTGCCACAATTTCACCGGCAAGGGCGGCGCGCTGACGAAGGGCAAGTACGCACCCAGCCTTGAGGGTGTCGACCCGAAGCACATCTACGAGGCCATGCTGACCGGCCCGCAGAACATGCCGTCGTTCCCCGACACCACGCTGTCGGAGCAGAACAAGAAGGACATCATCGCGTACCTGCACGCGGTCAACAGCGACGAGACGGTCAACCCGGGTGGTCTGGAGCTGGGCGGCCTCGGGCCGGTCAGTGAGGGCCTCTTCGCCTGGATCTTCGGGCTCGGTGCACTGATCGCGGTCGCCGTCTGGGTCGCCGCTCGGACCGCAAAGGCCAAGAAGTCATGAGTAGCCAAGACATTCCAGAAGAGAACCTGCCCGCTGAGCAGGACGCCCACGTGGCGGTCGCGGACGAGAAGCACCCCTTCGCCGACCCCGGCCTGCCGCCCCACGAGCACCGGATCCAGGACATCGACGAGCGGGCCGCCCGGCGGTCCGAGCGCACGGTGGCCATGCTGTTCACGGCGTCGATGCTCGCCACCGTCGGCTTCATCGCGTCGTACGTCGCGATCCCGCACGACAAGTCGATCTTCGTCTTCCCGATCGGTCACCTCAACGCGCTGAACTTCGCGCTGGGTCTGACCCTCGGCGCGGCGCTGTTCTGCATCGGCGCGGGCGCGGTCCACTGGGCCCGCACCCTGATGTCCGACGTGGAGGTCGCCGACGAGCGCCACCCGATCGCTGCGGAGCCCGAGGTCAAGGCCAAGGTCATGGCCGACTTCAAGCAGGGCGCCAAGGAGTCCGCGCTGGGTCGCCGCAAGCTGATCCGCAACACGATGTTCGGAGCGCTGGCCCTGTTCCCGCTCTCCGGCGTCGTGCTGCTGCGTGACCTCGGCCCGCTGCCCGGGACCAAGCTGCGCCACACCCTGTGGTCCAAGGGCAAGCTGCTCGTCAACATGAACACCGACGAGCCGCTGCGTCCCTCGGACGTCGCGGTCGGCTCCCTCACCTTCGCCAAGCCGGAGGGCCTGGAGGAGCACGACCACGACTTCCAGAACGAGATCGCCAAGGCCGCCCTGATGATCGTCCGGATCCAGCCGGCCGACATCAAGGACAAGCGCGAGCTCGAGTGGTCGCACGAGGGCATCGTCGCGTACTCGAAGATCTGCACCCACGTCGGTTGCCCGATCTCCCTGTACGAGCAGCAGACGCACCACGTGCTCTGCCCCTGCCACCAGTCCACCTTCGACCTCTCCGACGGTGCCCGGGTGATCTTCGGCCCCGCCGGTCACGCCCTGCCGCAGCTGCGCATCGGCGTGAACGACGAGGGCTACCTCGAGGCGCTCGGCGACTTCGAAGAGCCCGTCGGTCCTGCATTCTGGGAGCGCGGATGAGCACGACAGAGACCACCGAGTCCCGCTCGCGCGGGAAGGCACCGGCCGGCGAGCGCGTCGCCGACTGGGCCGACGGCCGGCTGGGGATCTACTCCCTCGCCAAGGCCAACATGCGCAAGATCTTCCCCGACCACTGGTCGTTCATGTTGGGTGAGGTCTGCCTCTACAGCTTCATCATCATCATCCTCACGGGTGTGTATCTGACGCTGTTCTTCCAGCCCTCGATGGCTGAGGTGGAGTACCACGGCAGCTACGTCCCGCTCCAGGGACAGCTGATGAGCCAGGCGTTCAGCTCCACGCTGGAGATCTCCTTCGACGTGCGCGGTGGTCTGCTCATCCGGCAGATCCACCACTGGGCCGCGCTGATCTTCCTCGCCGGCATGTTCGTGCACATGATGCGCGTGTTCTTCACGGGCGCGTACCGCAAGCCGCGTGAGATCAACTGGCTGTTCGGCTTCCTGCTGTTCGTCCTGGGCATGTTCACCGGTTTCACCGGCTACTCGCTCCCCGACGACCTGCTCTCCGGCACCGGTGTCCGTTTCACCGAGGGCGCGATCCTGTCCATGCCGATCGTCGGCACGTACATCTCGTTCTTCCTCTTCGGCGGCGAGTTCCCGGGCACCGACTTCGTGGCCCGCTTCTACTCGATCCACATCCTGCTGCTGCCGGGCATCATGCTCGGTCTGGTGGTCGGCCACCTGATCCTGGTCTTCTACCACAAGCACACGCAGTTCGCGGGCCCCGGAAAGAACAACAAGAACGTCGTCGGCATGCCGCTGCTGCCGGTCTACATGGCCAAGGCCGGAGGCTTCTTCTTCCTGGTCTTCGGTGTCATCGCGGTCATCGCGGCGGTCGCGCAGATCAACCCGATCTGGGCCATCGGTCCGTACCGTCCGGACATGGTGTCCACCGGCGCCCAGCCCGACTGGTACATGGGCTTCGCCGAGGGTCTGGTCCGGTACATGCCGGGCTGGGAGGTCAATTTCTGGGGTCACACCCTCGTGCTGGGTGTGTTCATCCCGCTGGTCCTCTTCGGCCTGGTGCTGATGGCGATCGCGCTCTACCCGTTCATCGAGTCCTGGGTCACCGGCGACAAGCGCGAGCACCACATCCTGGACCGTCCGCGCAACGCCCCGACGCGTACCGCGTTCGGCGTCGCCTGGGTCACGGTGTACATGATCGGCCTGGTCGGCGGTGGCAACGACCTGTGGGCCACCCACTTCCACCTCTCGATCAACGCGGTCACCTGGTTCGTCCGGATCGGCTTCTTCGTCGGACCGGTCCTCGCGTTCATCGTCACCAAGCGGATCTGCCTCGGCCTGCAGCGCCGGGACAAGGACAAGGTGCTGCACGGCCGCGAGTCGGGCATCATCAAGCGCCTGCCGCACGGTGAGTTCATCGAGGTCCACGAGCCGCTCAGCCAGGACGCGCTGCACACCCTCACCGCGCACGAGCAGTACCAGCCGCTCGAGATCGGCCCGACGGTCGACGAGAACGGCGTCGAGCGCAAGGTGAAGGGCTCCGAGAAGCTGCGCGCCAAGCTCAGCAAGTCGTACTTCGGCGAGGACGGCCAGATCCCCAAGCCGACCGTCGAGGAGTACAAGGAGATCACGAGCGGCCACGGCCACCACTGACGCTGCGACTGCTACGCCACGGTTGAGGGCCCCGTCCGTTGTACGGACGGGGCCCTTCGCCGTGCCCCGGGCTGGATAGGGTGGACCTCGTTGAGACTCATGTCCCGCAGTGCGGGACACCTGACCCTGGAGCGGCTTATGAGCGCTGTGACCCCCGCCGGAGGCGACACCGCGGCGGCCCGCTCCTGGCCCCTGCTGCTGAACGGCCTGCTGAACGGTCAGGACCTGGCTGCCGACGACACCGCGTGGGCGATGGACCTGATCATGCGCGGCGAGGCGACGGACGCACAGATCGCCGGATTCGTCGTGGCACTGCGCGCCAAGGGCGAGACGGTGGAGGAGATCACCGGGCTCGTGCGGACGATGTACGCGCACGCGAACGTGATCGAGGTGCCGGGCCAGACCGTCGACATCGTCGGCACGGGCGGCGACGGCGCGAAGACCGTCAACATCTCCACGATGTCGGCGATCGTCATCGCCGGCACGGGCGCGAAGGTCGTCAAGCACGGCAACCGGGCGGCGTCGTCGGCGTCGGGTGCCTCGGACGTGCTGGAGAAGCTCGGCGTCAATCTGGAACTGCCGGTCGGGCGGGTGGCCGAGGTCGCCGAGGAGGCCGGGATCACCTTCTGCTTCGCGGTGAAGTTCCATCCCGCGCTGCGGCATGTGGCGGCGGCCCGTGGCCAGTTGGGCATCCGCACGACCTTCAACGTGCTCGGTCCGCTGACGAACCCGGCGAAGGTGAAGGCCCAGGCGGTCGGCGTGGCGGACCCGCGCATGGCACCGATCGTCGCGGGCGTCTTCGCCGAGCGCGGCAACTCCTCGCTGGTGTTCCGCGGCGACGACGGCCTCGACGAGCTCACCACCACGGCCACCTCCCGGGTCTGGGTCGTGCGCGACGGCAAGGTGACCGAGGAGGCCTTCGATCCGCGCGACGTCGGCATCGAGCTGGTTCCGGTGGAGGCGCTGCGGGGCGCGGACGCCTCGTACAACGCCGATGTGGCGCTGCGCATGCTGAACGGGGAGACGGGTCCCGTACGGGACGCCGTACTGCTCAACGCGGCCGCCGCCCTGGTGGCGCTGAACCCGACCGACGCCCCGCTCACCGAGCAGATCCGCGCCGGGATGGCCAAGGCGGCGGAGTCGATCGACTCGGGCGCGGCGAAGCGGACGCTGGACCGCTGGGTGGCGGCCAGCAACACCTGAGTTCCACGCGATGTGACGCAAGGCGCAGTCCAGGATCCGGACTGCGCCTTGCGAGCTGAAGATCGTGTGGCAGGATATTGGACCAGGTCATGAGTGACAGTCATGAGGCCCCGGCCGACTGTCCGGCAACCCTCCGTCCGTGGCGGGGTGCCCCGGGTGAAGACCAGGCCGTAGGCAGCGAGGTCTGCGGCAAGCGCGGGCCCCTCTCGAAACCAGGGGTCCTGGTCGTTCGAGGGAGCCTTCCGTGAGCAAGCGAATGCGATAGGGCCGCAGAGCCCCGCCTCCGCAGACCCTTTTCTCTTTCTCGCATGCCCTCAGTCGGCATGCCCCTCACGGGAGTTCGCCATGTCTGTCTCCACCGCTGCCGCCGACCAGTCCGTTTGTGCCTCCCTGCCCGTTCTGGGCCGTGATGTCACCGTCCCGCTCGTCACCGGTGGCGAGGTCGCCTACGCCGCGCTCGACTACGCCGCCAGCGCCCCCGCCCTCCAGCGCGTCTGGGACGACGTCGCCGCCTACGCGCCGTACTACGGCAGCGTCCACCGCGGGGCCGGCTACCTCTCCCAGCTCTCCACCGACCTGTTCGAGAACGCCCGCCGGACGGTCACCGAGTTCCTCGACTGCCGCCCCGACGACCAGCTGATCTTCACCCGGTCCACCACCGACTCGCTGAACCTCCTCGCCGCCGCCCTGCCGGCCGACTGCCAGGTCTTCGTCTTCGAGACCGAGCACCACGCCTCCCTGCTGCCCTGGCGCGACGCCCGCGTCACCTACCTCAACGCGCCCCGCACCCCCCGCCAGGCCGTCGAGACCCTGGAGCGCGCCCTCGCCGACCGCACTGTGTCGATTGAAGGGGGCTACGGCCCGGCCCTGGTCTGCGTCACCGGCGCCTCGAACGTCACGGGTGAGCTGTGGCCCGTACGGGAGCTCGCGGCGGCCGCCCACGCGCACGGCGCCCGCATCGTGCTCGACGCCGCCCAGCTGGCCCCGCACCACCCGGTGAGCGTGCGTGACCTGGACGTCGACTGGGTGGCCTTCTCCGGCCACAAGCTGTACGCCCCGTTCGGCTCCGGTGTCCTGGCCGGCCGCTCCGACTGGCTGCGCGCGGCGGAGCCGTACCTCGCGGGCGGCGGTGCCTCGCGGAAGGTGTCGCGGCGTGCGGACGGGGGCGTCGACGTGGAGTGGCACGAGAACGCCGCCCGCCACGAGGCCGGCTCCCCGAACGTCATCGGCGCCTACTCGATCGCCTCCGCCTGCAAGGCGCTGACGGAGGCGGGCTTCGACTCGCTCGTCGCCCGTGAGCAGTACCTGATCGAGAAGGTCCGCGCGGGCCTCGCCGAGGTCCCCGAGGTCCGGATCCTCTCCCTCTTCGGTGACGACGCCCCGCGCGTCGGCGTCATCTCCTTCGTCGTCGAGGGCTGGAACAGCTCCCACTTCGCCGCCGCGCTCTCCGCCGAGTACGGCATCGGGGTGCGGGACGGGCTGTTCTGCGCCCACCCTCTGGTCCGCACCCTGCTGGGCAGCGACCCGCAGACGCAGGGCGAGTGCGGGGCCCCGGAGGCGGCGCCCGGCGAGAAGTCCCTGAACGCGATCCGGGTGAGCTTCGGGGCCGGTACGCCGGACGAGCACGTCGAGCGGTTCGTGAACGCCGTGCGGGAGCTCGTGACGGACGGTGCCCGGTGGAACTACCGCACCGAGGACGGGCGTTGCGTCCCGGACACCTCCGCGTGAGCCGGTAGCCGGGCGCCCAGCAGGATCATCCGCAGGGCGCGTTCGGTGGCGTCCGTGAGGAGTTCGCAGGCCCGCACCAGGGCCTCCGCCAGGGCCATCGGGGCCGGCAGGATGCCGCTGAACGCGTCTACGCCCGGCACCTCGTGCGCCCCTTCGCCGAGCGTGCCCGCCAGCGCCAGCACCGGGCGGCCGTACAGCTTGGCCCGGCGGGCCACCTCGGCCGGGACCTTGCCACGAGGGGTCTGGTGGTCCAGGGCGCCCTCCGCGGTCACGACCAGGTCGGCGCGGGCGAGGCGGGCGTCGAGGTCGAGGTGGTCGAGGAGCACGTCGAAGCGGGGGAGCAGCCGGGCGCCGAGGGCTGCCAGGCCCGCGCCCAGACCGCCGGACGCTCCGGTGCCGGGGCCGTGGTGCAGGTCGGTGCCCACGGCCCCCAGGTCTCGGGTGAGGACGTCAGCCCAGTTCTCCAGTCCGGCCGACAGATGCTCGACCTGCGCGGGCGTCGCCCCCTTCTGCGGGCCGAAGACGCGGGCCACGCCGCGCTCGCCGCACAGCACGTTGTACGGGTTGCAGGCGACCAGCAGCTCGACGTCCCGCAGGCGCGGGTCCAGGCCGGACGGGTCGATCCGGGTCAGCCGCGTCAACTCCCGGCCACCGCGCGGGAGTTCGAAGCCGTCGGCGTCCAGCAGCCGGGCGCCGAGGGCCTGGAGCGCGCCGGCGCCCCCGTCGGACGTACCCGAGTCGCCGCAGCCGACCAGGATGCGCCGTACGCCGGTGTCGAGCGCGGCGCGGATCAGCTCGCCGACGCCGTAGGTCGTCGTGGCGCCCGGGTCGCGCAGGGCGCGCGGGACGAGGGACAGCCCGGCCACCGCGGCCATCTCCACGACCGCCGTGTCCCGGGAGCCGAGCAGGGCGAAGTGCGTGCCGAGCGGTTCGCCGACCGGGCCCGTGGCCGGCAGGGCGACGAGCCGTCCGCCGGTCGCGGCGGCCAGCGCGGTGGCGGTGCCCTCGCCGCCGTCCACGAGCGGGATCAGGTCGATCACGACATCCGGCAGGACCCGTCGGACACCGTCCGCGATGGCATCGGCGGCGGCCTGGGCGGACAGGGACTCCTTGAAGCCACTGGGGGCTACGACGACTCGGGTCAGCATCAGAGGTCTCCTAAGCAGGTCGGATGAGGCCGCAGCACTGCGGCAACGCCCCGAGGGCAACGCCCGCGACGGCATGACGCGGCGACTCACAGGGGAACGCCGAGCAGCGGCCACACCGCGACGGCGAACAGCAGGACGAGGGCGGCCGTCAGCGGGGCCAGGACGGCGGACAGGCGCAGCAGGTCGCGCGGGGTGTAGGTGGGCGTCCCGGGCAGGTCGGAGAAGAGCGTGACCGGTTTCGCGGAGGCCGGGAGCGTGTGGCAGAAGCCCGCCGCCGCCGTGGACGCGAGCGCCGCGGCGACCGGATTCACCCCGGCCCCCACCGCCGCCGCGACGACCAGCGGCACCAGCACCGACGAACGGGCCGAGCGGGACTGCAGAACCAGGTGGGCCGCCGTACTGATCGCGATCACGACGATCAGGAACGACACCGGCCCGACTCCGCCGGGAAGCCCGTCCACCAGCCACTTCGCGGCCCCCGAGTCGGCCAGCGCGACTCCCATCGCCATCGTCGCCGCCATGAACAGCAACAGTGACCAAGGCACCGTCTTCAGCGCGTCCTTCAGATGCACCGTGCCGAGAGCCGGCGAGGCCGCCACCACCGCGCCGATCAGCGCGACGACCGCGGGCGGCACCCGGTGCAGCGGCTCGCTGCACCACAGCACCACGACGGTGCCGAGCAGCAGCGCGCACCGCGTCTCGGCCTGCGACCAGGCGCCGGTGACCGGATCGTCGCTGTGCTCCTGGATCTGCTCGGGAGTGATGCGCACGGGGGCCTTGCGGTCCGCGCGCCGAGTCGTCGTCAGGAGTACGGCCTCGGCGGCCAGGTGGGACGACGCCACGGCCAGTGGCAGGCCGAGCAGCAGCCACTCGGTGAAGCCGATCCGCTCGCCGGTGGCCTGCCACAGCACCGAGACGGTGATCAGGTGCGCGCCCGCGCCGATCAGGGTCGCCACCGCCGACAGCAGGATCACGGTCGGAAACAGCAGCGCCAGCATCACGACCAGCCGGCGCCGGTCGGCCAGGGCTTTGGCGAGCGCGAGGAACACCGGCAGTGCGAGGGCGGCCCGGCCGGACGTGGCCGGTACCGCGAACGCCGTGACGACCAGGGCGGCCGTGGTCAGGTGCACGAGCTGCCGCACGGTACGCGCCCCGCCGACCAGGAAGGCCGCCGCCCGTCCCGCGAGCCCCGTCCGGGTCACCGCGGCCGCCAGCACGAAGGCGCAGATCAGCAGCCACACCGTCGAGTCGCCGAGGGTGCCGAAGAGCGTGTCGCTGCTGATCACCCCGGTCACCGTGAGCGCGAGTCCGGCGCCCAGCGCGATGTACGTGTCGTCGACCGGGGTGGCGATCCAGGCGCAGGTCGTCAGGGCGAACACGGCGAGGGTGAGGCGGGCGTCGGCGCCGAGTCCGGCGAAGTTGCCGGGGACGGCGAGCAGCGCGCACAGGGAGAGCGCGACGCAGAGGCCGACGCCCAGTCGGAGGTTCAGGGTCACGTCGTCCAGGGTTCACCTGGGCCGTGAGCCGTCGATGAGCCGTACATGAAGGAGACTTCACGCGGGCCGAAGGGGGCTTCAGGCGAAGAGGCGATATCCCACGCCGCGCACCGTCTCGAACCGTTCGGCCCCGAGCTTCTTGCGCAGTGCCCGCACGTACACATCCACGATGTTCGACCCGGGGTCGAAGTCGTAGCCCCACACGTGCGACAGGATCTGCTCGCGGGACAGTACCTGGCCGGGATGCCTCAGGAACAGCTCCAGGAGCACGAACTCACGGGCCGTCAGGTCCACGGTCCGCTCGTCGGCCCGCGCCCGACGGGTGCGCAGGTCGAGGGTCAGCGAACCGGACCGCAGCACCGTCACCTCGGGTGCCCGGGCCGCCGTACGCAGCCGCAGACGCACCCGCGCGAGCAGTTCCTCGAAGCGGAACGGCTTGGTCATCCAGTCGTCGGCGCCGCCCTCCAGACCGGCCACCGTGTCCCGTACGGAGTCCCGCGCGGTCAGCACGATCACCGGGACCGTCACCCGGGCCTCGCGCAGTTCGCGCAGCACCGTGAAGCCGTCCCGGCCGGGCAGGCCGATGTCCAGGACCACCAGGTCGAAACTGCCGGTCAGCGCGTACTCGTGGGCGGCGTCGCCGTCGCCGACGACGGTCGTGGTGAAGCCGTTGGAGCGCAGCCCCTTCTGCACGAAGGAGGCGATCCTTTCCTCGTCCTCGACGATGAGAATGCGGTTCACGTGTGTGCCTCTCCCAGTGCCAGTACGAAGGTGGCGCCGCCGCCGTCGGTGTCGCGCAGCCGGACCCGGCCGCCGTGTGCCTCGGCGATCGCCCGGACGATCGACAGGCCGAGCCCGGCTCCGGAGCCGCGGGCGCCGCGCCGGGACGTGCCGCGCCGGAACCGTTCGAAGATCACCTCGCTGTCCTGCGGCTGGACACCGCAGCCGGAGTCGGCGACGTACAGCTCTACGCCCGGCCCGTCCGCGCGCGAGCCGATCCGGACGGTCTGCCCGGGCGTGGTGTGCTGCACGGCGTTCTGGGCGAGCTGGACCATCGCCTGGGTGATGCGCTGCGGGTCCAGCTCGGCCTCGACGTCGGCCACCTCGGCGAGCTGCCAGTCCCGTTCGCCGAGGGTGCGGGCCTTGACGTAGACGTCGGCGGTGAGCTCGGCGAGCTGTACCGGCTCGGCGGTGACGAAGTCGGGGCGCTCGGCCTTGGCGAGCAGCAGCAGGTCCTCCACGATGCGGCTCATCCGGTCCAGCTCGTCCGTGACCAGGCGTATCGTCTCCTCGCGCTCGGCCGGGTCGTCGCCCATCAGCTCCAGATGGCCGCGCACGATGGTGATCGGCGTGCGCAGCTCGTGGCCCGCGTCGTCGACGAACTCGCGCTGGGCGGCGAAGGCGCGCTCCAGCCGGTCGAGCATCGCGTTGAAGGTCTCCGCGAGCGCGGCGATGTCGTCGCGCCCGTGCACCGGGATACGGCGGGTGAGGTCCTGCTCGGTGAGCTGCGCCGCCGCGGTGTGCACCAGCCGTACGGGCTTGAGGATCCGCCCCGAGACCGCCCAGCCGATGCCGGTCATCATGAGCAGGGCGACCCCGGAGATGGCGAGCAGGATACGGAACTCCGCGTTCACGGCGGCCTGTTCACGCCCCGGGTGGAAGGCGACGACGAAGGCCGCCTCCGCCTCGCCGCCGGCGCGGGCGACCGTGACCTTGGCCCAGCGGATCTCGCCGGACGCCCGGTGCACGGTGCCGGTGGCGTCGGGCGAGTCGAAGATACGGCGGCGGGCGTCGGCGTCCTCGTGCAGGGGAACGGCGGCGGGGATGTCACGCGGCTGGATGAACTGTGCCGGGGTCCGGCCCGCCCGGCCCACCAGGCCGATCAGCTCCTCGTCCGGATCGGCGTACTGGCGTACCAGAAACTCGCGCAGCAGCCGGGACGGGTCGGTGAACGGCCGCCCGGTCTCGGGGTCGACGCCCCGCTCCTGGAAGTTCGCGAACTCGCCCGCCTCCTGTGCGAGCAGCCCGTTCACCCGGTGATCGACGTCCCGCAACAGGATCGACCGCGTGGTCGTCGCGACGGACACCAGCCCGACGGCCATGACGAGCAGCAGCCAGAGCAGGATGCGGACCCGCGCGGAGATCCGGCGGCGCACGGGGTCGGGGGGTGTCGTCCGGGTCATGGCGACGGCGTGGGGCCAGGCGGTGAGCAGACGGCGCGCCGACCCGGACGGGACCGCGCACGCCCCGTCCGTGCGCCGGACGCCGTGTGCCCGCTCGCAGGCACACACGCACCCGGAGGGGAGAACCGCAGCCGCACTGTCGTCACCCGCCGACTCCCCTGAACTCGCCGACTCCCTGAACGTTCCCGACGGGACACCTCTAGCCGTCGTCCCCGGGCTCGCCGCGGTCGTCGTCGCCGGTGTCCCGGTCGGGGCCGTCGTCGGCATCGTCGTCGCTCGTCGGGCCGTCTGTCACCGGGGGCCGTGAGACGACCTCGTCACTCGGGGGCGGTGAGGGCCGCGACGGGGTCGGGGTGGGGGAGCCGCTGTCCAGCTCCACCTTGGCCGGGACCTTGGGGGACTCCGGGTTGTCGGTGAGGGCGAAGCTGGTCGCGGCGATGCCGAGGGGGATCGCCACGACGGCGGCCAGCGCCGCGATCCGGTGAGAGAAGACCATGCGGCCGATCCTGCGGCCTAGGCCCCGCCCCGCGGATGAGCCCAGCATGAAGAACTCTTCATGATCGGGCCGTGGCCGCTCTCAGCTGTCCAGCCCGATGGCGAACGCGGCCTCGATGTCGTGCTGCGAGTACGTACGGAACGCCACGTGCGTGTCCGTGCCCTCCACCCCGGGGATCTTGCTGATCCGGCCCGGAATGACCTCGGCGAGATCCTCGTGCTCCTTCACCCGCACCATGGCGATCAGGTCGTACGTACCGGTGACCGAGAAGACCTCGGTGACGCTCTCCAGCGAAGCGATCCGCTCCGCGATCTCGGGAATCCGGTCCACGCTGGTCTTGATGAGGACGATCGCGGTGATCACGGTTGGTTCTCTCCCTCGGAGGCCGGAGCTGTGGCGGCCTTCACTCTAGTCGCAGGGCGGAATCGGGCCCACGCGAAGCCGAAGCCGAGCCCGAACCCGACCAGGTGCGCCAGATACGCCACCCCCGGCCCCTGGTCCGCGCGCCCCGCCGCCACCCACTGCAGCGCCACCCAGAAGGGCAGCACGACCCAGGCCGGGAAGCGCAGCGGCAGGAAGAGCAGGAACGGCAGCAGGCTTGTCACCCGCGCCCCGGGGAAGAGGAACAGGAACGCGCCGAGGACCGCAGAGATCGCCCCGGACGCGCCGACCAGGGACTGGGTGGAGTCGTCGTTGGCGGCCGCGTAGCCCAGCAGGGCGAGGTAGCCGCAGCCCAGATAGAAGAGCGTGAACTGGAGGCGGCCCATCCGTTCCTCGGTCATCACGCCGAAGACATAGAGGAAGAGCATGTTGCCGAGCAGGTGCACCCAGCTGCCGTGCACGAACAGCGCCGTAGCGGGGGTGAGGACGGCCCGGGGCGCCCCCTCGAACAGCTCCGCGGGCACGACACCCCAGCGGTGGAAATAGGCCCGCTGAGCGGCGAGCAGCCCCTCGCCGGAGCCGTACGCCGGATTGAGTCCCGCCGCCGGGCCGATCAGGAAGACCAGGCAGCACAGGATGATCAGCCCGTACGTCACCGGCGCCGAGGACCGCAGGACGGACCGGACCGGTCGGCCCGCCCTGCCGAGCCGAGTCCCGAAATGCGCCACGCTCCAGTTGCCGATCATGGACACAGAGCATGACGTAACAGGACGCACACGCACAGACCGCCTCGCCGCCCCGGACGGACGGGCGGTGGGTACCCGCCAGGCCGTAGGGTTACGAGCCACACGCACCGGGGCCCGGCGCGTCGCGGACAATAGAAGGTCTAGAAGGAAAGAGCACAGTCACGATGACGGTTCCCCTGCCGACCACCACGACGCGGTGGCGCTGCACCCTCTGCGGCAACCTCACGCGCTTCGACGTGACGCGCTCGTCCAAGGTCGTGGAGTACGTCCACCTCGATCTGGCCGGTGAGCCGAAGGTCGAGGAGCGCGAGGTGCTCAGTGAGACCATCGAGTCGGTGCGCTGCCGCTGGTGCAACGCCGTGGACAAGGTGGAACTCGTGGACAGGCCGGGCGCCGACTCCTGACGGGAGCGGCCCCCGCACAGGCATTGGGGTGTGACGGATGGTGGAGACACAAGGCGGGGGGCCGGACGACGGCGCCGCTGAGGTGCTCGACCGTCCGCTGCCCGACGGTGTACGGCGCAAGGTCGTACAGATCGTGTCCGACGGGTTCGGCGGCCTGACCGTCGGTGAACTGCCCGCACAGCTGCGGCAGTACGCCAGATTCGCGCCGAACCGACGGGCCAAGTTCGCCGGCAACGCGATGGCGGCGGCGCTGGAGACCGATCCGCTGTTCCGGCAGCGCATCGGGGAGAAGTTCAGAGAGGGCCAGCCGGAACTCGCCGGCGCCCTCGACGCCGGCTCGGCGCCCCCGGCCGCGGACCCGCTCGACGTGGCGGCCGCGGCCTATGTTCTGCGCCCCACGGGCTGGGTCAAGCTGGTCACCGCGGCCGGCGAGGAGGCCCAGCGCGCCGACGCCGAGCGCGTCGACGAGGAGAACCGCGCCGAGCTGGAGCGGCTGCGCGAGGAGCTCGCCCACGCCCGTGAGCACACCCGGCACGAGACCGAGCGGCTGCGCACCGAGCTGGACGCGGCGAAGAAGGAAGCCGAATCGCTTCACCGAAAGCTGCGCTCGGCCCTCAGCGACGTCAAGCGCGGCGAGGCCGCCCTGCGCAAGGTGCACGGCGAGATCGAGACCGTACGGGCCGAGGGGCACGCCCAGGTCTCCGCGGCCGAGAGCGAGACCCGGCGCCTCAAGGCGCGGCTCGGGGAGGCCGAGGCCGCCCTGGAGGCCACGCGCAGGGCCGCACGCGAGGGGCGCAGCGTCGAGGACATGCGCGTACGCCTGCTTCTGGACACCCTGCTGGACTCCGCCCAAGGGCTGCGCCGGGAGCTGGCGTTGCCGCCGGTCTCCGTACGGCCCGCCGAGACCGTGGACGCGGTCGAACCGGGACGAATGACCCCGAAGGACATCGCCGCCCGGGCGCTGTCCGAGAACGACCCCGCGATCCTCGACCAGCTCCTCGCCCTGCCCCAGGCGCACTTGGTGGTCGACGGCTACAACGTCACCAAGACGGGCTATCCCCAGATGCCCCTGGAGAAGCAGCGGCTCAGGCTGCTCGGCCAGCTCTCGCAGCTCGCCGCGCAGACCGGCGCCGAGGTGACCTGTGTCTTCGACGGGGCCGAGCTGGCCGCGCCGGTGCTTCTCGCGCCGCCGCGCGGGGTGCGGGTGCTGTTCTCGAAACCGGGCGTCACCGCCGACGAGTTGATCCGGCAGCTGGTGCGCGCCGAGCCGCCGGGCCGTCCGGTCATCGTCGCCTCGACCGACCGTGAGGTGGCGGACGGGGTCGCCCGGGCCGGGGCACGGCCGGTGGCTTCTGCGGTGCTTCTCAAGCGGCTGTCCTGATAACGCCAACGTACGGGCGCAATGCCCGAATTGGCGTCAATCCTGCGCGACCCAGCGTCAATCCTGCGTCACGAGATGTGAGTTGTGGGTAAAGAATGATTGGTGTGACGAGAATTTTCGTGTGAGGATTTGATCTGATCACAACTGGGTCACTAGGGTCTGGCCTCGAACCTCCGAGCGGGTGATCACTCACAAGAAGGGTTTCACCTCCGTGGCGTCCCACCGTCGACCCAAGCAGCCGAGCCGAGCACGAGTGACCGTGCTGACCACCGCTGCCGCTGCTGCCGTGGCCATCAGTGCGCAGGCCGCCAACGCGGCCCCCAGCGAGAAGCCGAGCAAGGACGAGGTCAAGGCCAAGGTCGACAAGCTCTACGAGGAGGCCGAGCAGGCCACCGAGAAGTACAACGGCGCCAAGGAGAAGCAGGAGAAGCTCCAGAAGGAGATCTCCACGATCCAGGACAACGTCGCCCGCGGCCAGGAAGAGCTCAACGAGCTGCGCGACAGCATGGGTCTCGCAGCCGCCGCCCAGTACCGCACCGGCAGCATCGACTCCTCCGTCCAGCTGTTCCTGTCGTCCGACCCGGACGACTACCTGGACAAGGCGTCCACCATGGACCAGCTGAGCGCCCAGCAGGTCGACTCGCTGAAGAAGATCCAGGACAAGCAGCGCGAGCTCTCCCAGCAGCGCACCGAGGCGTCCGACAAGCTCAAGGACCTCGCCTCCACCCGCACCGAACTGGGCAAGAAGAAGAAGCAGGTCCAGGGCAAGCTCGGCGAGGCGCAGAAGCTGCTCAACACGCTGACGGCCGCGGAGAAGGCCGCCCTCGCCGCCGAGGAGCAGCGCGCCAGCCGCTCCGCCGCGGACCGCGTGGACCTCGGCAACACCGGTTCCGCCTCCGGCCGTGCCATGGCCGCCTTCCAGGCCGCCCAGAGCCAGATCGGCAAGCCGTACGTCTACGGCGCCACCGGCACTGCCTCCTACGACTGCTCGGGCCTCACCTCCTGGGCCTACGCCCAGGCCGGCGTCTCCATCCCGCGCACCTCACAGGCCCAGGCCAGCTACGGCACGCGCATCTACAGCCAGTCCGAGCTCAAGGTCGGCGACCTGGTCATCTTCTACGGCGATCTGCACCACGTCGGCTTCTACGCGGGCAACGGCCAGGTCCTGCACGCCCCGCGCAGCGGCACGGTCGTCCGCTACGAGTCGATCAACAACATGCCGTACCAGTTCGGCGTCCGGATCTGATCCCGGCCGAACACCCGCAAGATCAACACCACGTGCCGCCCGAACGGGCGAATCACGACAACACTTGCTGACCCCGCGCCCCGCCCATGACCTGCGTCAGAGGCGGGGCGTCACTGTGTGTGCCCGCTTCAGTCGTTGGTCGATGCCCCGGCACGGAGCTACTGTCTGCCGCGTTTCCCCGCTCGCCGGGGAAGGTCCTTGTCCGCCAGCGGAAGGAGAGCGGCTCCCGTGGGGTCCCATCGCCGCCTTGCATCGACCGGGTTCGACCGGGGCGCCGGAGCAGCGCTCTGCGTCATGTCAGCCGCCGCCACGGCCCTGGGGGTCGTACCGGCCTCGGCCGCGCCACAAGACGACACCCGGGCCAAGGTGGACCGCCTCTACGAGGAGGCCGAGAAGGCCACCGAGGCCTACAACAGGGCCGACGAGCGTGCCGACAAGCTCCGCAAGCAGGTGACCGACGCGCAGGACCGGATCGCCAGGCAGCAGGAGGACATCAACTCCAAGCGGGACGCGCTCGGTTCGCTGGCCGGTGCCCAGTACCGGTCCGGCGGCCTCGATCCGTCGCTCGCGCTGCTGCTCTCCAACGACCCGGCCGACTACCTCGACAAGGCCGCGCGCATCGCCCGGCTCAGCGCCCACCAGGCAGGCGAGCTCAAGGAGCTGCAGGACGCGATGCGCCGACTCGCCCAGGACCGCTCCGAGGCGACCGGAAAACTCCTCGACCTGGAGAAGAGCCGCAAGGCCGTCGCCGTCCACAAGCGGACCGTCGAGCGCAAACTCACCCAGGCCCGCAGGCTGCTGAACTCCCTCACCGCGGCCGACCGTGCCGCCTACGACCGTGCCTCCCGCTCCGGGCGCGCCGGCATGCCCGACTTCGGGAGCCTCGTGGCCCCCTCGGGCCGCGCCGCAGCCGCCGTCGCCGCCGCCCACTCGGCGCTGGGCAGGCCGTACGTCTGGGGCGCCAACGGTCCCTCCGGCTTCGACTGTTCGGGCCTGATCCAGTGGTCGTACGCCCAGGCCGGCGTCGCCATGCCGCGGACCTCGCAGGGGCAGCGGTACGCCGGCCGGCAGGTCCCGCTCTCCGAGGCCCAGCCCGGCGACGTGGTCACCTACCGGGGCGACGCCAGCCACGTCGGGATGTACGTGGGCAACGGCCAGGTGATCCACGCGCCCTACCCCGGTGCCCCCGTGCGCTACGACCCGGTGGGCATGATGCCCGGGGCGACGGTCACCCGGGTCTGACGCGGGGCCGAGGCCGCTGCCGCGCGGGTCTGACCTTCGTGCCGTCGCCGCCGTACGATCGGGAAATGGCTGGTCGAAGGCGGGCGTCGGGGGCGCGGGGAACACGCGTCGTCGTCGCGCTCTGTCTGCTGCTCGTCTCGCTGGTGGGCTGCGGCGGGCGGCCCGCCACCGACAGCGCCAAGGCCGAGGTGCAGCAGGTTCTCGACCACCGGGCGGCCGCGATACTCGACCGCGACGAGACGGCGTTCCTGCGCTCGGGCGCCCGGGACTGGTTCGGCAACCTGGGCGCGGTGCCCTTGGCCGACTGGTCGTACCGCCTGACCGCCCTGCGGCGCACCGGCGACACCGCCCTCGCCGACGCCGAGCTGCGCTACCGCGTCCAGGGCCACGACCGGGCTCCCGTCAGCGTCGGCCGCACCCTGAGCCTGCGCCTGGACGTGGAGGGCCACTGGTACATCGAGGCCGAGCGGCCCGCGAAGGGCTCCGCCGAACAGCTCTGGGACCAGGGCGAGGTGAGTGCCGTACGCGGTGACGACAGCCTCGTCCTGGGCGTCGGTCAGTCCGAAGCGGCCCTGCGGTCGTACGCCGAGCTGGCCGACCACGCCGTGCCGGCCGTCTCCCAGGCGTGGGGCACGGACTGGCCCCGGCGCGTGGTGATCCTCGTACCGATGTCGCTGGCCGACATGGCGGGCCTGCTCGGCTCGCCCGAGTCCTCCTACCGCGGGATCGCCGCGGTCACCACCGGGGAGACCGGCGCCCCGGCGAGTGCGCCCGCGGACCGGATCATCGTCAATCCCGACGCGTACGGCGTCCTCGGCAGCACCGGCAAGCAGGTCGTTCTCACCCACGAGACCACCCACGTCGCCACTCGCGCCCACACCACCGAGGCCACGCCGCTGTGGCTGTCCGAGGGCTACGCCGACTGGATCGGCTACCTCGGCAGCGGCCGCTCCCCGTCCCAGGCGGCGCCGGAGCTGTGGCAGGCGGTGACCGAGGGGCGGGCGCCCCAGGAACTCCCGGCGGACGCGGACTTCGGCTTCACCGGCGACGCGGGGAGGCTGGCGCGGGCCTACGAGAGCGGCTGGCTGGCCTGCCGGCTGATCGCGGACCGCTGGGGCGAGGTCAGGCTCGCCGAGTTCTACCGGGCCGTGGGGGCCCACGAGAAGCGGGCCGGCGCGGTGGAGGGCGCGCTGAAGGACGTACTCGGGACGTCGCTGGAGGAGTTCACGGGGGAGTGGCGGGACTATCTGCGGACTCAGCTCGGCTGATCCAGCAGCGCGATCGCCTCCGTCAGCCACGCACGCTCCGCCTCACCCGTCGCCCGGGCGACCCGCAGCATGCCCTGCCGGAAAAGGTCCTGCGCCTCCTCCGCCCGGACGGGCTGCCCGTCGTCGTAGAAGAAGCTCGTGGGCGCGGTGAGGAACTCCAGGCGGCGCCGCAGCACTCCGGCCTGCTCCCGGCGGTCCGGCAGGTGCCGTAGGAAGGCCAGGAGCGTGTTGAAGCGGACCTGGTCCGTGATCTCCACCTGCTTGGGGTGGCGCAGGCGCTCCAGCAGGTCCTCGCGGCCGGCGTCGGTGAGGGAGAGGATCCGGCGCGGGGCGGCGCTCGCACCCGGCTCCGTGTGCTCGTCGAGCTTCCCGGCCTTGATCAGTCGTGTGATCGCCGGATAGAGCGCACCGTCGCTGACGGGGCGGACATGGCCGCTCAGCGCCTTGATCCGCTCCTTCAACTCATAGCCGTGCAGCGGCTCTTCGGCCAGGAAGCCGAGGATCGACAGCTCCAGCATGGTCCTCCTTGCGGGCGTGATGGCGCCATGGTACCTCTTATCGAGCTACCTCGGTTCGAGGTAGCTCATTGCGTTGAGGGGGCTTGGACAGTGAACGCGCATCGCAAGCAGCTCATCTCGCTCGCCCACCCCGTCTACTTCTCGCTTCTCGCCTCCGTGGCCGCCGGCATCATCAACACCGTCTGGGTCTCCCGGCTCGGCGGCCCGGCGGTGGCCGCCGTGGCCGTCGCGACCAACACCGAGAACGTCCTGCTCGGCGTCGCCCTCGTCTTCGGCTCCGGTACGACCGTGCTGGTCGCGCACGCCAGGGGTGCGCGGGATCCGGGGGCGGTGCGGGCGGCGGTGCGCGGGGGATGGGCGGTGTGGGCGCTGGTCACGCCGGTGGTCGTGGCGGGTGGATTTCCGGGGCGGGAGCCGCTGGCGCGGCTGGTGCTCGGTGACGGGGCCGCGCTGCCCCTCGCCGTGCGGTACTTCGCGATCTCGCTGCCCGGTGTCGCCGTGTTCTTCGCGCAGACCCTGGTCGACGGCATCCTCAAGGGGGCCGGCGACACCAGGACGCCCATGCGGCTCGCGCTGCTCACAGGCGGACTGATCCTGGTCTGCGACCCGTTCCTCATCCAGGCCTACGGTGTCCAGGGCGCCGCAGCCTCGACGGTGCTGTGCCGGAGCGTGGCCCTCGCGGTGGGGCTGGCCGCGCTGCGGAGGAACCCGCTGCTGCGCGCGGCTGCCGAGGCACCGCCCGCCGAGCCGGTCGGGGCCGCGCTGCGCCGGACACTGCGGACCGGGCTGCCGATGTCGGCCGACTTCACCGTGCGACAGGCGGGCACGCTGGCGCTGGTCGCGATCGTGGCACGGCTGGGCGTGACGGCGGTGGCCGCGTACTCGATCGCGTACAAGGTCCTGTACGTCGCCACCATGGGCTTCTACGCCGTACGCCAGGCCGCCGCCATCCACACCGCGCATCTGCTCGGCGGCGGTGAGGACGCGCGGTCGGCGATCGGACGGCAGGCGGTGCGGCTCGCGGGGGCCTTCGCGCTCGCGGCGGCCGTACTGCTGGGCGTGACCGCGCCCTGGATCATGGCCGCGTTCGGTGCCGGTCCGGGCGTCGCCCACGCCGGTGTGCTCTTCCTGCGCTGCATCGGGCCCTACCTGCTCCTGATGGCCTGCTTCATCGCTCTCGGCGGGGTCTTCGAGGGGAGTGGAGGAGCGCCCCTGCTGCTGCGGGTGACCTTGCTCGGTACGGCCGTACAGCTACCGCTCGCGTACGGGCTGTCCGGCCTCGGTCTGCCGGGCGTGTGCCTGGCGCTGGGATCGGCCATGGCGGTGCAGTGCGTGGCGGTCCTGGTGCTGCTTCGGATGAAGGCCCGGCGTCAGGACGGCAGGGACGTTTCCTTGGCGCGGGCCGCCTGAGCCGGTACGGGCGCCGGGGCGGGACGGGTGACCGTCGAGCGCCAGAGCTCGCGGGCCGCGAGGAGCGTGGCGAGGACCAGCAGGCCGTTGCGGAGGAACAGGAGGGTGACGCCGAGGCCGTCGCTGGCGACGACGTGCGCGAACCACACCGGGAACTCCAGCACCGTCACGAAGCACGCCGCGAGGACCAGGCCGACGGGCAGCGTCATCCGGCTGCCGCGGAAGCACAGGCACACCGCCGCGAGGCCGACCAGCCACACCAGGTACTGCGGACTGATCACCCGGCTGGTCGTCACGAACATCAGCACCGCCACGAACGCCGCGTCCGCGAGCGTGTGCGACAGGAACCGCCGCGCCCTCAGCCGCCACAGCAGCAGCCAGCCGAAGGCGAGCCCGCTCAGGACGAGAGCGGCCGTGCTGACGACGTCGACGTACGGACCGAGGAATTCCACCGAGCCGTAGTTCAGCAGCACCTGGCCGTCCCAGCCGTACTGCCGGGCCACATGGAAGACCAGCGCGCCCAGCGACTCCACCTCCGTGCCGCGGTCGCGCTGAAAGGTCAGGAAGGCGAACGCGCCGGGCATCGCGACGGCGAACAGGACCCCTATGGCGCCGGCGGTCAGCGCGGCGGACAGCCAGGTGCCGCGCCTGCGGGCCGCGAGCAGCAACAGCACCGGCCAGACCTTCAGCATCGCCCCGAAGGCCGTCAGCGCGCCCATCAGCCGGGGATGCCGGGCGCCCGCCAGCAGCGCGGCCACGGCGACGGCGGTGACCATCACGTCGTAGCGGGCGTACACCGTCGGCCCGAGCAGCGGCACGCCCGCCACCCACACCCAGGCGCCGCCCAGCGTCCGGCCGGGCCGCACGCCCGCGTACAGCAGGAGCAGCAGGACGACCAGGTCCGCGGTGAACGCGAGGACGAAGAACGCCGACGTGTAGTCCAGCCAGAACACCAGGGCGGGGGAGAGGATCGGCAGCGCGGCGGCGGGCGGGTACTGCCAGGTGACGTCGTCCAGCGGGAACGTTCCGGTGCGCAGCACCTCGTACCAGCCCTGGTAGATCACCGACACGTCGCTGGTGACGTCCGGGCCGGGAAAGACGTACACCTTGAACACGAAGAGCAGCAGGACCACCCTGGTCAGGCCCCAGATCCCCAGCAGCCACGCCAAGGACCGCCGCGTGCCCGTCGTCTCCACCGGATCCCCTGCCGTTCGCTTCCCGCCTCAGTGAAACATGATGTCCTGTCCACCTGTGTGCAGGCCACACACCTGGCCGGGCCCCGGCTGTGAACGGCTGCTTCGGTAAGGTCGGCGGCGTGCACAAGACCCTGATCGTGACCAACGACTTCCCGCCCCGCCCCGGCGGCATCCAGGCGTTCCTGCACAACATGGCGCTCCGGCTCGACCCGGAGCGGCTGGTCGTCTACGCCTCCACCTGGAAGCGCAGCCGCGAGGGCATCGAGGCCACCGCCGCCTTCGACGCCGACCAGCCCTTCACGGTCGTACGGGACCGCACGACGATGCTGCTGCCGACGCCCGCGGCGACCCGGCGCGCGGTCGGGCTGCTGCGTGAGCACGGCTGCACGTCGGTGTGGTTCGGGGCGGCGGCTCCGCTCGGCCTGATGGCACCGGCGCTGCGCAGGGCCGGTGCCGAACGGCTGGTGGCCACGACCCACGGCCACGAGGCGGGCTGGGCCCAGCTGCCCGCGGCCCGGCAGCTGCTGCGCCGGATCGGGGAGTCGACGGACACGATCACATACCTGGGCGAGTACACACGCGCGCGGATCGCCACCGCGCTGACGCCGGACGCGGCCTCGCGGATGGTGCAGCTGCCGCCGGGGGTCGACGAGAAGACCTTCCATCCCGGGTCGGGCGGGGACGAGGTCCGTGCGCGGCTGGGGCTGACGGACCGGCCGGTGGTCGTGTGCGTGTCCCGGCTGGTGCGCCGCAAGGGGCAGGACACCCTGATCCTGGCCATGCCCCGCATCCTGGCCGCCGAGCCGGACGCCGTGCTGCTGATCGTCGGGGGCGGCCCGTACGACAAGGACCTCCGCAAGCTGGCCCACGACACGGGCGTCGCCGACTCGGTCCACTTCACCGGGCCCGTCCCCTGGTCCGAGCTGCCCGCCCACTACGGTGCCGGCGACGTCTTCGCCATGCCGTGCCGCACCCGCCGGGGCGGCCTGGACGTGGAGGGCCTCGGCATCGTCTACCTGGAGGCCTCGGCCACGGGCCTGCCGGTGGTCGCGGGCGACTCGGGCGGGGCGCCGGATGCCGTACTGGACGGCGAGACGGGCTGGGTCGTGCGAGGCGGCTCCCCGGAAGAGGCCGCCGACCGCATCACCACACTCCTCAGCGACCCCGAGCTGCGCCGGAGGATGGGCGAGCGGGGCAGGGAGTGGGTCGAGGAGAAATGGCGCTGGGACCTGCTGGCGGAGAAGCTGCAAACGCTGCTGTAGGCCGACAACGAGTACCCGGCAGCCCGGACGGCGCCGGGAGACTACTTCCGGTAGATCGCCTCGATCTCGTCCGCGTAGTCCTTCGCCACGACGTTGCGCTTCAGCTTCAGCGACGGCGTCAAGTGGCCCGAGTCCTCCGTGAACTGGGCGGGCAGAATGCGGAACTTCCGCACCGATTCCGCCTTCGACACCGCGGCGTTGCCGTCGTCGATCGCCGACTGGATCGCTGCCAGCAGGTCGGGGTCCTCGTGCAGCGACGTCGGGGTGGAACCCGCCGGCTTGCCGTGGTCCGCGCACCAGCGGTCCAGGAACTCCTCGTCGATGGTGACCAGCGCGCCCACGAACGGCCGCCCGTCGCCGACCACCATGCACTCCGCGACCAGCGCGTGCGCCCGGATCCGGTCCTCGATCACGGCCGGCGCGACGTTCTTGCCGCCCGCCGTGACGATGATCTCCTTCTTGCGGCCGGTGATCCTGAGGTAGCCGTCCTCGTCGAGGGTGCCGATGTCACCGGTGTGGAACCAGCCGTCGGCCAGCGCCTCCTCGGTCGCGCCCGGGTTGTTCCAGTACTCCTTGAACAGGTGCTCGCCGTGCAGCAGCACCTCCCCGTCGTCCGCGATCCGCACGACCGAGCCCGGCAGCGGCTGGCCGACCGTGCCGATCTTCTGCCGGTCCCACGGGTTGAAGGCGGTGGCGGCGCAGGACTCGGTCAGGCCGTAGCCCTCCAGGACCGTGAAGCCGATGCCGCGGAAGAAGTGCCCGAGCCGCTCGCCCAGCGGGGCGCCGCCGGAGATGGCGTACTCGCCCCGGCCGCCGAGCACCGCGCGCAGCTTGCTGTAGACGAGCTTGTCGAAGACCTTGTGCTTGATCTTCAGGCCCACGGCCGGGCCGGACGGGGTGTCCAGCGCCTTGCTGTAGGCGATCGCCGTGTCCGCCGCCTTGTCGAAGATCTTGCCCTTGCCGTCCGCCTGAGCCTTGGCGCGCGCCGAGTTGTAGACCTTCTCGAAGACGCGCGGGACGCCCAGGATCAGCGTCGGCCGGAACGAGGCCAGCTCGTCGGTGAGGTTCTTGATGTCCGGGACGGTGCCCAGCTTGATCGGCGCCATCATCGGCGCGACCTGCACCAGACGGCCGAAGACGTGCGCGAGCGGGAGGAAGAGCAGGACCGAGCACTCGCCGGTGCGGAACAGGGGCCGCAGGCGCTCGACGATGTTGCCGCACTCGGCGAAGAAGCTGCGGTGGGTGAGGACACAGCCCTTGGGGCGGCCCGTCGTACCGGACGTGTACACGATCGTCGCCGGGTCGTCGGCCTTGGCCAGCGAGCTGCGCTCCTCGACCGTCGCGTCGCTGATGTCCTGCCCGAGCCGGCCCAGCTCCTCGACGCCACCGGCCTCGATCTGCCAGACGTGCTTGAGGGCGGGCAGGTGATCGCGCACCGACTCGACGGCGGCGGTGTGGCTGTCCAGCTCGACGACGCAGGCGGTCGCGCCCGAGTCGGAGAGGATCCACTGGATCTGCTCCGGCGAGCTGGTCTCGTACACCGGCACGGTCACCGCGCCCGCCGACCAGATCGCGAAGTCGAGCAGGGTCCACTCGTAGCGAGTACGGGACATCAGGCCCACGCGGTCGCCCGGCTGGACCCCGGCGGCGATGAGCCCCTTCGCGGCCGCGTGCACCTCCGCGAGGAACACGGTGGCCGACACGTCCTGCCAGGCACCGCCCACCTTGCGGGCGATGACGGCGACGTCCGGGTGCTGCGCGGCGTTTCTGCGGACGATGTCGGTCAGATTGCCGTCCGCAGGGACCTCGTACAAAGCCGGAAGGCTGAACTCGCGCAAGACTGCTGCTCCTCATAGGGCGCCGGCGCCACGACGTTGTGTGATGCGACGGTGCGGTCCAAGGCTCGGGCAGGTGCTCAGGGATTCACAAGTTGAAATCCTGAGCACGACTGGACCGACCGGACGTTACCCGCCGGTATGGCTTCTTCGACAGGGGGTCCCGACGAGATGTTCGCTGCGTCACACGGTTGGTGCTTCACGGATGGGGTGCTTCTGCGCGCACAGTAGTCGAGCCGTCTGACGACTGGCCAGTAACCATGGGTCCCGCCGCCACTGTTCACGTTTGCCGCACACGCCTACCCTTGATCGCCATGGCACCGACACCGACCGGAAACCGCCGGACCCGCGTTCACGTGGTCAGCGACGTGCACGGCAACGCCCGTGACCTGGCCAAAGCCGGCGAGGGCGCGGACGCCCTGATCTGCCTCGGCGACCTGGTGTTGTTCCTCGACTACGCCGACCACTCGCGCGGCATCTTCCCCGACCTGTTCGGCGCGCAGAACGCCGATCGCATCGTGGAGCTGCGCACCGAACGGCGCTTCGAGGAGGCCCGCGAGTTCGGGGCGCGGCTGTGGGCCGGGATCGGCTCGGACCGGGGTGCCGTGATCGAGAAGGCGGTGCGCAGGCAGTACGCCGAGATGTTCGCGGCGTTCCCGACGCCGACGTACGCCACGTACGGCAATGTCGACATGCCGCCCCTGTGGCCGGAGTACGCCGGGCCGGGCACGACGGTGCTGGACGGGGAGCGGGTGGAGATCGGGGGCTGGACCTTCGGGTTCGTGGGCGGCGGCCTGCGGACGCCGATGCGGACGCCCTACGAGATCAGCGACGAGGAGTACGCCGCGAAGGTCGAGGCCGTGGGGGAGGTGGACGTGCTGTGCACGCACATTCCGCCGGAGGTCCCCGAGTTGGTGTACGACACCGTGGCGCGCCGCTTCGAGCGGGGGAGCAGGGCACTGCTGGAGGCGATTCGACGTACGCGTCCCCGTTACTCCCTCTTCGGGCACGTCCACCAGCCTCTGGCGCGGCGGATGCGGATCGGGGCGACGGAGTGCGTGAACGTGGGGCACTTCGCCGGGTCGGGGAAGCCGTGGGCACTGGAATGGTGAGCCGGCCGCCGGGATCCGGCCGGGATCGCAGGTGGGGTGAAGTCGGCTGGTCGGGCGCGCGGTAGCCTTCACGCTGCGCACTCGTGCGCACCACGACTTCTTACCGGCCCGCATCTGGAGGAGCCACGGCGATGGCGGAACACACCAGCTCGAGCATCATGATCGAGGCGGCACCGGCCGATGTCATGGGGGTGATCGCCGACTTCGCCCGCTACCCGGACTGGACCGGTGAGGTGAAGGAGGCGGAGGTCCTCAAGACCGACGACCAGGGCCGCGCCGAGCAGGTCCGGCTCGTCATGGACGCCGGGGCGATCAAGGACGACCAGGTACTGGGGTACACCTGGACCGGTGCGAACGAGGTGTCCTGGACGCTGGTGAAGTCCCAGATGCTGCGGTCGCTGGACGGCTCGTACATTCTGAAGCCGGCGGGCGCGGGATCGACCGAGGTCACCTACCAGCTGACGGTGGACGTCAAGATCCCGATGCTGGGGATGATCAAGCGGAAGGCCGAGAAGGTCATCATCGACCGGGCGTTGGCGGGGCTGAAGAAGCGGGTGGAGTCGGGCAAGTAGGGGTCCGCCCCCGCCGCCCCTGCCCCCGTGCTCGAACGCCGGACGGGCTGGAACGCCTGGACCGGCGTCACATGGGTAGTCGGTGTCGTCAGGCCGGGGCTGCGTTCCGAGCGGCCTTGATCCCGACGTCCGTTACGGTTCACCCCCATGCGCACCATCCTGATCACGGGCCCTGGCGGCAGCGGTCGTACCACCGTCGCCGCCGCCACCGCGCTCGCCGCCGCCCGTGAGGGCACCCGCACCCTCCTGCTCGGCGGCGACCGCACCGACACCCTCGGTGCCGCTCTCGGCGTGCCGACCGGCGCGACGCCGACGCGGGTCAGCGAGACCCTCACCGCCTGGCGCCCCGACGCGGCGCTGAGTTTCCGGGACGACCTCGCCGGCTTCCAGGAACGCGCCTCCGCCGCCCTCGACCTCCTCGGCGCCTCCCGGCTGGACCCGGAAGAGGTCACTCCCCTCCCCGGTGCCGAGGAGCTCGCGCTGCTGCGGGCGCTGCGGGACGCCGCCCTCGGCGAGCGGCACGACCTGCTCGTCGTGGATCTGCCCGCCACCCCGCAGGCCCTCGCCCTGCTCTCGCTCCCCGAGGAGCTGCGCCGCTACCTGCGCCGGCTGATCCCCTCCGAACGGCAGGCCGCCCGCGCGCTGCGGCCCGTCCTGGGGCGGCTGGCCGGAGTTCCGATGCCCGCGGAGTGGCTGTACGAGACCGCGGCCCGCTGGGACGTCGAGCTCGCCGCCGTGGAGGCCGTGGTCGACGACCGCGACACCGTCGTACGGCTGGTGGCCGAACCCGGCCCGGCCGGCGCCGACGCCGTGCGCGCCGCCACCCTCGCCCTCGCCCTGCGCGGCCTGCGCCCCGACCTGCTGATCGCCAACCGCGTCCTGCCGGAGGCGGAGGCCATGGCGGGCAGCTGGCTCGACGGACCCGTCACCCAGCAGCGCAAGGTCCTGGAGGAGTGGCGGCAGGACCATGACGTCCATGGCGTCGGCCACCTCGGACGGGACCCCCGGGGCGCCGACGACCTCGCCGCGCTCGCCGTGCCCGCCGTCAACACGACGTCGTCCACCGTGGAGTGGCCCGTCGTCGACCGGCTGGCCGAGGACGGCGTCCTCGTCTGGCACATCCCCCTGCCCGGCGCCGTACGCGACGAACTCGACCTCGTCCGGCGCGGCGACGAGATCGTCCTCACCGCGGGACAGTTCCGGCGTATCGTGCCCCTGCCGTCCGCCCTGCGCCGGTGCGGTGTGGACGGGGCCGGGCTGCGCGACGGCGAGCTGCGGATCCGGTTCGCGCCGGATCCGGGACTGTGGCCGAGGACCCGGTGAAGCAGGTACGCCCGTTCGGGTAACGTCGTAGAGACGAACCGTAGTCAGGAGTCCGTCATGAGCGAAGAGCTCCCCACGTCCGACGCCGACAAGCACGAGGCGATCGACGAGGTACGGGCGACCGACGCCGACGCCTGGGCCACGGCGTGCGCCGAGGACCTCGCGGAGGAGAAGGCCCGCCGCCGCGCCGAGTACGGCACGCCCCCGGGCTCTGCCGCCGAGGAACTGCGCAAGCTCGTCGACGCCGTCGCGGACAAGCTCTCGACCATCCAGTCCCCGCTGCTCGGCGCGGTCGCCGGACCCGCCGCCCAGCAGGTGGTCAAGCAGGTCGTGGAGCAGGCAAAGGCCGCCGTCGAGCCCGTCATCGAGCGCAACCCCGACGTCTTCGACCACCTGGCCGCGGCAGGCGGCGAACTCCTCGCCGCCTACCGCTCCGCGGTCCAGGCCCAGGAACAGCGCTGGACCACCCGGGAGACGGGCGGGCACGACCTGGACGAGCGTCCCGACCGAGGCGACGAGGCCGGTCCGGGCGAGCGCATCGACCTGGACTGATTCCCCGGTCGACGGATGAGCCGAGCCCCGTGTTCAGGGCCTCGGCCGGCCCGTCCGCCGGGCGGACGACGGGGACTGCGACGACAGGGGCTCGGGTACGGTTGGCCGTAGCGGGGCTCGACCGAAACTGAGGGATTCATGGGACTCACCATCGGCGTCGACATCGGCGGCACGAAGATCGCGGCCGGCGTGGTCGACGAGGAAGGCAACATCCTCTCGACCCACAAGGTGCCGACCCCGGGCACGCCCGAGGGCATCGTGGACGCCATCGCCTCCGCGGTGGAGGGCGCGCGCGCCGGGCACGAGATCGTCGGCGTGGGTATCGGTGCGGCCGGTTACGTCAATCGTCAGCGTTCCGAGGTCTACTTCGCCCCCAACATCGACTGGCGCAACGAGCCGCTCAAGGAGAAGGTCGAGGCCCGCGTCGGCCTCCCGGTCGTAGTCGAGAACGACGCCAACGCGGCCGCGTGGGGCGAGTACAAGTTCGGCGCCGGCAAGGGCCACCGCAACGTCATCTGCATCACGCTGGGCACCGGCCTCGGCGGCGGCATCATCATCGGCAACAAGCTGCGCCGCGGCCACTACGGCGTGGCCGCCGAGTTCGGCCACATCCGCATGGTGCCGGACGGACTGCTCTGCGGCTGCGGCAGCCAGGGCTGCTGGGAGCAGTACGCCTCCGGCCGCGCCCTCGTCCGATACGCCAAGCAGCGCGCCAACGCCACTCCCGAGAGCGCCGAGGTCCTGCTCGGCATGGGGGACGGCAGCCCCGAGGGCATCGAGGGCAAGCACATCTCCATGGCCGCCCGCCAGGGTGACCCGGTCGCCGTCGACTCCTACCGCGAGCTCGCCCGCTGGGCCGGCGCCGGCCTCGCCGACCTGGCCTCCCTCTTCGACCCGTCCGCCTTCATCGTCGGCGGCGGCCTCTCGGACGAGGGCGAGCTGGTCCTCGACCCCATCCGCAAGTCCTACAAGCGCTGGCTCGTGGGCGGCAACTGGCGCCCGGTGGCGGACGTCATCGCCGCCCAGCTCGGCAACAAGGCGGGCCTGGTGGGCGCGGCGGACCTGGCCCGGGAGCCCGACCCGATCATGTAAAGGGCCGGTGGGTCCGACTCTTCAGGGGCGCGGGGAGCTGCGCGACCAGCCACGTACGACCGGCTGTCGCCATGAACCTCGCGCCCCGAGCCATTGGGCGTAAATTGATCCACATGGAGCTGCTGCCCAACTCCCACACAGAGCCCGACGGTTCCGCCCTCATCCGCGTACTCAGCTACAACATCCGCTCGATGCGCGACGACACGGACGCCCTCGCCCGCGTCATCACCGCCTGCGCCCCCGACCTGGTCCTCATCCAGGAAGCCCCCCGCTTCTTCCGCTGGCGCAAGAAACTCTCCCGCCTGGCCCGCGCGGCGAACCTCGTGATCCTCACGGGCGGCGCCACGGCCGCGGGCCCGGCGATCCTCTGCTCGCTCCGGGCGACGATCGAACGCACCGAGGACGTACTCCTCCCGCTCACCCCCGGACTCCACAGACGCGGCTTCGCCACGGCGGTGGTCCGCTTCGGCGGCTCCCGCCTCGGCGTGCTCTGCTGTCACCTCTCCCTGCAGAAGGACGAACGCTACGAACAGGGCGGCATGCTGCTCGACCGCCTCGCCGGCATGGGCGTCGAACACGCCGTCGCGGGCGGCGACCTGAACGAACGCCCCGGCGGCCGCACCTTCCACCGGCTGGCCGAAGGCCTCCAGGACTGCTGGGCCACCAGCCCGTGGGGCGACGAGTACACCTCCACGCCCGTCGACCCGCATCAACGTATCGACGCGATCTTCGCGACCAAGGGCATCGAGGTGGTCGGATGCGGGGTTCCCGTCGGCCATCCCGGGATCACGCGGACAGACCTGAGGGCGGCCACGGACCACCTTCCGGTCCTGGCCGCCCTCAGAGTCCCGGCAGCGCAGTAGGTCAGACGACCGCGCCCCGCCCCGGATCGTCGCCGTCCTCGTCGTCCGTCTTCATCCGCATCACCAGCGTGGCGAACCCGCCCAGGAATCCGCCGATGCCCAGGGTGGCCAGCCACCACGTCATGTCCCAGTTGAGTACGACGGCGAGCAGCAGCAGGACCGGCCCGCCGATCACCGCGAGCCAGGCGAACTTCGCGGTCGCGTCGGCGGCGGGCAGGGGCGGCGGCTCCGGCGGGACGAAGTGGCCCTCGTCGTCGGCGTCGAAGTCGTCCTCGGCCGGCTCGGGCACGCTGTAGTCGCGTGGGCCGACGCCGGGGGCGAAGGAGATCGAGCTGCCGAGGGACTTGGCGGGCTCGTCCTCCTTGGGCTCGTCGGTCTGCTTGACCTTCGCGCCTTTGTCGTCCTGCCCGGCCGTCGGCTGATCGTCCCTCCTGCCGCCCGTCTCGTCGTTGGTGTCGGACTCCGGCAGGGCCAGGTCCTCCACGGACTTGTAGGGCTTCGAGCCGGGCGGGTCCGGCGGCTCGTCGCCGAACCCGGCGACGATCGCGGCCCAGGCTGCGTCCTCGTCGAACGGGACGTGCTGCTCTTCCGGCTCGCGATCGTCGCGGTCCTCGCGCCTTTCGCGGTCGGAGTCGTGCTCAGCCACGTGCGGTCGTCCTTCCCTTGCCGACGCCGGTTGCGAGCCGGCCGATGAAGCCGAGGCTCTCCTCGAAGATCCGGTTCGCGTCATGGTCCAACGTCGCCACGTGATAACTCTGTTCCAGCACGACCTCCGTTACGTCCGTCGACGACACCCTGCTCAGGATCCGGGCCGAGTCCGCGGACGGCACGGTGTGGTCCTGGGCGCTGCGCAGAAGCAGCAGCGGCTGGGTGACCTGCGGCAGCTCGCCGTCGACCAGGCGGAAGAAGGTCCGCAGCGAGTGGGCCGCGTGCAGCGGAACCCGGTCGTACCCGATCTCGACGCCGCCCTCCCTGGCGATGTCGCTGACGATCCCCGGCACCGTACGGACGAAGTGGCGGGACACCGGAAGCGTGTACGCGAACAGCCCGTGGATCTTGTTCGCCGGGTTGACGACCAGCACCCCGGCGACGTCCTCCCCGTGCTTCGCGGCGAGCCGCAGGGCCAGGGCGCCGCCCATGGACAGGCCGGCCACGAAGACCCGGGTGCAGTGCTCGCGCAGGCTGCGCAGCTCGCGGTCCACCTCGGCATACCAGTCCTGCCAGCCGGTGAGCTGCATGTCCTCCCAGCGCGTGCCGTGCCCCGGCAGCAGCGGCAGCGAGACGGTGAGCCCTTGCCCGGCGAGAGACTCCGCCCAGGGGCGCAGCGACTGGGGGGAACCGGTGAAGCCGTGGCAGAGCAGAACCCCGACCTCACCGCCGGCACGGCGGTACGGCTCTGCTCCAGGAAGGACCGGCACCTTACGGTCTCCTGTTCGTGAGAAGGACGACATGGACGAGAGGAACCACAACGACCCACGCGGCGGAGCCGCAAGTCGATACATCCAGGTGTCCTTCACCGTACGCGACCGCACTGACACCGACCAGGGTCGTCGGAGTCATTGGGAGTGCCCCGGGTTAAGGTCTGAGCGACAGACACAGGAGGCACTCGGTTGTTGTACGGCGCGATGAAGGTGACCATCGGGGGACCGCTGAAGGTCGCCTTCAGGCCCTGGGTGGAAGGCCTGGAGAACATTCCCGCCGAGGGCCCCGCGATCCTCGCGAGCAATCACCTCTCCTTCTCGGACTCGTTCTTCCTGCCCGCGGTCCTCGACCGCAAGGTGACCTTCATCGCGAAGGCCGAGTACTTCACCACTCCGGGCGTCAAGGGCCGGCTGACGGCCGCGTTCTTCAAGGGCGTCGGCCAGCTGCCCGTGGACCGCTCCGGCGGGCGCGGGGCGGGCGAGGCGGCCATCAAGAGCGGCACGGACGTCCTCGAGCGCGGTGAGCTGTTCGGTATCTATCCCGAGGGCACGCGCTCGCCCGACGGCCGGCTCTACCGGGGCAAGCCCGGCGGCCTCGCGCGCGTGGCGCTCGCCAGCGGAGCGCCGGTCATCCCGGTCGCCATGATCGACACCGAGAAGATCCAGCCGCCCGGCAAGGTCATGCCCAAGCTCATGCGGCCGGGCATCCGGATCGGCAGGCCGCTGGACTTCGGCCGGTACCAGGGCATGGAGCACGACCGCTTCGTGCTCCGCGCGCTGACCGACGAGGTCATGTACGAGATCATGAAGCTCTCGGGCCAGGAGTACGTCGACATGTACGCGACCGCCGCCAAGCGGCAGATCGCGGAGGCCGCGAAGGCCGAGAAGGAACAGGCGCGGAAGAAGAAGGAACTGTCCGAATAGAGTCGGCCGCACACTGAGCCGAGGGGTGGGGGGCATGGCCAAGCGCGAGCGGGTCATGAGGATGTCGGTCGAGCAGCCGCTGTGGCGTGCGCTCACCGGATACCGGGTGCTGACCCTGGTGTACGCGATCGGGCTCTTCGTCAGCGCGTACGACGAGATCGCCCGTCCCTGGGTGGCCATCGGCTACTTCGCCGTCCTGACCGTCTGGACGCTGGCCACCCTGCCTCGCGTGGCGAACGCCGCGAGCTGCACCAAGCGCTTCCTCGCCGTCGACCTCACCATCGCCCTGGCCGGCATCCTGCTCACGCGGCTCGCCGAGTCGCCCGAGCGGATCGACGCAGGGGCCCCGACGCTGCCGTCGATATGGACGGCGGGCGCCGTGCTGGCGTTCGCCATCAAGGGCGGCTGGCGCTGGGCCGCCTTCGCCTCCACGCTGGTCGCCGCCGCCAACCTGGTCCACCGCTCCGGCGTACCGACCCGCGACACCGTCCACATGGTGCTGCTCGTCTGGATCGCGTCCATCGCCATCGGCTACGTCGTCGAGGTCGCCCGCGCCTCCGAGCGCACCCTCGCCCGGGCCCTGGAGATCGAGGCGGCGACGCGGGAGCGGGAGCGGCTCGCCCGGGACATCCACGACAGCGTGCTCCAGGTGCTGGCGATGGTGCAGCGGCGCGGTGCCGTCATCGGCGGCGAGGCGGCCGAGCTGGGCCGGATGGCGGGCGAGCAGGAGGTCGCACTGCGGACGCTGGTCTCGGGCGGCCTGGTGCCCGTGTCGAGGGTGTCGGAGGACGCCGCCGAGGGCGCGGTCGTACGGGCCGTCGAGGAGCCCGACGACTCCACCGGTCCCACCGGTCCGGTCGATCTCCGCGTGCTGCTCGCCCCGTACGCCGGCGCCATGGTCAGCCTCGCCGAGCCGGGCGCGCCCGTGTCCCTGACCCCGGCTGCTGCGCGGGAGTTGGCCGCGGCCGTCGGCGCCGCCCTGGACAACGTCCGCCGGCACGCGGGGGAGCACGCGCGTGCGTGGATCCTCGTCGAGGACGAACCCGACGAGGTGATCGTCACCGTACGGGACGACGGACCCGGCATCCCCGAGGGCCGGCTCGCCCAGGCCGAGGGTGAGGGGCGGCTCGGCGTCGCCCTGTCGATCCGCGGCAGGCTGCGGGACCTCGGCGGCACCGCCGAGCTGATCTCGGTGCCGGGGCAGGGCACCGAAGTGGAACTGAAAGTACCGAAGGACAGCAGCGCTTCACGGGGGAAGGCGGAGCAGCGATGACGGACACCGCGAGCGGACCGGACGCACGGCAGGGCACGATCAGGGTCATGGTGGTCGACGACCACCCCATGTGGCGCGACGCGGTCGCCCGCGACCTGGCCGAGTCCGGCTTCGACGTGGTCGCCACCGCCGGCGACGGCGACCAGGCGGTACGCCGTGCCAAGGCCGCCGCCCCCGACGTCCTGGTGCTCGACCTCAACCTGCCCGCCAAGCCCGGCGTCCAGGTCTGCAAGGAACTCGTCGGCCACAACCCGGCGCTGCGCGTCCTCGTCCTGTCCGCGAGCGGCGAGCACGCCGACGTCCTGGAGGCCGTGAAGTCCGGCGCGACCGGGTACCTGCTGAAGTCCGCCTCCACGGAGGAGCTGCTGGACGCGGTGCGCCGAACCGCCGTCGGCGACCCGGTGTTCACGCCGGGCCTGGCCGGGCTGGTCCTCGGCGAGTACCGCCGCCTCGCCTCGGAGCCGGCGCCGGCCGCGCAGGACACCGACCAGCCGGGGGCCCCGCAGCTCACCGAGCGCGAGACCGAGGTGCTGCGGCTCGTCGCCAAGGGCCTGAGCTACAAGCAGATCGCCGAACGCCTCGTCATCTCCCACCGCACGGTCCAGAATCACGTCCAGAACACCCTCGGCAAGCTGCAGTTGCACAACCGGGTTGAGCTGGTCCGATACGCGATCGAGCGCGGCCTCGACGACGAGTGATCCGGCGATCCGCTGACCCGATGAACGAACCGGTGCGTAAACCAACCGCCTGACACTTCACCGGAATTGCCCTTCCCGCCCATCCCTGTGTGACCTGTATCACCATTAGCGTGGCCTCATCAGGCAACCGCGGCGAAGGGACATTTCCATGCGGGTCGGAGTACTGACCGGAGGCGGCGACTGCCCCGGTCTCAACGCCGTCATCCGGGCCGTCGTCCGCAAGGGCGTACAGGAGTACGGCTACGACTTCGTCGGCTTCCGGGACGGCTGGCGAGGTCCGCTCGAGAACGACACCATCCGTCTCGACATCCCCGCCGTGCGCGGCATCCTGCCCCGCGGCGGCACCATCCTCGGCTCCTCGCGCACCAACCCGCTGAAGCAGGAGGACGGCATCCGCCGTATCAAGGAGAACCTCGCCAAGCAGGAGGTCGAGGCGCTCATCGCCATCGGCGGCGAGGACACCCTGGGCGTCGCCACACAGCTGTCCGACGAGTACGGCGTGCCCTGCGTCGGCGTACCGAAGACGATCGACAACGACCTGTCCGCCACCGACTACACCTTCGGCTTCGACACCGCGGTCGGCATCGCCACGGAGGCGATCGACCGGCTGCACACCACCGCCGAGTCCCATATGCGCGTCCTCGTCTGCGAGGTGATGGGCCGTCACGCCGGCTGGATCGCCATCCACTCCGGGCTGGCCGGCGGGGCCAACGTCATCCTCATCCCCGAGCAGCGCTTCGACGTCGACAAGGTCTGCGCCTGGATCACCTCGCGCTTCAAGGCGTCGTACGCCCCGATCGTGGTCGTCGCCGAGGGTGCCATGCCCAAGGACGGCGACATGGTGCTGAAAGACCAGTCGCTGGACTCCTTCGGGCACGTCCGGCTGTCCGGCGTCGGCGAGTGGCTGGCCAAGGAGATCGAGCGGCGGACGGGCAAGGAAGCCCGTACGACCGTCCTCGGGCACATCCAGCGCGGCGGCACCCCCAGCGCCTTCGACCGCTGGCTCGCCACCCGCTTCGGACTGCACGCCATCGAGGCGGTCCGCGATGGCGACTTCGGCAAGATGGTCGCCCTGCGCGGCACCGACATCGTCCGCGTCCCGATCGCGGACGCCACGGCCAAGCTGAAGACGGTCGATCCGAAGCTGTACGAAGAGGTCGGCGTCTTCTTCGGCTGACCGGCCTTCGCCTGCGGTGTTCCGGCGGCCCCTTTACGGCGGCTGCTTTCCGCCCGGCGACGTGGGGTTGTGGGCCGTATATTCGGCCCACAACCCCACGAAAGGGAGCCGTCTTGGAGATCATGGCCTTCGGTGTCCAGGCCGACGAGAAGCCGTTGATCGAGCAGGCCTTCCGGGGTCACCACGAGGTCCGCTGCCTGGACGTCTTCCTCAACGGGGACACCGCCCCCATCGCCACCGGCCACGAGGTCGTCTGCACCAGCGTCAACTGCGACCTCGGCGACCGCGTCCTGGGGACCCTCGCGGCCGGCGGGACCCGGATGGTCGCCCAGCGCTCCACCGGCTTCAACAACATCGACCTCAAGGTCGCCGAGCGCCTCGGCATGACGGTCGCGCGGGTCTCGTACTACTCGCCCCACGCCGTGGCCGAGTTCGCCTGGACCCTCGCCCTGGCGGTCAACCGCCGCATCGTCCGCGCCTCCACACGCACCCGTGACTTCGACTTCCGCCTCGACGGCCTGATGGGCCGCGACATGCACGGCCGCACCGCCGGCGTCCTCGGTACCGGAAAGATCGGCGAGGCGTTCACGCGGATCGCCCACGGTTTCGGCATGAACCTCCTCGGCTGGGACGTCGCCGAGAACCCCGCCTGCATGCAGCTCGGCATGCGCTACGTCTCCAAGGACCAGCTCCTGGCCGAGTCCGACCTGGTCAGCCTGCACGTCCCGCTGATGCCGGAGACCTTGCACCTGATCGACGCGGACGCCCTGAAGGCGATGAAGGACGACGCCGTCCTGGTCAACTCCAGCCGCGGCGGCCTCATCGACACCGCGGCCCTCGTCGCCGAGCTGCGCGAGGGCCGCTTCACGGGCGTCGGCCTCGACGTGTACGAGGCGGAGGCCGGGCTGTTCTTCCTCGACAAGTCCCTCCAGGCGATCGAGGACGACACCCTGGCCCGCCTCGTCACCTTCCCGAACGTCCTGGTCACCTCCCACCAGGCGTACTACACCCAGGACGCCGTCGGCCAGATCGTCGAGACCACGCTGAACAACGTTCTCGACTACACGGCAGGCCGACGCTCCGAGAACGTGCTGGTCCCGCGCAGCTGACCCACCAGCTCCCGTACGACGGCGGCGCCGTTCAGCGTCAGGACCGACTCCGGGTGGAACTGCACGCCCGCGAAGCCGGGCCCGCGCACCGCATGCACCTCCCCGTTGCCGGCCCGGCTGACCTCGACGCCGTGCGCGGTGAGCTCCTGGAGGGCCTCGTCGTCGCAGCGCGCCACGAAGCTGTTGTAGAAACCGACCGTCTCCGGCCGCCCGAACAGCTCGATCGTCGTCTGCGCGCCCTGGTACGGCACTTCCTTGCGTACGATCTCCAGCCCCAGCTCGGCCGCGATCAGCTCGTGCCCGAGGCAGACGCCGAGCACACCGTGCCGGTGCTTGCCGATGACCTCGGCGGTCAGCTCCCGCAGGAACCGCATCTTCGGGTCGGCGAGATCCGAGGGGTCGCCGGGGCCGGGGCCGAGCACGACCGGTCCCTCGTGCGCGAGTACCGCCTCCCGCAGACCGGGCTCGTCGTAGCGCCGCACGGTCACCTCCAGGCCGCTCGACCGCAGCACATGCGCGAGCATCGCCGTGAAGGTGTCCTCCCCGTCGACGACCAGGGCGTGACCGCTCAGCTCGGCGGACGGCTCCTGCATCCGCAGCCAGAAGGGCGCGAGCGACGCCCGGCGCCCGTCGAGCGCGGCACGCACGCGTGGATCGTCGGCCAGGCGGGGCCGTACGGACTCCTCGCGCGGCCTTCCCGGCCGTACGCCCAGAGCCGCCAGTACGCCCGCCGCCTTGGCGTGGGTCTCCGCGACCTCGCTCGCCGGGTCCGACCCCCGCACCAGCGTGGCACCGACCGGCACCCGCAGCCGTCCGGCCGCGTCGATGTCGGCGGTGCGGATCAGGATGGGGGAGTCGAGGGTCTGGGCGCCGCCGGAGTCCTGGCCGAGCAGCGCCAGTGCCCCCGCGTAGTAGCCGCGCCCGCCGACCTCGTGCCGCTCGATGACCCGGCAGGCGTTCTGCACGGGCGAGCCGGTGACGGTGGCCGCGAACATGGTCTCCTTGAGGACCTCCCGTACATCCAGCGAGGACTTCCCGCGCAGCTCGTACTCGGTGTGCGCGAGGTGCGCCATCTCCTTCAGCCGGGGCCCGACGACCACGCCGCCCATGTCACCGACGGTGCACATCATCTTGAGCTCCTCGTCGACGACCATCGACAGCTCCTCGATCTCCTTGCCGTCGGCGAGGAAGTTCAGCAGGTGCCCGGGCGTCGGCCCCTCGGCGGGGTAGCGGTACGTCCCGCTGATCGGGTTCATGGTCACGGTCCCGCCGGACATCCGGACGTGCACCTCGGGGCTCGCCCCGACCAGCGTCCGCTCCCCGGTGTGCACGACGAACGTCCAGTACGCGCCCCGCTCGCCCTCCAGCAGCCGCCGGAACAGCGCGAGCGCGTCGGCGCGTCCGAACCCCGGGATCTCACCCTCGTACGTCCGCCGGATCACGAAGTTCGCGCCCTCGCCCTGCCCGATCTCCTCGCGCAGCACCCGCCCGACGATCTCGCCGTACTCCTCGTCGCCGACGTCGAAACCGCCGCCCTCGACCCGCACGTCGTGCGTGGGGAGCTGCGCCAGGGCGTCGGCGAGCGGGATCTCGTACCTCTCCTCGGGGATCAGCACCGACAGCGGCGTGCCGTCGTCACGCACTTCGAAGCCGCGCTCGCGGATCTGCCGGAAGGGGACCAGCGCCAGGCCCTCGGCGGGGAGGTCGGCCAGTCTGTCGTAGGCGCCGACCGGGCCGATCATGACCTCGACGGTCTCGTGATCGTGGCCCGGGGTGCGGCGGCGCAGCAGGGCGAACGGGCGGGGGTCGTCCGGCAAGCCGAGCAGGTTCATGGGTCCGTGCTCCTTCTCCGTGGATCAGCTGATCAGTGGATTCGGTGGAGAGGAACGACCCGGAAAACGCCGAAGGCCGCCCCTCGGGCGGCCTTCGCGAAGTCTGTCGTACGCGCAGTCAGTGGGCCGCCGGATGAGCGGTCCACCACCAGTTCTGGGTCGAGTGCGCGAACATGCGAGGCACCTTATCCCATGCCGGGTGTCCGAGTCGTGTACCCCGTGTCTCAATTGCTGGGCATGGGGCAGGACGCCCTACCCGACCCCGTAATGTTGAGGTCGTGACCGTGAACGCTAAGACCAGCGCGAGCGCTGGCAACACCTGGCGAAACCTGCCCGCGGCGCAGCAGCCCGAGTACCCCGACACCGAGGCTCTGCGCGCAGTCGTTGCGGACCTCGAGTCGTATCCGCCGCTCGTCTTTGCGGGCGAGTGCGATCAGCTGCGCGCCCGGATGGCGGCCGTCGCCAAGGGAGAGGCGTTCCTCCTCCAGGGCGGCGACTGCGCCGAGGCCTTCGACGCGGTGTCCGCAGACCAGATCCGCAACAAGCTCAAGACGCTGCTCCAGATGGGCGCCGTGCTGACGTACGCCGCGTCCGTCCCCGTGGTGAAGGTCGGCCGCATCGCCGGCCAGTACTCCAAGCCGCGCTCCAAGGGCACCGAGACCCGCGACGGCGTGACCCTGCCGACGTACCGCGGCGACTCGGTCAACGGCTTCGACTTCAACGAGGCCGCCCGCATCCCGGACCCCGAGCGCCTGAAGCGGATGTACAACGCGTCCGCCTCCACGCTCAACCTGGTGCGCGCCTTCACCACCGGCGGTTACGCCGACCTGCGCCAGGTGCACGCCTGGAACCAGGACTTCGTGAAGTCGTCCCCGTCCGGCCAGCGCTACGAGCAGCTCGCCCGCGAGATCGACCAGGCGCTGAACTTCATGCACGCCTGCGGGGCCGACCCGGAGGAGTTCAAGACGGTCGAGTTCTACTCCTCGCACGAGGCGCTGCTGCTCGACTACGAGTCCGCGCTGACCAGGGTCGACTCGCGCACCGGGCAGCTGTACGACGTCTCCGCCCACATGGTGTGGATCGGTGAGCGCACCCGGCAGCTGGATCACGCGCACGTGGAGTTCGCCTCCAAGATCCGCAACCCGATCGGCATCAAGCTCGGCCCGACCACGACGGCCGAGGAGGCGCTGCAGTACATCGAGCGCCTGGACCCCGAGCGCGAGCCGGGCCGGCTGACCTTCATCGTCCGGATGGGCGCCGACAAGGTCCGCGACAAGCTCCCCGAGCTGGTCGAGAAGGTCACCGCCTCGGGTGCCACCGTGGCCTGGGTGACCGACCCGATGCACGGCAACACCTTCGAGGCGGCCTCCGGTCACAAGACCCGCCGCTTCGACGACGTGCTCGACGAGGTCAAGGGCTTCTTCGAGGTCCACAAGGCCCTCGGCACCCACCCGGGCGGCATCCACGTGGAGCTCACCGGCGACGATGTCACCGAGTGCGTGGGCGGCGGTGACGAGATCTTCGTCGACGATCTGCACCAGCGCTACGAGACGGCCTGCGACCCGCGGCTCAACCGCAGCCAGTCGCTTGACCTGGCGTTCCTCGTCGCGGAGATGTACAGGGACCAGTAGCCGGTTCGGTTGTTACATGCAAAGAGGTGGGGCGCGGATCACATACGATCCGCGCCCCACCCCACTTTTACGGTTCCTGTGTGACGGGTAAGGTTAGGTTAGCCTCACCGATCAAGGGGATGGCGCATCGATCCCGCCGGGAGGTGAACCGCGTGTACGTCTGCAGCTGCTTCGGCATCACCGAGCAGCAGGTCAAGAAGCACGCGGAGGGCGGTGCCTGCACTCCCCGCCAGATAGCTTCGGCCTGCAAGGCCGGCACGGACTGCGGCTCGTGTGTGCGCCGGATCCAGGCGCTCCTGGGCAGGGGTGCCTGCCCGCGCCGGGAGCTGGCCGACCAGGGCGAGCCCTTGCTCGCCGATCTTGAGGACGCGGCCTAGCTCGGCTGCTCGATCTGCTGCGCGAGGTAGAGGGCCTCACCGAGCTTCTCGATGAGTTCCAGCTGGGTGTCCAGGTAGTCGATGTGGTGCTCCTCGTCCTCGAGGATCGACTCGAAGATGTTCGCGGATGTGATGTCGCCCTTGGTGCGCATCACCTCGATGCCGCGCTTGAGGCGGTCGATCGCCTCGACCTCGACCTGGCGGTCCGCCTGGAACATCTCGGTGACCGTCTGGCCGACCCGCACGTGGAACAGCCGCTGGTAATTGGGCAGGCCGTCCAGCATGAGGATGCGCTCGGTGAGCTTGTCCGCGTGCTTCATCTCATCGATGGACTCTTCACGCGTGTACTTGGCGAGCTTGGTCCAGCCTTTGTTGTCCTGGATCCGGTAGTGCAGCCAGTACTGGTTGATCGCCGTGAGCTCGCCGGTCAGCTGCTCGTTGAGGAATTCGAGGACCTCGGGGTCGCCCTGCATCGCAGAGGCTCCTTCCACGCGTGGTAACTGGCGGGTTGCGCCGCATGATTCCACCGCTGAAGAAGATCGTCCAGTAAGTCTTCACTTAGTAAGTAAGTGCATGCTTAGTCCAGTTTGCGGTGGATTGCGGAGGGGTGTGGTCGGGTGCACTGCCCCCGGTCTGTCAGGATGGAGACATGGGTCAGCCGGCAGAGCGCGAAGGTGGAGCAGCAGCACACGCCGAGCTTCCGCCGGGACAGCGAGTGCAGCGCGGCTGGCCGGTCACGCACTACGGCCCGGTCCCCAAGTTCCGTCCCGAACGCTGGGAGTTCAGGGTGTTCGGGGCCACCGCCGACGGCGAGAAGCACTGCTGGACCCACGAGGAGTTCACGGCTCTGCCGTACAAGACCGTCGTCGCCGATCTGCACTGCGTCACGAAGTTCAGCATGCTCGGCGCGGAGTGGGGCGGCATCCCGGCCCGTACGATCCTCGACATCGCCCCGCCCGCCCCGGCCGTCACGCATGTGATGGTGTGGGCCGAGTACGGCTTCAGCTCCAACCTGCGCCTTGCCGACTTCGCCTCCGATCTCGCGATCTTCGCGACCCACAAGGACGGCGAACTGCTCACGGCGGAGCACGGATTCCCCCTCCGTCTGGTCGTCCCCCATCTGTACGCCTGGAAGGGGCCGAAGTGGGTCCGGGGGGTGGAGTACATGACCGCCGACCGGCGCGGGTTCTGGGAGGAGCGCGGCTACCACAACCTCGGGGACCCGTGGAAGGAACAGCGGTACTCGTACCAGGAGGAGCCCGGGGACGGGCCTGAGCTGTGACCTTCGGTGGTCGTACCGGGGCCTTCAGTGGTGGTACTGGTGCACCACCGCATGCCCCTTGCCGCGGCCGATCATCCACTTGTTGACCGGGGTCGTCAGAACGAAGGCGACGGTCAGTGCGATCGCCAGCACCCACCAGAACAGGGGGTCGGCGAGCTCGGCGTCCATGGCGCCGGGCCACAGCACGATCACACCGTTGTCGACCAGCTCCATCACGGCGATGGACAGGGTGTCCGCGGCCAGCGCCACCTTGAGCGCGGCACGCAGGTCGACGCCCGCCTTCAGCACCCCGCGCAGGGTGAGTGCGTAGCCGAAGAAGAAGGCGAGGGCGATCGCCAGGATCAGCGTCGGTACGGTGCTCCAGCCGAGCGCCGTGCCGATCACCATGCCCAGCACTTCGCCGATGGCACAGCCGGTGAGGCAGTGCAGGGTGGCCCGAATCGCCATCCCCCATGTGCTGGTGGCGGCCATCTCGTGGTGAGCGTGCGCCTCGTGCTGCATGAGTGCCCCCAATGCCAGGTCACGGTTCCTGTACCGAGCAGGAACCGTATACCCCCCAGGGGTATTCCCAACCCTGTGCTTTTCTGTCCTGCTCCTGCTCCTGCTCCTGCTCCTGCCGGGTCGGGTTACGCGTCGCGAAGCTTCTTCAGCCGCTCCACGTCCGCCGCGTGCCCTTCCTTCCCGCCCGGTGTCTCGATGATCAGCGGTACGCCCTCCGTGGCCGGGTGCGTCATCAGTGCCCGGAACGGGTCCTCGCCGATGTGACCTGCGCCGATGTTCTCGTGCCGGTCCTTGTGGGCGCCGACGACGTCCTTGGAGTCATTGGCGTGGATCAGCTTCAGGCGGCCCTCGCCGACGGTGTCCACCAGCAGGTCGAGCGTCTGGTGCATGCCGGACGGGCCGGTCAGGTCATGGCCGGCGGCGAAGATATGGCAGGTGTCCAGGCACACGCCCAGCTTCGGATGGGCGTCCAGCGCCTCGAAGTACGGCCCGAAGTCCCAGGTCCGCGAGCAGAGTGAGGAACCCTGCCCGGCCGTGGACTCCAGCAGCAGGAAAGGGTCGTCGTCGTGGGTCAGCTCGTCGAGGAGCGGCAGCATGTGCTCGCGTACCTGCTTGAGCGCCACGGTCCGCTCCCGGCCGCCGGTCGCGCTGCCCGTGTGCACGACCACGCCCAGCGCCCCGATCTCCCGCCCGCGCCGGAGCGAGTGCCGCAGCGACTCCACCGACTTCTTGACCGTCGCCTCGGTGTGCGAGCCGAAGTTGATCAGATACGGCGCATGCACATACGCCGGGATCGACTCGGCCTCGCACACCGCGCGGAACTCCTCGTCCTGCCGCGGGTTCCCCGCCGGCGTGGCCCAGCCGCGTGGGTTGGCGACGAAGACCTGGACCGTCTCGGCCTTGAGGTCGTGGGCGTAGGTGAGCCCGACGGAACTGAGGCCGCCGGCCACGGGGATGTGGCCGCCGACGGGGTTGCGGGAGGGGCCCGAGAGGGCGGTGCCGGACTGCTGACTTCTCACCCGTTCAGGGTGTCATGCGGCCCCGCCCGCCCGATCACCGGCCGATGACGAGCCGGATGTGGAGAGCGCCCGTCACCGGATGGTGATCGTGATCGTCGACCCCTTCGGTGCCGTCTTCCCGCCCTTCACGGACTGCTTCTTGACCGTGTCGCCGAACAGTCCGAGCAGGCCGCGGTCCTCGTCGACCTGGAAGCCGGCCGACTCCAGCGCGGTCGTGGCGTCGTCGACGCTGTCACCGACCACGTCCGGGACCTCGATCATCTCGGGGCCCTTGGACAGCGTCAGCGTCACGGTGTCGCCCTCGGCGGCCTGCTTGCCCTCCGTCGGCGACTGCTGGGCGACCTGGCCCGCGTCGAACTCGGAGTTGACCCGCGCGGGGGCGATCTTCACCTTCAAACCGGCCTCCTCCAGCTCGGCCCTCGCGTCGGCCGGGGTCGAGCCGGTGACGTCGGGGACGTCCACCGGGCTGCCCTTGCTGACGGTGAGCTCGATCGCGGCACCGGAGCGGACCTTGGTGCCGGTCCCGGGGGTCGAGGAGATCACGGAGCCCCTGGTGACGTCGTCGTTGAACTCCCGGATCACCCTGCCCGGCTCCAGGCCGCTCTCCTTCAGCTCGCTCTTCGCCTTGTCCAGCGGGTAGCCCTGGAGGTCGGGCACCTTCACGGTTTGCGGTCCCAGCGAGATGACCAGACTCACGGAGTCGTTGTGCCGGATGCGGGCGCCCGTGTCCGGGTCCGTGCTGATGACGGTGCCGCGCTTGACGGTGTCGCTGAACGCGCGCTCGACCTTGCCGACGTCGAGCCCGGAGTCCTCCAGCCGGTCCCGGGCCTGCGCCTCGGTCTTGGACAGCAGCGGCGGGACCTCGGTGAACTGGCCGGAGTTGATGTACCAGATGCCGACACCGAGGCCCAGGGCCAGCAGTACGGCGGCGACGACGACGAGCGGCCCGCGCGGGGCGCGCGACGTCCGTGACCGGCGCCGGGGCGGCGGGGGCGGCGACTCCAGCCGGCTGGTCCTGTTGAAGACGGCCTCGCGCTCCGGCTCGTCCTCGTTCACGGGCAGCGGCCGCTGGATGTTCAACGCGCGCGGGATCACGCTCGTACGGTCGTCGGCGTTGCTGTGCTCCGCCGTGAGCGCCTGCGGCGGCACCGCGTCCAGCTGCTCCGCGCTCAGCGCGGCGCGCGTGTCCCGGGCCTGCGCGAGCAGCGCCACGGCGTCGTACGGACGGATGTCCGGGTTGCGCGCGGTGGCCGACGCGACCAGCTCGTCGAGCTCGTACGCCAGCCCCGGCGCGATCGCCGAGGGCGGCGGGACGTCCTCGTGCAGGTGCTTGTAGAGCACCACGGCGGGGGAGTCCCCGTCGTGCGGCTTGTCGCCGGTGAGCATCTCGTAGAGCACGACACCGCACGCGTACACGTCGACACGGGCGTCGGCGGCGCCCGGCTGCTCTATCTGCTCGGGCGCGAGATAGGAGACGGTGCCCAGCACGGCACCGGTGGTGCTGGTCACGGTGTCCACGGACCGCACGAGCCCGAAGTCGGCGACCTTGACCCGGCCGTCGTCCCCTATGAGGACGTTCTCCGGCTTCATGTCCCGGTGCACGAACCCGGCGCGGTGCGCGGCGCCGAGCGCGGCCAGCACCGGCTCAAGGATGTCGAGGGCGGCGCGGGGCTGCAGTGCCCCGCGCTCGCGCAGCACGTCGCGCAGGGTGCAGCCCGCGACGTATTCCATGGCGAGATAGACGTACGACCCGTCGGTGCCCTGGTCGAAGACCTGCACCACGTTCGGGTGCGCCAACCGGGCGACGGACTTCGCCTCCCGGATGAACCGGTCGACGAACACCCCGTCGACCGCCAGCGCGGGATGCATCACCTTGAGCGCGAGCACACGGTCGAGGCGGGTGTCCACGGCCCGGTAGACCGTGGCCATCCCGCCGACCGCGATCCTCGCGTCCACGCGATAGCGGCCGTCGAGCACCTGCCCGACCAGAGGGTCTTGAAGGGTCGTATCCACGCAGGTGAGTGTACGAGCCGACACCGGCACGCCTCTCGGTTCGGCCGGGATCGGGGCGGGACTGAAGCTGACCTGTGACGGACGCCTCGCTGGCCGAAGACTTTCCATCGAACGTGCGTTCAGAACCGCTTTCGGAACTGCTTTCAGAACGCGGGCCGCTCCGGGTCCAGCCTCGCCAGGCCCTCGACCGGCGACGACGCCTCCGCGAAGTGCCGCATCGGAATCCTCCCCGCCCGGTGGGCCAGCCTCCCCGCCTCCACCGCATGCCGCATCGCGTCGGCCATCAGCACCGGCTCCTGGGCCCGCGTCACCGCTGAGGCGAGCATCACACCCGCGCACCCCAGTTCCATCGCGAGCGCCGCGTCCGACGCCGTACCGGCTCCCGCGTCCAGAATCACCGGCACGCGCGCGTGCTCCGTGATCAGCTGGAAGTTGTGCGGATTGCGGATGCCGAGGCCCGAACCGATCGGCGACCCCAACGGCATGATCGCCGCACAGCCGACGTCCTCCAGCTTCCGCGCCAGCACAGGATCGTCATTGGTGTACGGCAGCACGGTGAACCCGTCGTCCACCAGCGTCTCGGCAGCGTCAAGGAGCTCGATCGGGTCCGGCAGCAGCGTCCGCTCGTCGGCGATGACCTCCAGCTTGATCAGATCCGTACCGAGTGCCTCGCGCGCGAGGCGGGCCGTCAGTACGGCCTCTCCCGCCGTGAAGCACCCCGCCGTGTTCGGCAGCACCCGGATCCCGAGCTTCTCCAGCACCGAGAGCACCGAGCCGTGCACCGACGCGTTCACCCGCCGCATCGCGACCGTCGTCAGCTCCGTCCCGGACGCCACCAGCGCCCGCTCCAGCACGTCCAGGCTGGGCGCTCCGCCCGTGCCCATGATCAGACGGGACGAGAAGGAGTTGCCCCCGATGACAAAGGGATCGTCGGCCATGGTTCAGCCTCCTTGGACGGCGGTCAGGACCTCGACACGGTCCCCCTCGGAGAGGGACGTCGACGGCCACTGCGTGCGCGGGACGACGGTTTCGTTGAGGGCGGCGGCCACTCCGGAGGGCGCCGCGGTGAGGGACTTCACGAGCGTGTCGAGAGCCGTGCCCGGCTCGATCTGCCGACGCTCGCCGTTGACCGAGATGGTGACCGGGACGCTCATGCGGGCTGCTCCGTGAGTGCGGCGGCGCCGAAGCGCCTGGGGGTGAAGGCGCGGGCCTCGTCCGGGAGCTCACCGGTGGCCAGGACATGCGCCATGACGTCGCCGGTGACCGGCGTGAGCAGCACGCCGTTGCGGTAGTGCCCGGTGGCCAGCGACAGCCCGACCAGCTCGGTCGGGCCGAGCAGCGGCGCGTTGTCGGGGGAGCCCGGGCGCAGGCCGGCCCGCGTCTCGGTGAGCGGCAGTTCGGTGATGCCCGGCACCAGCTCGTGCGCGTCGCGCAGCAGCTCGTACACGCCGCCCGCGGTCACCGTGGTGTCCCAGCCCAGCTCCTCGCTCGTCGCCCCCACGACCAGCTCCCCGCTCTCGCGCGGCACCAGATACACCTGGCTGCCCCGCACCACGGCGCGCACGGTCCGGCTCAGGAACGGCGCGTACCGCTGCGGCACCGTCAGCCGCAGCACCTGTCCCTTCACGGGGCGCACGGGCGGCAGTACGTCGTCCGGGACCCCGGGCAGACGCCCGCTGAGGCTCCCGGCCGCGAGGACGACGTGGCCCGCGCGCAGCTCGGTGCCGTCCGCCGTGGTGACTCCGGCGGCCCGGTCCCGGACGACGTCGAAGCGCTCGGCCCAGGCCCGGTGGAAGACCACCCCGGCCCGCTCGCACGCGGCCACCAGCGCCCCGGACAGCCGCCGCGGGTCGATCTGGTGGTCGCCGTCCACCCGCAGCCCGCCGCGCACGCCCGGCGCGAGCATCGGCTCCAGGCGCCTGCACTCCCGCCCGGACAGCCACTCGGAGTTCAGGCCGGACTGGCGTTGCAGGGCGTGCAGGTCGCGCAGATGGGCGCGGTCGTCCGCGTCCAGCGCGACGGCGAGCGTGCCGCACCGGCGGTAGCCGAGGTCATGGCCGGTCAGGTCGGTCAGCTCGGCCGCGAAGTCCGGATAGCGGCGGGCCGAGGCCAGGTTCAGGCCGAGCAGGGTCTGCTCGCCGTAGTGCAGTTCCGTGACGGCGGCCAGCATCCCGGCCGCCACCTGGGCGGCTCCGCCACCCGGCTCGGGGTCCACGACAGCCGTCGTGAACCCGCGCTGCGCGGCCCGCCACGCGGTGACCAGGCCGATGATGCCGCCCCCGATGACGAGGACGTCTGAGGTTCGCGTACGCGACATGGGCGTCCAGCCCCTCCCTTCGCCGGCATGACCCGGATCAGGTTCGTACGGTCGGAGGCCGCCAGCCTCCCTCTCAGCCCGGTGCGTCCGGGCTCCCGCGAGTGCTCTACGTTGGCCACCCTAGCCCGCCGTCCGAAGTCTCAGTAAGGGAGCCCGCGCCCATGCCCCGCTCGCTCGACGGTCTCGTCCTGGCCCCGGTCGCGGACCAGGCCCCAGGTCAGGTGGGTACACGCACCCGGTTCGCGTACCACGAGAAGGACGGCGAGATCTGGGCCGAGTACACGGGCGGCGACGTCGTACGCGGCCATCTCGTGGGCACCAGGGAAAACGACCGGCTGGACTTCCGGTACGTGCAGCTCAAGCAGGACGGCACGACGTCGTCGGGGCACTGTGTGTCGACGGTGGTCGAGCTGCCCGACGGGCGGGTGCGGCTGGAGGAGACCTGGGAATGGGAGTCGCAGACGGGCAGCGGGACCAGCGTGGTGGAGCAGCTTCCGGTCGAGGTTGTGCAGCAGGTCACTGAGCACGCCCCCTGACTGACAAATAGTCAGTTGTCTATGGTGATCAGGTGAGCGAGCAGACGCAGCAACGGGGCACGTCAGCGGCACGCCGTGTGGTCGTGGCCGGCGCGGGCATGGCCGGCGTACAGACGGCGGTCGCCCTGCGGGAACAGGGTTTCACCGGCACCGTCACACTGATCGGCGCCGAGCCCCACCAGCCGTACGACAGGCCGCCCCTGTCCAAGGCCGTGCTGCTCGGCAAGGCCGAGGGCTCCGCCTTCGACGTCGACTTCGAGGCGCTCGGCGTCGAACTCCAGCTGGGGCGCGAGGTGCTGGGCGTGCGCCCCGCCGAACACCAGCTGGACACCGAGGCCGGGCCCGTCCCGTACGACGTCCTCGTCCTCGCCACCGGCGCCGAACCGATCCGGCTGCCGGGCGCGGAGGGCGTGCCCGGCGTGCATCTGCTGCGCACCCTGGACGACGCCGAGCGGCTGCGGCCGGTGCTGGCCCGGCAGCACGACATCGTGGTCGTCGGCGCGGGCTGGATCGGCGCGGAGTTCGCCACGGCCGCGCGCGAGGCGGGCTGCGCGGTGACGGTCGTGGAGGCGGCCGAGCGGCCGCTCGCGGGTGCCCTGCCCGCGGAGGTGGCGGCCCCGATGACCGCCTGGTACGAGGACAGCGGGACGGTGCTGCGTACGCACGCGCGCGTGGAGCGCGTCGAGCCCGGCGAGGTGATCCTCGACGACGGCTCGTGGGTGCCCGCCGGCGCGGTCGTGGTCGGCATCGGGGCTCGGCCCGCCACGGCCTGGCTGGCGGGCTCGGGCATCGAGCTCGGAGCACAGGGCGACGTCGTGGCCGACGAGAGCCTGCGCACGTCCGTGCCGGACGTCTACGCGGTCGGCGACTGCGCCTCCTTCCCGTCGGGGCGGTACGGCGCGCGCCTCCTGGTCCACCACTGGGACAACGCCCTCCAGGGCCCGCGCACGGTCGCCGCGAACATCCTCGGCGAGAGCTCCGCGATCTACGACCCCGTGCCGTACTTCTGGTCCGAGCAGTTCGGCCGCTTCGTCCAGTACGCCGGCCATCACGCCGCCGCCGATACGCTTCTGTGGCGCGGCGATCCGTCGGGCCCCGCCTGGACCGTCTGCTGGCTGCGGGGTGACCGGCTCGTCGCCCTGCTGGCGGTGGGCCGGCCGAGGGATCTGGCGCAGGGCCGACGGCTGATCGAGGCGGGCACGCCGGTGAACGCGGAGCTGCTGAAGGATCCGGGACGGCCGATGAAAGCCGCGGTGGCGTAGCACGTCACCCCAACAGGTCCTCCCATGCGGACCGGCCTGGCTTCCGACTGTCAGTGGCAGATGGCAGGCTTGTTCCGTGACCGAGATTGACGCAAAAACCGATGCTCTCGTCCCCGCCTGGCTCACCCTCCCCGACATCGCCGAAATGTTCGGCGTCGAGGTGACCCGCGTCCGGCAGCTGGTCAAGGACGGCCAGCTCATCGCCGTACGCCGTGGTGAGAACCGCGCACTGCACGTCCCCGCCGCCTTCATCGACGGGGACAAGGTCGTCAAGGGTCTGTCCGGGACCCTGACGCTCCTGCGGGATGACGGCTTCACGGACGAAGAGATGCTGGAGTGGCTCTTCACCCCCGACGACAGCCTGCCCGGCACCCCCGCGCAGGCCCTCAGTGAGAATCGCGGCACGGAGGTGAAGCGCCGCGCCCAGGCGCTCGCCGTCTGAGTCCGAACCCACCGATCCGAACACCGTCCGGCGCACGGGCCACGGCCGCGCCCCGTTGCGGCCCGGAGCCGGGATCGGGACACGCGTGGCGCACGGTGGGAAGTGACGGGGGCGGCGGGGAGAACCTGCCGCTCCCGTTCCCGCTCGGGGCCGGGGGTCGGGCTCATGGGCCACCGGCGCGACGGCGTCTCCGTAAGCGCGGAGGCTTCGGCCGTCCGGTCGGCATGGGTCGGCCGGGCATGCCCCGTCGGCCGGTGCCGGACTGAGGTCGAGGCCGCCGCAGGAGGGGCGCCGTCCCCGGGCTCGAAGCAGGACGTCCCCGGGCGGGAAGTAGGGCGTCCCGGGGCACGAAGCAGGGCTCGCCCGCACCGGCGGCCGGGTCCGGTGCCACCCCGCCCCGGCCCACCACGCCCCACCACACCCCACCGCTCCGCGACGTCGCGCCCAGCTCCGGCTACCGTGCCACCGTCCGGCACCCGCCCGACGTCACCCGTCCGGCAACCCGACCACAGGGGGCACCGTATGTCCGACACCGTCACCGCAGGCACCGCCCGCGCCCAGCTCGCCGATGCCCGGCTCTACCTCTGCACCGGCGCCCGCAAGCAGCAGGGCGACCTCGCGGAGTTCCTGGACGCCGTGCTGGCGGGGGGCGTCGACATCGTGCAGTTGCGGGACAAGGGCATGGAGGCGGCCGAGGAACTCGAGCACCTGAAGGTCTTCGCCGACGCCTGCGCCCGGCACGGCAAGCTCCTCGCGGTCAACGACCGTGCCGACGTGGCCCATGCCGCCGGCGCCGACGTCCTGCACCTCGGCCAGGGCGACCTCCCCGTACCCGCGGCCCGCGCGATCCTCGGCGGTGACGTCCTCATCGGCCGCTCCACGCACTCCGAGTCCGAGGCCTCCGCGGCCGCCGTCCAGGAGGGCGTCGACTACTTCTGCACCGGCCCCTGCTGGCCGACCCCCACCAAGCCCGGCCGCCACGCCCCCGGTCTCGACCTGGTCCGGCACACAGCCGCCCTCGGCACCGACCGCCCCTGGTTCGCCATCGGCGGCATCGACCTCGCCAACCTCGACCAGGTGCTGGAGGCGGGCGCCCGCCGTGTCGTCGTCGTACGGGCGATCACGGAGGCGGACGACCCGGGCGCGGCGGCGGCGGAGTTCGCCAAGCGGCTGCGGCAGGGGTAGTGCCCCGCCCGCCCTGGTGGGCACCCGGCCCCGGATTTCCTGACGTTTGTCCAAGGCGTGGACAACAACCCGGCAAATCGGGCAAATGTCCTGCGTCCGGTTGGGGGACCGGGGCCCCCTGACTAACCTGCGAGTATGGCCCTCGGCACCGCATCCATCAGATCGGACCACGCTCGTACCGTGCGCGAGATGCTCGCGACCGGAAAGACGACGTACTCCTTCGAGTTCTACGCGCCCAAGACCCCGAAGGGCGAGCGGAACCTGTGGAACGCGCTGCGCCGGGTCGAGGCCGTAGGACCCGACTTCGTCTCCGTGACCTATGGCGCGGGCGGTTCCACCCGCGCGGGCACGGTCAAGGCGACCGAGGCGATCGCCTCGGACACCACGCTCACCCCGATCGCCCACCTCACCGCCGTCGACCACTCGGTGGCGGACCTGCGCAACATCATCGGGCAGTACGCCGACGCCGGGATCCGCAACATGCTCGCCCTGCGCGGCGACCCGCCCGGTGACCCGCTGGGCGACTGGGTGCGGCATCCGCAGGGCCTCACCTACGCCGCCGAACTCGTCGAACTGATCAAGGCCTCCGGCGACTTCTGCGTGGGCGTGGCGGCCTTCCCCGCGATGCACCCGCGCTCCGCCGACTGGGAGGCGGACGTCGGTCACTTCGTCGACAAGTGCCGCGCGGGCGCGGACTACGCGATCACGCAGATGTTCTTCGAACCGGAGGACTACCTGCGTTTGCGCGACCGGGTGTCGGCCGCGGGCTGCGACACCCCGATCATCCCGGAGATCATGCCGATCGCCAGCGTAAAGACGCTGGAACGCATTCCCTCCCTCACCAACGCCGTCTTCCCGGCCGCCCTGAAAGAGCGGATCCTCACAGCCAAGGACGATCCCGCGGCTGTACGCTCCATTGGCATCGAGTTCGCCACGGAGTTCTGCGCGCGGCTGCTGGCCGAGGGAGTGCCCGGACTGCACTTCATCACGCTCAACAACTCCACAGCTACCTTGGAAATCTACGAAAGCCTGGGCCTGCACCACCCACCGCAGGCCTAGACCGGCCGTCCTGATATACGTCACACTGCGTAGGCGGCCACTGGGAGAGGGGCGTACATGGGCTGGACGGTCCTCTACATCGCATTCGGCGTCGTCGCGCTGTGGCTGCTGGGCGAGGTGCTGCTGCAGTACAAGGCGCGGCTGCGCTGGCGGCTGCTCGCCTTCGTCGGGTTCCTCGGCGTCGTGGTCGGGGTGCTGATTCCTTCCGTCATCGTCATCGGTCTGGGCGCGGCAGCGTTCGCGGTCGGCCAGACCTACGTCACGCTGTCGTTCCGCCGCGGCTTCTCGGCCGGCTGGGCGGTCTCCGCGCCGGCCCTGGGCCCGCTGGCCGCCGCCAAGCGCCGCCGCGGTGAGCCCGACCGCCAGGAACCGACCCTCGAGGTCTCCGACCTGGAGGCGGCCGAGGGCGGCTACGCGGACAATGACGCCAAGTACGGCCACGACGGCGTCGGTTACGGCGACGACTACGACCGCGACGACGTGTTCACCCCGTCACGCACAGCTCAGCCCACTGCCGCGGAGACGACCTCCGTCTATGAACCGCAGCCCCTGCCGGACGACACGGGCTCCTACGGCATATACGGCGGCGACCCCGCCTACGCCGCCGCCGACCAGAACTACGCGGCCACCGGCCAGCAGCAGGACCAGTACGCGACGGCCGACCAGAGCTACGCGTACGACGGCTACACCGGCTACGACCAGCAGCAGTACGGCTACGACGCCACCGGCCAGCAGCAGTACGCCGCGTACTCCGACCCGTACATCGGCACCCAGACCTACGGCGGCGCCTCCTACGACGCCTATGGCCAGCAGCAGTACGGCCAGCAGGGCTACACCCAGGACCAGTACGCCACCGGCACCTATGGCGGCGAGACACCGTCCGGCGGCGTCTGGGTCCCGCAGCAGCGCACCGACGAGGCGTACGGCGGCGAACTCCCGCCCGAGCAGCAGTACCCGTACCAGGGCGACGGCCAGCAGCAGGGGCACGGGCAGGGGTACGACGAGCAGTACCGTTTCTGACGGCCACGCCCGGCGCGGCTCACGCCCGGGTCACTGAGAGCCCCGGAACTCGGGCCCCTCCACGATCAGTCCCGCCACCAGCGCGCCCGACATGCCGGCGTGGGGGAGCCCGCCGCCCGGGTGGGACCAGCCGCCGACCGTGAACAGGCCGGATACGGCCGTGCTGTTGGACGCGTGCAGCAGACGCCCCTCCGCCGCGGCCAGCGCGGGTGCCGGAACCGCTCCGCCCTCCGCGCCGGTCTCCGCCGCGATGGCGGCCGGCGTACGCACCTCGTGCCAGAGGAGCCGGTCACGCAGGTCCGGGACGGCACGCTCCGCGACCGTGATCAGGTCCTCGGCGTGCCGGGCGAAGGCCTCCGATTCCGCCCCGCTCCAGTCAGGCTGTGCCGGCACCGTCGAAGTGAGCGTGATCGCCTCATGCCCGGGGTCCGGAACCAGCCCCGGGTCGTCGGGCCGCAGGACGGTGACCGTGGCCCGGGCGGCCGTGCCCCCCGCCGTCCCGAACAGGGCGTCCAACTCGGCCTCACGGTCCTCTGCGTGCACCACAGTTCGGTGCGCCGCGCCTTCCGGCCGGGCCCCGCGCAGCGCCAGCAGCACCGTCAGACGGCTCGCCGCCCCGCGCTGGGGCGCGACCTCGCCCTCGCCGCGTGGCGCCGTGCCCCGGACGAGGCGGTCCAGCACCCCGGGGGCGACCCCGGAGACCACGAAGTCGGCCTCCACCACCGAACCGTCGGCCAACTCCAGCCCTGCCGCCCGGCCGTCCTTCTCCAGCACCCCGGAGACCTCCGCGCCGAAGCTGAACTCGACCTTCCGGGCCACGCACCGCTCGTACACCGCCCGCGCCAACTCCCTTATGCCGCCCCGCACATACCAGATCCCGAACGCGTGCTCCAGGTACGGCAGCACCGCCGCGCTCGCCGGGGTCTCGCGCGGATCCAGGCCGTACGCGAGCGCGTGGCTCTCCAGCAGGGCGACGAGCCGAGGGTCGCGCAGCTCCCAGGCGCCGACCTCGGCGAGGGTGCCGGCCCGGCGGGTGCGCAGGAACCGCTTGTGGGGGACCGCAGGGTAGGGCTCGCGCTCGGCCAGTACCTGCCAGTTCGGCCACAGGGGCTCTTCCAGCAGCGGTCTGCGCGTGCGGTCCCAGGCTTCGCGGGCGCGGACCAGGAAGTCGCCCCACCGGCCGCCCGTACCGGCGCCCAGCGCTTCGTCGAGGGCTGTCACGATGCCCGCGCGCGACGCGTTCGGCAGACTGACCCCGGTGCCGTCCGCGAAGACATGCCGCGCGGACGGGTCGACCTGGACCAGCTCGACGCACGCCTCCAGGGGCGCCTTGCCGGTCTTGACGAACAGATCGCGGTACACGGCGGGGAGGGGGAGCAGCCCCGGGCCCGTGTCGAACCCGAAGCCGTCGCGCTCGAAGCGGCGCACCGCTCCGCCGTACGTCTCCGTACGCTCGTACACCGCCACCCGGTGGCCCGCGACGGCGAGCCGGGCAGCGGCCGCCATCGCGCCCAGCCCGGCGCCGATCACCGCAATCCTTGCCATGCGTGGGACTTTATCGGCCGCCACTGACAACGGCTTCCTGACCTCGGGCGCAAGCGCAGGCGAGGGCCTCAGCCGGGCCGTTGACCCACCGCCTGGGCGAGCCGCTTCTCTGCCCGGCGCTCCGCCCTGCGGCGCAGGAAGCGTCGGATCCGGGAGACCAGGAAGAGGAGCAGCAGCAGCCCGGCGAGCAGCAGGACGCCCGAGATGACCGCCGCGGCGACGGGATAGAAGATCGCGAGGGTGATGAGGACGCCGACCCCGAGGTCCTCGGCGAGGCTCACCACGATGTTGCTGAACGGCTCCGGCGAGGTGTTGACCGCCATCCGCGTGCCCGCCTTGACCAGGTGGCTCAGCAGCGCCGTGGAACCGCCGACCGCGCCCGCCGCCAGCTCGGGCAGCGACCCGCTCTGACCGGCGAGCAGCGCTGCCACGACCGCGCCCGCCACCGGCCGGATCACGGTGTGCACCGAGTCCCAGGCCGAGTCCACGTACGGGATCTTGTCGGCGACGGCCTCGCACAGGAACAGCACGCCGGCCGCGATCAGTACGTCGGGACGTTGCAGCGCCTCGGGCACCTCGTCGCTCAGCCCTGTCGCACCGAACACGCCGAGCAGCAGGACCACGGCGTAGGAGTTGACGCCGCTGGCCCAGCCGCTGGTGAAGATCAAGGGAAGTATGGACACGGACGCGATCGTAACCAGTCGGCAACGGCGGGGCTTGGGGATGAGTGCGCAGTTCTGAGTACGCGTACCTAGTCGGTGAGTTGAGTACGCGCGCGGATGGGGCCCGGCCTGCCGGAACGAGAGAGTGGGGGCACGGAGAAGGGGATCGGCTCCGGCACCGGCGACACGGGGCGCCGGAATCGGAGCGGGCCCCGGATCCGCTCCTTCCGCCGGCCCGGCGTCGGCGGGAGCGAGACGGGGGACCCGGGGGAACGGCCGGACGGGGGTCCAGCGGGGGACACGGGGGAGTACGGGGGAAACGGGGGAGCACGAGAGGGCGCCGGTTCGACAGTGGCCCGCGGGGGACGCGGCCACCGTCGGACCGGCGCTTTCGTGTGCGTACGACGCCTGTCGCGTCAGTGGCGCCCGCTCACCCGGCCCTGCAACAGCCGGGACAGCGCCGAGTGCACGTCGTCCAGGGAGCGTTCCGGCTGGAACGACTTCCAGTCCAGCGCCGCCACCAGGACCATGCCGACCAGGGCGGCGGCAGTCAGCTGGACGTCGATCTCCTCGCTGAACTCGCCGTTGTCCACGCCCTCGCGCAGCACGCCCTCGACGACCGCCACGGCCTGCTGCCGGACCACCATCAGCGTGGACTGCCAGGCCCGGTTCGTCCGCCACAGCTCGGCGACGTAGAGCTGGGTGAAGGACGGGTAGCGGTCGATGAAGACCAGCCCCGCGCGGATCATCGCGTCCAGGGCGTCCACCTTGCTGCCGCCGTCCCGCGCGGTCTTTTCCGCCGCCTCCCGCAGGGACGCGGTGAGGAGTTCGACTCCGTGGCGCAGAAGCTCCTCGAAGAGGACCGACTTGCTGGCGAAGTTGTAGTAGACCGTGCCTTTCGCCACCCCGGCCCGTTCGGCGATCTCGTCAACGGTGGTGGCGGAGAAACCCTGTTCGGCGATGAGCGTGACGGCCGCCTCGTAGAGCTTCTGCCGGGTGGCCTCACGGCGCGTGCTGCCGCCCGACGCGGCGTTGCTGCTTTCCATGGGCCTGATTGTGCCGCGCGCTCTCACAGGGTCAGCTCCGGGTGCAGCCGGTCGAGCGTCCACACCTGCCGGCGACGGGCCGACAGGGCGGTCAGCGCGAGGGCGCCCGCGGTGAAGGCGACGAGCACCACGCACGCCTGCCACACCGGTTCAAGCCCGCCGCCCGTGATGAGCCTCCTGAGCGCCTCCACGACGTAGCTCATCGGCAGGAAGGGGTGCAGCGCGTTGAAGAAGCCCGGGCTGGTCTGCACGGGATAGGTGCCGCCCGCGGACGTCAACTGCAGCATCAGGAAGGCCAGGACGAGAATCCGGCCCGCCGCGCCGAAGCGCGCGTTCAGCCACTGCACGATCGCCGCGAAGCATGCCGTCACGAGGAACAGGAAGCCCACCGTCCCGGCCGCCCGCACCATCTGCAGCCCGACGGCCCAGTGCAGCACCGACATCAGGGCCACCGTCTGCAGCGCCCCGATCGCCACCACGGGCAGCCAGCCGGCCAGCGCGATCCGCCACGCCGAGGTGCCCGCGGCGAGCGCGCGCCGGTTCATCGGCGTGATCACCATGTACGCCACCATCGCGCCCACCCACAGGGACAGCGGGATGAAGTACGGGGCGAATCCGGTGCCGTAGTTGGGCGCCTTGTGCATGTCCCGGGAGACGAGCTGGACCGGGTCGGACATGACCTCGGTGCGCTGTTCGCGGGCCTTCTTGTCGTAGTCGGGGATCTTCTCGGCACCGTCGTGCAGTCCGTCCGAGAGCTTCCCGGAGCCGTCGACGAGCTTGTAGATGCCGCCGTTGAGGTCGACCGCGCCGGACTTGAGCTCGCCCACGCCGCTGTCCAGGTCCACCGCGCCGGACTTGGCCGAGCCGAGGCCCGAGTGCAGCTTCTTGGCGCCCGCGGCGACCTTGCCCGCCCCCTGGTTCAGCTTGTTGATCCTCGCGACGGCGTCGTCGAGGTCCTCGGAGAGGCGGGGCGCGCGGTCGGCGAGCGCCTGGGACTGCTTCTGGAGGGTGGCGAGGTGCTTGTCGAGCTTCTTCAGGTCGCCGTTCTGGTCGGCGATCAGCGTGTTGAGGTCGTCGGCGATCACCGCCACGTCCGCGGCCGACTGCTTCGCCTTCTTCAGGTCGGAGCAGGCCGGGTCGGGTAGGACAGGGTCCTCACAGCGCGCCTGGTGGATGAGATTCAGCGCGTCGGACGCCGTATGGGCCCGCTTGGCGGCGCCTGGAGCGCGCTCCACCAGGTCGTCGAGGTTGTTGCGGAGCGCACCGGAGGTGTCGGCGACCAGCTGGGCGGTGTCCCCGATGGTCTTCTCGTTGTCCTTCAGGAACGGCCCGATCTTCTTGTCGACCCCGTTGACCCTGTCGGCCAGCGTCTGCGTCCCCTCCGCGACCCGCCTGGAGCCGTCCTCCAGATCGCCCGCGCCGGTGTTGAGCTTCTTCAGGCCCGTGGACAGCTTGCCGCTGCCCTTCTTGGCGTCCTTCAGCCCGTCGGCGAGGTCCTTGGAGCCCTTCTCCGCCTTCCCGATGCCGCCTTCGAGCTTGTCGGCGCCGTTCGCGGCCTTGACCGTCTTGCCGTGGATGTCGGAGAACGAGACGAAGATCTTGTCCAGGAACGACCGCGACGCCTTCGTCGACGCGGCCTCACGCACCTCGCTGAAGACGGTCCGCGAGATCTGCCCGACGATGTAGTTGTTCGCGTCGTTCGTACGCACCTGGAGAGCGCCCGTCTCCGGGGAGTCGCCCGAACTGGAGGCGATCCGCTCACTGAAGTCGTCCGGCATGGTCAGCGACAGGTAGTAGGTGCCGTTCTCCACGCCCTTCTGGGCCTCGGCGGCACTCACCTCCCGCCAGTCGAACACGTCGCTCTCACGCAGCCCCTTGGTGATGTCGTCGCCGGCGGCGAGCTTCTTGCCCTCGACGCTCGCCCCCTTGTCGTCGTTCACGAGCGCCACGGGAATGCGGTCCAGACGGCCGTACGGGTCCCAGAACGACCACAGGTACAGAGCGCCGTACAGCAGGGGCAGCACCAGCAGCGCGACCAGGGCGGCACGCGGCAGCTTCCCCCGGCCGAAGCGCCGGAGTTCAAGCGCGGCCAGCCTCGGCGAGCGCATCGGCGGCCTCCTTTCCGTCGGTTTCCTCGGGCTCGGGGGCCTCGTCGGCCGCCTGGGTCGACACCTTGACCGTCCCGTCGGGGGCCTCGCTGCACACCGCCACGACCGTGGTCCCGGCCTCGGCGATCGACTTCAACAGCGCCCAGGCCTCGGCCCGTTCGGCGTCCGAGAGCTTGAGGTCGGTGTCGTCGACACCGAGCACGTGCGGGCGCGCGATGAGGGCCAGCGCGACGGACAGCCGCAGCGCCTCCAGTCGCTCCAGATCCCGTACGGCCGTACGCGGGCCCTTGGGCAGGGTGTCCAGGTCGAACCCCGCCGCCGTCAGCGCGGCGTCGATCCGCTGCCGCTCCTCGGTCCCGCGCTCGCCACGGTGCCGCAGCAGCCCGCGCAACGAGTCACCGAACCGCCGCTGCAGCAGCGCCCGTTCGCGGAGGTGCTCGGCGACGGTCAGGGCCGGGTCCAGGTCGGTCACGCCCGGGACATGGGCCAGGGCGCTGACGCGCCGTACCGCCGCCATCCGCTTGGGCACTTCGGCCCCGTCCACGGTGGCGGACCCCTCGGTGGGCTTCATCCGCCCGGTGAGCGCGAGCAACAGACACGTACGGCCCGTGCCGGACGGTCCCTCGATCGTGATCAGCGAGCCGGCCCCCGCCTCGAAGGAGACCCCGCGGAACGTCCATCCGCGGGGCCCTTCGAGGCCGAGACCTCGGGCCGTGACGCCGGTCGCGGCCACGGTTCCCCCCATCCCTGCCCCCTCTTCATTTGAACTGACTGGTCAGTGCAAAAGTTAGCCCGAACTCTCGATCGAAGCAAAATCCCAGGTCAGAACGGATTGTCAGTGGCATACCTCACGATGGGCACATACGGCATCCCGTATCAGGGCGTGCCGTCACACTGACGACAGGAGGTTCGTCATGGCCAGCTATCACGCAGCAGCCGCCCGCCGGCGCCGCGCCACCGGCCCTGCCCCCTCACTGACCGGCCCGGCGAGCGACGTGCACCCCGTCCTCCGCCGGACCACGGCCCCGCCCGCCGCCCTCGACCTGCTCGCCCAGGCCCGTGCCGGACTGGACGAAACCGCCGTCCTGGAAACGCCGAACGAGCGCTACGCCACAGCCCACCTCGCCGCCCTGCGCATCGCCGCCGCCGTGCTCGCCGCGCGGGGGCGCCCGGAGCCAAGTCCCAGGCGCCGGGCCCGCATCAGGAGCGCATGGGAAGTGCTCCCCGAGATCGCACCCGAACTCACCGAGTGGAGCGCGCTGTTCGCCTCCGGCGCCCGGCGCCGCGCCCGGGCCGAGGCGGGCATCCAGGGCGCGGCCAGCCGCCGGGACGCCGACGACCTGATACGCGACGTGGCGATGTTCCTGCGCCTCGTCGAGCGGATGCTGGTGCTCCAGCCGGTCCTGCCCCAGCCACGGCCGGACATGGACGGGACGGACGGGGAGGAGGCTGACGGCTCCCGTCACGCGCGGGACGACATGCCGGACGCGGGCTGAGGGAGGTTCCGTGGATCGGGGGGCCGTACCGGCCGCCTTGCCGGGGCTCCGGCGTCGGCGTCACGCGGTACCGCGATGGCCGGGTGGGCCGTCGGAGGCAATAGGGTGGAGGGCGCCTGAAGCCTTCCACCCCCCGTGACCCCGGGCGGCCGGGAGGCAGCCCGTTCGCTCCGCCGTGCAGTCGGCGGCGCCGCGCCGAGGAGTCAATCGCCGTGTCGGACCCGATGCGCCCGCCCGTCTCCCCCCACCACTCTCAACGGACGTCGCTGCGCTCCGGCCCCTCTCAACCCCGCGCCTCCCTCCGTACCGCCGTGGTCTGGGAGGTCCTCCAGGACGCCCTGGACCGCCGGGTCAAGGCCACGGGGCGGCAGTCGCTGGACGTCCTGGACACCGGGGGCGGCAGCGGCAACTTCGCCGTGCCCCTCGCCCGCCTCGGCCACCGCGTCACCGTCGTCGACCCCAGCCCGAACGCGCTCTTCGCCCTGGAGCGGCGCGCCGCCGAGGCCGAGGTCGCCGACCGGGTGCAGGGCGTCCAGGGCGACGCCCACGGCCTCTTCGACGTGGTCGAGCGCGGCGGGTACGACGTCGTGCTGTGCCACGGCGTCCTGGAGTACGTCGACGACCCCGCCGAGGGCGTCCGCAACGCCGTGGCCGCCCTGCGCGCCGAGGGCGTCCTCAGCCTGCTCGCAGCCGGTCTGGGCGGCGCCGTGCTGGCGCGGGCCCTCGCCGGTCACTTCAAGGAGGCCAAGCAGGCCCTTGAGGACCCGGACGGCCGCTGGGGCCAGGGTGACCCCGTGCCGCGCCGTTTCACCGCCGAGCAGCTCACCGGGCTGGTCGAGGGTGCCGGCCTCCGGGTGGGTGCCGTGCACGGCGTACGGGTCTTCGCCGACTTGGTCCCGGGCGTGCTGGTGGACACCGAGCCGGGCGCTCTGGAGGCGCTGCTGAAGCTGGAGGAGGCCGCGGCAGAGCTGTCCGCCTTCCACTCCGTGGCCACGCAGCTCCACGTGCTGGGCGAGACGCGGGAGACCACCGAGGCCTGAGCCGCTTTCCCTGAGCGGACCCAGGGCGCGCGCCGTTGATCAGGGGCTTGGCTGCACATGGAGTACGCCACAGGCCCCCCGATCGGGCGCGCGGCGCCGTATGATCGAGGGAGACCGTTCCGGCATGACGTGTCGGCCGCTGGGGAATGCAGATCTCAGCGAGTCGGGACGCCCATGACGGAGCCCGGTTGGCCAATTGGCGTAGAGGGGCGGGTTTCACGGGGGCGATTCCCTGCCTATCCTGAAGGGACCCCCCGGGTCGCCCCGGCGACTGCACGATGAGGAGGACTCCGTGCCGCTCTCGGAGCACGAGCAGCGAATGCTCGAGCAGATGGAGCGAGCGCTGTACGCCGAAGATCCCAAGTTCGCGACAGCGCTTGAGGGAAGCGGGCTGCGTACGTACACCCGGCGACGGGTCTACCAGGCGGTCGCGGGCTTCCTCGTAGGTATCGCGCTCCTCATGGCTGGAATGGTCGCCAAGCAGGTGTGGCTGAGCGTGGTGGGCTTCCTCGTCATGCTGGGCTGTGCGGTACTCGCCGTCACCGGCTGGCGCAAGGCCCCCAAGCCGGGCGAACAGCCCGCGGGCGGCCAGCAGACACGCCGCCAGCCACGTCAGAAGCGCTCCATGATGGACCGTATCGAACAGCGCTGGCAGCGCCGCCGCGACGAACAGGGCGGCCATTAGCTCGACGAGCAGCTCCCGAACAGACGCAGGGGGTGACCACCGGTGGGTGGTCACCCCCTGACGTATGCCTACGCCCGGTGACGTGCGCCTGCGTCCGGCCGGGTGAGCCGGGGCCGGCCCCGGCTCACCCGGCCGTGGGCCGACCAGTCACCCCCGCTGACCCGGCGTTGAGGGCCTGCGCCACGTCGGGCGGGCCGCTGCGGCGCGCCGTTTGACGTTGGTCCACCAGTCCGACAGGGCCCAGGCGACCCGCGCGCTGGAGCGTGGGGCCAGACGGGCGCGCAAGTTCGTCGTCCAGGCGGACTTGGACTCGAGGTCCGACAGGACGCCGCGGACGTCCTCCGCGAGGCCGGCCGGCGGGCGCGGCGTGGGGGCGTACAGGACCTGCTCCACCGCGTCGGCCACCCGGTGCACCGAGGCCGCGGCCGGTGGGTCGAGATGGCCCAGGCGAACGATGCGGGCGGCGGTCTTCCGGGGGGTCTGGGAGTCGTCCGGCGAAATGCCGAAGTCCCAGGCGGTGTCGGTGAGTTCCTGCCAGACCGCCAGGGTGTGGAGCGACACGTCCGCCTCGGTGCGACCGTGCCCTCCCAGTCTGACCGCTCTTGTCCGCAGCCGCCACAGCATCGGCGCCAAGGGGATCAGCAGCGCCGCGGCGCCTCCGAGGGCCCACGCCAGGATGACGTACCACTTCGGGCCGTCGTCGTCCGTGACGAGCGCGGCCTCCGGGGACTCGCTCGCGCACAGATCCGGGTTCTGCCCCGCGCAGCTCTCGCTCGTCGAGGGGGAGGCCGAGGGCCCCGTGCTGGTCGACTGCGAGGGCCGCGCCACGTCAGGGAGTGTCGAGCCGGTCGTGTCCGGCTGGGTGTACGACGGCACCGAACCACGGGTCGGCGTCGGCTCGAAGCGGGTCCAGCCCACGCCCTCGAAGTACAGCTCCGGCCAGGCGTGCGCGTCCTTCAGCCCCACCGAGACGGAGTTGTCTCCCTGCGGGGTTCCGGGCGCGAAGCCCACCGCCACCCGTGCCGGTATGTCCAGCGAGCGGGCCATTGCCGCCATCGCGAAGGAGAAGTGGACGCAGAAGCCCTGCTTGTCCTTCAGGAAGCGGGCGATCGCCTGCCGTCCGCTGCCCACCTTGACGTCCGTGTCGTACTGGAAGCCGCCCGTGATGGCGAAGTAATCCTGGAGCTTGACGGCCTGCTCGTAGGGGTTGGCCGCCCCCTCGGTGACCTCGCGCGCGGTCCGGGCGACCACCGTGGGCAGAGTGTCGGGCAGCTCGGTGAACTCGCGCTTCAGGGCCGCGGGCGGCTCCGGCGCGTCCGCGAGCTGCTTCGCCGTCGGCTGCACGTCGAGGCTGCGCACGGTGTACGTCGCCCCGCGTGTGGTCTGGCGGCGGTCGCCCACGACCGTCATGCCCAGCGGTTCGTACCGCCAGTTGCCCGCGATGTCCACGCCGCTGGGCGGGTACGGCATCGGCAGCCAGTTCTGCGCGTACCAGTCCGCGGCCGAGATGGTCGTCTCGACCTGTGAGCGCTGGACGTCCGGGCCGAGGCCGAAGGGCGTGGGGAACTCGTTCGGCACGGCCTGGATGTTGCGCTTGGCCGGCTGCCACGTGGTGCCGTCGAAGTCGTCCAGGGAGACGATCCGCAGGTACATGTTCGAGATGTCGGCCGTGTCGGTCTTCAGGGACAGGACCTCGCGGTCCTCGTCCACGTTCAGACTGTCGCGCAGCGACACCAGTGGGTTCACCGCGGAGATCGTGCCGCCGCTCCCGCTGCCGGAGCCGACTCCCGTGCCTGCGGCGTCCAGCAGACCGCCGTTCATCGCGGGCAGGGCCAGCGGCACCGCCAGGGCGATGCCCAGCGCGACCACGCCGATGCGCCGCCCGGTACGGACCGGCGCCAGCGCGCCGGTCGGCTCCCCGCCCGGCGTCCGCGGTGCCCCGCCGAAGACCCGGCCCCACTGCGAGAGCCGGTCGCGCCCCTCGGCCAGGAGCAGCATCAGATAGCCCGCGGCGGCGACGAGGAACCACAGCCAGTCCGACCCGCCCTCGGACAGCCCTGCGGCGACGGAGTACAGCGCCAGCAGCGGCAGCCCGGCCGGGGCGGCGCTGCGGAACGTCACCGCCAGGGTGTCCACCGCCAGGCCGATGATCAGGACACCGCCGATGAGCATCAGCCGGATGCCGTCCGACAGCGGCGCCGGGATCGAGTACCGACTGACGTCGTCCGCGCCCGTCTGCAGCAGCTCGCCGAAGTGGGCGAACGCCTCCGGCCCCGGGATCACTCCGATGATCGCCTGCTGGTTGGCGAAGGTCAGGGTCAGCAGCATCAGGGCGACGAGGGCCTGCGCCGCCACCGTCAGGGGCCGGGCCAGCGGCACCCGCCGGGTCGCCATGCCCACGCCCGTCTGGATCGCCAGCAGGAAGACCGCCTGCAACAGCCAGGTGACCGGGGAGACCAGGGGCAGCAGGGCACAGGCCGCCATCAGTGTGGCCGCCGCGGCGCTCAGCGCCATCCGTGTCCGTCCGCTCATACCCGTCCCCCCTCGCCAAACGCGCCGCTGATGGCGGCGGCGTCCGTGCGCGCACGGTCCGCATGGCGCCACAGCTCGTCCAGCGAAGCTCCCCGCGGCACGCTCAGGGCCGTCCAGCCCGCCTCCCGCAGCATCCGCAGCCGCTCCTCGCCCCTGTCCAACGCGCCGGGTACATCGGTGGGTTCCCGCCCCCATGACCCGCTGTCCAGCACGAAGGCCACCGCGCCCCCGCTGCGCTGCCGCATCTTGGCGGCCACCGCCGCCTGCTCCTCGTCGAGGTCCCCGAAGAAGGCGACCAGCAGCCCTTCGTTGCCGCCGCGCATGACGTCGTACGCCCGCGACAGACCCGTACCGTCCGAGTGGTCGATCACCGCGAGGGTGTCCATCATCAGCCCGGCCGCGTCGGCGGACTCCTGGCTCGCGCCCGCGAACCCGTCGGCGCCCTCGGCGGGCACCGAGCTGCCGGTGTCCGTCAGGAGCCGGACGGAGAAGCCCCGTTCGAGCATGTGGACCAGCACGGACGCCGTGCCCGACACGGCCCACTCGAAGGCAGAGTCGGGGCCCGCGCCCTGGAAGGCCGGGCCCCGGGTGTCCAGCAGCACCGTGCACCGGGCGCGCTGCGGCTGCTCCTCGCGGCGCACCATCAGCTCGCCGTACCGGGCGGTGGAGCGCCAGTGGACGCGGCGCAGATCGTCGCCGTAGCGGTACCCGCGCGGGATCACGTCGTCCTCGCCGGCCAGCGCGAGCGAGCGCTGCCGCCCGTCGCCGTAGCCCTTCGCCTCCCCGCTGAAGCGCACCGACGGCAGCGGCTCCACGCGCGGGATGACCGTCAGGGTGTCGTGCGTCGAGAAGGAGCGGGTCAGCTCGCACATGCCGAACGGGTCGCTCAGGCGCAGCTGCAGTGGGCCCAGCGGATAGCGGCCGCGCAGGTCGGAGCGCACGCGGTAGGACACCTCGCGGCGGCCGCCCGCCTCCACCCGGTCCAGGACGAAGCGGGGGCGGGGTCCGAGGACGTACGGCACCCGGTCCTGGAGCATCAGCAGGCCCGTGGGCAGCCGGGAGACGTTGTCCATCCGCAGATGGACACGGGCCTCGCTGCCGGCGGGCACGCGCGCGGGGGAGAGCCTGCGGCTGCCCGCGACCCGGTAGCGCGTGCGGTACAGCACCGTCGCACAGACCAGCGGGAGCACCGCGAGGAGCAGCCCGACGCGCAGCAGGTCGCTCTGCCCGAGGACGTAGGAGCAGATGGCGGCCGCGATGCCGGCGGCCAGGAAGGAGCGGCCACGCGTGGTCAGACCGGCCAGTGCGGTGCGGATCCCGCTCTTCTCACCGCGGTCCGCCTCCGGCTGGCCGGTCCCACCGGAGGTCATCCGAGCCTCCGCGGCGGCTGCTGGCCGTACGTCGGAGTGCCCCGGCCGAGGCCTCCGAAGCCGGTCTGCTGCTGGGGCGCGGCGGGCACCGGGGTGCGCTGCATGATCTCCTGGACGACCTGCTCGGACGTACGCCGGTTCAGCTGGGCCTGTGCGGTGGGCAGCAGGCGGTGGGCCAGGACGGCCACGGCGAGGGCCTGCACGTCGTCCGGCAGCGCGTACTCCCGGCCGCTCAGGGCTGCTGACGCCTTCGCCGCGCGGAGCAGATGCAGCGTCGCGCGCGGCGAGGCGCCGAGTCTGAGGTCGGGGTGCGTGCGCGTGGCGGCGACCAGCTCCACCGCGTACCGCCGGACCGGCTCGGCCACGTGGACGCCGCGGACGGCGTCGATCAGCTTCACGATGTCGTGGGCGTGCGCCACCGGCTGCAGGTCCTCCAGCGGCGAGACACCGCCGTGCACGTCCAGCATCTGCAGCTCGGCCTCCACGCTGGGGTAGCCGACGGAGACGCGGGCCATGAAGCGGTCGCGCTGGGCCTCGGGCAGCGGGTAGGTGCCCTCCATCTCGACCGGGTTCTGCGTGGCCACCACCATGAAGGGGCTCGGCAGCTCGTAGGTCTGCCCGTCGATCGTGACCTGGCGCTCCTCCATGGACTCCAGCAGTGCGGACTGGGTCTTCGGCGAGGCACGGTTGATCTCGTCGCCGATCACGATCTGGGCGAAGATCGCGCCGGGCTTGAACTCGAAGTCCTTGCGCTGCTGGTCCCAGATGGACACACCGGTGATGTCGGACGGCAGCAGGTCGGGCGTGAACTGGATACGCCGGACCGAGCAGTCGATGGATCGCGCCAGCGCCTTGGCCAGCATGGTCTTGCCCACGCCGGGGACATCCTCGATCAGAAGATGTCCCTCGGCGAGCAGTACGGTCAGCGAAAGCCGTACGACCTCGGGCTTGCCCTCGATCACACCCTCCACCGAACTGCGGACACGCTCCGCAGTGGCGGTCAGATCAGTGAGGCTCGCTCGATCGTCATAGGTCGTCACCCGGCCCTCCTCGGCCCGTTCTTTCCGGGCCGACGCGATGCGGACCGGCCCACCCCTTGAACACGGACACCACGCGTGAAACGTTCCGCGTACTGCCACACTCGCATTCTTGCTGCCGTTACCGATTCGTGTCACTCGACTGTGGACAACTGTCCGCGATATGTCAGGGCTTAGGGCCTTTTGTGCGCTCCAGAGGCCGAATTGACAGCGAAACGACAGGCGCGGCAGAGGGTTACGCGGGGTCGATCTCGCGCAGCAGACCCGTCTTCACGTCGAAGACGAAGCCGCGTACGTCGTCGGTGTGCAGCAGGAACGGCGAGGTGCGCACGCGCTGCATCGACTGCCGCACGTCCTGGTCGACGTCGCGGAAGGACTCCACCGCCCAGGCGGGGCGCTGGCCGACCTCCAGCTCCAGCTCGGTGCGGAAGTCCTCGGTGAGGGACTCCAGGCCGCAGCCCGTGTGGTGGATCAGCACGATGCTGCGGGTGCCGAGCTTGCGCTGGCTGATGGTGAGCGAGCGGATCACGTCGTCGGTGACGACGCCCCCCGCGTTGCGGATGGTGTGGCAGTCGCCGAGCTCCAGGCCGAGCGCGGCGTGCAGGTCGAGACGGGCGTCCATGCAGGCGACGATGGCGACGTGGAGCACGGGCCGGGCGTCCATGCCCGGGTCGGTGAAGGCGGCGGCATAGCGCTCGTTTGCCTCGACGAGACGGTCGGTGACCGTGCCGCGGTCGGCTATCGCACCCTGGGGGCCAGTGGGAACCGATGCAGAAGTCGTCATACCCATGACGGTACTGGTCACGCCACGAACGGTCCCGTTGTGAGAGGGGACAAAGAACGCCATCGAGCCTTGTTGTGAGCTAACCCACAGGGGTGTCGTGAGTGCGCCCATACGAGCGAATCCGACCGCAGTGCGGCGTCGGCGGAACCCGAAGCGGCGACGCGCAGGCCGGTTGATTGACCGCGACACACGGTGGACTAAAGTGACGCGAAGCGGGAGGCGAGACTCCCTGCTGGACTGAATTCCCCGGAGACCCCGGCGACTTTCCGGAGATCTCCCCGCGTGCGCGGCGCGTACGTACGGCTCGGCCTCCTCCCGCTCCCGGTCGGCTGACGCTTCCGGCGCCGGCAGGCCTCCCCTTCACTGGGGGTCCCCCAGTTTGTCGGGGGAGGGCGGGGACCCGGCGGTGCGTGCACGTTCGCCGGATCTGAGAGGGCCCCTTGAGCCAGAGTCGACATGTCCCGGTGATGCTCCAGCGGTGCCTGGACCTGTTGGCCCCCGCGCTGCAGCGGCCGGGAGCCGTGGTCGTCGACTGCACGCTCGGGCTCGGCGGCCACAGTGAGGCTCTCCTCGAGCGGTTCCCCGAGGCCCGGCTCGTCGCGCTCGACCGGGACAAGGAGGCCCTGCGCCTGTCCGGCGAGCGGCTCGCACCGTACGGCGAGCGCGCCAACCTCGTGCACGCCGTCTACGACGAGCTGCCGGACGTTCTGGCCAGGCTCGGCATCGCGCGCGTGCAGGGCGTCCTGTTCGACCTCGGCGTCTCCTCCATGCAGCTCGACGAGGCCGACCGCGGCTTCGCCTACGCCCAGGACGCCCCCCTCGACATGCGTATGGACCAGACGAGCGGCATCAGCGCCGCCGAGGTCCTCAACACCTACCCGGCCGGCGAACTCGTACGGATCCTGCGGGCGTACGGCGAGGAGAAGCAGGCCAAGCGGATCGTGGCCGCCGTGGTGCGCGAGCGGGACAAGGAGCCGTTCACGAACAGCGCCCGGCTGGTGGAGCTCATCCGGGACGCGCTGCCGCAGGCCGCGAAGCGCACCGGCGGCAACCCGGCCAAGCGCACCTTCCAGGCGCTGCGCATCGAGGTCAACGGCGAGCTCTCCGTCCTGGAGCGGGCGATCCCGGCCGCCGTGGCGGCCCTCGGCGTCGGCGGGCGGATCGCCGTGCTGTCGTACCACTCGCTGGAGGACCGGCTGGTCAAGCAGGTGTTCGCGGCCGGCGCCGCCAACACCGCCCCGCCCGGGCTGCCGGTCGTCCCCGAGCAGTACCAGCCCCGGCTCAAGCTGCTGACGCGCGGTGCCGAACTTCCCACCGAGGACGAGGTCGCCGAGAACCGGCGCGCGGCACCGGCGCGCCTGCGGGGCGCCGAACGCATCAGGGAGTCCATCGAATGAGGGGCGCAACGCGGGGATGGGGGCGGGGACGGATGTCAGGGTCCAGAATTCAAACCCACGAGCGGGAGAACCGGACTCGGGGGAGGGTGAGTGAGTAGGAAACCCGAACTGAGGGGCCGGGCCGCCCGGCTGGCGCGGCTCTTCCCCACGGGGGTGGCGCATGCCGCCCGCGCCCCCTTCGTCCTCCTGGTCGTCCTCCTTCTCGGCGGCGGCCTCATCGGGCTCCTCGTGCTGAACTCCGCCCTCAGCGAGGGCGCGTTCAGACTCGACGACCTGCAGAAGGAGACGAAGTCCCTCACCGACGAGGAGCAGTCGCTCCAGCGGGACATCGACGCCTACTCCGCTCCCGAGGCCCTCCAGCGCCGCGCCCGCGAACTCGGCATGGTCCCCGGCGGGGACCCCGCCTTCCTCAACCCCGACGGCACCGTCAAGGGCGTCCCCAGCCCCGCGCCCGCCGGTCAGACCGCGGCGTACAGCACCCTCGTCCTTCCCCCCGAGGCCCTGGTCAGTGAGCCCGGGGTGCCCGCGGCGGCCAGTGCGACACCCACGACGTCGGCACCCGAGGCCACCCCCGCCGTGCCGCAGCCCGCGCCCTCGTACGCCGAACCCCAGGACGCGCCCTCCGCCCAGCAGCCCGCCCCGTCCGCCCAGTCCACCACCCCGTACTCGACCCCCGGTAGGTGACGGAAGTGTCCGACAGGGAACCGCCGCGCCGCCGCGTGCCCGGACCCGCGAAGCCCGCGCGCTCCGCAGGCGCCCAGCGACGCCCCGGCCCCGGCGCCCGCCCGGCCCGCCGCCCGGCACGCCCCCGTCCGCCGGTCACCGGCGTCATCCGACTCGGCAGCCCCCGCCCCCGGTTGCGTATGGTCGGCCTGGCCCTCACCCTCGTCCTGATCGCCTTCGTCGTACGGCTCCTCCAGGTGCAGGGCGTCGACGCGAGCACCTACGCCGCCAAGGCCGAGAAGAACCGGTATGTCGGCTACACCCTGGCCGCCGAGCGCGGCGGCATCACCGACCGCAACGGCGTGGCCCTGGCGGCCAGCGTGGACGCGTACGACATCACGGCCGACCCCACCCTGTTCGCCCCAGAGCAGCTGAAGATCGACGACGGCCCCGAGCAGGCGGCCGCGCTCCTCGCGCCGATCCTCGGCCAGGAGCCGGAGAAGATCGTCCACAAGCTGCGGCCCGCGAACAAGAACCTGCGCTACACCCTGCTGGCGAGCCGTCAGACCCCCCAGGTCTGGAAGCAGATCAAGGACCTGAAGACCGCGCTGGCCACCAAGTCCGAGAGCGACAAGAGCACCGTCAACGTCCTCGCGGGCGTCCTGTCGGTCGCCAGCAGCAAGCGCGTGTACCCGAACGGCGACCTCGCCGCCGGGATACTGGGCTGGGTCAACTCCGACGGCAAGGGCGGCGGCGGTGTCGAGCAGCAGCTGAACAAGCAGCTGTCCGGCAAGGACGGCGAGATCCGTTACGCCCAGTCCGGCGGCCGGCAGGTCCCCACCGTGGGTTCCACCGAGACGCCCGCCGTGCCCGGCAGTGACGTCGAGCTCACCATCGACCGCGACATCCAGTGGGCGGCGCAGAACGCGATCACCAAGCAGGTGCAGGAGTCCAAGGCGGACCGTGGCTATGTGATCGTCCAGGACACCCGCACCGGCGAGATCCTCGCCATGGCCAACTCGCCCGGCTTCGACCCGAACGACCTCTCCGAGGCCAGCAGCGCGAACATGGGCAACGCGGCCCTCCAGGACGCCTTCGAGCCCGGCTCCACCGCGAAGGTCATGTCGATGGCCGCCGTACTGGAGGAGGGCGTGGCCACGCCCGGCACGCACGTCATCGTGCCCAACCGGCTGCACCGCGGCGACCGGCTCTTCAAGGACGACATCGACCACGACACCTGGTACCTCACGCTCAACGGCGTGCTCGCCAAGTCCAGCAACATCGGCACCATCCTCGCCACCGGCCAGCTCGGCAAGACCCAGCCGCAGTCCAACAAGGTCCTCTACGACTACCTGCGCAAGTTCGGCCTCGGCAGCTACACCGGGCTCGGCTTCCCCGGCGAGACCCCGGGCATCCTCGCCGCCCCGGACAAGTGGTCGACCTCGCAGCAGTACACGATTCCTTTCGGCCAGGGCGTGTCCATCAACGCGATGCAGGCGGCCTCCGTCTACTCGACCATCGCCAACGGCGGCGTACGCGTCGAACCCAGCATCGTGCGCGGCACCAAGGGCCCCGACGGGCAGTTCACGTCCGCCAAGGCACCCAAGAAGACCAGGGTCATCAGCGCGAAGACGGCGAAGACCCTCGCGCAGATGCTGGAGTCGGTCGTGGACGACAGGGAGGGCACCGGCACCAAGGCGCGTATCCCCGGCTACCGGGTCGCGGGCAAGACGGGTACGGCGAACCGAGTGGATCCGGCCACCGGCAAGTACCGCGGCTACACGTCGTCGTTCGCCGGATTCGCGCCCGCCGACAAGCCCCGGATCACGGTCTACTGCGCCATCCAGAACGCCACCCAGGGCAACTACTTCGGCGGTCAGATCTGCGGACCCATCTACAAGCAGGTCATGGAGTTCGCCCTGAAGACCCTCCAGGTCCCGCCGACCGGGGCCAAGGCCGCGAAGCTCCCGGTCTCCTACCGGCCCTGACCACCACCCCGACCACTCTGATCAGCACCGAGCAGCCAGGAACCACTCGTGACGACGATCACTCCCGACTCCGGGAACCAGGGCGCCCCCCGCCCCTCACTTCGCTCCCAGGCGGGTACGCCCGGTACGCTCACCGCCGTGCCACACGCTGATCAGTCCCAAACCACCCAGAAGGGGCAACCCGTGACGTATCCGGGGCCGCCCAGGCCGGCGCAGGTCTCCGCCACACCCCTTGCGGAACTTGCCGATCAGCTGGATGCCACCGCGCCGGACCGCGCGGACGCCGTCGAGGTCACGGGCATCACCCATGACTCGCGCGCCGTGCGCCCCGGCGATCTGTACGCCGCCCTCCCGGGCGCCCGCCTGCACGGCGCCGACTTCGTGACGCAGGCCGCGAGCCTTGGCGCGGTCGCCGTGCTGACCGACCCGACCGGGGCCGAGCGCGTCGCCGCGACCGGCCTGCCGGCCCTGGTCGTCGAGAACCCGCGCGGGCAGATGGGTGAACTGGCGGCCACGATCTACGGCCACCCCGGCCGCGACCTCCTCCAGATCGGCATCACCGGCACCTCGGGCAAGACCACCACGGCGTATCTCGTCGAAGGCGCCCTCAAGACCACCCGTGCCACCGGACTCATCGGCACGGTCGAGATGCGCATCGGCGACGAGCGCATCAAGTCCGAGCGCACCACCCCCGAAGCCACCGACCTCCAGGCCCTGTTCGCCGTCATGCGCGAGCGTGGCGTCGAGGCGGTCGCCATGGAGGTCTCCAGCCACGCGCTGGTCCTCGGCCGGGTCGACGCCTGCGTCTTCGACATCGCCGTGTTCACCAACCTCAGCCCGGAGCACATGGAGTTCCACTCCGACATGGAGGACTACTTCCAGGCCAAGGCGCAGCTGTTCACCCCGAAACGCAGCAAACTCGGCGTCGTCAACCTCGATGACGAGTACGGCCGCAGGCTCATCAAGGAAGCCACGGTTCCGGTCGTCACGTTCTCCGCCGAGGGCCACCCGGACGCCGACTGGCGCGCCGACGACGTGGCGATCGGCCCCATGGACTCGACGTTCACCGTGATCGGCCCCCAGGGCGAGCGGATCGCCGCCAGATCGCCGATCGCCGGCCCCTTCAACGTGGCGAACACCCTCGCCGCCATCACCGCCCTGGCCGCCGCCGGCCTCGACGTACAGGCCGCCGCCGACGGCATCGCCGCCGTGCCGGGCGTGCCGGGCCGGCTGGAGCGGGTGGACGCCGGGCAGCCGTATCTCGCGGTCGTGGACTACGCCCACAAGACCGACGCCGTCGAATCGGTGCTCAAGGCGCTGCGCAAGGTCACCGAGGGCAGCCTGCACGTCGTGCTCGGCTGCGGCGGGGACCGCGACACGACCAAGCGCGAGCCGATGGGGGCCGCCGCCGCCCGGCTCGCCGACACCGCCGTACTGACCTCCGACAACCCCCGTTCCGAGGACCCCCTGGCGATCCTCGCAACCATGCTCCAGGGCGCGGCGTCCGTGCCGGTGCACGAGCGTGGCGAGGTCCAGGTCTTCGAGGACCGGGCCGCCGCGATCGCCGCGGCCGTGGCGCGCGCCGAGCCGGGCGACACCGTGCTGGTCGCGGGCAAGGGGCATGAGCAGGGCCAGGACATCGCCGGAGTGGTCCGTCCCTTCGACGACCGCCAGGTGCTTCGCGAAGCTATCCAGAAGACCCAGGGATGAACTTGTGATCGCCCTCTCTCTCGCCGAGATCGCAGAAGTCGTCGGCGGGCAGACGTACGACATACCGGATCCGTCCGTCCAGGTCACCGGATCCGTCGTCCGGGACTCCCGTGAAGTGGAGCCCGGCAGCCTCTTCGCCGCCTTCGTCGGCGAGCGCGTGGACGGCCACGACTACGCGTCGGCGGTCGTGGCGGCGGGTGCCGTCGCCGTCCTCGCCTCACGTCCCGTCGGGGTGCCCGCGATCGTCGTGGACGACGTCCAGAAGGCCATCGGCGCCCTCGCCCGTCATGTCGTACGACGGCTCGGCGCGACCCTCGTGGCCCTGACCGGCTCGGCCGGCAAGACCAGCACCAAGGACCTGATCGCCCAGGTTCTCCAGCGCAAGGCGCCGACCGTGTGGACGCCGGGCTCGTTCAACAACGAGATCGGGCTGCCGCTGACCGCGCTGAGCGCCACCGAGGAGACGAGGTTCCTCGTCCTGGAGATGGGCGCCCGCGGCATCGGCCACATCCGCTACCTCACCGGTCTGACGCCCCCGAAGATCGGCCTCGTGCTCAACGTCGGCACCGCCCACATCGGCGAGTTCGGCGGCCGCGAGCAGATCGCGCAGGCCAAGGGCGAGATCGTCGAGAACCTCCCGGCCGCGAGTGAGGGCGGCGCCGCCATCCTCAACGCGGACGACCCCCTCGTACGGGCCATGGCATCCCGTACGAAGGCGAAGGTGATCCTTTTCGGAGAGTCCGGCGAAGCGGACGTACGCGCCGAGAACGTGCGACTCACGGACAGCGGACAGCCCTCCTTCATGCTTCACACACCCTCCGGGTGCAGCGATGTGACCATGCGCCTGTACGGTGAGCACCACGTGTCGAACGCGCTCGCCGCGGCCGCCGTCGCCCATGAGCTGGGCATGTCCGCGGAAGAGATCGCCACCGCGCTCTCCGAGGCGGGCTCCCTCTCCCGCTGGCGGATGGAGGTCACCGAGCGCCCGGACGGCGTGACGGTCGTCAACGACGCCTACAACGCGAACCCCGAGTCCATGCGAGCCGCCCTGCGCGCGCTCGCGGCGATGGGCAAGGGGCGGCGGACCTGGGCGGTGCTCGGCAAGATGGCCGAGCTCGGGGACGAGGCGCTCGCCGAGCACGACGCGGTCGGACGGCTCGCCGTCCGGCTCAACGTCAGCAAGCTCGTCGCGGTCGGGGGCAGGGAAGCGTCCTGGCTGCAACTGGGCGCATATAACGAGGGTTCGTGGGGTGAGGAGTCGGTGCACGTGTCCGACGCACAGGCGGCGGTCGACCTGTTGCGCAGCGAGTTGCGCCCGGGGGACGTCGTGCTCGTGAAGGCGTCCCGTTCGATCGGTCTGGAGAGCATCGCCGAGGCGCTGCTCGCGGGCGGCACCGAGGGTGAGGTTGCCGCCCGATGATGAATCAGATCCTGTTCTCAGGAGTCATTGGCCTCTTCCTGACCCTGATCGGCACTCCGCTGCTGATCAAGCTGCTGGCCCGCAAGGGCTACGGCCAGTACATCCGGGACGACGGCCCGCGTGAGCACCACGCCAAGCGCGGTACGCCGACCATGGGTGGTATCGCCTTCATCCTGGCGACGATCGCCGCGTACTTCCTGTCCAAGCTGATCACCGGCAAGCCGCCGACGTTCTCCGGAATCCTGGTGATCGGTCTGATGGCCGGCATGGGCCTGGTCGGCTTCCTGGACGACTACATCAAGATCGTAAAGCGTCGTTCGCTGGGTCTGCGGGCCAAGGCCAAGATGGCCGGCCAGCTGTTCGGCGGTATCGCCTTCGCGGTGCTCTCGCTCCAGTTCGCGGACAACCGCGGCAACACCCCGGCGTCCACGAAGCTCTCCTTCGTGCAGGACTTCGGCTGGTCCATCGGCCCGGTGCTGTTCGTCGTCTGGGCGCTGTTCATGATCCTCGCCATGTCGAACGGCGTGAACCTGACGGATGGTCTGGACGGCCTCGCCACCGGCGCCTCCGTACTGGTCTTCGGCGCCTACACCTTCATCGGTGTGTGGCAGTTCCAGGAGTCCTGTGCCAACGCGCAGACCCTCAGCAACCCGGGTGCCTGTTACGAAGTGCGAGATCCACTCGACCTCGCCGTGGTCTCCTCGGCGCTGATGGGCGCCTGCCTCGGCTTCCTGTGGTGGAACACCTCGCCCGCCAAGATCTTCATGGGTGACACCGGTTCGCTGGCCCTCGGCGGCGCGCTCGCGGGTCTCGCCATCTGCTCGCGCACCGAGTTCCTGCTCGCCATCCTCGGCGGCCTGTTCGTGCTGATCACCATGTCGGTGGTCATCCAGGTCGGCTCCTTCCGCCTCACCGGCAAGCGCGTCTTCCGGATGGCGCCACTCCAGCACCACTTCGAACTCAAGGGCTGGTCCGAAGTCCTTGTGGTGGTCCGCTTCTGGATCATCCAGGGCATTTGTGTGATTGTCGGACTGGGCCTCTTCTACGCGGGATGGGCAGCGGACAAGTGACCGACTGGCAGGGGAAGAACGTCACCGTCGCGGGACTCGGCGTCTCCGGGATCCCGGCGGCCAAGGTGCTGCACGGCCTCGGCGCGAAGGTCACCGTCGTCAACGACGGCGACGACGCACGCGCGCGTGCCCAGGCCGCCGGCCTGGAGGCGCTCGGCATCGCCGTACGCCTCGGTGACGGAGACACCCTGCCCGAGGGCACCGAGCTGATCGTCACCGCGCCCGGCTGGAAGCCGGACAAGCCGCTGTTCGCGGCGGCTCAGGAAGCGGGCGTCCCGGTCTGGGGCGACGTCGAGCTCGCCTGGCGGCTGCGGGGCCCGGACGCCGCGCCCTGGCTCGCGGTCACCGGCACCAACGGCAAGACCACGACGGTCCAGATGCTCGCCTCCATCCTTGCTGCGGCAGGCCTGCGCACGGCCGCCGTGGGCAACATCGGCGTCTCGCTCCTCGACGCGGTGCTCGGCGAGGACCAGTACGACGTCCTGGCGGTGGAGTTGTCCAGCTACCAGCTGCACTGGGCGCCCTCCCTGCGCGCCCACTCCGCTGCCGTCCTGAACCTCGCCCCCGACCACCTCGACTGGCACGGCTCCATGGAGGCGTACGCCGCCGACAAGGGCCATATCTACGACGGCAATCGCGTCGCCTGTGTCTACAACGTCGCCGACAAGGCCACCGAGGACATGGTCCGCGAGGCCGACGTCGAGGAGGGCTGCCGGGCCATCGGCTTCACGCTGGGCACCCCGGCCCCCTCCCAACTCGGCATCGTGGAGGGCATCCTGGTCGACCGTGCCTTCGTCGAGGACCGGCACAAGAACGCCCAGGAGCTCGCCGAGGTCTCCGACGTGAACCCGCCGGCCCCGCACAACGTCGCCAACGCCCTTGCGGCGGCGGCCCTCGCCCGGGCCTACGGAGTGCCCCCCAAGGCCGTACGGGACGGCCTTCGGGCCTTCACTCCGGACGCCCACCGCATCGCGCATGTGGCGGACGTGGACGGGGTCGCGTACGTCGACGACTCCAAGGCCACCAACACCCACGCGGCGGAGGCCTCGTTGGCGGCGTACGAGTCCATCGTGTGGATCGCGGGCGGGCTCGCCAAGGGCGCCGTCTTCGAGGAGCTGGTCGCCAAGTCGGCAAAGCGACTGCGCGCGGCCGTGCTCATGGGCGCCGATCGCGGCCTGATCCGGGAAGCCCTGGCGCGACACGCGCCGGAAGTACCCGTCGTCGACCTCGACCGGACCGACACTGGGGCGATGCTCGCGGCAGTCCAGGAAGCCCGGCGACTCGCTGTTGCCGGAGACACGGTGCTCTTGGCACCTGCTTGTGCCTCGATGGACATGTTCGCCAACTACAACCAGCGCGGTGACGCGTTCGCGGAGGCGGTTCGCGAACTCGGCGCGGGCGCCTGACGCGGGTCTCGGCCACTGCGGGTGCTTCGGGACCCTTGGAGGGACGCGTGACTCGGATGTGGCCGGACGGTAGGTACCCCCACGGCGGGGCGGTGAGCGCCGATGCCCGGTAGCCGTACGGGACGGCCTCCCGTCCAGCGGGCCGTCCGGCGCCCCGTCGTTCCCCGGCCGTCGCACGACAACGGCGTACGACGGCTCTACGTCCGCCTGAACAGGGCGTGGGACCGGCCGCTGACCGCGTACTACCTGATCCTCGGCGGCAGCCTGCTGATCACCGTGCTCGGTCTGGTGATGGTCTACTCGGCCTCGCAGATCACCGCGCTGCAGATGTCGCTGCCCGGGTCGTACTTCTTCCGCAAGCAGCTGCTGGCCGCGGTGATCGGCACGGGGCTGCTGTTCGCCGCCTCGCGCATGCCCGTGAAGCTGCACCGGGCGCTGGCCTACCCGATCCTCGCCGGAGCCGTCTTCATGATGGCGCTGGTCCAGGTCCCCGGGATAGGAGTCGCGGTCAACGGCAACCAGAACTGGATCGCCCTCGGCGGCTCCTTCCAGATCCAGCCCAGCGAGTTCGGCAAGCTCGCGCTGGTGCTGTGGGGCGCGGACCTGATCGCCCGCAAGGAGGACCGGAAGCTGCTGGCGCAGTGGAAGCACATGCTGGTGCCGCTCGTGCCGGTCGCCTTCATGCTGCTCGGGCTGATCATGCTGGGCGGCGACATGGGTACGGCGATCATCCTGTCGGCGATCCTGTTCGGCCTGCTGTGGCTGGCGGGGGCGCCGACCCGGCTGTTCGTGGGGGTCCTGTCGGTCGCCGGCCTGATCGGGCTGGTCCTGATCAAGACCAGCGCGAACCGCATGGCCCGCCTGCAGTGCCTGGGCGCCACCGAGCCGCGCAGCGGAGCCGTCGACTGCTGGCAGGCCGTGCACGGCATCTATGCGCTGGCCTCTGGCGGAATCTTCGGCTCCGGGCTCGGTGCGAGTGTGGAGAAATGGGGCCAACTCCCCGAAGCCCACACCGACTTCATCTTCGCCGTCACCGGTGAGGAACTGGGCCTGGCGGGGACGCTGTCGGTGCTCGCCCTCTTCGCGGCTCTAGGCTATGCGGGTATCCGCGTGGCCGGACGCACGGAGGACCGCTTCGTGAGGTATGCCGCGGGAGGCGTGACGACCTGGATCACCGCGCAAGCCGTGATCAACATCGGTGCGGTGCTCGGCCTGCTGCCGATCGCCGGCGTCCCCCTTCCGCTGTTCTCGTACGGAGGGTCCGCCCTGCTGCCGACCATGTTCGCCATCGGGCTGCTGATCGCGTTCGCGCGCGACGAGCCCGCTGCGCGGGCAGCGCTTTCCGTGCGGCAACCCCGCTTTGGTAGAAAGCGTGCGGGAGGCGCCGGCTCCGGCCGGGCGCCTCGGAGATGGAACACGATGAGACGGCGTGCCTCGGCGGCGCGCTCGTCCGGAGAGCGGTGAATTTCGGTGCATGTCGTACTCGCCGGTGGGGGGACCGCCGGCCACATCGAGCCCGCGCTCGCCCTCGCGGACGCCCTGCGCAGGCAGGACCCGACCGTGGGGATCACGGCCCTGGGCACGGAGCGGGGGCTTGAGACCACACTCGTTCCACAGCGGGGCTACGAGCTCGCGCTGATCCCCGCCGTGCCGCTGCCCCGCAAGCCCACGCCCGAGCTGATCACCGTCCCGGGCCGGCTGCGCGGCACGATCAAGGCCACCGAGCAGATCCTGGAGCGCACCAAGGCGGACGCGGTCGTCGGCTTCGGCGGCTATGTCGCCCTGCCCGGATACCTCGCCGCCAAGCGCCTCGGGGTGCCGATCATCATCCACGAGGCCAACGCCCGCCCGGGCCTCGCCAACAAGATCGGCTCGCGCTACGCCGCCCAGGTCGCCGTCTCCACTCCGGACAGCAAGCTGCGCAACTCGCGCTACATCGGCATCCCGCTGCGCCGGACCATCGCCACCCTCGACCGCGCCGCGATGCGCCCGCAGGCCCGCGCCGCGTTCGGGCTCGACCCGAACCTGCCGACGCTGCTGGTCTCCGGTGGCTCGCAGGGCGCCCGCCGCCTCAACGAGGTCGTCCAGCAGGTCGCGCCCTGGCTCCAGCAGGCCGGAATCCAGATCCTGCACGCGGTCGGCCCGAAGAACGAACTGCCGCAAGTGCACCAGATGCCGGGAATGCCGCCTTACATCCCGGTAAGTTACCTGGACCGGATGGACCTCGCGTACGCTGCGGCCGACCTGATGCTCTGCCGTGCGGGTGCGATGACCGTCGCCGAACTCTCCGCCGTCGGACTCCCGGCCGCCTATGTCCCGCTGCCCATCGGCAACGGCGAACAGCGGCTGAACGCCCAGCCGGTGGTCAAGGCCGGCGGCGGACTGCTGGTCGACGACGCGGAACTGACGCCCGAGTGGGTGCAGCAGAACGTCCTGCCCGTGCTCGCCGACCCGCACCGGCTGTACGAGATGTCCCGCGCCGCAAGCGAGTTCGGCCGCCGGGACGCCGACGACCTGCTCGTCGGCATGGTGTACGAGGCGATCGCCTCGCACCGCCGCCAGTAACCGTATGACGGAGGGCAGGGAGCGTGGCCGGACCGACGACCGCCGAGCGCGGTGAACGCCAGCAGGAGTCGTCCGACCCGCCCCTCGCCCGGCGGTTGAGGGTGCGGAGACTTCGTACGATGATCATTCTTCTCGTCGTGCCCGTACTCCTCGGCGCAGGTTCCGTCTGGCTGCTGTACGGCTCCAAATGGCTGCGCGTGGAGCGCGTATCCGTCTCCGGGACCCGGGTGCTGACGCCCGCACAGGTCCTTGCGGCCGCCGACGTCCCCGTCGGGGCGCCGCTGATTTCCGTTGAGACCGATGTGATTGAGGCGCGGTTGCGCCAGAAATTGCCCCGAATTGACGTGGTTGAGGTGGACCGCTCCTGGCCCCGCGGAATCGGCCTCAAAGTGGCGGAGCGTACTCCGGTTCTGATTGTCCAAAAGGACGGAAAGTTCGTCGAAGTGGACAAGGAAGGCGTCCGATTCGCCACGGTTTCTGTGGCTCCGAAAGGCGTTCCCGCACTGGAATTGACGGTGTCTCGGTCGAGCTCCGCCGCCGCGAGTCTGCGCCGCTTCGGCGAGGCCCGTCTGATGCGGGAGGCGGTGCGCGTGGCCGACGCCCTGCCGGACGCCGTGGCGCGCGGTACCCAGGTCGTCAAGGTCCGTTCCTACGACGACATCTCACTCGTGTTGAGCGGCGGCACGACCGTCGCATGGGGGAGTGGCGAGAAGGGGGCCGCGAAGGCTCGCACACTCACCGCTCTCATGAAAGCCTCGCCGGATGCGCGGTACTTCGACGTCAGCGTTCCCACCGCCCCTGCGTCATCAGGGAGTTGACGCACATTCGCGCAGGCCAGCACCCTGGTTGGGCAGCGACATGGCTGATCACATAGGGTGAAAAGAAAAACGGGAGGTTCGGCGTGTTCGTTGAACGTGCGCCACTTGTCGACTTAGTGTCCTGTTCAGAAGACTTCAAGGAACAGACACACTGGTAACCCTAAACTTCAGGGTTAGGGTTCGGGTCGGCGCTACGGACCGTCCCATTCGGCATCAGTCGCGGTTCACGAAGCAGAGAGCTTCCCGTGATCCGACGACCCGTAACTCGAGGCGAGAGGCCTTCGACGTGGCAGCACCGCAGAACTACCTCGCAGTCATCAAAGTCATCGGTGTCGGCGGCGGTGGTGTCAATGCCATCAACCGGATGATCGAGGTCGGTCTCAAGGGCGTCGAGTTCATCGCTATCAACACCGACGCGCAAGCTCTGTTGATGAGCGACGCCGACGTCAAGCTCGACGTCGGCCGTGAACTCACCCGCGGACTCGGCGCCGGAGCCAACCCGGCCGTCGGCCGCAAGGCCGCCGAGGACCACCGCGAGGAGATCGAGGAGGTCCTCAAGGGGGCCGACATGGTCTTCGTGACGGCCGGTGAAGGCGGCGGCACCGGCACCGGCGGCGCGCCCGTCGTGGCCAACATCGCACGCTCGCTGGGCGCCCTCACCATCGGCGTGGTCACGCGCCCGTTCACCTTCGAGGGACGGCGCCGCGCCAACCAGGCCGAGGACGGCATCGCCGAACTCCGCGAAGAGGTCGACACCCTCATCGTCATCCCGAACGACCGGCTGCTGTCCATCTCGGACCGCCAGGTCTCGGTACTGGATGCCTTCAAGTCGGCCGACCAGGTCCTCCTCTCCGGTGTCCAGGGCATCACCGACCTCATCACCACCCCCGGCCTCATCAACCTCGACTTCGCCGACGTCAAGTCGGTCATGTCCGAGGCCGGTTCGGCCCTCATGGGCATCGGCTCGGCCCGCGGCGACGACCGCGCGGTGGCCGCAGCCGAGATGGCGATCTCCTCCCCGCTCCTGGAGGCGTCCATCGACGGCGCCCGGGGCGTGCTGCTCTCCATCTCCGGCGGCTCCGACCTCGGCCTGTTCGAGATCAACGAGGCCGCCCAGCTGGTCAGTGAGGCCGCCCACCCCGAGGCCAACATCATCTTCGGCGCGGTCATCGACGACGCCCTCGGCGACGAGGTCCGGGTCACCGTGATCGCGGCCGGCTTCGACGGCGGCCAGCCGCCGGCCCGCCGGGACAACGTCCTCGGCTCGACCTCCTCCTCTTCGTCCTCGGCCCGCCGCGAGGAGCCCGCTCCGGCACGGCAGACCGAGAGCCGCCCGTCGTTCGGCTCCCTCGGCAGCGTCACGCCGAAGGAGGAGGCCGAGCCGGAGCCGGAGCCGGTGGCCGACGTGCCGGTCGCCCCGCCGGTCCCGCCGTCCCGGACCTACGCCGACAGCGCGGCGGAGGAGCTGGACGTTCCGGACTTCCTTAAGTGATCCTTCTGACGTGATAGCACAGCGCGACATCGTGAGCGGCGCGCACTTCGCCTTCACCGACCGGTGGGGCGGGGTGAGCGCCGCTCCGTATGAGGAGCTCAACCTCGGTGGGGCGGTCGGGGACGACACCGACGCCGTACTGACCAATCGCGATCTCGCCGCCAAGTCGCTCGGGCTCGATCCGGGCCGGGTCGTCTGGATGAACCAGGTGCACGGCACGGACGTGGCGGTGGCCGACGGACCATGGCGTGATCGTCCGGTGCCCGATGTCGACGCGGTCGTCACGGCACAGCGGGGTCTCGCCCTCGCCGTCCTCACCGCAGATTGCGTGCCGGTCCTGCTGGCCGACCCGGTCGCCGGGATCGTCGCCGCGGCGCATGCGGGGCGGCCCGGCATGATCGCCGGGATCGTCCCGGCAGCGCTACGCGCGATGACCGACCTGGGTGCCGAGCCGTCCCGGATCGTCGCCCGCACCGGCCCGGCCGTCTGCGGACGGTGCTACGAGGTGCCGGAGGCGATGCGCGCCGAGGTGGCCGCCGGGGAGCCGACGGCGTACGCCGAGACGAGCTGGGGCACACCCGCGGTCGACGTGGCCGCCGGAGTGCACGCCCAGCTCGCGCGACTCGGGGTGCGCGACCGGGAGCAGTCGCCGGTCTGCACGCTGGAGTCGGAGGACCACTTCTCGTACCGCCGCGACCGCACCACCGGGAGACTCGCGGGATATGTCTGGTTGGACTGAGAGAGCATGACGGACCGTAAGGGCGAACTGGCCGCGAACCTCGCAAAAGTGGAGGAGCGGATCGCCGCCGCCTGCGCGGCCGCCGGGCGCGAGCGCGAGGAGGTGACCCTGATCGTGGTCACCAAGACCTACCCCGCGAGCGATGTGCGGATGCTGTCGGAGCTCGGCGTGCGTCATGTCGCCGAGAACCGCGATCAGGACGCGGCCCCGAAGGCCGCCGCCTGCTCGGATCTTCCCCTCGCGTGGCACTTTGTCGGTCAGTTGCAGACCAACAAGGTGCGATCCGTGGTCGGTTACGCGGATCTCGTGCAGTCCGTCGATCGTTCCAAGCTGGTGACGGCCCTGTCGAAGGAGGCCGTACGGCAGGAGCGGGAGGTGGGCTGCCTCATCCAGGTGGCACTGGATGCGGGAGAGGGCGCGCGAGGCGAGAGGGGTGGTGTGGCACCCGGCGGGGTCGCAGAGTTGGCCGACCTCGTCGCGAACGCTCCGGGGCTGCGGATGGACGGGCTCATGACCGTCGCGCCGCTCAGCGGGGAGTACGAAGGGCGCCAACAGGCGGCGTTCGAGCGCTTGATGGATTTGTCGACTGACCTGCGCCGCGCCCATCCGACTGCGAACATGGTGTCGGCAGGGATGAGTGCGGATCTCGAGGACGCCGTGGCGGCCGGAGCGACACATGTGCGCGTCGGCACCTCGGTACTCGGAGTCCGCCCCAGGCTCGGGTAACGTCGCCAAGAAGTCGGACCACAGCAGAAAATATGGTCAATGTCGCCGAAAGGCGGGCGTAACGACCGTGTGGATCGCGGGCATTTGGCAGTCGTCAGCCGATCCACCACAGAGCGGAGGACTCAGAGCATGGCCGGCGCGATGCGCAAGATGGCGGTCTACCTCGGCCTCGTGGAGGACGATGGGTACGACGGCCGGGGGTTCGACCCCGACGACGACTTCGAGCCCGAACTGGACCCGGAGCCCGAGCGGGACCATCGACGGCATGAGCCGTCCCACCAGTCCCACAGTGCACATTCGTCCCAAAGGGACGAAGAGGTGCGAATCGTGCAGCCGCCCGCGCCGCGTGAACCCGTGGCCCGATCGACTTCGCTCCCCGCGGAATCCGGCCGTCCCGCGCGCATTGCGCCCGTGGCGTCTATCACACAAGAACGCGCAAGCCTGGAGAAGAACGCACCGGTGATCATGCCCAAGGTCGTGTCTGAACGAGAGCCGTACCGGATCACCACACTTCACCCGCGGACCTACAACGAGGCCCGTACCATCGGGGAACACTTCCGTGAAGGCACCCCGGTGATCATGAATCTGACTGAGATGGATGACACAGACGCGAAGCGACTTGTCGACTTTGCGGCAGGTTTGGTGTTTGGTCTTCACGGCAGCATCGAGCGGGTGACGCAGAAGGTGTTCCTGTTGTCGCCTGCTAACGTCGATGTCACGGCGGAGGACAAGGCCCGTATCGCAGAGGGCGGGTTCTTCAACCAGAGCTGAGACGCACCACCGGAAGCAAACGCACGGATCAGGGAACAGGGGAGAGGGAAGCACCAGTCATGAGCGTGGTTCTGCAGGTTCTCTACATCGCGCTGATGGTTCTCCTCATCGTGCTTATCTTCCGGTTGGTCATGGACTATGTCTTCCAGTTCGCCCGCTCGTGGCAACCCGGCAAGGCGATGGTGGTCGTTCTGGAGGCCACCTACACTGTCACTGATCCACCGCTCAAGCTTCTGCGGCGGGTCATCCCGCCGCTGCGTCTCGGGGGCGTGGCGCTCGACCTGTCCTTCTTCGTATTGATGATCATCGTCTACATCCTGATCACGCTCGTGCGGAGCGCGATGTGAGCGATGTGAGAGATACGGTCTTGCCGACTGCCGACGACTACGTTGAGGTGAAGAGATGCCGTTGACCCCCGAGGACGTGCGGAACAAGCAGTTCACGACCGTCCGCCTCCGAGAAGGCTATGACGAGGACGAGGTCGATGCCTTCCTCGATGAGGTCGAAGCCGAACTGACCCGCCTGCTCCGCGAGAACGAGGACCTGCGCGCCAAGCTGGCCGCGGCCACGCGTGCTGCTGCCCAGAACCAGCAGAACATGCGCAAGCCCCCGGAGGGTCCCGGTGGCCCTCAGGACCAGCAGCAGGGCGGCATGCCGCAGGGCGGTATGCCCCAGCAGGGCATGCGCGGTCCCGGGGCCCCCGTCCCCGCTGGGATATCGGGCCCGCCGCAGCAGCAGATGGGTGGCCCCATGGGTGGTCCGCCCCAGCTGCCGAGCGGTGCCCCGCAGCTGCCCGCCGGTCCCGGCGGTCAGGGTGGCCCTCAGGGTCCCGGTCCGATGGGCCAGGGTCCGGGGCCGATGGGCCAGCCCCCCATGCAGCAGATGGGCGGCCCCATGGGCGGTCCTATGGGTGGCCCGATGGGCGGTCCCGGTCAGGGCGGCCCCGGTGGCGACAGCGCCGCGCGCGTTCTGTCGCTTGCCCAGCAGACCGCCGACCAGGCGATCGCCGAGGCCCGTTCCGAGGCCAACAAGATCGTCGGTGAGGCGCGTTCGCGTGCCGAGGGTCTCGAGCGTGACGCCCGTGCCAAGGCTGACGCCCTGGAGCGGGACGCGCAGGAGAAGCACCGCGTCGCGATGGGCTCCCTGGAGTCCGCCCGCGCCACGCTGGAGCGCAAGGTCGAGGACCTGCGTGGCTTCGAGCGCGAGTACCGCACGCGGCTGAAGTCCTACCTCGAGTCCCAGCTGCGCCAGCTGGAGACCCAGGCGGACGACTCGCTCGCCCCGCCGCGCACTCCGGCCACGGCATCTCTCCCGCCGTCCCCGGCGCCTTCCATGGCTCCGGCCGGCGCGAGTGCCCCGTCGTACGGCGGCAACCAGACGATGGGCGGCGCCCCGTCCCCGGCTGGTCCGTCCTACGGCGGTCAGCAGCAGATGTCCCCGGCGATGACCCAGCCGATGGCTCCGGTCCGGCCGCAGGGTCCCGGTCCGATGGGCCAGGCCCCGTCGCCGATGCGCGGGTTCCTCATCGACGAGGACGACAACTGACGGTTGGTAGTACGCCGTAGACGCTGGCAGCGTTCAGGGCGGGGCCCCGGATTCGATCCGGGGCCCCGCCCTTTTGCTACGCGTGTTCACGGCCTCTGCGGTGTTTGTTCGGGGGTGGGCGGGGTGTCCGACGTACACAACGCCGAAGGCCCGGGCCGGCCAAGATTCTTTGGCGGCCCGGGCCTTCGGCGTGCTTTCCGGCGGAGCGCTACGCCTTGCGCAGGCGGAACGTGAGGGTCAGGCCCTCGTCCGTGAACGGCTCCCCGTAGGCGTCGTCCGCCTCACCCTGGGCGAAGTCCGTCGCCAGGACCTCGTCGGCGATGAGCTCGGCGTGGTCGCCCAGCGCCGCGATCGTCGCCGCGTCCGTCGCCGTCCAGCGGAGCGCGATGCGGTCGGCCACGTCCAGGCCGCTGTTCTTACGGGCCTCCTGGATCAGGCGGATCGCGTCACGGGCCAGTCCCGCGCGGCGCAACTCCTCAGTGATCTCCAGGTCCAGGGCCACCGTCGCGCCCGAGTCGGACGCCACCGACCAGCCCTCGCGCGGGGTCTCCGTGATGATCACCTCGTCGGGTGCGAGCGTGACCGTCTCGCCGTCGACCTCCACCGACGCCGTGCCCTCGCGCAGGGCCAGGGACAGCGCCGCCGCGTCCGCGTTCGCGACGGCCTTCGCCACGTCCTGGACGCGCTTGCCGAAACGCTTGCCCAGGGCGCGGAAGTTGGCCTTCGCGGTCGTGTCGACGAGGGAGCCGCCGACCTCCGAGAGGGACGCGAGGGATGTGACGTTCAGCTCCTCCGTGATCTGCGCGTGCAGCTCGCGGTCGAGCGCGTCGAAGCCGGTCGCGGCGATGAGCGCACGCGACAGCGGCTGGCGGGTCTTCACGCCCGACTCCGCGCGCGTGGCGCGGCCCAGCTCCACCAGCCGGCGGACCAGGACCATCTGCTTCGACAGCTCCGGGTCGATCGCCGACAGATCCGCCTCGGGCCAGGACGCCAGATGCACCGACTCCGGCGCGTCCGGGGACACCGGCACGATCAGGTCCTGCCAGACCCGCTCCGTGATGAACGGGGTCAGCGGGGCCATCAGCTTGGTGATCGTCTCGACGACCTCGTGCAGGGTGCGCAGCGCCGCCTTGTCGCCCTGCCAGAAGCGGCGACGCGAGCGACGGACGTACCAGTTCGACAGGTCGTCGACGAACGCCGAGAGCAGCTTGCCGGCGCGCTGGGTGTCGTACGCCTCCAGGGACTGGGTCACCTGGTCGGTCAGCGCGTGCAGTTCGGACAGCAGCCAGCGGTCCAGGACCGGACGGTCGGCGGGGGCCGGGTCGGCCGCGGACGGCGCCCAGTTCGACGTACGGGCGTACAGGGCCTGGAAGGCGACCGTGTTCCAGTACGTCAGGAGCGTCTTGCGGACGACCTCCTGGATCGTGCCGTGGCCCACGCGGCGTGCCGCCCACGGGGAGCCGCCTGCCGCCATGAACCAGCGCACCGCGTCCGCGCCGTGCTGGTCCATCAGCGGGATCGGCTGCAGGATGTTGCCCAGGTGCTTGGACATCTTGCGGCCGTCCTCGGCGAGGATGTGGCCGAGGCACACGACGTTCTCGTACGACGACTTGTCGAAGACCAGGGTGCCGACCGCCATCAGCGTGTAGAACCAGCCGCGGGTCTGGTCGATGGCCTCGGAGATGAACTGCGCCGGATACCGGCTCTCGAACAGCTCCTTGTTCTTGTACGGGTAGCCCCACTGCGCGAAGGGCATCGAACCCGAGTCGTACCAGGCGTCGATGACCTCCGGCACGCGCGTGGCCGTCTGCCGGCACTGCGGGCAGGCGAAGGTCACGTCGTCGATGAACGGACGGTGCGGGTCAAGCTCGGACTGGTCGGTGCCCGTGAGCTCGCTGAGCTCCGCGCGGGAGCCGACGACCGTGAGGTGGTCGTCCTCGCAGCGCCAGATCGGCAGCGGGGTGCCCCAGTAGCGGTTGCGGGACAGCGCCCAGTCGATGTTGTTGTTCAGCCAGTCGCCGTACCGGCCGTGCTTGACCGTGTCCGGGAACCAGTTGGTCTTCTCGTTCTCCTCGAGGAGGCGGTCCTTGATGGCGGTCGTGCGGATGTACCAGGACGGCTGTGCGTAGTAGAGCAGCGCGGTGTGGCAGCGCCAGCAGTGCGGGTAGCTGTGCTCGTACGGGATGTGCTTGAAGAGCAGACCGCGCTGCTGGAGGTCCTCGGTGAGCTTTTCGTCAGCCTTCTTGAAGAAGACGCCGCCGACCAGGGGGACGTCCTCCTCGAAGGTGCCGTCCGGGCGGACCGGGTTCACGACGGGCAGGCCGTACGACCGGCAGACCTTGAGGTCGTCCTCACCGAAGGCGGGGGACTGGTGGACCAGGCCCGTACCGTCCTCGGTCGTGACGTACTCGGCGTTCACCACGTAGTGGGTGCCGCCCTCGGTCTCCGGGAACTCGACCAGCTCGAACGGACGCTGATAGGTCCAGCGCTCCATCTCCGCGCCCGTGAAGGTCTGACCAGTGGTCTCCCAGCCCTCGCCCAGGGCCTTTGCGACCAGCGGCTCGGCGACGACGAGCTTCTCCTCGCCGTTCGTCGCGACGACGTAGGTCACCTCGGGGTGGGCGGCGACGGCCGTGTTGGAGACGAGAGTCCAGGGCGTGGTCGTCCACACCAGGAGCGCGGCCCCGCCGGCGAGCGGGCCGGAGGTGAGCGGGAAGCGGACGAACACGGACGGGTCCACGACCGTCTCGTAGCCCTGCGCCAGCTCGTGGTCGGACAGGCCGGTGCCGCAGCGGGGGCACCAGGGGGCGACGCGGTGGTCCTGGACGAGGAGGCCCTTGTTGAAGATCTCCTTGAGGGACCACCAGACGGACTCGATGTACTCGGGCTCCATCGTGACGTAGGCGTCGTCGAGGTCGACCCAGTAGCCCATGCGGGTCGTCAGGTCGGCGAAGGCGTCGGTGTGGCGCAGCACGGACTCGCGGCACTTGGCGTTGAACTCGGCGATGCCGAACGCCTCGATGTCCTTCTTGCCGCTGAAGCCGAGCTCCTTCTCGACCGCCAGCTCCACCGGCAGGCCGTGGCAGTCCCAGCCGGCCTTGCGGGCCACGTGGTAGCCGCGCATGGTGCGGAAGCGGGGGAAGACGTCCTTGAAGACGCGGGCCTCGATGTGGTGGGCGCCGGGCATGCCGTTGGCGGTGGGCGGGCCCTCGTAGAACACCCACTCGGGGCGGCCCTCGGACTGGTCCAGGCTCTTGGCGAAGATCTTCTGCTCGCGCCAGAAGTCGAGCACGGCGTGCTCGAGGGCGGGCAGGTCGACCTGGGCGGGTACCTGGCGGTACGTCGGCGTTGTCATCAGCGAGCTTCCTCCGGCGGACTTGCTGCCTTCCGTCCGGAGGGACGAGAGCCGTGTCTTTCCTTACGCCGGTTTCGGCGCGCTCCCGCGGTACCACCCTCCTTGGCTCTCCGGCGCGGGGTGTGCGTCGGTGAGCCCCCTCATTGGGTTCGCGATGCCGGTTCTACTGGCCGCAGCTGTTCGGCTGGGCTTTCTTCCGACGGCTCCGGGGTGATCTTCACGTCGCGCCTGCCCCCGGGCTTCCACCGTCCCCGGGTCGCTCTGGGCTGCGTACGCCGCTACTCGTCCCCATCCACGCTTTTCGCTCCGCTCAGTGTACGGCGCCGCGGGGACACCGGCCGACCGGATTTCCCGGTCCCCGGGGCGGGGATCGTGTTCGGGCCCGGATGACCCGAATGGCGCGGTACGTCTGTTCGGATTCTGGGACGTCCAGCTCGTCTGCATACCCGGCGGGGAGCTGGGCACAACGGATGCAGGTCCGGCGCGCTGCATGCGCGAGGCGGGCGAATCGGGCGGTGTGCCCCGTTGCCGCGGGACTCAAGTCGATTTATCGTCCCAGCACGACTCGCGAGCAAGATCACAATATGTGGAGGGGCCGCGGCATGGTGGCGAAGAAGACCGCCGTACAGCAGTCGGCGTCGGGCAGGTCCACCTATGCGACGGCCTCCGGCGGGGTGATGGCTTCGGGCGGTGCGGGTGTCGCCGGTGGGGCGGGTGCTTCCGGTGGGGTTCTGGCCTCCGACGGGCTGGGTGCTTCTGGCGGGCTGGGTGCTTCAAGCGGGGTGATGGCCTCCGGCGGTGCGGCCAAGGATGTGAGTGGGAAGAAGAACGCGCGGGGTGGGGCCGCGGGGGCGCGGGGCGGGAAGCCGGTCAAGAGGACGGTTCGGGAGGTCGCCCGGGGCGGGGCGGGGGAGCCGGGCTCGGCAGCCAAGGGGAGTGCTTCGAAGAGGGGTGCATCGAAGAAGGGCGCCTCGGAGGGGGCCGGTGAGCCGACGGCGGGGAAGGGTGGGAAGGGGAGGGGCTCGAAGGCGACCAAGAAGGTGGGGGCGGTCAAGGCGGCAGCCGAGAAGGCGGTTGCGAAGGTGGTGGGCAAAGGGGCGGCGGCTGAGAAGGCGCGTGCGAAGTCAGGGACAGCTACGGGGACTGCGGCTCAAGAGGCGGAGGCCAAGGGAGCCGCAGTGACGGCGCCTGGGAGCAGAGGGCCGGCGGTTCAGCGGGCGGTGACCGGGACGGCGGCGAACAGGGACTCTGTGGGTAAGGCTGCGGGGTCCAAGCGGCTGGCCGCTCGGGAGGCGGTGACCGGGGCGGGGGTGACTGGGGCGGCGGTGGTCGGGGCGGCTGCCGGTAGAGCGGCGGGGGCCAAGAAGGCGCGGCCCCCAAAGGCCGTGTCCGGGGGCAAGGCGGCCGAGGAATCGGCGGCGGACGAGGCGTCGGGAAAGAAGGCGGTCGCCATGGAAGCGGCAGCCGAGGGCACGGGAGCCAAGAAGGCAGCGGCCCGGAAGAGCACGGCCGAGAAGGGTGCGGCCAGGGCGAGTACGTCCAAGAAGGCTGTGGCCAAGGAAGGCGCCGCCAGGAAGGTGGCGGTGAGAGCGACCGTCGAGGAGGAAGCGGCCGGGGAGGCGGCGACCAAGAGGGCGGCTGGGCGCGTGGCGACCGGCAGGGCGGCGGCTGGCGGGAAGACAGCCGGTCGGCAGAAGGCTGCGAAGAAGGCGATCAGCCAGGTAGCGGGCGGAAAGACATCGGGCGGGAAGGCCGCGCCTGGCAAGACGGCGGCTCAGGGGGCATCTGCTGGGACGGCCGCGGCCGGTAAGGGGGCGACTGCGCAGGTCACGGTTGGTGCGAAGGCGGCTAAGCCTGGGAAGGAATCGGCCGGCAAGGCGTCGGCCGGTAAGGGGACGACTGCCCGGGTTGCGGGCGGCGACAAGGCGGGCGGGAAGGAATCCGCCGGCAAGGCGTCGGCCAGTAAGAGGGCGACCGAGCGCGTAGCGGCTGGCGACAAGGCGGTCGGGAAGAAGACGGCCGGTAAGGCGTCGACGGGCAAGAAGGTGGCCGGTCAGGTAGGCGCTGGCACGGAGGTGGCCGGTCAGGCAGGCGCCGGCACGGAGGTGGCTGGCTCAGGGACGGCCGGTCAGGAAGCTCCCCGTCTGGGAGCGGTCGGTGCGAAGGCGGCCGGCAAGAAGGCCGCTCATGAACTGGAGGCGGTTGAGGAGGGCGCCCGGAAGGCGGCCAGCCAGGTCGTGGCCGGCAAGGAAGCGGCTGGCAGGAAGGCGTCCGGCAAGAAGGCGGTCGGGGAGAAGGGTGCCGGGGTGAAGGCGGCCGGTGAGGTCGTGGCCGGCAAGGAAGCGGCTGGCAGGAAGGCGTCCGGCAAGAAGGCGGTCGGGGGGAAGGGTGCCGGGGTGAAGGCGGCCGGTGAGGTTGTGGCCGGCAAGGAAGCGGCTGGCAGGAAGGCGTCCGGCAAGAAGGCGGTCGGGGGGAAGGGTGCCGGGGTGAAGGCGGCCGGTGAGGTTGTGGCCGGCAAGGAAGCGGCTGGCAGGAAGGCGTCCGGCAAGAAGGCGGCCGGGGAGAAGGGTGCCGGGGTGAAGGCGGCCGGTGAGGTTGTGGCCGGCAAGGAAGCGGCCAGCAAGAAGGCGGCCGGCAGGAAGGCAGCCGGGGAGAAGGCAGCCGGTAGGGCGGGGGGCTCCGGACGGGGCCTTGAGGAGGGTGGCGTGGTGAAGAAGGGCGCCTCCAAGGAGAGCCTGGGTGCGGCCGGGAAGCGTGCGGGCGCCAAGAGCAGGGCCAAGAAGGCGGGCGCGGCGCAGGCCGCGGAGCAGACGGGAGCCACGACGGTGGTTGCGAAGAAGACTCCTGGCACGGCCACGGCGGCCAAGACCGCCGTTCCCAAGGCACGCATCGCCGCGGCGGTGGAGCCCGGCGAACTCGCGGTGCGCCCCGGCGAGGACCCGTGGACCCCGGAGGAGGTCGACGAGGCCCGCGCCGAGCTGATGGCCGAGGCGACGCGGCTGCGCGAAGAGCTCACGTCGTCCGAGCAATCCCTGGTCGGTCTGATGCGGGACTCCGGGGACGGCGCCGGCGACGACCAGGCGGACACCGGCGCCAAGAACATCACGCGTGAGCACGAGCTGGCGCTCGCCGCCAACGCGCGCGAGATGCTCGAGCAGACCGAGCGGGCCCTGGAGCGGCTCGACGCGGGCACGTACGGTCTGTGCGAGAACTGCGGCAACCCGATCGGCAAGGCACGCATGCAGGCCTTCCCGCGCGCGACCCTGTGCGTCGAGTGCAAGCAGAAGCAGGAACGGCGGTACTGACCGGTAGGCGGGTGCCGCCGGACGTGCCGTACTCTCGTCCTCAGTCAGGTACCTAGGTTGAGGGACTCACGTGGCAGAGGCGGAGCGCATCATCGGTACGCCGGACACCCCAGAGGCGGCGGGAGCAGAGCCGGAGCATTCCGACGGGAGCACGACGGACACCGGTGACGCCGGGAACACCGCCGGGCGGCCCCGCGGCCGGCGCCGGATCGCCGTGCTGTTCGGCGTCGCCGCGTTCGCGTACGCCCTCGACCTGATCAGCAAGATGATCGTGGTGGCCAAGCTGGAGCACCAGCCGCCGATCGAGATCATCGGGGACTGGCTGAAGTTCGAGGCGATCCGCAACGCGGGCGCCGCCTTCGGCTTCGGCGAGGCCTTCACCGTGATCTTCACGGTGATCGCGGCGGCCGTGATCGTGGTGATCGCCCGGCTCGCCCGCAAGCTGTACAGCCTGCCCTGGGCGATCGCACTCGGCCTGCTGCTCGGCGGTGCGCTCGGCAACCTCACCGACCGGATCTTCCGCTCGCCGGGCGTCTTCGAGGGCGCGGTCGTGGACTTCATCGCGCCCAAGCACTTCGCCGTGTTCAACCTGGCCGACTCGGCGATCGTGTGCGGCGGCATCCTGATCGTGCTGCTGTCGTTCCGGGGGCTGGACCCGGACGGGACCGTCCACAAGGACTGAGTTCGCCGGGGCCGCTCTGCCTGAGTTATCCACAGGCTCCGTACTGGGGGCTCCGGCCCGTCCGGCATACTCGACGGGTGAGCACGATTCCCGAGATCCGCACCCTGCCCGTGCCCGACGGCCTGGAGGGCGAGCGTGTAGACGCCGCCATCTCCCGCATGTTCGGCTTCTCCCGTACCAAGGCCGCGGAGCTTGCCGCGGCGGGGAAGGTCACGGTCGACGGCTCGGTGGTCGGGAAGTCCGAGCGGGTGCACGGCGGGGCCTGGCTCGAGGTGGAGATGCCGCAGGCGCCCGCCCCGGTCCAGATCGTCGCCGAGCCGGTCGAGGGCATGGAGATCGTGCACGACGACGATGACGTGGTCGTGATCGTCAAGCCGGTCGGCGTCGCCGCGCATCCGTCGCCGGGCTGGAGCGGCCCCACGGTGATCGGCGGCCTGGCCGCCGCCGGGTACCGCATCTCGACGTCCGGCGCCGCAGAGCGCCAGGGCATCGTGCACCGGCTCGACGTGGGCACCTCCGGGCTGATGGCCGTGGCCAAGTCGGAGCGCGCGTACACGTCGCTCAAGCGCCAGTTCAAGGAGCGCACGGTCGACAAGCGCTACCACACGCTCGTCCAGGGCCACCCCGACCCGACCAGCGGCACCATCGACGCACCCATCGGCCGCCACCCCACCCACGACTACAAGTGGGCGGTCACAGCCGACGGCAAGCCCTCGATCACGCACTACGACCTCATCGAGGCGTTCCGCGCGGCCTCCCTGCTCGACGTGAAGCTGGAGACCGGCCGCACCCACCAGATCCGCGTCCACATGGCCGCCCACCGGCACCCCTGCGTCGGCGACCTCACCTACGGCGCCGACCCGACGCTGGCCAAGCGGCTCCGGCTGACCCGCCAGTGGCTGCACGCCGTGCGGCTCGGCTTCGAGCACCCCGGGGACGGCCAGTGGGTCGAGTTCGAGAGCGACTACCCCGCCGACCTGCAGAAGGCCCTGGACCAGGTCCGCGAGGAGACGTGGGGATGAGCACTGCGTCGCCGGTCCCGTCGTACGCCGTACGTGTTGCCGAGGACCTCGCCGACCGCGAGGCCTGCTTCGCGGTGCGCAAGGAGGTCTTCGTCGTCGAGCAGGGCGTCCCGCAGGAGATCGAGTACGACGCCTACGACGCGGGTGCCGTACATGTGCTCGCGGTCCGGGAGGACGGTACGCCGCTGGGCACCGGGCGTCTGCTGTACGGGGAGGCGGCCGCGGCGAAGGTCGACGGCGATCCGTCCGTGGGATCGCTGGGGCGGCTCGCCGTGACCCAGGCGGCGCGCGGCCTCGGCGTCGGGGCGGCCCTGGTGCGGGCCATCGAGGAGGCGGCCCGCGCGCGTGGGCTCGCGGCCGTGGATCTGCACGCGCAGACACATGCGCTGGGGTTCTACGAGCGGCTGGGGTACGCGGCGTACGGCCCGGAGTTCCCGGACGCGGGGATGCCGCACCGGGCGATGCGGCGCGCTCTTTAGCAAAGGCCCCTAAGGCGCTGGTGGGAAGGGTGCCATGGCAGGCTTGAGGTCTGCTGTGTGGACCCCGATCTCACCGGAGCGCTGACCGTGGATCAGTTGGCCCTGTTGTTCGTGCTGTTGCTCGGGGCCGTGGTGAGTGTCCCGGTGGGGGAGCGGCTCGGGTTGCCGGCGCCGGTGCTGATGACACTGCTCGGGATCGTTCTCGCCCTGCTCGAATTCGTGCCGAACGTCGAGATTCCCCCGGATCTGATCCTGCCGCTGCTGTTGCCACCGCTGCTCTACGCGGCCGTACGGCGCACGTCGTGGCGGCAGTTCGCGGCGAATCTGCGGCCCATCCTCCTGCTGGCCGTGGCGTTGGTGTTCGTCACGACGCTGTGCGTCGCCGCCGTCGCCCACGCGATCGTGCCGGGGCTGCCGCTGGCCGCCGCCGTGGCGCTGGGGGCACTCGTCGCACCGCCCGACCCCGTCGCGGCGACCGCTGTCGCCGGGCAACTGGGGCTGCCTAGGCGCCTGGTGTCCATCCTGGAGGGCGAGGGGCTCTTCAACGACGTGACGGCCATCGTGCTCTACCACGTGGCGATCGCCGCCGCCGTGAGCGGGACCTTCTCCCCGTGGGAGGCCGGACTCGACCTGGTGCTCTCCGCCGTGGTGGCGCTGGCCGTCGGGCTCGGCCTCGGCTGGGGCGCCAACAAGCTGATGGACCTGCTCGGCGACGCGACCCTGCAGATCTCGCTCACCCTGCTCGTGCCGTACGCCTCGTACGTGCTGGCCGAGGAACTCCACGGCTCCGGTGTGCTCGCCGTGCTCGTTACCGCCCTGTTCCTCGCCGAGTACGCCACCGATGCCGACGACGTGATGACGCGGCTCGCCGGGCACACCTTCTGGGACATCGTCGACACGCTGGTCACCGGCGTCGCCTTCGGACTGATCGGGCTCGAACTGCACATCGCCGTGCGGACGGCGTCCGGGCGGTGGAGCGAGATGCTCGGCTGGGCGGCCGCGGTGGTCGGCGTCGTCGTGGCGGTGCGGCTGCTGTGGCTGCTGCCGGCGACCTGGCTCACCAAGCGCATGCACGCGAGACGGGACTACGACGAGGAGATCCCGACGAGCTGGCGCGAGACCGTCGTGATGTGGTGGTCGGGGATGCGCGGCGTCGCCTCGGTGGCCCTGGCGCTGGCGGTTCCGCTGGAGACGGACTCGGGCGCGCCCTTTCCCGACCGGGACGAGATCGTGTTCATCGCCTTCGGGGTGATCATGGCGACGCTGGTACTGCAGGGGCTGACCCTGCCGTGGCTGGTCAAGCGGCTCGGGGTGCGCGCCGACAGCGATCAGGAGAAGGAGTTCGAGAAGCAGCTCGCGGTGCGCGCGGCCAAGGCGGCGAAGCGGCGGCTGCGGGAGATCGAGGACGTCGAGGACCTACCCGAGGAGCTCTCCGAGCAGATGCTGCGCCGGGCGTTCGAAATCGGGGTGCGAATCAGCCCGGAGATGGGCGAGGAGGAGCGCAGGGAGGCCTCTCAGCAGCGGGTGCGGCGGCTGAAGCGGGTGCGGCGCATCCAGGGTGAGCTGCTGAGTGCGGCGCGGCACGAGGTGCTGGCGGCACGCAGTGAGCCGGGCGCCAATCCCGAGGTGGTGGACCGGGTGCTGCGGCATTTGGACGTGCGCAGTCTGCGGTGATCCCGCCGCCCGCGGCCGTCCCTCCGTACGCTCTGATCATGGCTCGCAACGTGGTGATCAGTGGTGGCGGTACGGGAATCGGGCTCGCGACGGCGCAGCTGTTCGCGGCGGACGGGGATCAGGTGCTGCTGCTCGGGCGGCGCGCCGAGGTGCTGGAGCAGGCCGGCGTGCCCGGGGCCCTCACCTACGCCGTGGACCTGAGCAAGCCGCGCGGGGCGCGGGGCGTGGAGCGCTTCGTGGCGGCGGAGCTCGGCACCGTGGACGTGCTGATCCACAGTGCCGGAGGGGCCGGCCATCTGGAGCCCAAGGTGGACAGCGACGAGCCCCTCGACGTCGTCCTGCACAACTGGAGCCTCAACTTCGGCCTCAACACCCTGACCGCGGCCCTGCTCACCGAGGCCCTGAAGGACCGGCTCGCCGACCCCGGCGGGCGGGTGCTGTTCATCGGCTCCATCGCCGCGTTCCGGGGGTCCGGCAACGTGGCGTACGCGGCGTCCAAGGCGGCGCTGCATCCGTACGCCCATGATCTGGCCCGGCGGTTGGGGCCGCGCGGGATCACCGTGAACGTGGTGGCACCCGGGTACGTCGAGGACACCGAGTTCTTCGGCGGCGCGATGGACGAGGAGCGGCGTGACCGGCTCGTCGCGGAGACGTCGACCGGGCGTGCGGCCACGCCCGGCGACGTCGCCGCGACCCTGCACTGGCTGGCGTCCCACGCCGCCGGGCACATCACCTCGCAGATCATCCAGGTCAACGGCGGGGCCGAGCGCGGCCACTGAACCCCTCAGGGGCGCTCCGGGCGCGCCGTCGGCTGGTGGTCGTGCTGGTGGGTGCGGCGGGCAGGGATGCGGCCGGGGACGGGGAAGCCGGGCGGCAGGGCCGCGTCCGTCGCGTTGACGCGCGGCAGCGCGTACGGGTGCTCGTCGGCCAGCCAGCGGACCAGCTGCTCGCGCACCGTGACCCGCACCGTCCACAGGTCGTCGGCGTCCTTCGCCGTGACCAGGGCCCGCACCTCCATGGTGCTGGGCGTGGAGTCGGTGACGACCAGGCCGTAGTCGCGGCCGTCCCATGCCGGGCACTCGCGCAGGATGTCGCGGAGCTTCTCGCGCATCTTCTCCATCGGCGCCGAGTGGTCGACGTGGAGGAAGACGGTGCCGGTCATCTGGGCGCCGCCACGCGACCAGTTCTCGAAGGCCTTCGACGTGAAGTACGACACAGGCATCGTGATCCGGCGCTCGTCCCACGTCCGTACGGTCAGGAACGTCAGCGTGATCTCCTCGACGGTGCCCCACTCGCCGTCCACCACGACCGTGTCCCCGAGGCGCACCATGTCCCCGAAGGCGATCTGGAACCCGGCGAACATGTTGCTCAGCGTGGACTGGGCCGCGACACCGGCGACGATGCCGAGGATGCCGGCCGAGGCCAGCAGCGAGGCACCGGCCGCGCGGAACGCCGGGAAGGTCAGCAGCATCGCCGCCACGGCGACCACGCCGACGACCGCCGCCACCACACGCATGATCAACGTCACCTGCGTGCGCACCCGCCGGACCCGGGCCGGATCGCGGTGGACACGGGCGTAACGGCTGTACGTCGTCTCGACGACCGCCGCCGCGATCCGGATCGCCAGCCAGGCGGCCGCTCCGATCAGCACCAGCGTCAGCACCCGGCCGGCGGCAACCCGGTTCTCCTGGAGCAGCTCGGCCTCGTCGTACGACCCTCTGAGCAGGGCCGCGCACAGCACGAGCTGGTAGGGCACGCGGGCGCGGCGCAGCAGACCCCACAGGGGCGTCTCACTGTTCCGTTCGTCGGCCTTGCGCATGAGGCGGTCGGTTGCCCACCCGATGATCAGGGTGAGCAGGACCGAGCCGCCGATCACGATCAGCGGGCGGAGTATGTTCTCCATGCCTTCGAACGTAACCAGCAGAGGGGGGTCATGAACATGTGCGTCGGCGAGGCGGTGGTCACGGCGTTGTCGGACCCGGCTGGCACCATGGCCTCATGAACATCGTGCTCTTTCACTCGACCTATGGCCTCAGGCCCGCGGTGCGCGAGGCAGCGGACCGGCTGCGCGCCGCCGGACACGAGGTGTGGACGCCGGACCTCTTCGAGGGACGCACGTTCGACACGGTCGAGGAGGGCATGGAGTTCAACGAGCAGATCGGCAAGGACGAGGTGCTGAAGCGGGCCGTGCTGGCTGCCGCGCCCTACTCGGACAGAGGGCTGGTCTACGCCGGGTTCTCGCTCGGCGCGTCCATCGCACAGACCCTGGCGCTCGGCGACGAGAAGGCGCGCGGTCTGCTGCTCCTGCACGGCACGTCGGACATCGCGGCGAACGCCTCGGTGGACGAGCTGCCGGTGCAACTGCATGTCGCCGAGCCGGACCCGTTCGAGACGGACGACTGGCTGAGCGCCTGGTATCTCCAGATGGGCCGGGCGGGCGCCGACGTCGAGGTGTACAGATACGCGGGGGCCGGCCACCTCTACACCGACCCGGAGCTGCCGGACTACGACGAGGAGGCCGCCGAGGCCACCTGGCGGGTGGCACTCGGCTTCCTCGAGACCCTCTAGGGGCCGTTCGGCGAGGCCGTACGTCCGCGTCAGACGGGATCGTACGTCCGCGTCAGACGGGATCGTACGTCCGCTCGACCTTCTGCGTGCCGCTGCGGGTGCGGTAGGAACGGGCCCAGGACGAGGTCGCGGCCTGCTTCGTCTTGTCGGACAGGACGTAGTAGTCCATCTGCGCGCGCTCGGCCGTGATGTCCAGGACGCCGTAGCCGTGGCGGTCGGTGTCGATCCAGTGGACGTGCCGGTTGGCGGCCTTGATGATCGGTGAGGCGATCGCGGAGACCGTGCCCTCGGGGACCTTCACGATGTCGTCGAGGTTGTCGGAGGTGACCGACGTGACCACGAACTCCGTGGCGGCGGAGGCGGACAGCGGGTAGGTACCGGCGTCCACCGGCACGTCGTTGGCCCATGCCATGTGGATGTCGCCGGTCAGGAACACCGTGTTGCGGATCGCGTTCGAGCGCAGATGGGCGAGCAGCTCCCGGCGGTCGTCCGTGTAGCCGTCCCACTGGTCGGTGTTGAGGGCGAGGCCCTCCTGCGGCAGGCCCAGCAGCTTGGCGAGCGGCTTGAGCAGGTCGGCGGTGAGGGAGCCGATCGCGAACGGCGAGATCATCACCGAGTTGCCGACCAGGCGCCAGGTGGTGTCGGAGGACTTCAGCCCCGCCTTCAGCCAGTCCAGTTGGGCTCGCCCGGTGAGCGTACGGTCCGGGTCGTCGACGTCGCCGTTGCCGACGGCGGCCTGCTGCGAGCGGAAGGAGCGCAGGTCGAGCAGGGAGAGGTCGGCGAGCTTGCCGAAGCGCAGGCTGCGGTAGGTGGTGCCGGCGATCGCCGGGCGCACCGGCATCCACTCGAAGTAGGCCTGCTTGGCGGCGGCCTGGCGCGCGGCCCAGGTGCCCTCGGCGCCCTCGGTGTGGTTCTCGGCGCCGCCCGACCAGGTGTCGTTGGCGATCTCGTGGTCGTCCCAGATCGCGATGACCGGCGCCTTCGCGTGCAGGGCCTGGAGATCCGCGTCCGTCTTGTAATGGCCGTGCCGGATGCGGTAGTCGGCGAGCGTGAGGATCTCGTGGGTGGGCGCGGTCTGCCGCACGGACTTGCCGCGCGTGCCGTACTGGCCGGCGCCGTACTCGTAGATGTAGTCGCCGAGGTGCAGCCAGGCGTCCAGGTCGCCGCGGGCGGCGAGGTGACGGTACGAGGCGAAGTAGCCGGCCTCCCAGTTGGCGCAGGAGACCACGCCGAAGCGCAGACCCGCGACGGACGCGTTCGCCGCCGGCGCGGTGCGGGTGCGCGCCACCGGGGAGTCCGTGCCGCCGGCCGAGAAGCGGAACCAGTAGTCGGTGGCCGGCTCCAGGCCGCGTATGTCCGCCTTGACGGTGTGGTCGGAGGCGGCCCTCGCGGAGGTCGAGCCTTTGGCGACGATGTTCATCAGCGCCTTGTCCCGGGCCACGACCCAGCTGACCTCGGTGTCCGGACCGAGGCCCGAGCCGGGGGTGGCGTCGGGGGTGGGCGTCACCCGGGTCCACAGCAGGACGCCGTCCGGCAGCGGGTCACCGGAGGCGACGCCGTGCAGGAAGGCGGGGGCCGCGTCGGCGGCCTTGGCGGGCAGCGCGGCGGCCAGCGGGCCGGCCAGCACAGCCGTCGCCGCCGCGGCCTTGACGACCGTACGGCGGCGCGGGGTAAGGGAATTGAGCTGCTCGGATGATCTGTATCGACTGGTCACAGCCGATCAGGTTACTGAGCGGTATGAGCAAGAGCGGGCGAACTCGTGAAAGTTCGCCCGCTCTTCACGCGGAGGCCGGTATCCCGGTCGGCGTCAGCCCTTCAGAGCCGCGTCCACCGCCTTGGTGTACTCGGCGGCCGTCCACGGCTGGTTGGGGTTGGAGGTCTTCAGGATCTTGCCGTCCACGACGAAGCTCGGGGTGCCCGTCACGCCGTCCTTGTTGGTGTCGAAGGACTTGGACATGGCCAGCGCCCAGGCGTCGTACGTGCCCTTCTTCACGGCGTTCTGGAACTTGGCGTTGTCCTTCAGGGCGGGGACCGAGTCGCCGATCTCGATCAGGTACTTGTCGTCCGCCAGCTTGTCCTCGGACTCCGCCGGGTGGAACTTCGCCGAGTAGAGCGCGGTCTTGTACTCGAGGAACGCCTCCGGGCTCACGTTCAGCGCGGCGCCCATGGCGCTCATCGCGTTCTTGGAGCCCTCGCCGTTGGAACCGATCTTGCCGTCCTTCAGCCCGTCGCCGTCGAGGAACGTGCCGCCGACGAACTGGAGCTTGTACTTGCCGTCCTCGATGTCCTTGTCGACCGTCGGGCCGACGGCCTGCTCGAACGAGGCACAGACGGGGCAGCGCGGGTCCTCGTAGATCTTGACCGTCTTCTTGGCGCTGTCCTTGCCGACGACGACGGTCGTGCCGTTCGTGCCGGTGGTGTTGGCCGGGGTGACGACCTTCTTGTCCTTCACGGCCTCCCAGTGGCTGGGCTTGTTGGCCTGGACGACCGCGTAGCCGATGCCGCCGGCCGCCGCCAGGACGCCGACGACCGAGGCGGCGACGATGAGTTGCCGCCTGACCTTCGCGCGCTTGGCCTCGCGCTCGCGCTCGGCGCGCAGCCGCTCCCGGGCCGCCGACTTCGACGCCTGGCTGTTCCGCTTGCTCATGTTGGTGTTCTCCATGGGGACGCGCACATAGGTGCGTGCGAGATACGTATGGGGTGGAAGGTGCTGCTCAAGTGCCGTTCACGCGCAGGTGAAGGCGGGCGAGCACGGTGGTCCACGCCGTCCCAGGGAGTGCACGAAGAGGCGGTTCCGGGCGGCGGCCGTCCGACGGGTGGGGCGCGGCAGGCGGCGGCCCGACCGGGGCAGCCGTACGGCCACGGCCGCCACCGCCAGCAGCAGCGGGCGGAACGTCGTCGCCGTGACCGCCCGCACCAGCTGGGCCAGCGCCCGCTCGCCGCGACGCAGCCACGCGGCGGCGAGGAGGCCGACGCCGACGTGCGCGCCGAGCAGCAGCCAGGCGGTGGACGGGTCGGCGTGGGCGAGGAGACCGCCGAGCTTGTCGGGGTCGGTGCCGGTGACCTGGGCCAGCGGGGTGCCGACCCGGGTGCCGTCGCCGCACAGGACGTCCCAGCCGACCGAGGCCAGCGGCCCGGCGACCGGTCCGCCCGCCTTGCCGTAACAGACGTGCTGGCCGGTCGTGAGGATCGTGTCGGCGGCCAGCTCCAGCGGGATCAGCAGGGCGGCGATCCGCCCGAAGGTCCGCTCGCGGCCGGCCAGGGTGAACGCGAGGACGAACACGGCGGCGGCGAGCAGGGCCACCGTGTTCAACGGCAGGGGCGCCCGCGAGAGCAGCACGTGCGACGCGGTGCTGAGCGTCACGACGAGTGACGTGAACAGCGCCGCGCGTACGGCTCGCAGCTGGGTCCCGGATATGTCCATAGCGGTGGAGAGTGTGTCACGTGGGCCTGTAAGAGACCCCTAAAGGGTGCCTGTGAAGAGACGGTGAGGGCCAGTGAACGGCCTTTCCGTCACAGACCCGGAATCCGGCCGTTGCGGAACAGGTCCACAAAGGTCTGGTGGTCGGCACGCGCGCGTGCGCCGTAGGAGTGCGCGAAGTCGACCAGCAGCTCGGCGAAGCCGTCCTCGTCGGCCGCGATCGCCGCGTCGATGGCCCGCTCGGTGGAGAACGGCACCAGGGACTCGCCGGAGGTGTCGTCCGCCGCCGCGTGCATGGTGGCCGTGGCCCGCCCGAGGTCGGCGACCACCGCCGCGACCTCCTCCGGGTCGTCGATGTCGCCCCAGTCCAGGTCCACGGCGTACGGCGAGACCTCGGCGACCAGCTGGCCCGCGCCGTCCAGCTCGGTCCAGCCCAGCCACGGGTCGGCGTTCGCCTGCAGGGCGCGCTGGGAGATCACCGTGCGGTGACCCTCGTGCTGGAAGTAGTCGTGCAGCGCCTGGTCCGTGATGTGCCGGGAGACGGCCGGGGTCTGGGCCTGCTTGATGTAGATCACGACGTCGTTCTCGAGGGCGTCGGTGTGGCCCTCCAGCAGGATGTTGTACGACGGCAGTCCGGCCGAGCCGATGCCGATGCCGCGGCGGCCGACCACGTCCTTCACCCGATACGAGTCCGGGCGGGCCAGCGACGCGTCCGGCAGCGTCTCCAGGTAGCCGTCGAAGGCGGCCAGCGCCTTGTACCGGGTGGCCGCGTCCAGCTCGATGGAGCCGCCGCCCGGCGCGAAACGGCGCTCGAAGTCACGGATCTCGGTCATGGAGTCCAGCAGCCCGAAGCGGGTCAGCGAGCGGGCGTCCCGCAGCGCGTCCAGGAGCGGGCCCTGCGCGGTGTCCAGCGTGAAGGGCGGGACCTCGTCGCTCTTGGCGCCGGTCGCCAGGGCGTGCACACGCTCGCGGTACGCGCCCGCGTAGATCCGCACCAGCTCGGTGATCTGCTCGTCGCCGAACGCCTTGGCGTACCCGATGAGGGCGACGGAGGCGGCGAAGCGCTTGAGGTCCCACGTGAAGGGGCCGACGTACGCCTCGTCGAAGTCGTTGACGTTGAAGATCAGCCGGCCGTTGGCGTCCATGTACGTGCCGAAGTTCTCCGCGTGCAGATCGCCGTGGATCCACACGCGCGAGGTGCGCTCGTCGAGGTACGGTCCGCCGCGCTTCTCGGGCTCCAGGTCGTGGTAGAAGAGGCACGCCGTGCCGCGGTAGAACGCGAAGGCCGAGGCCGCCATCTTCCGGAACTTCACGCGGAACGCGGCCGGGTCGGCGGCCAGGAGCTCGCCGAAGGCGGTGTCGAAGACGGCGAGGATCTCGTCGCCGCGCTGCTCGCCGTTGAGCTTGGGGACCGACATCGCTGGGTGCCTCCTGGTGCATGAACGTGTACGACAGCGTTTCTGTCGTCTTCAACGGGCGGGGGCGGACGAAAGTGCCCGTCGTCCCTCGCTGTGAAGGTACGCGGGGCAGCCCTCTGACTGTCAGTGCCGAGGCATAGACTTCGACGCTGTCCCCCGAACTGTCCGCCAGCCCGTCGCCGAGCGTTTTCCCTGGAGGCCACGCCGTGTCAAAGCCGCCGTTCACGCACCTGCACGTCCACACCCAGTACTCGCTGCTGGACGGTGCCGCGCGGCTGAAGGACATGTTCGACGCGTGCAATGAGATGGGCATGACGCACATCGCCATGTCCGACCACGGCAACCTCCACGGGGCGTACGACTTCTTCCACAGCGCGAAGAAGGCCGGAGTCACCCCGATCATCGGGATCGAGGCGTATGTCGCCCCCGAGTCCCGGCGCAACAAGCGCAAGATCCAGTGGGGCCAGCCGCACCAGAAGCGCGACGACGTCTCCGGCTCCGGTGGTTACACCCACAAGACGATGTGGGCCGTCAACAAGACGGGCCTGCACAACCTCTTCCGGCTGTCCTCGGACGCGTACGCCGAGGGCTGGCTGCAGAAGTGGCCACGGATGGACAAGGAGACGATCTCCCAGTGGTCCGAGGGGATCGTCGCCTCCACCGGCTGCCCCTCCGGCGAGCTCCAGACCCGGCTGCGCCTCGGCCAGTACGACGAGGCCCTGAAGGCCGCCGCCGACTACCAGGACATCTTCGGCAAGGACCGCTACTTCCTGGAGCTGATGGACCACGGCATCGAGATCGAGCACCGGGTCCGCGACGGCCTGCTGGAGATCGGCAAGAAGCTCGGCATCCCCCCGCTGGTCACCAACGACTCGCATTACACGTACGCGCACGAGGCGACCGCCCATGACGCCCTGCTGTGCATCCAGACCGGCAAGAACCTCTCCGACCCGGACCGCTTCAAGTTCGACGGCACCGGCTACTACCTGAAGTCCACGGACGAGATGTACGCCATCGACTCCTCGGACGCCTGGCAGGAGGGGTGCGCCAACACGCTCCTCGTGGCCGAGATGGTCGACACCGACGGCATGTTCGAAAAGCGCGACCTCATGCCCAAGTTCGACATCCCCGAGGGCTTCACCGAGGTCACCTGGTTCAAGGAGGAGGTGCGCCGGGGCATGGAGCGCCGCTTCCCCGGCGGCATCCCCGACGACCGCCAGAAGCAGGTCGAGTACGAGATGGACGTCATCATCCAGATGGGGTTCCCGGGCTACTTCCTCGTCGTCGCCGACTTCATCATGTGGGCCAAGAACAACGGCATCGCGGTCGGCCCCGGCCGAGGTTCCGCGGCCGGCTCGATCGTCGCCTACGCCATGGGCATCACCGACCTCGACCCGATCCCGCACGGCCTGATCTTCGAGCGGTTCCTCAACCCCGAGCGCGTCTCCATGCCCGACGTCGACATCGACTTCGACGAGCGCAGGCGCGTCGAGGTGATCAGGTACGTGACGGAGAAGTACGGCGCCGACAAGGTCGCCATGATCGGCACCTACGGCAAGATCAAGGCGAAGAACGCCATCAAGGACTCCGCGCGCGTGCTGGGCTACCCGTACGCGATGGGCGACCGCCTCACCAAGGCGATGCCCGCCGACGTCCTCGGCAAGGGCATCGACCTCGACGGCATCACCAACCCCACGCACCCTCGCTACAGCGAGGCGGGCGAGATCCGCGGGATGTACGAGAACGAGCCGGACGTCAAGAAGGTCATCGACACCGCGAAGGGCGTCGAGGGCCTGGTGCGTCAGATGGGCGTGCACGCCGCCGGCGTGATCATGTCCAGCGAGCCCATCGTCGACCACGCCCCGATCTGGGTGCGGCACACCGACGGCGTGACCATCACGCAGTGGGACTACCCGCAGTGCGAGTCGCTCGGCCTGCTGAAGATGGACTTCCTCGGCCTGCGCAACCTGACGATCATGGACGACGCCGTCAAGATGGTGAAGTCCAACAAGGGCATCGACCTCGACCTGCTGTCTCTGCCGCTCGACGACCCGAAGACCTTCGAACTCCTCCAGCGCGGCGACACCCTGGGCGTCTTCCAGTTCGACGGCGGTCCGATGCGTTCGCTGCTGCGGCTGATGAAGCCCGACAACTTCGAAGACATCTCCGCCGTGTCGGCGCTGTACCGTCCGGGCCCGATGGGCATGGACTCGCACACCAACTACGCCCTGCGCAAGAACAAGCTCCAGGAGATCACCCCGATCCACAAGGAGCTGGAGGAGCCCCTCGAAGAGGTCCTGGCCGTCACCTACGGCCTGATCGTCTACCAGGAGCAGGTGCAGAAGGCCGCCCAGATCATCGCCGGGTACTCGCTCGGCGAGGCCGACATCCTGCGCCGCGTGATGGGCAAGAAGAAGCCCGACGAGCTGGCGAAGAACTTCGTCCTCTTCCAGAAGGGCGCCCGCGACAAGGGCTACAGCGACGAGGCCATCCAGGCCCTGTGGGACGTGCTGGTCCCCTTCGCCGGCTACGCGTTCAACAAGGCGCACTCCGCCGCGTATGGCCTGGTCTCGTACTGGACCGCCTATCTGAAGGCCAACCACCCCGCCGAGTACATGGCCGGACTGCTCACCTCGGTCAAGGACGACAAGGACAAGTCGGCCGTCTACCTCAACGAGTGCCGGCGCATGGGCATCAAGGTGCTCCCGCCGAACGTCAACGAGTCGGTGCACAACTTCGCCGCGCAGGGCGACGACGTGATCCTCTTCGGCCTCGAAGCCGTCCGCAACGTCGGCACGAACGTGGTGGAGTCGATCATCAGGAGCCGCAAGGCCAAGGGCAAGTACGGCTCCTTCCCCGACTACCTCGACAAGGTCGAGGCCGTGGCCTGCAACAAGCGGACCACGGAATCGCTGATCAAGGCGGGCGCGTTCGACAGCCTGGGGCACACCCGCAAGGGCCTCACCGCGCACTTCGAGCCGATGATCGACAACGTGGTCGCGGTCAAGCGCAAGGAGGCCGAGGGCCAGTTCGACCTCTTCGGCGGCATGGGCGAGGAGGAGAGCAACGAGCCCGGCTTCGGACTCGACGTCGTCTTCACCGAGGACGAGTGGGAGAAGACCTATCTGCTCGCCCAGGAGCGGGAGATGCTCGGTCTGTACGTCTCCGACCACCCCCTGTTCGGCCTGGAGCACGTGCTGTCCGACAAGGCCGACGCGGGCATCGCCCAGCTGACCGGCGGCGAGCACGCGGACGGTGCCGTCGTGACCATCGGCGGCATCATCTCCGGCCTCCAGCGCAAGATGACCAAGCAGGGCAACGCCTGGGCGATCGCCACCGTCGAGGACCTCGCCGGTTCCATCGAGTGCATGTTCTTCCCGGCGACGTACCAGCTGGTGTCGACCCAACTCGTCGAGGACGCCGTCGTGTTCGTCAAGGGACGCCTCGACAAGCGCGAGGACGTGCCGCGGCTGGTCGCGATGGAGCTTCAGGTCCCCGACCTGTCGAACGCGGGCACCAACGCGCCCGTGATCCTCACCATCCCGGCCACCAGGGTCACCCCGCCGATGGTCAACCGCCTCGGCGAGATCCTCAGCCATCACAAGGGCGACAGCGAGGTCCGCATCAAGCTCCAGGGCCCGACCAAGACCACGGTGCTGCGGTTGGACCGGCACCGTGTGAAGCCCGACCCGGCGCTCTTCGGCGACCTCAAGGTGCTGCTCGGGCCGTCCTGTCTGGCGGGCTGAACGACCGCGCGCCGAAGCGCCGGCGCTGAAAGCGCGAGAGGGGCGCACCTCGTACGAGGTGCGCCCCTCTCGATGTGCCTGGGTCTCAACGACCCGATATGCAGATGTCAGTTGTGACCGAAGCGCTTCTGCCGGCCCTTGCGGGCCATGTCGCCGGGAGTCACCTGCGAGGCGCGCTGCTCGGTCTGCGTCTCCATCGCGGACTGCTGAGCCTGCTGCTGACCACGCTCGGACTGCGGCTGCTTCCGGTCCTGCTTCTTGTTCTTGGCCATGGTGATGCCTCCTGTGGGGGATCTAGGGGCCAGGGCCGGGACCAGACTCACATAGGCTGACTAAGAACGCATTTCGGATAATTACCGTGCGTAACAGCGGTTGTCGGGGCGTGAGGCATGGCGCGCTGGGGATTCGATGCCCCGAAACGCCACGCCGAAGATCGAGTTCGCCCCGTTAACCTCCGCGTGGTCGGGCAGACTCGAAGGAAGCCCGAAGCAAACCTCCCGGGAAGAGGGTGAGTCGCGTGGACCGCTGCATCGTCCTGGTGGACGCCGGGTATCTGCTGGGGGCCGCCGCCAGCCTGCTCGCCGGGGAACCATCCCGGTCCCGGATCACCGTCGATCACACCGCCCTCATCCAGGGGCTGCGCGAACGCGCCGAGTCCGACACCCAGCAGCCCCTGCTGCGCATCTACTGGTTCGACGGCGCCCCCGACCGCGTCCCCCAGCCCGAGCACCGCAGGTTGCGGGTGATGCCCCGGGTCACCGTCCGGCTCGGTGCCCTGACCCGAAGCGACGGCCGCTGGGCACAGAAGGGCGTGGACGCCGCGATGCACGCCGAGCTGACCGAACTGGCCCGCAACCGCGCCTGCTCGGACGTCGTGCTGGTGACCGGTGACGGGGATCTGCTGCCGGGCATGATGGCCGCCAAGGAGCACGGGGTCGCCGTACATCTGTGGGCCGTGCAGGCCGCCGACGGTGACTACAACCAGTCCGAGGACCTGGTCGCCGAGGCGGACGAGCGGCGCGTCCTCGACCGTTCGTGGATCACCAAGGCCGTACGCGCCAAGGAGCTCACCGGGGTGTGCGCGCCGCCGCCCGTGCCCCGGCCCGAGATCGCCGCGATCCTGTCCGCGCCGCTGCCCGACTCCGCGCTCGGCGCGACGACCCGGCGGACCGCCGACGAGAGCGAGCACGCGCAGGCCGCCGCCTCGGAGAACGGCACGCAGGAGCGGGTGCCCGCGCCCAAGGGTGTGCCCACGCCGAAGGACCTCGCCGCCCTGCGTGCGCCCGGTGTGCCGCCCGCCCCGACCCCGGCGAGCGCGACCCTGCGCTGGTCCTCCGACAAGGGCTGGGTCGACCGGCCCGGCGTCGCGGCCGAGCCGGCCGACGCCGCCTCCATGCCGACCCTCGCGCAGCTGACCACCGCCGAGCAGCGCTGGGCCGACCGGGAGGAGGACATCACGACGGTCGGCGGCGATCCCTACGAGGTGGGGCAGGTCTTCGCACGGCGGTGGATGGAGCGGCTCGGGGAGCAGAGCAATCTGCAGAAGCTGTCCGGGATGTACCCGCGGATCCCGCACCGGATCGACGGGGAGCTGCTCAGGTACGCGGCCCGGTTCGGGTTGCTCGCACACAAGGACGACCAGATCGACGAGCACGACCGGTACGCGATCCGTGCCGGGTTCTGGCGGGAGATCGACGTACGCACGGCCGCGGAGCATGCGCCTGCCGGGGAGTGACCCCGGCGAATTCCGGGTTACCGGCGGATTTCTTACGGCAAGCAGGCGATTTGTGCCCAGTGGCCGCCCCGGGCACGGAACGGGGGTCCGGACCCCGTAGGCTCGTCCCTTGTGAGTACGCGCGCGGCACAGGCATTTCGGCACGATGGTGATGTCGTGTGCGCCCTGCGTGGGCTGACGAAGACCTACCCGGCCGTACGTGGACGCCGCGGAACGCCGGCCACGCCCGAGGTACGGGCCACCGACGACGTACGGCTGGACATCCGGCGCGGCGAGATCTTCGGACTGCTCGGGCCCAACGGGGCCGGCAAGACCACGCTCGTGCGCCAGCTCACCGGCTTGATGCGGCCCGACGCCGGGAGCGTCGAGATCCTCGGGCACGACATCGTGCGGCATCCGGAGCGGGCCGCGCGGATTCTGGCGTACCTCGGCCAGGAGTCGACCGCCCTCGACGAGCTGACCGTCTCGCTCGCCGCGGAGACGACCGGGCGGCTGCGCGGCCTGGACGTCCGGGACGCACGGGCCGAGCGGGACGCCGTACTCGACGAACTCGGGCTCACGCCGCTCGCGGGGCGGCCGCTGAAGAAGCTGTCCGGCGGGCAGCGGCGGCTTGCCTGTTTCGCCGCCGCGCTGGTGGGGGAGCGACCGCTGCTCGTGCTGGACGAGCCGACCGCCGCGATGGACCCGGTGGCACGGCGGGCCGTGTGGTCGGCCGTGGACCGGCGCCGGGCCGAGCGCGGCACGACGGTGCTGCTCGTCACCCACAACGTCATCGAGGCCGAGACCGTGCTCGACCGGGTCGCGGTGCTCGACCGGGGCCGCGTGATCGCCTGTGACACGCCGTCCGGGCTCAAGGAGCGCGTCGCGGGCGAGGTCCGGGTCGACCTGCTGTGGCGGGACCGGCCGCCACTGGACGTGCCCGAGGTCGCCGCGCTGCAGGACCGGGTCGTGGAGTCCGGGCGTCGCTGGACGCTGCGGCTCGCCCCCGAGGAGGCCCGCGCGGTCGTCGCCACCGTCACCGGCGGGGCCGCCTTCGCCGCGCTGGACGACTTCACGCTCGCCACGCCGAGCCTGGAGGACGTCTATCTGGCGCTGGGCGGCGCCGCACAGCAGGGGCTGGTGAAGGCTTGAGCACGCAGACCGCCGTATCCGTATCCGTATCCGTACGGATCAGGGCCACCTCCCCCGTGAACCCCCGTGTGAAAGGGAGCAGCGCCACGTGAGTGTCGTACCCGCCGAGGTTCTGCCGGGCAGCGCCCTGGCCGTGGACGAGACGGCCGCGCCGGCCGTGGCCGAGCTCGGACCGCGTGCGCGGCTGTGGCCGTCGCTGTGCGCCGTGTACCGGGCGCAGCTGTCCCGGGCGCGGGTCGCGCGTATCCCGCTGCTGTTCGTGGCGACCTTCCAGTCGATCGGGATCATGATCCTGATGCGCGGGGTCGTGGACGGCGGGGCCGAGGCGCAGGCCGTGGTGGCCGGGTCGTCCGTGCTCGTGGTCGCCTTCGTCGCGCTGAACCTGCTCGCGCAGTACTTCGGGCAGCTGCGGGCCAGCGGCGGGCTCGATCACTACGCCACCCTGCCGGTGCCGCCCGCCGCGGTGGTGCTGGGCGCGGCGGGGGCGTACGCCTCCTTCACCGTGCCGGGGACCGTGGTGACGGCCGCCTTCGGGTGTGCGCTGTTCGGGTTGCCGGTCGCCCATCTGTGGGTGCTCGTCGCCGTGATCCCGCTGGCGGGTGCCGCGCTCGCCGGGCTGGGCGCCGCGCTCGGGCTGCTCGCGCCGCGGCCCGAACTGGCCACGCTCCTCGGGCAGCTGGGAATGTCCGCGGCCCTGCTGCTGGGTGTGCTGCCGGCCGACCGGATGCCGGAGGCGGTCCGGTTCACCCGGGACCTGCTGCCGTCGACGTACGGCGTGGAGGCCTTCGCGCGGACCTTCGGGGAGCGGCCCGACTGGGCGTTCGTGCTCGGGGATCTGGCCGTGTGCGCAGTGGTCGGCGTCGTCTCGCTGGCCGTCGCCACCTGGGCGTACCGCCGGGCGGCCGTCCGGTGACGCGTCGCACAGGGCGGCCTGGCACGATGGCAGGGTGACCGCTCCGCTGACTCCACCACCGCCCCCGCGTGACCAGTCCTCGAACAATGCGTGGCAGCCGCCCGCCGGTGGGCACGCGGGTTCCGCCTCCTACGGAGCACCGCAAGGTGCTCCGCACGACGCCGTGTACGGGGCTCCGCCCGGTGCGCCGAGTCCTCACGGCCCTCATGGCCCCCATGGCTCTCACGGCCCGTACGGCATATCTGGCTCGTACGAACAGGACGGTCCCGGCATGAAGACCGAAGTGCGAGAGGCCGCCGTGGTTGCGGTGGTCGTGGCGTTCTTCGGGGCGCTGCTCGGGGTGCTGTGGTGGTGGCTGGCGCCGAGTGTGCCGCTGGTCGGGGACGTCGTCGACAAGAGCTGGGTCGTCTACTTCAAGGACTCCGAGGGGGAGCAGGCCGTCGGGGTGGACGGAACGTTTACTCTGCTTGCGCTCGCGTTCGGGCTGGTCAGTGCGGTGGGTGTGTTTCTGTGGCGGCGGCGTGGGGGTGTGCCGTTGGTGGTTGCGCTGGCGGTCGGGGGGTTTCTCGGGTCGTTGCTGGCGTGGCGGGTCGGGGTGTGGCTCGGGCCTACCGAGGATGTGATCGCTCACGCGCAGGAGGTGGGCAAGGGGGTTACGTTTTCGGCGCCGTTGAAGTTGGGGGCGAAGGGGGTGTGGCTGGCGTGGCCTCTTGCGGCGTTGGTGGTGCACCTCGGGCTGACGGCGTTGTTCGGGCCTCGGGATGCGGATCCGTATCAGGGGCCAGGGCCCTCTGCGGGGCATCAGCAGGCGGGGCCGTACGGGGTGCCGCCGGCGTAGGGGTGGGGATGGTGGCACGCCGGGGGGATTTCGCCCCGCCGCCCCTACCCTTCCCGTCCTGAAGGGGCGCTGCCCCTTCGACCCCGGACCTGGGGGCTGCCGCCCCCAGACCCCCGCTTCGGCCCTGAACGGGCCTCGTCCTCAAACGCCGGACAGGGGCTCGGGTAACCAAGCCCCTTACAGAACTCGCCCCCTACGCCGGGCGCCGCCCATGGTTCGAGCGGCCCTTCTTGGTGCGCCACTTGCGTTTCCGGGTTTTCTTCGACATGTCCCTCGTACTTAACCGAGGGGACCGGGTTCGTCGAGGGGTCACGCACGCCCGATGGGGGCCAGGGTCGCGTTCGTGAGGGTGGTCAGGTCGGTGGGGGAGAGTTCGACCTCCAGGCCGCGGCGGCCCGCCGAGATGCAGATCGTGGGGTGGGCGGAGGCCGAGGCGTCCAGGACCGTGGGGAGTCTCTTGCGCTGGCCGAGGGGGGAGATGCCGCCCCGGACGTAGCCTGTGGTGCGTTCTGCCAGGGCAGGGTCGGCCATCGCGGCGCGCTTGCCGCCGACCGCTGCCGCCAGGGCCTTGAGGTCCAGTTGGCCGGCGACCGGCACCACGGCCACGGTGAGGTTGCCGTCCACGTCCGCGACCAGCGTCTTGAAGACCCTGTCGGGGGACACACCCATCGCCTCGGCCGCCTCGTCCCCGTAGGAGGGGTGGGACGGGTCGTGGTCGTAGGAGTGGGTCGTGTAGTCGATGCCCGCTGCGGTCAGGGCCACGGTCGCCGGGGTGCCGCCCGACTGCTGCTGCTTCTTTGACTTCTTCGCCATGTCGTTCCGGTCAGTTCCCGCTCAGTTGAGGCTCGTCGGGCCGCGCGTCAGGTCCGACGCCGGCAGGGACGGCAGCGTACGGATGATCGAGGTCTCGGTGCGAAGGAGTTTCAGCTCGTCGCGCAGGCGGGACGCGATGTCGGGGGACTGGAGCAGGCGTTGCTTCGTCGGGGTGTCCAGCATCATCGCGGCCGCCACCAGGTAGGAGACGACCGACGGCTGGTCCGGGAGGTCGGCCGTGGTGGAGAGGGAACGTTCGCGGGCGCCCGCCAGGCGCTTCTGGTACTGACGGAAGGCGCGCAGTACGCCCTCGGCCAGAGCCCCGGCCTCCTCGCCCGCCTCATCGGGCAGTTCTTCCAGTTCCGCCGTGAGGAAGGGGCCCGACGCGTCCACCGACAGCAGGCGCACCCGTGTCGTGCCGGTCGCCAGCACCTCGAAGGTGCCGTCGGCCCGCTCCCGGATCGTCGCCGCGTCCGCCACACACCCCACCCCGTGGAACGCCTTGACCGGGTCCGGGCCGAAGCCCGCCGCCGGGCCGCGGTCGGGCAGCGCCGTGGGATCCGGCATGCCGGGGGCGCTCTGGGCCACCTCGTGGCCGTCGCGGATCGCCACGACGGCGAAACGGCGCGCTTCCTCCTCGGGGGTCTTGAGGAGATCACGCATCATGGCGCGATAGCGCTCCTCGAAGACGTTGAGCGGCAGCACGAGACCCGGGAACAGCACCGAGTTCAGGGGGAAGAGCGGAAGGCGGACGGTCACGGCGCCAAAGCCTAGTGGTCGCCGTGGTGAACGCGTCCGGCGAGCCCACCTGGTGGATGTCCGCCGCGGGTACCGCGAGCCCGTACGGAGCCGGCCGTCCGTCGCCGCACCTCGTCGCGCACCTCCAGGAACCCGCCCAGCGGATCGTCCGAGAACCGGCTCCAGGGGAAGGAAGTGGCGTACGGGCCGATCAGCCGCAGCTGCTCCAGGGCGTCCTCCCAGCGGCCCAGCCCCACCAGTACGCACGTGAGCTTGTTGCGGATCGCGGCCGGCCAGAGGTCGGCCGCCGGGTACCGGGCGGAGAGCGCGATCGCCCGGTCGGCCGCCGCGTCCAGCCGCTCGGGCGGCACCCCCGGCCCGCAGCCGTCGTTCAGGTACGCGAGGGCCGCCCGGGTCGGCAGGGCCTGCACAAGGGAGTCGGCCGGGGCGTCCTGTGCGGCCCGGTCGGCGAAGTCGAGGCACTCGCGGTGGGAGCCGTGCCAGGACGACGCCAGATAGCGCAGGGCCGCCACATGGCACCCGTAGTGGAGCGGGGCGCGGCGCAGGGCCGCCTCCCACAGTTCCCCGAAGTAGGTGTGCCCGGCGCGTGAGCCGCGCGCGTGGTCCAGCGCGATCCGCCAGGGCACCGGGTCGCGGTCGTCGGCGCGAGCGGCGGCGGTGATCAGCGGGCTCACCCCGCGCAGCAGCTCGGCCCGGGCCGGGGACCGCCAGGCGTGGTCCACGGCGACCTGGGCCCTGACCAGCAGGACGTCCGGATCGTGCGGGGCGGCGGTGTACCAGGCCTCCAGCCACTCCGGGCGCGAGCGCGCGAAGGCGGCCAGGCGCAGCGCGTATCCGTCGCGGGATTCCCACTGCGCCTTGTGCCGCGTGGCGGCGAGCAGCTCGGCGGCGGTGTCGTACGCGCCCCGCCCGGCCGCGACCAGCGCGGGTCCGAGGCGGTCGTCGGGCGCGTCGAGGAGCACCTCGTCGTCGACGGGGAGACCGGCGGCGGGGTGTTCTACGGTCCTTGTCGTCCGGGACGCCCGGCCGAACGGGGGCAGCAGAGCCATGGTTCGACCATTGAAGGACCGCTGGTCACGCCCGCGCCAGAGGGAACGGGCAAGACGTGGAAAGTTGTACGCCGTCAGGTCAAGAACAGGTAAAGGTCCACTGTTCAACAACTGTCCGACATCGATACTTTCGGCTCTGCAGTCACATCATCCTCATCGACCTCAGCAGTTTCAGCTCCGGCGCAGCATCCGTGTCGCCCCCGCCGCCACCGTCGTCGCCAGGATCCAGCCCAGCAGGATCATCGCCGCGGCCAGCCACTGCCAGACGCCGCTCAGCTGCCAGAAGCCGACCTGGCCGAGGTCGATCACCGGAAGCAGCAGGTCGAGGGCGAACAGGGTCGGGTTCCAGGCCGGATGCTCACCGCCCTTGAGGGGCGGTGGGTCGGCGTAGGTGAAGGCCACCGAACTCGCCGCCCAGAGCACGGCCATCCACACCGCCGCCCGGCCGGGCCGGTAGCCGTACGCCACCATCCAGTCCTGTGCGTATCCCACGAGCTTGGCCGCGGGCGGCAGGGTCTCGCGGCGGCGGCGCTGCTTGGCGAGGAGCACCTCGCGCGCGTCCTCGTCCTCGCCGCCGGCCCGCAGCACGGTGGCCAGCCGCTCGTACGGCTCCGGGTTGTACTCGGCGGTCGCGGCCGTCACCCACTCCAGCCGCCGCTCCAGCGGGAACGGGCCGCGCGGCACCAGGTTCTCGTACTGGAAGCCGCCCATGTGCAGCCGGCCGGGGCCCGGCCAGGCGTCCGCCCGGTCCATCAGGTTGACGACCCGCGCCCCGGACAGCACCACGCCGCCGCGCTCCGCCCGCTCGCCGAGGAAGCGCAGCTCGGGCGTCTGGATGCGGCGCAGGGACAGCTCCTGCTCGTCCGTGAAGGTGAACCGGGCCCGCTCCAGGTCGACCGCGTCCCCGAACCGCCCGTCGTCCAGGCGCACCCCGCCCTGGCACTCGAACCGCTGGATGCGCGTCCCGCGCGCGGGGGTGCGGCCGCTCAACAGCGGGCTGCCGACGCCCGCCGGGGTCAGGTACAGCGTGCGTCCCACGGTCAGCTGAGGGGCGTTCAAAGCGAGCCGCGTGTACGGGTTGACCAGCCGCGCGCCCCGCAGGCTCAGCGACACGCCGATGCTGGCGCCGCGCAGACTCATCTCGCCGTGCGACTCCAGCATCTCGGCCTGGAGGTCCTGGCCGACGCTGATGCCGTCCGCGGCGATCGAGCGGCCGCTGCGGTCGCGGTAGACGATCGCCTGGTTGAGCAGCAGATCCGTACCGATGTGGGCGTCGGTGAGCCGTACGCCGTTGTGGAAGCGACAGCGCGGCAGGTGCAGGTCGCCCTCGGTGTTCACGCGGGCGGCCTCCAGGCGCGGCACCGCGCAGTCCACCAGCCGCAGGGTCGTGAAGCGGGCCTCCGGCAGCACGATCTCCCGGTCGAAGCGGCAGCGGCGCATCTCGACGTACGGCTCCACCGTGCCGCCCGCCAGGTCCAGCGTGCCGCTGATCCGCACGCCGGCCAGCTTCAGCGAGGAGACCCGGCCGGCCAGGGCGGGCGGGCCGTCCAGCAGCAGCCAGCAGACGATACGCGCGCGTACCGTCCGCTCGTCTCCCCAGGGATGCCCGCCGTGCGGATCGTCGACGACGGTGTCGCCGCTGCTCAGGTCGTACACACTGCCGTTGCGGAAGGCCTGCCACATGCCGAGTTCGGCGGCGGTCAGGTCGTTCGGCAGGTCGTCCGGCAGGTCTCCGTCGCGGAGGCCGGCACCTTCGGTCACGTCTCGTCCATCCCCCTTGGCTCCGCTGGGTTCCGCTTGGTTCCGCACTGGCTACTCACGGGTTTCGTACAACCGTTCATGCCCGCTGAGTGACGCCCCGAACGCTAGACGTGAAGGTGATCTTCCGCGTTCCCGGAGGGTTCTGTATCAGCCATTGATACGCGCGAACAGTGCCGGACGCGGGTCTGAGAGAATTGAGCCCGTGATCTCCCGAATCGATCTGCGCGGCGATGCCCTCCCCGAGGGCCCCGCCCTGCGCGACCTGCTGCCCCGAGCCGACTTCGACGTCTCGGCCGCCCTGGAGAAGGTGCGTCCGATCTGCGAGGCCGTGCATCATCGGGGCGACGCGGCGCTGATCGACTTCGCTGAGAAGTTCGACGGGGTCAGGCTCGACCAGGTGAAGGTGCCCGCCGAGGCGCTCGAAAAGGCCCTCGCGGAGCTCGACCCGGCCGTGCGCGCGGCCCTGGAGGAGTCCATCCGCCGCGCCCGTATCGTCCACCGCGAGCAGCGCCGTACGACACACACGACCCAGGTCGTGCCGGGCGGTTCCGTGACCGAGAAGTGGGTTCCGGTCGACCGCGTCGGGCTGTACGCGCCCGGCGGCCGGTCCGTCTACCCGTCCTCCGTGATCATGAACGTGGTGCCCGCCCAGGAGGCCGGCGTCGAGTCGATCGCGCTCGCCTCGCCGGCGCAGGCCGAGTTCGGCGGCCTGCCGCACCCGACGATCCTCGCCGCGTGCGCGCTGCTCGGCGTCGACGAGGTCTACGCGGCCGGCGGCGCGACCGCCGTCGCGATGTTCGCGTACGGCACGGAGTCCTGCCCGCCCGCCAACATGGTCACCGGCCCCGGCAACATCTGGGTCGCCGCCGCCAAGCGCTACTTCACGGGCAAGATCGGCATCGACGCCGAGGCGGGCCCGACCGAGATCGCGGTCCTCGCCGACGCCACCGCCGACCCGGTGCACGTCGCCTCCGACCTGATCAGCCAGGCCGAGCACGACCCGCTCGCGGCGGCCGTGCTCGTCACCGACTCCGTGGAGCTCGCGGACGCGGTGGAGAAGGAACTGGAGCCGCAGGTCGCGGCCACCAAGCACATCGAGGACCGGATCGTGCCCGCCCTGAAGGGCCGGCAGTCCGCGATCGTCCTGGTCGACGGCGTCGACGAGGGCCTCAAGGTCGTCGACGCGTACGGCGCCGAGCACCTGGAGATCCAGACGGCCGACGCGGCCGCCGTGGCCGACCGGGTACACAACGCCGGCGCGATCTTCATCGGCCCCTGGGCGCCGGTCTCGCTCGGCGACTACGCCGCCGGCTCCAACCACGTGCTGCCCACCGGCGGCTGTGCCTGCCACTCCTCGGGCCTGTCCGTCCAGTCGTTCCTGCGCGGCATCCACATCGTCGACTACACGAAGGACGCGCTGGCCGAGGTCGCGCAGCACGTGGTCACGCTGGCGGAGGCGGAGGACCTGCCGGCGCACGGCGCGGCGATCAAGGCAAGGTTTGTCGGAGACGAACAAATGTCGCGTGGCTGGAAGGTACCCGAGAGCAAGTGAGCGACGTACGCATCGACGATCTCCCCGTGCGGGACGAGCTGCGCGGCAAGTCCCCTTACGGCGCGCCCCAGCTGGACGTCCCCGTACGGCTGAACACCAACGAGAACCCCTACCCCCTGCCCGAGCCGCTGGTCGAGCGGATCGCCGAGCGGGTGCGTGAGGCGGCCCGGAACCTCAACCGCTACCCGGACCGGGACGCCGTGGAGCTGCGCACGCAGCTCGCCAAGTACCTGACGGACACGTCCGGTCACGAGGTCGGCCTGGCCAACGTGTGGGCGGCGAACGGCTCCAACGAGGTCATCCAGCAACTGCTGCAGACCTTCGGCGGACCGGGCCGTACGGCGATCGGCTTCGAGCCGTCGTACTCGATGCACGGCCTCATCTCGCGCGGCACCGGCACCGGCTGGATCTCCGGCCCCCGCAACGACGACTTCACGATCGACGTCACGGCCGCCGGGAAGGCGATCGCCGAACACCGGCCCGACGTCGTCTTCATCACCACCCCCAACAACCCCACGGGCAACGCGGTCCCGCGTGAGACGGTCCTCGCGCTGTACGAGGCCGCGCAGGCCGCCAAGCCGTCGATGGTCGTGGTCGACGAGGCGTACATCGAGTTCAGCCACGGCGACTCGCTGCTGCCGCTGCTCGAAGGTCGGCCGAATCTCGTCGTCTCCCGGACGATGTCGAAGGCCTTCGGCGCGGCCGGCCTGCGCCTCGGCTATCTCGCCGCGCACCCGGCGGTCGTGGACGCCGTCCAGCTCGTACGGCTGCCGTACCACCTGTCGGCCGTCACCCAGGCGACCGCGCTGGCCGCCCTGGAGCACACGGACGTCCTGCTGAAGTACGTCGAGCAGCTGAAGGCGGAGCGGGACCGGCTGGTGAGCGAGCTGGGCGCGGCCGGTTTCGAGGTCGTCGAGTCCGACGCGAACTTCGTGCAGTTCGGCCGGTTCGAGGACTCGCACACCGCCTGGCAGAAGATCCTCGACCGAGGTGTCCTGGTCCGGGACAACGGCATCCCGGGGTGGCTGCGGGTGTCCGCAGGAACCCCCGAGGAGAACGACGCGTTCCTCGACGCCGTACGTGACTTGCAGCGTCTTGTGGGGGACACCCCCACACCCCCGAAGGAGCAGAGCACATGAACCGCGTAGGCCGCATAGAGCGGGTGACGAAGGAGACCTCGGTCCTCGTCGAGATCGATCTCGACGGATCCGGCAAGGTCGACGTGTCGACAGGCGTCGGCTTCTACGACCACATGCTCGACCAGCTCGGCCGGCACGGTCTGTTCGACCTGACCGTGAAGACCGAGGGCGACCTGCACATCGACTCGCACCACACCATCGAGGACACCGCCCTCGCGCTGGGCGCCGCCTTCAAGCAGGCGCTCGGCGACAAGGTGGGGATCTACCGCTTCGGCAACTGCACGGTCCCGCTGGACGAGTCGCTCGCCCAGGTCACCGTCGACCTCTCCGGCCGCCCCTACCTCGTGCACACCGAGCCCGAGAACATGGCGCCGATGATCGGCGAGTACGACACCACGATGACCCGGCACATCCTGGAGTCCTTCGTCGCCCAGGCCCAGATCGCGCTGCACGTGCACGTGCCGTACGGACGCAACGCCCACCACATCGTCGAGTGCCAGTTCAAGGCGCTGGCGCGGGCACTGCGGTACGCCTCCGAGCGTGACCCGCGCGCGGCGGGCATCCTTCCCTCGACGAAGGGCGCGCTGTAACCGATGAGCGGGCTGTCCACCATCCTGATCGTCGTCGGCCTCTTCCTGGTCGGCGGCATCATCTCCTTCGCCAAGCAGCAGATGCCGAAGAGCCTCATCGTGCTGCTTTCCATAGGCGCCGCCATGTGTCTCGTGGCCGGCGTCCTGAGGCTGGAGGTGTGGAATTGAGCAGCAAGAACGTCGTGGTCTTCGACTACGGCTTCGGCAACGTGAGGTCCGCCGAACGCGCCCTCGCGCGCGCGGGAGCCGACGTCGAGATCACGCGTGACTACGACAAGGCCATGAACGCCGACGGCCTGCTGGTGCCGGGCGTCGGCGCGTTCGCCGCCTGCATGCAGGGCCTGAAGGAGGCCCGCGGCGACTGGATCGTCGAGCGGCGGCTGTCCGGCGGGCGCCCCGTGATGGGCATCTGCGTCGGCATGCAGATCCTGTTCGCGCGCGGCATCGAGCACGGCGTCGAGACCGAGGGCCTCGGCGAATGGCCCGGCTCGGTCGAGCCGTTGCAGGCCGACATCGTGCCCCACATGGGCTGGAACACCGTGGACGTGGCGGCCGGCTCCCAGCTGTTCGCCGGGCTGGACGCGGACGCGCGCTTCTACTTCGTGCACTCCTACGCCGTCCACGACTGGACCCTGGAGACCGAGAACCCGCTCATGACCGCGCCGCAGGTCACCTGGTCGACGCACGGCAAGCCCTTCGTGGCCGCCGTGGAGAACGGCGCCCTGTGGGCCACGCAGTTCCACCCCGAGAAGTCCGGCGACGCCGGAGCGCAGCTGCTCACCAACTGGATCGGAACCCTGTAGAGACATGGCCAAGCTCGAACTCCTCCCCGCCGTAGACGTCCGCGACGGCCAGGCCGTCCGCCTCGTGCACGGCGAGTCCGGCACCGAGACCTCCTACGGCTCGCCCCTGGAGGCCGCCCTGGCCTGGCAGCGCTCGGGCGCCGAGTGGCTGCACCTGGTCGACCTGGACGCCGCCTTCGGCACCGGCGACAACCGCGACCTGATCGCCGAGGTCGCGAAGGCGATGGACATCAAGGTCGAGCTGTCCGGCGGCATCCGCGACGACGCCTCCCTGGCCGCAGCGCTCGCCACGGGCTGCACGCGCGTGAACCTCGGCACGGCCGCGCTGGAGACCCCCGACTGGGTCGCCAAGGTCATCGCCGAGCACGGTGACAAGATCGCCGTCGGTCTCGACGTACGCGGTACGACCCTGCGCGGCCGCGGCTGGACCCGTGACGGCGGTGACCTCTACGAGACGCTGGAGCGCCTCAACAACGAGGGCTGCGCCCGCTACGTCGTCACGGACATCGCCAAGGACGGCACGCTCCAGGGGCCGAACCTCGAGCTGCTGAAGAACGTCTGCGCGGCGACGGACCGCCCGGTGGTCGCCTCCGGCGGGGTCTCGTCGCTGGACGACCTCCGCGCGATCGCCGAGCTGGTCCCCCTCGGTGTCGAGGGCTCCATCGTCGGGAAGGCCCTGTACGCGAAGGCGTTCACCCTGGAAGAGGCCTTGGAGGCTACGTCGTGAAAACGGACACAGTGTCATGACGTCGGATGCCGTACGGCGTGTGCACAGCGGAAGTCCCTGGGAAGAGTCCTTCGGGTTCGCGCGTGCCGTGGCGGCGGGCGACCGCGTCCTGGTCGCGGGCACGACGTCCTTCAAGGGCGACGTGCTGTACGGCGAGGGCGACCCGTACGAACAGGCCAAGGCGGCCTTCGCCAACGCCATCGAGGCGATCGGTGAGTTCGGGCTCGACGTCGGGTCCGTGGTCCGTACGCGGATGTACCTGACCCACGCGCGCGACGTGGACGCCGTGGGCCGGGCCCACAAGGAGCTCTTCGACGCGGTGCGCCCGGTCTCGACGCTGCTGGTCGTCGAGGGGTTCGTGGACTCGCGCATCCTGGTCGAAGTGGAAATAGAAGCATTCAGAAGGACGTTGGAGGAGCCGGTTTCATGACCCTGGCGGTCCGAGTCATCCCCTGCCTGGACGTGGACAACGGCCGGGTCGTCAAGGGCGTCAACTTCCAGAACCTCCGCGACGCGGGCGATCCCGTCGAGATGGCCAAGGTGTACGACGCCGAGGGCGCCGACGAGCTGACGTTCCTGGACATCACCGCGTCGTCCGGCAACCGCGAGACGACCTACGACGTGGTGCGCCGCACCGCCGAGCAGGTGTTCATCCCGCTGACGGTCGGCGGCGGCGTCCGTACGGCCGAGGACGTGAACAAGCTGCTGCGGGCGGGCGCGGACAAGGTGGGCGTCAACACCGCCGCCATCGCCCGCCCCGAGCTGATCCGTGAGATCGCCGAGCGGTTCGGGCGGCAGGTGCTGGTGCTGTCGGTCGACGCGCGGCGCACGCCCGAGGGCACCTTCGAGGTGACCACCCACGGCGGCCGTCGCGGCACCGGCATCGACGCCGTCGAGTGGGCGCACCGCGCGGCCGAGCTGGGCGCGGGGGAGATCCTGCTCAACTCGATGGACGCGGACGGCACGAAGGACGGCTACGACCTGGAGATGATCCAGGCCGTACGCAAGCACGTGACGATCCCGGTGATCGCCTCCGGCGGTGCCGGCAGGCTCACCGACTTCCCGCCGGCCATCGAGGCGGGGGCGGACGCGGTGCTGGCGGCGTCGGTGTTCCACTTCGGGGATCTGCGGATCGGCGAGGTGAAGGAGACGCTGCGGACGGCGGGTCACCCCGTCCGCTGACATCGGGCTGAGCCCCGGCCGTGCTGGAAGCGGCCGGGGCTTTCTCGTGCCCAGATGCAGGACAGAGAAGATGCGAAAGATAAGTTGCGCAAAATATGTTGTGCAATTTTCCTTTCGTATCTAAGGTCGGGGCATGACGGACAAGGAGAGAGACCGCCGGATCACGGACCTGGGCACCCTCAAGGCGCTCGCCCACCCGCTGCGGATGAACCTGTTCCGAGGGCTGACGATCGCCCAGGTCGCCACCGCCTCACAGCTCGCCGAGCAGGTCGACGAGGCGGTGTCGCTGGTCAGCTACCACCTGCGAAAGCTCGCCGAACACGGGCTCATCAAGGAGGCGGAGCCGCAGAGCGCCGACGGCCGCGAGCGCTGGTGGCGGCCCGCCTCCGACGGTGTGCGCATCCGTGACGAGGACTTCCGCGACGCCCCCGAGAAGGCTGTCGCGCACACCGCGGCCAGCCGGCTCTTCGCCGAGCAGCGCACGGACATGTACCGGCGCTGGCTCGACGAGCGCGCCCACTGGGGCCCCGAGTGGAACCGGGCGGCGGAGTCCTCCGAGTCCAGCCTCCGGCTCACGGCGGACGAACTGGCCGAGCTGAACAAGGAGTTGCTGGCCCTCCTGCGCCGGTACGACGAGCAGGGCAGGGCCGCCGACGCCGCCGGCGACACCGAGGGTCGCGAGAACGTCGCGGTGCACACGTACGCCTTCCCGTTCCGGCCCTGAGAGGACCGACGTGACCTCGACGCAGACCGGCTCCACGACCGCCGCCGGGGCGGAACGCGCAGCCCACCGCGACCCCAACGTGCTGCGCTGGCTCGGCGCGTACGCCTCGTCGGCCGTCGGCGACAACGTCTACTACCTCGCCCTGTCCTGGGCCGCCGTCCAGGCCGGTACGCCCGCGCAGGCCGGCCTGGTCACCGCGCTGAGTGCGGTGCCGCGGGCCGTGCTGCTGCTCGGCGGGGGAGTGGTCGCCGACCGGTTCGGCCCGCGCAGGGTGCTGATCAGCAGCGACGCCGTGCGCTGCGCGGCGGTTCTCGCGGTCGCCGTGCTGCTGCTCGTCGGCCGGCCGGGTCTGTGGCCGTTGGCCGTGCTGGCGCTGGTCTTCGGGGCCGTCGACGCCGTGATGATGCCCGCCCTGGGTGCCTTGCCGACCCGGATCACCGGACGCGGCCGGCTCGCCCGGGTGCACGGCATGCGGAGCCTCGCCGTCCGGCTGGCCAACGTCGTCGGCGCACCGCTCGGCGGCCTCGGTGTGGCCCTCGGGGGCACCGCGGGGGCATTCGGCCTGGCCGGGCTCCTGTTCGCGGCCTCGCTGCCGCTGCTGATCGCGCTCCGGGTGGCGAGGCAGCCCGCGGACGACGCACACGCGCGTGGCAGCGCGTGGAGCGACCTGACCGGCGGTCTGCGCCACATACGCGGCCACCGCGTTCTGCTGCCGCTGATCGTCGTCATCGCGCTCAGCGACCTCGGCTTCGTCGGCCCGCTCAACGTCGGCCTGACCCTGCTCGCCGACGAGCGAGGCTGGGGAGCCGGGGGAGTCGGCTGGGTGCTCGCCGGGTTCGGCACGGGCGCGGGGGCGGCCTCGCTGCTCCTCACCGCCCGAGGGCGCGTCCCGCGCGCGGGGCTCGTGCTGTCCGTGTCAGGCGTGGTCAGCGCGGCGGCGATCGGCTCCCTGGCCTTTGTGCCGAACGTCGCGGTCGCCGTCGCCGTGGCCCTGTCCATCGGCCTCATCTCGGGTCTGAACGGCGTCCTGTGCGGGGCGCTGCTGCAGGCCGAGTCCGGCCCGGCCTACGTCGGCCGTGTCACGTCCGTGGCGACCTTCTTCAGCCTCGGCGTCGCCCCGCTCACGTTCCCCCTGACAGGCGCCGCGATCGGCCTGTGGGGCACCGGCCCGGTCTTCGTCGCCAGCGCGGCCGTCTGCGGGCTCGGCGGGACGGTCGGCCTGTTCGCCCGGGGCCTGCGCAGGGCGGAACTACCTCGCTGACCGGCGGGCCGTCGCCGTGGCCCTCTCCGACGGGGCCTCCGTCGGCCGAGGCACGTCCTCGGCGACCGTCATCGGCATCGACCATCACCAGCCTCGGCGTCGCCCCGCTCACGTTCTCCTGACCGGCGCCACGATCGGCCCGTGCGCACTGCCTCGCTGACCTGTGCAGACCGCCGCGCCGTCGGCCCGCTGAACCGCCCCCGCCGACCGGCGCAGCGCGCGAACCGCTTCCCGAGCCCCGGCTAGATGCCGAGCTGCTTCGTCGCGTGCAGCTTGGTGATGGCGTCCGCGTCGCCGTCCAGTTCGACCTTGGCGGCGCTCTGGCGGCCGTAGGAGAACAGCAGCAGCTCGGAAGGCTCGCCGGTCACCGTGACGACCGGGGTGCCGCGGTGGGCGACCGCCGTCTGGCCGTCTGGGCGGCGCAGCACCACGCCCGTGGGGGCGGTGCGGCCCATCAGGCGGGCGGAGCGCTCCAGGCGGGACCAGAGGGCGTCCTGGAAGACCGGGTCGAGTTCGCGCGGCGTCCAGTCGGGCCGGGCGCGGCGGACGTCCTCGGTGTGGACGTAGAACTCGAGCGTGTTGGACGCCTCGTCGATCTGCTTGAGCTGGAACGGCGAGAAGCGGGGCGGGCCGGTGCGGATGAGCTGGATCAGCTCCTCGTACGGCTTGGCCGCGAACTCCTCCATCGCCCTTTCCAGGCGCGACGCGAGCGGCCTGATCAGAATGCCGGCGGCGGCGTCGGGGCGGCGCTCGCGCACCACGACGTGCGCAGCCAGATCACGGGTCGTCCAGCCCTCGCAGAGGGTGGGGGCCTCGGGGCCCTCGGCCTCCAAGAGGTCGGCCAGGATAAGTCGTTCACGCTTGGCGAAAGTCGACATGGAGTCAGCCTACGACCGCGTACCGGGTCCGCCCAATGGACAGCAGCCCGTCACTGTCAGTCGCGCTTGGCACAATGGCATGCATGACCACCAGCACGCCCCGTCAGCCCAGTCCGCTGGACCCCGAGATCGCCGCGCGCCTGAAGCGCAGCGCGGACGGACTCCTGCCCGCCATCGCCCAGCAGTACGACACCGGAGAGGTGCTCATGCTCGGCTGGATGGACGACGAGGCGCTGCATCGCACGCTCACCACAGGCCGCTGCACCTACTGGTCGCGCAGCCGCCAGGAATACTGGGTCAAGGGCGACACCTCCGGCCACTTCCAGTGGGTGAAGTCCGTGGCCCTGGACTGCGACGCCGACACCGTGCTCGTCAAGGTCGACCAGGTGGGCGCGGCCTGCCACACGGGCGCGCGTACCTGCTTCGACGAGGACGTGCTGCTCAAGGACGGCCCCGCCGGCCCTCCCGGCACCGATTCCGGCGCACCGGCCGCGGATCAGTAGGGTCAGCCGCCATGGACCTCGAGACGTTCCGCAAGCTGGCCACCGACCGCCGCGTCATTCCGGTCACCCGCAAGCTCCTCGCCGACGGCGACACCCCGGTCGCGCTCTACCGCAAGCTCGCCGCCGAGCGCCCCGGCACCTTCCTGCTGGAGTCCGCGGAGAACGGCCGGTCCTGGTCCCGCTACTCGTTCGTCGGCGTCCGCTCCGCGGCCACGCTCACCGCGCGCGACGGACAGGCCCACTGGCTCGGCGCCCCGCCCGTCGGCGTCCCCGTCGAGGGCGACCCGCTGGCCGCCCTGCGCGCCACCATCGAGGCCCTGCACACCCCGCGCGACCTCGCCCACGACCTGAACCTGCCGCCCTTCACCGGCGGCATGGTCGGCTACCTCGGCTACGACATCGTGCGCCGGCTGGAGAAGATCGGCCCCGGCGAGCGGGACGACCTGAAGCTGCCCGAGCTGACCATGCTGCTCACCAGTGACCTCGCCGTCATGGACCACTGGGAGGGGTCCGTCCTGCTGATCGCCAACGCGATCAACCACAACGACCTCGACACGGGCGTCGACGAGGCCTACGCCGACGCGATCGCCCGCCTCGACGCCATGCAGGCCGACCTCTCGCGCGCGGTCCCCCAGCCCCCGGCGGTGCTGCCGCCCTCGGAGCTCCCCGAGTACACAGCCCTGTGGGGCGGCGAGGACTTCCAGGAGGCCGTCGAGGACATCAAGGAGCGCATCCGGGCCGGCGAGGCCTTCCAGGTGGTCCCCTCCCAGCGCTTCGAAACGCCGTGCACGGCAAGCGCGTTGGACGTCTACCGGGTCCTCAGGGCGACCAACCCGTCGCCGTACATGTACCTCTTCCGGTTCGACGGCTTCGACGTCGTCGGCTCGTCCCCCGAGGCCCTCGTGAAGGTCGAGGACGGACAGGCCATGGTCCACCCCATCGCCGGCACCCGGTGGCGCGGGGCGACCCCGCAGGAGGACCAGGCCCTCGCCGAGGAGCTGCTCGCCGACCCCAAGGAGCGCGCCGAGCACCTCATGCTCGTCGACCTGGGCCGCAACGACCTGGGGCGGGTCTGCGAGCCGGGTTCGGTGGAGGTCGTCGACTTCATGTCCATCGAGCGCTATTCCCACGTGATGCACATCGTCTCGACGGTGACGGGCCGCGTCGCGCCGGGCCGCACCGCCTTCGACGTCCTGACGGCCTGCTTCCCGGCCGGCACCCTATCGGGGGCCCCCAAGCCCCGCGCGATGCAGATCATCGACGAACTCGAGCCGTCCAGAAGGGGGCTGTACGGCGGCTGCGTCGGCTACCTCGACTTCGCGGGCGACTCCGACACCGCCATCGCGATCCGTACGGCCCTGCTGCGGCAGGGCACGGCGTACGTCCAGGCGGGCGCAGGCATCGTCGCCGACTCCGACCCCGTCGCCGAGGACACCGAGTGCCGCAACAAGGCGGCCGCCGTACTGCGGGCCGTGCACACCGCGAACCGGCTCAACTGACCCTCACCGACCCCTCGCGGCCGCCGTCCGTGCACCCGGGTGGCGGCCATCACCTGAACCCCGGGTGTCTGATCGTTCGGGGTTCGGGTGATAGTGGGGTACGTGACTGCTGTTCCTCCTCCCCGTTCCGAAGCCCCGGCTTCCGCCCGGGCCGGCCGTTTGAGCCTCGCCGTCGCCCTGCTGTGCGGTGCGCTCGGCGCGGCCGTGGCGCTGCTCTCCACCCGGCAGCGCTGGTCGGAGGGCACCGCGATGGTGCCCGGCGGCGCGTTCCCCCTGACCGCCAAGGGCAGCGACGTCACGGGCGTCCCAGCGGCCCTGGCCATAGTGGGGCTCGCCGCGCTCGTCGCCGTCTTCGCCGTCCGCCGAACCGGCCGCTTCATGGTCGCCGGACTGCTCGCGCTCTCCGGCGCCGGCACCGTCGCCGCGGCCCTCTTCGGCGCCTCCGACAGCTCCGCGCTGGACGAGAAGGCCGCGCAGGCCTCCGGCGACACCTCGGCCACCGTCCAGGCGCTCACCCACACCGCCTGGCCGTATGTCGCGGCCGTCGGCGGCGCCCTGATCCTGCTCGCCGGACTGCTGGCCCTGCGCTACGGCCGGCTGTGGCCCGGCATGTCCGGCCGCTACGAGCGCTCCGGCGCACCCCGGCCGCGCGGCAGGAAGGCCCCGGCCGCCGACCCCGACCGGCCCGAGGAGCTGTGGAAGGCCCTCGACCGGGGCGAGGACCCGACCGGAGCCTGAGACCCGTCCGGCCGCGCCGTGACCCCCGATCACCGCACGCGCACGCGTGCGGGACAATGACTGCGAGCGACCGGCTCAACCACGTACGACACGTACACAGCAACGAGGAGCAAGCAATGGCGGGCAGCAGCCACGGTCACACCCCGGCCGCCTGGACCGGTGTCACGATCGCCTTCATCGGTTTCTGCGTCTCGGGCGCCTTCATGGTGTTGGCTCAGCCCGCGGGCTTCTGGGCCGGCCTCGGTGTCGTGGTCCTCGGCGGTGTCATCGGCTGGATCATGCGCGGTATGGGACTCGGCCAGCCCAAGAACGCGCACCAGGAGCTCATCGAGCAGCAGCGTGAGCCGGCGGGCGTCGAGAGCTGACACACGTGCGACTTCGCTGAGGGGCGACCCGGCGCCGAAACAGGGCGCGGGGGGCGCCCCTCACGCGTGTGCGGGCACAATGCATGGTGTGAACGCCAACAGCCAGAGGGTGACGCCGCCCGGCACCGGGAGTGTGCTCGGACGGCTGGCCGTACCGGCCGGGATCCTCGCAGCCGTGGCCGGCGCTTTCGCCTACGTCGGTGCCGTCGACCCGAACGAGCCCGGCCACTACCCCGCCTGTCCGCTCCTGCGGCTCACCGGCATCTACTGCCCCGGCTGCGGCGGACTGCGCAGCGCGCATGCCGTCGCCCACGGGGACTTCGCGGCGGCGCTGCAGGACAACGCCCTGGCCGTCGTCGGCTACGGGCTCTTCGCCGTGGTGTGGACCGTCTGGGTGGTCCGTGCGGTGCGCGGGCGGCCCTTCAGGATCGATCTCGGGCCGGTGCAGCTGTGGGCCGCGGGCGCGTTGCTGCTGGTCTTCACGGTTGTCCGGAACCTGCCGTTCGGTGGCTGGCTACATCCTTGATCAATCGAGGAACGTCCAGGTAGTGGGACCGGCGTCAACCGGATGCGGGGCCTACGCCCTCCTGCGGATACCATCGCAGTGACCATAGGTTTCGTACCGCTTTCTCAGTCAACCGTCTGGAAGGGGGCCGCTCGCGTGAGTGTGCTCGACGAGATCATCGACGGAGTCCGTGCCGACCTCGCGGAGCGGCAGGCGCGCGTCAGCCTCGACGAGCTCAAGGAGCGCGCGGCGAAGGCGCCCGCGGCCAAGGACGGGGTCGCCGCGCTCAAGGGCGACGGCGTCAAGGTCATCTGCGAGGTCAAGCGCTCCAGCCCCTCCAAGGGCGCGCTGGCCGCGATCGCCGACCCGGCCGGGCTCGCCGCGGACTACGAGGCGGGCGGCGCGGCCGTCATCTCCGTGCTGACGGAACAGCGCCGCTTCGGCGGCTCGCTGGCCGACCTGGAGGCGGTCCGCGCGCGCGTGGACATCCCGGTCCTGCGCAAGGACTTCATCGTCACGTCGTACCAGCTGTGGGAGGCCCGGGCCTACGGCGCCGACCTCGCGCTGCTGATCGTCGCGGCCCTCGACCAGGCGGCGCTGGAGTCGCTGATCGAGCGCGCGGAGTCCATCGGCCTGACCCCGCTGGTCGAGGTGCACGACGAGGACGAGGTCGAGCGTGCCGTGGACGCGGGCGCGAAGATCATCGGCGTCAACGCGCGGAACCTGAAGACCCTGGAGGTCGACCGCGGGACGTTCGAGCGCGTCGCCCCCGAGATCCCCGCCAACCTCGTCAAGATCGCCGAGTCCGGCGTCCGCGGCCCGCACGACCTCATCGCCTACGCCAACGCCGGCGCCGACGCGGTCCTGGTGGGCGAGTCCCTGGTGACGGGGAAGGACCCGAAGTCGGCGGTCTCCGACCTGGTCGCGGCGGGCGAGCACCCCGCACTGCGGCACGGGCGCAGCTGATCATTCGCTAGGCTGGCTCCGATGACTCTCACCGTGACCACAGTGGACCGGCACGCCCGCCTGGCGCGCGGCTGCCGGCCCCGGGGCTGCCGCGCTCCGGCACGCCGCGTGCACGGACGCAGGGTCAGGTACGTCATCGGTGATGAACCCGGGCAGGTCAACGGCCGTCGATGGCAGCAGGCCTCCAGGGGTGCGGGGCTCTGTTTGATTTGCGACTACCGCCGCGTGAGCGCGACAAGCCACAGCCGGCCGGCAGCCGACTGACGAAGCCCCGCCCCCACGGCGATTAGTGATCTCTCCACAAACTCACCGTGAGGTACACGCATGCCCAGCGACTTCTTCATCCCCGACCCGGAGGGTCAAGTCCCCACCCCCGAAGGCTACTTCGGTGCCTTCGGCGGCAAGTTCATCCCGGAGGCCCTCGTCGCCGCCGTGGACGAGGTGGCCGTCGAATACGACAAGGCCAAGCACGACCCCGAGTTCGCCCGGGAACTCGACGACCTGCTGGTGAACTACACCGGCCGCCCGAGCTCCCTCACCGAGGTGCCCAGGTTCGCCGAACACGCCGGTGGCGCACGGATCTTCCTGAAGCGGGAAGACCTCAACCACACCGGCTCCCACAAGATCAACAATGTGCTCGGCCAGGCACTGCTCACCAAGCGCATGGGCAAGACCCGCGTGATCGCCGAGACCGGCGCCGGCCAGCACGGCGTCGCCACGGCGACGGCCTGCGCACTGTTCGGCCTCGACTGCACCATCTACATGGGCGAGATCGACACCCAGCGCCAGGCCCTCAACGTGGCCCGGATGCGCATGCTCGGCGCCGAGGTCATCGCCGTGAAGTCCGGCAGCCGCACCCTCAAGGACGCCATCAACGAGGCGTTCCGCGACTGGGTCGCCAACGTCGACCACACCCACTACCTCTTCGGCACGGTCGCCGGCCCGCACCCCTTCCCCGCCATGGTCCGCGACTTCCACCGCGTCATCGGCGTCGAGGCCCGCCGCCAGATCCTGGAGCGCGCCGACCGTCTCCCCGACGCCGCCGTCGCCTGCGTCGGCGGTGGCTCCAACGCCATCGGCCTCTTCCACGCCTTCATCCCCGACGCGGACGTACGCCTGATCGGCTGCGAACCGGCGGGCCACGGTGTGGAGACCGGCGAGCACGCGGCCACCCTCACCGCGGGCGAGCCCGGCATCCTGCACGGCTCCCGCTCCTACGTCCTGCAGGACGACGAGGGCCAGATCACCGAGCCGTACTCGATCTCGGCCGGTCTTGACTACCCGGGCATCGGCCCCGAGCACTCGTACCTCAAGGACAGCGGCCGCGGCGAGTACCGCGCGGTCACCGACGACGCCGCCATGCAGGCGCTGCGCCTGCTGTCGCAGACCGAGGGCATCATCCCGGCCATCGAGAGCGCCCATGCGCTCGCCGGGGCCCTGGAGGTCGGCCGGGAGCTGGGCAAGGACGGGCTGATCGTCGTCAACCTGTCCGGGCGCGGCGACAAGGACATGGACACGGCCGCTCGCTACTTCGGCCTCTACGACACCGACGCCGAGGTCGCCGCCGATGCCAACGGTGGCGCCGCCGAGATCCAGGGGGACGCCAAGTGAGCGGAAACATCCAGCTGTTGACGGACACCCTGCACGCCGCCAGGGCCGAGGGCCGCTCCGCGCTCATCGCCTACCTGCCGGCCGGGTTCCCCACCGTGGACGGCGGAATCGAGGCGATCAAGGCCGCACTCGACGGCGGCGCGGACGTCGTCGAGGTCGGTCTGCCGCACAGCGACCCCGTCCTCGACGGCCCCGTCATCCAGACCGCCGACGACATCGCCCTCAAGGGCGGGGTCAGGATCGCGGATGCCATGCGTACCGTCCGCGAGGCGCACGGGGCCACCGGCAAGCCGATCCTCGTCATGACGTACTGGAACCCCATCGACCGCTACGGCGTCGAGCGCTTCACCGCCGAGCTGGCGGAAGCGGGCGGCGCGGGCTGCATCCTGCCCGACCTGCCCGTGCAGGAGGCCGCCCTCTGGAGGGAGCACGCCGAGAAGCACGGGCTCGCGACGGTCTTCGTCGTGGCGCCCAGCAGTAAGGACGAGCGGCTCGCGCAGATCACCGCGGCGGGCAGCGGCTTCGTCTACGCCGCCTCGCTGATGGGCGTCACCGGTACCCGCGAGTCGGTGGGCGCGCAGGCCCAGGACCTGGTCGAGCGCACCCGGGCCACCGGCACCGACCTGCCCGTCTGTGTCGGGCTCGGCGTCTCCGACGCCAGGCAGGCCGCCGAGGTCGCCGGCTTCGCCGACGGCGTGATCGTCGGCTCGGCCTTCGTCAAGCGGATGCTGGACGCGCCGGACGACGCGGCCGGCGTCGAGGCCGTGCGGGCGCTCGCCGGTGAGCTGGCGAAGGGCGTGCGCGGGCAGGCGTAGGCAGTGTTCCGCGCAGTGTTCTCGGCAGCGGAATACATCTTCAGACGAAGGGTCTTCCGTACGAGTCGCTCGAACGGGTGGACCTGAGGCCGGGGAGGCGCGCAGCGCCTCCCCGGTTCGTTCTGCGGGTGTGAGCGAAAAGAATCGTGACGGAAAGCGGACCGCCCGGGAGCGGCTGGCGGTCGAGCGTGAGAAGCAGAAGGCCGCCGACAAGCGGCGCCGCGCGCTGATCGTGGGCGCGAGCGTCGTCTGCGTCCTCGGACTCGCGGCGGTGATCGGAGTCGTCGCGGCGAACGCCGGCAAGGACGACAGCAGCGAGTCGTCGGGCCCGGTCGTGGGGCCCTCGGGTGCGCAGGGCAAGGACGGCCTCGCGATCCCGGTCGGCGAGGAGAGCGCCAAGTCGACGCTCACGGTCTGGGAGGACTTCCGCTGCCCGGCCTGCAAGTCCTTCGAAGAGGCCTACCGATCGACGATTCATGAGCTGACGGACTCCGGAAAGCTCAGAGTCGACTACCACCTGGCGACGATCATCGACGGCGGTATGGGCGGCACCGGCTCGCGCAACGCCGCCAACGCCGCGGCCTGCGCCCAGGACGCCGGGAAGTTCACGCCGTACCACGACGTGCTGTTCCAGAACCAGCCCCCCGAGCCCGACGACGCCTTCGCCAAGAACAGCAAGCTCCTGGAGCTCGCGGGCAAGGTGAAGGGCCTGGACACGCCCGCCTTCCGCAAGTGCGTCGAGGACGGCACCCACAACAGCTGGGTCGACAAGTCCAACGAGGCCTTCAAGAAGGGCGGCTTCAGCGGCACGCCGACCGTGCTGCTGAACGGCAAGAACATCTACCAGGACCAGACGATGACCCCCGCCAAGCTGAAGCAGATGGTGGAGGAGGCCGCCAAGGGGTGACCCCCAGGGCAGGGCCACTTGCGGGCACTGCCTGTTATGGACCCGTAGCCGGGCTGCCTGACATCGCTGCCGCCCGGCAGGGTAGCGTCGACCTTGCCATGGAACTTGCCTACATTCCCAGCCCGTCGCGCGGGGTGATCCACCTCGGTCCCATTCCGCTGCGCGGCTACGCCTTCTGCATCATCATCGGTGTCTTCGTAGCCGTCTGGCTCGGCAACAAACGCTGGATCGCCCGGGGCGGGCGATCCGGCACGGTGGCCGACATCGCGGTCTGGGCCGTGCCGTTCGGCCTGGTCGGCGGGCGCCTCTACCACGTGATCACGGACTACCAGCTGTACTTCAGCGAGGGCCGCGACTGGGTGGACGCCTTCAAGATCTGGGAGGGCGGCCTCGGCATCTGGGGCGCCATCGCCTTCGGTGCGCTGGGCGCGTGGATCGGCTGCCGCCGCCGTGGCATCCCGCTGCCCGCGTACGCCGACGCCGTCGCCCCCGGCATCGCCCTCGCCCAGGCGATCGGCCGCTGGGGCAACTGGTTCAACCAGGAGCTCTACGGGCGGCCGACCGACCTCCCGTGGGCGCTGGAGATCACGTCCTCGACGGACGGGCGGGTGCCGGGCACCTACCACCCGACGTTCCTGTACGAGTCGCTGTGGTGCATCGGTGTCGCCCTGCTGGTGATCTGGGCCGACCGCCGCTTCAAGCTGGGCCACGGCCGGGCGTTCGCGCTGTACGTCGCCGCGTACTGCGCGGGGCGCGCCTGGATCGAGTACATGCGGGTCGACGACGCCCACCACATCCTGGGCCTGCGGCTCAACGTCTGGACCGCGCTGATCGTGTTCGCGCTGGCGGTGACGTACCTCGTGGTGTCCGCGAAGAAGCGGCCCGGCCGGGAAGAGGTCGTGGAGCCGGGTGCCACCGCCGACGGTGAGGTCGAGGGCGGTGACGAGGCCGACGGCGAGAAGGCCGCGACGGACTCCCCGGACTCTTCGGACCGCTCGGAGGCATCGGAGGCCTCGGAGGCGTCCGACGACTCCGACACCTCTGACACGTCGGACGCATCGGACGCGGAGAGCAAGAAGGAATCCAGCGACGCGGCCGAGTCGGCCAAGAAGAGCTGACGGTCGGTCGTACGTCGACGAGGGCGCCCGCCGCATACCGAGAGGTGTGCCGGGCGCCCTCGTCGTGTATTCAGGTGCGTCGCGCCAGGGACAGGGTTCGCTGGGCCGTCGCGACCACCGCCGCGTCGATGAAGCTTCCGTCCGGGAGGGCCTGGGCGCCGCAGTTCGTGGCCGCCGCCTTGATGATCGTCTCCGCCTGCTCCAGCTCTTCCTCCGTGGGGAGGTAGGCCCGTTCGATCACCGGGAGCTGGCGCGGGTGGATGGCCGTACGGCCCAGGAAGCCCAGGGCACGGCCGTGCGCGCAGGTTGCCGCCAGGCCGTCCAGGTCACGGATGTCGGGGTGGACCGACTGGGGCGGTGGGGCCAGGCCCGCGGCCCTGGCCGCGACGATGACCCGGGAGCGGGACCAGTCGAGGCCCGCGTCGCCCCGGATTCCCAGGTCGGCCCGCAGGTCCGACTCGCCGAGGGCGATCCCGCGCAGGGACGGATGGGCGGAGGCGATCGCGTACGCGCGCTCGATGCCCAGGGCGGACTCCAGCAGGGCGTGCAGCGGCGGGGCGCCCCCCGCGCTGGGCGGCGTGGTCTCCGCGAGGTGGACGATCTGGTCGGCGGACCGCACCTTGGGCAGACGGATGCCGGACAGGCCGGGGCGCGTGGCCAGAGCCTGAAGGTCCTTGGCCGCCGCCGGAGTGTCCAGGGCGTTCACGCGGACATGGACGGGGACGGGGTGATCCGGTTCGGCGAGCAGGTCGGCGGTGGCCGACCGGGCGTAGTCCTTGCGGTCCGGGGCGACCGCGTCCTCCAGGTCGACGATGACGATGTCGGCGCCGGACGTCAGGGCCTTGGCCACCACATGAGGGCGGTCGCCGGGGGCGTACAGCCAGGTCAGGGGGTAGGGCGTCACAGCGCGCCCTCCTCGCGCAGGGCCGTCAGCTCGGAGGCCGTCAGGCCCAGATCGGTGAGGATCTCGTCCGTGTCCGCGCCGTGCGGGCGGCCCGTCCAGCGGATCGTGCCGGGGGTGGCGGAGAGGCGGAAGAGGACGTTCTGCATGCGGAGCGGACCCAGTTCGGGGTCGTCGACGGTGGTGATCGTGTCGAGGGCCGCGTACTGGGGGTCCGTCATCACGTCCCGTACGTCCTGGATGGGGGCCACCGCCGCCTCCGCCTTGTCGAAGGCCGCGAGGACGTCGGTGCGGGTGTGGCGGGCGATCCAGTCGCCGACCGCCTTGTCGAGGACGTCGGCGTGGCGGGCCCGGTCGGCGCCCGTCGCGAACCACGGCTCGTCGATCAGCTCGGGGCGCCCCACCAGGTGCATCACGCGCTCGGCGATCGACTGGGCCGACGTGGAGACGGCGACCCAGGTGCCGTCCGCGGTGCGATAGGTGTTGCGCGGGGCGTTGTTGGCGGAGCGGTTGCCGGTGCGTTCCTGGACGTAGCCGAGCTGGTCGTACCAGGTCGCCTGCGGGCCGAGCGCCAGCAGCATCGGCTCGATGAGGGCCATGTCGACGACCTGGCCCTCGCCGGTGCGCTCGCGCGCGGCCAGGGCCGTCATCACGGCGTACGCGGTGGCGAGGCCCGCGATCGAGTCGGCCAGGCCGAAGGGCGGGAGCGTCGGGGGCGCGTCCGGTTCGCCGGTGAGCGCGGCGAAGCCGCTCATCGCCTCGGCGAGGGTGCCGAAGCCCGGGCGATGGGCGTAGGGGCCGAACTGTCCGAAGCCGGTGATCCGGGCGAGGACCAGCCGGGGGTTGGCGGCGGAGAGCTCCGGCCAGCCGAGGTCCCACTTCTCCAGGGTGCCGGGGCGGAAGTTCTCGATGACGACGTCCGCGGTGGCGACCAGGCGCAGGAGGGTGGCGCGACCGCCGGGCTTGGAGAGGTTCAGGGTGATCGTGCGCTTGTTGCGGCCGAGGACCTTCCACCACAGGCCGACGCCGTCCTTCGACGGGCCGTGGCCACGGGAGGGGTCCGGCTTCTCGGGGTGCTCGACCTTGACGACCTCCGCGCCGAAGTCGCCGAGCATCGTGGCCGCGAGGGGACCGGCGAAGAGAGTGGCCAGGTCGAGGACACGGAGGCCGGTCAGCGGAGCCTTGGCGGTTTCCGTCACCCGGGTTGCCTGCGATGCCTCGGTCATGACGCGTACCGTTCCTCGATCTCGGGGCGGTACGGCATCGCCGCCGTGGCGCCCTCGCGCTGGACCGACAGGGCGGCTGCCGCGGCCGCCCAGGCCAGGGCCTCGTGCATGGGCCGCTCTTCGCCGAGCGCCACCGCGAGGGCGCCGACGAAGGTGTCGCCGGCGCCGGTGGAGTCGACGGCGTTGACCTTCGGGGCGGGGACGGTCACAGGGTCTGCGCCGCGGCTGACGTACAGGCTGCCGAGCGCGCCCAGGGTGACGACGACCGCGGGGACCAGGTCGAGCAGCCCGATGGCCGCGTCGCGGGGGTCCGTGCGGCCGGTGAGGGTGGCGGCCTCGTGTTCGTTGGGGACCAACAGGTCGACGGCGGCGAAGAGTTCGTCCGGCAGAGGCTGTGCGGGGGCCGGGGTGAGGATCGTGCGCACCCCGTGGCGGCGGGCCGCCTGGGCGCCGGCGAGGACCGCGGCCAGCGGGATCTCCAACTGGAGCAGCAGCGTGTCGGCGGAGGCGATGACGCCCTCGTCGCCCGGGCCGAGGTGGTCCAGTGTGCCGTTCGCGCCGGGGATCACGACGATCGCGTTGCCGCCCTCGTCGTCCACGACGATGTGTGCGGTGCCGGAGGGGCCGTCGGCCGTGCGGAGGTCGTCGGTGTCCACGCCGGAGTGTTCGAGGGTGGAGCGCAGATGGGTGCCGTAGGCGTCGTTGCCGACGGCGCCGATCATCAGGACGTTGCCGCCCGCGCGGGCCGCCGCGATCGCCTGGTTGGCGCCCTTGCCGCCGGGGATCGTACGGAACTCCCGGCCCGTCACGGTCTCGCCGCGCTGCGGGGCCTTCTCGACGTACGTGACGAGGTCCATGTTCGTGCTGCCGAGCACGACGATGTCGGTCATGGGTGAGCGGCCTCCAAGGGGGTGAGCCGGTGGGTGAGCTCGTGCGTCAGCCGGGCGAGTGTGTCGAAGCCGGTGCCGTTGAAGTCGGCGACGGAGGTGGCGAGGCGGTTCTTGAGAGGGGCTGTCCAGCGGTCGGGGAGGGCGGTGGGGGTGCCGGCGAGGAGCGCGGCGATGCTGCCCGCGGTCGCGCCGTTGGAGTCCGTGTCCCAGCCTCCCGACACGGCACGGCAGACGGAGCCGGTGAAGTCGCCGTCCGCGTGGGTGAGGGCGGCGGCGATCAGGGCGGTGTTGGGGATGGCGTGGACCCAGTGGTGGGTGTCCGCGTGGGCGGCGTGGAGTTCGTCGACGACCGTGTCGAAGTCCTCGTGGGTCCCGGCGAGCCGGACGGCGTGGTGGATCGCCTCGGCCAGGCGGGAGTTCGGCGGGATCACCCTGAGGCCGGTGCGCAGGCAGGCGTGGATGTCCTGAGGGCCCGTCGCCGTCGCCGCCTGTGCGATGACCGCCGCCGTGAACATCGCCGCGTAGACGCCGTTGGCGGTGTGGGTGAGGGTGGCGTCGCGGTGGGCCTGTTCGGCCGCGGCGGCCGGATCGGCGGGGTTGGTCCAGCCGTGGACGTCCGCGCGGATGAGGGCGCCGATCCATTCGCGGAAGGGGTTGCGGTGGCGGGCCGTGTGCGGGGGTTCGATGCCGAGGAGGAGGTTGCGGTGGGCGATGCGCTCGGCTGTGAAGGTGCGGCCCGGTGGGAGTTCGTCGAGCCAGAGGCGGGCCACGTCGGCGGTGGTGAAGGCCTTTCCGTGGCGTTGCAGCAGGAGGAGGTTGAGCAAGGGGTAGTTGAGGTCGTCGTCCTCGGGCATGCCGTCGATGTTCTCGGCGAGGGAGGTGGTCGCCGAGCGGCGGTTCCACGGGTGGGCGGTGAGGACGTCCTCGGGAACGCCGCGAGCGGTGAAGTAGGTGCTCAGGGGCCAGTTGCCGGTGGATGCGGCCAGTTGGCGGATGGCTTCGAGGGGGAGTTTCTCCACGGGCTTGCCCAGAAGGCAGCCGACGGCTCGGCCCAGCCAGGCGGCCTCGTAGCGGGTGGGGGCGGGCGGTGCTGTGGAGGTACGGGGACCGCTCGGCCAGTCCGGGCACCGGGACTTGATCTTCTCCAGATCCGTCGGCTCGTCGTCGTTCAACCTGCTGGGCAGGTCCGCCAGTTCGTCCAGCAGGTCTTTCGCCAGTGTCCGCAGATATCTCGACGCCGGCTCCGGGGACGAGCCGGCCCGCAGCGGGGCCTGGCTGCCGCCCGCCGCCCTCCACCGCGCCGCGATCCTCGACGGCTCCCTGCCGTCCAGAGCCGCCTGGCGCAGTTCGTGGCCGAGCAGGTCCTCGGGCTGGACCCAGGTCAGCCGGAGCATGCTCGGCCCTCCAGTGCGGTGAAGGCCGCCTCCCGGGCACGGTGCCGGCGGACGTCACGGGCGTGGATCTCCCCAGCCACCTCGGTCAGCGTGCGAGCCGGTTCCCAGAGGTCGAGGCGGCTGGCCTCCGCGACCGTCTTCGACCAGTCCTCCGGGACCGATGAGCCCAGGGCGCCGCACAGGGCGCCCGCCATCGTCGCGATGGAGTCGCAGTCACGGCCGTAGTTCACGGCGCCCAGGACCGCCTGGCGGTAGTCGCCGCTCGCGACCAGCAACATGCCCAGGGCGACGGGGAGTTCCTCGATGGCGTGCAGGCGGGACGGGCGGCGGGCGCCGAGCGAGGGCTGTCGGTAGTCGGGGCCGACCGTGTCGTACGGGGTGACCGCCTCCCGGAGCGGCGCCAGGGCCGACTCGAAGTCGCTGTGGGCGCCGGCCGCTTCGCAGACCTTCTCGATCGCGGTCCGCGTGCCGTCCTTGGCCAGGGAGAGAGAGGCCTGGACGACCGAGTCCGGTGTGGCGCCCGGCGTGCACGCCGCCGCCACCGCCGCCGCGAAGACGCCCGCCGCCTCACGGCCGTACGACGACTGGTGGGCGCCCGCGATGTCCAGCGCCTCGGTGTACGCGGCCCTCGGGGCGGCCGCGTTGACCAGGCCGACCGGGGCCATGTACATCGCCGCCCCGCAGTTGACGATGTTGCCGACGCCCGCCTCACGCGGGTCCACGTGGCCGTAGTGGAGGCGCGTCACCAGCCACTTCTCCGCCAGGAAGATGCGGTGGAGGGGCAGGGCCTGCGACTCCAGTTCCGGGATCCAGCGCGGGTTCGTCATCAGGTCCGGGACCAGGTGGTCGGCGATCGCGTACGCGTCGAGGTGGTCGCGGACCGTCCCGTAGACGCGGATCAGCGCATGCGTCATCAACGTGTCGTCGGTGACGTGCCCGTCGCCCTTGTGGTACGGGGCGATGGGGCGGGCCGTGCGCCAGGCGTCGCCGTTCCAGGGCCCGACGATGCCGTGGATACGGCCGCCGTGGCGTTCGAGGATCTGGTCGGGGGAGTAGCCCTCCACCGGGCCGCCGAGGGCGTCGCCGACCGCCGCGCCGACCAGGGCGCCGGTGATCCGCTCGTCGAGACGCGGGCCACCGCTTTCTTCTGCTTTGGGCGTCATGCCCAGAATCATCCTCCTGGTCGGGCCGGTTGCGTGGCTTCCAGGAGTTCGGCGAGTTCCACCAGGTCAGTGCCGGTGAGCCGGGGGAGTACGCAGCCGGAGAGGGTGCGGCACGCGTCGCGCCAGCTCGCCGGGATCGCCGCGCCACCGCCCAGTGCACCCGTGAGCGCGCCGGCCAGGGCCGGTGCCGAGTCCGCGACCCGGGAGAGACACGCGGCGGCGGGGACCGCCTCGGCGATACGGCCGTCCGCCGCGACCGTGAGGGCCAGGGCCACCGGGACGGTTTCGGCCGCGGCGACGCCGTAGCTGTAGACGTGGTCGACGATTTGGTGTTCGAGGAGGGGGATCAGGGCGAAGGCGCTGTCGGCGGCCTGCGCCAGCTTCAGCGCATGGCGGGCGTTGCGGCCGATCTCCGTCTCCTCGGGGAGTTCGGCGAGCGCGGCGCTGACGCAGGCCTCGGTCCTCGCGCCGGTCAGCGCCAGCGCGAGGGCCGCTGCCATCGCCCTCGCGCCGTGTACGCCGTCGCCGTCCTGGGTGTAGCGGGCGTCGAACTCGGCGAGGTCGGCGGCGCTGCGGGGGTCGCCGGGGTGGGCCACGGCGAGGACGCAGGCCCTGACACAGGCGGCGTCGTCGAAGTAGTGCGGGTTGTCGTGGCCGGTGGCGGGTGGGCGCAGGCCGGTGGCGAGGTTGCCGAGGCCGGCGCGGACGGAGATGCGGGCGCGCAGGGGGAGGATCGCCGACTCGACCTCGGGGGCGCGGTCGGCTGCGGCGGCGACCTCGCTGGCCACGGCGTTCCAGGTCAGGTCGATCGCGGCTCGGGTGCGGCGTTCTCGGCTGAGGTCGCCGAGGGCCGTGTCGTCGCCGGCGCGTAGGAGTGCCTCGGCTGCGAAGGCGGCCCATTCCGCGTCGTCGGAGGGGCCCAGGCGCAGGGGCTCCGGGGGCTGGTTCAGGGCGAGGGGGAGGGGGAGGGTGGTGGTGGCGTTGTGTTCGGCGAAGGTGTCGAGTTCGCGGGTGAGCCTTCGGGTCCACTCGGGCATGCGGGCGGCTCTGTGGCGGGCTGCGGGCCAGCCGGCGGCGTCGCCTGCGGCGAGGCCCAGGAGGAGGCCGAGGACTCGTTGACCGGCCCCGGCTTCGCCTTCGGCCTGGAGTTTCCCACCCGCACCACTCGTGCGACTTTCGTCGTCGCGTGCCGGTGGCCCCGGTGGGGGGTGCTCGCCGTCGGCGGGTGCGAGTGGTGTCGGCGTGCGGTGCTCGGTGTCCGTGGACAGGGGTGCGGTCGTGTGTGTGAGGGGGGCCGGGGCCGGCTCCGGGGGTGCCGCAATCGGGGTTCCCTCGTCCAAGGGGGTGGGCGGCGTCATCGTCGTACTCCTTCGCCCGGGACCACGGCCTCACCTGATACGGCTCCCCCCGCCCCCCACTTCCCGCCCTCCCCCGGCACCAGCAGCTCCGCCACATCCAGGACGTGGTGCCCGGACATCGACGGCAGGCAGCTGCCCCGCGCCGGCCTGATCGCCGCCGCCCACTCCGCCGGGATCGCGGACTCACCCTGGGTCGCGCCCGCCAGTGCGCCTGCCACCGCCGCCGTCGTGTCCGCGTCCCGGCCCATGTTCACGGCCGTGAGGACCGCCTGGACGAAGTCGCCGTCCGATGCCGCGTACGCCCCGAAGGCCAGTGCGACCGCCTCGGGCGCCAGGTCGGTCCAGGGGTAGCCGCCGATGACGACCGCGGAGCGGACCGCGCGTTCGCCGCGGTGGGCCACCGCCACGGCGCGGCGGAGCGAGCGAGCCGTCCAGGAGTCGTCCGGGACCACCGCCAGCGCGGAGGCCACCACGGCGATCGTCGGCGCTCCCGCCATCGCCGCCGCCACACCCGCCGCCACCGCTTGGCCGCCGTAGATGCCCTCGCCCTCGTGGCTCACCGAGCCGTCGATCGCCACCAGACGGGCCGCCTCCGCCGGGCGGCCCGCCGCGAAGACGCCGAAGGGGGCCGCCCGCATGGCGAGACCGTCGCTCCAGGCATGCCGGTGCTGGGCCGAGATGGGGGCGGCAAGACCCCGGCGGAGGTTCTCCAGCGTGCCGCGCTCGCTGAACCCCGCGCCCCGGAAGGGGCCCTCGGCCCGGTCGGCGATCCACTGGTGCCAGGCCGCTTCCACATGGGCCGGGGTCAGGGCCGAGCCGTGGCGGGCGAGCAGGAGACCCGAGAAGATCGCGTACTCCGTGTCGTCCGTACCGGAGGGGTTGTCGGTGACGAAACCGGTGATACGGCCCCAGCGGGCGCGGATCTCGGAGGGCTTCATGTTCTCCGCGGGGGCGCCCAGCGCGTCGCCGACGGCCAGGCCCAGTAGTGCGCCGCGTGCCCGTCCGCGGAGTTCGGCGGCGTCCCCGGGCGCCGGGACCGAGGGGATGCAGGCGGTCGATGGCATGCGTGGCCTCTCCTCCGGGGGCTCCGCCCAGGGCGCGGAGCCCTTTGCGGATATGTCCCACCGTCGGCGGTTGACCCGAGCCTCGGAAGCCTCAGTGTCACCCGGTCGACATCTGTGCATGACCGGCTACGAATGAGCGTTCTAAGGGAAAACCGCAGGTTAGTGCAGCCTTTCCTTGCTGGCGACAGGGAATCTCGAAGCGTAGATTTGGCGTTGTCAAAGAATGGAACTTGTCTAAAGGCAGCCTTGCCTAAGCCCTGCCTGAGCTTTCTGGGGGACCCTCGTGGCCATCATCGAGACCGAAGCCGCCCTGCATGAGGCGCACCGTGACAACCACACGCACCGGGATGTGAACGGCGGCTGGCTGCGCCCCGCCGTCTTCGGCGCGATGGACGGTCTGGTCTCCAACCTCGCCCTGATGACCGGTGTCGCGGGCGGGGCGGTCAGCCATCAGACCATCGTGCTGAGCGGGCTCGCCGGTCTTTCCGCCGGCGCCTTCTCCATGGCCGCCGGTGAGTACACCTCCGTCGCCTCCCAGCGTGAGCTGGTCGAGGCCGAGCTGGACGTCGAGCGTCGGGAGCTGAGAAAGCACCCGAAGGACGAAGAGGCCGAGCTCGCGGCTCTCTATGAGGCTCGGGGTGTCGAGCCGCGGCTCGCGAAGGCCGTCGCCGAGCAGCTCTCCCGCGATCCCGAAGTGGCTCTGGAGGTACATGCCCGGGAGGAGCTCGGCATCGACCCCGGTGACCTGCCGTCGCCGCTGGTCGCGGCCGTGTCGTCGTTCGCGTCGTTCGCGCTGGGCGCCCTGCTGCCCGTACTGCCGTATCTGCTCGGTGCGACCGCGCTGTGGCCGGCCGTGCTGCTGGCGCTGGCCGGTTTGTTCCTGTGCGGTGCGGTCGTGGCCAAGGTGACCGCGCGGAGCTGGTGGTTCAGCGGGTTGCGGCAGCTCGCGCTCGGCGGTGCCGCGGCCGGTGTGACGTACGCCCTGGGCAGCCTGTTCGGAACGGCCGTAGGATAGTTCGGCTCGGACTTATGCGTTGGGCCGCATAAGTAGCCGTTACTCGCTGGTTTCGAATGCTTAACCACCGGGCATGAGCCGTAAGCACTGCGGGCAATGAGGCCTGTGACGCACTCGCGGGGTGGGCGACGACGCCCTCCTCCGCCCCCTGGATCGACGGACATGGACCTGTCCCGTTCGGTCCCCACATACTTCAAGCCATGTGCGCGGAACCCCCGCTCTATGCCCGTGGCGTCCGCATGTTGGAACGGATTATCCCGCTTCCCGAGAACCGCTCCATCATGTAACCTGCACGAAATTTTGCACTCACGCAGAGGGCCAACGTCGTCCCTCGGCAATTTGCATATGCCAGATGACGACGACGGGAGAGCCGATGCGTACGCCGCGCCAGCCGTCCCAGCACTCCACGAATGGCCAGAACTGGTCGTTCATGGATGCTCGCCCTGCTGCGCAGGGTATGTACGACCCCCGCAACGAGCACGACGCCTGTGGCGTCGGCTTCGTGGCCACCCTCACCGGCGAGGCGAGCCACACGCTGGTCGAGCAGGCGCTCACCGTTCTGCGCAATCTCGAACACCGCGGCGCCACGGGCTCCGAGCCCGACTCGGGCGACGGCGCGGGCATCCTCTCCCAGGTGCCGGACGCCTTCCTGCGTGAGGTGACCGAATTCGAGCTGCCCCAGGCGGGTGCGTATGCCGTCGGTATCGCCTTCCTGCCGGAGGACGGGACCCAGGACGCCGTCTCGCAGATCGAGACGATCGCGTCCGAGGAGGGCCTGAACGTCCTCGGCTGGCGTGAGGTCCCCGTCGCCCCCGAACTGCTGGGTGCCACCGCCCGTTCGACGATGCCCGCCTTCCGGCAGGTGTTCGTCGCTGGGGGCACCTCCCAGACGGAGGGCATCGACCTCGACCGCAAGGCCTTCGTGCTGCGCAAGCGCGCCGAGCGCGAGGCCGGCGTGTACTTCCCGTCGCTCTCGGCCCGCACGATCGTCTACAAGGGCATGCTGACCACCGGCCAGCTGGAGCCCTTCTTCCCGGACCTGTCCGACCGCCGCTTCGCCTCGGCCATCGCCCTCGTCCACTCGCGCTTCTCCACGAACACCTTCCCGTCGTGGCCGCTCGCGCACCCGTACCGCTTCGTCGCGCACAACGGTGAGATCAACACCGTCAAGGGCAACCGCAACTGGATGGTGGCCCGCGAGTCGCAGCTCGTCTCCGACCTGTTCGGGTCCGACGGCAAGGCGCTGGACCGCATCTTCCCGGTGTGCACGCCCGACGCCTCCGACTCGGCGTCCTTCGACGAGGTGCTGGAGCTGCTCCACCTCGGTGGCCGCTCGCTGCCGCACTCCGTGCTGATGATGATCCCGGAGGCGTGGGAGAACCACGACTCCATGGACCCGGCCCGGCGCGCCTTCTACCAGTTCCACGCCACGATGATGGAGCCCTGGGACGGCCCGGCCTGTGTCACCTTCACCGACGGCACCCAGGTCGGCGCCGTGCTCGACCGCAACGGTCTGCGCCCCGGCCGCTACTGGGTCACCGACGACGGCCTCGTCGTCCTCGGCTCCGAGGTCGGCGTCCTCGACATCGACCCCGCCAAGGTCGTCCGCAAGGGCCGCCTGCAGCCCGGCCGCATGTTCCTCGTGGACACCGCCGAGCACCGCATCATCGAGGACGACGAGATCAAGGCCCAGCTCGCGGCGGAGAAGCCGTACGCAGAGTGGCTGGAGGCCGGCGAGATCGAGCTGTCCGACCTGCCCGAGCGCGAGCACATCGTGCACACGCACGCGTCGGTCACCCGCCGCCAGCAGACCTTCGGTTACACCGAGGAGGAGCTGCGCGTCATCCTCGCGCCGATGGCCAAGGCCGGTGCCGAGCCGATCGGTTCGATGGGCACCGACTCGCCGATCGCCGCGCTGAGCGACCGCCCGCGGCTGCTCTTCGACTACTTCACCCAGCTGTTCGCGCAGGTCACCAACCCGCCGCTGGACGCCATCCGCGAGGAGCTCGTCACCTCGCTGTTCTCCTCCCTCGGCCCGCAGGGCAACCTGCTGGAGCCGACGGCCGCGTCCTGTCGCAGCGTCACCCTGCCGTTCCCGGTGATCGACAACGACGAGCTGGCCAAGCTCATCCACATCAACGCCGACGGCGACATGCCCGGCTTCAAGGCCGCGACCCTGTCCGGCCTGTACCGGGTGCACGGCGGCGGCGACGCGCTGGCCGCGCGCATAGAGGAGATCTGCGCCGAGGCCGACGCCGCCATCGAGAACGGCGCCCGTCTGATCGTCCTGTCGGACCGCCACTCCGACGCCGAGCACGCGCCGATCCCGTCGCTGCTGCTCACCGCGGCCGTCCACCACCACCTCATCCGCACCAAGCAGCGCACCCACGTGGGCCTGCTGGTCGAGGCCGGCGACGTCCGCGAGGTCCACCACGTCGCCCTGCTCATCGGCTTCGGTGCCGCGGCCGTGAACCCGTACCTGGCGATGGAGTCCGTCGAGGACCTCGTCCGCGCCGGTACCTTCCTGCCGGGCATGGAGGCCGAGAAGGCCATCCGCAACCTGATCTACGCCCTCGGCAAGGGTGTCCTGAAGGTCATGTCCAAGATGGGCATCTCCACCGTCGCCTCCTACCGCGGCGCGCAGGTCTTCGAGGCCGTCGGTCTCGACACCGCCTTCGTCGAGAAGTACTTCAACGGCACGGCCACCAAGATCGGCGGCGTCGGCCTCGACGTCATCGCCAAGGAGGTCGCCGCCCGCCACGCCAAGGCCTACCCGGCCTCCGGCATCGCCCCGGCGCACCGCGCGCTGGACATAGGCGGCGAGTACCAGTGGCGCCGTGAGGGCGAGCCGCACCTGTTCGACCCGGAGACGGTCTTCCGCCTCCAGCACTCCACGCGCACCGGTCGCTACGACATCTTCAAGAAGTACACCGAGCGCGTGAACGAGCAGTCCGAGCGCCTGATGACGCTCCGCGGGCTCTTCGGCTTCAAGTCCGACCGGCAGCCGATCTCCATCGACGAGGTCGAGCCGACCAGCGAGATCGTCAAGCGCTTCTCCACCGGCGCCATGTCGTACGGCTCCATCTCCAAGGAGGCGCACGAGACCCTCGCCATCGCCATGAACCAGTTGGGCGGCAAGTCCAACACCGGTGAGGGCGGCGAGGACGCGGACCGGCTGTACGACCCGGCGCGCCGCTCCAGCATCAAGCAGGTGGCGTCCGGCCGCTTCGGTGTGACCAGCGAGTACCTCGTGAACGCCGACGACATCCAGATCAAGATGGCCCAGGGCGCCAAGCCCGGCGAGGGCGGCCAGCTGCCCGGCCACAAGGTCTACCCGTGGGTCGCCAAGACGCGTCACTCGACGCCGGGCGTGGGCCTGATCTCCCCGCCGCCGCACCACGACATCTACTCCATCGAGGACCTGGCTCAGCTGATCCACGACCTCAAGAACGCCAACCCGCAGGCCCGCATCCACGTGAAGCTGGTCTCCGAGGTCGGCGTCGGCACGGTCGCCGCGGGTGTGTCCAAGGCGCACGCGGACGTGGTCCTGATCTCCGGTCACGACGGTGGTACGGGTGCCTCCCCGCTCACCTCGCTGAAGCACGCCGGCGGTCCCTGGGAGCTCGGTCTCGCCGAGACCCAGCAGACCCTGCTGCTCAACGGCCTGCGCGACCGCATCGTCGTGCAGACCGACGGCCAGCTGAAGACCGGCCGCGACGTCGTCATCGCCGCGCTGCTCGGCGCCGAGGAGTTCGGTTTCGCGACCGCGCCGCTCGTCGTCTCCGGCTGCATCATGATGCGCGTCTGCCACCTGGACACCTGCCCGGTCGGCATCGCCACCCAGAACCCGACCCTGCGGGACCGGTTCTCCGGCAAGGCCGAGTACGTCGTGAACTTCTTCCAGTACATCGCCGAAGAGGTCCGCGAGATCCTCGCCGAGCTGGGCTTCCGCTCCATCGAGGAGGCCGTCGGCCACGCCGAGACCCTCGACGTGACCCGCGCGGTCGACCACTGGAAGGCACAGGGCCTGGACCTGGCCCCGCTGTTCCACGTGCCCGAGCTGCCCAACGGCGCGGTGCGCCACGCACTGGTCGAGCAGGACCACGGCCTGGAGAAGGCGCTCGACAACGAGCTCATCAAGCTCGCCGCCGACGCGCTCGCCGCGGACTCCGCGACCGACGCCCAGCCGGTGCGCGCCCAGATCAAGGTCCGCAACATCAACCGCACGGTCGGCACCATGCTCGGCCACGAGGTGACGAAGAAGTTCGGCGGCGCGGGCCTGCCCGACGACACCATCGACATCACGTTCACGGGCTCGGCGGGCCAGTCCTTCGGTGCCTTCCTGCCGCGCGGTGTCACGCTGCGCCTGGAGGGCGACGCCAACGACTACGTCGGCAAGGGCCTCTCCGGCGGCCGGGTGATCGTCCGTCCCGACCGGGGCGCCGACCACCTCGCCGAGTACTCGACCATCGCGGGCAACACCATCGCGTACGGCGCGACCGGCGGTGAGCTGTTCCTGCGCGGTCGTACGGGCGAGCGGTTCTGTGTCCGCAACTCCGGCGCGACGGTCGTCTCCGAGGGCGTGGGCGACCACGGCTGCGAGTACATGACCGGTGGCCACGCGGTGGTCCTCGGCGAGACGGGCCGTAACTTCGCAGCCGGCATGTCCGGCGGTATCGCGTACGTCATCGACCTCGACCGGGACAACGTCAACGTCGGCAACGTGAGCGCCGTCGAGGCCCTCGACGACACCGACAAGCAGTGGCTGCACGACGTGGTCCGCCGCCACCAGGAGGAGACCGGCTCCACGGTCGCCGAGAAGCTCCTGGCCGAGTGGGAGACCGCCGTCGAGCGCTTCAGCAAGATCATCCCCAGCACGTACAAGGCAGTGCTCGCCGCCAAGGACGCCGCCGAGCGAGCCGGTCTCTCCGAGACCGAGATCACCGAGAAGATGATGGAGGCGGCGATCAATGGCTGACCCGAAGGGCTTCCTCAACCACGGGCGCGAGGTCGCCAAGTCCCGCCCCGTCGACGTACGCCTCAAGGACTGGAACGAGGTCTACGTCCCCGGCTCCCTGCTGCCGATCATCAGCAAGCAGGCCAGCCGCTGCATGGACTGCGGCATCCCGTTCTGCCACAACGGCTGTCCGCTGGGGAACCTGATCCCCGAGTGGAACGACTACGCCTACCGCGAGGACTGGGCCGCCGCCTCCGAGCGTCTGCATGCCACGAACAACTTCCCGGAGTTCACGGGCCGCCTGTGCCCCGCTCCGTGCGAGTCGGCGTGCGTGCTCGGCATCAACCAGCCGGCCGTCACCATCAAGAACGTCGAGGTCTCGATCATCGACAAGGCGTGGGACAGCGGTGACGTCGAGCCGCAGATCCCGGAGCGCCTGTCCGGCAAGACCGTCGCCGTCATCGGCTCGGGCCCGGCGGGCCTCGCCGCCGCCCAGCAGCTGACCCGGGCCGGCCACACCGTGGCCGTGTACGAGCGCGCGGACCGCATCGGCGGCCTCCTGCGCTACGGCATCCCCGAGTTCAAGATGGAGAAGCGGCACATCAACCGCCGTATCGAGCAGATGCGCGCGGAGGGCACCCGCTTCCGTACCGGCATCGAGATCGGCCGCGACCTCAAGGCGACCGACCTCAAGAAGCGGTACGACGCCGTCGTCATCGCCGCCGGCGCCACGACCGCCCGTGACCTGCCGGTTCCCGGCCGCGAGCTCAAGGGCGTCCACCAGGCCATGGAGTACCTGCCGCTGGCGAACAAGGTCCAGGAGGGCGACTACGTCACCTCCCCGATCTCCGCCGAGGGCAAGCACGTCGTGGTCATCGGCGGCGGCGACACCGGCGCCGACTGCGTGGGCACCGCTCACCGGCAGGGCGCGGCCTCCGTCACGCAGCTGGAGATCATGCCCCGCCCGGGCGAGGACCGCGCGCCGCACCAGCCGTGGCCGACCTTCCCGATGCTGTACAAGGTCACGTCCGCGCACGAGGAGGGCGGCGAGCGGGTCTACTCCGTCTCCACCACCCACTTCGAGGGCGACGAGGACGGCAACGTCCAGTGGCTGCACCTCACCGAGGTCGAGTTCATCGACGGCAAGCTGACCCAGAAGCCGGGCACGGAGCGCAAGATCCCCGCCCAGCTGGTCACGCTGGCCATGGGCTTCACCGGCCCCGACCGTGACAACGGTCTGACGGACCAGTTCGGCCTGGACCTCGACGAGCGCGGCAACATCGCCCGCGACGCCGACTTCCAGACCAACGTGCCGGGCGTGTTCGTCGCCGGTGACGCCGGCCGCGGCCAGTCGCTCATCGTGTGGGCCATCGCGGAGGGCCGCTCGGCCGCCCGCGGCTGCGACCGCTTCCTGACCGGCGCCAGCGAGCTGCCCGCGCCGATCCGTCCGACGGACCGCTCGCTGATGGTCTGACGGCACCACAAGTGACCTGACGGTCACTCATATACGTCCCGTACAAAGGCGTACGGAACACAGACGGCGCCTGCCCACAGTCCCCGACCGGACGAATGGGCAGGCGCCGCCGCCTTGTGTCGAAGGGGTGCGCCCCTCAGTCGGCGCCCCTCAGTCCCTCAGCCCGTCAGCTCCGAGACCTTCACGACCGCGAGCAGCATCAGCAGCACCAGTACGCCCGCGCACGCGGCCGTCTGGATCAGGGCCTGGCGCGGGCCGCGCGGGGCGTACGCGTAGGCGAGCGTCACCACGGCTCCCGTCAGCAGTCCGCCGAGGTGGCCCTGCCAGGAGGTGAGGCCGGCGGAGAGCAGCAGCCACAGGAGCAGGAACGCCATGAACCGGTTGACGGCTCTCATGTCCGCGCCGATCCGGCGGGCGAGGACGTAGTACGCGGCACCGAGCCCGAAGATCGCGCCCGACGCGCCGACCGACTCCACGTTCACGTCCGCGAGCAGCAGCTGGAGCACCGACCCGCCCAGCGTCGCCAGCAGGTACAGCGCCAGGCAGCGGACCCGCCCCAGCATGGGCTCCACGACCCGGCCGAGCTGCCACAGCGAGAGCATGTTCATCACGATGTGCAGCAGCCCGAAGGTGCCCTCGCTTGGCGGCAGGTGGAGGAAACCGCTGGTCAGCAGCCGCTCCCACTGCCCGGCGACCAGGCCTTCGGCATGGAAGTCCGAGGGGTGGCCGGAGACGTAGATGTAGTAGCCGCCGTCCGGCCCGACCAGCCGGGCGCTGAGCATCGAGAACCGGTCGAGGATCTCCGGGCGCACCACCTCGGCCAGATAGGCGAGGACGTTGAGCCCGATGAGTACGGAGGTCACGAGCGGGGTCGCGGAGATCCGCCCGCCGACGAGCGTCCGGGCCTGCCGCACCGACCGCGAGCCCTCCTTCACGCACTCCACGCACTGATGGCCGACGGCCGCCTCGCGCATGCAGTCCGGGCAGATGTACCGGTCGCAGCGGGTGCAGCGGACGTGGGACTCCACTTTCGGGTGGCGATAGCAGGTGGTGACGTCGGGCCTGACGGCCTCGGACTCTGCGGACTCGGGCTCCACAGCCGGCTCCTCGGAGGACTGGACGGACGATGAGCCGGTGGGGACGGCGGCGATCAAAATAGCGAACACCTGTGGACGGAGGGGAAGGTGGGGCCGGTGGTGCCGTAATCTCGGCAGCCGTACGGGCGCACTTGGGGGAGAACGTATGGCGGCGATCAGTCTCAGCAAGGTCGAGGAGACCGCGCCCGCGCTGGTCAGCCTGTACAAGAGCGCCGGGGTGTCGCTGCGCAAGCACGGGCTGGACGGGGTGCGGGCCGCGGTCTATCTGGTGGTCGACTACTCCGGTTCGATGAAGCCGTACTACAAGGACGGCAGCGTGCAGGCGCTCGCCGACCGCGTGCTCGGACTGTCGGCGCACTTCGACGACGACGGGACCGTGCCGGTCGTCTTCTTCTCGACCGACGTCGACGCCGAGACCGAGATCGCGCTCGCCGACGACCAGGGGCGGATCGAGCGGATCGTGGCCGGGCTCGGCCACATGGGCAAGACCAGCTACCACCTGGCGATGGACGCCGTCATCGACCACTACCTGGACAGCGGATCGCGGGAGCCGGCCCTGGTCGTGTTCCAGACCGACGGCGGGCCCATCAACAAGCTCGCCGCGGAACGGTACCTGTGCAAGGCGGCCCCGCTTCCGCTGTTCTGGCAGTTCATCGGCTTCGGGGACCCGGCGAGCCGGCAGTTCGACTTCCTGCGCAAGCTCGACGAGCTGGCGGTGCCGGGCAAAAGGGTGATCGACAACGCCGGGTTCTTCCACGCCGGTTCGGATCCGCGGCAGGTGTCCGACGCCGAGCTGTACGACCGCCTGGTCGCGGAGTTCCCGAAGTGGCTCGTCGCGGCCCGGGCGCAGGGGATCGTACGGCCCGCCTGACCCCGCATGCGGCCTGTTCGCCCCGTTGGCGCGGCCCGTGGGGCCGTGTAACCCTGTGGGTGATCCGACGGGGAGGCGACGACCTATGTACGGCGCACGATCGGGGAACGAGGAAACGGCGGCAAGGCGGCCCGCACCGCCCGGGAAGGGCGAGAAGGTCGCCGACTGGGCGGACGGACGGCTCGGGCTGTATGCGTTGGCCAAGGCCAACATGCGCAAGGTCTTCCCGGACCACTGGTCCTTCATGCTGGGCGAGGTCTGCCTCTACAGCTTCCTCATCCTGATCCTCACCGGCGTCTACCTCACCCTGTTCTTCGACCCGAGCACCACCGAGGTCGTCTACAACGGCTCCTACGAGCCCCTCAACGGGGTCCTGATGACCCGGGCGTACGAGTCCACCCTCGACATCAGCTTCGATGTGCGCGGCGGGCTGCTGATCCGGCAGATCCACCACTGGGCGGCGCTGGTCTTCGTCACCGGCATGCTGGTGCACATGATGCGGGTGTTCTTCACGGGCGCCTTCCGCAAGCCGCGCGAGCTGAACTGGGTGTTCGGCTGGACCCTGCTGATGCTCGGCATCATCACCGGCCTGACCGGCTACTCCCTCCCCGACGACCTGCTGTCCGGCACCGGCCTGCGGTTCGCGCACGGAGCGATCCTGTCGATCCCGATCGTGGGCACGTACGTGGCGTTCTTCCTCTTCGGCGGGGAGTTCCCCGGCGAGGACTTCATCGCGCGCCTCTATCCGGTCCACATCCTGCTGCTGCCCGGCATCATGCTCGGCCTGGTCGTCGCCCATCTGATCCTGGTCTTCTACCACAAGCACACGCAGTACCCGGGCCCCGGCCGCAACCAGAAGACGGTCGTCGGCATGCCCTTCCTGCCCGTGTACATGGCCAAGGCGGGCGGCTTCTTCTTCCTCGTCTTCGGCGTGCTGACGATCATGGGCGGCATCGCCAGCATCAACCCGGTGTGGGCCTTCGGGCCCTACCGCCCCGACCTGGTGACCACGGGCGCCCAACCCGACTGGTATCTCGGCTTCTCCGAGGGCCTGATCCGGGTGATGCCGGGATGGGAGCTCAACGCCTGGGGCCACACCCTGGAACTGGGCGTCTTCATCCCCTTCTCGCTCTTCCCGCTGATCCTGATCGCGCTCGGCCTGTATCCCTTCATCGAAGCGTGGATCACCGGCGACAAACGCGAGCACCACATCCTCGACCGGCCGCGCAACATGCCCGTGCGCACCGGCCTCGGCGCGGCCTGGCTGAGCCTGTACGCGGTGCTGCTGATCGGCGGCGGCAACGACATCGTGGCCACCCATCTGCATCTGTCGATCAACGCCATCACGTGGTTCGTGCGGATCTCCTTCTTCGTCGTGCCGGTCCTCACCTTCTACGTGACCAAGCGGATCTGTCTCGGGCTGCAGCGCCGGGACCGGGCCAACGTGCTGCACGGCAGGGAGACGGGCACCATCAAGCGGCTCCCGCACGGTGCGTACGTCGAGGTCCACGAGCCTCTGTCGCAGGGGCAGCTGTTCACCCTCACCCAGCACGAGCAGGAGCCGCCGTACGAGATCGGCCCGCTCGTCGACGCGAACGGCGTCCGGCGCCGGGTCAGCCCGGTCCAGCGGGTACGGGCCCGGCTGGCGCGGGCGATGTTCGGGCCGACGACGCGGATCACCAAGCCGACGGTGGAGGAGTACCGCGAGGTCACCAGCGGCGATCACCACTGAGCACCTCGGCCCTGCACAGGTCCGGGGTGCCCCAGGCGGTGCGCAGAGCGCGGGCCTTGGTCAGCCACAGCGACAGGTCGTACTCCGCCGTGTAGCCGATCGCGCCGTGCAACTGCAGCGCGGTACGGGCGGCGGCGTACGCGGCCTCGCAGGCGGTGACCTTCGCGGCGGCGATGTCGGCGGGCGCCATGGTGAGCGCGGCCCCGAAGAGCAGCGGCCGGGCGAACTCCAGGCCGGTCTTCGCGTCGGCCAACCGGTGCTTCACCGCCTGGAACGAACCTATGGCCGCGCCGAACTGGGTGCGCTGCTTGACGTAGCCGACGGTTCTGTCGAGCAGCGCGAGGCCGACGCCGAGGGCTTGGGCGGCGGTGGCGAGACGGGCGTGGGCGAGGGCCTGGGCGGTGGGCGGATCCGGGCTGAGGAGTTCGCCGCCGGGTTCGAGGGGGGTGAGGCGGCGGGCCGGGTCCAGGGAGGGGCGCACGGGGCCATAACCGGGGGAGAGGTGCAGGCCGTCGGGGGTGAGAGCGAGGCGGGTCGTGGCCGCGTCGCCGTCCAGGGCATACGGCGCCTGCCACGCCAGCGTCGCCATGGCCTCGCCCGCCGCGAGGGCCGGCAGGAGCCGCTTGGCGGGGCCGGGGTCGGGCAGCTCGGCGAGCAGTGCCGCCGCCGCGACCGTCTCCACCAGCGGTCCGGGTACGGCATGCCGCCCCAACTCGACAAAGGCGAGGGCGAGTTCGACGGGCCGTGGACCCAGCCCCTCGTACCCCTCCGGTACGGCGAGCGCGAAGACCCCCGCCTCCGCGATACGGGACCACAGCGCCCGGCCACTCGCATGCTCGCCCCGGCTCCAGTCCCGCACGACCGAGGGCGTGCCGGCTGCCGTGAGCATCGAGTCCAGCGAGTGCGCGAAGGCCCGCTGCTCGGGGTCGAGGAGAAACCGCATCAGGGGGTCCCTTCGGCTGTGCCGATGTCGGCAGGCGTACGCCTTGGCGTCGGAGCCGGGCTCTGTCGCATCAGCGCCGGCCCATCGCCGGCGGCGCTCCGCGTCCCTCGCTGCCCGAGGCGCCCCCTTGGCATCGGCGGAGCCCCAGGCATCAGCGCCGGCCCTTCGGCAAGCCCAGCAACCGCTCGGCGATGATGTCGCGCTGGATCTCGTTCGTGCCGGCGTAGATGGGGCCGGCGAGGGAGAAGACGTAGCGCTCGGACCAGTCGGTGTCGGTCAGTTCGCCTTCGGGGCCCAGGAGGTCGAGGGCCGTTTCGTGCAGGGCGATGTCGTACTCCGACCAGAAGACCTTGTTCAGGCTGGACTCCGGGCCGAGGGACTCGCCGTCGAGGAAGCGGGAGGTCGCGGCGAGGGTGAAGAGCTGGTAGGCACGGGCGCCGATCAGGGCGTCGGCCACGCTGTTCCTCGTGCTCTGCGGGCTGCCCTGGGCCTGCCACAGGGCGTGCAGGCGGTCGGCGCTCGCCAGGAAACGGCCGGGGGAGCGCAGCATCAGGCCGCGTTCGTTGCCCGCCGTCGACATCGCGATGCGCCAGCCCTGGCCCGGCTCGCCGATCACGTCCTCGTCCGGCACGAACACCTCGTCCAGGAACAGTTCCGCGAAGGCGGGCTTTCCGTCGAGGCGGGCGATGGGGCGGACCGTGACGCCGGGGGCGCGCAGGTCGAACATCAGGTACGTCAGGCCCTGGTGGGGTTTCGGGGCGTCCGGATCGGTGCGGAACAGGCCGAACGCGCGGTCGGCGAAGGCGGCGCGTGAGGACCACGTCTTCTGGCCGGTCAGCAGCCAGCCCCCCGCCACGCGCACGGCCCTCGACTTCAGGGACGCCAGGTCCGAGCCCGCCTCCGGCTCCGACCACGCCTGCGCCCAGATCACCTCGCCGGTGGCCATGGGAGGCAGGACCCGGGCGCGTTGCTCCTCGGTGCCGTGGTCGAAGAGGGTCGGGGCGAGGAGGCTGATGCCGTTCTGGTTGACGCGGCCCGGTGCGCCCGCCGCGTAGTACTCCTCCTCGAACAGCAGCCACCGCATGAGTGAGGCGTCCCGGCCGCCGTACGCCGTCGGCCAGTTCACCACCGACCAGCGGTCAGCGGCGAGGCCGGCCTCCCACGCGCGATGTGCCGCGAAGCCCTCCTCGGTCTCCAGGGAGGGGAGCGGATCGGGCGGCACCTGCGCGCGCAGCCAGACACGGGCCTCGGCGCGGAACGCCTCGTCGGCGCTCGTGTGGGTCAGATCCACCGTCGCCCCCCCTCCCCGGAGTCCTACGACTCTTCCCTAACAAGTGTTTGGTAGGTTAGCGTGCTGCCATGAAAAACGTCGAGGCGCCGACGTACGTTCCCGGGCATGGACTGCTCCGCGGACGCACGGCCGTCGTCACCGCGGCTGCCGGTGCCGGCATCGGCGGGGCGACCGCGCGCCGCTTCCTCGAAGAGGGCGCCCGCGTGCTGATCAGCGACGCGCACGCGCGGCGGCTGAAGGAGTACGAGGCGGAGCTGGCGCGGGAGTTCGAGGGCGCGGTGGCGTCGGCGGTGTGCGATGTCACCGACGAGACACAGGTCCAGGGGCTGTTCGAGACCGCCGTGGCCGAACACGGCCGGCTCGACGTGGTCGTCAACAACGCAGGCCTCGGCGGGACTTCGCCGCTCGTCGACATGACCGACGAGCAGTGGTCGAAGGTCCTCGACGTGACGTTGAACGGCACGTTCAGATGCACCCGGGCCGCCCTGCGCCGGATGCGGGACGCCGGCGGCGTGATCGTCAACAACGCCTCCGTCGTCGGCTGGCGCGCCCAGGCCGGGCAGGCGCACTACGCGGCCGCGAAGGCCGGCGTGATGGCGCTGACCCGGTGCGCCGCGATCGAGGCGGCCGAGTACGGGGTGCGGGTCAACGCGGTGGCGCCGAGCCTCGCCATGCACCCGCACCTGGCGAAGGTGACCACGCCCGAGCTGCTGGAGGAACTGACCGCGCGCGAGGCCTTCGGCCGGTACGCCGAGCCCTGGGAGGTGGCCAACGTGATCGTCTTTCTGGCCTCGGAGTACTCCTCGTACATGACGGGCGAGATCGTCTCCGTCAGCAGCCAGCACGCCTAGGACGACAATGGACCCGTGCCGACCAAGAAGAAGCCCCAGGTGACCGCCACCGGAAAGCCCGCGGCCGCCGCCGCCCAGGCGCGCCGCCGTGAACTCCTCGACACCGCCGCCGAGGTCTTCGCCGAGCAGGGCTACAACGCCACCACCGTACGCAAGATCGCCGACCACGCGGGCATGCTCGCGGGCAGCCTCTACTACCACTTCGACTCCAAGGAATCGATGCTCGAAGAGATCCTGCGCTCCTTCCTCGACGAGCTGTGGAGCGGCTACGACGCCGTCCTTGAGGCCGAGGCCGGCCCGCGCGAGACGCTGGAGGCGCTGGTCACCGAGTCGTTCCGGGAGATCGACCGGCACCGCGCCGCCGTCGCGATCTACCAGAAGGAGAACCGGCAGCTGGTGGCGCAGGAGCGGTTCGCGTTCCTCGCCGATTCGCAGCGCAAGTTCGAGAAAGCGTGGCTGTCCACGCTGGAGCGCGGGGTCGCCGCCGGGGTGTTCCGGTCCGACCTCGACGTCCGGCTCACCTACCGGTTCGTGCGGGACACGGTGTGGGTCGCCGCGTCCTGGTACCGGCCCGGCGGACAGCACACCCCGGAGGAGATCGCCCGGCAGTACCTGTCGATGGTGCTGGACGGGATCGCCGTACGCACATAACCCACTGGTCCCATTGGGGAGTTGCCATGCCCGAGGCCTACATAGTCGAAGCGGTCCGTACGCCCGTGGGGCGGCGCAAAGGAGGGCTCAGCGCGGTCCATCCGGCCGACCTGGGCGCGCATGTGCTGGGGGAACTGGTGGCGCGCGCGGGCATGGACCCGGTGGCCGTCGAGGACGTCGTCTTCGGCTGCCTGGACGCCGTCGGGCCGCAGGCCGGGGACATCGCGCGGACCTGCTGGCTGGCGGCGGGGCTGCCCGAGGAGGTGCCGGGGGTGACCGTGGACCGGCAGTGCGGGTCCTCGCAGCAGGCCGTGCACTTCGCGGCGCAGGGCGTGCTGTCCGGCACCCAGGACCTGGTCGTCGCGGGCGGCGTGCAGAACATGTCGATGATCCCCATCGCCTTCGCCACCCGGCAGGCCGCCGAGCCGCTCGGCCTCACGGCGGGCCCCTTCGCGGGCAGCGAGGGCTGGCGTGCGCGGTACGGCGAGAAGCCGGTCAACCAGTTCGCCGGCGCCGAGATGATCGCCGCCAAGTGGGGGATCAGCAGGCAGGACCAGGAGGAGTTCGCGCTGCGCTCGCACCGGCGGGCACTGCGGGCGATCGACGAAGGGCGCTTCGAGCGGGAGGTCGTGCCCTACCGGGACGTCGCCGTCGACGAGGGGCCGCGCCGGGACACCTCCCTGGAGAAGATGGCCGGGCTGAAGCCCGTCATCGACGGCGGCACGGTCACGGCCGCCTGTTCCTCGCAGGTCTCCGACGGTGCGGCGGCGATGCTGCTGGCCTCGGAGCGGGCGGTGCGCGAGCACGGGCTCAGGCCCCGGGCCCGGGTGCACCACCTATCGGTGCGCGGCGAGGACCCCATCCGCATGCTCACCGCACCCATCCCCGCCACCGCCCACGCCCTGAAGAAGACCGGTCTGTCGATCGACGACATCGACCTCGTGGAGATCAACGAGGCCTTCGCGCCGGTCGTCCTGGCCTGGCTGAAGGAGACCGGCGCCGACCCCGACAAGGTCAACGTCAACGGCGGCGCCATCGCCCTCGGCCACCCGCTGGGCGCGACCGGAGTGAAGCTGATGACGACCCTCCTGCACGAACTGGAGCGCACGGGCGGCCGGTTCGGGCTTCAGACGATGTGCGAGGGCGGGGGACAGGCCAACGTGACGATCATCGAGCGGCTGTGACCTCAGCCGCCCAGTGAGAAGCCCAGCACCACGCCCGCGGACACCTCCACCATCCCCGGCGCGAGGTCGCCCGCGGAAGCGCCGCCACCGCCGCCGTGCCCGCGGTACTGGCGGAACTCGTACGACTCGGAGTCCACGTCCTGGATGTGCACCACCGTCCCCAGGGGCACGCCGGCGGCCTCCGTGTAGACCTCGGCCTTGCGCCGGGCGGCCGCCACCGCCCGGCGGCGCGCCTCGTCCCGCAGCGCGGGCTTGTCGTGCACGTCGAACTCGACGCCGTCGATGCTGCGGGCGCCGGCCCCCACCGCCTCCACGATGAGCTGCTGGAGGTCGTCCAGAGCCTCGGTCTCGACGACGTACTGCGCCTGGCAGAGGTAGCCGAGGAACTTCCGGGCGCCATTGGCGTGGCCGTACTCCGAACTGAGCCTCAGCCGGGAGCCGGAGACCGAGGAGTCCGGTATCCCGTGCCGGCGCAGCACCTCGCGCAGCCTCGTCACAGCACTGCCGGCCTCGTGGAACGCCTGGCCGGGGGCGGGCTCCAGCACCTCCACGCCCAGCTTCACCCGCACCAGCTGCGGCTCCGCCCGCACACTGCCCGCGCCAAGAACACTGAGCCCCCAGGGCTCCTTGATCGTCTCCGTCATGCGGGCATTGAAGCACCGCCCACCGACAGTCCGCTCACGGTTTGCGAGGCCTGGGCCATGATCCGCTCCACCAGTTCCGCGCACGACGGCAGGTCGTCGATGACCCCGGCGACCTGCCCGGACGCCATCACCCCCAGATCCGTACGGCCGTCCACCATGGCCGACTTGAGCAGCATCGGGGTGTTGGCGGCGAGCAGGATCTGGCTCCAGGTGAGGTCCTTGCCGTGCCGCAGGGCGAGGCCGTCGCGGACCAGTTGCCGCCAGGTCAGACCGGACAGCCGCCGGAAGCCCGCCGCCCGCCGCAGGGCGTGGAAGAGCACGCTCGCGCGGCCGGCGTTCTCCAACTCCGCCACCAGCTCCGTACGCAGCATGCGGTGAGGCAGCCCGTCGACCGCCCGCGTGACCGTGACGTCCCGTACCGTCGCCGCCAGATACCGCGCCTTCACCGCGTCCGGCACCGTCGAGTCCGAGGTCAGCAGGAACCGGGTGCCCATGGCGATGCCGGCCGCCCCGTAGGCCAGCGCGGCGACCAGCCCCCGGCCGTCGTGGAAACCGCCCGCCGCCACCACCGGTATGTCCACGGCGTCGACCACCTGCGGCAGCAGCACCGTCGTCGCCACCTCGCCGGTGTGTCCGCCGCCCTCCCCGCCCTGCACGATCACCGCGTCCGCGCCCCACGCCGCGACCTTCTCGGCATGCCGCCGGGCCCCGATCGAGGGCACGACGACCACACCCGCGTCCTTGAGCTCGGCGATCAGCTCACGCGACGGCGCGAGGGCGAACGAGGCGACGCGCACCCCCTCCTCGATCATGACGCCGACCCGGTCACCGGCGTCCGCGGCGTCCGCCCGCAGATTCACGCCGAACGGCCCGTCCGTACGGGACTTGACCTCGCGTATCGCCTCCCGCAGCCGGTCGACGGTCATCGTCGCCGAGGCCAGGATGCCCAGCGCCCCCGCGTTCGCCGTCGCCGAGACCAGGCGGGGGCCCGCCACCCAGCCCATCCCCGTCTGCACGATCGGGTGGCGGACGCCGACGAGCCGGGTCAGCGGTGTCTCCATCACGCACCGACCTCCCTGGCACGGGTGTTCTCCGGGTCGATCACCTCGCGGATGAGCCGCAGTTCCTCGGCGGTGGGCTCGCGGGTCGGCGGTACGTCGTCCGGGACGGCCAGGTCGAAGCCGGTGGCCTCCCTGACCTGCGCCGGCGTGACTCCCGGATGCAGCGAAGCCACCCGCATCGAGTGGTCCGGTGTGGCGAAGTCGAAGACGCCGAGGTCGGAGACGACACGGGGGATGCGGTGGTACCGGGCGTCGCCCGCGTGGTCGTAGCCGACTCCGCAGACCATGTCGACCCTCTCGACGAAGACCCGCCGGGAATGCCGGGGGATCCAGTAACTGGTCGGATTGTTGAGGGTGTTGACGGGCGCGCCCCGCACCCCCAGCAACTGCCGTTTCGGCTGCTCCCAGTCGCCGATGCACGAGATGTTCTGGTTGCCGAAGCGGTCGATCTGGCTCGCGCCCATCATCACGTGCCGCCTGCCACTGCTGACCAGCGCCAGATGCTGCCGGTACGGCAGCCAGCCCTCGGTCGTGCCGTCCGGGCGGACGAGCATCGCCTCGCCGTCGGTCAGCAGCAGGTCCGGCGCGAAGGTCAGCCGGGCCAGCCGGGCCCCCACGGACGGGATGAGGCCCATCGGGCTCGCCAGGATCTCACCGGCGTCCCGCCAGGCCTCGGCGCAGGCGATCACGCAGTACTCGGCGCGAGCGGCCCGACCCACGGCCTGACTCATGTCGCCGCGTTGACTCATGTCCCCTCCTTGACCGCCGCCTGGTACGCCTGCTCGTCCCCGCCCAGGAAGCGCGCCGCGAACTCCGGCCAGGGGGTGGTCGCGTACGTCTTCTGGAAGGCCTCGTCCCGGCCGTAGTCGGGGGCGCAGGACGTGAAGTGCGCGCCGTTCGGCGCCTCGACCACGCCCGTCACCGTGTGCCGCTTGATCAGCACCGACTGCGGTGGCGCCTCCTTCGTCAGGTCGGCCATGTCGACGACCCGTTCGCAGGAGACGTACGCCTCGTCCGCCGCCGCGCAGAACAGGTCGTCGAAGTACGGGTCGGGGCCCAGATACCGACCGTTGCCCAGCCGGTCGGCGCGGTTCACATGGACCAGGGCCGCGTCCAGGCGCAGGGCGGGCATGGCGACGAACGTCTCCCCGTCGTCGTACGGCGAGGTCACCGTCCGCAGGCCGGGGTTGACCCGCATCACGTCCGAGCCGATCCCGGCCCGCACCGGCAGGAACGGCAGCCGGTTCGCCGCCGCGTGCAGGCCCCACATGAACATGGCCTCGTCGATCTCCGTCAGCTCGAAGGCGCCGCCCTCGCGTGCGGCCCGGTAGTGCGGTTCGAGGGGGATCGAGTCGAGGGTCACGAAAGCCGCGACCAGCTTCCGAATCCGCCCGGCCGCGGCCAGCATCCCCACGTCCGGACCGCCGTACGAGACGACGGTGAGGTTGCTGACGTCGGACCGGATCAGGGCCCTGACCAGGGCCATCGGTTTGCGGCGCGAGCCCCAGCCGCCGATGCCGAGGGTCATGCCGCTCCGCAGCCTTGAGACGACCTCGTCGGCGGTCATCGTCTTGTCACTCACCTACGCACCCTTCTCTCCGAAGGTGTCACGGACCCGGTGGGCCACCCCGCTGAGGTTGGCCTCGAAGGTGAATCCCTGCTCGAAGCGGTAGCTGCGGTGCACGTCGACGGGGTCGATGCCGTTGATGGCGGCCTTGGCCAGGCGCAGCAGCTGCCCGTCCTTCGCGGCGATCTCGCCGGCCAACTCCATTGCGGCGGCATGCAGTTCCGCGCGCGGTACGACCCGCCACACCGAGCCGTGCGCGTGCAACTCGGCCGCGGTCGCCGTGCGCGAGGTGTAGTACAGCGCGCGCATCAGGTGCTGGGGGACCAGCCGGGCCAGATGCGTGGCCGCGCCCAGAGCTCCCCGGTCCAGCTCGGGCAGTCCGAAGGTGGCGTCCTCGCTCGCCACGATCGCGTCCGCGTTGCCCACCAGGCCGATGCCGCCGCCCAGGCAGAAGCCGTGCACCGCCGCCACGACGGGCACCTCGCAGTCGTACACGGCGCCGAAGGCCTGTGCGCAGGCGTGGTTGGCACCGATCAGCGCACGGTGCCCGTCCTGCTGTATCTCCTTGATGTCCACGCCCGCGTTGAACCCGCGCCCCTCGGCCGTGAGGACGACACACCGGGTCTCCGGATCGCGGCCGGCCGCGCGCACGGCGTCGGCCAGGGCGAACCAGCCGTCCACCGGCAGGGCGTTCACCGGCGGGAAGTCGACCGTGACGACGGCGATTCCATTCTTCTCCGCCCCCTTTTCCGGAGACGAGGTGGAGACACTCATGGCCGCATCAGCTACCTTTCCACCAAACGTTTGTTAGGTGGAGGGTAGCCGGGAATGGGGCTGAACGGGAAGGCCGTGGTCGTCACAGGCGGTACGCGCGGTGTCGGCGCCGGGATCGCGAAGACGTTCGTGGAGGCCGGCGCGGACGTCGTCGTCTGCGCCCGCAGGCCGCCCGAAGTCCCGTTGCCAGGGGCCGAGTTCAGGGCGCTCGACCTCCGTGACCCGGAAGCCGTACAGGCCTTCTTCGCGGCCCTGCCCCGCCTCGACGTCCTGGTCAACAACGCGGGTGGCACGCCGTACCGGCGGTTGACGGACGCGGATGCGGTCCGGCACGCGTGCGTGATCGAGCTGAACCTCGTCGCGCCGCTGACGGCGTCCCTGGCCGCGTACGAGCATCTGAAGCGGGTGCGGGGCTCGGTGGTGATGATCGGCAGCGTCAGCGGCGGCCGCCCGTCGCCCGGGTCGGCCGCGTACGGGGCCGCCAAGGCCGGGCTGGAGAGCCTGGCCCGCTCGATGGCGGTGGAGTGGGCGCCGGAGGTACGGGTCAACACGCTGGTCGTCGGCATGGTCCGCACGGAGCAGTCCCATCTCCACTACGGCGGCGAGGACGGCATCGCCGGCGTCTCCCGCACCGTCCCGCTCGGCCGCCTCGCCGAACCGTCCGACATCGGCGCGGCCGCCGCCTTCCTCGCCTCCGACGCCGCCGCCTACATCAGCGGGGCGAGCCTGCTCGTGCACGGCGGGGGTGAGCGGCCGGTGTTCCTGGATGCCGCGACGGTCAACAAGGAGGCATGAAAGTGAAGGGAGGCCTGACATGAGCCGGATGTGTGAGGGACGGGTCGTCGTCGTGACGGGTGGGGGGCGCGGGCTCGGGCGCGCGCATGCGCTCGCGTTCGCGGCCGAGGGGGCGAGGGTCGTCGTCAACGACCTCGGTGTCGGCCTCAACGGCACCCCGGCCGCCGACAGCCCCGCCCAGCACGTGGTCGACGAGATCCGCGCGGCGGGCGGTGAGGCGGTGGCGCATGGGGGTGACGTGGCGACCAGTGCCGGGGCCGCGTCGCTGGTGGCGGCCGCGTTGGAGACGTACGGGCGGCTCGACACGCTCGTCAACAACGCCGGGTTCCTGCGCGACCGGATGCTGGTCAACCTCGACGAGGACGACTGGGACGCCGTCGTACGCGTCCACCTCAAGGGCCACTTCCTCCCCCTGAAGCACGCGGCCGCGCACTGGCGGGCGGCCGCGAAGGCGGGCCGTACCCCTGTCGCCCGGATCGTCAACACCAGCAGTGGGGCGGGGTTGTTGGGCTCGCTCGGGCAGGGCAACTACAGCGCCGCGAAGGCCGGAATCGTCGGGCTGACCCTGGTCGCGGCGGCCGAGCTCGCCCGCTACCGCGTTCAGGTCAACGCGATCGCCCCGGCGGCGCGTACGCGGATGACGGAGCGCACCTTCGCAGAGACGATGACGGCCCCCGAGGCCGGCTTCGACGCCATGGCTCCGGAGAACGTCTCCCCGTTGGTCGTGTGGCTGGGTTCGGCGGCGAGTGACGGCGTGACGGGGAGGGTGTTCGAGGTGGAGGGCGGGCGGATCACGGTGATGGAGGGGTGGCGGGCGGGGCCGACGGTGGACAAGGGGGCGCGGTGGACTCCGGAGGAGGCGGGGGAGGTGGCGGCAAAGCTGTTGGGGGAGGCGGGGGTGCCGGGGGCGGTGTACGGGGCGTGAGGTTCTTCTTCGCCCCCGCCGCTACGTGTCGCACTCCAGCACCGTCCTGCACAACCCGCACCGCGCCCGAACCCGTCCCTGCACCGGCACCCGAATCCGCTGCCGGCACGTGGGACACGGGAACGACACCCGTAGCGGCCCCCGCCCATCCGGCGTGAACTCGTACGGCACCCCGGACCCGGGACCGGCCCCGTGCTGGTCCTGGGCGTGACGCCGATCGCGGGCGTAGCGGCGCCGCCCCGCCCACCCGGCCGCCGTCAGCGGAGGCTGCTGCTCGTCGCGGCGGGCCTCGGCCATGCCCTTCCCGTACGCCGTGTACGCCTGCGGACTCGTGAACCACACCGACGGATCCTCGCCGAAGACCAGGGCCCGCTTGGCGAGGACGTACCCGAACTCCTCCGGCGTCAGATACCCCAGCTTCTGCGAGGACGCCGAGTCCTCCCGGTAGGCGTCGAGAAGCAGCCAGCCCGCGCCGAGATACGTCGTCGCCGTGTCCGTGAGGATCTCGTTGTCGCGCGTGCCGGGCAAGGACAGCCCGAGGCGATGCAGGTACACATGCATCACCTCATGGGCCAGGGCCGCTCCGATGTCCCGGCGATGGGTGCGGAAGCGGTCGTTCAGCTCGATGAAGTACTCGGGCCCGGCGGCGAGTTCGACGCTCGCCGCGTGCGTCATCTCCCGGAAGCTGACGATCAGACGGGCGTCCGGCAGGCGGTAGTGCCGCACCAGTTCGCGGGCCACCCGCTGCGCACCCAGATACAGATCGTCCGTGTCGCAGAACGCCACATCGGCCGGCACCACACTGGTCCCGAACGTCTGGACGGTGTCGTAGGAAAGCCGCCTGTAGAGCGCGGTGATCGAGGCCCGCACCGTCTCCAGGTGCGGGAAGCCGTGCTGGACCGGTCCGCCGTTCGCCACGCCCTTACCCCCAAGACGCCTTGAACCCGATTCCACTCTACGGGGATGTGAGGGGATTTTCCCTGGTGGGGTTCCACGCCCGGGGCGTGAGATCCGTCCTTGCCAGGCATACCACCTGATCTTCATACTGCGGGCCGCTCAACACGCCATGAAAGGACGTATGTTGACCCCCAGCTCGCCGAAGAGAAGCGGCATAACCCTGGCGAAGAGGGCCGCGGCGGTGGGTGCCGTCGCGCTCGCGGTCGCCTCCCTCCAGCCCCTCAGCGCGCAGGCCGCGTCCACCCGCATCGTCGGTGGAACGCCCGCCGCGCAGAATGAGTTCCCGTTCATGGTCCATCTCTCGATGGGCTGCGGCGGGGCGCTCTACAAGAAGGACGTCGTCCTGACCGCGGCCCACTGCATGGAGGGCTCGGGCAACAACACCCGCATCACCGTCACCGCGGGTGCCAACGACATCACCTCCGCCTCCGCGATCAAGGTCAAGTCGACCAAGGTCAAGGTGGCCCCGGGCTACGACGGCACCGGCAAGGACTGGGCGCTGATCAAGCTCGCCCGGCCCATCGACAAGCCGACGCTGAAGATCGCCACCACGGACCGCTACAACCGCGGCATGTTCACGATCGCCGGCTGGGGTGACATGAAGGAGGGAGCCAACACGGGCACGACCAAGCTCCGCAAGGCGACCGTCCCCTTCGTCGCCGACCGCGTGTGCAAGCGGCATTACGGAAACCGGCTGGTGTCGAAGGAGGAACTGTGCGCCGGCTATCAGCGCGGCGCCGTCGACACCTGCCAGGGCGACTCCGGCGGCCCCATGTTCCGCAAGGACGACGCCGGCAAGTGGCTCCAGGTCGGCATCGTCAGCTGGGGCGACGGCTGCGCCCGGCCCGGTGTGCCCGGCATCTACACCGAGGTCAGCCACTTCGCGAAGGACATCGCCCGCGCGGCGGACGCCCTGTAGGCAGCCGCAGCACCCGCGGGCGTCAGACGGCCCGGAGAACGGGGGCCGCCTGCGCCTCGCCGGACCGGGTCGTCCCCTCCAGCTCCAGCAGCCACACGTCGTTGCCGCCCTCCCTCAGGACGGGCCCAGGGACGTACAGCGAGCACTGCGGGCCGGTGGACCAGTAGCGGCCGAGGTTGAAGCCGTTGATCCACACGAACCCCCGGGTCCGGCCCGGCAGCTCCAGACGGGCGTCACCGGCGCCCCGCACCATGACGGTGCCCCGGTACAGCCCCGGGGCACCGTCCTCGGGCAGCTCCCGCGACGGCACCGCCCGGACGCTCTCGATCTCGTCCAGCGCCTCCAGACGCAGCCCACGCGCGCGTACGTCGTGCAGATACTGCCGCTCGTGCAGGACGCCCCCGGTGATCCCCTTGGGCTCGCCCAGCCGCGGCCCGTAGTTCACCCGCCCCAGGGACTCCACCCACAGCTCCACGCGCGCGTGCCCCGCGACAGGCTCCTTGAGGCACGCGTCGTCCTCCGTGAGCACCCCGGCCCGCTCCCCGTCGACGTACACCACGGCGAGGTCCCGCAGCCCGCGCACCGTCAGCGGATACGGCTGCCGCGGCCCCGGCACCGTCACCTCGTACCGCACCAGGCCCCGCCCGACGCCCAGTTCCTCGAAGACGGGCGGGACGGGGCCGGATGTCTCCGGGCCGCCCAGCGTCTCCAGTACGTCACTCAGGGGCGCCCAGTCGGTCAGCACCGCCTCGGCCGGCGCACCCAACGGCGCGGGCGCGGGCGGGACTTCGGGCAGGGGGCCGGCGGCGTGGTCGGCGAGGATCTCACGGAAGGCCCAGAACTTCTCCGTGGGGCGGCCGTACTCGTCGATCGGGGCGTCGTAGTCGTACGACGTCACATCGGGCTCCAGCGGCCCGTCGTGCAGCGCGCCGCCGCCCCGGTTGGCGCCCGCCCAGCCCGCGAAGCTCGTGCCGCCGTGCGCCATGTACAGGTTGACCGACGCCCCGCACTCCAGGATCTCCCGCAGCGCCGCCGCCGCGTCCCCGGGATCCCGTACGACGTGCTCGCCGCCCCAGTGGTCGAACCAGCCGCACCAGAACTCCATGCACATCAGCGGGCCGTCGGGGCGGTGCCGGCGCAGCGTCTCGAACGCCTCTCGCGCGTGGGAGCCGAAGTTCACCGTCGCCAGGACCCCCGGGACGGAGCCGCCGGAGAGCATGTGGTCCTCGGGGCCGTCCGACGTGAACAGCGCAGCCGTGACTCCCTCGGCCCGCAGCAGGTCGGCCAGCCATCGCAGGTACACCGCGTCGGAACCGTAACTGCCGTACTCGTTCTCGATCTGCACCATGATCACCGGGCCGCCGCGGTCCAGCTGCCGGGGCACGATCTCGGGCAGGAGATGCCGGAACCAGCTCGCCACGCGCCCCAGGTAGCGCTCGTCACGCGTACGCGCGCGTGCGCCCATCTCGGCCGTCAGCCAGTACGGCAGCCCGCCGTTCTCCCACTCGGCGCAGATGTACGGCCCCGGCCGCACGATCGCCCACAACCCCGCCTCCCGGGCCGCGTCCAGGAACCGGCCGAGCGCCCCCACGTCCCGGTGCCGGCCCGGCCTCGGCTCGTGCAGGTTCCACGGCACGTACGTCTCCACGCAGTTGAGCCCCATCGCCCGCAGCATCGCCAGCCGGTGCCCCCACTGCGCCTCGTGCACCCGGAAGTAGTGCAGCGCGCCGGACAGCAGCCGCACCGGCCGCCCGTCCAGCAGGAAGTCTTCGTCCCCCACCGTGAACTCGCTCATGCGCCCACCCTCGCCTCTGGCGCAGGTCAGGGTCCATGGACAAAGATCGGCGCTGCTTGGACCGAAGGAGCGGACGGGAGGCGGGCACGCGGATGTATCACACCTGGATGCGTTTCTTCACGCCCGGCCCCGCCCACCATCGCCTCGGCCTCGTCTGCCTCGGCGTGGGCCTCCAGTACGGCGCCCTGCCGACCGTCGGACCGAGGGTCCTGGACCACCATGTCGCCGTCGTGATCAGTACCGGCGCCGGCTGGTACGCCGCCCCCGACGGCCGCCGTACGACCGTCACCGCGCCCGCGCTGCTGTGGCTGACCCCCGGCATGCCGCACCACTACGCGCCCGACCCCGGCACCGGCTGGGACGAGGGCTTCGTCGACTTCACCGGGCCCGCCGCGCCGACGTACACCGAACTCGGCTACATCGAGCCCGGCAGGCCCGTCGTGCCGCTGTCCGACGCCGCCGGCCCACGTGCCGTCATCGGGCGCATCGCCCGCGCCGCGCGCCGCGACAACCCCCTGCTGGAGGTGGAGACCGGCGCCGCCGTCCACGAGCTCCTCGTCGCCCTGCGCCGCGCCCGCGCCGACCTCGCCCCCGACGGCGACCAGGTCCTCAAGGCCCTCGCACGCGACGCGTGCCTGCCGCTGACGGTCGCCGACCACGCCGCCCGGCACGGCATGACCCTCGCCGAACTGCGCACCGCCGTGCGGCGCGGCGCCGGCTGCAGCCCCAAGGACTATCTGCTCGGCATCCGTCTGGGCCGCGCCAAGGAACTGCTCGCCGCCACCGAACTGCCCGTCGCCGCCGTCGCCCGCCGCGTCGGCTACGACGACCCCGCCTACTTCTCCCGCCTGTTCACCCGCCGCGTCGGCATGGCCCCGGTCCGCTTCCGCGCCCAGCAGGGCCGGACCGTCCCGGGCGGCTGGAGCAACCAGGTCCCCGACCCCGACGATCCACCCGTGATCGAACGAACGACCACCTGAGCGGACCCGTAGGCTGGGCGCTCATGACCAGCAACACGTCCCCCGGCGACGTCGACCCGGCCGTCCGTGAAGAGCTCGCCCGGCTGCGCGACAGCATCGACAACATCGACGCGGCCGTCGTCCACATGCTCGCCGAGCGCTTCAAGGCCACCCAGCAGGTCGGCCTCCTCAAGGCCGGGCACCAGCTCCCGCCCGCGGACCCGGCCCGCGAGGCCCGCCAGATCGCCCGCCTGCGCACCCTCGCCGAGAACGCCAAGCTGGACCCGGCCTTCGCGGAGAAGTTCCTCAACTTCATCATCGCCGAGGTCATCAGGCACCACGAGAGCATCGCCGAGGACACCGTCAACGGCTCCGCGTCCACGCCGAATCGCTCCTAGAGCCCGACCGGGACGACGGGATGCAGACAGACCCTCCCCGAGGGAGTGACACGGCGCTCCGGGCGGTGCATGCTGCGCTGTGCACCGCATGTCAGCTGACACGCACTCCCCGTCAGCGCCCCGGACATACCCTGGATGTCCACGCGGGAGGGACGTCGGGCCATGCCGTCGGATGCCAAGATCCTCATCGTCGACGATCACGAGGACACGCTGTACGCGCTGGAGAGTGCCCTGGCCCCGCTGGGGTACCTGCTGGCCCGGGCCACCAGCGGTGACCAGGCGCTCAAGCAGGTGCTCCGCGGAAAGGTCGGCCTCCTGCTGCTGGACGTGCGCATGCCCGGCGTCAGCGGCCTGGACGTCGTGCGCTACATGCGGCGGGTGGAGCAGACCCAGCACATACCGGTCATCCTCCTCACCGGCTTCGGCGCGGACCAGGAACTGACCTCCACCGCCTTCCGGCTCGGCGTCGCCGACCTCGTCCTGAAGCCCATCGACCCGTGGGCGCTGCGCACCAAGGTCCGCTACCTGTACGACGCCCACGAGCGCCACCGCGCACTGGAGGCGGAGGTCCGGGAGTTACGCGCCCTGGTCAAGGGCCACGCCGAGGTCGAAGAACCCGGACCGCGCCCCGCCCTGCCCCACCCGGACGCCCGCCTTCCGCCACAGCGCGACACCCCGGCGGGGAACCGGACATAACGTACGTAGTGATCCACCCCTGTGCCTTGTCAGCGGCATCAGGCAGCATGTCCTGCATGTCCGTACTGACGCGCGACGAAGCGCAGACCCGTGCCCAGCTTCTCGATGTCCACCGCTACACGATCGAACTCGATCTGACCACCGGGGACACGACCTTCGACTCGCGCACCGTCATCAGGTTCACCACGCGCGCCGACGCGGACACGTTCGTCGAGATCAAGCCTGCCGAGTTGCGCTCCGTCACGCTGGACGGACACCCCCTCGACCCGGAGACCCTGGACGACAACCGGCTGCCCCTGAAGAACCTCACCGCCGGCGAGCACGAACTGCGCGTCGACGCGGCCATGCGCTACTCCCGCACCGGCGAGGGCATGCACCGCTTCACCGACCCCACCGACGGCGAGAGCTACGTCTACACCCAACTGGCGATGGACGACTGCAAGCTGGTCTTCCCGGCCTTCGACCAGCCCGACCTGAAGGCCGTCTTCGACCTCTCCGTCACCGCCCCCGAGGGCTGGACCGTCCTCGCCAACGGCGTCACCGAGCACCTCGGCTCCGGCCGCTGGCAGGCCGCGACCACCCCGCCGATCTCCACCTACCTGGTCGCCGTCGCCGCCGGCCCCTGGCACTCGGTGCGCACCGAGCACCGCGGCCTGCCCTTCGGCCTGCACTGCCGCCGCTCCCTCGCCCCCTACCTGGACGTGGACACCGACGAGCTCTTCCAGGTCACCCGGCAGTGCTTCGACCGCTTCCACGAGAAGTTCGACGAGCCCTACCCCTTCGACTCCTACGACCAGGCCTTCGTCCCCGAGTTCAACGCCGGCGCGATGGAGAACCCCGGACTGGTCACCTTCCGCGACGAGTTCGTGTACCGCTCCGCCGTCACGGACACCGAGCGGCTGGTCCGCGCCATGGTCATCGCCCACGAGATGGCCCACATGTGGTTCGGCGACCTCGTCACCCTGCGCTGGTGGGACGACATCTGGCTGAACGAGTCCTTCGCCGAGTACATGGGCTACCAGATCTGCGCCGAAGCCACCCGCTACACCGACACCTGGGTCGACTTCGGCATCGCCCGCAAGGCCTGGGGCTACGACGCCGACCAGCGCCCCTCCACCCACCCCGTGGCCCCCGAGGCCGTCGACGACACGGCCGCCGCCATGCTCAACTTCGACGGCATCTCCTACGCCAAGGGCGCCTCCGCGCTGCGGCAACTGGTGGCCTGGCTCGGCGAGAAGGACTTCCTCGCCGGTATCAACACCCACTTCGCCCGCCACAAGTTCGGCAACGCCACCCTCGCCGACTTCATCGACTCCCTCGCCTCCGCCACCGAGCGCGACGTCCACGCCTGGGCCGACTCCTGGCTGCGCACCACCGGCGTCGACACCCTCACCCCGGCCGTCACCCCCGGCGACAACGGCACCTGCACCCTCACCGTCGACCACGCCGGCAGCCGCACGCACCGCGTCACCGTCGGCCTGTACGACCAGGACCTCGGCGACAACGGCGGCAACCTCACGCTGCGCGAACGCCTCGACGTAGACGTCCCGCAGAGCGCCCCGCAGCCCATCGGCAAGCGCCCGGCCCTGCTGCTGGTCAACGACGGCGACCTCACCTACGCCAAGGTCCGCTTCGACGCCGGGTCCTTCGAGACCGTCCGCAGCAGCCTCGCCGGCCTGCCCGACCCGCTCACCCGCGCGGTCGTCTGGAACGCCCTGCGCGACGCCGTCCGCGACGGCGAACTGGCCGCCGGCGCCTACCTGGAGGCCGCCCGCGCCCACCTCCCGCGCGAGACCGACCTCGCCATCGTCCAGGGCGTCCTCGCCTTCGCCGCCGCCCAGGTCACCGACCGCTACCTCACCCCCGAGGAGCGGCCCGCCGCCCTGGCCACCCTCTCCGCCCTGTGCCGCGACCTGATCCGCCGCACCGAGGACGGCGACAACCCCGGCCTGCGCCTGATCGCCGTACGCCACTTCATCGACGTCGCCGCCCACCCCGACACCATCGCCGCATGGCTCGCCGACGGCACCGTGCCGGGCGGACCCGAACTCGACCCCGAGTTGCGCTGGCGCGTCCTGGGCCGCCTCGCCGTCCTCGGCGCCGTGGACGAGGCCGCCATCGCCGCCGAACTGGGACGCGACCCGAGCGCCACCGGCCAGGAGGGCGCCGCCCGCTGCCGGGCCGCCCTGCCGGACGAGGAGGCCAAGGCGAAGGCGTGGGACGCCATGTTCGCCGGCGACGGTGCCACCGCCCTGTCCAACTACCTGTTCACCGCCACCGCCCAGGGCTTCTGGCAGCCCGAACAGACCGACCTGCTGCGGCAGTACGTGCCGCGCTACTACAAGGACGCGGTCGCCGTCGCCGCCCGCCGCGGCCCGGCCATCGCCGACGCCGCCGGCCGCTACGCCTTCCCGGGGTACGCCGTCGACGCCGAGTCCCTGCGGCTGGGCGAGGAGTGCCTGCGCGACGGCGAGCCGGTCCCGGCACTGCGACGCCGGCTCGCCGACCACCTCGACGACCTGGCGCGGGCGTTGCGGGTGCGGGAGGGCCGAAAGGGCTAGGTCGTGTCCGCAAAGTCCCGTCGTTCGCCCGGAGGGCGGGGCAGGCGGGACTTTGCGGACACGGCCTGGGCCCTGCGACGTAGGGCGGCGCTGGTTCCCATGGCCGATGCGGTGGGCTGATCTTCCTTCCTGGGCTCGGACGAGTCAGAGGTCGGTCAGTCCGTCCTCAGCCGCTCGAGGACGACATCGCCGCCGTCGCCGAACGGGCTCTCCTCGACGACGGCCACCAGGGCGCCGCCCACCTTGCTCACCGGGCCCGAGGCGATATCCAACGCCGGGCAGGTCGAGGCGATCGGGCGGGCCGTCGGCCGCGAGCTTCAGTTCGTCGAGGTGCCGCCGGACCAGGCCCGGCCCCGAGCTGTTCCCGTTCGTTCCGCCGCACATGGTCAAGGACCTGCTCAAGGCCTTCGAGGCCACGGTAGGCGTGCAGCCGGAGATCACCGACGCGGTGGAGCGGATCACGGGCACTCCGGCCCGCAGTTTCGCCCGCTGGGCCGCGGACCATGCGGACCACTTCCGGCACTGAGGCGCCCCTTACTCCGCCGGCCTCGGCACGCCGCCTCCGACACGCGTTCCCCGTACGCAAATACCCCCTTTCGGGTTCCGATCATTGGGCTTTTCGGGCGTCATCGCGTATCCGCGTACAAGCTGGAAGTCCCTCATGTCCAGCGCCCGGGAGGCCACGATGAGCACGCTGCCGTCGCTCGCTTCAGGCCCGGAAGGCTCCCACGCCCTGCGGCCGTTGCTCGACACCGTGCTCGACGCGCTGGGCGAGGGCGCCCGCGCACGCCGGGGCCCTCTGCCCTCGGGCGGCCCGGACGCGGTGGCCGAGCGCATGCGGGCCGCGGTCGGGGACCCGCTGCCGGACGAGGGCGACCTGAACGCACTCCACACCCTCGTCCGGGCCTTCGCAGAAGCCGCCGCCGACCCGGCGGACCCCCTGTGCACCGCCCACCTCCACTGCCCACCCCTCGCCCTCGCCACCGCCGCCGATCTGGCCGCCTCCGCCCTCAACCCCTCCCTGGACTCCTGGGACCAGGCGCCGGGCGCGTCGGAGCTGGAGGCGCTGGTGACGGGGGCGCTCGCGGGGGAGGTCTTCGGCGGCGAGGAAGGGGAGCGGGCGCGCCGCGTCACCCCGGCTCCCCGGGCCACCCCACCCCACCGGCCCCCCACCGCCCTCATCACCACCGGCGGCACCGAATCCAACCAACTCGCCCTCCTGATCGCCCGCGAAGCGCACGGCGCCGGAGTCAGGCTGGTGCACGGGGCGAACGCTCATCACTCGCTGCCCCGTGCCGCCTGGCTGCTGGGGCTGCCGGACCCCGTCGTCGTGCCCGCGCCCGCCGGTGTCCTCGACCCCGCCGCACTCGACGAGGCCCTCACCCAGCTGCCCGGCCCCCACCTGGTCGCGGCCACCGCGGGCACCACCGACGCCGGGCTCATCGACCCGCTCCCCGAGATCGCCGCCCTGTGCGCCGCCCACGGCGCCCGGCTGCACGTCGACGCCGCCTATGGCGGAGGCCTCCTGTTCAGCGACCGGTACCGCAAGCGGCTCACCGGCCTGGACGCCGCCGACACCGTCACCCTCGATCTGCACAAGCTCGGCTGGCAGCCCGTCGCCGCGGGGCTCCTCGCCGTCCGTGACCCGGGCGGCCTCGCCGTGCTCCACCACCGCGCCGACTACCTCAACGCCGACGACGACGTCGAGGCCGGCCTGCCGGACCTGCTCGGCCGGTCCCTGCGCACCAGCCGCCGACCCGACGTCCTCAAGATCGCCGTCACTCTCAGGGCCCTCGGCCGCAGCGGCCTCGGCCGGCTCGTCGAGCAAGTCTGCGCGAGAGCCCTGGAGTTCGCCCACCTCGTCCACGGTCACCCCGCGTTCGAGCTCTACGACCAGCCCACCATCAGCACGGTCCTGTTCCGGCCCGCACACGCCACCGACGACGCCGTCGCCGCCGTACGCCGAACGCTCCTCACCGACGGCCGCGCCGTCCTCGGCCGGGCCCGCATAGACGGTCGCCTGTGGCTGAAAGCGACCCTCCTCAATCCCCACACGCGCCCGGACGACCTGGCCGCCCTCCTGAAACTGGTGGAAGGAAACACCCCCGGATGACCCCGCAGACCAACCCAGCCGACCGGCACTCCAACCCCCCGGGCCAGGACCCCGAGACCCCCCGCGACCTCGTCGGCATCGGTATCGGCCCCTTCAACCTCTCCCTCGCCGCCCTGGCCCACCCCCTCGCCGAACTCGACGCCGTCTTCTACGAGCAGCGCACCGCGTTCGCCTGGCACCCGGGCCTTCTCATCGAGGGGTCCCGCATCCAGGTCCCCTTCCTCGCGGACCTGGTGACGCTCGCCGACCCTGCGAGCCCGTGGTCGTTCCTCAGCTACCTCAGGACCCGCGACCGGCTCTTCCCCTTCTACTTCGCCGAGCGCTTCCACATCCAGCGCGCCGAGTACGACGCCTACTGCCGCTGGGTCTGCGAGAACCTCCCCGGGCTGCGCTTCGGCCACCAGGTCGACGCGGTCCGCTTCAACTCCGAACGCGACGTCTTCGAGGTCGACTTCACCCAGCTCGCCCCGGACGGAGAAGCCGAGGCGCTCGGCCGTACGTACGCGAAGAACATCGTCCTCGGCATCGGCACCGAACCGGATGTCCCCGACCCGCTCAGGCCCCTCGTCGAGGCGGCCGCCGTCCCGGTCATCCACGCCGCCGACTACCTCGAACACCGCGAGCGGCTGCTCGCCGCCGAGCACATCACCGTCATCGGCTCCGGACAGTCCGGTGCCGAGATCTTCCTCGACCTGCTGCGGCGCCGGCCGGCCGGGCGCGAGCGGATGCACTGGCTCGGGCGCACCGAGGCCTTCGCGCCCATGGAGTACTCCAAGCTCGGCCTGGAGCACTTCACCCCCGACTACACCCGCTACTTCCAGGCACTCGGCGAGCCGGTCCGCGACAGCCTCGTAGCCTCGCAGTGGCAGCTCCACAAGGGCATCGACGCCGAAACCCTCGCCGCCATCCACGACGAGCTCTACCGCCGCACCCTGGACGGCGGCTGGCCCGACACCGTCCTCACGCCCGGCGTGCAGGTGCGCACCGCGGGCCGGATCGCCACGACCAAGGTGGAGCTCCATCTGGAGCACGTCCACCAGAACACCCGCTCACGCCTGACCACCGACGCGGTCGTCCTCGCCACCGGCTACCGTGAGCGCCCCCTCACCCGCATCCTCGCCGGCCTCGACCCCTACATGCGCCTCGACAGCCGGGAACGCCCGCGCATCGACGACCAGTACCGCCTGGTCATGGACCCGTCCGTCACCGGCTCCGGCTGCAACGTCTACGTCCAGAACGCCGAGCGCCACACCCACGGCATCGGCACCCCCGACCTCGGCCTCGCGGCCTGGCGCAGCGCCAGCATCCTCAACTCCGTCACCGGCAAGGAGACCTACCCGCTGCCCAGCCGTACGGCGTTCACCACCTTCGGCCTCGCACAGCAGGAGCCCCGGATCCCGCGGGCGCGTCAGCCGAGGGTGCTGACACCGCTGATGGACGGGATCTGAGGCTCCTGACCGGTTGGTTCGACTCCGGCTAGAACACCGGCGTGCCGTTCCGCGTGAGCTTCCAGTCCACCGACGCGAAGTCCTTCGGGTCCAGCACGCCCTTCGCGGTCACCCACTCCGCGATCCGGGTGCGGATCTCCGTCGACTCCGACCACAGCTCCTGAGCCGACGCCACGTGCGGGAACGCGCCGCCGCCGTTGGCCCGGTAGTTGTTCACCGCGAACACGAACTTCTGGGCGTCGTCGAGCGCGGCACCGTTGTAGGCCAGGTTCTTGATCCGCGAACCCGCCGCCTGCGCGACGTCGATCTCGTACGACAGCCCTGACACGTAGTCGTAGTTGTAGTCGGGGCGGTTGCCGGCGTTCGTGAGCTTGTCGACGTCGACGGCCGCGTCGGCTGCGGTCTGCACGAAGTACTCCGCCGAGTACTCCAGGTACGCCTTGACCTGCGCACCCGTCATCAGCTTGGCGACCAGCGTGTTGTCGTACACGTACAGGCTCGACAGATCCCGGATGGTCACGTCGCCGGCCGGGATCTCCGAGGTGCGCGAGAACGGGGAGGCCTGGGAGATGACGGGCAGCGAGGCGTGCTCCGTGCCCGCCAGAGCCGCCTTGACCACGTCCTCCTGGACCTTGGTGATCAGGTCGATGATCGGGGCGTCCTTGTAGCGGGCGTCGACCGTCGTCAGCTTCTCGGTCGCCGTGCCGACGATCTGGTTGACGTACTCCACCACGATGTCGTGGTCGTCCTTCAGCAGCTTGGTGATCTTCGGGTCGTCGGCGACCGTCTTCGAGTCGCGCACCGTCGCCTTCACCGACTCGACCTTCCAGCAGCCCTTGTCGAGGACCAGCTCGAAGTCGAACAGCGTCAGTCGCTGGGCATAGCACAGCGGCTCGGACAGCACGACGGTCTTGCCCGTCTTCTCGTTCGTGATCAGCAGCTCCACGATCTCCGTGTGCGCGTGCCCAACGAGGATCGCGTCGATGCCCGGCACCTGCTGGGCGACCAGCGCCGCCGAGTTCTCGATGTACGGCAGCTGGTCACCGTAGGACGACGTCCCCGACGAACCCGAGTGCGCCGACACGACCACCACGTCCGCACCCATCGAGCGCAGCTTCGGCACCCACTTCGCGGCCTGCTCCTCCAGACCCGGGAACACCATCTTGCCCTCGACGTACGCCTTGTCCCAGATCGCGATGCCGGGGTTGGTCAGACCGAGGACCGCGACCTTGACCGACGGGGCGCCGGGCACGTGGAACTTCTTGATGAAGTACGGCGGGAAGGCGGGCTTCAGCGTCTTCGCGTCCAGCGCGTTGGCACCCAGCAGCGGGAAGTGGCACTGGTCCTCGAACTTGCGCAGCGTCTCGATGCCGTAGTTGAACTCGTGGTTGCCGAGCGCCACCGCGTCGTACCCGATGGCGTTCATCGCCGCCGCCATCGGGTGGACCGGACCGCCCTTGGCGGTGATCGGGTCGACCTTGGCGTAGTAGTACGTCAGCGGGGTGCCCTGGATCGTGTCGCCCGCGTCGATGAGCAGCGTGTTGCGGCGGCCCTTCTCGTCGCGGACCTGGTTCACCAGTGTCGAGACCCGGGACAGGCCCTTCGCGTTGCCCTTGGCGTCGGAGTACTCCGCGTCCTTGAAGTAGTCCCAGTTGAAGATGTTGCCGTGCAGGTCGGTCGTGCCCATCACCGTCAGCGCGTACCGCTTCTTCGGCCGGGACCCCTTCGCCGGCTGCGCGGCCTGCGCCGCCGGGGCGCTCACCGCACCGGCCACCGCCACCCCCGCTCCGGTCACGGCGGACTTCGTCAGGAACTTACGGCGGTTCAACGGCATGAGTGCTTCTCCTGGGCGAATGGTCAACAACGCGCGTAGATTCTGACCTGCCCATGGCGAGTTGCAACAGACCCCGCACGTTTCGATCTGGTGACCGAAGCTGTGAACTGCCGGGCTCCCGGCCGGCCAAGCGATGACAGAGTGGGACGTATGACCTCCCCCTCAGGAGAACTTCAGCCCGCCGTCCCCTACGGCACCCCCGACGCCCCCCGCATCGCCGTCCGTGGTGAGGCCCACCTCGAGGTCGACCCCGAGATCGCCCGCATCGGCGTCACCGTGGCCTCCCGCGGCAAGGACCGCCGCGCCGCCCTGGACGACCTGACCCGCCGCAACACCGCCGTCCTCGACCTCATCAAGACCTACGGCGATGCGGTCGAGCGCGTGGAGACCGGCGCCTTCTCCATCAGCCCCGAACTGAAGGACAAGGGCCGCGGCGAACGCATCCACGCCCATCACGGCCGCGTCCACATCACCGCCGAGCTCACGGACTTCACGGCGCTCGGTGAACTCACGACACGCCTGGCCGACTTGGAGCTCACCCGCGTGGACGGCCCCTGGTGGGCCCTGCGCCCCGACTCGCCGGCCCACCGGGAAGCGCGGCAGCAGGCGGTACGGGAGGCCGTGCAGCGCGCGCGGGAGTACGCGGAGGCACTGGGGACCTCCCTGACCGCGCTGGTGGAACTCGCCGACATCGGCGCGGAGAACGCCCCGCCGGCCTATCCGCAGGCCCGCGGTGGCCGTATGCGCTCGATGGCCTACGCCGCGGAAGAGGACTCCGCCGCCCCTCTCGACCTCGAACCCGAGCGTCAGCACGTCCATGCCGAGGTCAATGCGCGATTCACCATGGCGCCGCCGCATCTGTGAACGCATCGGTGAATAGCCCTTTAGGGGTGCTTCGAACGCTCATCGGAGCACCCCGGTGCACAATTCAACACTTGTCAATAGCCCTTCACGCAAAGGTTGTTGAGTAGTCATGCGGCACCAATTCACTACCCGCCGGTAAGTCATAGAGTCGAAACATGCGCCGAGCGAAAATCGTCTGCACCCTGGGCCCCGCCACCGACTCGTACGACCAGATAAAGGCACTGGTCGACGCCGGAATGGACGTCGCCCGATTCAACCTCAGCCACGGCGGCCACGCCGATCACGAGGAGCGCTACCAGCACGTGCGGAAGGCCTCCGACGAGACCGGCCGCAGCGTCGGCGTCCTCGCCGACCTTCAAGGCCCGAAGATCCGCCTCGGCCGCTTCACCGAAGGACCCGTACTCCTTGAACGCGGGGACACCTTCACCATCACGGTCGAGGAGGGCGCCGAGGGTGACCGCCAGCAGTGCGGGACCACCTACGCCGGCCTCGCCGCGGACGTCATCCCCGGCGAACGCATCCTCGTCGACGACGGCAAGGTGTGCCTGGAGGTCACTTCCGTCGACGGACCACGCGTCCACACGACGGTGGTCGAAGGCGGCATGATCTCCGACAACAAGGGCCTCAACCTCCCGGGCGTCGCAGTGTCTGTCCCCGCCCTGTCGGAGAAGGACGAGGCGGACCTGCGCTGGGCGCTGCGCACGGGCTTCGACGTCATCGCGCTTTCGTTCGTGCGGAGCGGCCGGGACATCGAGGACGTCCACCGCATCATGGACGAGGAAGGCCGCCGCCTCCCGGTGATCGCCAAGGTGGAGAAGCCGCAGGCGGTCGAGGCGATCGACGACATCGTGGCCGCCTTCGACGGCATCATGGTCGCCCGCGGCGACCTGGGCGTGGAGATGCCGCTGGAACAGGTCCCGATCGTCCAGAAGCGCGCCATCAAGCTGGCCAAGCGCAACGCCAAGCCGGTGATCGTGGCGACGCAAATGCTCGACTCGATGATCGAGAACTCCCGCCCGACGAGGGCGGAGGCGTCGGACGTGGCGAACGCCGTCATCGACGGCACGGACGCGGTGATGCTGTCCGGCGAGACAAGCGTCGGCAAGTACCCCATCGAGACCGTCCGGACGATGGCGAAGATCGTCGAGGCGGCCGAGGAGGACATCCTCGCCAAGGGCCTGCCGCCCCTGACCGAACGCAACAAGCCCCGCACCCAGCCCGGCGCGGTGGCCCGCGCGGCGGCCGAGATCGGCGACTTCCTGGGCGCGAAGTTCCTGGTCGCCTTCACCCAGTCCGGCGACACGGCCCGCCGCCTGTCCCGCTACCGCTCGCCGATTCCACTGCTGGCCTTCACGCCCGAGCCGGCCACTCGGTCCCAGCTGAATCTGACGTGGGGTGTGGAGACGTTCCTGGGGCCGCATGTCGAGTCGACGGACGCGATGGTCGACCAGGTGGATGAGCTGTTGCTGAAATACGGCCGCTGCAAGAAGGGCGACACCGTCGTCATTACAGCGGGATCGCCTCCCGGTGTGTCGGGCTCGACGAACATGGTGCGGGTGCATCACATCGGCGAGGACGACAGCCCCAAGTAATGGGCGGAGGGCCCCTCTTCCGAGGGGCCCTTTGTGGTGCGGTCAGTGCTTGGGGCCTACGTGGGTGTCCATGAGGGCTACGGAGGCTCTGCGGGCGACGGAGATGTTGTACGGGTGGCCGTGACGCGTGCAGTGCGTCCACTCGACGCCGAGCTTGTCGAGGGTGTCCGTGTAGAGCTGACGGATGTCGTCGGACACGTTGGTGAAGAGGTAGCGCGGGTATTCGTAGCGCTTGCGCTCACCGCCGACCATACGGGTCGTCCAGTTGGTGATGCGGCAGCCGTCGGAGTGGATGAGGCCGCGGATGAACTTCCAGGGGTGCGCGTCGACGATCTCCTGCTGCCAGGGTTCGAGGGTGATGTAGCGCTCGTGCTTCCTGCCGGGTCCATGCTGCGGGAACAGGCAGTGCAGATGTTTTGAGTACACCTTCACGTTGCGGCAGCCGATTTTGCGGACGCGGCAGACGGAGTTGTCTGGAAAGACCGAGCGCATGGCCTGCTCGCAGTCGTCCATCAGGCCGGGCCACGCCTCGGTACAGGTGATCATGAGGTTGGGTACGCGGTGCGCTGAATAGTGACTGATGTGGCCGTCTCCGAGATAGAGGCCGAGCAGGTAGCTGTACGACGCGGTGTCGAGATCTCGGCCATCGCAGCGGGGGCACTTCGGATCGTGTTTCCCTGGGCACTCATCGCGTTTCGCGCGATCCAGGTGCTTCCAGTAAGCGATGGTGCCGGGTGGGACGTTGAACGTGCGAGCGACGTCCGCGTTCTTTGCGCCGCCGCGCAGGAGCGTGAGGACCTGCTGTCGCACTTCAGTGCCATGAAAGTTCATGCGGATACTCTCTGTTACTGAGCGTGACCGCGTGCAGGAAAAAAGTGGAGGACCACGCGAACGTGATCCTCCGCTTTCTTCATAAGTGCCCGGTGTGGGATTCGAACCCACATGCCCAAAGGGCACGGCATTTTGAGTGCCGCGAGTCTGACCAGTTCCTCCAACCGGGCAAGCTGGGGGCCGGTGAGAAGTGTACCGGCTCTCCGCGCGTCCCCGCTGCTAGGTACCCTGCTGGGAGCAGCACCCCTGCCCCTGAACGAGGAGCCCCCGTGACCGCCCCCGAGTCGCCCCAGCCCGTAGACGCGCCCGACGACGACAAGTCGCACGTGCCTCCGCTGACGACCCGTGTCGTCATTGCCGAGGACGAGGCGCTGATCCGGCTCGATCTCAAAGAGATGCTCGAAGAAGAGGGGTACACCGTCGTCGGTGAGGCCGGAGACGGTGAGCAGGCCGTCGAACTGGCCCGCGAGCACAGGCCCGACCTCGTCATCCTCGATGTGAAGATGCCGAAGCTGGACGGCATTTCGGCGGCCGAGAAGATCGCCGAGGAGAGCATCGCCCCGGTGCTGATGCTGACCGCGTTCTCGCAGCGCGACCTCGTCGAGCGGGCCCGGGACGCCGGTGCCATGGCGTACCTGGTCAAGCCGTTCAGCAAGAGCGACGTCGTGCCGGCGATCGAGATGGCCGTCTCGCGGTTCACCGAGCTGAAGGAGCTGGAGAAGGAGGTCGCCGACCTCACCCTGCGCCTGGAGACGCGCAAGCTCGTGGACCGGGCCAAGTCCATCCTCCAGACCCAGTACGGGCTGACCGAGCCCGCCGCCTTCCGGTGGATCCAGAAGACCTCCATGGACCGCCGGATGTCGATGCAGCAGGTCGCCGAGGCCGTCATCCAGGACGCCGACGAGAAGAAGGCCGCCAAGGGCTGACGCACCGAAGCGGCACACCGAAGCGGCACACTGAAGCAGCAAAGAGTGAGGCCCGTGCCCCTGACCGGGGGCACGGGCCTCGACTCATGCGGGCCGGGCGATCAGTCCTCGCCCAGGTACGCCTTGCGCACCGACTCGTCGTGCAGCAGGTCCTGTCCGCTGCCGGAGAGGACGATCTTGCCGACCTCCATGACGTGCCCGTGGTCGGCCAGGGAGAGTGCGGCCTGGGCGTTCTGCTCGATGAGCAGGATGGTGGTGCCCTGGGACTTGAGCTCCTGAATGGTCGCCATGATCTTCTGCATCATGATGGGGGAGAGGCCCATGGAGGGCTCGTCCAGCATGAGCAGCTTCGGTCGGGACATCAGCGCCCGTCCCATGGCGAGCATCTGCTGCTCACCGCCGGAGAGGGTGCCCGCGGCCTGCTTGCGGCGCTCTCCGAGGATGGGGAACAGGTCGTAGGCGCGCTTGATGTCCTTCTCGATGGCCTCCTTGTCGGTGCGCAGGAACGCGCCGAGCCGGAGGTTGTCCTCGATCGTCATGCGGGGGAAGATGTGCCGCCCCTCGGGGGAGTGGGCGAGCCCCAGCGAGACGACCTTGTGGGCGGGGACCTTCTTCAGCGACTTGCCGTCGAACTTGATCTCGCCGGACAGCGGCTGGAGCAGACCCGACAGCGTGCGCAGGGTCGTGGTCTTGCCGGCACCGTTGGTGCCGATGAGGGTGACGACCTCGCCCGCTTCCACCTTGAACGAGATGCCCTTGACGGCCTCGATCTTGCCGTAGGCGACCCTGAGGTCCTCGACCTCCAGCAGTGCGGTCACTTGTCGTCCCCTTCCGTGCTGCTCTGCGCCTCGGCGCCGGCCTCCGCGGCCTCGACCTCGGCGACTTCCTCCTTGCCCGGCTCGCCCTCGAAGGGCGTACCGAGGTAGGCGGCGATGACGCGCTCGTCGGCCTGGACGACCTCCGCGGGGCCCTCGACGATCTTCTCGCCCTGGACCAGCACGGCGACCCGGTCACACAGGTTCATGATGAACCGGATGTCGTGCTCGATGACGAGGACGGCGATGCCCTGGTCCCGGATGGCGAAGATCAGGTCCTCGGCCGCTCGGGTCTCCTGCGGGTTCATACCGGCGGTGGGCTCGTCGAGGAGGAGCAGGCCGGGCTCGCTCGCGAGGGCCCGGGCGATCTCCAGCTTGCGCTGCTCGCCGTAGGGCAGGTTGCGGGCGAGGTGGTCGGCCTTGGCGGCGAGACCGGTGAACTCCAGGAGTTCCATGGCCCGGGCCCGGGACGCCTCCTCGGCCTTCTTGAAGCCGGGCAGGCGCAACAGGGCCGACCAGAGGCCTTCCTTGGTGCGGGTGTGCCGTCCGACCAGTACGTTCTCCAGAACGGTCATGTTGGCGAAGAGCCGGATGTTCTGGAACGTTCGGGCGATGCCGGCCTGGGTGACCAGGTGCGGCTTGGGCGGCAGGACGGTGCCCTTGTAGGCGACCTTGCCCTCGGTGGGGATGTACAGGCCGGTGAGGCAGTTGAAGAAGGTCGTCTTGCCGGCGCCGTTGGGGCCGATGAGGCCGACGATCTCGCCGGTGTTGACGGTGAGGTTCACGTCGCGCACGGCGGTCAGACCGCCGAAGCGCATCGTGACACCGGTGGCGTCGAGCACTGTCGTGCTGGTGGGTGCGGTCGTGGTGGTGGTCATGGCGGTCACGCCCCTGCCTTCGCGACGCCGGTCGCGCCTTCGGGCAATGGCTTGTCCTCCGGTACGTCGAGCTGTCCGGTCTCGTGGAATTCGAGCTGCTTCCTGCGGTCGGCGACCAGGCCCTCGGGGCGGTAGCGCATCAGCAGCATCAGCGCGATGCCGAAGAGCAGCAGCTGGTACTCCGCCATGAACTGCAGCTTGGCCGGGATCAGGTAGAGCAGCGCGGCGCCGATCAGCGGGCCGCTGATGGTGCCCATGCCGCCGAGGATGACGGCGGCGAGCAGGAAGGCCGAGTTCGGCGGCACGGAGCCGGCGAACTGGTACTGCTCGGGGGTGACGCTGTACGACACGTGCGCCTGGACGGTGCCGGCGAGGCCGGCGAGGGCGGCGCCGAGCGCGAACGCGAGGAGCTTGAGGCGGAAGCCGTTGATGCCCATCGCGGTGGCGGCGGTCTCGTCCTCGCGGATGGCGACCCACGCGCGGCCGATGCGGGACTCCGCGGAGCGGCGGAAGACCAGGACGACGATCGCCGTGCACGCCAGCATCAGCAGGTAGTAGTTGCCGGACCGGGTGAGTTCGGTGCCCAGGACGTTGTGCGGCAGCCCGAGGTTGAACCCGAAGATCTCCAGGTCCGGGATGTTGGGGATGCCGTTGGAGCCGTTGGTGACGTCCGGTCCGCTGTTGCCGTTCAGGTTGTTCATGGTGATGCGGAAGATCTCACCGAAGCCGAGCGTCACGATGGCGAGGTAGTCGCCGCGCAGCCGCAGGGTCGGGGCACCGATCACCACGCCGAAGATCAGCGAGGCGGCGGCGCCGGTGAGAACGGCGGCCCAGAACGGGAACTCGACGCCGATGCTCGACTGCGGGGAGCCGGAGACCAGGGCGGCGGCGTAGGCGCCGACGCCGAGGAACGCGACGTAACCGAGGTCGAGCAGGCCGGCGAGGCCGACGACGACGTTGAGGCCCAGCGCGACCGTGGCGAAGATCAGGATGTTCGCGCCGATGAGGGCGAACTGGTCGTTGGTCTGGGTGAAGGGGAAGCAGATCGCCGCGACGAAGGCCGCCGTCATGGCCACGTTGCGGTGCTTGGCGGTGAGCGCCGAGAGCCGCTTGAGCAGGCCCGCGCGGGTCACCGCGGTGAAGCCGAACGCCGTGACGATCAGGAAGCCGATGAACAGCTCGGAGTATTCGGTGCCGATGCCGTACGCGAAGACGTACATGCCGACGCCGAAGCCCGCGGCGATGATCAGGATCTCCACCCAGGAGGGCAGGTCCTTGGCACGGCCGGGATCTGGTGCGGTGAGCGAGTGGCGGATACGGCCCCAGAGGTTCGGGGTCGGGTCCGCGGCGTCGTAGGGCTGGTCGACCGGGAGGCCGAGGGCGCCGATCACGGCGATGAGGGCGCCGATGCCGGCGACCCAGGCACCCGGCTCCAGGTTGACCAGGCCGCCGAGCTCCTGGGTGATCGCGCCGATCGAGTAGCCCGTGGTGCCGAACACGCCGAGAGCGGCGAGCAGGACGGGGCTGTTCTTGCCGCCGGGGGTGAGCCAGCGCAGGCCACGGATGCCGTAGCCGGAGAGGGCGAACAGCAGGGTGAGCAGGGAGCCGACGAGGGTGAGGACCTGAAGGCCGCCCGGGTAGCCGGTGACGGTCAGGTTGCCCGGGAACTCCTTGGTCCAGGTCCAGGCGAGGAAGGTGCCCACGAGGGCGACGGCGGAGCCGGCGACGGTGAGCGCGCGTGCCGCGACCTCCGGCAGCGGTATGAGCGAGGTGGCCGCAGCGGTGGACACCTTGGCGGTGTCGGTGGTCTTGTCCATGGGGATCTCGGTGGTCATGGGTATCACGCCCGATCCGCGACGCGTTCGCCGAGCAGACCTTGTGGCCTGAACAGCAGTACGAGGATGAGCAGAGCGAACGCCCACACGTCCTTCCAGGCGCCGCCGCCGAAGAGGTCCATGCCGGGGATGTCGCCGACGTAGCCGGTGGCGAGGGACTCGGCGACGCCGAGGACGATGCCGCCGAGCATGGCGCCGTAGATGTTGCCGATACCGCCGAGCACGGCCGCCGTGAAGGCCTTGAGGCCCATCAGGAAGCCCATGCGGAAGCCGACCTGGCCGTTCTTCAGGCCATAGGCGACGGCGGCGACGGCGGCGAACGCGGCACCGATGGCGAACGCCATGACGATGATGCGGTCGGTGTTGATGCCCATCAGCTTGGCCGTGTCCGGGTCCTGAGCGGTGGCCTGCATGCCGCGGCCGGAGCGCGTCTTGGTGACGAACAGGCCGAGGGCGAGCATGCACAGCGGGGCGGCTATGAGGACGAAGAGGTCACCGCGCTGGATGTTGGCGCCGAGTATTTCGATGGGACCGCCGTGGAACTGCGGGAAGGGGTGGTCCTTCTTCGCGTCCGGGTACCACATCCACACGGCCTGCTGCAGGACGATGGACAGGCCGATGGCGGTGATGAGGGGTGCCAGCCGTGGCGCGGTGCGCAGTGGCCGGTAGGCGAAGCGTTCCGCCGCGGTGCCGATGGCGACCGATACGAGGACGCCGCCGATGATCATGAGGGGGACTGCTGCCCCGAGGCCGAAGCCCTCGGGGAGTACCAACCAGACGGTGAGGGCCCCGAAGCCCCCGACCATGAAGATCTCGCCGTGGGCGAAGTTGATGAGCTGGACGATGCCGTAGACCATCGTGTAGCCGATCGCGATGAGTCCGTACATCGCGCCGAGGATGAGTCCATTGGCCAGCTGTTGCGGCAGTTCGTTCACCGCAGGGCCTCCGTGGAGTGGTTCGGATATGGCGCCGCGCGGGAGCGCTGATGGGCGATCCCGCGCGGCCTGGATCAATGTGTGTTTGTGGAGTGCTGTTTACTCGTCCTCTGCTCAGCCCAGCTTGGGCTCGCCGCTGAACACGGGCGCCCACGCGTTGCTCTTGACCTTGTACGCGGTCATCGTGTGGTTCGTGGTGTCACCGAACTCGTCGAAGGAGATGGTGCCGGTGACGCCGTCGAACTTGACCTTCGCCATGGCGTCCAGGACCGCCTTGCGGCCGTCGGACGGGACCTTGCCGTCGTTGCCCTCGACCGCCAGCTTGACGGCCTCGATGATCGACCAGGTGGCGTCGTAGGTGAGGCCGCCGTACGCCTCGTAGGCGTCCTCGTAGCCGCCTGCCTCGTAGTCCTTGATGAACGTCTTGGCGGAGTCGAGCTGCTCGACCGGCTTGCCCACGGAGGTGGCGAGGTCGCCCTCGGCCTTCTTGTTCAGCTTCGGGAACTCGCCGGAGTAGATGCCGTCGCCGCCCATGAGCGGGATGTTCTGGCCGCTGTCCTTGAGCTGCTGGCTCAGCGGGCCGGCGGCCGGGTACTCGCCGCCGTAGTAGAGGGCCTCGGCGCCGGTCTTCTTGATCTTGGCGACCACGGCGTTGAAGTCACGGTCGTCGGGGTTGATGTGGTCGGTGCCCACGATCTTGCCGCCGAACTTGGTGAAGTTCGTCTTGAAGGAGGCAGCGAGGCCGGCGCCGTAGGTCTTCTGATCGTCGATCAGGTAGACCTTCTTGATCTTGGCCTGGTTGTACAGGTAGTCGGCCGCGAAGGCGCCCTGGATCTCGTCCGTGGTGGCCGTGCGGAAGAACGTCTTGAACTGGCGGACCGAGTCGCCCGTCTTCCAGCCGTCGCCCTGGGTCAGCTCGGTACCCGTGTTGGCGGGGGAGACCTGGGTCAGGCCGGCGTCGTTGAGCGGCTTCTGCATCTGCTGCGAGACGCTGGAGTTCAGCGGGCCGACGACGCCGAGGACGTCCTTGTTGCTGATGAACTTCTGGGCGTTCTGCTGGCCGACGGACGGCTGCGCCTGGTCGTCGAGAGCCTCGATCTTGAACTCGACGCCCTTGACGAATTCCTTCTTGTTGGCCGTCTTGGCGGCCAGGTCGGCGGAGTTCTTGATGCCGAGGCCGAGCGCCGACAGGTCGCCGGTCAGCGGGGCGTCGACACCGATCACCACAGTGGTCTTGTCGCCGTTGCTGCTGCCGCCGTCGTCGTCACGCGACCCACAAGCCGTGAGAGTCAGCGATCCCGCCGCAAGCGCGGCGGTTATGGCGATGATCGAACGTTGACGCACGAATCAGGTCCTTTCCCTGGCACGGCGGCCCCCCATGGAACTCGCCGAGTCGAGCGCTGGGTCGAAGTGAGTTCGAATCCGATGGCGCCGTGACTGGCCGTGACTCTAAGCGCGGGTGGGGAACATGGAGGAGGCTCTGACCAAGGCTGTGACGCTCTTGTTATGACACGGGGTAACGCAGAGCGGTACTCCGTGGGGGGAAGTGTGGATTTCCGGCCGGTTCGCCCTGTCCACATAGTGAGAACTTGCAGCGTTCGCGCGTAGCACCTTCACGAGTGTTCACAGGTTTTGGTGATTACGCGGATCGTTGCCGAAGGCTACCCAAGGGTCTCTGTGGACGCGCGGGAAGGGTGCGCACTGCGGGAGAAGTGGGGGCCCGTATTGCAGTCGTATTACGCAGAGTTACAGCCGGGAAAGTCGGCCGGAGTTCTTCGGCTGTTTTCGTGTATGGGGCACGAAAACGGAATTGGGCATTGCCGGGCTCACCGCTTTCGGCCATCAATCCGGCGGCCGAGAGCGGGAGTCCGGGCGCCGCCCCGCTCCTGGGGGCCCCTCCCGACGTCATGCCTTGACGTTAGGCCGCCGGGCGTCCGGGTTCAACGGCGGGGTGGTGCAAGGGTGTTGTTTGCGACGCGGACCGGCCCGAGGGGGTCGGTCGCCGGGCGGGGCGGCAAAGGGCGCTGCCCGCAAGGGAGTTGCCGCAAGAGGCTGCCTGAGTCGGCTCAGCCCATCGCCCGGAGCTGCTCGCCGTCGCTCGGGTTCACGTCCCGCAGCAGGCAGGTCAGCCGGGCGCTGCACACCCGCCGCCCGGCCTCGTCGCTGATCACGATCTCGTACGTCGCCGTCGAGCGGCCCCGGTGCAGGGGCGTGGCCACGCCGGTGACGAGGCCGGCACGGGCACCGCGGTGGTGGGTGCAGTTGAGGTCGACGCCGACCGCGATCTTGGAGCTGCCGGCGTGCAGCATCGAGCCCACCGACCCCAGCGTCTCGGCGAGCACCGCGGACGCGCCGCCGTGCAGCAGCCCGTACGGCTGGGTGTTCCCCTCCACCGGCATGGTCCCGACGACCCGCTCGGCGGACGCTTCCACGATCTGGACACCCATGCGCGTCCCGAGGTGCCCGGCGGAGAACAGGGCGGGCAGGTCGACGCCGAGTGCGGCGTACTCGTCGATGACCTCTTGCGGGAACTTCACGTGCTGCTGCTCGCCCATGGGGCCCGGCTCCGTTCGTCGTGGTGTGCGTCGACTGAGCAAACGCTCAGTCGGTCGCCGATTGTTCCAGACGTACGATCACCGACTTGCTGGCCGGGGTGTTGCTGGTGTCCGCGGTGGCATCCAGCGGGACGAGGACGTTGGTCTCCGGGTAGTACGCCGCCGCGCAGCCCCGGGCCGTCGGATAGTGGACGACACGGAAGCCGGGCGCCCGCCGCTCGACTCCGTCCTTCCCCTCGCTCACCAGGTCGACGTACGAGCCGTCGGCGATGTCCAGCCGCTGGGCGTCCTCAGGGTTGATCATCACGACCCGGCGGCCGTTCGTGATGCCCCGGTAACGGTCGTCGAGGCCGTAGATCGTGGTGTTGTACTGGTCGTGCGACCGCAGGGTCTGCAGCAGCAGCCGTCCCTCGGGCACCGTCGGGTACTCGATCGGAGCCGCCGTGAAGTTGGCCTTGCCCGTCGCCGTCGGGAAGCGGCGCTCGTCGCGGGGCGCGTGGGGGAGCGTGAAGCCGCCCGGGTGGGCCACGCGCGCGTTGAAGTCCTCGAAGCCGGGGATCACGCGGGCGATACGGTCCCGGATCGTCGCGTAGTCCTTCTCGAACTCCTCCCAGGGAGTGGCGCTGCCCTCGCCCAGCACCCGGCGTGCCAGGCGGCACACGATCGCCGGCTCCGACAGCAGGTGCGCGCTCGCGGGCTCCAGGCGGCCCCGGGAGGCGTGCACCATGCCCATGGAGTCCTCGACCGTCACGAACTGCTCGCCGCTGCCCTGGAGGTCGCGCTCGGTCCGGCCGAGGGTGGGCAGGATCAGCGCACGCGCGCCCGTGACGGCGTGCGAGCGGTTGAGCTTCGTCGACACATGCACGGTCAGCCGGGCGCGCCGCATGGCGGCCTCGGTGACGTCCGTGTCGGGCGTGGCGGACACGAAGTTGCCGCCCATGGCGAAGAAGACCTTCGCCTCGCCGTCCCGCAGGGCGCGGATGGCCCGTACGACGTCGTAGCCGTGCTCGCGCGGGGGCGCGAAGCCGAACTCCTTCTCCAGGGCGTCCAGGAAGGCCGGGGCGGGCCGCTCGAAGATGCCCATCGTTCGGTCGCCCTGCACGTTCGAGTGACCGCGCACCGGGCACACGCCGGCGCCCGGGCGGCCGATGTTGCCGCGCAGCAGAAGGAAGTTGACGACCTCGCGGATGGTCGGCACGGAGTGCTTGTGCTGGGTGAGGCCCATCGCCCAGCAGACGATGGTGCGCTGCGAGGCGAGGACCATGGCCATGGCCTCTTCGATGTCCGCGCGCGTGAGGCCGGTCGCCGTCAGGGTCTCGTCCCAGTCGGCGGCGCCGGCGGCAGCGGCGAACTCCTCGTAGCCGTGGGTGTGTTCGCGGACGAACTCCTCGTCGACGGCGCCCTGCGTCTGAAGGATGAGCTTGTTGAGGAGGCGGAACAGGGCCTGGTCGCCGCCGATGCGGATCTGCAGGAACAGGTCGGTGAGGGCCGCGCCCTTGAGCATGCCCTGCGGGGTCTGCGGGTTCTTGAAGCGCTCCAGGCCGGCCTCGGGCAGCGGGTTGACGCTGATGATCTTCGCGCCGTTGGTCTTGGCCTTCTCCAGTGCGGAGAGCATGCGCGGGTGGTTCGTACCCGGGTTCTGCCCGGCGACGATGATCAGGTCGGCCTTGTAGAGGTCCTCCAGCAGGACGCTGCCCTTGCCGATCCCGATGGTCTCGTTCAGCGCCGACCCGGACGACTCGTGGCACATGTTCGAGCAGTCGGGCAGGTTGTTGGTGCCGAGCTCGCGCGCGAAGAGCTGATAGAGGAACGCGGCCTCGTTGCTGGTGCGTCCCGAGGTGTAGAAGACGGCCTCGTCGGGGGAGCCGAGAGCGGTGATCTCCTCGCCGATGATGTCGAAGGCGCGCTCCCAGGTCACCGGCTCGTAGTGGGTGCCCCCTTCGGGGAGGTACACGGGGTGCGTGAGCCGCCCCTGCTGTCCCAGCCAGTAACCGCTCCTGGTCGCGAGATCGGCGACGGAGTGGGCGGCGAAGAACTCCGGGGTGACCCGGCGCAGGGTGGCCTCCTCGGCCACCGCCTTGGCGCCGTTCTCACAGAACTCCGCCTTGTGCCGGTGGTCCGGCTCCGGCCACGCGCAGCCCGGGCAGTCGAAGCCGTTCTTCTGGTTGACGTTCAGCAGCGTCAGCATGGTGCGCTTCACGCCCATCTGCTGCTGCGCGATCCGCAAGGTGTGCCCGATGGCCGGGAGCCCCGCCGCCGCATGCTTCGGCTCGGCGACCTGGGGCGCGTCCTGAACCGGATCACCCTTGGGCGGCTTGGTGGCCATCGCGCGTTCTCCTTTGTGTACACGTGTGAGGTACATCTCCGATCCTCGCACGCGGGACGGACAACGCGGGCGGGGGTTCCGGCCCCGGTCCGGACCCACCCGCCCCCTCCCGGGAGCCGCACCCCCCGATGGGGACCGACTGTCAGTGGGGCGTGGCAGGATCGGGGACGTGGCAGAGACAGCAGCGAAGCAGACCGAGACCAACCCCGGCGGCAGCCGGCCCCGCCTGATGCTCATGGACGGGCACTCGCTGGCCTACCGTGCGTTCTTCGCGCTGCCCGCGGAGAACTTCACGACCGCGACGGGCCAGCCGACGAACGCGATCTACGGCTTCGCGTCGATGCTGGCCAACACGCTGCGCGACGAGGCGCCCACGCACTTCGCGGTGGCCTTCGACGTGTCCCGCAAGACCTGGCGCTCCGCGGAGTTCACGGAGTACAAGGCGAACCGCTCCAAGACCCCGGACGAGTTCAAGGGCCAGGTCGAGCTGATCGGCGAGCTGCTCGACGCGATGCACGTCTCGCGGTTCGCCGTCGACGGCTTCGAGGCCGACGACGTGATCGCCACGCTCGCCACCCAGGCCGAGGCCGAAGGCTTCGAGGTGCTGATCGTCACCGGCGACCGGGACTCCTTCCAGCTGGTCAGCGAGCACACGACGGTGCTGTATCCGACCAAGGGCGTCTCCGAGCTGACCCGGTTCACCCCGGAGAAGGTCTTCGAGAAGTACGCACTGACGCCCGCCCAGTACCCCGACTTCGCGGCCCTGCGCGGCGACCCGTCCGACAACCTGCCGGGCATCCCGGGCGTCGGCGAGAAGACGGCGGCGAAGTGGATCAACCAGTTCGGTTCGTTCGCCGAGCTGGTCGAGCGCGTCGAGGAGGTCAAGGGCAAGGCCGGGCAGAACCTGCGCGACCACCTGGAGTCGGTCAAGCTCAACCGCCGCCTGACCGAGCTGGAGCGCAACGTCGAGCTGCCCAAGACCGTCGCCGACGTCGCGCGCGTGCCGTACGACCGCAAGGCCGTCGCGATGATCCTGGACACCCTGGAGATCCGTAACCCGTCGCTGCGCGAGCGACTCTTCGGCGTCGACCCCGGAGCCGAGGAGGCCGAGGCCACGCCGATCTCGACCGAGGGCGTGGAGCTGGACGGCGCCGTGCTCGGCACCGGCGAGCTGGCCCCCTGGCTGGCGGAGCACGGCGGCGCGCCGCTCGGCGTGGCCACCGTCGGCGCCTGGGCGCTCGGCACCGGATCGGTCGCCGAGGTCGCCCTCGCCGCGGCCGACGGCGCGGCCGGCTGGTTCGACCCGTCGCAGCTGGACGAGGCCGACGAGAAGGCCTTCAGCGCCTGGCTGGCCGACGCCGACAAGCCGAAGGTCTTCCACAACGCCAAGGGCGCGATGCGGGTCTTCGCCGAGCACGGCTGGAGCATCGCCGGCGTGCGCATGGACACCGCACTCGCCGCCTACCTCGTCAAGCCGGGACGCCGCTCGTTCGACCTGGACGCGCTGTCCCTGGAGTACCTCCACCGCGAGCTGGTCCCCGCCGCCGCGGCCGACGGCCAGCTGGCCTTCGGCACGGACGACGGCGCCGAGGCCGAGGCACTGATGATCCAGGCCCGCGCGGTCCTGGACCTGGGCGAGGCCTTCGAGGGCCGTCTGGAGGAGGTCGGCGCCGCGGACCTGCTCCGCGACATGGAGCTGCCGACCTCCGCTCTGCTGGCCCGCATGGAGCGGCACGGCATCGCGGCCGACCGGGCGCACCTGGAGGCCATGGAGCAGATGTTCGCGGGTGCCGTGCAGCAGGCCGTGAAGGAGGCGCACGCGGCGGCCGGGCACGAGTTCAACCTGGGCTCGCCCAAGCAGCTCCAGGAGGTCCTCTTCGGCGAACTCGCCCTGCCCAGGACGAAGAAGACGAAGACGGGCTACACGACGGACGCCGACGCCCTGGCGTGGCTTGCGACCCAGACCGACAACGAACTGCCGGTCATCATGCTCCGCCACCGCGAGCAGGCGAAGCTCCGCGTCACCGTCGAGGGCCTGATCAAGACGATCGCGGCGGACGGCCGTATCCACACGACCTTCAACCAGACGGTCGCGGCCACCGGCCGCCTCTCCTCGACCGACCCGAACCTGCAGAACATCCCGGTCCGCACGGACGAGGGCCGGGCGATCCGCCGGGGTTTCGTGGTCGGCGAGGGCTTCGAGTCCCTGATGACCGCGGACTACAGCCAGATCGAGCTGCGCGTGATGGCCCACCTCTCCGAGGACGAGGGCCTCATCGAGGCGTTCACTTCGGGCGAGGACCTGCACACCACGGCCGCCTCGCAGGTGTTCGCCGTGGAGCCCGCCGCGGTGGACGCGGAGATGCGCCGCAAGATCAAGGCGATGTCGTACGGCCTGGCCTACGGGCTGTCGGCCTTCGGCCTGTCCCAGCAGCTGAACATCGACGCCGGCGAGGCCCGCGCGCTGATGGACGCCTACTTCGAGCGCTTCGGCGGCGTCCGGGACTACCTGCGCCGCGCCGTCGACGAGGCACGGGCGACGGGCTACACGGCGACGCTCTTCGGCCGCCGCCGCTACCTCCCCGACCTCAACAGCGACAACCGCCAGCGCCGCGAGGCGGCCGAGCGCATGGCCCTCAACGCCCCCATCCAGGGCACGGCGGCGGACATCGTCAAGATCGCCATGCTCAACGTCGACCGGGCCCTGCGCGAGGAGAACCTCACCTCCCGCATGCTCCTCCAGGTCCACGACGAAATCGTCCTGGAAATCGCCCCGGGCGAGCGCAAGACCGCCGAGGAACTGGTCCGCCGGGAAATGTCCAACGCCGTCCACCTCAACGTCCCCCTGGGCGTCTCGGTGGGCGCGGGGCCCGACTGGGAGTCGGCCGCGCACTAGCCGCCGCTGAAGGCTCACCCCTCAATGCCGGGCAGATTGGAACCCTGCCCGGCATCGGGGTTGCCCACCCTGCGACGGGGCACACGGCAGCGCCCCAAGGGGCGCGGGGAACTGCGCGACCAGCCACGACCAACCCGCAGCCCCGAGAGCACCGCGACCCGGCAATCACCAGGGGTCCCGGCCCACCCCCCGGAGGGACCCGTCACCCGCGTGGCCCCCGCAAAAGCGCTCCTCGCACCCCATGCCCGTAAGGATGCGGGCATGGGTATACGCACGCTCAACCGCCGGATGGCCCCGGCACCGGCGAACGCGAACACCGAAGACGCCCCCACAGCGCGGCCCTCGGTCCCACCCTTCGCCTCCGGCGCAAGCACCGCCCGCATCCCCGCCGACCTGATGGGAACTCTGCGGCACAGGGCGGCAACCCTCCGCGGCCACCTGGCCCTCGCCCGCACCGCACTCCCACTCCGGCGCCCCGGCCGCTCGGGCCGTACCGTCACCGTGTTCGTCGCGACGGCCGAAACCGTCACCGAGCTCCCGGACGGCTGGTCTCCCGACCGGCCGCATCCGCATCCGCATCCGAACTGCCAGGGCCCAGGACCGGACGCCACACCCTGACGCCCACGGCGTACAGCACCAGCCCCAGAACGAGCCCCGCGCCCGCTCCGAAGCACAGCGTGGGAATCAGCTCCCAGTACTTCGCGGTCGATCCCCAGTAGGCCCACCAGCGCGACGCCCGCTGCACGGCCGCCACTGCGGCAATCCCGCCGATCAGCACGGCGGCCCACCACCGGTCCCGTACCGAAAGCACCGGGACCCCGACCGGCGCGGCAGCACCGGTCCGCCGTAGCGCCACGATCACAAATGCGGCGATGGCGACCGCAGCGACCGCCGAACCGCCGTACTGCAGATACCAGTACAGCGGCGATCCCGCGATCTCCTCGCCCAGGACGGGAAAGAGCCGCATCCCCCAGCGGTCGAGATGGGTGAACGCGTCCCACACGACATGCGTCAGCGAGCCGAGGACGGCAGAGACGTACCAGCGCAGCGCCGACGACGGCCGTACACGCGCGCGTGGCGCCCCGCAGCGCACCAGCGTGGCCACCCGCGCCTGTCGCCCGGGCGGCAGCAGTGCCACCAGCGGCTCGCGCAGCAGGAGCCACAGGCCCACCAGCGCCCAGGCGATCGCCACATCGACGGTGAACACGCCGGCGAACGAGTGCGTGACATCGCCGAACTCCATCGCCTCCGGCAGGACACTCGCCACGTAATAGGTCATGTCGGGAGAGAACGATCCCGCCACCAGCATGGCCGGTACAAGTGCGAGGCGGCCGGTTCCGTCGGTGCGTACGCCGGGCAGTACGGCCGCCGCGTGGCTGAGCGTGAACGGCAACGGGGCTCCTCGTGCGGGATGTTGGCGGGGCCGGTCGGCCCAGGGCGTCGGCGAAGCCAGTATGAGGGACATCCGACGGACAGACCGCATGTGGCCAACCGGTAAAAATCGGGCACCAACGGGTGCCCCGGCAAAGGAAGTTGTCGTAGTGTCGCCTGGGTCACCGCGCCGGCGGCGTGCTGTCGAACAGATGAACAGCGACTGAAAGCGTGCCGCGAGGGCAACTGTCGCGGCGAGTCGATCGTCACAACAGGGGCGGGCTCGGCACGGCGAGCCCGGCCGGCAGGCAGAGTCGGGCGCCCGGGCGTCCACGGGAGGGGTCCATTTCATGGCGGCGCAATTCGGCAGGCTCCGCAAGGGGGCGGTGAACACCACGGTGGCCGCGGTCGTGGTCGCGGCACTGGCCGCGTCCCAGGCTCCGGGAGTGATAACCGACGACGCCGGCAGAAGAGTCACCACCGGCACCCAGCCCTCCCCGGACACACCCGCCGAGGACAGCGCGACCGGCAACTCGCCGTACTACACGGACCTGCCGCCGCTGAACAGCCCCAACCCCTCGCCGTCCGCGGACACCCCCGTCGACCCGGGCGTCACCGAGGCCGGCATCCCCGCGACCGTCCTCGACGCGTACAAGAGGGCCCAGGCCGCGCTCCAGCAGGCCAAGCCCGGCTGCAACCTCCCCTGGGAGCTCCTCGCCGCGATCGGCAAGGTCGAGTCGGGCCAGGCCCGCGGCGGCCGTGTCAACGCCGACGGCACCACGATCTCCCCGATCCTCGGCCCGCAGCTCAACGGCAACGGCTTCGCGAACATCAGCGACACCGACAACGGCGCCTACGACGGGGACAGCTCGTACGACCGTGCCGTCGGACCCATGCAGTTCATCCCCTCCACCTGGGAGAGGGCCGGCCGCGACGGCAACGACGACGGCAAGAAGGACCCCAACAACATCTACGACGCCGCGCTCGCCGCCGGCCACTACCTGTGCCGCTTCGGCTGGGACCTGTCCACCCAGGGCGACCTCGACCGCGCGATCCTCAGCTACAACAACTCGCAGGACTACCTCAACCTCGTCATGAGGTGGCTGGAGTACTACCGCAAGGGCACCCACGAGATCCCGGACGGCACCGGCACCGTCCCGTCGGACCGCAGCGACGACACGGCGGGCGCGAACCCGACACCGACGACGCCCTCCACGCCGTCGGCGCCCAGCACGCCGACGGCACCGAGCAGTCCCAAGCCCGGCGACAACGGCGGCTCCCCGAGCCCCGAGCCGCCCCCGCCGAGCACGACCCCGCCCGGCACGACGCCTCCCACCCCCACCGACACGGTCCACCACCTGGAGGACGCGGGCACCGCCAAGCTCAGCGCGATGGCGGGCGACACCTTCGCCGAGAAGATCTCCGCGCGCGCCGAGACCAAGGCCGGCAAGGCCGTCGCCAAGGTCCGGGTCCGCTTCACGATCATCGGTGCCACCGACGCGACCTTCAGCACCGGTGAGAAGTACGCCACCGTCCTCACCAGCAGCATCGGTGAGGCGTCGGCGCCGGCGCTCAAGGCGGGCGAGAACACCGGAGAGTTCGTCGTCCGCGTCACCGTCGTCGGCCGCACGATCGCCGGTCTCGACTACAAGGCCACCGTCACCGAGCGCGCCGCCGACACCCTGACCCGCACCAGCGACACCGCGCTGACCTGCACGCCCGGCGGCGAGTTCGCCGACCAGGTCGAGGTGAAGGCGACCTACAAGGACGCCGTGGCCGACAAGGTCGCGGCCACCGCCACGCTCATCAAGTCGGCGGACGACCCGGCCGAGAACGACAAGGGCCCCTACTTCAAGGACGCCGACGGCAAGGCCGTACGAACCCTGACCGGCCTGACGACGGACGCCAAGGGCCTGCTCAAGCTGCCGAAGCTGTACGCCGACGACACCACCGGCACGTTCCTGCTCCGCATCAACACCGCGGGCGGCGCGACCCTGACCGTCGAACTGAAGGTCGCGGCGGCCGAGACGTCGCCCAGCCCGACGCCGTCGGCATCGGAATCCGCGTCCGGACCGGCATCGCCGAGCCCGAGCGCGTAGCACCGCAGAGTCCACCGAAGGGCGCCTCTTCCGCTACGGCGGACGGGGCGCCCTTTGTTCATGCGCGCAACGTGTTCTCATCTCGCCCGCCCGTTGCTACGGTGCCGAACCTGACGCTGTATCAGATGTCACAGTCGCGGATTTTCACAGTCCCGGATTTTCACAGCCGTGGATCGTCACAGTCCGGGATTCGGGAGGCCCCTATGCGCGCCCTGATCGCCGCAGCGACCGGACTCGTCGCCGCGCTCGCCCTGGTCCTCGCGATGACCGCGCTGGGTTCACCGGCCGGTGAGACATCCCCCAAACCGCTGCTGACGACGGTGCCCACACACCCGTAACCGCCCGTCCGGGAGGGAGGCCGAGATGCGCCGCAAGGCCGGCCTGGTCCTGCTCGCCCTCGCCGTGTTCTTCGCGGCGCTGTCCCCGCTGCTGCGCTGGTACGCCTTCCCGCGCCTGGCCAAGATCCCGGCCAACCAGTACCAGGACATGGTCCTGGAGGCGAAGGACGCAACCCTCCTCGACTACGGCACGATGGAGGCCCGCAAGGTCTCCAAGGTCACCATCGTGCAGACGCTCAAGGGCAACGTCGAAGCCTCGGAGAAGATCGAGAAGACGGCCGGCAAGGACGTGGTGGTCTGGGACGGTCTGTCGTACGTCGTCGGCCCCGACGGCAAGATGGTCTCCAAGATTCCCGAGCGCTACATCTTCGACGCCCACACCCAGGAACCCGTCCATGCCACCGGTGAGATGGTCGACGGCGACCCCGTGAAGCGGCAGGGCATCGAGTTCAAGTGGCCCTTCCTGACGGAGAAACGGGACTACGAGTACTTCGACGCGCAGGCCCGCATCACCGCCCCCATCCACTACAAGGGCACCCAGAACTTCCGCGGCGTCGAGGTCTACTACTTCGAACAGACCATTCCGTGGACGAAGGTCAGGTTCCCCAGGACCATGCCGGTCGAGGGCATCACCCCGGAGTCGGTCGCCAAGACCGGCACGACCCGCTGGTACACCACCGTCCGCAAGTTCTGGGTCGAACCGCTCACCGGAGCGCCCGTCTACGGCGAGGAGATCCACAAGGAGGAACTGCGCGGCGGCACCCTGCTCGGGGACCGCGACAAGGTGACGGCGTTCGCCGGCCACGTGAAGATGCGCGAGGACTACATCGTCTCCACGGTGGACCTGGTCAAGTCCAACCGCACGCTGGTCCTGCTGCTGACGTCGTACCTCCCGTGGGGCTTCCTGGCCCTGGGTCTGCTGCTCCTGGCGCTGTCCCTGTATTTGGAGGCACGCAGCCGCCGTCCCGGTGACCCGGAACCGACCAAGGACACCGAACCGGAACCGGTCAGCGCCTGAGCCTGGCGTTCGTGTACCGGGTCGGCTCGGCCGAGGCGGGATCCTCCGGCCACGGATGCTTCGGATAACGCCCGCGCAGCTCCGCCCGTACGCCCTTGTAGCCGTCCCTCCAGAAGGAGGCGAGGTCGGCGGTGACGGCGGCGGGCCGGCCCGCGGGGGAGAGCAGGTGGACGAGGAGCGGTACGCCGGCGACGGACGGCGACTCATGCAGTCCGAACATCTCCTGCAACTTCACGGCGAGGACGGGCTGCTCGGGGTTGCCGTAGTCGATCCGGATCCTGGACCCACTGGGTACCGCCATGCGCTCGGGCGCCAGCTCGTCGAGCCGCCCCGCCTCCCCGGAGGCCCACGGCAGCAGCCTGGTGAGCGCCTGCCCGGCGTCGATCCGGGCCAGATCGGCCCGCCGCCGCGCCCGGCTCAGCTCGGGCTCCAGCCACTCGTCCACGCGCGCGTGCAGCGCGTCGTCCGAGACGTCGGGCCAGGGCGCACCGAGGTGGAGGTGCAGGAAAGCGAGCCGCTGCCGCAGTACGCCGGCGTCAGGGGACCACCGCAGCAGGCCGAACCCTTCCTGCCGCAGCCCTTCGAGCAGCGCATCGCGTACGAGTACGGGGTCGGCGTCCCGCAAGGGCCGCACCGCGAGCTCGATCGCCCCGAGCCGCTCGACCCGCCGGGCGACGACGTCCCCGTCGCCCCAGTGGACCTCCTGGCTCGCGGAGTACATCGAGGCTGCCGCGGAACGGGCCATGTCCTCGTCCGCCACGGCGGCGAGCTGCACGCGCGCGTGCCCCTTGCCGACGGGACGGTCCGCGACGGCCACGGCGATCCACGGGGCGCCGCGCAGCGGGCTGCCGGCACCGAGCTCGGCGCGGGTGCCGGAGGCCATGAGGTAGGAACCGCCGTCGGCTTTGGCCACCCGCTCGGGGAAGGCGAGGGCGGCGACGAGGCCCACAGTGCGGTCGTCGACGCTCTGCGCAGCCGAGTTCTCGCTGTTCGACCGCAAACGCCGCACCTCCGCCCGCCAGCGCCCCGCATAGGCGTCACCGCCACGCCGAGCCGCCCGCAGAGCGGCAGCCAGGTCGTCCCCGTACTCCCTCGGGGCCTCCTCGCTCAGCAGCGCGACCGCCTCGGCACCCGCACCGGACGTGTCCAGCAGCGCCCGGCCCAGTCGGGGGTGCAGCCCCAGCCGGGACAGCGCGGTGCCCCGAGCCGTGGCCCGCCCGTCGGCGTCCACGGCACCGATGGCCGCAAGAACGCTCCGCGCCGCCGCCATCGCCCCACTGGGCGGCGGATCCAGCAACGCCAGCCCGGTCGCCTCCGGCTCGCCCCAGCACGCCGCCTGCAACGCGAACGCAGTCAGGTCGGCCACCTTGATCTCCGGCGACGGGAACCGCGGCAGCCGCACGTCCTCCGCCTCCGCCCAGCACCGGTACACCGCGCCCGGCGCCTCACGCCCGGCGCGCCCTGCCCGCTGCCGGCCGGCCGCCTGGGAGGCCCGTACCGTCGTCAGTGCGCTCAGCCCGCGCGCGTGATCGACCCGCGGCTCCCGCGCCAGCCCGGAGTCGACGACCACGCGCACCCCGGGGACCGTCAGCGACGACTCCGCGACGGACGTCGCCAGCACCACCCGGCGCCGCTCCCCGCCGGTCAGCACCGCGTCCTGCACGGCCGCCGACGCCCGACCGTGCACGTGCAGCACCTCGACGTCCCCGAGCTGCCCCAGCTGCCCGGCCACCCGCGCGATCTCGCCGACACCCGGCAGGAAACACAGCACGTCCCCCGCCCGCTCGGCCAGCGCCCGCCGTACGGTCGAGGCCACGTGCGTCAGCAGCGCCGGGTCGACCCGCATGCCGTGCGGGGGCCTCACGGGACGCGTCGGCGGTGCCCACACCACTTCCACGGGGTGCGAGACGCCCTCCGCCGCCACCACCGGCGCATCGCCCAGCAGCCGAGCCCACCCCTGCGCGTCCGTCGTCGCGGACGCGGCCACCAGCCGCAGCTCCGGCCGCAGCGTCTGACGTACGTCCCACAGGAACGCCGCCACCGTGTCCGCGTCCAGATGCCGCTCGTGGCACTCGTCGAGCACCACCACGCCCACGCCCGCCAGCTCCTGGTCGCGCTGCAAACGCTGCAACAGCACACCGGTCGTGACGACCTCCACGCGTGCGTGCCGCCCGACGACCCGTTCGCCGCGCACGGTGTAACCGACACTCTCGCCGACCTTCTCGCCGAGCAGCCACGCCATCCGCCGGGCGGCGGCCCGGGCCGCGATCCGCCGCGGCTCGGCCACGACGACCCGCCGCGCCGGTCCCTCGCCGACCAGCCCGGCCAGCACCAGCGGCACCAGGGTGGTCTTGCCGGTGCCGGGCGGCGCGACGAGCACCGCGGTGCCGTGCGTGTCCAGGGCGTCGTTCAGGCCGGGCAGGGCGCTGCGTACGGGCAGCGCGTCCAGGGCGTCGTAACGGATCACGCTCTCAGTCTCTCCCCCGGCCTCCGGCCGGGGGTGCCCCCATCTCGCTTCGCTTGCACACGAAGATCGCCGTGCCCGGGATCAGGTTCCCGCGCAGCGGCGACCAGCCGCCCCACTCCGAGGTGTTCCAGGCCGGCCACTCCGGCTCCACCAGGTCCACCAGCCGGAGGCCCGCCGCCACGACGTCCCGGACCCGGTCGCCGATCGTGCGGTGGTGCTCGACGTAGACCGCGCGGCCCTCGTCGTCCTGCTCGACGTAAGGAGTGCGGTCGAAGTAGGAGGCCGAGACGGACAGACCCTCCGGGCCCGGCTCGTCGGGGAACGCCCAGCGGATGGGATGGGTCACGGAGAAGACGAGACGCCCTCCCGGCCGCAGCACCCGGCGCACCTCCTTCAGCACCAGCACCGGGTCGGCGACGAACGGCAGCGCGCCGTACGCCGAGCACACCAGGTCGAAGGAGGCGTCGGCGAAGGGAAGGGCGCCCGCGTCGGCGCACACCAGGGGGAACGCACCGCCGATGCGCAGCGCGTGCTGGAGCTGGCGGTGGGAGATGTCCAGGGCGACCGGGCGGGCCCCCTGCGCGGTCAGCCAGCGCGAGCACTGAGCCGCGCCGGCGCCGATCTCCAGGACGTCCTTGCCCTTGAGGTCCTCCGGCGGGCCGAGCAGCTCGGCCTCCACCTCGTCCAGGCCCTCGGGACCCCAGACGAAACGATCGTCGCCGAGGAACGTGCCGTGCTCGGTCTGGTACTCGTCCGCGTTCCGGTCCCACCAGCCACGGTTGGCGTGCGAGCTCTCCGCAACGCCGGACTCACGGCGCGTGGCCTCCGGTTCGTACTCTTGGATGATCGGCTCCCTCGTCGTACTCTGCCGTCACCTGAACGGCGTGGGCCCTCGCGGTGGTGTCACGCAAGGGGTGCTCCAAGGCCTGCGTGGCCTCAGGAGACACGTTTTGTGCCGGGTATGCGGCGATCCGCCCCGGGTGGGCGGCTTCGCGCATTGACCCTGTCCGGCTGCCCCCGTATGCTACAAGTTGCGCTGCGGGCCTGCGCTCCTCAGACGTAGCAGGCTGCGCTCGCATCTGTTGTATGTCCCCTCGGTTTTCGAGGCGCCATCACCTTTCCCTGGTGGGGCGCTTCCTTGGCTGTCCGGCTTCTTCAGAGCGATACGGGCTCCCGGCGTAGCAGTACCTACGACTTCAATGTCCGTACCGGAGCCCTTTCCCACATGACGAGCAGCACCGAGACCACCGCCACCACCCCGCAGGTTGCGGTCAACGACATCGGTAACGAGGAAGCATTCCTCGCCGCGATCGACGAGACGATCAAGTACTTCAACGACGGCGACATCGTCGACGGCGTCATCGTGAAGGTCGACCGGGACGAGGTCCTGCTCGACATCGGTTACAAGACCGAAGGTGTCATCCCGAGCCGAGAGCTCTCGATCAAGCACGACGTCGACCCCAACGAGGTCGTCGCCGTCGGTGACGAGATCGAAGCCCTTGTTCTCCAGAAGGAGGACAAGGAAGGCCGCCTGATCCTCTCGAAGAAGCGCGCCCAGTACGAGCGCGCCTGGGGCACCATCGAGAAGATCAAGGAAGAGGACGGCATCGTCACCGGTACCGTCATCGAGGTCGTCAAGGGTGGTCTCATCCTCGACATCGGCCTCCGTGGCTTCCTCCCGGCCTCCCTGGTCGAGATGCGCCGCGTTCGCGACCTCCAGCCCTACGTGGGCAAGGAGCTCGAGGCCAAGATCATCGAGCTGGACAAGAACCGCAACAACGTGGTCCTGTCCCGCCGTGCCTGGCTGGAGCAGACCCAGTCCGAGGTCCGCCAGACGTTCCTCACCACCCTCCAGAAGGGTCAGGTCCGTTCCGGCGTCGTCTCCTCGATCGTCAACTTCGGTGCCTTCGTGGACCTGGGTGGCGTCGACGGTCTGGTCCACGTCTCCGAGCTCTCCTGGAAGCACATCGACCACCCCTCCGAGGTTGTCGAGGTCGGCCAGGAAGTCACCGTCGAGGTTCTCGACGTCGACATGGACCGCGAGCGTGTCTCCCTGTCGCTGAAGGCGACGCAGGAAGACCCGTGGCAGCAGTTCGCCCGGACCCACCAGATCGGTCAGGTCGTGCCCGGTAAGGTCACGAAGCTGGTTCCGTTCGGTGCGTTCGTCCGCGTGGACGAGGGCATCGAGGGTCTGGTCCACATCTCCGAGCTGGCCGAGCGCCACGTGGAGATCCCGGAGCAGGTCGTCCAGGTCAACGACGAGATCTTCGTCAAGGTCATCGACATCGACCTCGAGCGCCGCCGCATCAGCCTCTCGCTGAAGCAGGCCAACGAGTCCTTCGGTGCCGACCCGGCCTCGGTCGAGTTCGACCCGACCCTGTACGGCATGGCTGCCTCGTACGACGACCAGGGCAACTACATCTACCCCGAGGGCTTCGACCCCGAGACCAACGACTGGCTCGAGGGCTACGAGACCCAGCGCGAGGCTTGGGAGGGCCAGTACGCCGAGGCGCAGCAGCGCTTCGAGCAGCACCAGGCCCAGGTCATCAAGTCCCGCGAGGCGGACGCTGCGGCTGCCGCCGAGGGTGGCGACGCGGCGGGTGCGGCTCCGGCCGCGTCCGGTGGCGGCGGTTCCTACTCCTCCGAGGGCCCGGACAACTCCGGCGCGCTTGCCTCGGACGAGGCGCTTGCCGCGCTGCGCGAGAAGCTGGCGGGCGGCCAGAGCTGAACGCAACGCTGGCTCGCTGAGGCCTAGCAGTTGACTGAGGGGCCGTACCTTTCGAGGTGCGGTCCCTCAGTGCTGCCCGGAAGGGTTGTCCTTCGGCTGCGGGGCGGTGGGGGCTTGTCGCGCAGTTCCCCGCGCCCCCTAGGGCGTTGCCCGGACCGGTGAGATCAATTGCGGGGCGGTGGAGCCGCATGTCGATACAGCCCCGCGTCCCTGAGGGGCGTTGCCCAGACTGGCAAGATCAATGAGCTGCTTCTTCGGGAATGCCCACGGCCGTAAGGGTGTTGTGGCGTATGGACACGAGGAGGAGCGGTCACAGTGCTTGATCCGCAGGGTTTGTACGCATGGGAGCCGAAGGGCCTCGCCGTTGTCGACATGGCGCTTGCCCAGGAGTCGGCCGGCCTTGTCATGCTCTACCACTTCGACGGATACATCGACGCGGGTGAGACCGGCGACCAGATCGTCGACGGACTTCTGGACTCGCTGCCCCACCAGGTCGTCGCCCGCTTCGACCACGACCGGCTGGTGGACTACCGCGCCCGTCGCCCGCTGCTGACGTTCAAGCGCGACCGCTGGGCCGAGTACGAGGATCCCGCGATCGAGGTGCGACTCGTCCAGGACGCCACGGGCGCGCCGTTCCTGCTGCTGTCCGGGCCCGAGCCGGACGTGGAGTGGGAGCGCTTCGCCGCGGCCGTCAAGGAGATCGTGGAGCGCCTCGGGGTGCGTCTGTCGGTGAACTTCCACGGCATCCCGATGGGCGTCCCGCACACCCGCCCGGTCGGCGTCACCCCGCACGGCAATCGCGTCGACCTCGTCCCCGGCCACCGCAGCCCCTTCGACGAGGCGCAGGTGCCCGGCAGCGCCGAGTCCCTGGTCGAGTACCGGCTGATGGAGGCCGGGCACGACGTCCTGGGCGTCGCCGCGCACGTCCCGCACTACATCGCCCGCTCCCCGTACCCGGACGCGGCGCTCACCGTCCTGGAGGCGGTCACCGCGGCGACCGGGCTGGTCCTGCCCGGCATCGCGCACTCCCTGCGCACGGACGCGCACCGCACGCAGAACGAGATCGACCGGCAGATCCGCGAGGGCGACGAGGAGCTCACCAACCTCGTCGAGGGCCTGGAGCACCAGTACGACGCGGTCGCGGGCGCCGAGAGCCGCGGCAACATGCTCGCCGAGCCGGTGGACATCCCGTCGGCGGACGAGATCGGGCGGGAGTTCGAGCGGTTCCTGGCGGAACGGGAAGGCGACAACTGAGGGCCGCCGGAGACGGCGGCCGAGGGGGAAGTACGGTCTGCCCGGCGCTGTGTCAGTGGCAGGCCCTAAGCTTCGGGTCATGCTGAAGGTGGGCCTGACCGGGGGCATCGGAGCCGGTAAGAGCGAGGTGTCGCGGCTGCTCGTGGAGCACGGGGCCGTGCTGATCGATGCGGACCGGATCGCGCGGGAGGTCGTCGCACCCGGCACCCCCGGCCTTGCCGCCGTCGTCGAGGCGTTCGGTGAGGACGTGCTCACCGAGGACGGCAGCCTGGACCGGCCCAAGCTGGGCTCGATCGTCTTCGCCGACCCCGACCGGCTCGCCGTACTGAACTCGATCGTGCACCCCCTCGTCGGCGCCCGCTCCCGCGAGCTCGAAGAGGCCGCCGCCGAGGACGCCGTCGTCGTCCACGACGTCCCGCTCCTCACGGAGAACGGCCTGGCACCGCTGTACGACGTGGTGGTCGTCGTCGACGCCGGCCCCGAGACCCAGCTCGACCGGCTCGTGCGGCTGCGCGGCATGACCGAGGAGGACGCACGCGCGCGTATGGCCGCGCAGGCGACGCGTGACAAGCGCCTGGAGATCGCGGACATCGTCATCGACAACGACGTACCACTGGAAGAACTTCAGCGACGTGTGAAGGACGTGTGGGACGAGCTCGTGCGCAGAGCCCACGGGACCCAGGGGAGCCCTCAGCCCCGCTCGCCGCAGGAATAGCCCCGGCGCGATCACGCGTTGAACCCTTCCAGTGAGGGAAGGACTTTGCCGTGCCCGAGACCAGCGGATCGCCCGGACGTACTCCGGAGACGCATGTCATCGACTTCCGCGCCGCCGAGCAGCTGCTCGCCGCGCGGGATCCGCGGGGCGCGGTGAAGCTGCTCGACGGAGTCATCGCCGCGCACCCGGAGAACACCGCCGCCCGGCTGCTGCGCGCGCGTGCGTTCTTCGCCGCCGCGCAACTGCGGCCCGCCGAGCTGGAGTTCACCATCGTCCTGGAGCGCGAGCCGGACAACGCGTTCGCGCACTTCGCGCTCGCCCGGACCTACGAGCGCCGGGGCCGGCCCGAGGAGGCCAAGCGCCACTTCCGGCTGGCGGCCGCGCTCGACCCGAACCCGCAGTACCTCAAGGCGGCACGGTTCGAAGCGTGAGCGGCGCCTAGGGGTGGCGGTTCTCAGGCGGGCGATACGGAGGGATGTCGCGGCCCGGCTGGTAGTGCGGGCCCTGACGGATGTGTCTGAGGACCATGGCCATGTCGATGGTGATCACCAGCCACAGCGCCCCGCAGGCCGCCGCCCAGCCGGGGCGTCCCGCGAGCGCGAACGCGGTGGTACCGAAGATCGCCCACACCACGCCCCACACGCACAGCCAGAAACGGGCCCGCAGTGCACTGCGCGCTGTCCTCGGCTCACTGCCCGTACGCATCGGGATCACCACTCCTTCCTGAAACGTACTCCTCGTACTCCCCGTACTGCTCGTACTCCCCGTACTGCTCGTACTCCTAGTACTACTCGTACTGCGCGAAGGGGGCCTCGTGCTGCCGGACACCGATGAACTGGCCGAAAGCCTGCTCGACCTCGGAGTACCCCATGAGGACATCAACGACCTCGTGCGGATGGGCCCACGGGTGAGGGACGACCCGGAGCTGCGGCAGCACCTGGAGCGGTCCGTCGACGAGCTCGTCCGGGGGATCGGCCAGGTCGGCGGCGCGGTCGACCTGCCCGACCTCGACTGGGCCGCGGGCCCCCTGCGGCGCTGCTTCCCGGTGTACGTGTTCGTCGCGGCGCTGCCGTCCACGCGGGCCTACCACCGCGAGCGCGGTATCCCCGCCGATGTCTCCCGGCGCACCCTCGCCGACCTCGGGCGGAACATGGCCGTGCACCGCAGACGCCATGGCAGGACGGGCGTGCAGGCACCGTGGTGGCTCGTCCATCACTTCCGAGGCGAGCTGTACCAGCTGGGGCGGCTGCAGTTCGAGCGGGCACGGCTCGGGCAGCGTGCGGGGACGAGGCTCGCGGCGGCCGGGCTCGACGTGGGTCCCGACTCGGGCTGCCTCAATGTGCACATCCCCGACTTCTACGGGCCGCTGTCACCGGCCGCGGTCGACCGGTCCCTGGCGCTGGCCCGGGAGTTCTTCGCCGCGCACTTTCCGCAGGAGCGGTACGAGGTGGCGACCTGCCACTCCTGGCTGCTGGACCCGCAGCTGAGGAAGTACCTGCCCGAGGATTCCAACATCGTGGGGTTCCAGGAGCGTTTCCGCGTCGCCCACGAGGACAGGGAGCAGGCCGACAGCGAGCCGGTCCAGTTCGTCTTCGGCGACCCGGAGTTGCCGGTCGAGACCCTGCCGCGGCGCACGGCCGTGGAGCGGGCCGTCGGGGACCACCTGCGGGCGGGCGGTCACTGGTATGTGGGGCACGGATGGCTGCCGTTCGACGGGCGCGGGTGAAGTTCTTCGTACCTGATGACGAATTGCCGTCCCACGGCGATGAGTTCCGGAGCCGGCCCCGGTCTGCCTCTCCGACATCACCACGGAACGCTTCACCCAGGAGACCCTCATGTCCGAGACCACCGCCTCCGTCACCGCCGCCTCCGCCACGGCCCGCACCTCCGGCACGGTCATCGCCGAGTCGGACACCCCGCGCGGTCGCCGTGCCCGCATCGCGCTGCGCGGCCTGCAGATTCTGCTCGCCCTCTTCTACGCGATCGCGAGCGCGCTGCCCAAGCTGATCGCGCACCCGTCGGCCGCCGAGGGCTTCGACGAGCTGGGCTGGGGCAGCGCGGGCATGTACACCATCGGAGCGCTCGAACTGGCCGGGGCCGTCGCGCTGTTGATCCCGGTGCTGCAGTCGGTGGCGGCGATGGCGCTGAGCGCGCTGATGGTCGGCGCGTTCGTCGTCACGATCACCGCCTACGGCGGCGAGAACGCGGCGACACCGCTCATCCTCATCGTGCCCCTCGTCCTGATCGCCTGGGCACGGCGGAGCTCGAACGCGGATCTGCTGCGGCTGGTGCGACGACGCGCCTGACAGGTGCGCCTGCGCGCGCGTGCGCCTGCGCGAAACGACTTCGGTGGCGTCCGGACCGGGCCTTGTCGGCCTGCCGGACGCCACCGTCGGATGTCACCGTCCGCGCGGTCGTTCCGCGTCGCCGCCCATGAGTCCGCGGAGTCGTTCCAGCTCGCGGCGGTCCCGCTTGGTCGGACGGCCCGTGCCGCGGTCGCGGATGCCGGCCGGGGCGACGGCCTCGCGCGGCGGGGGAGGGGGCGAGTTGTCGACGTAGCACTGGACCGCCACCGGTGCGCCGACCCGCTTGCGGATGAGCCGCTTGATGATGACGATCCGCTCCCGGTTCTCCTGGCGCAGGCGCACCTCGTCGCCGATGCGCAGGGCGTGGGAGGGCTTCACGTTCTGGCCGTTCACGCGTACGTGGCCGCCCTTGCAGGCGGTGGCGCCCATGGAGCGGGCCTTGACCAGGCGTACGGCCCAGATCCAGCTGTCGATCCGTACGGACTCGCCGCTGTGCGCACCGGCGGCCTCGGCCGCGGCCACGGCCGCGGCGACCTCAGGGTCGACGGCCGCCTGCGCGTCGGCCGTGTCCGGCTGCCCCTCGGCCGTGCTGCCGGCCTTCTCCTCGTCATCCTCGGAAGCCATGCCTCGACCTTAGTCCCGTCCCGGCCCTCGCAGTCCTCGCAGTCCTCGCACGGCGTCCCGGATGGAGTCCCCGTACGGGGCCGCGACGGCTTTACGGTGGAGGGTGTGGACGCACTGGCCGATCTCGACCGCAGAATCGCGGGCTGCCGGGCCTGCCCACGGCTGGTCGACTGGCGTGAGGAAGTGGCCCGCACCAAGCGCGCCGCCTTCGCCGACCAGACGTACTGGGGCCGCCCCGTGCCCGGCTTCGGCCCGCCCGACGCCCGGCTGCTGATCATCGGGCTCGCCCCGGCCGCGCACGGGGGCAACCGCACCGGGCGGATGTTCACCGGGGACCGCTCCGGAGACGTGCTCTACCAGGCGCTGTACGGCGTGGGCCTCGCCTCGCAGCCCACGTCCGTCGCCGTCGGGGACGGCCTGGAGCTGTACGGCGTGCGCGTCACGGCCCCGGTGCACTGCGCACCGCCCGCCAACAAACCCACGCCGGATGAGCGGGAGACCTGCCGGTCCTGGCTGGTGCAGGAGCTGAGGCTGCTGCGCCCGACCGTGCGGGCGGTCGTCGTACTGGGCGCCTTCGGCTGGCAGGCGACGCTGCCCGCACTGGTGGAGGCGGGGTGGAGCGTGCCCAGGCCGCGGCCGGCGTTCGCGCACGGGGCGCGGGTCCCGCTGGACGGCGCCGACGGCCGCGCCGGGCTCGACCTCTTCGGGTGCTTCCACGTCAGCCAGCGCAACACCTTCACCGGCAGGCTCACGCCCGAGATGCTGCGCGACGTGCTGCGTACGGCGGCGGAGGCGGCCGGCCTGAAATGAGAGGCGGGGGCAGTCGGGCCGTCGATACGGTGCCAGGATGACGCTCTACCCGGAAAACGAACCGTACGACCACGGCATGCTCGACGTCGGCGACGGCAACCACGTCTACTGGGAGACCTGCGGGAACCCGCACGGCAAGCCCGCGCTCGTGCTGCACGGCGGGCCGGGCTCCGGCTGCAATCCGTACTTCCGGCGGCTGTTCGATCCGGCCGCGTACCGGATCGTGCTGCTCGACCAGCGCGGGTGCGGGCGTTCGACGCCGCACGCGAGCGCGTACGAGACCGACATGAGCGTGAACACGACGGCTCATCTCATCGCCGACCTGGAGCTGCTGCGACGGCACCTCGGCATCGGGCGCTGGCTGGTGTGGGGTGTGTCGTGGGGGTCGGTGCTGGGGCTGCGGTATGCGCAGACGCGTCCCGGGGCCGTGTCCGAGCTGGTGCTGACCGGGGTCGCCGCCGGGTCGAGCCCTGAAGTGTCCCTGCTGACCAGGGGGTTGGGGCGGATCTTCCCGGCGGCGTTCGAGCGGTTCCTGGCTGAGCTGCCGCCCGGGGAGCGCGACGGCAACCTCGCCGCCGCGTACAACAAGCTGATCGAGTCGCCCGACCCCGGTGTGCGGGGGCGAGCGGCGCGGGCCTGGACGGACTGGGAGACGGCGTGCGTCCCCGCCCCGCCCCGGTCGGTCCCGAGGTACGAGGACGAGCGGTTCCGCATGGCTTTCGCCCGTACCGTCACGCACTACTTCGGCAACGACCACTTCCTGGGTGAGGGCAACGACGAGGGTGTCGTCCTGCGGGACGCCCCGCTGCTGAAGGGCATCCCCGGCACCCTGGTCCAGGGCAGCCTCGACTTCGGCAACCTGCTGGGGACCGTGTGGCGGCTCCATCAGGCCTGGCCCGGCAGCGAGCTGGTCGTCGTCGACGACGTGGGGCACGACGCGGGGGCACCGACCGTGGCGGCGGCGCTGGTGGCGGCGACGGACAAGTACGCGGACCGATGACGGCCAAGTACGGCGGTCGCTAGGAGAGTTCCTCGGCCGCCGCCTCACCGAAGAGCTGCCGTACCGTCGAGCGGTGGTTGGTGCGCACGTGGGTGAGTGCGTGCGCGCGGGCCCGGTTCGGGTCGCCCGAGGCGATCGCCTCATACAACTCGCGGTGCTCCACGAGGAGTTGGGGCCACTCCTCGTTCCGCCGGGTCATCCAGCGCAGGCGGCCGGCGACCGGTTCCAGTGCCTCGATCAGCAGCGTGTTGCCGGCCATGGCGACGATGCGGTCGTGCAGCCGGCTGTTGACGTCCGTGATCGCTTCCGCGTCACCCGCCTCGGTCGCGGCGGCAGCCTGGTCGAGGAGCGCCTCCACCTCGGCGAGGTCGTCCGGCGTCGCCCGTGACGCGGCGAGTCCGGCCGCGTACACCTCCAGGGCCTCGCGCAGTTCGAAGAGCTCCTTGACGTCGGCCGGGGTCAGCCGGCGTACGACCGTACGGCGTGCCGACTCGAACTGGACGAAGCCTTCGGCGACCAGGGCCCGGATCGCCTCGCGGACCGGAACGCGCGAGACCCCGAGGCGCTCGGCCAGCTCCCGCTCGACGAGCCGGTCACCGGGCCGGAGGCGGCCGGCGATGATGTCCTGCCGCAGGGTCGCCAGGACGCGTTCCCGTACCGCACCCAGGGGTTCGGTCTTCGTCGAGGAGCTCATGGGGCCATCTTCGCCGACTCGGGGTGTGATTTACGGAGCGTTAACGGGAGCGACATCGGTCAGAACGGTTGACGGGAGGACCATGTGCGCAGTTTGGTATACCAAACGCGCGCCTCGGTGCCCCCTTCACAAGGCGCCCCTCCATAAGCACTCCTCCGTCCCCCGGCTCCTGGAGGCCCCGTGTCCCTCGCCGACCGTGCCGAAGCCACCGGCACAGCAGCGTTCGTCCCCGATCCCCGGCTCACCAACGAAGACCTCGCGCCCGCGGGCAAGCGCAACTGGAAGGTCTTCGACCTCTTCGCCCTGTGGATGTCGGACGTCCACAACCTCGGCAACTACACGTTCGCGGCCGGTCTGCTGGTCCTCGGCATGAACGTGTGGCAGGTCTTCACCTCCCTGCTCGTCGGCTTCGTGCTCATCTACGTCGGCATGAACTGGATGGGGAAGATCGGCCAGCGCCACGGCGTCCCGTTCCCCGTCGTCAGCCGCATCAGCTTCGGCGTCTGGGGCGCCAACATCCCGGCGCTGATCAGGGCCGTGATCGCCATCATGTGGTACGGCATCCAGACGTACCTGGCCTCGGTCGCAGTGAACGTGATGCTGCTGGCCGCCTGGCCCGGCCTGGAGTCCTGGACGCACAGCTCCTTCCTGGGCCTGCACGCGCTCGGCTGGGTGTCGTTCCTCTCCCTGTGGCTGATCCAGGCGCTGATCATCAGCCGGGGCATGGAGTCGGTGCGCAAGTTCCAGGACTTCTGCGGCCCGGCGATCTGGATCGTGATGATCGCGCTGGCGGTGTGGATCCTCGCCAAGGCCGGCTGGACGATCTCGCTCACGACCACCCCGCACCCGGTGTCCGTCGGCGAGCAGTGGCGGCAGTGGTTCGGCGCGATCGGCCTGATCCTCGCCACGTACGGCACGCTGATGCTCAACTTCTGCGACTTCTCACGCTTCGCGCCGGACTACCGGACGGTCCGCAAGGGCAACTTCTGGGGCCTGCCCATCAACTCCACCGCCTTCGTGGTCGTTTCGGTGATCGTCACGGCCGGTTCGCTGGAGGTGTTCGGCGAGGCCATCACGGATCCGGCGGAACTGGTCGCGAAGGTCGGCAACACCTGGGTCCTGGTGCTCGCCGCCCTGACGTTCGCCATCGCCACGATGGGCGTCAACATCGTCGCCAACTTCGTCTCACCGGCGTACGACCTGGCCAACGTCTGGCCGCAGAAGATCACCTTCAAGGTCGGCGGCATGATCAGCACGGTGGCGGCGCTCGTGGTGACGCCGTGGAACCTGTTCTCGAACCCGACGGTCGTCAACTACTTCCTCGGCGGCCTCGGCGCCTTCCTGGGGCCCCTGTTCGGTGTGATCATGGTCGACTACTACCTGGTCAAGCGGGGCCGGGTGGACGTGAACGAACTGTTCTCCGCCGAGCCGAGCTCGCGCTACTACTACCGCAAGGGCGTCAACCCCAGGGCGCTGTGGGCCTTCCTGCCGGCGGCGGGGGTCGCGGCGGTACTGGCGCTGGTGAAGACGTTCAGCGATGTGGCGCCGTACTCGTGGTTCATCGGGACGGCGATGGCGGCGGGGCTGTATCTGGTGCTGTGCCGCGACGAGCGGGCCGCCGGGGCCGACGAGCCGGCTGCCGGGTCCGTGGCGCGGGAGGTCTGAAGGACGTGCGGATCGTCGTCACCAACTGCAACACCACGCAGGAGATGACCGAGGAGATCGTACGAGGTGCCCGGGCCGCCGCAGGCCCGGGCACCACCGTGCTCGGGCTGACCCCCGGGTGGGGACCCGAGTCGGCCGAGGGCTGGCTCGACAGCTACCTCTCGGCGGCGGCGGTGATGGACGCGCTGCGGACGTACGACGGTCCCGCCTACGACGCGGTCGTCATGGCCGGCTTCGGGGAGCACGGCCGTGAAGGCGTCCGGGAACTGGTGGACGTACCGGTCGTCGACATCACGGAGGCCGCCGCGCACCTGGCCTGTCTGCTCGGGCGCCGGTACGGGGTGGTGACCACGCTGGAGCGCTCGTGCGGGCAGATCGAGGACAGCCTCGACACAGCCGGGGTGGGCCGCAACTGCGTCGCCGTGATCGGTACGGGGCTCGGAGTGCTGGAACTGGAGGACGCCGAACGCACCGAGTCCGCCTTCCTGGCAGCCGCCGAACGGGCGCGGGACGCGGGTGCGGAGGTGTTGGTGCTGGGCTGTGCCGGGATGACAGGGCTGCAGCGGGCCCTGGGGGAGAAGCTGGGGGTTCCCGTGGTCGACGGGGTGGGCGCGGCCGTGAAACTCGCCGAATCGCTGGTGGGGTTGGGGCTGAGGACGAGCCGGGTCGGAGGGTATGCGCGGCCGTTGCCCAAGGGGCGGGCGTGGGGGCGGAGGCAGGAGTGATCACCGGGAATCGGGTCGGCCGGGCTGCCAGATGTACCGCACGTCGGGCTCCTGCTCCTCGTTCCCGCTGCCGTCCGTGTACTCGGCGGCGACGAAGCCGTGGCGCTCGTAGAACCGGTGGGCGGGCTTGTTGACCTGGAAGGTCCACAGGCTCAGCCCATTCGGGCGGCGCCGCTTGGCGAGGTCGACGAGACGGTCGCCGATGCCACGGCCGCGCCAGTCGGGATCCAGGTAGAGCTGGGAGAGCTGGTCGGCGTCGAGGACCATCAGGCCGACGATGCGGTCGGCGGCTTCGGCGACCCAGGTCTCCCTGAGCGGCACCACCACCTCCCGGAAGTACGTCCGCACGTCGTCGTCGGTGCGCGGCCGGACGACCGTCGGCAGCGCGGCGGCGAACGAGCGCAGCCAGACATCGGCCGCGGCACCGGCATCGGTGGGCCTGGCGCGGCGGAGCGCTACGGGCGTCATGGGCGCGGCGCCTCTTCCGGGACGGCGGCCGTGGCCGTGATCTCCACCAACTGCCCCGTGTATCCGAGGCAGGCGACCCCGAGCAGTGTCGACGAGTGCGGGCCGACGCTCAGCCCGGACGCCTCGACGACCTCCCAGACGGCGGACAGCACCGCCGGCTCACCGCTCACCACGTACACGTCGCTCGCCAGGACGTGTGCCAAGTCGCTGCCGATCGCCTCCAGTTGTACTTCGAGGTTGGCGATCACCTGCTGGGCCTGCCGCACCGGATCTCCCTCACCGACGAGGTTCCCGTCGCGGTCGAGGGGCACGGAACCCGCGAGGAAGGCGAGTTTCGTGCCGGCTTCGACGACGGAGGCGTGGGAGTAGGTGGGGGGCGGGAAGAGGGCGGGGGAGGTGACGCGTCGGATCATGGGGGCTCCTGGGCGGGTGCAGCGCAGTCGGCGGTCAATCCGCCGATCATGCGCGCCCCCCGCCCCTCGTCGCATCCGAATATCCCCGCGCCGGTCGCACCGTCACTTCATGGTGCGAGCCGGTACGCGTTGGTGATCGTCTCGCGCATGGTGTTGCCGCCCTTGTCCTTCAGGTCCACCCGGAAGGACACGGCCTTGGTGGTCGCCGGGTGCTTCACGCTCACCGAGCGCGCTCCGTTCGCGTCGGTCGTCACGGTGAGCGGCTTCCAGGTCCGGCCGCCGTCGTAGGAGACGTTCACGGTCAGCACGGCGACCTGCCCGGTCGCGGCGGCCGCGCCGCTCAGCTTCAGCGGCACGGTGAGCGTGCCGCCCGCCGGAGCCGTCCCCTTCAGGCTCAGCTTCGGCGCGAGCCGCACCGTCGACAGCGGCAGCCTGGCCGTGCCGTCCGACGCGGGCCGGGCCGAGGTGAACGTCCAGACCCCTGCCACCTTCGTGCTGGTGGAGGTGTCCTCGGCGGAGCGGCTCGCCTCGAGAGTCAAGCGGTACGGGGCCGAGGCGGCGGGAACCTCGGCGCCCACCCAGTCCGTCGCCGGGGCCTCGGCGAGGACCCGCCCGCCGGATTCCAGCCGGGCGAAGCCGCCGGTGACGATCGAGGAACCCGGGTTGCCGCTGCCGTCGTTGAACAGCGGGATCCTGGCGCTGATGTAGTCACCGGTCCGCTCGGCGCCCTGCTCCTGAGCCCTCCCTGCCGCGAGATCGGGGCCGACGACACCGGTGTTGAACCGCAGTGTGTGGGTGGAGCCCGGCTTGTAGGTCACCAGGTCCTTCGTATAGAGCATGCGGACCTCGCTGCCGGCGTTGAGTTGTGCGGCCCTCCAGGACCAGCGCACGCCGGCCGTGCTGAGGTAGTGCGTGGTGGCCTGCGGCAGGGGCTGCTCCTGCGGTTCCGTCGTGTCGATGGTCATCCCGCGTTCGTCCATCGGCGTGATGCCGACCGTGCCCTTGGCTCCCGTGACGGACGCGCCGAAGCCGAGCTTCACCTCGGCGACGTCGGCCCGGGTGAGAGTGCGGGTCAGGCCGGTGAAGAAGCTCCCCTTGCGGTTGAAGGCGAGCCGGTGGTCGACGTTCTTGCCGGCCGCGCCGGGCGTCTTCCACACCCCGCTGAACTGAGCCCGCAGCGTGTCGGACGCCGGGCCGACGGCGGCGGTGCGCATCGGCGGCACGCCGTTGCTGGACCAGGTGTTGCCCACGCCCAGGGCCTCGTCGTAGTAACCGACGGTGGAGGTGACGAGCTTCGCGGCCGGATCCGGGGCCTTTACGACGAACGGCTTGGCCTTGCGGGAGTCGAGGGTGACCGCGACGTTCCGGGTCACGTCCAGAACCGGCTGGACGAAGAAGCCCACCTCGTTGTCCTCGGCGAAGACCAGGCTCTCCAACTGGTAGGAGCCCTTGGGCAGCCGCTGGACCACTGTGCCGTTCGCGCTGTACGGGAGTTCCACGTACTTGCCGGACCCGTCGACGGGGTTGACCGTCGTCGCGTAGGTGGGCGGGCTCGCGCCGTCGGCGTCGATGTGCCGCACCGTGACGTCGTAGGACTCCACCTCCCGCTCGACCACCAGGCCGGTGCGCACCTGCCGGCCGTCCCCGCTCGCCAGCACGGTGCCGCCGAAGACGCCGTCGACGCTGCCCTTGCGTGGGTCGGCGGTGACGGTGGTCTTCGCGGTGCCGCCGGCCGGAACGGTGAGCCGGTCGTCCTTGACGGTGAACATGCCGTCCGGGGCGGGGCCGCCCGACGGGCCGGTCCCGGAGGTACTCAGCCGCAGGGTGACGGCCTGGGTCCCGTAGTTGCGGTAGGTGAGGGTCCTGGCGGCCGGCTTGTCGTCGGCGTGCGGCCAGGCGTGCATGCCGAAGCCGAGGGAGCCGGGCTCGGAGACGACCGAGGCGGTGGCGGCGCGCGCCAGGTCCACCCGGCCCGCGCCCTGCTGATGGGCGTTCAGCTGCGGGTTCGGCTCGGCCGAGCCGGTCAGGAGCGCCTTCAGCCGGGCTCCGCTCCAGTCCGGGTGCTGCTGGAGCACCAGGGCTGCGGCGCCGGCGACGTGCGGGGAGGCCATCGACGTGCCGGACTGCGCTATGTAGTCCTCGCCCGAAGGCTCCTCGCTCTGCGTGGTCAGGGCGGCGGTGATGTCCACGCCGGGGCCGGTGATGTCCGGCTTGGGCGTGCCGTCGAGGTTCGGGCCGCGGCTGGAGAAGTCGGCGATCTGGTCCTGCTTGTCCACGGCGCCGACGGTCAGGGCCGCGGGGGCGCTGCCGGGCGTGTCGATCGTGTGGGGCCCGTCGCCTTCGTTGCCCGCGGCCACCACGAACAGGGCCTTGCCGGAGAGCTGGGCGACCGCCGCCTCCATCGGGTCGACACCCGGGGTGTCGCGGGCGCCCAGACTCATGTTGACGACCTTGGCGCCCTGGTCGACGGCCCATTGCATGCCGGCGACGATGTTCGAGATCTCTCCGAAGCCGTCATCGCCCAGGACCTTGCCGTCCAGCAGCTTCACGTCGGGCGCCACGCCCTTGTAGCGGCCCCCGGACTTCGCACCGCTCCCGGCGAGGATGGAGGACACGTGCGTACCGTGGCCGTAGCGGTCCTCGACGACGGGGGACTCGCTGAAGTTCTTCTGCGCCGTCTCGACGCCCTTGAGGTCCGGGTGGGTCTCGTCCACACCCGAGTCCAGGACCGCCACCTTGATGCCCTTGCCGGTGTAGCCCGACTCCCACATGGCGGGCGCGCCGATCTGCGGCACGCTCTCGGCCAGGGAGGCGCGGACCTTCGCGTCCAGCCAGACATGGGCGACGGGCCGCGCGGGGGCGGCCGTACCGCCTGACGTACGGGCCGAAGACCGGCCCGTGACGGCCGCCCACAGCGCCGTCGCGCCTGCCTTGGGTGCCTCGAAGGCCTCGCCGCCGACCGCGGGCAGCGTACGGCGCTCGCGCACGGCCAGGTCCGCGAACGGGTCGTCGTCGGTGGCCAAGTCCCTTGCTCCGGCGCCATCTTGGCGGTAGCCGACGATCAGCGGCAGCGTGGTGCGGTGTGCGTCGTCGTACCCGTCCTTGACCAGCTGCGCGACGTCGAAGAGCTGCCGGTCGAGCACCCCGTCGGCGACCAGCCGCAGGGCGTCCTGCGGGACGACATACGTGTGGCCGGCCTCGCGTCGCACCGAGAAGCCGATCTTCTTGCGGCTCTTGCCGGGCACGAGCCGAACCACCCGGCCGTCGGAGCCGACGGTCACGCGGTCGCCGGTGATCAAGGTGACGGTTGCCGGTGGCTTCCCCTTCGCCCGGGCCTTCGTCCCGTCCTGCGCGGCGGAGCCGGCGGCTTGCGCGGGCTGGCCGCCTGCCGATACCGCCCCCGTGACCAGCGTCCCGGCCACCACGGCGGCCAGTGCCGCCGTTCTCGCGCGTGTTGTGAACCCCACTCGCGTTCCCCCGCCCTCGTGTGCATGCCAACGCGTTCTCCGGTATCACGCACGTGGGGCGGGAACGGTTCTCCGGGGCGAGCGAGGGAACACCCGATCGCGATGTCGCCCTCCCCGGGCTCGGCCCGCAACCGCTCGATCTCCTCCGCCAGGCCGCCGGAGGCCAGGCGGGCATTGCCCTGCACCGCCGACAGCGTGGTGGAGAAGACCACCTTCGGGAGCGCCTTCCAGAGCGCGGGGAATCGCGCGTGGAGAAGTCGAGCGCTGGATTCTGGTCGGCAATCTCCCGCCGACCGCCGACCGCCGACCGCCGACCGCCGACCGCCGGGCGCCGGGCGCGGCGGAAGTCATCGCCCGGAGTTGCGTTCATAAAGAACGTGGCGTTTCCACGCATCGTCACATCCCCGAAACGTCGGCGTCCCATAGCTTCCAAGAGCTCGCCCTACCGTGGACACCACAGCCCAGCCCGAGCCCGGCCACCGTCGCCCGAAGGCACACCCCCGCCCTCGCCCGACAGGAGCCCTGTGTCCCGCCCCGCACGTCCGGCCCTCGCTCTCCCGCCCTGGCTCGCCCACACCCTGCGCGCCCAGCGCGGCCCGGTCCCCTGGAGTGCCGTGGTCCGGGGAGCGCTGGCCGCCGGGCCGCTCCTCCTCGTCGCCGTGCTCGCCGGCCGGGCCTCCCTCGGGGTCGTGGCCGCCATCGCCGCCATGCTCGCCGGGATCAACGACCGTCCCGGCAGCCGTCGTGTCTCCGTCCACCGGCTCGGTGTGCCCGCGCTGGCAGGGGCGGTCGGGCTCTTCGCCGGGACGATGGCAGGGGACCGTCTCGGGGCCGTTCCGCTCACCCTCCTCCTCACCGGGCTCGGCCTCTTCGCGGGAGGGATCAGCGCCGTCGGGCCCGTTGCCTCCGCCGCCGGTACGCAACTGCTCGTCGCTTCCGCCATCGGGGCGGGCATGCCGTTGCCGGAGAGCGGGTGGCTGCGGGCGCTCGCCTACCTCGGCGGTGCCGCCTGGCTGCTCGGGCTGCGGCTGGCGCTCCCCACGCCCGGCTCCCTCGTCGGTGACTTCCGGTTCGACGGCGAGCGTGACGCCGTAGCCGACGTGTACGACGCCGTCGCGGACCTCCTCGACGCCGTCGGCACCCGGCACGCCACCGCCCGCCGGGTCGCGCTCACCGCCGCCCTGGACCATGCGCAGGACGCCCTCACCGGGCCCCGGCTGCGGCGGTACGCCTCCTCGTCCACCGAGCGGCGGCTGCACGCGCAGTACGCGGCCGCTCTGGCCCTCGCCGAGGCCGCCACCGCGCTCGCCTGGGCCGGGGAAACGGTGCCCGCGCGGGCCTCCGAAGGCCCCCGGCGCCTCGCCGCCGCCGTACGCGGCAACACCCACACCGGGCCCCTCCCGGCGCCCTCCCGTTCCGCGCCCGCCCTGCGCGCCCTGGACGATGCCCTGCTGCACGCCGCCGAGGCCTTCGACCGGGGCCGCGGCAACCGCGACCTGCACACCCGGCGCCGTACCGCCGCGGATCTCGCCCGCTCCGTGTTCGGGGCCGGCGGACGGGAGTACGGCCTGCGCGTCGCCCTCTGCTTCGGGGCCAGCGCCGCCATCGCCCAGGCGCTGCACCACACCCAGTGGTACGGGCAGCACGAGCACTGGTACTGGCTCCCCGCCACCGCCGTCTTCCTCGTCAAGCCGGACCTCGGGCCGCTCGCGTCCCGGGTGCTGTGCCGGGCCGCCGGCACCGTGCTGGGAGCCCTGCTCTTCGCCGGGTTCGCGGCCGTACTGCCCCGGCCGGAAGGCCTCATCGCGCTCGTGGCTCTCAGCGGCGCCCTGATTCCCGTGGCCACCCGGCACTTCGCCGCCCAGACCGCCGTCGTGACCGTTCTCGTGCTCGCCCTGGTCATGGTGGGCGGCGAGCCCCAGGCCTCCGTCAGCAGGATCGGCGAGACGCTGCTGGCCTGCGCGATCGTGCTGGTCGTGGGGCACCTGCCGATGCCAGGGCAGCGGGGCGGGGGCGTACGGTCCCGCCTCGCGACGGCCGACCGGGCGGCACATGCCTACCTCGCGCATGTGCTGCGGGAGTCCGAGGCCACCTCTGCTCGGCGCGAGGCCGACGCCCCCCGCCTGCCGTACGAGCCCAACCCGCCCCGCACCGACTCCCGCGCCGTCCGCTGGACCCTGCGCCGCGAGGCCTACCGTGCGCTCGCCGAGGCCCGTACCGCCAATGCCCTCGCCGCCGCCGAACTTCCCGCGCTCGCCCGGCACACGGAGGGCGCGGACGAGATCGTCGCCACTCTCGAACAGCTCGTCGACGCGACCACCGCCTGCGCCGTGCACCTCGACGACTCGGGCCGGCTCACGTCCTGGCACACCGACCGGCTCACCGAGTTGCTGGCGGAACTCGGTGAGAAGCGCGACCGGGCCGGGCTGCCCGGGCCACGGGGTCCCGCGAGCACCGACGTCCCCCTCGCCGGGTGATGTCCGTCAGCCCCGTGCCCGCACGCACACCAACCTGCTGCCCGCCCCGGTCACCCCCACCCGCACCTCCGCCACGAAGCCCCGCGACGCCACGGTCGCCGACACCTTCCCGGCGATCTCCTCGGCCCGGCGCGCGTCCGGCGGCTCCCAGCACAGGTACAGGGAGCCGCCCGGTACCAGCCAGCGTCTCAGCGCGGCCAACTCCCGCTCGGGGGAGCGCACCCAGAACAGGTTCACGTTCACGGCGAGGATCTTGTCGAAGGACGCGTCGGGGAAGTCGGACTCCTCCAGGGAGGCCCTGTGGAAGACCGCCCTGCCCGCCGCCACGCACTCTTCGTTACGGCGCCGCGCCGCCTGCACCGCCGTTGCCGAGCGGTCGATCGCGGTCACCGTGCCCGAGGTGAGCCGTTCGCAGACCAGGGCCACCGCGACTCCCCGGCCGCAGCCGATCTCCAGCACTCGGTCGCCCGGCGCGAGGTCAAGGTTCTCCACCGCCCAGGTCAGGCGCTTTGGGACCGGCCCCCGTGGCACCGCGGTGTCAGTCGCCGAACCGTATCCACACCGGCGCATGGTCCGACCCCGGCGTCCCGACCCGCTCCGTCGGGTCCTCGCCGACCGACGGCAGTTCGAGGGCCCGGTCCTGCTGGTCGGGCAGGCCCGTGCCCGCCTCCGAGACGCGGTGGACCAGACGGTGGCTGGTCAGGACGTGGTCGATCAGCTCCCCGCGCCCGAAGTTGACGCGGGAGAAGCGCCGCTTCACGGGTATCAGCGGGGCCACGTTCCACAGCCGGAGCGCATCGCCCAGATCGGGTTTCCTGAAGGCGCGTTCCCTGTCGAGCTCGGATCCCGGAGGGCCGAGCAGGATCTGCGTCGTCGCGGCGTTCACCACGTCGTTCATGTCACCGAGGACGGCCACGTCCCGCTCGCGCCCGTCGTCCTCGAGCAGGAAGTCCGCGAGGCCGCGCAGAGTTGCCGCCTCGGCTGCCCGGCGATAGAGGGCGTAGGCGCCGAAGCGCGCCCGTTCGGCCTCGTTGTGCGGGTGGAAGCGCGACTTGCTGCCATTGCCCGGGTACGTCAGCAGCTTCGACTTGAGGTGCGCCACGGCCACCCGCAGGGGCCCGTCCGCCGTGTCGATCTCCACCGCCAGGAAGCCACGGCTCGACTCCTGGTCGTGATCGCCGGGCTGCGCGCCGTCGTCGCTCTGCACGGGGCGCAGCTTCTGCGCGAACACGCGCGTGTCCCGACGCACCCGCATCGGCGTACGGCTGATGAAGCCGACACGGATGCCGCGGGCGTCCCGGTGCCGGGAGAGCGCGGTGTGCCACTCCCCGCCCACCGCCCGGACCAGGTCGTCGAGCGCCTCCTCCTGCTTGACCTCCTGGACGCCCAGCAGCATCGGGTCGAGCGCGGTGATCACCGAGGCGAGGGACGCCACCTTCGCCTCGTACTCGGCGTCGGTCTCGGGCGCGCCGTCACCGCTGCCCGGCAGCATCAGATTCTCTAGATTCCAGGTACCGAGGAGCATGTCGGGCCCCTTTCCGGAAGCCGTACGACGGGCGGTGGTGAGGCCAGAGTGCACGTGCCCACGCCGCCGGGACAGAGTGCCGACGGGATACGCGGTTCACCCCGTCCGGGGGCACGACCGCGTCGTACGGTGACTGCATGACGCCTTCTCCCGCCGGTCTCATCATCACCCGGTGCACGGTGCTCACGCACGACGATCATGAGGGGATCGGGTTCGCCGAGGACGCCGCGATCGTCGTACGGGACGGGGTCGTCGAGGCGGTGATCAGCAGTGCGCAGGCCGAGGAGCTGAGCGCGACCGAGCGCATCGACGCCCACGGCCAGGTCGCCCTCCCCGGCCTCGTCAACTGCCACACCCACGCCCCCATGGTCGCCCTGCGCGGCGTCGCCGAGGACCTGCCCACCGAGGAGTGGTTCAACGACGTCGTGTGGCCCGTCGAGTCCAACCTCACCGAGAAGGACGTGGAGTTGGGGGCGCGGCTCGCCTGCGCCGAGATGATCCGCGGCGGGGTCACCTGTTTCGCCGACCACTACTTCTCGATGGACGCCGTCGCCGCCGTGGTCGACGAGTGCGGGATGCGTGCCCACCTCGGCGAGGCCTACTTCTCCTCCCAGGGCCCGCAAGGGCGGGAGAGGTCACTGGAGTTCGCGCTGCGGCATCGCGGCGGCGCGGGCGGCCGAATCACCACCACCCTCGCCCCGCACGCCCCCTACACCGTCGACGACGCCGACCTGGCCGCCACCGCCGAACTCGCCCGTGAGCACGGCCTCCCCGTCCACCTTCACGCCTCCGAGAACCGCGACCAGGCCGAGGCCTGCCTCGCCCGCCACGGCGTCACGCCCATCGAGGTACTCCGGCGCACCGGCGTCCTCGACGTCGACGTCCTCATCGCGCACGGCACCGGCATCCTCGACCGCGACCTGCCGATCCTGCGCAACGCCTCCGGCCGCGTCGCCGTCGCCAGCGCCCCGCGCGGCTACCTCAAGTTCGCCTGGCCCACCACCACACCCGTACGTGCCCTGCGCGAGCTCGGCATCCCGGTCGGCCTCGCCACGGACGGCGCCGCCTCCAACAACTCCCTCGACGTATGGGAGTCGATGGCGCTCACCGCCCTCATCCAGAAGTCGACCACCGGCGACCCCCGCTGGCTGACAGCCCGTCAAGCCCTGCACCACGCCACGCTCCAGAGCGCCCGCGCCGTCGGACTCGGTGAGGTGGCCGGCAGCATCGCACCCGGCCGGCGCGCCGACATCATCCTGGTCGACCTCAGCGGCCCGCACACCCAGCCCGTCCACGACCTCGCCGCCACGCTCGTCCACAGCGCCCGCTCCTCCGACGTCCGCACGACGATCGTGGACGGGCGCGTGCTGATGCGTGACCGGGAGCTGCTGACCATCGATGTGCCCGCTGTCGTACGGGAGTTGGGCGAGCGGATCCCCGCACTCCTGGACCGCAGCCACGGCAGGCGCATCCAGGAGTACGACACCTAGGCCCGGCACATGTTTGCGAGGTGCATAGTCTGAGGTCCATGGATCTCGCCGACGGCCTCCTCGATCACCCGTACGACGTGTACCGGCGGCTGCGCGACACAGCCCCGGTGCACCGGATCGCCGGACCCGACGGCAGTCCCGCCTGGCTCGTCACCCGGTACGACGACGTCCGCGAGGCCCTCGCCGACCCACGGCTGTCCCTGGACAAGAGGCATGCGGCACCCGGGAGTTACCGGGGCCTCGCTCTCCCTCCCGCCCTCGACGCCAACCTCCTCAACATGGACCCGCCCGACCACACCCGCATTCGCCGCCTGGTCGGCCGTGCCTTCACCCCGCGCCGCGTCGAGCAGCTCCGCACGCCCATACGGCGGACCGCCGACCGGCTCCTCGACGCCCTCGGCCCGCACGGCACCGCCGACCTGATCGCCTCCTACGCCGCCCCCCTCCCCATCACCGTCATCTGCGACCTCCTCGGTGTCCCGGACGAGCACCGACGGGACTTCCGGGAGTGGACCGACGCCCTGGTCGCCCCCGACCCGGCGCGACCGCAGGCTGCCAAGGAGGCCGTCGTGGCGATGCTCGGGTTCTTCACCCGGCTCCTCGCCGACAAGCGCACGGAACCCGCCGACGACCTGCTCTGCGACCTCATCGCGGTCCGCGACACCGACGGCGACCGGCTGAGCGAGGACGAGCTGATGTCCCTCGCCTTCCTCATCCTGTTCGCCGGGTACGAGAACACCGTGCAGTTCATCGGCAACGCCGTGCTCGCACTGCTCGACCACCCCGAGCAGCTTGCAGCCCTGCGCGCCGACCCGTCCCGCATCCCCTTCGCGGTCGAGGAGTTCGCGCGCTACGACGGCCCCGCCCTCCTCGCCATCCGGCGCTTCCCGACCGAGGACGTGACCATCGGCGGCGTGACCGTCCCCGCCGGGGACACCGTCCTGCTCTCCCTTTCCGCCGCCGACCGCGACCCCGCCCGCTTCCCCGACCCCGACCGCCTCGACCTCGGCCGCGACGCCTCCGGTCACCTCGCGCTCGGACACGGCATCCACTACTGCCTCGGCGCCCCGCTCGCCCGCGCCGAGACCGAGATCGCCCTGGCCGCCCTCCTGGAACGGTTCCCCGAACTCGCCCTCGCCGACGGCGACCTCAGGTGGCGCCGCTCGCTGCGCGCCCGTGGCCTGCTCGCGCTGCCGGTGACGTACTCCGAGAAAATCTCCTGCAATTCTCCGGGCGGGCGATGAGTTACGCCCCGCGCACCGGTCACCACCCGGACGGACCGTTGCACAGGAGGGGCGCCCATGTCGCTTCCGGAGATCGTCTCGCGCGAGCAGTGGCGCGCGGCGCGCGAGGAACTGCTGGTCAGGGAGAAGGCAGCAACACGCGCGCGTGACGCGCTCAACGCCGAGCGGCGCAGACTGCCCATGGTCGAGATCGAGGAGGAGTACGTCTTCGAGGGCGGCGACGGCAAGGCCACCCTGCTCGACCTCTTCGAGGGGCGGCACCAACTCGTCGTCTACCACTTCATGTTCGCCCCGGACTGGGACGCCGGATGCCGCAGCTGCTCCGGATTCCTGGACCAGATCGGGCATGTGGCGCACCTGAGGGCGCGGGGGACGACCTTCGCCGCCGTGTCCAGGGCGCCGTACACGAAGATCCTGCCGTTCAAGGCGCGGATGGGCTGGACGGTGCCCTGGTACTCGTCCTGCGGCAGCGACTTCAACCACGACTTCGAGGTCACCCTGGAGCACGAGGGCGAGCTGGTGGAACGGCCCGGGGTCAGCTGCTTCCTGCGGGACCGGGACCGCATCTTCCACACCTACTCGACGTACGAGCGCGGTCTCGACGGACTGGGCTCGACCACCGGCTTCCTGGACCTCACCGCGCTGGGCCGGCAGGAGGAGTGGGAGGAGCCCAAGGGGCGTGCGTCGGCTCTCGGGGCGCCTGCGGGCAGTGAACGTATCCGATATCACGACAAGTACGAGGACTGACACAAGGTGTAGCGATTGATCATCGAGAGTGACCGGAAGCTCACACATCGCGGTGAACGAGTGTCAACTACGTCTCAGTCCCGTCACTGGGCGAGGCGATTCACCTCCGGCAGGCGTTAACTCCTACAAGTACGACGCTTTCGGGAGGTGCAGGATGGTGAACGGGCGAACAGTGCTCGAACGCTTTCCCGCGGGAGGGCCGCGAGGTTCGTGGCCGGCGGAGGAGTTCGCACACGCGCGGCGGATGGAAGGTCTGCCCGCCGAGGTCGTCATGGACCTCGCCACGGACGCGTTCCTCGTGATCGTCCGCGGTGACATGGTGGTCGACGCCGCCGCGTGACGCCGCCGCGCGAGGTGAGGGCACGTCGGATGAGGGTCGGCCCGGCTTTGCGCCGGGCCCTCGTCGAGGTCAGCCCGCCTTCGGCGCGGGCACCCGCGTCGTGAACTGCTCCGCCTGGAGCGAGTACAGCTCCGCGTAGACCCCGCCCGTGGCCAGCAGCTCGTCGGGCGTGCCGGACTCCACGAGCTTGCCCTGGTCGAGGACATGCACCAGATCGGCGTGGCGTACGGACGCCAGCCGGTGGGTGATGAGGACGACCGTCTGGCCGGTGGAGGCCAGGGCGCGGATCTTCTCGAAGACCTCCAGTTCGGCCCGTGCGTCCAGGGCCGCGGTCGGCTCGTCCACGATCAGGATGCGCCCCCGCCGGTAGGCGGCCCGGGCGATCCCGAGCCGCTGCCACTGACCGCCGGACAGCTCGTGCCCGCCGTTGAACTGACGGGCCAGCAAAGTGTCCAGGCCCCGCGGCAGATCGGCCACCACGTCCCCGGCCCCCGCCTCCGCGACCGAGGTGGCCAGACGTTCCTCGGTGAGAGGCGCGGAGGAACGGCCGACGGCCACATTGACCCGGGCGGTGAACGGCCAGCGCTTGAAGTCCTGGGCCACCATCGCGATGCGCTCGGCGAGTTGGTGCCGGTCGGCACCGGCCGCGTCGACGTCGTCCCACAGGATGCGGCCGGAGTCCGGGGTGTAGAGCCCGGCCAGCAGCTTGACCAGGGTGGTCTTGCCGGAGCCGTTCTCGCCGACCAGCGCGATGATCCGGCCGAGGGGGAGGGCGAGCGTGACGTCGTCGAGGGCGGGGCGGGCCGAATCACCCGGGTAGCTGAAGCTGACGTTCTCGAAGCGGACCTCCCGCGGGTCCTCGGGCAGCGCGGCGCCACCGACCGGAATCGCCCGTTCGGCCGCCTCGACGTACAGCCGTTGCAGATCACCCACGAAGAGCGCTTCCTCGTGGAGCGCGTTCACCTCCAGGACCAGGCTGTCGAGGCTCGACGAGCCCGTGCGGATCGCGATGACGGCCGTACCCGCCACGGACAGCGCCATGGCACCGGCGAGCAGCAGCCCGCCCAGCGTGGCGTACGTCGCGACGGTCGCGAGCCCCGTCCACGCCGCCGCGATGAGCCCGGTACGCGCCGCAAGCCTGGCCAGCCGCGCCTGCTCGGCCTCCGCCGTCTCCGACATCGCCCGGTAGTGGCGCAGGAGGAACGGCCCGACCCCGTGCACACGGATCTCGGGCGCCGCGGCGGGCTCGGTCAGCAGCCCGCTGATCAGATGGCCGGCCCGGGAGTGCTGCACCCAGGTGTGGAAGGACTCGTAGCGGCGCCGGGCGTTCGTCAGGGCGCTCCAGGCGCTGGGCAGCGTCATCGTGGCGAGGAGGGGCAGCAGCGCAGGGTGCAGCACGGTGAGGACGCCCGCCGCCGCGATCAGCGAGATGGCCGCGTTCACGACCCGCGTGCTGTACGAGATCATCCGGCGGGCGGCTCCGGCGCCGTACTGCGCGGTGTCCAGCAACTTGTGGAAGGCGTGGTCCTCGATCGCGGCGAGCTCCACGGCCGCTGCCCGCTCCAGATACAGCTCGGTCGCCACCCGCTCCACCTTGGGCTCCAGGCGCCCGGTGGCGTAGATCGACGCGGCCCGCAGCAGCGTCGAGACCACCATCACGGCGGCCATGATGACCAGCGCGGGAACGGCACCCCGTAACCGCTCCTCCAGGGCCCCGCCCCCGATCAGGCGCCCCAGCACACTGTTCACGGCAAGCAGTCCGACCGCCTGTGCAAGGCCGCGCCCCACCTCGGCCACCAGCACGGTCCGCGCGGCCCGCCGGTCGGCCTGCCACGCGAGCCGGAAACTCGACGACAGCAGGGACGGCAGCCGCGTCACCATCGCCCGGAAGTTCAGCTCCAGAAAGGCGTCCCGATGCCGGTTCCACCCCATGTCGTACCGCAACGGCCCCCCGAAGAGCAGCTGCTCCGACTCGGACACCTCGGGCCCACCAGCAGCGCGTTTCTTCCCCACCGTCCACCCTCCCCCGGCCGCCCTCGCGACGGAGGGCCACTATGGCGGGGCGGGCGAGTTCGGGGGAGGGCGTGAGTGAGGGCAGGGGGTGCGCGCGGGCGTACGCGGTGAGGGCGGGTGATTCAAGCCCGTCCGGCGTCTGAGGACGAGGCCCGCAGGGCGAAGCGGGGGTCCAGGGGGCAGCGGCCCTCTGGTACGGGACGACAGCGGGCGACGCCCCGTCAATCACAGCACCGAAAAACCCCGCCCAGCCGGCGGAGCCTCACGCAGAGATCTGTCGCTGCCACGTAGGCGTAGTCCCCGTAATCCTGCACAACGCCAGATACAGCGGAATCGGCGGCGTATAGGGCACGGTCCCGTCGGGCCGGTGGATCAGTCGAGGCGTGTCCAGGGCGACCGCGCCCGTCAGGTACCGCACGGACGCCGGCCACTCCAGCGCGTAGTCGGAGTCGGACGGCACGATCCACCACCAGTGCGACTCATCGGCGTAGACACAGCCGACCCGAGGCAGCCGAGGCATGATCAGAGGCCCGTAGCGGGCAGGCACCGCCACCGCGTCGAAGCCCAGCGGCGCCGTCATCCCGTCGGGGACCGGCAGCCGTCGAGGCGCCCCCCTCGTCGGCATGTCGCGGCGAAGGCGGACCAGCGTGTCCAGGCTCAGGACCTGACCGCCGCCGGACGCGCCCCTCACAGCCATGCGGACCCCGTTCCCCTGCCGTACCGCGCCTGTGTTTCGTCGTCGTCCTCGTCGCCCGAGCCGCCGGAGGGACCCGGCTTGGGCCGGGACTTCCATCCGAGGTCGTTGTACGGCCCGTCGTTGTACGGCCCGGTGTCTCCGCGAGAGGCGTCCTGAAACCCGGCGACCCTCGGCAGATCGGCCCAGACCACCAGCCCGTACCCGTCCTCGCCCGCCCCCCAGGCCTGGCTGAGGGCGTCTATGAGAAGCAGTCCCCTCCCGTGCTCCTCCTCGGGGCGCGCCGACAGGGGGTGCGGCTCACCCGGCGCGCATCCTTCGTCGCGTACGGCTATGCGCACCAGGTCGGCGCCGTCGCGCAGCTCGCACACTATGTGCTCGCTGGCGGTGTGCACGATCGCGTTGGTGACCAGTTCCGACACGACGAGAGCCGCCGTGTCGCAGGTGTCCTCGCACACCGCCCAGCCGTTCAGCCGCGCCCTTGTCAGGCGTCTGGCCTGCGCGGGAGAACCCGGATGCGCGGCCAGTTCGAAACGGAACCGGCGCTCGGCGGCGGTGCCCCGCTGGGGTCCCACTGTCGGGGCGGCACCGAGGTCGTGGGGGACCACGGTGGCGTCTGTTCCTAAGGGCGGGGACGGAATCACGCTTGCCACTATCTCCCCGGCGTGAACACTTGGCAAGTGTCACTCTGAAAAATGCAGAGTGCTGTGTGACTCTCTGGAAGGCCGTGGCACACTGCTCGCAACAGCATGTCGAACGGCGCCAGTTGAGATCACCGAAGGTCCACCGGGATCTTCGAATAGGTCTTCGAATGGCGCCGTCGGCCTGTCAGGATTCAATCGACCTGTCGGGATTCATACGTGGAGGTGGAGCGTGAGCGAGCCGCGGTCCGCACCTACGGTCGGCCAGGTCGTCCTCGGCCGCCGCCTGCTCGACCTGCGCGAACGCGCCGGGCTCAAGCGCGAGGAGGCAGCCCGGGTGCTCCGGGTCGCTCCAGCGACCGTCCGCCGTATGGAGATGGCCGAGGTCTCGCTCAAGATCCCGTACCTCCAACTGCTCCTGAAGGCCTACGGCATCTCCGACGACGAGGCCGACGCCTTCGTGCAACTGGCCGAGGACGCCAACAAGCCCGGCTGGTGGCAGCGCTTCCACGACATCCTGCCCGGCTGGTTCTCGATGTACGTGAGCCTGGAGGGTGCCGCCGCGCTCATCCGGTCCTACGAACCCCACTTCGTGCCCGGCCTGTTGCAGACCGAGGACTACGCGCGCGGCGTGCTGAAGTCGGGCGCCATCGGCCAGACCAGCCCCGACGACATAGAGCGCCATGTCGCGCTGCGTATGCAACGCCAGCAATTGCTCACCCGTGAGGACGCGCCGCGGCTGTGGGTCGTGATGGACGAGACCGTGCTGCGCCGCCAGGTCGGCGGACCGGAGGTGATGCGTGCCCAGATCGACCGGCTGCTCCAGGCCACGAGGCTGCCCAACGTGACGCTGCAGGTGGCCCCCTTCGCGAACGGGCCGCACCCCGGCACGTACGGGCCCTTCGTGCTGTTCCGATTTGCCATGTCAGAACTGCCGGACATGGTCTACAGCGAGTACCTGACCGGCGCCGTCTACCTCGACGCGCGCACCGAGGTGGCGACCCACCTCGAGGTCATGGACCGCATGGCGGCGCAGGCCGCTACGGCACATCGCACGAAGGAGATCCTCCGGGATCTCCGCAAGGAGCTGTGAATGGATCGCATCAAGCCGCGCATACGCGTCTACAACGGCATGCCCGCGCGGGACTTGGGCAGCGAAGGCTGGCACAAGCCGTGGAGCGGCGGCAACGGAGGTAACTGCCTGGAGGCGATGAAGCTCGCCGACGGCCGTATCGCCGTCCGGCAGTCGACCGACCCGGACGGGCCGGCGCTGATCTACACCACGGACGAGATGACGGCGTTCATCGAGGGCGCCAAGGCCGGGGAGGCGGACTTCCTGCTGTCGTGAGCGGACTTGTTTTTCAGCCAATTCCCTTATTTTGGTCCTGAGTTGACAGTCAGCGAGTTGAGAGTCACTGAGTTGATAGCCACCGACTGCTGCAGACCCTTATGGAGTTCGTCATGACCGGGCGGAACCGTTTCGTCGAGATCGACACCAGCAAGCCGCATCCCGCGCGGATGTACGACTGGTACCTCGGCGGCAAGGACAACTACCCGGTCGACGAGGCCATGGGGCAGCAGATGCTCGCCCTCGACCCGCGCGTCCCGGTGATGGCACGGGTCAACCGCGCGTTCATGCACCGCACCACCCGCTGGCTCGCCAAGAACGGTGTACGCCAGTTCCTGGACGTCGGCACGGGAATCCCGACCGAGCCGAACCTCCACCAGATCGCCCAGGGAATCGCCCCTGACGCACGCGTCGTCTACTGCGACAACGACCCCATCGTGCTGGCCCACGCGGCGGCCCTGCTGCGCGGCGCGGACGAGGGCGCCACCGAGTATCTGCAGGCCGATGTGCGCAACCCGGACGCCATCCTCGAAGGCGCCCGGAAGATACTGGACTTCAGCCGCCCGGTGGCCCTTTCCCTCGTCGCGCTGCTGCACTTCGTCTCCGACGAGGACGGCGCGCACGAACTGGTCGGCCGGCTGCTGTCCGAACTCCCCTCCGGCAGCTACCTGGTGGTCACGCACGCGACCGCCGACTTCACGCCCGAGGAGTCGAAGGCGGCGACCGAGAAGCTCAAGGCGGCCGGCGTCACGCTGGCCCTGCGCTCCCGCGAGGAGTTCGCGCGCTTCTTCGCCGGCCTCGAACTCGTCGAGCCCGGCGTCGAGGTGCCGCACCAGTGGCACCCCGAACTGGGTGAGCCGGTCCCCGGGCAGGACGACGGGGTCATTCCCGGGTACGGGGCGGTGGGCCGCAAGCCGTAGTCGGCCTGCGTGCTCGCAGGTATGGCTGGGACACATGGGAGACGGGGCGCGCCGGCCGGTCTCCGCTACGGGCCCGGCGGCAGCACCCCGCACAGCGCCTCCAGCGCCGCTCCGTACGCGTGTTCCGAGGGCGTCGCGTATCCGACGACGATGCCGTCACGGACCGGCATGTCGGGCTCCGCCGCCTCCGGGTGCCGGAACTCGGCGAGGCCGTCCAGGGCGATGCCCTGCCAGGTGGCCGCCTTGACCACGGACCGCTCGCTGCCCGGTGGCAGCCGCAGTACCGCGTGGAGTCCGGCGGCGACACCGGTGACCTCGATGTCCGGCGCGTGCGCGGCGAGGGCCGAGACGAGCCGGTCGCGGCGACTCCGGTACCGCTGCCGCATGCGCCGTACGTGACGGTCGTACGCCCCGGAGACAATGAAGTCGGCGAGGCTCAGCTGATCGAGGACGCTCGCCCACGCCTCGCGCTCGCCCTTGGCCGCGAGGACGTCGCCGACGAACCGCTCCGGCAGCACCATCCACCCGAGTCGCACCGCCGGCGACAGGCTCTTGCTGACCGAGCCGATGAAGATCACCCGCTCGGGATCGAGGCCCTGGACGGCACCGACGGGCTTGCGGTCGTAGCGGAACTCGCCGTCGTAGTCGTCCTCCAGCACGACGCCCCCACGCGCGCGTGCCCAGTCGATCACGGCGGCCCGGCGCTCGGGGTGGAGCGGGCCTCCGGTCGGGAACTGGTGCGCGGGCGTGAGCAGCACGGCCCGCTCGCGCGCCAGCCGGTCGACGCGGGCGCCGTCCTCGTCGAGGGGCAGCGGTACGGTCCGTACGCCCGCGCCGGCGAGCAACTCCCGGTGGAAGCCCAGTCCGTACGCCTCCACGGCCAGCGGACCGCGCAGCACGCCACCGCCCTCCTGGGAGAACAGCAGGCGCAGGGCGTGCGCGAAGCCGGAGCAGATCACGATCCGGCCCGGCTCGGTGCGCACGCCACGCGCGCGTGCCAGGTATTCGGTCAGCGCCTCCCGCAGTTCGATCCGGCCGGCGGGATCACCGGGCCCGAAGACCTCGTTCGGCGCCTGCTGGAGGGCCCGCCGATAGGAGGCCAGCCACGCCGCGCGCGGGAACGCCGACGCGTCCGGCGTGCCCTGCCGCAGGTCGTGCCGGGGTCCACGCGCGCGTGGCGGTGCCTTACGGGGCACCCGCTCGGCACGCCGCAGGGGCTCGGCGCGCTCGGCCACCCGCGTCCCCGAGCCCTGCCGTGCGGTGAGCCAGCCCTCGGCCACCAGTTCCGCATAGGCGTCGGCCACGGTGTTACGGGCGATCCCGAGATCGGCGGCGAGCGAGCGGTACGGCGGCAGCCGCGTGCCGGGCGCGAGCCGCCCGTCGCGTACCGCCTCGCGCAGCGCACGGGTCAGCGCGGCCCGCCGCCCGCCGGGCCCGGACGCCTCGGACACCCCGGATGACTCCGAGAGGTCCAGGTGCAGGTCGGCACCGATCCGCTCCGCAGAATTGACCCACGATCTCGCCATGGAAATGCATCCTACAGTGGGTCTTTCGGGGTCGTAACTTGGAGCACATGACGACGAACACGACTGCGACGCAGGGCACTTCCGGCACCGACTCCGACATCGACATCGCCTCCGGCATCGACTCCGCCATCGCCACGGCCGAGGCCGCGCGGACCCGTCTGGACCTCGCGAAGTCCGCCCCCAAGGTCTTCCGTACCATCGTCGGCTTCGACGCCGCCGCCCGCGAGGGCCTGGACCCGGCGCTGGTCGAGCTGATCCAGATCCGCGCCTCCCACCTCAACCACTGCGCCTACTGCCTCCACATGCACACCAATGACGCCCGCAAGGCCGGCGAGAGCGAGGACCGGCTGCACCTGGTCGCCGTCTGGCGCGAGGCCCGCCACTTCTACACCGAGAAGGAACAGACGGCCCTGGCCCTGACGGAGGCGGTGACCCTGGTGGCCGACGGCGGGGTTCCCGACGAGGTCTACGCCCAGGCCGCGGCGCACTTCGACGACCAGGAGCTGGCCCACGTACTGGCCCTGATCCTCACCATCAACACGTGGAACAGGGTGGCGCTGGCCACGGGGAAGGTGGCGGGGACGGACGAGCGGCGCTAGGGGAAGAAGCGGAGGAGGAGGCGGGGGAGGAGCGGGCGGCGCCCCCGTCACACCCTCATCGGCCGGTCGTACGGCGAGATCGGCGCCGGCAGGCGCGAACTCCCCGTCAGATAACGGTCGACGGCCGCCGCCACCGCCCGCCCCTCGGCGATCGCCCACACGATGAGCGACTGCCCCCGGGCGGCATCCCCCGCGGCGAACACGCCGGAGACGTTCGTGGCGAACCCGGCATCACGTGTGAGCGTGCCGCGAGGCTCCAGCTCCAGCCCCAGCTGCTCGATCAGCCCGTCCCCCTGGTCGGGCCCGGAGAAGCCGAGGGCGAGCAGCACCAGGTCGGCGGGCAGCGTCCGCCCGGTCTCCGGCAGCGGGCGGCGCTGTGCGTCCACCTCGGTCAGGTGCAGCGACCGTACGTGCCCGTCGGCGTCGCCCGTGAAGCGGAGCGTGGACGCCGCGAACAGCCGCACGTCCGCGTCCGCCGCCGGTGCCGTCTCAAGATCGCGGGCCTCCTCGTGCGCGGGGGAGAGGCGGTAGATCTTCGGATACGTCGGCCACGGCTCGGCGTCCTCGTCCCGTTCGGCGCCGGGCTGGGCGTAGATGTCCAGCTGAGTGACGGACGCGGCACCGTCCCGCACGGCGGTGCCCAGACAGTCGGCCCCGGTGTCCCCACCGCCGACGATGACGACATGCTTCCCGGCGGCGGACAGGGGGGACGACTCCAGATCCCCCTCGCACACCCGGTTGGCCAGCGGCAGATACTCCATCGCCTGCTGGATGCCACTCAACTCACGCCCTGGAACGGGCAGTTCACGCCACGCCGTGGCTCCGGTGGCGATGACGACCGCGTCGTAACGCGACCGCAGGTCGGCCGCCCCGATGTCCCGCCCGACCGCCGTCGACGTACGGAACTTGGTCCCCTCGGCCCGCATCTGCTCGATCCGCCGCTCCAGATGGTGCTTCTCCATCTTGAAACTGGGGATGCCGTACCGCATCAACCCGCCGACCCGGTCGTCCTTCTCGTACACCGCGACCGTGTGCCCCGCCCGCGTCAGCTGCTGCGCCGCGGCGAGCCCCGTGGGCCCGGACCCGATCACCGCGACCGTCCGCCCGGACAGCCGGTCCGGCGGGCGCGGCAGCGCGAATCCGTCCTCCCACGCCCGATCGGCGATGGCGCACTCGACGTTCTTGATGGTGACGGCCGGCTGATTGATTGCCAGCACACACCCCGCCTCACACGGCGCCGGACACAACCGCCCCGTGAACTCCGGGAAGTTGTTCGTCGCGTGCAGCCGGTCGGCGGCCGCCCGCCAGTCCTCCCGCGACACCAGGTCGTTCCAGTCGGGGATCAGATTGCCCAGCGGACAGGCGTCGTGGCAGAAGGGGATGCCGCAGTCCATGCAACGGTCCGCCTGCTTGCTGATGATGGGCAGCAGCGCCCCGGGGACGTAGACCTCGTCCCAGTCCTGGACCCGCTCCTCCACGGGCCGGCGCGGCCAGTCCTGGCGGCGGGTGGTCATGAAACCCTTGGGATCGGCCATGGCCGTTTTCCTCGCGTGCGCGTACGACGTCCTGGAGCCGTGCGTCATCGGGCGGCACTCTTCCCGCAACGATACGTCCCACCTGCCACGTGCGCAGAGTGGCCGACAGCGCTGTCTCCCCGGGTTCCTTCCGCGGGTGCTCCGCGGCTGCCCCGCGGATTCCCGGGCCGGCGCGGACGGTCAGCTGATGGCGAGGACGAACGACACCGTCGCGGCGGCCGAGGCAACCGTCCGGACGTGGTTCCACGCCGTCCACTCGCGCACGTACGTCGGCCAGTACGCGGCCGCCTCCGCGGTGCCCGCGTCGAGCTTGACCAGCGCTTCGTTGCGGGGCACGTTCGCCACCATCGTCACGCCGAACGTGCCGAACAGATACAGCCCGCTGCCCAGCAACAGCTCCACCGTGCCCTCGTCCGGCCAGAGCACGAACGTCACCACCGCAATCACCGCGCACAGCACCGCCGACCCGATGAACACCAGCATGAACGCCGGCATCAGTGCGGTCACATTGATCGCCTTCATCGCGGCGACGCCCTGCGCGGGCGGCAGCGCGGCGAGCCCCCGCATCACGAAGGTCGAGAAGGCGCAGAACACCCCGGCCACCAGGCCGGTCCCGACCACACCGATCACCACGAGTACGAAGAACGGCCCATCGATCATGTCAACGTCAACTCCCGCATCCCGCCGAGATCCTTCCCGGCCCCATCCGTCACATCAAGTGAAATCCTGTACGAGAACCGTGAACATGGCCGAGCGGCGCGAGCCCATACGTGAGCGTCCATGGGCGTCGGCCCGGACGGGTCACGGGTGCGGCTCGGACCAGCCACGGCCGCACCTCCGATCGGCCGTGGGCGCTCCTCGGACGAGGCGGAGCAATGTCAGCCGACCTCCGACACCCCCAGCCGCCAGGCCCGCAACGTCGTCTCCACCGCCGCCGCGATCCGCCGCCGCGCCTCGTGCCGCGGCACCCCGCCCATCAGCAGTCGGTCGTACGGCGTGTCCAGGTGCCGCACGGACGCCGCGACCGCCCAGGTCACGGCCCCCTCGGTCAACGCCCGCCCCGCCGCACTCCGCCCCACCCGTCCACTGCCCCGCGCCGACGCATGCGCGGCGATGTCCCGCGCCCGGCCCGCCGGACACCCCGGGAACAGCCGCCGTATCTCCGCCGCGAGCGCCTCCGCGAACCGCACGTCCTCCCGTGCGCGCCGTCGGGCGTCCCGCGCCCGGCGCCGCCGCCGGGCCTCCGCGTCCGCCAGGCACCGCTGCTCCGCCCGGGCGAGCCCCGCCTCCTCCACCAGGACGCCCTGCCGCTCGTAACGGCTCTTGCGCCGGTTGAACCGTACGACCACCGCCGACAGCGCACTCTCCTCCCGCGACCGGCGCGTCAACGCCGTGTCGCCACGCGGCAGGAACACCAGATGCCCGAGGTCGGCACAGTCGAGACACCGCGGCGCACCGTCCTCCAGCACGAGCATCTGCAACGGTCCCGCATGACACTCCGCACAGCGCCGCCGCTTCAGGGGCTGGATGACAAGAAGGCCGGTACGGGGCGCGGGAGTTGCGAGGGGTGCCATACCGCGTTCATTCCCCGCGGAGCCGGTCCGGGGAACTATGCCGGGAACTGTCCGGCAGGCCCTCGGACGCCCCCTGATCAGGTCCGCCGTCATCCGCGCCGCGGTCGTATTCCGTGCACCTCTCGCCCGCGCGGCGAGACCCTCGGCCCCTGATGGGCGGTGCCCGCGACCACCGCCTCCTGTCGCATCATGGGGCCTGTGCGACTCGAAGCGATCACCTGGGAACGGCTCGGCGACCTGCTGGCCGAGCGGCTGCTCGACCTGAAGCCGGCCGACGGCAGCTCCTGGCCGCGCATCGCCTTCGACGGGGCGCCGGCAGCCCGCCCGGGAGACCTCGCCGAGCGAGTCGGAGAGGCGCTGCGGATACGCGGCCGGCCCTCGCTCGCCGTCGGTACGCAGGGCTTCCTGCGCCCGGCCTCGGTCCGCCTGGAGTACGGCCACCAGGACGTGGAGGCCTATTTCGACGGCTGGTTCGACACCGGTGCCCTGTGGCGCGAGGTCTTCGGCCCCCTCGAACCCGGCGGCGACGGCCGTGTCCTGCCCGACCTCTGGGACCCGGCCACCGACCGGGCCACCCGCAGTCCCTACACCCAACTCCCGCCCGGCGGCTTTCTGTTGCTGCACGGTCCCCTCCTGCTGCGCCACTGGTTCCCCTTCGACCTGACCGTCCACGTCCTCCTCTCACCCGGCGCTCTGCGCCGCCGCACCCCCGAGGCCGAGCACTGGACCCTCCCCGCCTTCGAGCGCTACGACCAAGAGACCGACCCGGCCGGCACAGCCGATGTCCTGGTCCGCGCCGACGACCCACGGCATCCGGCGTGGGGCGGGTGAGGGGGGTGACGGAGTAGGTGGAGCGGGGGCGCGAGTGGCGCCGGTGAGCAGGCGGACTTTCCCGAAACCCCTTTTGCATGCACGTGCATTTAATTACTCTGGAGCCATGACGTCCTCCACGAGTGATCCGATCTCCTTCGACGACTCCGTCCGCTCCCTGCTCGACGGCAGGAACTTCGCCGGCGTGGCTACCATCGGCCCCGACGGCGCCCCGCAGAACTCGGTGGTCTGGATCAAGCGCGAGGGTGACACCGTGCTCTTCTCCTCCGTCGACGCCCGGCAGAAGGTGCGCAACCTCCGCCGCGACCCCCGCATCAGCGTCTCGGTGTACGACCTCGCCAACCCCTACAGCTCCGTCGAGATCCGCGGCACCGCCGAGATCGTCCCGGACGAGGCCAAGCGGTTGCCGTTCGAGCTCTCGCACAAGTACCTCGGCATCGACCCGCCCGCCGAGAAGGACGACGAGGTCCGAGTGATCATCCGTGTCGTCCCACGGAAGATCGTGCGCTTCTCGGTCTGACCGGCGGCCGTAACCGCTCGGTTCCGGGTGCGTCGGGCAGGCGTCACGGCGAGAATGAAGGGCGCCGGGACTAGCGGTGCGTCCCGCGCCGCGCCGGCCGTCCGGCATCGGGAGGTACTTCATGACCACTGCCGGAGACATCATGCACCGTGGCGCCCAGTGGATCCCGGCTCACGAGACCCTGGACCGCGCCGCCCAGCTGATGCGCGAGCTGGGCGTCGGTGCCCTTCCCATCAGCGACGAGAACGAACGGCTCTGCGGCATCCTCACCGACCGCGACATCGTCATCGGCTGCGTGGCCATGGGCCGCGACCCGAGCAAGGTCACGGCCGGCGACATGGCCCAGGGCACCCCGCGCTGGATCGAGTCGGACGCCGACATCAGCGACGTGCTCCGGGAGATGCAGGACCACCAGATCCGTCGGCTCCCCGTCATCGAGGACAAGCGCCTGGTCGGCATGATCAGCGAGGCCGATCTGGTCCTGAACCTGCGGCAGGACGACGTCGCCCACTGGGCCGAGAGCGTCTACGCCAGGACCGGCACGCCGACGACGCGCTGACCCGGCGAACGCCCGACCGCACTCCGTTTGCCGTCCTCGTCCTGCCCACCCCGGCGGACGGGGACGCACCGGAGCCGGCCGGCCGACCGCGTCAAGGCATCAGAGCGTCAGAGGGTCAGAGGGTCAGAGCGTCAGAGGGTCAGAGCCAACCGTTGCGCCGGAATCCGCGGTACAGCACCAGACACGCCACGGATATCACGCCCAGGACCAGCGGATAGCCGAACGTCCAGCGCAGCTCGGGCATGTGCTCGAAGTTCATTCCGTACACCCCGCACACCATCGTCGGCACGGCGATGATCGCGGCCCAGGCCGTGATCTTCCGCATGTCCTCGTTCTGCGAGACCGTGACCTGTGCCAGGTGCGCCTGCAGGATCGAGTTCAGCAGTTCGTCGAAGGCGGCTATCTGCTCCTTGGCCCGCAGCAGATGGTCGGAGACGTCACGGAAGTAGGCCTGTATCTCCGGTTCGACCGCCCGGATGGACAGCGAGGCCAGGTCCTCGAGCGGGCGGCTCAGTGGAACCACGGCCCGCTTCAGCTCCAGCAGTTCCCGCTTGAGCTGGTAGATCCGGCCCGGGTCGGCCCGCGCGCCGTTCGCCGCGAACACCTCCGTCTCGACCTCGTCGATGTCCTCCTGCACCGAGTCGATGACGCTGAGATAGTCGTCGACGACGTGGTCCGCGATCGCGTGCAGCACCGCCGCCGGCCCCTTGGAGAGCTGATCGGGGCTCGACTCCAGCTCCTCCCGCAACGGGCCCAGCGAGCCGTGCCGCCCGTGCCGCACCGTGATCACGAAGTCCTGGCCGACGAACACCATGATCTCGCCGGTGTTGACCACCTCGCTCGTCGCCGTGAGCTCCTCGTGCTCGACGTAGCAGACCGTCTTGAACACCGCGAACAGCGTCTCGTCGTAGCGCTCCAGCTTCGGCCGCTGATGTGCCTCGACCGCGTCCTCGACCGCCAGCGGGTGCAGGGCGAACAACTCGGCGATGCCCGCGAACTCCTGGTCCGTCGGCTCATGGAGACCGAGCCAGACGAAACCGCCGCCGCGCTTGCGCACCTTCTGCACGACGTCGACCAGATCGCCGCTCTCCGGGACCCGCACACCGTCCTGGTACGTCACGCAATTCACCACCGAGGAGCCCAGCGGGGACCGGGCGGGGTGGCTGAGGTCGACGCGGGGGCGTCGTCGAGCCAGCCGTGCCACCTTGCGGAGGCCGCCGGCCCTTCCGAGGCCCGTGACCTTCCGCAGATTCCCTGCCATGGACATCTGGATCTCCTTGCGTGGATCTCCCCTGACGCGCGCTCACCTCCGGGCCTTCCGGCCCCTTCGGTTCGCTCGCGCTGCGCTGCATCTTTGCGCCCTGGCCCGCCAGTTTGCCAGGTGGGTGTGAGAGGCGGGTAAGCCTGTGGGAACAGGTCATTCCGCTTTGTTCCCGGCTGTGGACAAAGGGGGAGTACCCACACGAGGGGCGGCCGAGGCACCGCCGTCCGCCGGGGGCGGCCGTACGGTGGCCGTGCCAAATTCGGGGCCGTCCTGCCGAGCGTCGCCCCCTCCGGACAAGCCGGGCAACTGGGATGATCGCGTCATGACGCGAACCGACGGGTATCTCCTCGACAACCGGCAGGCGGAGGCGGCCGAGCGCTTCGACGCATTCGCCACACTCTTCGACCCCACGACGTTCCGGCATTTCGAACGGTTCGGCATCGGACCCGGCTGGCGTTGCTGGGAGGTGGGCGCCGGCGGCACGTCGGTGGCGTCCTGGCTGGCCAAGAAGGTCGGCCCGACCGGACGGGTCGTCGCGACCGACATCGACACCTCACTGCTCACCCAGGCCGCCCGCCCTCCGGTCGAGGTCCGCATCCACGACGTGGGCATGGACGAGCCGCCGGGGGAGGGGTTCGACCTGGTGCACGCCCGGCTCGTACTCGTGCATGTGCCGGACCGCGAACGGGCGTTGCGGACGATGATCGAGGCCCTGCGCCCCGGTGGCCGGCTCCTGATCGAGGACGCCGACCCCGCACTGCAGCCCCTGCTCTGCCCCGACGAGTACGGCCCCGACCAGCAGCTCGCGAACCGCCTCCGGCAGGGCTTCCGCAAACTGCTCGCCGACCGCGGTGCCGACCTGTCCTACGGTCGCCGGCTCCCGCGTCTGCTCCGTGAGGCAGGCCTGCGCAGGGTGGAGGCCGACGCGTACTTCCCGATCACGTCGCCCGCCTGCGCCGCCCTGGAGTCCGCCACCGTCCGCCAGATCCGCGACCAGCTCGTCGCCGAGGGCATCGCCACCGACGAGGACATCGACCGCCACCTCGCCAACGTCGCCGCCGGGGGCATGGACCTGGCCACCGCCCCGATGATCTCGGCGTGGGGGCGCAGGGCGCCGGAGGAGAGCGGAGTCCACATCGCGTCCGTCACCGAGGAGCCGATGTCGCCTGACGCTGGCGAGCTGATGTCGCGGGACACCGGGGAGCAGACATCGTCCGACACCGGGGAGCCGGCATCGCCTCGGTCGCCGGAGAGCTGACGTCGCCTCGGTCGCCGGAGAGACGGCATCGCCGCAGTGACTGGCGAGCCGGCATCGATTCAGCCGACGTCGGCGCCGTCACTCCGGCGCGGGCGGCCTTCCGCCGACCCGCTCCACTGCCAGCGCACCTGCCCGGCACCCCTCCCGCGCCGCTTCCTCGGGCCGGGCGCCCGCAAGCAGGGCCGCGAGAAAGGCGCCGGTGAAGGCGTCGCCGGCGCCGGTGGTGTCCCTCGGGGCCGTCGGCATGGCGGGGACGTGGGCACTCACGGTGCCCGACCTGGCCACCATGGCCCCGTCCGCGCCCTGCTTGGCGACCACCAGCGGGACATGGCGACTCAACTTGGCCGCCGCGTCCACCGCATCGGGCAGCCCTGTGAGCAGACACGCCTCGTCACGGCTCGGCAGCAGGACGTCCAGGCCGTCCACCAGGGCCAGGAAACGGTCGACGCCCAGCTCCACGAGGAAGCCGGCCGACGCCGGGTCCATGCTCACCGGCACTCCACGCGTGCGTGCGGACGCCAATGCCGCCGCCACCAGCGCGCGGCTCGGCTCGGAGAACAGCAGGTAACCCGAGAGGTGCAGCCATGCGACACCGTCGAGGAGGGCATCCGACCAGTCGCCGGGGTCGAGCCGCAGGGACGCCCCGCTGTCGGTGAGGAACGTCCGCTCGGCAGCCGCGCCCGTGTCGACCAGGCAGATCACCGTCCCGGTCGGCGCCTGCGGATCCACCACCAGACAGGGCCGTACTCCACTCGCGGTCAGCGCCCGCTCGTGCCACTCGGCCGCGTCCCCTCCCACGCGCCCCAGCAGCCGCACTTCCTCGGCGCCCCAATACGCCGCCCAGCAGGCCACATTGGCGCCGGCGCCGCCCGGCACCGTCCGGACGGCCGCCACGGTGTCCGTACCCGAGGCGAGCGGTCCCCGGTGCCGCGCGATGACGTCCGTGACCACGTCGCCGACGACGAGCAGGGCGCCGTCGCGCCGGTCGGCCGGGGCGGGCCCCCTCCCCGGCTCGCTCACGCCCCGGCCCAGGCGGCCGCGATGCGCCCCGCCAGCCGTACGTTGCCGCGCACCGCCGCGAGGTTGGCGCTCAGCGAGGCACCGTCCGTGTGCCGTACCAAGTAGTCCAGCAGGAACGGCGTGACCGCCTGCCCCGTGATGCCCTGCTCCTCGCATGCGTGCAGCGCGTCCGCGAGCACACGCGCGTGCAGCTCGGGATCCAGCTGCTCCTCCTCCGGCACCGGATTGGCGACGATCAGCGCCGACTCCGGCCCGTCGAGCGCGTCCTGAGCGTGCATCACCTCGGCCACCTCCTGCGGCGACTCGAGCGTCCAGTCCACCGGATGCCCCGAGTCGGACAGGTAGAAGCCGGGGAAGCGCTCCGTGCGGTAGCCGGCGACGGCGACTCCGAGCGTCTCCAGCCGCTGCAGGGTCGCCGGGACATCGAGGATCGACTTCACGCCGGCGCACACCACCGTGATCCGGGCCCGCGCCAGCAGCCCCAGGTCGGCCGACTCGTCCTGCGTCACCGTCCACTCCCGGTGCACACCGCCGAGCCCGCCCGTCGCGAACACCCGTACCCCTGCGAGGGCCGCCAGCAGAGCCGTCGCCGACACCGTGGTGGCCCCGCTCGCCCCAGAAGCCACCGCGAGCGGCAGATCCCGGTGCCCCAGCTTGCGGATCCCGTCCTCGTTGGCGATCCGCTCCAGCTGTTCCTTGTCCAGGCCGACGTGGGGCCGCCCGTCCAGCACGGCGATCGTCGCGGGAACGGCACCCTCCTGCCGTACGACGTCCTCCAGCTCCAGCGCCACCTGCAGATTGCGTGGGCGTGGCAGCCCGTGCGCGATGATCGTGGACTCCAGGGCCACCACAGGTCGACGCGCGTCGACCGCGTCCCGTACCTCTTCCGACACCACCAGCACCACGCGCCTGCCTCCTGTCCGTCGGTCTTCCCTCATCTCTGGCGGGCGGCGCACCGGGTCAAACCCTTGCGGCATGTGTGAGACGCCACCAGCCTGGAATGCATGACCGACAACACAACACGCCTCGACCACGTGGTCCTCTGGGTGAGCGACCCGGCCGCGTCGGCCGCGTTCTACGAGAAGACGCTCGGCATGCTGCCCGTCAGGCTCACGGACTTCATCGCGGGCGAGGCGCCGTTCCCCTCGGTGCGCGTCAACGAAGAGACCATCCTCGACCTCATGCCGATGACCATGGCGGAACGCATGAAGATGCTCCCCGACGCGGCCCGCAGCGCGGGACACCCGGTCAATCACGTCTGCCTTTCCCTGCCGGAGGCCGACTTCCACGGGCTGCGCAGCCATCTGGAGGAGCAGGACGTACCGGTCTCGGAGTACTCGTACGACTCCTTCGGCGCCCGCGGCAAGGCCAAGCGCAGCTTCTACTTCCGTGACCCCGACGGCAACATCTTCGAGGCCCGGCACTACGACTAGTGCACCGACAGGGCGCCTAGCACGGGGGCCACGCGCGTGTGGCACCGAGTACGGGGGCCACGCGCGCGTGCCCTCCGTTTCTCGGGGCGTCCGAGTAGGGGACGTCAGGCCGGCTGCAGGCCGTCCAGCGCCCCATGCGGATTCAGCACGTACCTGCGGCCGGCGCCCTGGTCGAGACGTGCAGAGCTTGCGGGCTGGGGGCTGGGGCTGGGCGGAGCAGGTGTGCTGCTCCTGCGTTCAGTGCGGCCCGGGCCGACCGGCGTGGGTTCCTCGGCGTGCCGGGCTGCCGGGCCGGCGTCAGCCGCTCGCCGGAGTCTTCTCCGTCCGCCTGCCCCGGGTGAACAGAGCCAGCCCCGCCAACGGCAGCAGCAGGCACGCGGCGGCGAAGTTCAGCCAGGCGTAGCTCGCCTGCGCGACCACCAGCCCGGCGGCAGCCCCGCCGATGCCCGCGCAGGCGTTCATGGCGAGGTCCGACAGCCCCTGCGCGGCGGCCCGGGCGGGCTGCGGCACGGAGTCCGTGAGCAGCGCGGAACCCGAGACGAGCGCCGCCGACCAGCCGAGCCCCAGTACGAAGAGCCCGAAGGCCGTCTGCCCATGACTGCCGCCCGCCGTACCGGCGACGAACACCGCACACGCCAGCAGCCCCACGGCGAGGCCGATCCCGGACAGCCGCCCCAGCCGGTCCGACAGTCGCCCCATGAGCGGCGCGAACGCGTACATGCCGGCGATGTGCGCGCTGATGACCAGCCCGATCAGATCAATGCCCGCGCCGTGGTGCGCGAGGTCGACCGGGGTCATCGACATCACCGAGACCATTGCCGTATGCGCGACGGCCACGGTCACCACCGCGAGCCGCGCCCGCGGCGAGGCGGCCACCGCTGCCACCCCGGCGCGCAGCGAACGGGCCGCGGGCGACTGCTCCTCGGCCGGCGCGAGCGCACGCGCCGTCAGCAGCGGGTCCGGCCGCAGCAGTACGGCCACCACGACCGCGGATATCAGGAAGATCCCCGCCGCCCACAGGAACGGACCCGCCGCCTCGGGTATCCCGAGTCCCGTGACGCTACGACCGGCGGGCGCGGCGATGTTCGGGCCGAGGACCGCGCCGATCGTGGTCGCCCACACGACGAGTGAGATGGCCCGGGCCCGGTGCTCCGGCTCGGCCAGATCCGCGGCGGCGAACCGCGCCTGCAGGTTCGCCGACGAGGCAGCGCCGAACGCCGCCATCCCGCACAGCAGCAGCGGAAAGCTCCCGATGCTTGCCGCTAGCACTGTGACACCCGCGCCCACGGCCCCGATGAGATAGGCCAGAACGAGCCCGGGCCTTCGCCCACGCGCGGTCATCAGCGCGGCGAGCGGCATCGACAGCACCGCCGTACCGGCGACGGTCGCGGTGGGCGCGAGCCCGGACAGCGACTCGGTGCCGCTGACCTCCTTGGCCAGGACCGCAGCCAGCGCGATGCCGGTGGCGACGCCCAGGCCGCCCAGGATCTGCGTGGTGATCAGCACGCCCGAGATACGGCGCCGCAGGGCAGGCAACCGGTCGGGCGGTACGGGAACGACGACCTGCCGCTCCACGGCGGTCACGACGCGCACCCGGCTGAACGGCTCGTCCGGCGGGTCGGCAGGGGACAACACAACGAATCGGCTGCGTACAGCTGGGTGAAAGGTGTCGTCACAGGCGCAGTCTCCCCCTCATCTCCCGCCCGCCCAACCCCGCGAGAGAGCGAGAGCCCTCACAGTGGGAAGAATGTGAAGCCCTTCGAAAGGGCATCAGGAGATCAGAAGAGCGGCTCCGGCAGGACCCCCTCCAGCGCGAGCAGCTTCCGCTTGGTCTCCAGACCGCCCCCGAACCCTCCGATGCCGCCGTCGCTCTCCACGACCCGATGGCAGGGCACGACGACCGGCAGCGGATTGGCGCCCATCGCCATCCCCACCGCCTGGGCCGCGCCCGGCTGCCCGACCCGCCCGGCCAGATCGCCGTAACCGACGACGGAGCCGTACGGGACACCGGAGGCCAGCTCGTGCAGCACCTGCCGGTTGAAGCCCGAGATCAGCGACCAGTCGAGCGGCAGCTCGAAGTCGCGCCGGACACCCGCGAAGTACTCCTCCAGCTGTCGTATCGCCTCGGCCAGCAGCGGGGAGCCGGGCGCCTCGACCGGCTCGGTGCCCAGTCGGGACGCCAGCCGGTCGAGCGTCTTCTCGCGCACCTTCTCCGTGGCGTGGAACACGACGCTGACCAGGCCGTCGCGGGTCGCGGCCGGCATCAGCGGACCGATGTCGGTACCGACGACGGCCCACACGACCTGCGGCTCGTACTGCCCATGGCTGTCCATGTGCCAACCGTACGACCCGGCACTGACAACGCCCTCACTCCTCGGGCAGGGCGTCCCGCACCACGTCGGGGCTGTTGGTGATGATCCCGTCGACGCCGTACCCGGCGACCAGCCGGGCGGTGTCCGCGTCGTTCACGGTCCAGGTGAACACCTCCAGCGGCCTGCCGTGCGGCCCTTCGAACGCTTGGACGGAGGTCACGTAACCCGTGGAGATGGAGGTGTAGGAGGGGTTGATCTGGTCGGCGAAGGTCGCGTACCAGGACAGGTCCGCGACGGGCGGCGTTCCCAGGAAGCCGGTCTTCACAGCCGGCTTCAGCTCATGGATGGTCCGCACACTGTCGGCGCTGAAGCTCTGCACGATCAGCCGGCCCAGGTGGGGCGCGTCGAGCCAGCCATCGTTGTCCAGGGCCTTGAGCGTCTGCTGCTCGATGCCCGGGTACAGGTCGGGGTTCTTGATCTCCAGGAGCAGCTTCTGGTGGTGCAGTTCCACCCGGTCCATGAACTGCGCCAACGTCGGCACGCGCGCGCCCGCGTATGCGTGGTCGAACCAGCTGCCCGCGTCCAGCCGGGCGATCTCGGCAGCGGTGAAGTCCTTCACCTTCCAGGGCGCCCGGTTGGGGAAGACCTGCTCCACATCGGTCGTGCGCTTGAGGTTGTCGTCGTGGAGGACGACCAGTTCCCCGTCCTTGGTGCGTTGCACGTCGTTCTCGACCCAGCTGATGCCCAGTTCGGCAGCCTTGTCGACGCCGGCCAGCGTGTTCTCGGGTGCATAACTCGAGGCCCCTCGGTGTGCGATCACCGTGGGCCGCTCGGCGCCGGCCCGGGCGTGGGGCGCGGGAAGCAGAAGCGCCGCGGTTCCCAGGACTGCGGTCGTCGTGGCGGCTACAACGCGCGCGTGCATGCGTACTCCTCGCGTCGAACGATCACGGACAGCACAACTGTGGCAGCAGAGGGTCAACGCTGGAGGAGTACAGAATGGCCACAGATTGAATGGAGTGGTCCGGGTCCGCTCACTCGTGCCGCACAACTGGGGCAAGCCCGTGTTTCTTTGCCGGAAAATCGTTCGACCATTCCGGTGGGAGTTACTCTCTGCCTCAACCCTGAACCGCTCGGGCGGTCCTGGGAGGGGGCGCGTTTTTCACGGCATTCCGGGACGTACGAGGGCGGGAAGGGCAGCTGCGTATGCAGGGCACGATCGACGGATTCAGCTACGGACTCGTCACCCCGCTGGTGGCCTACCTCATGGCCTGCCTCGGCGGTGCGCTCGGCCTGCGCTGCACCACCAGATCGATGCTCGTCTCGCAGTCCTGGCGCCCGGGCTGGCTCGCCCTGGGTTCGGCGGCCATCGGCTCCGGCATATGGACCATGCACTTCGTCGCGATGATGGGGTTCACGGTCAAGGAGACACCGATCCACTACGACAAGCCGATGACGTTCGCGAGCCTCGCCGTCGCCATCGTCATGGTCGGCGTAGGGATCTTCATCGTCGGCTACAAAGGCGCCCGCGGAACAGCTCTGTTCACCGGCGGCACCATCACCGGCCTCGGCATCGCCTCGATGCACTACCTGGGCATGGCCGGCCTGCGGCTCAACGGCAAGCTGGAATACAACACGCTCACCGTCGGCATCTCCGTCGCCATAGCGATGGTGGCGGCCACCGCCGCGCTGTGGGCAGCCGGACAGGTCAGAGGGCTCATGTGGAGCGTCGGCGCCAGCCTCGTCATGGGCCTCGCCGTCAGCGGCATGCACTACACCGGCATGGCCGCCCTCAGCGTCCATCTGCACAGCACGGCCGCGCCCGCGACCGGCGACTCACCCGCCGGCCTGCTCGCGCCGATGCTGGTCGGCCCCCTCGCCTTCCTGCTCCTGGCCGGCGCCGTGGTGCTGTTCGACCCGCACATGATCATGGGGAAACCCGCAGTGGTCCCCGCGGAGCCCAAGCCGGGCGTCCCGGCCCACACGACGGTCCCGCACCAGGCCCGCCGCCCGCAGCTGCGCACCCGCCGCAACCAGGACCACCGAGGCTCCCGGACCCCGCAGAACCACTGATCGGACCGCGTTGTCAGTGGGGGGTCGTACGGTTGACTTCATGCGGCCCGTTTCCAGCATCGAACGCACGGTGGCGCCCTTCGAGGTCGTCAGCCCCTACCAGCCCAGCGGCGACCAGCCGCAGGCCATCGCCGATCTCGCCCGGCGTGTCGAAGGCGGCGAGAAGGACGTCGTCCTGCTCGGCGCGACCGGCACCGGCAAGTCCGCCACCACCGCGTGGATGATCGAGAAGCTCCAGCGCCCCACCCTGGTGATGGCGCCGAACAAGACCCTGGCCGCCCAGCTGGCGAACGAGTTCCGCGAGCTGCTGCCGAACAACGCCGTCGAGTACTTCGTCTCGTACTACGACTACTACCAGCCCGAGGCCTACGTCCCGCAGTCGGACACCTACATCGAGAAGGACTCCTCGATCAACGAGGAGGTCGAGCGCCTGCGGCACTCCGCGACCAACTCGCTGCTCACCCGCCGCGACGTCGTCGTGGTCGCCTCGGTCTCCTGCATCTACGGCCTCGGTACTCCGCAGGAGTACGTGGACCGCATGGTCCCCCTCAAGGTCGGCGACGAGGTCGACCGGGACCAGCTGCTGCGCCGTTTCGTGGACATCCAGTACACGCGCAACGACCTCGCCTTCAGCCGCGGCACCTTCCGGGTGCGCGGCGACACCATCGAGATCTTCCCGGTCTACGAGGAGCTCGCCGTCCGCATCGAGATGTTCGGCGACGAGATCGAGGCACTGTCCACACTCCACCCGCTCACCGGCGAGATCATCAGCGACGACGAGCAGCTGTACGTCTTCCCGGCCACCCACTACGTCGCGGGCCCCGAGCGCCTGGAGCGGGCCGTCAACGACATCGAGAAGGAGCTCGGCGAGCGCCTCTCCGAGCTGGAGAACCAAGGCAAACTCCTGGAGGCCCAGCGCCTGCGGATGCGCACGACGTACGACCTCGAGATGCTCCGTCAGATCGGCAGCTGCTCCGGTATCGAGAACTACTCGATGCACTTCGACGGCCGCTCGCCCGGCTCCCCGCCGAACACACTGCTGGACTACTTCCCGGACGACTTCCTGCTCGTCATCGACGAGTCGCACGTCACCGTGCCGCAGATCGGAGCCATGTACGAGGGCGACGCCTCCCGCAAGCGCACCCTCGTCGACCACGGCTTCCGCCTGCCCTCCGCCCTCGACAACCGCCCCCTGAAGTGGGAGGAGTTCCAAAAGCGCATCGGGCAGACGGTCTACCTGTCGGCCACCCCGGGCAACTACGAACTCTCCCGCGGGGACGGTCACGTCGAGCAGATCATCCGCCCGACCGGCCTGGTCGACCCGGAGGTCGTCGTCAAGCCCACCGAGGGGCAGATCGACGACCTGGTGCACGAGATCCGGGTGCGTGTCGAGAAGGACGAGCGCGTCCTGGTCACCACCCTCACCAAGAAGATGGCCGAGGACCTCACCGCCTACTTCCTGGAGCTCGGCATCCAGGTGCGCTATCTGCACAGCGACGTCGACACCCTGCGCCGCGTCGAGCTGCTGCGCGAACTGCGCGCCGGCGAGTTCGACGTGCTCGTCGGCATCAACCTCCTCCGCGAGGGTCTCGACCTGCCCGAGGTATCACTCGTCGCGATCCTCGACGCCGACAAGGAGGGCTTCCTGCGCTCGGGGACGTCCCTCATCCAGACCATCGGCCGCGCGGCGCGCAATGTCTCCGGCCAGGTTCATATGTACGCCGACAAGATCACCCCGGCGATGGAGAAGGCCATCGACGAAACCAACCGCCGCCGGGAGAAGCAGGTCGCGTACAACACGGCGAAGGGCATCGACCCCCAGCCGCTGCGCAAGAAGATCAACGACATCGTCGCGCAGATCGCCCGCGAGGACGTCGACACCGAGCAGTTGCTCGGCAGCGGCTACCGCGCCAAGAAGGACGGCCGGGGCACCAAGGCCCCCGTCCCCTCCCTCGGCGACAAGGCCAAGGGCGCGAAGGCGGGCAAATCCGCCAAGGGCAAGGCGAAGGAGACGGTGCCGACCGACCGCCCCGCGGCCGATCTCGCCGAGCAGATCGAGGAGTTGACGGAGCGTATGCGCGCCGCCGCCGCGGATCTGCAGTTCGAGATCGCGGCCCGGCTGCGCGACGAAGTGTCCGAGATGAAGAAGGAGTTGCGCCAGATGAAGGAGGCGGGCCTGGCCTGAGCGGCGCCGCCCGAACAGTCGCCGGCCGGACTCCCGGTACTCGCTGTGTTGCAAGACCGACACAAAGTGGGGACCGGGGTACGTCACTGTCAGTGCCCCTGCGTAGGGTTCTCGTCATCCGCGGACTCCGCGGCCAACAGGGGACAGCTCGAGAGGGGAATCAGCACGTGACCGTCAACATGACCAAGGGTCAGGCCATCAGTCTGCAGAAGAACGACGGCGGCAGCCTGACCGCGGTGCGCATGGGTCTCGGCTGGCAGGCGGCTCCCCGGCGCGGCCTGTTCGGCTCGCGTACGCGGGAGGTCGACCTCGACGCCTCCGCCGTCCTGTTCGCGGACAAGCAGCCGGTCGACGTCGTCTTCTTCCGCCACCTGGTGAGCGACGACGGCTCGGTTCGCCACACCGGTGACAACCTCGTCGGCGGTGTCGGCCAGGGCGGCGACGACGAGGCGATCCTCGTCGACCTCGCGCGCATCCCGGTCCACATCGACCAGATCGTCTTCACCGTGAACTCTTTCACGGGCCAGACCTTCCAGGAGGTGCAGAACGCGTTCTGCCGCCTGGTCGACGAGACCAACGGCGAAGAGCTCGCCCGCTACACGCTGGCCGGCGGCGGCCAGTACACCGCGCAGATCATGGCGAAGGTGCACCGCTCGGGTCCGGGCTGGTCGATGACCGCCCTCGGCACCCCGGCCAACGGCCGTACCTTCCAGGACCTGATGCCGGCGATCCTGCCGCACCTGTAGGCCCGCCCGGCGAGCCGCACACGACACGACAAGCGACACAGGGGGACGAAGGCATGACGGCCGAGCTGGTGCGGGGGCAGAACCACCCGCTCTCCCAGGCCCGTCTGGAGATCCGGATCTCGGCCGGCACGCCGATCGTGGCCGCAGCCACGCTCGGCGACGAGCAGGGCAGGATCCACGGCGTCGAGTGGGTGGCCCATCCCGGCACTCCCACCCTGCCCGGCCTCGAGGTCTCCCGGCAGGCGGCCGCCGACCATCGTCTTGCGGTCGACCTGGACGCCATGCCGGAGGCCGTCCACCGTGTCAGTGTGCTGCTCGCCCTGCCGACGGGGGCCGGCGGCCCGAGCCGGTTCGGCGCCGTCGCGACCCCCTTCGTCGCGGTCACCGGCCTCGACGGCAACGAGGTCGCCAGCTACACCATCACCGGCCTGGAGGCCGAGTCGGCCGTCGTGGCGCTGGAGCTGTACCGCCGCCAGGACGCCTGGAAGGTACGCGCCATCGGCCAGGGGTACGCCGGCGGCCTCGCCGACCTCTTCACCGACCAGGGCCTGCCCCAGGCCCAGCAGCTCGCCGGCAGCATCAACGAAGCGGTGGCCCTGGGCATGGCCCGCTCGGTGCCGGCACCCCCGCCACGCACGGACGGCGACCGCTCCCGGCAGACGGCCGCGCCGGCCCTCGGCCCGGACCAGGGCGGTCCCGCACCGCAGGGCACGTCAGGCCCCGGGGCGCAGCCGACATCGCCGTACGGCCCGCAGACGTCCGGCGCGTCCGGCCAGCCGACACCGCCACCGACGTCCCCCTACGGCCCGCAGACGCCCGGCATACCGGGCCAGCCCACACCGCAGCCGTCGTACCAGGGCGGAGCCGGCGCCACCGACCCGGCCCAGCCGTCCGCTCCCACCTCGGGCGGCTCCATCAACTACAGCCACCCGGGCCGGCAGACTGCGGCTCCGCCGCCGCCCCCGCCGACCGCACCCCCGGCCCAGCCCGGACAACCCGCGCAGCCCGTCGCGGGCGACGCCACCGGCTGGTCCATGGACGAGCGCCTCTACAACCAGGTGTGGGGCATGTTCGAGGACCTGGCCCGCACGGCAGCCGCCTACCGCAGCGCCGTCGACTTCGCCGACTCGCGCATGGACAAGGAACTCGACCAGGTCCTGTCGGACCCGCGCAGCCGGATCGGCGGTCAGGGCGACGCCGCGCGCGAGGCGGCGCAGGCCAAGCACACGCAGCTGGTCAACCAGGCCAGGGCGACGCTCGACCGGGACATCGCCCAGCTCACCGCCGAGTCCGAGGTCGTCGAACCCGCGCTGCCGCATGCGTACGCGCGCTGGGACAACCCCGTCTGGCACGGCTACCGCGTACCGATGGAGATCCCCATGGCCCTGCGCCTGGGCGACCTCCACCTGCCCGAGAGCGGCCGGTTGCGCATCCCGATGCTGGTCCGGCTGCCGCTGGAACGGGGCCTGTGGATCGACAGCGGAAGCAGCGGCTCGCTCGACGGCTCCTACACGGACTCCCATGACCTGCGGCGCCTCGCGATGGAGACTGCGGTGGCGCACGCGGCACGGCTGCTCGCCGTCTATCCGGCGGGCGAGTTCACCGTGCATGTCATCGATCCCGCCGGTTCCGGCGCACAGGCACTCGCCCCGCTGGTGCAGACCGGTGTGCTCGCTGCCCCGCCCGCCGTGGGCGCGGCCGGCGTCGCGGAGGTCCTCGCGCGGCTCACCCAGCGGGTCGACCTGGTGCAGATGGCGGTGCGCGGCGGTGCCCCGGACTCCCTGCCGCCTGATTTCGACACCTCCGAGCAGTTGCTGATCGTCAACGACTTCCCGCACGGCTTCGACGACCGCGCCGTGAACCAGCTGCGCTACCTGGCGGACGAGGGTCCGGCCGTCGGCGTCCACCTGATGATGGTCGCGGACCGCGAGGAGGCGGCCGCCTACGGCCCGTTGCTCGACCCGCTCTGGCGCTCGCTGATGCGACTGACCCCGACGCCGGACGATCACCTCGCCGACCCGTGGGTGGGGCACGCCTGGACCTACGAGCCCCCGCTCGTGCCGCCCGGCAGCCAGGTGCTCCAGCACGTGCTCGCACAGGTCGCAGCGGCTCGGGCCAAGTACCGGTAAAGCGCCTCTGACCTGCGAACTTGGCGCTTCTTTTGCCAAGCGCTTTACCTTTCCTTGGCAATTGGGGTACTGTTCATTGCACGGAGGGGAGTACTCCCTGTCGCTGCGACGTACCCGTCAATACGGATCCGGCCAGATCCCGGGGCGTCGGCCCATAGTGGGTGGAAGAGACCTCCGGCGCGCGACGACGCTGACATTTGCCGTTACGACTGCCGGAGGCGCAGCAGTGGAAGTTTCCGCGACCCTATGGGTCCTGACCATCGTGGGCCTTGCAGCCCTGATCGCCGTCGATTTCTTCATCGGCCGCAAGCCGCACGACGTCTCGATCAAGGAAGCCGGTATCTGGACGGTCGTCTGGATCGCACTGGCCGGCCTCTTCGGGCTCGGCCTGCTGATCTTCGGCGGCGGACAGGCCGGTGGCGAGTTCTTCGCGGGCTTCATCACCGAGAAGTCGCTGAGTGTCGACAACCTCTTCGTCTTCGTCCTGATCATGGCGAAGTTCGCGGTGCCGTCCCAGTACCAGCAGCGAGTGCTGCTGGTCGGTGTTCTCATAGCCCTGGTGCTGCGGGCGATCTTCATCGCCGCGGGGGCCGCGATCCTCGCCAGCTTCGCCTGGGTGTTCTACCTCTTCGGCGCCTTCCTGATCTGGACCGCCTGGAAGCTCATCCAGGAGGCCCGGGCCGGCGAGGAGGACGAGGAGTTCGAGGAGAACAAGCTGCTGAAGGCGGCCGAGCGCAGGTTCGGTGTCGCCGATCGCTACCACGGCACCAAGCTGTGGATCCAGGAGAACGGCAAGCGGGTCATGACCCCGATGCTGGTCGTGATGCTGGCGATCGGTACGACCGACGTGCTCTTCGCCCTCGACTCCATCCCGGCGATCTTCGGCCTGACCCAGGACCCGTACATCGTGTTCACGGCCAACGCCTTCGCGCTGATGGGTCTGCGGCAGCTGTACTTCCTGATCGGTGGCCTGCTGAGGAAGCTGGTCCACCTCAGCTACGGCCTGTCGATCATCCTCGGTTTCATCGGCGTCAAGCTGGTGCTGCACGCCTTGCACGAGTCCGGGGTGCACGTCCCCGAGATCAGCATTCCGGTCTCGCTCGGCGTGATCTGCTCGGTCCTGATCGTCACCACGATCACCAGCCTGATGGCCTCCAAGAAGAAGGCGGCGGCCGAGGCGGCGCAGGAGCGGAGCGAAGGCGCTCCGAAGGACAGCATCGACGTCTGACCACGTCGGACGTAGGAAGAACCAACACCGGGAGTGGTGCGCAGCGAATTGCCGAGCGCCGCTCCCGGTGCTTCGTTGGGTGCTGCGGTGTCCCCGTCCGGGGACACCACGGCCGGGGGTGGAGGCACCTGTGGACGCACCCATCAAGTTCGTACAGATCATCGACTTCGAGACCGAGCGCATCGACGAGATGCGGGAACTGGCCCACGAGACGGAACAGCGCTTGGCGGGCCGCGACGGCGGCCCCACGCGACGCGTCGTCCTCAAGGACCGGGGGCAGCCCAACCGCTACCTCGTAGTGATCGAGTTCGCCTCCTGCGAGGACGCGATGCGCAACAGCGACGACCCCGAGACGACCAAGTTCGCGGAGCAGATGGCCGCGCTGTGCACCGCGCCGCCGTCCTTCACGGACTGCGACGTACAGGAGACGACCGATTTCGCGTAGCGACACAAGAAAGACAGGGGCCCCGCAACCCGAGGGCGCGGGGCCACCTGACAACCACTCGGACCGGAATGCGAACCCCCAAGCCCTCTGCGACGATCGCTCCATGATCGATCGGCTCAGGTCGCTCACGACAGGGTGGACGTACCTCGTGCCGGTGCTCGCGGTCGTCCTGCTGGCCTTCACCTGGGGACGGGACCTGCCCGGCGCGGTCGTCGCGCTGGTCACGCTGGTCCTCGCGGGTGCTGTCCTGGCCGCCGTACATCACGCTGAGGTGGTCGCGCACCGCGTCGGCGAACCCTTCGGCTCCCTCGTCCTCGCCGTCGCCGTCACGATCATCGAGGTCGCCCTGATCGTGACCCTGATGGTCGATGGCGGCGACAAGAGCTCCACCCTCGCCCGGGACACGGTCTTCGCGGCCGTGATGATCACCTGTAACGGCATCGTCGGCCTGTGTCTGCTGGTCGCCTCGCTGCGGCACCGCACGGCTGTCTTCAACCCCGAGGGCACCGGCGCCGCCCTCGCGACAGTCGCCACCCTGGCCACGCTCAGCCTCGTGCTGCCGACGTTCACCACGAGCAAGCCGGGCCCGGAGTTCTCCACCGTGCAGCTGACGTTCGCCGCGGTCTCCTCGCTGATCCTGTATGGCCTCTTCGTGACCACCCAGACCGTGCGACACCGCGACTACTTCCTCCCCGTCACCCGGCAGGGCGGCGTGGTCACCGCGGACGACCACGCCGACGCGCCCTCCCGCCGCACCGCCCTGATCAGCCTGGGGCTGCTGGGCCTGGCCCTGGTCGGCGTGGTCGGTCTGGCCAAGGGAGTGTCGCCCACCATCGAGTCCGGAGTGGCGGCGGCCGACCTCCCGCATGCCGTCGTCGGCGTGATCATCGCCTTGTTGGTGCTGCTTCCCGAGACGATCGCCGCGCTTCGCTCCGCCCGCCGCGACCGTGTGCAGACCAGTCTGAACCTCGCGCTCGGCTCGGCGATGGCCAGTATCGGCCTGACCATCCCCGCGGTCGCCCTGGCCTCCGTCTGGCTCTCCGGCCCGCTCGTCCTCGGCCTCGGCCCCACCCACATGGTGCTGCTCGCCCTGACGGTGGTGGTGAGTGCGCTGACGGTGGTGCCGGGGCGGGCGACACCGCTGCAAGGTGGCGTCCACCTGGTGCTGTTCGCGGCCTACCTGGAGCTCGCGCTCAATCCGTAGCCGCCGAGTTGCGCGGCACCCGGTGTCCCGTGGTCGCGGCGTTCCGGAGCCCGTCACCCCGTGGCGGGCTCCGGCGCCACGGCAGCCACCGGACGCGTCTCGGGCAGCAGCGCGAAGCACCCCAGGCTGAGCAGCGCGACCCCCGTCAGATACGCCCCCACGCCCCAGGGCACCCGACCGCCCTGCTCGACGAGCGCCGTCGCCACGATCGGCGTGAGCGCGCCCCCGAGGACGCCGCCGAGGTTGTAGCCCACCGCGGCGCCCGTGCAGCGCACCCGGGGCTCGTACAACTCCGGCAGATACGCGGCGATGACCGCGAACATCGTGATGAACGCGAGCATCGCCCCGAGGAAGCCGAGGAACATCAGCAGCGGCTCGCCCGTGGCGAGAAGCGCCACCAACGGGAACATCCACAGGGCGGAGGCGGCGCACCCGATCAGGCAAAGGGGCCGCCGGCCGTACCGGTCGCCGAGAATCGCGACCACGGGTGTCAGCGAGCCCTTCACCACCACCGCGCCCATGATGCAGACCAGCATGACGCCGCGGCCCACGCCGAGCCGCTCGGTGGCGTAGGCGAGGGACCAGGTCGTCACGGTGTAGAAGATCGCGTACCCGACCGACAGGGCCCCGGCCGTCAGCAGAACGCGCCGCCAGTGGTCGCGGACGACCTCGGCGAGCGGCACGCGCGCGGGCTCGTCGATTTCGAGGAACCGAGGGCTCTCGGTGAGCGACGACCGCAGCCACAGCCCCACCAGAGCGAGCACTCCCGCGGCCCAGAACGGCACCCGCCATCCCCACGAGGCGAACTGCGCGTCGGACAGCGTCGCCGAAAGCCCCAGCACCACACCGTTGGCGAGCAGGAAGCCCAGCGCGGGCCCGACCTGCGGGAAGCTCGACCACAGACCGCGCCGCCCGGCGGGCGCGTGCTCCACCGTCAGCAGGACGGCCCCGCCCCACTCGCCGCCGAGCCCGAGCCCCTGCAGAAAGCGCAGAAGGAGCAGCAGCAGGGGAGCGGCCACACCGATGGTGTCGTACGTCGGCACGCAGCCGACCGCGACCGTGGAGGCGCCGGTCAGCAGCAGTGAGGCGACGAGGACCGGCCGGCGTCCGTGCCGGTCCCCGATGTGCCCGAACAGCACCGACCCCAGTGGCCGCGCCACGAAGCCCACGCCGAACGTCGCGAAGGCGGCCAGGGTCCCCGCCACCGGCGAGAACGTCGGGAAGAACAGCGGCCCCAGAACCAGAGCCGCCGCGGTCCCGTAGACGAAGAAGTCGTAGAACTCGATGGCCGTGCCGGCCAGGGACGCGGCGGCGAGCCGCAGCATGGAAGGCGACCTTACGGTGTGTGCATCGTGCATGCTGCGTCAACTACCCACGGTGACCGGGAGTTACGGGGGCGCGCGGGGGCGGTGGCCGCGTTCAGTACGTGACGGTGATGCGCCGGGCGGGGCCGTCGACACGCACGGTGCCGCCGTAAGGGATGACGAGTTGCGGGTCGGTGTGGCCGAGGTCAACGTCGAAGACGATCGGGGTGTTGGGGGCATACATGCGCATGGCCCGCAGCACGGCTTCGCGCTGCTCAGCGGCGTAACGAGCGGCTTCCTCCGGGCCGTTGGGATGTTCGAAGGACCAGGTCCTCGCACGGCCCATCAGCAGCGCGGAGAAGCGCTGGAGCAGCCCGCGCTCGCCCATGTTGCGCAGGGTCCAGAAGACCTCGTTGGCGCTCGGCATCTCCTCCGACGTCTCCAGCAACAGCACTCCGCCGTCGTACTCCGAGAGGTCACGCGCGATCTCCCGGTCGGCCATCAGCAGCCAGCCGACGATCTCCAGGCAGCCGCCCCAGGTGCGGCCTTCCACCACCTGGTCGGCGTTCACCCAGGTCCACCCGCCTCCCGGCCGCGTCTCCGGCTCCGCATCGAAGGTCGTCGGGTCGGCCCAGTCGCCATTGATGTCGTTCCAGCGCTCGGCGGGCCCGAGTTCGTACTCGCCCGACGTGAACAGAGCGGCCCGCAGGGAGTCGGCGGTCTGCGGGTGCATGGCGCCGGGACGGCCCAGCTCGCACATCACGCTCACGCCGTGATAGCCGACGATTCCGGTGTTGCGCAGGAACATGAGCAGGTTCGTGTTGTCGCTCATTCCGAAGAACGGCTTGGGGTTCGCCCGGATCAACTCCCGGTCCAGCAACGGCAGCACGGTGATCTGGTCGTCGCCGCCGATGGACGCGATCACCGCCTTGATGTCCGGGTCGGCGAAGGCGGCGTGGATGTCGTCGGCCCGCTCCTGAGGCGTGGAGCCCATCTTGCGGGTCGCCGGGTACTCGACGGGTTCGAGCCCGTACTCCTTGCGCAGCCGCTCCAGGCCCAGCTCGTAAGGGAGCGGGAAGAGCCCGGGCAGGCCCGCGCCGGGGGAGATGACGGCGACGCGGTCGCCGGGGGAGGGCTTGGGGGGGTACGAGATCGTGGTCATACCGGGAGGGTAGGACGCGCCGCGTGCACGGTGCACCGTGATAAACCGAAGTCTGAGCAGCGGTCTTCGACGGACCGCGCAACCCCGAACGGACCGGAGGAACCGTGCCCCGCACCCTGGCCAACGCCCCGATCATGATCCTCAACGGCCCCAACCTGAACCTGCTCGGCCAGCGCCAGCCGGAGATCTACGGCTCCGAGACCCTGGCCGATGTCGAGGCGCTGTGCGCCAAGGCGGCTGCCGCGCACGGCGGCACGATCGACTTCCGGCAGTCCAACCACGAGGGGGAGTTGGTCGACTGGATCCACGAGGCACGGCTGAATCACTGCGGGATCGTGATCAACCCCGGTGCCTACTCGCACACCTCCGTGGCGATCCTGGATGCGCTCAACACCTGTGACGGCATTCCAGTGTTGGAGGTCCACATCTCCAACATCCACAAGCGCGAGCCGTTCCGGCACCACTCGTATGTCTCGCTGCGCGCAGACGGGGTCATCGCGGGGTGCGGTGTGCAGGGGTACGTCTTCGGGGTGGAGCGGGTCGCGGCACTGGCCGGGGCGGGGCAGGCGGACACGTGATGTGGGCGGGCGGGGCGGCGATGTAAGGACCGCCCGCCATGGTGGGGCGGTCCTTACACATGCCTGCCAGATGCCTGCCTCATGCCTGCCACGGGCTTGTGCGGCCTTACAGACGTCCCGCCTCCACGATCCTCCGCAGGAAGCGCCGGGTGCGCTCCTGCTGCGGATCGCCGAAGATCTGCTCGGCCGTGCCGCGCTCCAGCACCACGCCTGAGTCCAGAAAGCAAACCTGGTCGGCCACCTCGCGGGCGAACCCCATCTCGTGCGTGGCCAGCACCATCGTCATCCCGTCCTCCTTCAAGTCGCGGACGACGGTGAGGACTTCGCCCACGAGCTCGGGGTCGAGGGCTGCGGTGATCTCGTCGAGCAGCAGCAGCCGGGGACGTACGGCCAGGGCGCGCACGATCGCGACCCGCTGCTGCTGACCGCCGCTCAGCCGGTCCGGGTACTCGCCGGCCCTGTCGGCCAGCCCGAGCCGCTCCAGCAGCTCACGCGCGTGTGCCTCGGCCTCCGCGCGGGACACGCCGTGCACGCGCCGCGGAGCGAGGGTGATGTTCTCCAGGACCGTCATGTGCGGGAAGAGGTTGTACGCCTGGAAGACCACGCCGATACGGCGCCGTACGGCGTCCTGGTCGACGCGTGGATCGGTGATCTCCTCGCCGTCCAGCCAGATCGCGCCGTCGTCGATGTCCTCCAGGAGGTTCGCGCAGCGCAGCAGCGTGGACTTTCCGGAGCCGGACGCGCCGATCAGCGCGGTCACCGTGTGCGGGGCGACCTCCAGGTCGACGTCGCGCAGTACGACCGAGCTGCCGAAGGTCTTGCGCACGGCCTCCATGCGCAGCACAGGTGCGTCGCTCACAGGGTTCCTCCTTGGGCGCGCCGACGGTCCATCCGGGCCGTCACCCAGTCCGTGAAGCGCGTCATCGGGATGGTCAGCGCCACGAAGACCAGGCCCGCGACGATGTACGGCGTGTAGTTGAGGCTGCGGCCCACGATGATGTCCGCGGCCCGTACGGCGTCCACCGCGCCGCCGATCGACACCAGTCCGGTGTCCTTCTGCAGCGACACCAGGTCGTTCAGCAGGGGCGGCACCTGGCGGCGTACGGCCTGGGGCAGGACGACGTGTCGCAGCGCCTGCCGGTTGGTGAGGCCGAGCGAGCGTGCCGCGGCGCGCTGCGAGGGGTGGACGGACTCGATGCCCGCGCGGAACACCTCGGCCACGTACGCCGAGTACGTCAGCGTCAACGCCGTACCGCCCAGCAGCACGGGATCGACGGTCACGCCCTGAAGCCGCAGGGCGGGGACGCCGAGGACGACGATCATGAGGTTAATGATGAGCGGAAGACCCCGGAAGAAGTCCGTGTACGCGGCGGCCAGCGCCCGCAGCGGGAAGAACACCGGGCCGCGCAGCGTGCGTGCGACGGCGATGAGCATCCCGAGAACCAGCACGGCCGCGCCACAGATCAGCAGCAGCCGGACGTTCAGCCAGAGCCCTTCGAGGATCTTCGGGAACGCCTCGCGCGCGTACTGCCAGTCGAAGAACGTCTCCTTGGTGCGCGGCCAGCCCGGCGCGTTGACCACGACCAAGTAGAGAAAGACGCCCGTGACCAGCGTGGAGAGCGCCGCGATGGCCGTGGCGCGGCGGGCGCGGGCCCGCTTGTAGTGCTCGCGGTCGAGACGCCGCTGGGAGGGGACGTAGCCGTCGTCGCCCGCGCCGGTCACGCCATCGTTGTCGTCCGCGCCTTCCTGGCCGGACTCCTCCTTCGTGACCGTCACTTGAGCACCGGGGCGTCGACGGCGTCGGACAGCCACTGCTGCTCGAGCTTGCCCAGGGTGCCGTCCCCGCGCAGGGCGTCGACGGCGTCCGTCACGCACCCGGTGAGCGCGCTGCCCTTGTCGAGCACGAGCCCGAACTGCTCCGGCGTACCGCCCTGGTTCTCGAACTGGCCCACGATCGTCGCGTCCGTCACCTCGGCCGCGGTGATGTAGAAGGCGGTCGGCAGGTCGACCACGACGGCGTCGACCTGACCGTTCTTCAGCGCGGACTTGGCCTGGTCGTTCTTGGCGTACGCAGCGGCCTGCCGGGTCGGCTTCACCACGTCGTCGATGTAGTTGAGGCTGGTCGTGCCCACCTGGGCGCCGAGCTTGAGGTCCTTCAGGTCCGCGACGCTCTTCGCCTCGGCGGCCTTGGTTCCCTTCAGTGCGATGACGGCCTGGCGGACGTCGTAGTAGCCGGAGGAGAAGTCCACGGCCTTCTTGCGCTCGGCACTGATCGACACCTGGTTGATGTCGAAGTCGAAGGTCTTCTCGCCGGGTGCGAAGGCCCTGTTGAACGGCACGCTCTGCCAGACGACAGCGCTCTTGTCGTAGCCGAGTTGCTTGGCCACGGCGTACGCGACCGCCGACTCGAAGCCCTCGCCGTTGGCCGGCTTGTCGTCCTTGAACCAGGGCTCGTAGGCCGGCTCGTCGGTGGCGATCGTGAGCTTTCCGGCGGTCTTGGTGGCCAACTCGCCCTTGGCGCAGGTGTTACCTGCCGATCCCGACGGTGTTCCGGTGGCCTTCTCCTCCGGCTGCGGAGCGCAGCCGAGAGCGGTGGCGAGCAGGGCTGTCGTGGCGACGACGACGGCGCGGCGCAGTGCGCGAGGGGCAAGGTGCATGGCGCGAGATTGGCAGTGGGCCGTCGTGTTTGTCGAGGTCACGACGGTCAGTTTCCGCATAGTGGGAAGGGGTGTTGCGTTCTTGTGAACACAGCCCACTTCCACGGTACTTCCGCGGCAGCAGCCGCCGCCGGGGCCGCCGGTCGAGGGCGGGGTTGAAGACCGGCGGCCCGTACCGCTCAGGAGCCGTCATCCTGCGCGGGGCTGCTTCCAGTTGACTGCGCAACAACGCACGCCGGGAGCGCGCGCAGGGCACCAGTGCGTGTGAACGGTTCACACGGGGCGCGTGCGCGGGGAGCGCACGGCGCGCGTGATGGTCGGGTCGGCCCTCACCAACCCCACTCGGCCGTGGTCGGCCCTGCGGTCACCAGCCTTGCGGTCACCAGCCCCGCGCGTGCCACTCCGGCAGATGAGGCCGTTCCGCACCCAGCGAGGTGTCGTTGCCGTGCCCCGGGTAGACCCATGTCTCGTCCGGCAGCGCGTCGAAGATCTTCGTCTCGACGTCGTGGATCAGACTGGCGAACGCCTTCGGGTCCTTACGGGTGTTGCCCACACCGCCCGGGAACAGGCAGTCCCCGGTGAACACATGGGGGTGTCCGTGCGGGTCGTCGTAGACGAGCGCGATCGAGCCCGGCGTGTGCCCGGCCAGGTGGCGCGCGGTGAGCTCCACGCGCCCCACCCGGATGATGTCGCCGTCGTCGACCAGGACGTCGGTGGGCACCGGGATGCCGTCGGCGTCGTCCCGGCCGGCGTACGTGCGCGCGCCGGTGGCGTCGACGACCGCGGCGAGTGCCTGCCAGTGGTCGCCGTGCTGGTGGGTGGTGACGACGGATGCGATGCCGTCGTCGCCGATCATGCCCAGCAGGGTGTCCGCCTCGTTGGCGGCATCGATCAGCAGTTGCTCGTCGGTGGCCCGGCAGCGCAGCAGATAGGCGTTGTTGTTCATCGGGCCGACCGCGATCTTGGTGATCATCAGGTCCTTGAGCTCATGCACGTCGGCAGGGCCACCGACCGTCACCTGTCCGCTGTACGTCATGTCGGCAGCCTATAGCGGCAGAGCGGTCCCTGGGCCGTCGGGCCACGACAGCGTGCAGAGCGTCGCGGGCAGAGCGACCCAGGGAACGTACGGCTGTTACAGCGGGGGAAGCGACGGCAGCATGCCGCCCTGAGCGGTCAGTGCTGAGCCGTCGCGGCGTCCGGCGAGCCAGCCGAGCAGGTCGGGTGCGGAACCTCGGACGGTGACCTCGGGAGTGCCGGCCTCCCGGCCCGTGTTCCACACGCGCGTGCCGTCCGTCAGACGCGTCGACGGCACATCGGGGTGCCCGGTGAACCGCTCCGCGAGGAAGTCGATCTCCCGCTCCACGAACTCCGCCGGCAGGTCCTCCAGCTCGTACCCGATCCCGAGATCCACATGGTGCAGGTCCACCTCGACCCAGCGCCGGAAGGGCACCCGGGCCGCCGCGTCGGTGACCCCGTTGCGCAGTTCCACCGTGCGTGACCAGTCCGCGGGTGCCGCTCCCGTCTCCTGGAAGCGGGCCCCGCTGTCGCGCACGTCGGTGAGCTGCACATCGAGGGGCCGAGGGGCGTCCCGCTCGATGTCGGCGTCCCGGGCAGTGGCGGAGACGTACATGGGGCGCCCTTCGAGGACGTTCACGAGCGCGTCCGCGTTACGGGCGAGATGGGCGAGGACGTGGCCGCGGCTCCAGCCGGGAAGCCGTGACGGCTCGGCCACCGACGCGTTGTCCAGCTTGGCCGCTGCGGTGAGCAGCCTTTCGGTCGCTTCACGTACAGACACCAGGTCACGAGCGTGATCAATCATGGTGCTGACATTAGCCTCGCCACACCTTTGGGTGAAGGTGGTGAACGAGTGCCGTAAATCGAATGCGCGTGCTATAGGGTCGGTCGTGGCGTCGGGCATGCTGGATAGCTCGGGATTGTTGTCCCATTCGGGAATCCGACCGGCGTTGTCAGTGGCTCCCCCTAGTCTGAGAATCACGGGGGCCTAGTCCGAGAAAACACGGGGGCATCGCCCCCCTGTCACTTCTCTCAAGAAAGGTGCGGACCGGCGTGGCCGACCGTCTCATCGTCCGTGGCGCGCGCGAGCACAACCTGAAGAATGTCTCGCTCGACCTGCCGCGCGACTCGCTCATCGTCTTCACGGGCCTGTCAGGGTCGGGTAAGTCCTCGCTGGCCTTCGACACGATCTTCGCCGAGGGACAGCGGCGTTACGTGGAGTCGCTGTCGTCCTACGCCCGGCAGTTCCTCGGCCAGATGGACAAGCCGGACGTCGACTTCATCGAGGGTCTGTCCCCGGCGGTCTCCATCGACCAGAAGTCGACCTCGCGCAACCCGCGCTCGACGGTCGGCACCATCACCGAGGTCTACGACTATCTGCGGCTGCTCTTCGCTCGCATCGGCAAGCCGCACTGCCCCGAGTGCGGTCGCCCGATCTCGCGCCAGTCGCCGCAGGCCATCGTCGACAGGGTCCTGGAGCTGCCGGAGGGGAGCCGCTTCCAGGTCCTGTCGCCGCTGGTGCGCGAGCGCAAGGGCGAGTTCGTCGATCTCTTCGCCGACCTCCAGACCAAGGGCTACTCCCGCGCGCGTGTGGACGGCGAGACGATCCAGCTGTCGAACCCGCCCACGCTGAAGAAGCAGGAGAAGCACACCATCGAGGTGGTCGTCGACCGCCTCACGGTGAAGGACTCCGCCAAGCGCCGGCTCACCGACTCCGTGGAGACCGCCCTCGGCCTGTCCGGCGGCATGGTCGTGCTCGACTTCGTCGACCTCCCCGAGGACGACCCCGAGCGCGAGCGCATGTACTCGGAGCACCTTTACTGCCCGTATGACGACCTCTCCTTCGAGGAGCTGGAGCCGCGCTCCTTCTCCTTCAACTCGCCCTTCGGCGCCTGCCCCGAGTGCACCGGCATCGGCACGCGCATGGAGGTCGACCCCGAGCTGATCGTCCCGGACGAGGACAAGACCCTCGACGAGGGCGCCATCCACCCCTGGTCGCACGGCCACACCAAGGACTACTTCGGCCGTCTGATCGGAGCCCTCGCGGACGCGCTGGGATTCCGGACGGACATCCCGTTCGCGGGCCTGCCGCAGCGCGCCAGGAAGGCCCTGCTGTACGGCCACAAGACGCAGATCGAGGTCCGCTACCGCAACCGTTACGGGCGCGAGCGGGTGTACACGACGCCGTTCGAAGGGGCCGTCCCCTTCGTCAAGCGTCGGCACAGCGAGGCGGAGAGCGACGCCAGCCGTGAGCGCTTCGAGGGCTATATGCGCGAGGTGCCCTGCCCCACCTGTGAGGGCACGCGCCTGAAGCCGATCGTCCTCGCGGTCACGATCATGGAGAAGTCGATCGCCGAGGTCTCCGCGATGTCCATCAGCGACTGCGCGGAATTCCTGGGCGAGCTGAAGCTCAACGCCCGCGACAAGAAGATCGCTGAGCGCGTGCTGAAGGAGGTCAACGAGCGGCTGCGGTTCCTGGTCGACGTCGGCCTGGACTACCTCTCGCTCAACCGCGCGGCCGGCACGCTCTCCGGTGGCGAGGCCCAGCGCATCCGCCTGGCCACCCAGATCGGTTCCGGACTCGTCGGCGTGCTGTACGTGCTCGACGAGCCGTCCATCGGTCTGCATCAGCGCGACAACCACCGGCTGATCGAGACCCTGGTACGGCTGCGCGACATGGGCAACACGCTGATCGTCGTCGAGCACGACGAGGACACCATCAAGGTCGCCGACTGGATCGTCGACATCGGCCCCGGCGCCGGTGAGCACGGCGGCAAGGTCGTGCACAGCGGCTCCCTGAAGGAGCTGCTCGCCAACGCCGAGTCGCAGACCGGTCAGTACCTGGCCGGCAAGAAGTCGATCCCGCTGCCCGACATCCGGCGCCCGCACGACCCGTCCCGGCAGCTCACGGTGCACGGCGCCCGCGAGAACAACCTCCAGGACATCGACGTCTCGTTCCCGCTGGGTGTGTTCACCGCGGTCACCGGTGTGTCCGGCTCCGGCAAGTCCACGCTGGTCAACGACATCCTGTACACGCACCTCGCGCGCGAGCTCAACGGCGCCCGCAGCGTGCCCGGGCGGCACACGCGGGTGGAAGGCGACGACCTCGTCGACAAGGTCGTGCACGTCGACCAGTCGCCCATCGGCCGCACCCCGCGCTCGAACCCGGCGACATACACCGGAGTCTTCGACCACATCCGCAAGCTGTTCGCCGAGACCACCGAGGCGAAGGTCCGCGGGTACATGCCGGGCCGCTTCTCCTTCAACGTCAAGGGCGGCCGCTGCGAGAACTGCGCGGGCGACGGCACCATCAAGATCGAGATGAACTTCCTCCCGGACGTGTACGTCCCGTGCGAGGTCTGCCACGGCGCCCGGTACAACCGGGAGACCCTGGAGGTCCACTACAAGGGCAAGTCCATCGCCGAGGTCCTGAGCATGCCGATCGAGGAAGCCATGGACTTCTTCGAGGCCGTCCCGTCGATCAACCGTCACCTCAAGACACTGAACGACGTGGGTCTCGGTTATGTCCGGCTCGGTCAGTCCGCGACCACCCTGTCCGGCGGTGAGGCACAGCGGGTGAAGCTCGCCAGCGAGCTGCAGAAGCGCTCCACCGGCCGCACGGTCTATGTGCTCGACGAGCCGACCACCGGTCTGCACTTCGAGGACATCAGCAAGTTGCTGAGGGTGCTGTCGGGCCTGGTCGACAAGGGCAACACGGTCATCGTCATCGAGCACAACCTCGACGTGATCAAGACCGCCGACTGGGTCGTGGACATGGGTCCCGAGGGTGGCGCCGGCGGTGGCCTCGTCATCGCCGAGGGCACACCCGAGCAGGTTGCCGCGGTCCCCGCCAGCCACACCGGCAAGTTCCTGCGCGAGATCCTCGACGCCGACCGGATCAGCGACGCCGCTCCCGTGAAGGCGCCACGCAGGACGGCCGCCAAGAAGACGGTCGCGGCACGAGCGACGGCGAAGAAGACGGCGACGGCCAGGACCACGAAGACGGCCAACAACAAGGCCACGGACAAGGCGGCCGGAGCCACGAAGAAGGCAGCTGCCGCGAAGAAGGCGACGCCCGCGAAGAAGACCACGCGGGCCCGCAAGGCCTGAGGCTCACGAGCAACGAGCCAGGACACATCCTGAAAAGTGCGGCGCCCCGCGGGAACTCCCCGCGGGGCGCCGCACGTTGGATCATCAGCGGCCCGATCCCTGCGGCTGCCATGAACCTTGACTGCTCAAGAGCGGAATCGAATGGAACGGAACGCCTCCGTGCGGAGCGCCTCCTAGAAGTTCCCCACTTCGGAGGCGTACGGCGGCTCGGCGCCCGCCCGGGAGCAGGTGATCGCGGCAGCCCGCGCCGCGAACCGCAACAGCCGTGTCCAACCGTCGGCGCCCAGTCCCACGAGCGCCTCGGCGGACAGAGCGTCCTGGGCGGCCAGGCCGTGCAACAGGGCCGCGTTCACGGTGTCGCCCGCACCGATCGTGTCCACGACGTCGACCTCCTCACCCGCCACGGAGTGCTCGGCGCCGTCCCGTGTGAAGGCGGTCAGCCCCGCACCGCCCTGAGTGATCACGACGGCCGAAGGTCCCGCGGCCAGCCACTCACGCGGAGTGCCGCCCAGCCACAGCGCGTCGTCCTCGGAGAGCTTCAGCAGTGACACCGACGGCAGCCAGCTCTTGAACCGGGCCCGGTATCCATCCGGGTCGGGGATCAGCCCTGCCCGGATGTTCGGGTCGAGCGCGGTGAACACCCCTTGCGAGGCCGCGTTGCGCATCAGCTCCTCATAGGCGCTCGCTCCCGGTTCCAGGACGAGCGAACAGGTACCGAAGGACACCGCGCGGGCCCCCGCGGGCAGCTCCGCAGGCGCCGTGAAGAGCCGATCGGCGGTGCCCTCGACATAGAAGGAGTAGGCGGCCGAGCCCTTGTCGTCGATGGTGGCGACCGCGAGCGTGGTCGGCTCCATGCCGCGCTGCACGGCCGACACGTCCACCCCGGCCGCCCGCAGCCCGTCGAGCAGGGCCTCACCGAAGGCGTCGTAGGAGGTTCGGGAACAGAAGGCGGTGGGGGAGCCGAGGCGGCCCAGAGCCACGGCAGTGTTGTAGGGGCCGCCGCCGAGCGCCGGCTTCAGGCCCGCGAGGGCGCCCGTGCCCTGCGGTACCAGGTCGATCAGGGCCTCACCGGCGACGACGATCACGAGACGGTTCCTTTCACGGACGTCAGGGGCTGTTCGGGACTGTCGGGCGTCGAGGGCTTGGCGGTGCCCTCGGACCCCGTGGATTTCTCGCGCCTCGCGGACCTCCCGGACTGCCCCGGCTCTTCGGCGCACCCGCACGAGGTGCGATGCACGAAGGTGCAGGCCAGACGCACGGTCCGGGCGGGACCGTCGGGTGAGGCGAGGCGGTCAAGGAGCACGTGGACCGCCTGGGCGCCGATGTCCCTGCTGGGCTGGGCTATCGCGGTGAGCCTGGGCGAGAACAGGTCGGCCCAGGCGAAGTCGTCGAAGCAGCACAGCGCGATGTCGTCGGGCACGGACATGCCGTGGTCACGCAGGGCGCGCAGGGCACCGATGGTCATCGCGTTGTTGGCGGTGACGAGTGCGGTGGGCGGCGTGGCGAGCGACAGAAGCGCGGTGCTGGCCCGTTCGGCTGCGCTCGACTCGGAGTCGCCGTGTACGACGAGCCGCTCGTCGTACCCGAGCCCGGCCGCCGTCAGGCCGTCGCGGTATCCGGTGAGCCGCTCGCTGGTGGTGCTGAGCCCCGGCAGGCCGGCGACCAGGCCGATCCGACGGTGGCCGTGGTCGGCGAGATGGGTGACCAGCCGGGCCATGGGTTCGGCGCTGTCGGCGCAGACCTGGTCGAACACCGTCGAGCCGTCCGCCGGGGTGTCGACCACGCGGTCGAGAAGGACCGTCGGCACCTTGTGGCGCCCGAGGTAGGCGAGGAGCTCTCGAGGGTCGGGGGAAGGTGCGACGATCATGCCGTCCACGCGGCGCTCGTGCAGGAGCTGGACGACCTTGCGCTCATGCACGGGATCGTCGTGCGGGTCGGCGATGAGCAGGCTGTAGCCGTGTTCCAGGGCGCCGGCCTCGACGCCCTGGAGTATCTCGGTGAAGTAGGGGTTGCTGATCGCCGACACCGCGAGCCCGATGGACCGGGTGCGGGAGGTCACGAGGGAACGGGCGAGGGTGTTCGGCGTGTAGCCGAGTTCGTCCATGGCGTCCAGCACCGCCTGGCGGGTGCGGGGCAGCACCGGCCGGGTGCCGTTCAGCACATGCGAGACGGTCGCCACGGACACGCCTGCGCTCCGCGCGACGTCGGCCATGGTTGCCATCACGATCCCCTCCCTGTGCCGGGCCCCTCCCTGGGCCACCGCAACCCGCTCGCCGCGGGGTTCTGGCCGGGAACGTATCCCATTCGGCGCCGGACGTAAACGCTTGCGCAATCGTTTACGTCCCTCTCGGCCAAGAGCCTGGGCCGGGGGAGCCCGCTGGAGGGCCGGTCGGCGCCTCAGCTCACTCCCACTCCCACCCGATGCCCAAGATCCCCGACCGCACCCGCGGCTCCACCAGGTGAACAGACCGGTGCAGCCCGCTGAGGGCCAGCCCCTGACGGCCGCTGCGCGGCGCTGCCGCCGAGTGCTGGGAGAACCGGTGACAGCGGACCGGGAGGGTGCTCTCGGCGAACCGGACCTGGAGGGTGTACTGGCCGCCCGCGAGTGGGAAGCCCCGGGCGTACTCGCGGCACACGTCGGCCGTGCCGTCCTCGACGCCGTAGCGGAAGAGGTAGGTGTCGCCCGCCCGCAGACGCGCACCGAAGAGCAGCTCCGCCACCAGGACGCCGGTTTCGTGGTCCCAACGGACACGCCCCGTACGGCAGTTCTCCACGGCGTGCACCGTCATGCGCTCCGGCACACATCCCGGGTCGCCGTGGTGGACGGCGACGAAGCGGTCCACGCCGTCCCTGTGGGCGCGCACGATGTGGTGCGACTCGCGCCCCGCCAGCTCGCGGCGCACCCCGATGCGTACCCGCTCGTGGTGGGCGAGGGTGTGCAGGCCGCCGTCGGTCGGGCAGTCCAGTTCGGCCAGCAGCTGTTCCAGGACGCCCGAGGCCTCCACGAGGGAGCGGTAGGAGCGGGCCGCCGGCTGCTGGAGGGTGCAGTGGTCGTCGGCCTCGGCGAGCAGCCGGATCAGGGACTCCTCGGGCAGCTGGAGTATCTCCTCCAACGCCCGCACGGCACGCAGTGACTCGGGGCGCTGCGGCCGACGCGCACCCTGCTGCCAGTAGCTCAGGCTGGTGACGCCGACCTTCACCCCCCGGCGGGACAGATGGTGCTGCACCCGCTGCAGCGGCAGTCCCCGGGCGGCTATCGCGGCACGCAGGGCTACGTGGAAGGGCCCGCCTCGCAGGGCCGTGTCCAGTTCCGCGGTGGCGACGGTGGGGACGTCCGCGTGCTGAGTGGCGTGCGGCATGCAGGGGCCTTTCTGTGATTGTTCACAACGGCTGGTCAGACCGGTCGCGCGGCTCTTCGGGGCCACCCCGTCGGCATAGCGGGGGTCTTCACATCCGTACGCCGTCGTTCAGGGCCCCGAGTTCCACCGCATTGAAGCGTGTTGACCAAGTCCCGACAACACCTGTCGCCCAACAGCCGGCCACCCTGGCCGAGTCCCGACGCCTCCGCCCGCGCCGTCAGCTCAAGTCGCCGTGCTGGTCATGGTGTTGCCCACGCAGACGGAGGCTTCGCGCGGTCACCCGGAGGCCAGGAGCATGTCGGCGCTTGGCTCACCTGGCCCAGCTCCGCCTTCATCCCGCCCCCCGAGTGAGCCCTGCGGCAAGGGCCACCTGTCTGCTCATGCTGACTGACAGCGGTCATCCGAGCGCGCGTGGCATCCGTGTGCTCGTCGTCACGTATCCCACTGAGTCGTCAGGTACGCCAGGGAGAGGGACCGCACGTACGCCCGTGAGACGGACCGCACGCACGGCAATGAGGCGGACCGCGCGGGCGCAGGTGATCCACCGATCAGTCCACCAGGGCCGCGGCTCCCGGAGGCCGGCGCCGACCACCGCCCTGTCCTGGCCGTTCTCGCTTTCCTGGAGACCCGTCTACCGGGTGGGAGGGTTGTCCACAGGCTCGCCGGAGTGTCAGCGGGCGCCAGTAGGGTGTGAGACATGGCCGACCCCTCCAGCTACCGCCCCAAGCCGGGACAGATCCCGGACTCTCCCGGGGTGTACAGGTTCCGTGACGAGCACCGCCGGGTGATCTACGTCGGAAAGGCGAAGAGCCTGCGCCAGCGCCTGGCGAACTACTTCCAGGACCTCGCGGGCCTGCATCCGCGCACCCGCTCGATGGTCACCACGGCAGCGTCCGTGGAGTGGACCGTGGTGTCCACGGAGGTCGAGGCCCTGCAGCTGGAGTACTCCTGGATCAAGGAGTACGACCCCCGGTTCAACGTCAAGTACCGCGACGACAAGAGCTACCCGTACCTCGCGGTGACGATGAACGAGGAGTTCCCGCGCGTGCAGGTGATGCGCGGTCACAAGAAGAAGGGCGTCAGGTATTTCGGGCCGTACGCGCACGCGTGGGCGATTCGCGACACCGTCGACCTCCTCCTGCGCGTCTTCCCCGTGCGCACGTGCTCGGCCGGCGTCTTCAAGAACGCCCGCCGCACCGGCCGCCCCTGCCTCCTCGGCTACATCGGAAAGTGCTCCGCCCCCTGCGTGGACCGCGTCTCCGCCGAGGAGCACCGCGAACTGGCCGACGAGTTCTGCGACTTCATGACCGGCCGCACGAGCACCTATCTGCGCCGCCTGGAGAAGCAGATGACGGAGGCGGCCGACGAGATGGCGTACGAGCGGGCCGCCCGCCTGCGCGACGACATCGAGGCCCTGAAGAAGGCCATGGAGAAGAACGCGGTCGTGCTCGCCGACGCGACCGACGCCGACCTCATCGCGGTCGCCGAGGACGAGCTCGAGGCGGCCGTGCAGATCTTCCACGTCCGCGGCGGCCGGGTGCGCGGTCAGCGCGGCTGGGTGACCGACAAGGTCGAGGAGATCACCACCGGCGCCCTCGTCGAGCACGCCCTCCAGCAGCTCTACGGCGAGGAGACCGGGGACGCCGTGCCCAAGGAGGTTCTCGTCCCGGCCCTGCCCGACCCGGTGGAGCCCGTTCAGGAGTGGCTGACCGGCCGACGCGGTTCGGGCGTCTCCCTGCGCATCCCCCAGCGAGGCGACAAGCGCGCCCTCATGGAGACCGTGGAGCGCAATGCCCAGCAGGCGCTCATCCTGCACAAGACCAAGCGGGCCTCCGACCTGACCACGCGCTCGCGTGCCCTGGAGGAGATCGCCGACGCCCTCGACCTCGACAGCGCCCCCCTCCGGATCGAGTGCTACGACATCTCCCACCTCCAGGGCGACGACGTCGTGGCCTCCATGGTCGTCTTCGAGGACGGGCTGGCGCGCAAGAGCGAGTACCGCCGCTTCCAGATCAAGGGCTTCGAGGGCCAGGACGACGTCCGCTCCATGCACGAGGTGATCACCCGCCGCTTCAGGCGCTACCTCGCCGAGAAGGAGAAGACGGGCGAGTGGACCGACGGTGAGAACAGCCTCGGCGACACGTCGACCGGCCCCCTCACGGATGCCTCCTCCGCGCCCATCGCCGACGGCCTCGATGACGACGTCACCGAAGGCCGGGGCAACGGCCTCAAGGACGACGACGGCCGGCCCAAGCGCTTCGCCTACCCGCCGCAGCTCGTCGTCGTCGACGGCGGACAGCCGCAGGTCGCGGCCGCCCAGCGGGCCCTGGACGAGCTCGGCATCGACGACATCGCCGTCTGCGGCCTTGCCAAACGCCTGGAGGAGGTCTGGCTGCCCGGCGAGGACGACCCGGTCGTGCTGCCCCGCACCAGCGAGGGCCTCTACATGCTCCAGCGCGTCCGGGACGAGGCGCACCGCTTCGCGATCACCTACCAGCGCACCAAGCGGGCCAAGCGCTTCCGGTCCAGCCCGCTGGACGACGTCCCCGGCCTCGGTGAGACCCGCAAGCAGGCGCTGATCAAGTACTTCGGTTCGGTGAAGAGGCTGCGATCCGCGACAATCGACCAGATCTGCGAGGTTCCGGGCATAGGTCGCAAGACGGCCGAGGCGATCGCCATTGCCTTTGCCCAGGCGGCCCCGGCCGCACCCGCCGTGAACACGGCGACTGGAGAGATCATGGAAGACGAGGAATCCGATACGACGGCGGAGACCTCGGGGGAGCCCGTGTCCGCGGGCGCCCCGGACGAACGACGGGGGCAGGAGAGATGAGCGAGCACGAGACACAGCCCACAGGCGAGCGAGATCAACAAGCTCAGGACACGCACAGGAAGGACGGCGAGGATCTCACCCAGCAGGACGCACCCCAGGCAGACGGAGGACAGGTGAGTACGGGCGTCGACGCAGCCGGGGCCCCCGAGGCGGCCATCCCCGAGCTGGTGATCATCTCCGGCATGTCCGGGGCCGGCCGTTCGACGGCCGCCAAGTGTCTGGAGGACCTCGGCTGGTTCGTCGTCGACAACCTCCCGCCCGCGCTGATCCCCACGATGGTGGAGCTCGGCGCCCGCTCCCAGGGCAACGTGGCGCGGATCGCGGTGGTCGTCGACGTCCGTGGCCGTCGTTTCTTCGACAACCTCCGTGAGTCGCTGTCCGACCTCGACACCCGGGGCGTGACACGCCGGATCGTCTTCCTGGAGTCCTCCGACGACGCCCTGGTGCGCCGCTTCGAGTCGGTGCGCCGGCCACACCCCCTCCAGGGCGACGGCCGTATCGTCGACGGCATCGCCGCCGAGCGCGAGCTGCTGCGCGAGCTGCGTGGCGACGCCGACCTGGTGATCGACACCTCCAGCCTCAACGTGCACGAGCTGCGGGCCAAGATGGACGCCCAGTTCGCCGGTGACGAGGAGCCCGAGCTGCGGGCCACGGTCATGTCCTTCGGGTTCAAGTACGGCCTCCCGGTCGACGCCGACCTGGTCGTGGACATGCGCTTCCTGCCCAACCCGCACTGGGTGCCGGAGCTGCGCCCGTTCACCGGCCTCAACGAGGAGGTGTCGGCGTACGTCTTCAACCAGCCCGGCGCGAAGGAATTCATCGACCGCTACTCCGAGCTGCTCCAGCTCATCGCGGCCGGATACCGCCGTGAGGGCAAGCGGTACGTGACCATCGCGGTCGGTTGCACCGGCGGCAAGCACCGCTCGGTCGCCACCTCCGAAAAGCTCGCCGCCCGCCTCGCCTCCCAGGGCGTGGAGACGGTGGTCGTACACCGGGACATGGGACGGGAATGACGGGACGTACACCGCGGCTGAGCAGGCTGCGCCGGGCGGTGCCCGAGTCACGCGCCGCCCGGCCCGCCGAGGCCCGTGGCGCCAGGCCACGCCGCCGGGGCGCCCAGCCCAAGGTCGTCGCCCTCGGCGGCGGCATGGGCCTGTCCGCCTCGCTCGCCGCCCTGCGCCGGATCACCGGCGATCTCACCGCCGTCGTCACCGTGGCGGACGACGGCGGCTCCAGCGGGCGCCTGCGTGACGAACTGGGCGTGCTGCCGCCCGGCGACCTGCGCAAGGCGCTGGCCGCGCTGTGCGGCGACGACGACTGGGGCCAGACCTGGTCCCGCGTCATCCAGCACCGCTTCCACTCCAAGGGCGACCTGCACGACCACGCGGTCGGCAATCTGCTGATCGTCGCCCTGTGGGAGCAACTCGGCGACCACGTCCAGGCCCTCGACCTGGTGGGCAAGCTGCTTGGCGCGCACGGCCGGGTGCTGCCCATGTCCGCCGTGCCGCTGGAGCTGCAGGCCCTGGTCAAGGGGCACGACCCGGACCGGCCCGAGCAGGTCGACACCATCCGAGGACAGGCGAACGTCGCCCTGACTTGCGGCGAGGTGCAGTCGGTGCACGTGGTGCCGCACGACCCGCCCGCCGTTCCGGAGGCCGTCGCCGCCGTCCGGGACGCGGACTGGGTGGTGCTCGGCCCCGGGTCCTGGTTCTCCTCGGTTATTCCGCACCTGCTCGTGCCGGAACTCCTGGACGCCCTCACCGAGACGAAGGCGCGCCGGGTACTCTCCCTGAACCTCGCGCCGCAGCCGGGAGAAACCGAAGGCTTCTCACCGCAGCGTCATTTGGAGGTTTTGGGACGACACGCCCCTAAACTCGCCCTGGACGTGGTGCTGGCCGACGAGGCTGCCGTGCCCGACCGCGATGTGCTCACCGAGGCTGCCAAGCGGCTCGGCGCCGCGGTCGAGCTGGCCCCGGTGGCCCGGACGGACGGGACGCCCCGGCACGACCCGGAGCTGCTCGCCGCCGCGTACGACCGTATTTTTCGGATGCATGGAAGGATCGGCCCATGGCGATGACGGCAGCGGTGAAGGATGAGATCTCCCGGCTTCCCGTCACCCGGACCTGCTGCAGGAAGGCGGAGGTCTCCGCCATTCTGCGGTTCGCCGGCGGCCTCCATCTGGTGAGCGGGCGCATTGTGATCGAGGCGGAGCTGGACACCGCGATGGCGGCGCGCCGGCTCAAGCGGGACATCCTGGAGATCTTCGGCCACAGCTCCGAGCTGATCGTGATGGCACCGGGCGGGCTGCGCCGCGGTTCGCGCTACGTCGTACGGGTGGTCGCGGGCGGTGACCAGCTGGCCCGTCAGACCGGTCTGGTCGACGGGCGGGGTCGCCCGATCCGAGGCCTGCCGCCACAGGTGGTCTCCGGGGCCACCTGTGACGCCGAGGCCGCCTGGCGCGGTGCGTTCCTGGCGCACGGCTCGCTCACCGAGCCCGGCCGCTCGTCCTCCCTGGAGGTGACCTGCCCGGGCCCCGAGGCCGCGCTCGCCCTGGTCGGCGCGGCCCGCCGGCTGTCGATCGCCGCGAAGGCCCGCGAGGTGCGCGGCGTGGACCGCGTGGTCGTCCGGGACGGCGACGCGATCGGCGCCCTGCTGACCCGGCTCGGGGCGCACGAGTCCGTGCTGGCCTGGGAGGAGCGCCGGATGCGCCGCGAGGTCCGCGCCACGGCGAACCGCCTCGCCAACTTCGACGACGCCAACCTCCGCCGCTCGGCCCGTGCGGCCGTCGCCGCCGGCGCCCGTGTCCAGCGGGCCCTGGAGATCCTCGGCGAGGAGGTCCCCGAGCACCTCGCGGCCGCCGGCCGGCTGCGCATGGAGCACAAGCAGGCCTCCCTCGAAGAGCTGGGCGCCCTCGCCGACCCGCCGCTGACCAAGGACGCCGTCGCCGGCCGTATCCGCCGACTGCTGGCCATGGCCGACAAGCGGGCCCAGGACCTGGGCATCCCGGGCACGGAGGCCAACCTCTCCGACGAGCTGGCGGACAACCTCGTCGGGTGAGGTGAGGGATCGTCAATCAGCCGGTGCCGATGTCCACTTGGGACGTCGGCACACCGGTATTTGTCAGTCTTTGCGGCACTCTTGACGGGACCGTGATGTGGCATGAGCCTGGCAGTCATTCGTCACTGTGGCGAAACACTGCTAGGGGGGTTCATGAGACCCAGAGCGAGATCGATCCTCGCTGCCGGTGCGCTCCTGATAGGCGGAGCGAGTATCGCACCGATCGCCCAGGCACAACCGGGAAGTTCACAAGATAGCGACCCGAGCGAAGTCAAGGTCTTCCACGCCGAAGTCACCAAGAAGCAGGTACCCCTGCTGCTGGCGGCCGGCCAGGACGGCCACGAACTCAGTGAGCAGGCGCCCGAGAAGGGCAAGGCCACCGTCGAGGTCTACCTCACCGACGACCAGGCCGAGAAGCTGGAGAAGCAGGGCGTCGAGCTCACCGAGCACGACCTCTCCGCCGGCGCCGAGGCCCGTACCGACAAGGCCGCGGAGGGCGTGTACCGCCCGTACAGCGGAAGCGGGGGGCTCAAGGAGGAGATCGTCCGGACGGGGCAGGAGAATCCCGGCCTCACCAAGGTCGTCTCCATCGGCAAGACGGTGGGCGGCCAGGACATCCTGGCACTCAAGCTCACCAAGAACGCCAAGAAGACGAAGGACGGCTCCAAGCCCTCCGTCCTGTACATGTCCAACCAGCACGCGCGTGAGTGGATCACGCCGGAGATGACCCGGCGGCTGATGCACCACTACCTGGACAACTACAAGACGGACAAGCGCATCAAGAAGGTCGTCGACTCGACCGAGCTGTGGTTCGTCCTCTCGGCCAATCCCGACGGCTACGACTACACGTTCAAGGACTCCAGCACCCGCCTGTGGCGCAAGAACCTGCGAGACATCAACGGCGACGGTGCCATCAGCACCGGCGACGGCGTCGACCTCAACCGTAACTTCACCTACAAGTGGGGCTACGACGACGAGGGTTCGTCCCCGAACCCCACCAGCGAGACCTACCGCGGCGCCTCCCCGGGCTCCGAGCCGGAGACCAAGGCACTGGACGCCTTCGAGCGCCGTATCGGCTTCGACTACGGCATCAACTACCACTCCGCGGCCGAGCTCATCCTCTACGGCGTCGGCTGGCAGGTGGCCACCAACACCCCCGACGACGTCCTCTACAAGGCTCTCGCCGGCACGCCGGACAACCCCGCGATCCCGGGCTACCACCCGCAGGTCTCCTCGGAGCTCTACACGACGAACGGCGAGGCGGACGGCCACGCCTCGAACGTCAACGGCATCGCGATGTTCACGCCCGAGATGTCGACCTGCCAGACCGCGTCGGACATCGACCCTAACGACCAGTGGAACGCGGCCGACTGCCGGTCGGGCTTCAACTTCCCGGACGACGAGAAGCTGATCCAGCAGGAGTTCGCGAAGAACGTCCCGTTCGCGCTCTCCGTCGCCGAGTCCGCCGCGCACCCCGACCAGCCCTCCTCCTCGCTCGGCCTGAAGGCAGCCGACTTCACTCCGGCGCCCTTCACCACGTCGTACTCCCGCGGCGCCGACCAGGAGGTCTCGGTCGTCGCACGCAAGTCCGTGCGCGACAAGGAGCTCAAGTACCGCGTCAACGGGGGCCGTACGCACGACATGGCGCTCCGGCCCTGGAAGGGCGGCGAGACGTACGGCGGTGAGGACAACCTCTACTTCGACGAGTACCGCGCCAAGGTCGCCGACGGCGACCGGGGCGACAAGGTCGAGGTGTGGTTCACCGGCGAGACCAGGAGCGGCAAGAAGGTCTCCAGCGAGCACTTCACGTACACCGTGGCCGAGCGGCCGCGCGCGGACGTGCTCGTGGTCGCCGAGGAAGGCGCCCCCGCCACGCACGCGCAGAAGTACGTCGACGCGCTCAAGGCCAACGGCCACAGGGCGATCGTCTGGGACGTCGCCACTCAGGGCGCGCCCGACGCGCTCGGCGTGCTCGGCTACTTCGACACGGTCGTCCACTACACCGGCGCGAACGTCCCCGGCAACGCCACCCAACTCCAGTTGCGTGCCTACCTCAACGAGGGCGGCAAGCTGATGGAGGCGGGCGAGCAGGCCGGCGGCAACGTCGACCTCGGCGACGGCACCCTGTCGAACGACTTCAGCCAGTACTACCTGGGCGCCTACACCCGTACGTCGCTGCCCGGCGCCACCGGCTTCACAGGCTCCGGCGAACTCGGCGGGTTCACCGGAACTCTCGGCGACGCCACCGGCAACCCGCTGGACAAGGCCGGGAGTTACAGCGTCACCTCGGACCAGCTGGCAGTCGACAAGTACCCGCAGTTCGCCAGCGCGGGCGCGGGCCAGTTCGCCGGAACGGTCAACCCGTACGGCCCCTACGCGGGTTCCTACATGGCGGCCGCCGTGCACACCGACGACGCCTACAAGCGGCTCTCCAGGACCGTCGACCTCACCGGTGTGACCGCGGCGCAGCAGCCGACCCTGCGCACCCAGTTGCTCTGGGACGTCGAGCCCGGCTACGACAACGTCCTGATCGAGGCCCACAGCACCGGGGCCGAGGACTGGACGACCCTCCCCGAGAAGAACGGCGCGAGCAGCAACGCCGTGCCGGCGGAGTGCGAGGCCGGCTTCTACATGGCCGGACACCCCTGGCTCAAGCACTACCTGACGCAGTCGGCGGCAGGCTGCACCGCGTCCGGCAGCAGCGGTCAGTGGAACGCCCTCACCGGCGCCTCCGCGGGCTGGAAGCAGGTCGAGTTCGACCTGAGCGCGTACGCCGGCAAGTCGGTCGAGATCTCGATCAGCTATGTCTCCGACCCGGGCTTCGGCGGACGCGGTGTCCTTGCCGACCAGGCCGCGCTCGTCGTCGGCGGCACGGCCACCGAGACCGAGGGCTTCGAGACCTCGCTCGGCGCCTGGAGCGTGACCGGACCGCCCGCGGGCAGCCCGGCCGTCCTCAAGGACTGGGCGCGCACCGGGGCGCTCTTCCAGACGTACGGTGCGATCACCACGGACGACACGGTGCTGCTGGGCTTCGGCCTGGAACACGTCACCGCGGCGGCCGACCGGACGGCGCTCATCGGAAAGGCCCTCGACTCACTTGACGAGTGACACGCCGAGGTCAACCGTGCGCAACGCACAGTGATCAAAACGAGTGATCCCGGCTTCCGGGCGGGGCGGTCCGTACCCCTACTGGCGGGTACGGACCGCCGTGCCGTGTATGAGGCATCTGGATGTCACCACGGAGGTCTCAGGGAGGTAGGGTCGTAGGCGGTCGGGGACATCCCAAATAGAGCTCGCCGGCACCGCATGGCCGGCGTACCAACGAGGAGATCGGTTCGTGACGATCCGCGTAGGCATCAACGGCTTCGGTCGTATCGGTCGCAACTACTTCCGCGCGCTGCTGGAGCAGGGTGCTGACATCGAGATCGTGGCTGTCAACGACCTGGGTGACACCGCGACCACGGCCCACCTGCTGAAGTACGACACCATCCTGGGTCGGCTCAAGCACGAGGTCACCCACACCGCCGACACGATCACCGTCGACGGCCACACCATCAAGGTGCTGTCCGAGCGCAACCCGGCCGACATCCCCTGGGGTGAGCTGGGCGTCGACATCGTCATCGAGTCGACGGGCATCTTCACCAAGAAGGACGACGCCGCCAAGCACCTCGCCGGCGGCGCCAAGAAGGTCCTCATCTCGGCTCCGGCCAAGGACGAGGACATCACCATCGTGATGGGCGTCAACGAGAACAAGTACGACCCGGCGAACCACCACGTCATCTCCAACGCCTCCTGCACCACCAACTGCGTGGCGCCGATGGCCAAGGTCCTCGACGAGAACTTCGGCATCGTCAAGGGCCTGATGACGACCGTGCACGCGTACACGAACGACCAGCGCATCCTGGACTTCCCGCACAAGGACCTGCGCCGCGCCCGTGCCGCCGCGGAGAACATCATCCCGACCACGACCGGTGCCGCCAAGGCCACCGCGCTGGTCCTGCCGCAGCTCAAGGGCAAGCTGGACGGCATCGCGATGCGCGTCCCGGTCCCGACCGGCTCGGCCACCGACCTGGTCGTGGAGCTGTCGCGCGAGGTCACCAAGGACGAGGTCAACGCGGCCTTCAAGAAGGCGGCCGAGGGTGAGCTGCAGGGCTACCTGACCTACACCGAGGACGAGATCGTCTCCTCGGACATCGTCAGCGACCCGTCGTCCTGCACCTTCGACTCCTCCCTGACCATGGTCCAGGAGGGCACCTCGGTGAAGATCCTGGGCTGGTACGACAACGAGTGGGGCTACTCCAACCGCCTCGTGGACCTCACGGTCTTCGTCGGCAACCAGCTCTGATATCCAGAGCAGGCGCATTGATGTGAGAGCAGGGCTCGGGCGGCGCAGGGACGCGCCGCCCGAGCCCTGACTCACGTGCAGATCAGACCTGTTGGATCACGAGTGCTTCCGAGCACTTACGAGCGATCACGAGCCCTTCTCAGGAGTCCCCTTCATGAAGACGATCGACGAACTTCTCTCCGAAGGCGTCGCCGGTAAGCGGGTCTTCGTCCGCGCCGACCTGAACGTGCCGCTGGACGGCACCACGATCACCGACGACGGCCGTATCCGCGCCGTCCTGCCCACCGTCAAGGCGCTGGCCGAGGCGGGCGCCCGTGTGGTCGTCGCCTCGCACCTGGGCCGCCCCAAGGGTGCCCCGGACCCCGCGTTCTCCCTGGCCCCCGCCGCCGCGCGCCTCGGTGAACTGCTCGGCTCGGACGTCGCGTTCGCGACCGACACGGTCGGCGAGTCCGCCCAGGCCGTGGTCGCCGGCCTCGCCGACGGTCAGGTCGCGGTCGTCGAGAACCTCCGCTTCAACGCCGGTGAGACGAGCAAGGACGACGCCGAGCGCGCCGCCTTCGCCGACCGGCTCGCCGCCCTCGCCGACGTCTACGTCGGGGACGGCTTCGGCGCGGTGCACCGCAAGCACGCCTCCGTGTACGACCTCCCGGCCAACCTGCCGCACTACGCCGGCTACCTCATCGCGAACGAGGTCGCCGTCCTGAAGAAGCTCACCGATGACGTCAAGCGGCCGTACGTCGTCGCGCTCGGCGGCGCCAAGGTGTCCGACAAGCTCGCCGTCATCGACCAGCTGCTCGCCAAGGCCGACCGGCTGCTCATCGGCGGCGGCATGGCGTACACCTTCCTCAAGGCCAAGGGCTACGAGGTCGGCATCTCCCTCCTCCAGGCGGACCAGATCCCGGTCGTCACCGAGTACATGGAGCGCGCCGAGAAGAACGGCGTCGAAATCGTCCTGCCGGTCGACGTCCTGGTCTCCACCGAGTTCCCGGACCTGAAGACCAAGGCCCCGGCCAACCCCACGACCGTCGCCGCGGACGCCATCCCGGCCGACCAGGAGGGCCTGGACATCGGTCCGGAGACCCGCAAGCTGTACGCCTCGAAGCTCGCCGACGCCGCCACCGTCTTCTGGAACGGCCCCATGGGCGTCTTCGAGCACCCCGACTACGCCGAGGGCACCAAGGCGGTCGCCCAGGCCCTCGTCGACTCCAAGGGCTTCACCGTGGTCGGCGGTGGCGACTCCGCCGCGGCCGTCCGCACCCTCGGCTTCGACGAGACTGCATTCGGCCACATCTCGACCGGTGGCGGCGCCTCCCTCGAATACCTTGAGGGCAAGACGCTCCCCGGCCTCGCCGCACTGGAGGACTGACCCTTTATGAGCACGCGCACGCCGCTGATGGCGGGCAACTGGAAGATGAACCTCAACCACCTCGAGGCCATCGCGCACGTCCAGAAGCTCGCCTTCGCCCTGGCCGACAAGGACTACGAGGCCGTCGAGGTCGCCGTCCTGCCGCCCTTCACCGACCTGCGCTCCGTGCAGACCCTGGTCGACGGCGACAAGCTGAAGATCAAGTATGGCGCCCAGGACATCTCGGCGCACGACTCCGGTGCCTACACCGGCGAGATCTCCGGCCCGATGCTGGCCAAGCTGAAGTGCACGTACGTGGCGATCGGCCACTCCGAGCGCCGCCAGTACCACGCGGAGACCGACGAGATCGTCAACGCCAAGGTCAAGGCCGCCTACAAGCACGGCCTGACCCCGATCCTGTGCGTCGGCGAGGAACTGGACGTCCGTGAGGCGGGCAACCACGTCACCCACACCCTCGCCCAGGTCGAGGGCGGTCTGAAGGACCTCCCGGCCGAGCAGGCCGAGACGATCGTGATCGCCTACGAGCCCGTCTGGGCCATCGGCACCGGCAAGGTCTGCGGAGCCGAGGACGCCCAGGAGGTCTGCGCCGCCATCCGCGGCAAGATCGCCGAGCTGTACTCGCAGGAGCTGGCCGACCAGGTCCGCATCCAGTACGGCGGCTCCGTGAAGTCGGGCAACGTCGCGGAGATCATGGCCCAGGCCGACATCGACGGCGCCCTCGTCGGCGGTGCCTCGCTGGACTCCGACGAGTTCGTCAAGATCGTGCGGTTCCGCGACCAGTGAGTTCCTGGTAAGCGGGATCCGTCGTACCCTTGCGGGGGCACAGCTCAGTGGCTGTGCCCCTGTCGTCCATCCAGATCCGAGGAAGTTGGTCCAGCCGTGGTTATGGGGTTCTCGATCGCCCTGATCGTCTTCAGCGGGCTGCTGATGCTGCTGGTGCTGATGCACAAGGGCAAGGGCGGCGGCCTCTCCGACATGTTCGGTGGCGGCATGCAGTCGTCCGTCGGTGGCTCCTCGGTCGCCGAGCGCAACCTCGACCGGATCACCGTTGTGGTCGGTTTGCTGTGGTTCGCGTGCATTGTCGTGCTCGGTGTCCTGATGAAGGTGAACAACTGACCGGCACGCACAATCCACACGTAAGGCCCCATGTTCGGTACGCGCAGCTGAGCGCGGCCTATCATGGGGCTTGCGTCTAGGTGTGAGGGCTATGTAACTCCAATCACTGGACGCGCGTTGGGCCTTACGTAGACTGAGGCGCTCGCAGCGAAGCGAAACGCCGACTCGCTTCGCGGCACCATCACGCAGGGAGTTACGACCGTGGCAAGTGGCAACGCGATCCGAGGAAGCCGGGTCGGGGCGGGGCCGATGGGCGAGGCCGAGCGGGGCGAGTCCGCGCCCCGGCTGCGCATCTCCTTCTGGTGCTCCAACGGGCATGAGACGCAGCCCAGCTTCGCCAGCGACGCGCAGGTTCCCGACACCTGGGACTGCCCGCGCTGCGGCTTTCCCGCCGGACAGGACCGGGACAACCCGCCGGACCCGCCGCGCACCGAGCCCTACAAGACGCACCTGGCGTATGTACGGGAACGGCGCAGTGACGCGGACGGCGAGGCGATCCTCGCCGAGGCGCTCGCCAAACTGCGGGGCGAGATCTAGAGATTGAGACCGGCCGGACACCCTCGGGTGCCCGGCCGGATCTGTACGACGCACCGGCGCCGAGCCGCTCGCGGACCGATTGTCAGTGGCGCCCTCTACGGTTTGTGCATCGATCTTCTGCATCGACGGACCGGGAGGGGGAGTCGTGGCGACGGCTGAGACGGTGGGCGTGGGTGCGCCCGTGTGGCGCGGAGGCTTCGGGCGGCTGTGGAGCGCCGCCGTGCTCTCCAGCTTCGGCGACTCCCTGCGTACGGCTGCCCTGCCGCTCCTTGCCGTGACCCTCACCGACCGGCCGCTGCTGATCGCCGCGGTCACCGCCTGTGGCTATCTGCCGTGGATCATCTTCGGGCTGCTCGGCGGCGCGGTCGCCGACCGGGTGGACCAGCGGCGCGCGATGTGGACGGTGGATGCGTTACGAGGCCTCCTGGTCGGCGCTTTCGCGGTGGCCGTGGCGTTCGGTCACGCCTCGATCGGCCTGCTCATCGCACTGGCCTTCACGCTGACCGCGCTCCAGACACTGTTCGACAACGCCGCCACGGCCCTGCTCCCCGCCCTGGTGGGCCGTGACGCGCTGGGCAGTGCGAACTCCCGCCTCATGACCGGGCAGCGCATCGCCGGCGGACTGATGGGCGGGCCGGTCGTGCCGGTGCTGCTGGCGGTGGGAGCGGCCGTGCCCTTCGCGGTCGACGCCGGCACCTACCTGGTGGCGGCCGTGCTGGTGGTCTCGCTGCGGATCGAGGCGCCCGAGCGGGGGCCGGCACCGGTGGGCAGCACCCTGCGCCGGGAGATCGCGGAGGGACTGCGCACCCTGTGGCGCGACCGGTCCCTGCGAGGACTGTGCGCGGCCACCGCGCTGTGCAACATCGGCATGGGCGCCCAGCTCGCCACCCTCGTCCTCCTAGTGACCGGGTGGCTGGACGCCGGCCCCGTGGGGTACGCGGTGGCGGGCGCCGCCTTCACCGTCGGCGGTCTGACCGGGGGAGTGCTGAACGGCCGGATCGTGAAGCGCCTGGGCGGGATCCGGGCCGTGCTGCTCGCCGGTGCGGTGCAGATCGCGGTCCTCGTCGTCATGGGCACCGTGCGCAGCCTGGCCGTGCTGGTGGCCGCCCTGGCCGTCTTCGGGCTCATGGGCATGGTGTGGAACGTCAACACGACGACCCTCATGCAGCAGCGCAGCCCCGCGGCTCTACTGGGCCGGGTGGCCTCGGCGTTCCGGACCCTGGCCTTCGCCGGGGTGCCGCTCGGCGCCCTGCTGGGCGGCGCCGTCGCCACCGCCTGGGGCCTCAACACCCCGCCCCTGCTCACGGCCGCCTTCTTCGTACTGGCCGTCGCCTCGCTGATACCTGTGCGCAAGCCGGACGTACCTGTTGTTGCGCCGGACGACGACGCCACGACGGCTCACGCCGCGCGCTGATCAATTAGGTTGGAACAGCTGGGACAGGCACGAAAGAAGGCTGAAGTCGGACATGAACGCAGACGGCCGTACCAGGCTCAACCAGACGCCCGAGTGGACCGCGTTGGCCAAGCACCGGGAGGAGCTCGGCGAAGTGCGGCTGCGGGAGCTGTTCGCCGCCGCCCCGGACCGTGGTGCGGGGTACACGCTGCAGGTCGGTGACCTGCACGTCGACTACTCCAAGCACCTGGTCACCGACGAGACGCTGCGGCTGCTGCGCGAGCTGGCCGCCGCGACGGACGTGTTCGGGCTGCGGGACGCCATGTTCCGCGGCGAGAAGATCAACACCACCGAGGACCGCGCCGTGCTGCACACAGCGCTGCGCGCACCGCGGGACGCGGTGATCGAGGTCGACGGGGAGAACGTCGTCCCGGCGGTGCACGCCGTCCTCGACAAGATGGCCGACTTCGCCGAGCGAGTCCGCTCCGGCGTCTGGACCGGGCACACCGGCAGGCGCATCAAAAACGTCGTCAACGTCGGCATCGGCGGCTCCGACCTCGGTCCAGCGATGGCGTACGAGGTGCTGCGCAGCTTCACCGACCGCGGCCTGACCGTCCGGTTCGTGTCGAACGTCGACGGCGCCGACCTGCACGAGGCCACCCGCGACCTGGACGCGGCAGAGACGCTGTTCGTCATCGCCTCCAAGACGTTCACGACGATCGAGACGATCAGCAACGCGACCTCGGCGCGCGACTGGCTGCTGGGCGAGCTGAAGGCGGGTTCGGAAGCCGTCGCCAAGCACTTCGTCGCCCTGTCGACGAATGCCGAGAAGGTGGCGGACTTCGGCATCGACACGGCCAACAAGTTCGAGTTCTGGGACTGGGTCGGTGGGCGCTACTCCTTCGACTCGGCGATCGGCCTGTCCCTGATGATCGCCATCGGCCCGGACCGCTTCCGGGAGATGCTCGACGGCTTCCACACCATCGATGAGCACTTCCGCACCGCGCCCGCGGAGTCCAACGTGCCGTTGCTGCTGGGCCTGTTGGGCATCTGGTACGGCAACTTCCACGACGCCCAGTCGCACGCGGTGCTGCCGTACAGCCACTACCTGTCGAAGTTCACGGCGTATCTGCAGCAGCTGGACATGGAATCCAACGGCAAGTACGTGGGCCGGGACGGGCGGGAGGTCGACTGGCAGACCGGGCCGGTCGTGTGGGGCACGCCGGGCACCAACGGGCAGCACGCGTACTACCAGCTGATCCACCAGGGCACCAAGCTGATCCCGGCGGACTTCATCGGCTTCGCCGAGCCCGTCGCCGAGATGAGCGACGGACTCAAGGCACAGCACGACCTGTTGATGGCGAACTTCTTCGCGCAGACGCAGGCGCTGGCGTTCGGCAAGACGCCGGAAGAGGTGCGGGTCGAGGGGGTGCCGGAGGAGTTGGTGACCCACAAGACGTTCAAGGGCAACCACCCGACGACCACGATCCTCGCGCGCGAGCTGACGCCGTCGGTGCTCGGGCAGCTGATCGCGCTGTACGAGCACAAGGTGTTCGTGCAGGGCGCGGTGTGGAACATCGACTCCTTCGACCAGTGGGGCGTCGAGCTCGGCAAGGTCCTCGCCAAGCGCGTCGAGCCCGCGCTGACGGAGGGCGCTGAGGTGCAGGGGCTGGACGCGTCGACGCAGGCCCTCGTCGCCAAGTACCGGGAACTGCGCGGGCGGCAGTGACCGGGGATCCGGCAGGAACCGCGGATGCGGAAGGCGGGCGGCGCGTGGTCGTCCGCTTCCCGTAGACTCCCCCGTTGATCATGGGCACGATCACTCGGGGGAGTGTGAATTGGCTAATCCACAAGGGAGTTGGACCGGCGGCGTGCTGACCGCCCAGTCGTTCCTGAAGCCTCATCAGGTGGCGCGGGCGGTGTTCCATCCGACCTGGATCCCGGACTCGCTGGATCCGTCGGTTGACGCGCTCAAGAAGGCGCGGGTCATCGTGGGGGCGGTCGCTGCTTTCGGTGTCTACACCTTCGTCGAGGGCGGGTTCGCCTTCGACGAGATGATGGACAACGCGGCGACCGCCTGCGCGGTCCTGCTGTTCATCACGCCGCTCACTGTGGGCGTGATGCTCTGTCTGTGGCGGCGTTCCGGCGCCGGGACGGTGGGGCAGCTGCGGGAACCGCTCGTCAGGTCGCTGAAGTTGCTGCTGCTGTTCATCGGCTCAGCGTTCGGGACGGTGTTGATCTTCCGCTTGGGGGGCGGCCTCGGGGTCCTCGGGAACATGCTGTGCAGCCTCGTGGGGCTGTGGATGGGCTTCTTCGTGATCGCCGGCGCCTACCGGATCTCGGGGAACTTCTTCGGCACCGCTGTCGTGCACCGCAGTCTGCCGCCGTTGCTCGCGACGGTGACGACCTGGCTGATGGCGATTCCCGATCTCGTGACCGGTGACCTGCACGGTCTCGGCCTCGCCCTGGGCTTCGTCTTCATCCTGGGCGCCCCCGTCACGGTCACGGGCATCGCCCTGCTGGAGATGGGCCGGCTCAAGAACCGGTACGGCATCCGGCTGGCGGCCCACCCGGCCACCCTGCCGCCGATCCCGACGCCGACTCCGATGCCGACCCCGCCGCCTCCGTCGTACGTCCCGAACGGCTTCGTACCGCCGCAGGGGAATCCGTACGCGCCGCACGGGAACCCCTACGGCCGGCCTCCGCAGGGGAATCCGTACGGCTCGGGCACGCAGCACCCGTACGGTCCGCAGCCGCCGCAGAACCCACCGCCTCCGTACAACCAGCCGCCTCCGTACAACCCGCAGCAGCCATACGGTCCCGGCCCCTACGGCAGCTGACCTCGCCGAATGCGCGGAGGCCCGGTCGTCGGTCAGGCGACCGCGCTCAGGGTGTCGGCGAGTCGGCGGCGGGCCGCGCGGGAGGCCGGGACGGCGGCGAGTGCGGCCGCTCCGGCGACTGCCGCCGTGCCGAACAGCAGCAGGAGAGCGATGGACGGGCCCTGGGCGATCCCGGCGCCGATGCCGCTCGATCTGCCCTGGGCGTCGATCAGCCACTGTGCGAGGGGCGTACCCAGTGCCGTGCCGACGACGACCGCAGCCAGGGCGGTGAGGGCCGTGGAGGTGACGGTGATCGCGGTGATCTGGCGCGGGGACAGGCCGATGGCCTTGAGGGCCAGCAGGTCGCGCTCGCTCTCGCGGACGGCGCCGCCGATCGCGGTGAGCAGTTCGATGAGCCCGATGAGGGCCAGCACGGCGATCAGGCCGACGACGACTCCGCGCAGGGCCGAGAGGCCGTCGGCGGGGTTCGGGACGGCGTGTACGTCGAGGCGTCCGTGCCCGGTGGCGGCCAGCCGGTCGGCGACTTCACCGGGGTCCGCGCCCGGGCGGAGCCGTAGCTCGTAGAGGGTGGGGCCGAGGCCGGGGTCGTTCTCGCGGAGGGTGTCGAGGGAGGTGGAGATGACCCGGCCGGCGTTCTCCGGCTCGACGCTGCGGCCCACGATGTGCAGGACCTGCGGCTGGTCGCCGACGGTCATCCGCACCCAGTCGCCGACCCGCACGTCCAGCAGATCCAGCAGCCCCTGCCCGGCCACAGCCTCGTCCCGGCCCTGTGCGGGGCGGCCCTCGGCCAGGGCGTACGGGTAGGGGTCCGCGCGGGTGCCGAGGCCGCGCAGGGCGATCGTGGCCGTCTGGCCCGGTACCAGGGCGGCCACCTCGACGCCGGGGTAGGCGGCGGTGACCTGCGGGTCGCGTTCCAGCAGCGTGCGGGTGTCCCGGTCGGCCAGGCCGGACTCGGCGTGCACGGTCAGGGCCGTAGGCAGGCCGATCTGCTCGGGGCTGCTGTCGAAGCGTTCGATCGTGGTCCACGCGCTCATCGCCACCACGATCAGCAGCAGCGGCAGCGCGAGCCGGGCGACCGTCGCCAGTGACCGCAGGCGACGTGTGAACGCCCGGTGCCAGCCCAGCACCAGCGCGGGCGGCAGCCGTAGCCCGAGGGCCTGCCGGGCCACCCCGGACAGCCGCCCGCCGAGCGGTGCCGCGGGCCGTGGCACCGGCACTGGAGGCACACGTCCCGCCCGCCACGCAGCGAGCCCGGTGGTCGCGCCGATGAGCAGCACCGCGGCGACGGGAACCGTGAACAGCGCCACGGTGTGCCCGGGCAGCCCCTGCCACACCCCGACCGCGTCCCCGAGCCGCCCCGGGATGTGGCTGCCCAGGGCCTGGATCAGGGTCGCGGCGGCGACGGCCCCCAGCAGCGCGTAGGCGAGGTGTTGCAGCAGGAAGACGCGGACCACCTGGCCCGGCGTGAAGCCGATCGCCTTCAGCACGGAGATGTCCCGCAGATGTCCGCGGATACGGGTGCCGATCGCCCCGTGCACCGCGAGCCCGGCGGCGACCAGCGCACCCAGTCCGAACAGGCCCAGCACCTGCCCCAGCAGCCGGTTGTCGCCCTGCGCCTCGGCGCGGCCCTGCTTCCAGGTGGAGACCTCGCTGACCGCGCCGGCGCCGAGCACGGTCACGGCGCGCTGGACGGCGTAGTCCGTGTCGTCGGGGTCCGTCAGGCGCAGCCCGATCACCTGGCCGCCCGGGTCGGGCACGGCGGACGGCGGCGCCCAGACGAGGCCCGGCTGCTCGCCCGGCCGGTAGCGCGGCTCGGCGCTGTCGGCGACGCCGAGGACGGTCAGGGTCCGGGGAGTGCCGGTGCCGGGCAGGGTGAGGGTGTCGCCGGGGGCGGCGAGGAGGGCGCGGGCGAGGCGGGTCTCCAGGACGACGCCGTCCGGCTTCGCGGGGTCCAGCCAGTGGCCGGAGGTGAGGAGCGGGCGGCCGACGGTGGGGCGCTCGGGGGTGCCGCGCAGTTCGACGGTGGCGCGGGTGCCCTGGGAGGTCAGGGTGGTGGAGGCGGTCGGGTAGGGGCCCGCGACGGACTCGACGCCGTCGAGTCCGGTCAGCTTCCCGGTGTCGGCCGAGGGCCCGGTGTGCAGCCACACATGCGCGCCGTGCGCTTGGGTGAAGACGCGCTGCCAGGGGTTGGTGGCGTAGCCGAACAGGGCCGTGGCCAGCAGCAACGACACGACGATCCCGGCCGTGGCCAGCACCAGGAACAGCGCCTCGCCGCGATGCGTCCGCAGATCGGAGTGCGCCCAGCGCAGGGTGGCTCGCATGGGCGTCAGCCTCGCCGCTCGGGACCGGCAGGCCCGCGCAGGGGGCGGGGGTCGTCGTAGAGCCGCATCTCAGTCCCTGAGCTCCAGCACACCCGACGTCCCGGCCCGGCGTGGCGGCGGACCGCCGTCCAGTTCGGCGTCGTCGGCTATGCGGCCGTCGAAGAAGCTGATCACGCGGTCCGCGGCGCTGGCCAGCCGGGCGTCATGCGTGACCAGCACGATCGCCTGGCCGCGCTGGTGGAAGCGGGACAGCAGCCGCATCACCTCGCGGGTGCCCTTGCTGTCCAGGCTGCCGGCCGGTTCGTCGGCCAGGAGCAGCGGCGGCCGGTTGACCAGGGCGCGGGCCAGCGCGACCCGCTGCTGCTCGCCGCCGGACAGCTCGCCCGGCAGACTCCGCTCCTTGCCCGCGAGACCGAGCTCGCCCAGCAGCTCCGCTCGGTCGGTGCGCGCCCGCTTCGGCGCGACGCCGGCGAGCAGCGCGGGCAGCTCCACGTTGTCGGCGACGGACAGGTCGGAGACCAGGTTGAAGAACTGGAAGACGATGCCGATCCGCTTCCTGCGCTCCACCGCCCAGCGGGCCTCGCTCCACCGGTCCGCGCACTCGCCGTCCAGCCAGATGCTCCCGCTGTCCGGACGCTGCAGCCCGCCCAGCAGATGCAGCAAGGTCGACTTACCGGCACCGGACGGACCGGTGACGGCCACGAACTCACCCTGCCGGACGGAAAGATCGACACCCCGCACGGCATGCGCCGGAGCGCCCTCGCCGCCCTGATGCGTCTTGACCAGGCCCTCGGCCCGCAGCACCGGTCGGCTCTCAGCGGGCCGCGCAGCGCTCTCGGCCTGCGGCGCAGAGCCACCGGCTCGCGCCCCACGACCGGCGGCGCCCAGCGCAGGAGCGGAATCGTCGCTCACTCCAGCTCCTCCAGCTCTTCCTGGCACCGCTCAAGCCAGTCGAGGTCGGCCTGCAGATGCAGCATCGCGCCCTCGATCAGCAGATGGGCGATGCGGTTGTCCCGGTCTTCGGCGGCGGCCAGTTTCGACAGTTGACGCATGGTGTTCAAGTACTGGCGCCGCTGTTGGTTGATGAGGGCGATCTGGTTGGCGAGCCCCGTCTGCGGGGCGACGGCCAGCTTCATGAAGAACTCGTCCCGCACCCGTGGCTCGTCCTCGGGCTCCTCGAACCAGGCGCGCAGCGCCTCACGCCCGGCGTCGGTGAGGTGGTAGACCTTCTTGTTGGGCCGGCTCGACTGCTCGACGTCCTCGCCCTCTATCAGCCCCGACTTCTCGAGACGGGAGAGGGTCACATAGATCTGGCCGACGTTCGGCTGAGGGTACGCGGAGCCCAGCAGTTGCTCAAGGTCCTGCTTCAGCTCATAGCCGTGCGCCGGGCCGCGCGCCAGCAGGGCCAGGAGGGGCAGCCGCACTCGTGCTCTCCTCCTCGCATCATGGGTAATGTGCCGCGAGGCCTAGTATCGCGCATACCTAACAGGTATACATGGCCTCTGACTCCGGGCGAAGGCGCCTGGGGCCGGTGTGCAAGGAGGAACCTATGCGGTGGATCCACGCCGCCGGTAGGGGCCTTCTCGTCCTCGTTGTGATCCTGACCGGCTACGTTGCCTCCGGCGCCCGCGCCGACGAGGGTCCCGCGGGAGGCAGGGGACCCCTGACCCTCGCCACCGCCGGCGACCTCACCGGCTATCTCGGTTCCGTCCTGGAGGGCTGGAACCGCACCCACCCCGACGAGAAGGTCACCCTCGTCGAGCTGCCCGACTCCGCCGACGAGACCCACGCGCAGATGACCACAGACCTGCGCGGCGGCGACCGCAGCCGCTTCGACGTCCTCAACATCGACGTCAGCTGGACCTCGGAGTTCGCGGCGCAGGGCTGGATCCGCCCGCTGGCGCGCGACCGCTTCCCGCTGGGGAGCTTCCTGCCGCCGGTCGTGGACACGGCAACCTATGACGGACACCTGTACGCGGTCCCGTACGTCACCAACGCCGGCCTGCTCCTCTACCGCAAGGACATCCTCACCAAGGAGGGCGTCGACCCACCGCGCACCTGGGCCGAACTCGAACGGGCCGCGAAGACCATCGCGCCCAAGTACGGGTTGGACGGCTACGCGGGGCAGTTCCTGCCCTACGAAGGGCTCACGGTCAACGCCGCCGAGGCCGTCTACTCGGCGGGTGGCTCGATCCTCGGCGACGAGGGCGAGCGCGTCACAGTGAACTCGATGGCAGCCCGCGACGGCATCGACTTCCTCGCCCGGGGCGTCCGCGAGGGCTGGATCCCCGAGCGGGCGCTCACCTACAAGGAGGAGGAGTCCAAGCAGGCCTTCCAGAACGGACGTCTGCTCTTCCTCCGCAACTGGCCGTACGCCTATGTCGGCGCGTCGGCCCAGGGCTCGCCGGTCTCCGGGCGGATCGGTGCCGTGCCGCTGCCGGGTCCGGACGGGCCGGGGACGAGTGTGCTGGGCGGCTCCAACCTGGCCGTCAGCTCCCATGCCCGGCACCCCGACTCGGCCGCCCGCCTGATCGCGTACCTGACCAGTGAGCGCGTCCAGCGCCAGGTCCTCACGCGCGGCGCCCTGCCGCCGGTGCGGGCCGACCTGTACGAGGATCCCGGGCTGGTGCGGGAGTTCCCGTATCTGACGACCCTGCGTGAGAGCGTGCTGACGGCCGCGCCGCGCCCCAAGAGCCCGCGCTACGACCAGGTGAGCCTGGTGGTGCAGGCGGTCGTGCACGACGCGATGACCGGGCGCGAGACGCCCGAGGCCGCTGTGCGGCGGCTGGCGCGCGAGCTCGACGCCATCGCCCGCTGAGTAGTTACCTGTTAAGTAACGGCAGCATCTCATCCCTCCGCATCCTGTCGTGTTATGCCCTATTTTGCTAGGTCAACTGCTCGGTAGCTTGCGTCCAGTTCATTGACACCCTCCTGAAACGGATACTTAACATGCATGCATGCTGAGTAAGTACCACTGGTGGCGTGACGCGGTGATCTACCAGGTCTACGTCCGTAGCTTCCTGGACAGCACCGGCGACGGTGTCGGCGATCTCGCCGGGGTCCGGGCCGGGCTGCCGTATCTGAAGAAGCTCGGGGTCGACGGGATCTGGCTGAGCCCCTTCTATCCCTCGCCGCAGCACGACCACGGGTACGACGTGGCCGACTACTGCGACGTCGACCCGCTCTTCGGCGACCTCGCCGAGTTCGACCAGCTGGTCGCGGCCGCCCGGCGGCTCGGAGTCAAGGTGCTGCTCGACATCGTTCCGAACCACTGCTCCAGCGAGCACCTGTGGTTCGAGGAGGCCCTGTCCGCCGAGCCCGGCAGCGCGGCCCGTGCCCGCTTCCACTTCGCCGACGGCCGTGGCGCCGGCGGCTCCGAGCCGCCCAACAACTGGCACGCGATGTTCGGCGGCCCGGCGTGGAGCCGGGTGACCGAGGCGGACGGGCAGTCCGGCCAGTGGTACCTGCACATGTTCACGCCGGAGCAGCCCGACTGGAACTGGCGCAACCCGGAGGTCGGCGCCGAGTTCGACCGGGTCCTGCGTTTCTGGCTGGACCGGGGTGTCGACGGCTTCCGTATCGATGTCGCCGCCGGCCTCTACAAGCACCCCGAGCTGCCCGACTCCGACGACCCGGAGGCCGACGCCCGCACCCGCGACTCGGTCAACCCGCTCGCCTGGAACCAGCCCGAGGTGCACGACGTGTGGCGCCAGTGGCGTTCCATATGCGAGGAGTACACCGCCCGCGACGGCCGTGAGCGCCTCCTCGTCGGCGAGGTGTCCGTGCCGACCGCACGTGAGCACGCCCAGTACGTCCGCTCCGACGAGCTCCACCAGGCCTTCTTCTTCGACCTGCTCAGTGCCCCCTGGGAGGCCGACGCGTTCCGCAAGGTCATCTCCGAGGCCATGCAGGACATAGCCGGCACGGGCTCGACGGTCACCTGGGTCCTCAACAACCACGACCAGGTCCGCACCGTCACCCGCTACGGCGAACCCGCCACCGAGGGCAGCGGCCTCGGCGCCGCCCGCGCCCGCGCCGCCGCGCTGCTGATGCTGGCGCTGCCCGGTGCCGCGTACATCTACCAGGGCGAGGAGCTGGGCCTGCCCGAAGTCGTCGACCTGCCCGACGACGTGCTCACCGACCCGATCTTCCACCGCACCGGCAGCCGGGCCCGCATCCGCGACGGCTGCCGGGTGCCGCTGCCCTGGTCGGGACAGGCGTCCCCGTTCGGCTTCACCTCCGGCGCGGAGAGCGCCAAGCCCTGGCTGCCGCAGCCCGAGTACTTCGCCGAGTACGCCACCGACCGCGCCCTCGCCGACACCCGCTCCTTCTGGCACCTGTACCGCGACGGCCTCCAACTGCGCGAGGCACTGCCCCAGTTGGGCGAGGGCACGCTGAGCTGGCTGGACAGCCCGCCCGGTGTCCTGGCCTTCGTCCGGGGCGACGGCCTCGTCTGCGCCGTCAACTTCGGTACGGCCCCCACATCGGCGCCGGTCTCCGGCACCCCGCTGCTGTCGAGCGGCCCCTGCCCGGCCGGGGTCCTGCCCGGCTCCACCGCGGCCTGGTGGATGAGCGACGGGACCGAGTCCCGCGCCTCCTGAATTTTCCGTCAACTCCCCATCCCCCGAAGGGACATCAACGATGATGCGACGACGTACGACCCTGCTCACCGGATGCACCGCTCTCGTCCTCGCGCTCGGCGCGACCGCCTGTGGCGGCGGACCGGTCGCCGCGGGCGGCGGTGACAAGGCACTCAGCGGCCAGACGATCACCGTGGCCGGGGTCTGGACCGGCACCGAGCAGAAGAACTTCCAGAAGGTGCTGGACGCGTTCACCGAGAAGACCGGCGCCAAGACCGAGTTCGTGTCCACCGGGGACAACGTCTCCACCACCGTCGGTGGCAAGATCGAGGGCGGCGACGCCTTCGACGTCGTGATGGTCCCGCAGGTCGGCGTGCTCCAGCAGTTCGCGAAGAAGGGCTGGCTGGAGCCGCTGTCCAAGACCGCGCAGAAGTCCGTGGACGCCAACTTCGCGCCCGTGTGGAAGAACTACGGCAGCGTCGAGGACACCCTCTACGGCCTCTACTTCAAGGCCGCCCACAAGTCGACCGTCTGGTACAGCCCCGACGCCCTCGCCCAGGCCGGCGTCGAGCCGCCGAAGAGCTACGACGACATGCTGAAGGCCGGGCAGACCGTCTCCGACTCCGGCCTCGCCGCCTTCTCGGTCGCCGGCGAGGACGGCTGGACCCTCACCGACTGGTTCGAGAACGTCTACCTCTCCCAGGCCGGACCCGAGAAGTACGACGCCCTCGCCTCGCACGAGCTGAAGTGGACCGACGCGTCCGTGGTCGACGCGCTCACCACCCTCGGCAAGCTGTTCAAGGACAAGCAGCTGATCGCGGGCGGCCAGAAGGGGGCCCTGAACACCGACTTCCCGGGCTCGGTGGAGAAGGTGTTCGGGCCGAAGCCCGAGGCGGGCATGGTCTACGAGGGCGACTTCGTCGCGGGCGTCGCCAAAGACCAGTTCGGCAAGTCGATCGGCGAGGACGCGAACTTCTTCCCGTTCCCGGCGGTCGGTGCCGGCAAGGCGCCGGTGGTCAGTGGCGGTGACGCGGCCGTCGTCCTGAAGGACGGCAAGAACAAGAAGGCCGGCATGGCACTGCTGGAGTACCTCGCCACCCCGGAGGCCGCCGCGGTGTGGGCGGAGGCGGGCGGCTTCCTGTCCCCGAACAAGAACGTCGACCTCGCCTCGTACGGCGACGACGTCACCCGCGCGACCGCCAAGTCCCTCGTCTCCGCGGGCGATTCGGTCCGCTTCGACATGTCCGACCAGGCTCCGGCGGCCTTCGGCGGCACCAAGGGCGCCGGCGAGTGGAAGCTGCTGCAGGACTTCCTGCGCGACCCGTCGGACCCGAAGGGCACCGCGGCGAAGCTGGAGGCCGCGGCGGCCAAGGCGTACGAGGGCCAGGGCTGATCATCCATGACCGCCACACGTATGAAAGCTGACCGGACATGACCGCCACCCTCGTGAAAGAGGCAAGGCCGTCGCCCGCTCAGGGCGACGGCAAGGCGCGCGCCCGACGCTCACGGCGGCGCGGGCGGATCATCGCCCTCCTCTTCGTCTTCCCCGCGCTGCTCCTGCTGGGCGCACTCGTCGTCTACCCCGTGCTGTTCTCCATCGGCCGCAGCTTCTTCGACGCCTCCGGCACCCAGTTCGTGGGCGGCGAGAACTACTCCGAGATGTTCCGGGACCCGGCGACACTCAACGCGATCCGCAACACGACCATCTGGGTCGTCGTGGCCCCGACGCTGCTGACGGGCCTCGGTCTGATCCTGGCCGTGCTGGTGGAGAAGGTCCGCTGGGCGACCGCCTTCAAGCTGCTGCTGTTCATGCCGATGGCCGTGTCCTTCCTCGCCGCCGGCATCATCTTCCGGCTGGCCTACGACGAGGACCCGGACAAGGGCGTGCTGAACGCCGCCGTCGTCTCCGTGCACGACGCCTTCCAGGGCACGTCGACGTACCCGACGGCCAGGGCACGCGACGGGCAGGGCCTGGCGAAGGGCGCGGACGGCTCGTACGGCACGAGCGCGACCGCGTCTCCCGGGGACGCCGTGACACTGGGCCTCGTCGGTGTGCTGCCGGCGGACCTTCCCGAGGACGCCCGGCCGGCGAACGCGGCCGCGGGGCAGAAGGCGGGCCCCGGTGAGCTCAGCGGTGTCGTGTACCTCGACTTCACGCCCGGTGGGGGAGGGGAGCAGGGCAAGGTCGACCAGCGGGAGAGCGGGCTCCCGGAGATGACGGTCGAGGCGGTGCGTGACGGGAAGGCGGTCGCTTCGACGACCACGGCGGCCGACGGCTCCTTCCGCTTCGAGGGGCTGGACGACGGCTCGTACACGGTGAAGCTGCCGGCCTCGAACTTCGCCGCCCCCTACGAGGGCGTCTCCTGGCTCGGGCCCACGCTCGTCACGCCGGCGATCATCGGGGCATACCTGTGGATCTGGACCGGGTTCGCGATGGTCCTGATCGGCGCGGGTCTGGCGGCCCTGCCCCGGGACGCGCTGGAGGCGGCGCGGATGGACGGCGCGAACGAGTGGCAGATCTTCCGGCGGATCACGGTGCCGCTGCTGGCGCCGGTGCTGACGGTCGTGTTCATCACCCTCGTCATCAACGTGCTGAAGGTCTTCGACCTCGTCTACATCATCGCGCCCGGCCCGGTGCAGGAGGACGCGACCGTACTCGCGACGCAGATGTGGCTGGTGTCGTTCGGCGGCGGCAACAACCAGGGCCTCGGCAGCGCGCTCGGCGTACTGCTCCTGCTGCTCGTCATCCCCGCCATGGTCTTCAACGTCCGCCGTTTCCGAGGGAGTCAGCGATGAACGCGGTCAGGCGCGGACTGAGCAACGGGCTGGTCCAGGCGTTTCTCGTGGTGATCGGGCTGGTGTGGCTGACGCCGCTGGCGGGGCTGTTCATGTCGTCGATGCGGTCCGCCGAGGACACGGCGAAGGGCGGCTGGTGGACCGTGTTCACCAGTCCCGGCCAGCTGTCCTTCGACAACTACTCGGCACTGCTGGGCAACGCCGGGATCACCCAGGCCTTCTGGAACACCGTGCTGATCTCGGTGCCGGCGACCCTGCTGGTCGTCGTCCTCGCGGCACTCGCCGGGTACGCCTTCGCGTGGCTGGACTTCCCCGGACGCGAGGCGATCTTCCTGGTCGTCGTGGCGCTGCTCGTGGTGCCCGTGCAGATCGGCCTCCTCCCGGTCGCCAAACTCTTCGGCCAGCTGGGGCTGTTCGGCACGATTCCCGGTGTCGTCCTGTTCCACGTGGCGTACGGGCTGCCGTTCGCGGTGTTCCTGCTGCGGAACTACTTCGCCGAGCTGCCGAAGGAGATGCTGGAGGCCGCCCGGATGGACGGGGGCAGCGAGTGGCGGATCTTCACACGGCTGATACTCCCGGTGGGGCGCCCGGCGATCGCCTCGCTCGCCATCTTCCAGTTCCTGTGGGTGTGGAACGACATGCTGGTGGCGCTGCTCTTCGCGGACAGCGCGTCGCAGCCGCTCACGGTTGAACTGCAGTCCCAGATCCGGCAGTTCGGCAGCAACATCGACGTGCTGGCGCCGGGGGCGTTCTTGTCGCTGGTGGTGCCGGTCGTGGTGTTCTTCGCATTCCAGCGGCACTTCGTCCAGGGCGTGATGGCCGGGTCGGTGAAGTAGTCCGGGCAAGTCGTTGCCCGGGCAGGTCGTGCATGTACTTCGGGCCCTCGCTTCACCGGGAAGCGAGGGCCCGAAGTGCGTTCACGCAGACGCCGGTGGATACAGCGACCGCGGCAGCTGCGAAGCCGCCGCCGTGTCCAGCAGCCACAGCGTCCTGGCACGGCCGTACGCCCCGGCCGCCGGTGCCTGGATCTCACCCGCGCCCGACAGCGCGATCGCCGCCGCCTGCGCCTTGTCCTCGCCCGCCGCCAGCAGCCACACCTCACGTGCCGCCCGGATCGCGGGCAGCGTGAGGGTGACGCGGGTCGGTGGGGGCTTGGGGGCGCCGTGCACGCCGACGACCGTGCGGTCCGTCTCCCGTACCGCGGGGAGTTCCGGGAACAGGGAGGCCACGTGCGTGTCCGGCCCCACGCCCAGCATCAGGACGTCGAACGTGGGAACCGCGCCGTGGTTCTCCGGGCCCGCCGCCCTCGCCAGCTCCTCCGCGTACGCGGCAGCGGCGGCCTCCACGTCCGTGCCGAACGGGCCGTCCGAGGCGGGCATCGCGTGCACCCGCTTCGGATCCAGCGGCACAGCGTCCAGCAGGGCTGCACGCGCCTGCGTGACGTTGCGCTCCGGATCGCCCTCGGGCAGGAAGCGCTCGTCGCCCCACCAGAGGTCCAGCCGAGCCCAGTCGACGGCGTCCCGGGCGGGGGCCGCCGCGAGCGCGGCCAGCAGGCCGTTGCCGTTGCGGCCACCCGTGAGGACCACGGACGCCGAGCCCCGGGAGGCCTGCGCGTCCACGATCTTCGTGATCAGGCGGGCCGCCGCGGCCTGCGCCATCAGCTCCTTGTCGTGGTGCACGACCAGCTGCGGAGTACTCACTTCGCCGCCGCCTTCTTCACCGGTTCCGGTGCCGTCGCTTCTTTCGCGGGTGCTTTCGCAGCGGTTTCGACGGGAGCCGGGAGAGCGGCTCGTCCGGCCTGTTCTCCTTTGGCCGGCGATCCCTCCCCGGCCCGCGACTCCCCGGCCTGCTCGGCCTGCTCGGCCTGCTCGGTCTGCGACTCTCCGGCCTGGGACTGCTTGGCCGGCGACTCCTCGGCCCTGGCCACGGCGGCCTCGGCCAGAGCGACGGCCTGCGCCGCCTTGGCGATCGCTGCCTCGACGCCCCGGACCGCCTGAGCCGGCCCGGCGTTCAGCCGCTCCACCCCGAACCGCAGCGCCGAGGCGTACGTGTCGTCCGGGTCGAGTCGCCGCAGCTCCTCCGCGATCAGCTCGGCCGTCTCCCGCCGCTTCAGAGCCACCGCACGGTCCGGCTGGCCCTGGATGGAGAGGGTCGCCAGGGAGCCGTCCGCCCGGTCGAGCGCTATCGGGCCGCAGTCGGTGTCCATACGGACCGCCGTCAGGCCGGGGCCTGGCGACAGCGACCGCTTGACGGGGACGTCCAGCCGGTCCGCGAGCCACATCGCCAGCAGCTCACAGCTCGGGTTGAACTCCTCGCCCTCCACCTCGACGGCCTGCACTTCGCAGACCACCTGGTCCAGAGCCGCCGCCAGCATCGAGCGCCACGGCGTGATCCGGGTCCAGGACAGGTCGGTGTCGCCGGGTGTGTAGGCGTCGGCGCGGGCCGACAGCTCCCGTACCGGCTGCTCCGAGGCGTACGTGTCGGTCACCCGGCGCTGGGCCAGCGCGCCCAGCGGGTCCTTCGCCGGGTCGAGCGGTGCGTTGACCGGCCACCAGGCCACCACCGGGGCGTCCGGCAGGAGGAGCGGCAGGACGACCGACTGGGCGTGGTCGGACACCTCGCCGTACAGACGCAGGACGACCGTCTCGCCGGTGCCCGCTTCCGCGCCCAGCCGCACCTCGGCGTCCAGCCGGGACTGCGTACGGTCGCGGGGCGAGCGCGAGACGCGCTTGATGACCACGAGCGTGCGCGAGGGGTGCTCGCGCGAGGCGTCGTTGGCGGCCCTCAGAGCGTCGTAGGCGTTCTCCTCGTCCGTGACGATGACCAGCGTGAGCACCATGCCCACGGCCGGCGTGCCGATGGCCCGACGGCCCTGCACCAGCGCCTTGTTGATCTTGCTGGCCGTGGTGTCCGTGAGGTCTATCTTCATGGCCGGCGCCAGCTCCGTCCGTCTCGCTCGAGCATTTCGTCCGCCTCGACGGGGCCCCAGGTACCGGACGGGTACTGGGCCGGCTTGCCGTTCTTGTCCCAGTACTCCTCGATCGGGTCGAGGATCTTCCAGGACAGCTCGACCTCCTCGGTGCGCGGGAAGAGGTTCGAGTCACCCAGGAGAACGTCCAGGATCAGACGCTCGTACGCCTCCGGGCTCGACTCCGTGAAGGACTCGCCGTAAGCGAAGTCCATCGACACGTCGCGGATCTCCATCGACGTGCCCGGCACCTTCGAGCCGAAGCGGACCGTGACGCCCTCGTCCGGCTGGACGCGGATAACGATCGCGTTCTGGCCGAGCTCCTCGGTGGCCGTCGTGTCGAAGGGCGAGTGCGGCGCGCGCTGGAAGACGACCGCGATCTCGGTGACGCGGCGGCCCAGACGCTTGCCGGTGCGCAGGTAGAAGGGGACGCCCGCCCAGCGGCGGTTGTCGATCCCCACCTTGATCGCGGCGTACGTGTCGGTCTTCGACTTGGGGTCGATGCCCTCTTCCTGGAGGTACCCGACCGCCTTCTCGCCGCCCTGCCAGCCGGCCGCGTACTGCCCGAACACCGTGTCCCTGCCCAGGTCCTTCGGCAGCCGTACGGCACCCAGCACCTTGGTCTTCTCGGCCGCCAGCGCGTCCGCGTCGAAGGAGGCGGGCTCCTCCATCGCGGTCAGCGCCAGGAGCTGGAGCAGGTGGTTCTGGATGACGTCACGGGCGGCGCCGATGCCGTCGTAGTAGCCGGCGCGACCGCCGATGCCGATGTCCTCGGCCATGGTGATCTGCACGTGGTCCACGAAGGACCGGTTCCAGATCGGCTCGAACATCGTGTTGGCGAACCGCAGCGCCAGGATGTTCTGGACGGTCTCCTTGCCCAGGTAGTGGTCGATGCGGAAGACCTGGTCCGGGGCGAAGACCTCGTGGACGACCTTGTTGAGTTCCTCGGCCGACTTCAGGTCGTGTCCGAAGGGCTTCTCGATGACCGCGCGGCGCCAGGAGCTGCTCGTCTGGTCGGCGAGGCCGTGCTTCTTCAGCTGCTGGATGACCACCGGGAAGGAGCGCGGCGGCACCGAGAGGTAGAAGGCGAAGTTGCCGCCCGTGCCCTGGGCCTTGTCCAGCTCCTCGATGGTGCCGCGCAGCCGCTCGAAGGCGGCGTCGTCGTCGAAGGTGCCCTGCACGAAGCGCATGCCCTGGATGAGCTGCTGCCAGACCTCTTCACGGAAGGGGGTGCGGGCGTGTTCCTTGACGGCGTCGTGGACCTCCTGCGCGAAGTCCTCGTTGGCCCACTCGCGGCGGGCGAAGCCCACCAGCGAGAAACCCGGCGGCAGCAGACCCCGGTTGGCGAGGTCGTAAACGGCCGGCATCAGCTTCTTACGTGACAAATCGCCCGTAACGCCGAAGATCACCAGGCCCGACGGCCCCGCGATACGCGGGAGCCGTCGGTCGGCGGCGTCACGAAGCGGGTTCGCTTCAGTGACGGTGAAGGGTGGCAAGGGATCAGCCCTCCGAGGAGGCGAGGCGCTCGAGCTCTGCCTCGGTCGACTTGAGCAGGTCGTTCCAGGACGCCTCGAACTTCTCGACGCCCTCGTCCTCCAGCAGCTGGACGACATCGTCGTACGAGATGCCGAGCCGCTCGACCGCGTCCAGGTCGGCGCGGGCCTGCTGGTAGGTGCCTGCGATGGTGTTGCCGGTGATCGAGCCGGTCTCCTCGGTCGCCTGCAGGGTGGCCTCCGGCATGGTGTTGACCGTGTTCGGCGCGACCAGGTCGTCGACGTACAGGGTGGCCTTGTAGGCCTTGTCCTTCACGCCGGTGGAGGCCCACAGCGGACGCTGCTTGTTGGCGCCCGCGTTCTCCAGCGGGCTCCAGCGGTCGGAGGAGAAGACCTCCTCGTACGCCTCGTAGGCGAGGCGCGCGTTGGCCACGCCGGCCTTGCCGCGCGCGGCCTTGGCCTCGTCGGTGCCGAGCGCGTCGATCCGCTTGTCGATCTCGGTGTCCACGCGGGACACGAAGAACGACGCCACCGACCGGATCTTGGACAGGTCCAGGCCCTTGGCCTTGGCCTTCTCCAGACCGGCGAGGTAGGCGTCCATGACCTCGCGGTAGCGCTCCAGGGAGAAGATCAGCGTGACGTTGACGCTGATGCCGAGGCCGATGACCTCGGTGATCGCCGGGAGGCCCGCCTTGGTGGCCGGGATCTTGATGAGCGTGTTGGGCCGGTCGACCAGCCAGGCCAGCTGCTTGGCCTCGGCGACGGTCGCACGGGTGTTGTGGGCCAGGCGCGGGTCGACCTCGATGGAGACCCGGCCGTCCTGGCCGTCGGTGGCGTCGAAGACCGGGCGCATGATGTCGGCGGCGTCGCGGACGTCCGCCGTGGTGATCATGCGTACGGCTTCCTCGACGGTGACCTTGCGGGCGGCGAGGTCGGTGAGCTGCTGCTCGTAACCGTCGCCGCCGCTGATCGCCTTCTGGAAGATCGTCGGGTTGGTCGTGACACCCACGACGTGCTGCTGGTCGATCAGCTCGGCGAGGTTGCCGGACGTGATGCGCTGGCGCGACAGGTCGTCCAGCCAGATCGCGACGCCTTCCTCGGAGAGGCGCTTGAGTGCGTCTGTCATGGAAAATCAAACTCCTACGTCTCGTATATGAGCGTCAGCGCTGGGCCGCGGTGAGGGATTCCCGCGCGGCGGCGGCCACGTTCTCGGCAGTGAAGCCGAACTCCCGGAAAAGGACCTTGCCGTCTGCGGAAGCACCGAAGTGCTCCAGGGAAACGATGCGACCCGCGTCCCCGACGTACTTGTGCCAGGTGAGACCGATGCCGGCCTCCACCGCGACCCGCGCCCTGACGGCCGGCGGAAGAACGCTGTCCCGGTACCCCTGGTCCTGCTCCTCGAACCACTCCACGGACGGCATCGACACGACTCGCGTCGGCACCCCGTCCGCCTGCAGCTGCTCGCGCGCCTCGACGGCGACGTGCACCTCGGAGCCGGTCGCGATGAGGACGACCTGCGGCTCGCCGCCGTCGGCCTCGAACAGCACGTAACCACCGCGCGCGGCGTCGTCGTTGGCCTCGTACGTCGGCACGCCCTGACGGGTCAGCGCCAGACCGTGCGGGGCACCCTTGCCGAACTCCTTGGTGTAGCGCTTGAGGATCTCGCGCCAGGCGATCGCGGTCTCGTTGGCGTCGGCCGGACGCACGACATTGAGACCGGGGATGGCGCGCAGGGACGCGAGGTGCTCGATCGGCTGGTGCGTCGGGCCGTCCTCACCGAGACCGATCGAGTCGTGCGTCCACACGTACGTCACCGGCAGGTGCATCAGCGCCGACAGACGTACGGCGTTGCGCATGTAGTCGGAGAACACGAGGAACGTGCCGCCGTAGATACGGGTGTTGCCGTGCAGCGCGATGCCGTTCATCTCCGCGGCCATGGAGTGCTCGCGGATGCCGAAGTGGATCGTGCGGCCGTACGGGTTCGCCTCCGGGAGCGGGTTGTCCGCCGGAAGGAACGACGACGTCTTGTCGATCGTCGTGTTGTTGGAGCCGGCCAGGTCGGCCGAGCCGCCCCACAGCTCAGGGATGACCGCACCGAGCGCCTGGAGCACCTTGCCGGACGCGGCACGCGTCGCGACGCCCTTGCCGGGCTCGAAGACCGGGAGCTTCTCCTCCCAGCCGGTGGGCAGCTCGCCCTTGGCGATGCGGTCGTACTCGGCGGCGCGCTCGGGGTTGTTGTCCCGCCACTGCTGGAAGGACTTCTCCCACACGGCACGGGCCGCCTGGCCGCGCTCCAGGGCACCCCGGGTGTGGGAGATGACCTCGTCGGAGACCTCGAAGCTCTGCTCCGGGTCGAAGCCGAGGACGCGCTTGGTGGCCGCGACCTCGTCGTCGCCGAGCGCCGAGCCGTGGGCGGCCTCGGTGTTCTGCGCGTTCGGGGCCGGCCAGGCGATGATCGAGCGCATCGCGATGAAGGACGGCTTGTCCGTCACCTTCTTCGCTTCCTCGATCGCGTCGTAGATGGCGTGCGGGTCGAGGTCGCCGTCCGGCTGCGGGGCGACACGCTGGACGTGCCAGCCGTACGCCTCGTACCGCTTGACGGTGTCCTCGGAGACGGCCGTCTCGGTGTCGCCCTCGATCGAGATGTGGTTGTCGTCCCACAGCAGGATCAGGTTGCCGAGCTTCTGGTGGCCGGCCATCGAGGAGGCCTCGGCGGAGATGCCCTCCTGGAGGCAGCCGTCACCGGCGATGGCGTAGACGAAGTGGTCGAACGGGGAGGTGCCCTCGGGGGCCTCCGGGTCGAACAGGCCACGCTCGTAGCGGGCGGCCATCGCCATGCCGACGGCGTTGGCGACACCCTGGCCCAGCGGGCCGGTCGTCGTCTCGACGCCCGTGGTGTGGCCGTACTCCGGGTGACCGGGGGTCTTCGAACCCCAGGTCCGGAACGCCTTCAGGTCGTCCAGTTCCAGGCCGAAGCCGGCCAGGTACAGCTGGGTGTAGAGGGTCAGGGACGAGTGACCGGCTGACAGCACGAAGCGGTCGCGCCCGACCCAGTCGGCGTCCGCCGGGTCGTGCCGCATCACCTTCTGGAAGAGGGTGTAGGCGGCAGGTGCCAGGCTCATCGCCGTACCCGGATGGCCGTTTCCGACCTTCTGTACGGCATCGGCGGCCAGGACGCGGGCGGTGTCGACGGCCCGCTGGTCCAGCTCGGTCCACTCGAGGTCTGTGGTGGTCGGCTTGGTGCTCACCCTGGGTCAGGGCTCCTCTCCACATGTCGGATGCCGGTGTTTCGGGCATGCGCCCACCGGCTGCCGGCGTTCTCGGCGTCGGCCGGCCGTTGTCGAGCCTACCCCTGGAAGTACGTGCGTTTTTTCGAGTCATTCCAGACTGCCGGGCGTCGCCGGGATGCGCCTCCCGACTGGCTCGTTCCGCGTTCGGCAAGTGAATACGCAGGCGCTCATCCGGGTGCTCAATCGAGCTTCCGCGCGCCCGTCGGACCACCCCCTCCAACACGACCCCACCCCCGCGAATGTCCGGGTCTGGGCAACGTCTAGAGTGGCGTGGTACGCGCGAGCCTTTACCGGGACTTCACACGGGGAGGCTTGCTGGGATGTCTCTGTCAGGGGTGTGCGTGACGGCCGTTGAATCCCGTCCAGCGGGGATTATCGGGACGAGCCAGAGCCCGAGCCGGCGGCCGATCGGGGCCCGGGTCAAGGCGTTCGTGGCGCTTACCAAGCCGCGGATCATCGAGCTGCTGCTCATCACCACCGTTCCGGTGATGTTCCTGGCCGAGCAGGGCGTGCCCGACCTCGGTCTGGTCCTGCTCACCTGCATCGGCGGGTATCTCTCCGCCGGCGGCGCCAACGCGCTGAACATGTACATCGACCGCGACATCGACGCGCTCATGGACCGCACCTCGCAGCGTCCGCTGGTCACCGGGATGGTCAGCCCCCGCGAGTGTCTGGCCTTCGGCATCACGCTGGCGGTCGTCTCGACGCTGCTCTTCGGCCTCACCGTCAACTGGCTGTCGGCCTGGCTCTCCCTCGGCGCGCTCCTCTTCTATGTCGTCGTCTACACGATGATCCTCAAGCGCCGTACGTCGCAGAACATCGTGTGGGGCGGCATCGCGGGCTGCATGCCGGTGCTGATCGGCTGGACGGCCGTCACGAACTCCCTCACCTGGGCGCCGCTCATCCTCTTCCTGGTCATCTTCTTCTGGACGCCGCCGCACTACTGGCCGCTGTCCATGAAGGTGAAGGAGGACTACGCGCGCGTGGGCGTGCCCATGCTCCCCGTCATCGCCTCGAACAAGGTCGTCGCGAAGCAGATCGTCATCTACAGCTGGGTGATGGTCGCGGTGTCCCTCCTGTTGACGCCCCTCGGCTACACCGGCTGGTTCTACACCGCGGTCGCCCTGGCCGCGGGCGGCTGGTGGCTGTGGGAGGCGCACGCGCTGCAGAACCGCGCGAAGGCGGAGGCGACGGGCGGCAAGCTGAAGGAGATGCGGCTCTTCCACTGGTCCATCACCTACGTCTCGCTGCTGTTCGTGGCGGTGGCCGTCGACCCCTTCCTGCGCTGACGCACGTCACAGTGCCCTGCCCTCGCCAGCTGATCTACTCGTGAGTAGCATCCTGGCCATGGCAGACACGCAGCAGGTTGACCAGAAGGCCGAGCGCAGGGTGGCCAAGCTGGCCAAGCAGATCAACGCCTTCGCGAAGTCCCACGGCGGCGCCGAGGCCCAGGTCGCGTACATCGGCGAGCGCGGCGCCCGCATCGTGCTCGTCGGCGAGGACGGCGGCTGGGGAGACCTGGTGGCACCGTCGTACGAGATCGCCGAGAAGGCGGTGGAGAAGGCCGGGGTCACGCGCCACGAGTCCTTCGACGGCGAGTTCGCGGCGAAGGTGAAGACCGGCGCGTACGAGTGGAAGCGGATGGCCGGCATCCAAGTCGGCGGCTGAACAACTCCCCCTTTTCTTACGCAACACCAAGTCACCGGTTCACCCGTTAGGACCTGTAGAGCAAACGCAGCGTCCACCCACGGGGAGTCCGGATGATCGAAACGCCATCCCTCGTGGACCAGTACTGCCACGGCGTACTGCGAACGGAGCTGGGCCTCGGCACCTTCGAGGCCCAGCTGGCCCGCACCGAGGGCCCACCGGCGCCCGGCACCACGCTCTTCGACACCCAGACGGGTTTCGCCGTACGACGCTGGTGCCCGCCCCTCCTCGGTCTGGAACCGCACTGCCCACCCGCCCGCTATCTCGCCCGGCGCCGTGAACTGGGCGTCCTGGAGGCGGGCCGGCGCCTGCTGCGGGGCAGCGGCGTCACCACGTATCTGATCGACACCGGTCTGCCCGGCGACCTGACCGGCCCCGGGGAGATGGCGTCCGCCGGATCCGCCGAGGCCCATGAGATCGTGCGCCTCGAACTCCTCGCCGAACAGGTCGCCGACACCTCCGGCACGGTCGAGTCCTTTCTCGCCAACCTCGCCGAGTCGGTGCACGGCGCCGCGGCGAACGCGGTGGCCTTCACGTCCGTGGCGGGCGTCCGGCACGGCCTCGCGCTCGCGCCCGAGCCGCCGGGGCCGGGGGAGGTGCGGGGCGCCGCCGGGCGCTGGCTGGCGGCACGCAGGGTCGGCGGCGAGCTGAGCGACCCGGTGCTGCTGCGGCACCTGCTGTGGATCGCGGTGGCCTCGGGGCTGCCGCTGCAACTGCACGCGGGGCTCGGGGAGCCGGGGCTGCGCATCGACCGCACGGACCCGGTGCTGCTGACGGACTTCGTCCGCGCGACGGCCGGCCTCGGCACGGACCTGGTGCTCCTGCACGGCTACCCGTACCACCGCCACGCCGCCCATCTGGCCGGCGTCTTCCCGCACGTCTACGCCGACTCGGGCGCCGCACTCATCCGCACCGGCGCCCGGGCGGCCACGATCCTCGCCGAGATCCTGGAACTGGCCCCCTTCGGCAAGATCCTCTTCTCCAGCGGCGCCCAGGGCCTGCCCGAACTGCATGTGGTCGGGGCCCGCCTGTTCCGCGAGGCCCTCGCCAGGGTGCTCGGCGGCTGGGTCGCCGAGGGGGCGTGGTCGCTGGGGGACGCGCAACGGGTGGCGGGGATGGTGGCAGCGGGAAACGCGAGGCGGGTGTACGGACTGGAGTGAACCACACAGACTGGGCGGATGCCGACTGACGCCTTACTCGACCGCTTCCTCACAGAGCTCGCGGTTCTCGCTCCCGCCGCTCCCGTCGCCGTCTGGGCGCACGGCTCACTCGCCGGCGGCGACTACCAGGAGGGCCGCAGCGATCTGGACCTGATCGCCGTCGTGGACGGCCCGCTCACGCCCCGCACCATCTGGCAGGTGGCGAAGGTCCACGCCCGGCTGCGGTCCGAGCCGCTCGCCCGGCTGATGCACTGCACGTACCTGACACCGGGCACGGCGGACGACGCCGACCGCCGCCACCTCACCTGGGCGCACGAGCAGCTGTTCAAACGGACGGTGACCCCGGTGACCCGGCGCGAGCTGCACGCCTTCGGCCGAGTGCTGCACGGCAAGGCGCCCGCCGGGCTGCTGCCGCCGGTGCCGGACCGGGAACTTTGCGAGTTCGTCGTGCGCGACCAGCGGGACTTCTGGCGCCCGGCGGTCGACAACGCCTCGCTGTGGACCAAGGACGTGTGGGTCGGCCTCGGGATGATCACCTACGCCCGCGCGAGCGTCACCCTGCGCGACGGCCGACTGATCTCCAAGCGCGAGGCCCTGGACCTGCTGCCCGGCCTCGGGGCGCCCGTCGAACTCGTCGAGGACATCCGCAGCCGGCGCTACGACAGCCCTGCGCCCCCGACGCCGACCGGGGAGTGGGCGACGCGCAGGGCCGGCCTGACTCGGAGCTACCTCGGCCCTGCGATCGACGAGTTGGTGACGGCGTACAGCTGACCTACGCGCGCGTGCCGACCGTCGGCTCGGCCGCCGGGGACGGGATGCCGATCTCGTCGTACGGCCGTTCCCGCAGGGCCAGCGCCACCCGCAGGACCGCGATCCAGGTCACGGCCGAGCCGAGCATGTGCAGGCCGACCAGGATCTCCGGGAGGTCAGTGAAGTACTGGACGTAGCCGATGACGCCCTGGGCGAGGAGGACCAGGAAGAGGTCGCGGGTGCGGTTCAGGGGGCTCTTCGGGGCGTCGACCGCCTTGAGGACGAACCACAGGGCGAACGTCAGCGTGACCACGATCCAGGCCAGCACGGCGTGCAGCTTGGTGACGTTCTCCCAGTCGAGCGGCATCCGCTCGACCTCACTGGAGTCGCCCGCGTGCGGGCCGGCGCCGGTGACCACCGTGCCGACCAGGATCAGCAGCACCGAGGCCCCGACCAGGACCCACACCAGCTGCCGCACCGCCTTGCCGACCAGCGGACGCGGTGTCGAGTCGCCCTCCCGGGTGCGCTGCCACATCACCGTGGCGACCGCGATCAGGGCGGACGTCGCCACGAAGTGGGCCGCGACCGTGTACGGGTTGAGGCCGACCAGCACGACGATGCCGCCGAGCACCGCGTTGCTCATCACGATCCAGAACTGCGCCCACCCCAGCCGGGTCAGGCCACGCCGGTGCGGCTTCTCGGAGCGCGCGGCGATGATCGCCCAGCCGACGGCGGCGCACAGTACGTACGTCAGCATGCGGTTGCCGAACTCGATGGCACCGTGCAGGCCCATCTCGCTGGTGGCGGTGAGCGAGTCGTCGGTGCACTTGGGCCAGGTCGGGCAGCCGAGCCCGGACCCGGTGAGGCGTACCGCACCGCCGGTGACCACGATGAGCACCGCCATCACGAGCGCGGCGAGGGCCGCCCGTTGGACCGTCCTCGGGGTCGGGGTCCAGCGTGCGGCGATGAAGGCGAGGGGGTTGCGCACGGCCGCTACGGCGTCGGCGCGGGTCAGCTTTGGCACGCGCCCTATCGTAGGCGGCCGCTTGTGCACGGTTTCACGAGGGTCCCGCTCGCCCCGCGGACCGGGCTACTCCCAGCGGAAGAACCTGCCCGCCGCCAAGAGCCCGACGACCGCCCACACGGCCAGAATCCCCAGGTCACCCCATGGCATCCCGGCCCCGTGCTGCAGCACGTCCCGCAGCCCGTCCGACAGGGCCGAGATCGGCAGCAGCCCCAGCACGTCCTGCGCGCCCGCCGGGAACTTGTCCAGCGGCACGATCACCCCGCCGCCGACGAGCAGCAGCAGGAAGACCAGGTTGGCGGCGGCCAGCGTGGCCTCGGCCTTGAGCGTGCCGGCCATCAGCAGTCCGAGCCCCGAGAAGGCGGCCGTCCCGAGGACCAGCAGCAGGACGACGGCTGCCGGGTTTCCCTCCGGCGACCAGCCCAGCGCAAAGGCGATCACCGTCAGCAGGGCGATCTGCAGGACCTCGGTGACCAGCACGGACGCCGTCTTCGCCGTCATCAGGGCCCAGCGGGGCAGCGGCGAGGAGGCAAGCCGCTTCAGCACGCCGTACCGGCGCTCGAAGCCCGTGGCGATGGCCTGGCCCGTGAACGCCGTGGACATCACGGCGAGCGCGAGGGTGCCGGGGGCGAGGAAGTCGACGGCCGCGCCGGAGCCCGTGTCGACGATGTCCACCGAGCTGAAGAGGACCAGCAGCAGCGTGGGGATCACGACGGTCAGCAGCAGCTGCTCGCCGTTGCGCAGCAGCATCTTCGTCTCCAGGACCGCCTGCGCCGCGATCATGCGGGGGAGCGGGGCGGCGCCCGGCTTCGGGGTGTACGTACCCGTACCGACCGTGGTCACGAACGCAGCTCCTTGCCGGTGAGCTCAAGAAAGACGTCTTCGAGGGTGTGCCGTTCCACCGAGATCTTCTCCGGCATCACCCCGTGCTGCGCACACCACGACGTCACCGTCGCGAGCAGCTGGGGGTCGACCTTGCCGACGACCCGGTACGAGCCCGGCGTCAGCTCCGCGGCCGTGCAGTCGGCGGGCAGTGCCTTGAGGAGGGAGCCCACGTCCAGGCCCGGGCGGCCGATGAAGCGGAGCGTGTTCTCCGCGCCGCCGCGGCACAGCTCCTCCGGGGAGCCCTGGGCGATGACCCGGCCCGCGTCGATGATCGCGACGTCGTCGGCGAGCTGCTCGGCCTCGTCCATGTAGTGGGTCGTGAGAATGACGGAGACGCCGTCGGCACGCAGGTCCCGGATCAGGTCCCAGGTGGCGCGGCGGGCCTGCGGGTCGAGCCCGGCGGTCGGCTCGTCCAGGAACACCAGCTCAGGGCAGCCGACGACGGCCATGGCGAGCGCGAGCCGCTGCTGCTGACCTCCGGAGAGGCGGCGGTACGTGGTCCGGCCGCAGCTGCCGAGACCGAGCCGCTCGATGAGGGCGTCCACGTCCAGGGGGTGCGCGTGCAGCTTGGCGACATGCCGCAGCATCTCGTCCGCCCGCGCGCCCGAGTAGACACCGCCGGACTGGAGCATCACGCCGATCCGGGGCCGCAGCGCGCCGGACTGTCGCACCGGGTCGAGGCCCAGGACCCGCACCGTGCCGGAGTCCGGCTTCCGGTACCCCTCGCAGGTCTCGACGGTCGTCGTCTTGCCCGCGCCGTTGGGCCCGAGTACGGCGGTCACGCCCGCCTGGGCCACCAGGTCGAGGCCGTTCACCGCGGTCTTCGTGCCGTACCGCTTCACCAGGGCCTGGACTTGGACCACGGGCTCAGTTCGCATGGCTCCAGAGTCTAGGTACGCGGCCGGTAACCCGAACGGCCGGGTTCACATCTCCTCCGCGCGGGGCCGGTGAATCTCCAGCCACCGCCCCGCGTACGCCACCGCGTCGGCCACGGGGAACAGCCGTGCCTCGGCCGCGCCCACCTTCCCCCGGACGACGGGGCGGTCCCGGTCGAAGTCGCGCCCCAGTTCGTCGAACCGGTCCGAGGTGATCGACACCTCGGTCACCACCTCCCAGCCGGCAGGTCCCGGCCGGCCAACCTTCACCAGCGGCGAAGGTATCCGGTACTCGGCGAGATGGAAGCTGGTGCACGTCGCGTAACCGGCGCCGAGCAGCAGCACGCGCGCGTGGAGCGCCTCCAGCCGGGCCAGCGGGCTGCGCTCGCCGAGCCGGCAGTCGAGGGCGTGGCCCTCGGTGATCTGCGCCGCGCGCGGGCCGACGGCGGCGAAGGACGTCTGCGGATGCGCGCTGCGCAGGGCGCCCGGCCAGGTCCGTACGGTCTCCGGGATCACGCCCACCCCGAGCGCGGGCGTGACCAGGGGGTCGTAGGCGGGCATGGTCGCCCGGATCGCGTCCCACCACGCTTCGGGCACCGGCGGATTGCTCCACACCGCCGGGTCCGAGAGGTCACCGGTCTGGGTGGGGACGACCAGGGTGCCGTCCGGGCCGAGTGCGTCGAGCAGTCCCTGGACGACCGCGACGGCGCCTCCGCAGACCCAGCCGAGGGCGCTGAGCGAGGAGTGCACGAGGAGGGTTTCACCGGTTTGGACGCCCAGCTCGCGCAGTTGTTCCGCGAGGGTGTCCCGAGTGACAAGAGGGCCGGTCGGAGGGGGTGTCGACATGTTTCGGGAGTGTCCCGCAGGGAGCCTCGCGGCGCCAGCGATTTGATCGATCAATGATCGTTTCCGCAGGTCAGATTAGGTATGCCTAAGTGACGCAGGGCACCCGCAGGGTGTCCGGCCGTGGCTTGCCTGCCCTTGAGGAATTACGCAACAATGGCGTTGTGAAATACGTCGGCGAGGCTCGGGAGGCCCCCATGGGAACTCCTCAGGAGGAGCTCACGACCGGGGAGCGCTCCACGCGCAACCGGGTCGCGCGGTCCATCCTGGACCACGGGCCGTCGACCGTCGCAGAGCTGGCCGGCCGGCTGGGACTCACCCAGGCCGCCGTACGCAGGCATCTGGACGCGCTGGTCGCGGACGATGTCGTGGAGGCCCGGGAACAGCGGGTGTACGGCACGCGCACGCGTGGCCGTCCCGCCAAGGTCTTCGCGCTCACCGACTGCGGCCGTGACGCCTTCGACCAGTCGTACGACAAGCTCGCCGCGGACGCCCTCAAGTGGATCGCCGAGCGCGAGGGCGGGAGCGAGGCGGTCGCCGCCTTCGCCCGCGCCCGGATCGCCGCTCAGGCGAGTGCGTACCGCAAGGCGATCGAGGCCGTCAGCCCGGACGAGCGCACCGAAGCCCTGGCCAAGGCCTTGAGCGTCGACGGGTACGCTGCTACGGCGCGCAGCGCACCCCTCCCTCAAAAAGGCGAGCAGCTCTGCCAGCACCACTGCCCGGTGGCCCATGTCGCGGAGCAGTTCCCCCAGCTGTGCGAGGCGGAGACGGAGATCTTCGCCGACCTGCTCGGAACGCATGTCCAGCGACTGGCGACCATCGCGCACGGCGACGGCGTCTGCACGACGTTCATCCCAAAGATTTCCCACACCACCGATAACGCATCTGCAAGCAAGGCCGGGAGGAACCCCGCATGACTCTCCCCATCGAGGAGACTGCCCACCCTGAGCTCGAGGGTCTGGGCAAGTACGAATACGGCTGGGCCGACTCCGACGAAGCCGGCGCCTCTGCGAAGCGTGGTCTGAGCGAGGACGTCGTCCGTGACATCTCCGCGAAGAAGAACGAGCCGGACTGGATGACCAAGCTCCGTCTCAAGGGTCTGCGGCTGTTCGACAAGAAGCCCATGCCGAACTGGGGCTCGGACCTCTCGGGCATCGACTTCGACAACATCAAGTACTTCGTGCGTTCCACGGAGAAGCAGGCGGAGTCCTGGGAGGACCTGCCCGAGGACATCAAGAACACGTACGACAAGCTCGGCATCCCCGAGGCGGAGAAGCAGCGCCTCGTCGCCGGTGTCGCGGCCCAGTACGAGTCCGAGGTCGTCTACCACCAGATCCGCGAGGACCTGGAGGAGCAGGGCGTCATCTTCCTGGACACCGACACGGCCCTGAAGGAGCACCCGGAGCTCTTCAAGGAGTACTTCGGCACCGTCATCCCGGTCGGTGACAACAAGTTCGCGTCGCTGAACACCGCCGTGTGGTCGGGCGGCTCCTTCATCTACGTGCCGAAGGGCGTGCACGTCGAGATCCCGCTCCAGGCCTACTTCCGTATCAACACGGAGAACATGGGCCAGTTCGAGCGGACGCTGATCATCGTCGACGAGGACGCCTACGTCCACTACGTCGAGGGCTGCACCGCGCCGATCTACAAGTCGGACTCCCTGCACTCCGCGGTGGTCGAGATCATCGTGAAGAAGGGCGCCCGCTGCCGCTACACGACCATCCAGAACTGGTCGAACAACGTCTACAACCTGGTCACCAAGCGCGCCGTCGCCTACGAGGGCGCGACCATGGAGTGGATCGACGGCAACATCGGCTCCAAGGTGACGATGAAGTACCCGGCCGTCTACCTGATGGGCGAGCACGCCAAGGGCGAGACCCTGTCCATCGCCTTCGCGGGCGAGGGGCAGCACCAGGACGCCGGCTCCAAGATGGTCCACATGGCGCCGAACACCTCCTCCAACATCGTGTCGAAGTCCGTGGCGCGTGGCGGCGGCCGTACCTCGTACCGCGGTCTGGTCGAGATCGGCGAGGGCGCCCACGGCTCGAAGTCCAACGTGCTGTGCGACGCGCTGCTCGTCGACACCATCTCCCGCTCCGACACGTACCCCTACGTGGACGTCCGTGAGGACGACGTGTCCATGGGCCACGAGGCGACCGTCTCCAAGGTCTCCGAGGACCAGCTCTTCTACCTGATGAGCCGCGGTCTGAGCGAGTTCGAGGCGATGGCGATGATCGTGCGCGGCTTCGTCGAGCCGATCGCCAAGGAGCTGCCCATGGAGTACGCCCTTGAGCTCAACCGGCTGATCGAGCTGCAGATGGAAGGCGCGGTCGGTTAAGACCGGGTCCTCTGCAAAGCAGCTAGCGAAATCTGACGTAGGAAGAGAGCAGACCGACAGCCATGGCTGAGGCTCAGAACATCCCGGTGGGGTCCACCACCGCCGGCGCGGTGGCCGTTGCCGCCGAGTCGACCGTCGCCACGCGCATGAGCGCGCCCCCGTCCTTCGACGTGGCGGACTTCCCGGTCCCGCACGGCCGCGAGGAGGAGTGGCGGTTCACCCCGCTGGAGCGCCTGCGCGGGCTGCACGACGGCACCGCCGTGGCGACCGGCGACGGCCTGCAGGTCACCGTCGAGGCCCCCGAGGGCGTCACCGTCGAGACCGTCGGCCGTGACGACGCGCGCCTCGGCAAGGCGGGCATGCCCGTGGACCGCGTCGCCGCGCAGGCCTACTCGGCGTTCGAGAAGGCCGGCGTGATCACCGTCCCCAAGGAGACGGTCCTCACCGAGCCGATCCGCATCGCCGTGCACGGCGAGGGCGGGGTCGCCTACGGTCACCAGATCGTGGAGCTCGGAGCCTTCGCCGAGGCCGTCGTCGTCATCGACCACACCGGTGACGCGGTGCTCGCCGCCAACGTCGACTACATCCTGGGCGACGGCGCCAAGCTCACCGTCGTCTCCGTCCAGGACTGGGACGACAAGGCCGTGCACGTGGGCCAGCACAACGCGCTGATCGGCCGGGACGCCACCTTCAAGTCCTTCGTGGTCACCTTCGGCGGCGACCTCGTACGCCTCCACCCGCGCGTCGCGTACGCCGGCACCGGCGGCGAGGCCGAGCTCTTCGGCCTCTACTTCACGGACGCCGGCCAGCACCAGGAGCACCGCCTCCTGGTCGACCACAACACCCCTCACTGCAAGTCGAACGTCGCCTACAAGGGCGCGCTCCAGGGCGAGGACGCGCACGCCGTGTGGATCGGCGACGTGCTGATCGAGGCCAGGGCCGAGGGCACGGACACCTACGAGATGAACCGCAACCTGGTTCTGACCGACGGTGCCCGCGTCGACTCCGTGCCGAACCTGGAGATCGAGACCGGCGAGATCGTCGGCGCCGGCCACGCCTCGGCGACCGGCCGCTTCGACGACGAGCAGCTCTTCTACCTGATGGCCCGCGGCATCCCGGCCGATGAGGCCCGTCGCCTGGTGGTGCGCGGCTTCTTCGCCGAGCTCGTCCAGCAGATCGGCGTCGACGACATCGAAGAGCGCCTCCTCGTGAAGATCGACGAGGAGCTGGAGGCCACGGTCTGATGGCTTTCGTACGCGCCTGCGGGCTGAGCGAGCTGGAGGAGGACACCCCGAAGCGGGTGGAACTCGACGGCACGCCGGTCTCGGTCGTGCAGACCGAGGGTGAGGTGTTCGCGATCCACGACATCTGCTCCCACGCGAACGTCTCCCTCTCCGAGGGCGAGGTGGAGGACTGCCAGATCGAGTGCTGGCTGCACGGCTCCAGCTTCGACCTCCGCACCGGCAAGCCGTCCGGCCTTCCCGCGACGCGCCCCGTCCCCGTATATCCCGTAAAGATCGAAGGGGACGACGTACTCGTCTCCCTCACCCAGGAGTCCTGAGGCACCCATGGCAACGCTTGAAATCCGAGACCTGCACGTCACCGTCGAGGCCGACAACGCCACGAAGGAGATCCTCAAGGGCGTCGACCTCACCGTGAAGCAGGGCGAGACGCACGCCATCATGGGCCCCAACGGCTCCGGCAAGTCGACCCTCGCCTACTCCCTCGCGGGTCACCCGAAGTACACGATCACCGGCGGCACCGTCACCCTCGACGGCGAGGACGTCCTGGAGATGTCCGTCGACGAGCGTGCCCGCGCCGGCCTGTTCCTCGCGATGCAGTACCCGGTCGAGGTCCCCGGCGTCTCGGTCTCCAACTTCCTCCGCACGTCCGCCACCGCCATCCGCGGCGAGGCCCCCAAGCTGCGCACCTGGGTGAAGGAGGTCAAGGAGACCATGGAGCGCCTCTCCATGGACCCGTCCTTCGCCGAGCGCAACGTCAACGAGGGCTTCTCCGGCGGTGAGAAGAAGCGCCACGAGATCCTTCAGCTGGAGCTGCTCAAGCCGAAGATCGCGATCCTCGACGAGACCGACTCCGGCCTGGACGTCGACGCCCTGCGCGTCGTCTCCGAGGGCGTGAACCGGGTCCGCGAGACCGGCGAGGTCGGCACCCTGCTGATCACGCACTACACGCGCATCCTGCGCTACATCAAGCCCGACTACGTCCACGTGTTCGCGAACGGCCGTATCGCCGAGTCCGGCGGAGCGGAGCTCGCGGACCAGCTCGAGGCCGAGGGCTACGACAAGTACGTGAAGGGTGGCGCATCCGCGTGACACAGCTGCCGGGCCTCCTCGACACCGAGGCGCTCCGCAAGGACTTCCCGATCCTGGACCGCGTCGTCCACGGCGACAAGAAGCTCGTGTATCTGGACAACGCGGCGACCTCGCAGACGCCGCGCCAGGTGCTCGACGTGCTCTCCGAGTACTACGAGCAGCACAACGCCAACGTCCACCGTGGCGTGCACGTCCTCGCCGAGGAGGCCACGGCGCTGTACGAGGGCGCGCGCGACAAGGTCGCGGAGTTCATCAACGCGCCCAGCCGCGACGAGGTGATCTTCACGAAGAACGCCTCCGAGTCGCTGAACCTCGTGGCCAACATGCTCGGCTGGGCCGACGAGCCCTACCGGGTGGACCACGAGACCGAGATCGTCATCACGGAGATGGAGCACCACTCCAACATCGTGCCGTGGCAGCTGCTCGCGCAGCGCACGGGCGCGAAGCTGAAGTGGTTCGGCCTGACCGACGACGGCCGTCTCGACCTGTCCAACATCGACGAGATCATCACCGAGAAGACGAAGATCGTCTCCTTCGTGCTGGTGTCGAACATCCTGGGCACGCTCAATCCGGTCGAGGCGATAGTGCGCCGCGCGCAGGAGGTCGGCGCGCTGGTCTGTATCGACGCCTCGCAGGCCGCTCCCCACATGCCGCTGGACGTGCAGTCGCTCCAGGCCGACTTCGTGGCCTTCACCGGCCACAAGATGTGCGGCCCGACCGGCATCGGCGTCCTGTGGGGCCGCCAGGAGCTGCTGGAGGACCTGCCCCCGTTCCTCGGCGGCGGCGAGATGATCGAGACCGTGTCGATGCACTCGTCGACGTACGCTCCCGCCCCGCACAAGTTCGAGGCGGGTACGCCCCCGATCTCCCAGGCGATCGGCCTCGGCGCGGCGATCGACTACCTCAACTCGATCGGCATGGACAAGATCCTCGCCCACGAGCACGCGCTCACCGAGTACGCGGTGAAGCGGTTCGCGGAGGTCCCCGACCTCAGGATCATCGGCCCGACCACGGCCGAGGACCGGGGCGCCGCGATCTCCTTCACGCTCGGCGACATCCACCCGCACGACGTGGGCCAGGTCCTCGACGAGCAGGGCATCGCGGTCCGGGTCGGCCACCACTGCGCGCGGCCGGTCTGCCTCCGCTACGGAATTCCTGCGACCACGCGAGCGTCGTTCTATCTGTACTCCACGCCGGCCGAGATCGACGCTCTGGTGGACGGCCTGGAGCACGTACGGAACTTCTTCGGCTGACGGGACGAGCGATCGCATGAAGCTGGATTCGATGTACCAGGAAGTCATCCTGGACCACTACAAGAACCCGCACGGGCGGGGCTTGCGGGATGGCGACGCCGAGGTGCACCACGTCAACCCGACGTGCGGCGATGAGATCACCCTGCGCGTGAAGTACGACGGCACGAAGATCGAGGACGTCTCGTACGAGGGCCAGGGCTGTTCCATCAGCCAGGCGAGCGCGTCCGTACTGAACGAACTCCTCGTCGGCAAGGACCTCTCCGACGCGCAGAAGATCCAGGAGACCTTCCTGGAGCTGATGCAGTCCAAGGGGAAGCTCGAGCCCGACGACGCGATGGAGGAGGTTCTGGAGGACGCGGTCGCGTTCTCCGGAGTCTCCAAGTACCCCGCCCGGGTCAAGTGCGCCCTCCTGAGCTGGATGGCGTGGAAGGACGCGACGGCCCAGGCGCTGGGCGACGCCGACGCCGAAAGGAAGACGGCATGAGTGACACCGTGGAGATGAAGCCGGCCTCGGAGGAAGAGGTCCGTGAGGCGCTGTACGACGTCGTCGACCCCGAGCTGGGTATCGACGTCGTCAATCTCGGCCTCATCTACGGCATCCACATCGACGACGCGAACATCGCGACGCTCGACATGACCCTGACGTCGGCGGCCTGCCCGCTGACGGATGTCATCGAGGACCAGGCCAAGTCCGCCACGGACGGTCTCGTCAACGAGCTGCGCATCAACTGGGTCTGGATGCCGCCGTGGGGGCCGGACAAGATCACGGACGATGGTCGGGAGCAGCTTCGGGCGCTCGGGTTCAACGTCTGATTCGGGGGCCGAGGCTCCCCAGCACGGACAAAGCGGCGGCACCTTCCCGGTGCCGCCGCTTTTCCGTGCTCGTGGTCGGGCTTGGCTCAGGCCAGTCCGCCGACCATCCGGAACGACGAGTCCGCCAGGTACAGGGAGCTGTACTCGAAGCGTTCGAGACGGACGACGAAGTTCTTGTGGCGGAGGAAGTACCCCGGGTAGTTGACCGACTCCAGCATGGTCGCGCCGGAGTGGGACGAGTCGCGGGTGCAGAAGGTGGCGTCCTGCTCGAACTGGGCGGAGCCGTCGTGACGTTCGGCGCGCAGGACGAAGCTGCGGTGCCGGAGGTAGGCGCCGTCATGCGTGGCGAAGGAGTAGCAGGAGCCGTCGGCCAGGCCCTTCACCTGCTTGAACGTGGAGTCCTCGCGGGATTCGGAACCGCGGACCGGGTCCAGGGCCACGTAGCCACCGCTCACGTGCCAGTAGCGGTCCGGGTAGTTGACCGAGCGGAAGGATCGCCAGGTCGTGGCGGCCGGGGGCTTCGGGGCGGCGGATGAACCGCCCTCGCCCAACGACGACTTGGACGGCTTCGGCGCGGGCTTGGGTGTGCCGGCGTCCTGGTGGCGCGGCGCTCTGGTCGCCGCCTCGGCCGTCGACAGGTCGCTCTTGCCCTTCGGAGGAGTCTCCGAGGGCGTGGCGAACGAGATCAGGCCGGGGACCGTCGTGTTCTCGTCGGCCGGTGCCGAGCGTGTCTGCCCGTCAGGTGCCCTCTCCATCACGACGATTGCCGTGGCGCACGCGACGATCGTCGCCACAGCCATCCCGCCCGCCAGCCACAGGCGGCGCGTCCCGGGCGCCCGGGAGGTGTCCGGAGCCCAGCCGTGCTCCCAAGGTTGGTCCTGAGACGGCCGGGACTTGTTTTCTGGCATGCGCTGTTCCCCCCAGCGGTGTCATGGGGCGACGACCGCGGCTGCGAAGGCCCGGTATGTGAATGGTGAAACACTAGTGGACCCAGTGACTCCCGAGCACCTGTTTGGAGCGAGCCGTATCCAGATCGATTTCTGAGCCGGCTCCAGGGGGGAGTGGGCGGGGTTCGATGCGTCACCAATCGAACCCCTAATAGCTGATGTTCCATCAACTATGACTGATGGGCGCCCTGTTGGGCGCCGTCGTGGCCCCCGAGTGCCGGGCTCAGGCCCGCAACAGGGCATCATGGCCGGGCAGCACTGCAAGAGCACACGCCGACAGGAGCCCCCGGACCATGGCCCACCGCGCCCCCCGTGCCCTCCGCCGCGCGCTTGCGGCCGCCGCTGTGTGCGGTGCGCTCGCCGTGGTCGCGGGCGGATGTACGGCGTCCGACGGTGAGGACGCCGACGAGCCGGGCCGCTCCACCGCCCCGACGGCCCCCGGCAGCGGCGGTGCCGGGAAGGTGGTCCTGCCCGAGCCGGGGGTCGGCTTCGACTACCAGATCGGCGGGGCCTACCGGCCGCCCACCGGCGTAGGCGCGGTCTCCCGCGACCGCGCGGCGAAACCGGCGCCGGGGGTCTACAACATCTGCTACGTCAACGCCTTCCAGGCCCAGCCGGACACCGAGGACTGGTGGGAGGCCCGCCATCCCGACCTGCTCCTCCGCGACGCCGACGACTCGCTGGTCATCGACCGGGACTGGGACGAGGCCGTCCTGGACATCTCGACGCCCGCCAAGCGCGAACGGCTCGCCGACGTCGTGGGGGAGTGGATCGACGGCTGTGCCGCCGCCGGATTCCAGGCCGTCGAGGCCGACAACCTCGACTCGCACGAGCGGTCCGACGGTCTGCTGACCGCCGACGACAACGTGGCCTTCGGCAAGCTGATCACCGCCCGGGCCCACGCCGCCGGTCTGGCGATCGGCCAGAAGAACGCCGCCGAACTGGCCGGACAGGGACGTGGTATCGGCTTCGACTTCGCGGTGGCCGAGGAGTGCGGACAGTACGACGAGTGCGACGCCTACGCGGACGCGTACGACGACCGCGTCTTCGACATCGAGTACCGGCAGGACGGCCTCGCCGCCGCGTGCGCGGAGTGGGGCGACAAGCTGTCGGTGGTCCTGCGCGACCTGGACGTCGTACCGGCGGGGGAGGACGCGTACCGCCGCCGTACCTGCTGACCCGGGGCCGGCCCACTCGCCCCGGAAGGCGCCCGCCCGGTCGTGGGCCCAGTGACTCAGTCGAGGACCGCGGTGGCCTCGATCTCGACCAGATGCTCGGGCACGTCCAGTGCCGCGACGCCCAGCAGTGTGGCCGGCGGCGCGGCGGTGACTCCCAGCTTGGTGGCCGCCCGGGTGATCCCCTCCATGAGCTGGGGCATCTTGTCGGGGGTCCAGTCGACGACGTGGACGTTCAGCTTCGCGACGTCGTCGAAGGAGGCGCCGGCCGCGGCCAGGGCGGTGCCGACGTTGAGGTAGCACTGCTCGACCTGTGCGGCGAGGTCGCCCGTGCCGACCGCAGTGCCTTCCGCGTCCCATGCGACCTGCCCGGCGACGAAGACCAGCTTCGAGCCGCTCGCGATCGACACCTGGTGGTAGGCGTCGACCTCCACCAGTCCGCTCGGGTTCACCAGAGTGATGGCCATGTCGTCCGTCCGTTCCGTCTCGTGCTCACTTGTGGTTACTCAGGAACCGTAGGAGAGTGACCGCTGACATGGAAGAACGCACTTTTCGGTGACTGGGGAACCTCATGGGAACCAAGCAGTTCAGTGGCTCACTGGACCAGGCGGACGTGACGCGCGCGGACTCCCTGGCCCGGGAGATCTTCTCGGACATCGCGAACAAATGGGCTCTGCTGATCATCGAGGCCCTGGGGGAGCGGACCCTGCGCTTCAGTGAGTTGCGCGGCGAGGTCGACGGGATCAGCCACAAGATGCTCACCCAGAACCTGCGCATGCTGGAGCGAAACGGCCTGGTCGAGCGCACCGTGCACGCCACGGTGCCGCCGCGCGTCGAGTACACGCTCACCGAGCCTGGCCAGGCCCTGCGGGTGACCACCGACGGCATGTGCGACTGGACCCACCGGTACCTCGGTGACATCGAGGCGTCCCGCCACCGCTTCGAGGCGCGGAAGCCGTGAGGGATCGTCTCAGTCGGCCCGGGCGCGTAACTCGAGCGGTGACTTGTGGGTCGGTATAAGGAGTTGACGTCCGCGGAGCACTCAGGTCTCCTGCTGCGATGTCTGATCTTCGGTTTCAACAGCCTGACTGCGATGCCACTCTCCGAGACTGGCAGCACGTCCACAATGTGATCATCCCGACCCACGTCCTGTCTCTTGAAGAGGTACGGGAACGTTCCGAGCGCAATCACCTGGAGATCGCGTATCTCGATGACGTGGTCGTGGGCTGCAGCACGGTACGTCCGCCGACGGACGACACTCTGACGGCGACTGTGATCGCCCGGGTGCTTGCCGCTCACCGTGGACAGGGATTCGGCGCAGCACTCTATGAGCGTGGGCTCCACCGGGCGCGGGAGCTGGGTGCCAGGGTGATCGAGACCGTCGTCCTGTCTTCGAACGAGGACGGTCTGCGCTTTGCACAAAAGCACGGGTTCATCGAGACCGAGCGCTACCTGTTGCCGGGTGACACCATTCCCTGGATCGACTTGCGGCTTTCCTGACCACGACTGGCCTGAAGCTCACGTTGTCAGGGCCGCTATGTCAGGTCCGCTCGCCCAAGCCCTCTCGACGAGGTCACCGGCATGTGTACGGCCGTACGCAACCTTGGCCGGCGTTGTGTACGCTCGTACACATGGGATACCTGCTGCTCGCCGGAGCCATAGCGGCCGAGGTGGCCGCCACTACGTCCATGAAGTACAGCGACGGCTTCAGCAGGCTCTGGCCGTCGCTGCTGACCGCCCTCGGATACCTCGTCTCCTTCGCGCTGCTCGCCCAGACTCTGAGGACCGTCTCCGTGGGCACGGCCTACGCGATCTGGGCGGGCGTCGGCACCGCGGCCATCGCCACCATCGGGATCCTGTTCATGGGGGAGGGGATGACGGTCGCCAAGGCCGCGGGCATCGCGCTGATCATCGCCGGCGTGGTCGTGCTGAACCTGGGAGGCGCGCACTGATGCCCCGGCGCTACGACCCCGAGCGGCGTCAGCGGATCATCGACGCGGCGATCCGGGTCGTCGGGGAGAAGGGCATCGCGGGGCTGAGCCACCGCACGGCCGCCGCGGCGGCGGACGTGCCGCTCGGCTCCACGACGTACCACTTCAAGACCCTCGACGATCTGCTGGTCGCCGCCCTGCGCCAGGCCAACGAGGGCTTCGCCAAGGTGATCGCCTCGCGCGGCGGCCTCACGGACCCGGACACCGACCTGGCCGCCGAACTCGCCGGCTGGATGGGCGAGTGGCTCGCGGCGGACCGTGCGGGTGTGGAGTTGGAGTACGAGCTCTACCTCGCCGCCCTGCGCCGCCCCGCCCTGCGTCCGGTTGCCGCCGAATGGGCGCAGGACCTCGCCGACCGACTCTCCCGGCGCACGGACGCGGTCACCGCGCGGGCGCTGGTGGCGTTGATGGACGGGATCTGTCTGCAGGTGCTGCTGACCGAGGTGCCGTACGACGAGGGGTACGCGTGTGAGGTGCTGCGGCGGGTGATTCCCGCACGGGAGGGGTGAGTCCTGGTATTGGGTGAGCCCTGGCTGCGGCGCGATTCCCTGACGGAAGTGGGCTTCGCTTCCCCTGGGCCGGCCGGGCCGGACGGCCCGTACCCTGAGACGCCCCTCCCGCCGGTTGGCCCGGGCGGCCCCCTGCCGGTTAGGTTGCCCTCATGACCGACACGACTGCTCCTCGTACCACCGGCGCCGTGGCAGCCGGCCTTGCCACGATCGCCGCTGACGGCACTGTTCTCGACACCTGGTTCCCCGCGCCCGAGCTCGTCGCCGAGCCCGGTCCCTCCGGCAGCGAGCGGCTGTCCGCCGAGCGGGCCGTCGAGCTGATCGGCGAGGGCGCCGCGAACGCGGTCGGGCCGGATGCACGCCGGGGCGTCGAGGTCGTCGCGGTCCGCACGGTCATCGCCTCGCTGGACGAGAAGCCGATCGACGCGCACGACGTGTACCTGCGTCTGCACCTGCTCTCGCACCGCCTGGTCAAGCCGCACGGCCTGAGCCTGGAGGGCCAGTTCGGCTTCCTCGCCAACGTCGCCTGGACCTCCCTCGGCCCGGTCGCCGTCGACGACGTCGAGAAGGTCCGCCTGAACGCCCGCGCGGAGGGCCTGCACCTCCAGGTCACCTCGATCGACAAGTTCCCGCGGATGACGGACTACGTCGCCCCCAAGGGCGTGCGCATCGCCGACGCCGACCGGGTCCGCCTGGGCGCGCACCTCTCCGAGGGCACCACCGTCATGCACGAGGGCTTCGTCAACTTCAACGCCGGCACCCTCGGCACCTCCATGGTCGAGGGCCGTATCTCCGCGGGCGTCGTGGTCGGCGACGGCTCGGACATCGGCGGCGGCGCGTCGACGATGGGCACCCTGTCCGGCGGCGGCAACGTGATCATCACCATCGGCGAGCGCTGCCTGATCGGCGCCGAGGCGGGCGTCGGCATCGCGCTGGGCGACGAGTGCGTCGTCGAGGCCGGCCTGTACGTCACCGCCGGCACCCGCATCACGATGCCCGACGGCCAGATCGTCAAGGCCCGCGAACTCTCCGGCGCCTCCAACATCCTCTTCCGCCGCAACTCGGTCACCGGCACCGTCGAGGCCCGCCCGAACAACGCGGTGTGGGGCGGGCTGAACGAGATCCTGCACAGCCACAACTGACGGCGACCGCCCTCGGACTGCTGTCGTCGAGCGCCCTCCCACAGCCGGAAACGGCTCGTGGGAGGGCGCTCGCCGTGTGGCAGCCCGGCGCGGAGCGATCACGTACGGGTTACTCCACGTGACCTCAGCGCGGTCCAGGCAGATGAACAGGTCGACGCAGTTTCCGATCACACGCCGAACCGACGAGATGAGGGCCGATGGTGGGTCGAGTGAAGACGAAGGCGCGGAGCAGGGCCGCAGTGCGCCTGGTGGTGGGCACGCTGGCTGCGGGGGCAGCCTGCTGGCTGCCGGCCGGGGCCGCGTATGCCGACGAGACCAACACGGGCTCGCACAACGGGCCCCGCATCGGGCTGGTCAACGTGGGGCAGGTGGACGATCCGATGGAGGATGTGCTGGAGCACTTCCTGCTCTTCGGGGACGGGTACAAGTGGGGCTGATCGCGCGCTGAGCGCAGCGAACGAGGGCCGGGGCCCGTACCGCACAGGGTGGCGGTGCGGGCCCTGCCGTGTGGGGGAATTCTTTTCTGCGCCGCCGGCATAGCGGCAGCACACGGCACGCGTCACAGGGGGTAGGAGAGGCGGGCGTCCGGCCCGTCCGGGGGAAGAGAAGGTGACGATGGATGCCGAAGCGCAGGAGAGCTTTCGGGAGTTCGTGGAGAACCGGTCGTCCGCGCTGCTGAAGACGGCGGTCCTCCTGACCGGCGGCGACCGGCACGCCGGGGAGGATCTGCTGCAGAACGCCCTGATGAAGGCGGCCGGCCGCTGGCATCGCATCGATGAGCCGGAGGCGTACGTACGGCAGGTCCTGTACCGGCAGCAGATCAGCCGCTGGCGGCTGAAGTGGCCCCGGCGTGAACTCACCGTCGCCGAGCCGCCCGAGAGCGGGGCGAGCCCGGATGCGGCATCCGCCGCCGAGCTGCGGCTGCTGATGCGGGGCGCGCTGGCGCGGCTGACCGCGCGGCAGCGCACCGTACTGGTGCTGCGCTACTTCGAGGACCTGCCGGAGGCCGACGTGGCCCGGATCCTCGGCTGTTCCGTGGGGACCGTACGGTCCACGACCCACCGCTCGCTGGCCCGGCTGCGCTCGCTCGCGCCGGAGCTGGCGGCCCCGGACCCGGCGGCCGCCGGACCGCGGCCGTCCCGTGACTTCTCACCCGTGGAGGTGCGTCCGTGAACGTCGAGGAACTCGTGCGTGACTCCCTGCGGGAGCTGGCCACCGAACAGCCGTCGGCCGGGCCGGGGTTCGCCGACCGGGTCCTGGCCGTGCGCAGGCGCCGTCGCACCCGGCGGATCGTTTCCGTCGCCGCGGCCACCGCGGCCGTGGTCGCCATCGGCGTCGCGGTGCCGCTGCTGGACGCCGGCAAGGACGACGTGCGTCCCGCGGGCGCGCTGGAGAAGGACGGCGTCCTCGCCCACCCGGACCAGTCGCCGCCGCGCGACCTGATCGGGGCGGGGGACACGGTGCTGGCCGCCTACTCCATGACGGAACTCCGCACCGAGACCGACAAGCGGGGTGCGATGGTGCGCACCTACTGGCTGCTGGACCCGCAGACCGGGAAGTACGTGAAGGACACCCGGTGGTCCTTCGTCGCCGTCGCCCCCGGCCTGAGGACGGCCGCCGTGCTGGAGCAGAACCTGCCCGTGAGCCGGATCGGCCTGCTCGACCTGGCGACGGGGGAGGTCGAGCGGTGGATCCCGGTCGAGCGCGGGGTCGGCGGGCTGGCGTTCTCGCAGGACGGGAGCAGGCTCGTCGCGACGACGTACGGCGAGAACCCCGACCTGCGGATCAAGGAGCCGATGGTCAACGGTGAGGGCGAGGAGGTGTGGGAGTGGACGTCCAGGTACGGCGAGTCGAGCCGGACCGGTTTCTACGACCTCGACGTGGCCTCCGGCGAGGGCTCCTGGAGCGCGGTCGCGCCCGAGCGCAACATCAACGCGCGCCAGGACTTCGCGTACAGCCGGTCCGGTGAGCTGGTGTACGCGCGGTTCGTCGGCGGGAGGGACGGGCTGCAGCAGTTCTACGACCTGCGGGGCAGGAAGGCCGCCGCTCCCGCCGACGAGAAACACCTGCGTTCGGACGTCGGGGCTCGGCTGTCCCCGAACGGTTCTCTCGCCGCCCTCGGTCTGACGAAGGAGGTCGACGGATCCCCGGGCAGGTCCTACTCCTCGATCCGTGACCCCCGTACGGGCAAGGAGGTCACCAAGGTCCGCGGGGCCGAGCTGCTCGCCTGGGCCGACGACAAGCGGCTCATCGCCTGGGAACGGGTCACCGGTCTCGACGAGTCGTACCGGCCCCGGCTCGTGCTGGTCACGATCGGCAGCGACAAGGTCGTACCACTCAGCGGTGTTCGTGAGCCGGACCCGGACGAGAAACGACAGGGGTGGGAGCCTGTTTTCGCCCGACGTTGATCAACCCGTCGTGAGCTCCTCGTAAGCCGCCAGCAGCCCGTCGACCGCCTCCCGGCCGGCGGGCCGCAGCGGTGCGCGGACCGGGCCCGCGGGCAGGCCGAGCGCATTGAGCAGAGCCTTCGCGGTGACCGCGCCGGGCAGGCCCGCCGCCATCATCAACTCGATGAGCGGCGTGGCACGTTGCTGGAGGCGGGCGGACACGGGGGTGTCGCCCGCCTCGAACGTGTCGAGGACCGCACGGAGTTGGGCCGGTACGACGTTCGCGACGGTGCTGATGTAGCCGGAGCCGCCCACCGCGTACAGCGCGAGGTTGTGCTCGTCGCAGCCCGCGTAGTACGCCAACTCCGTGCGGGCGAGCACCTTCTGGGTGCCGAGGAAGTCGAAGGAGCAGTCCTTCACTGCGACGATCCGGGGGTGCTCGGCGAGCCGGATCAGCGTCTCCGGCTCGATCCGGGTACCGGTGCGGCCAGGGATGTCGTACAGCGTGAGGGGCAGTCCGGCGGCGTCGGCGATCTCGCGGAAGTGCGCCTCGACGGCGTCCTGCGGGGGCTTGCTGTAGTACGGCGCGACCACCAACAGGCCGTCGGCGCCCGCCTTTTCGGCCATCAGGGTGAGTTCGACGGTGTGCCGGGTGTCGAAGGTGCCCACTCCCGCAACGATCGTCGCCCGGTCGCCCACCGCTTCCCGGACGGCTCTGATCAGCTCCGACTTCTCGGCGTCCGAGGTGGTCGGCGACTCGCCCGTCGTGCCGGAGAGCACGAGCCCGTCGCATCCCTCGGCCACCAGCCGGTCGGCCAGCCGCTGGGCGCCGTCGAGGTCGAGGGATCCCGCCTCGGTGAAGGGCGTGATCATGGCGCAGAGGGCCCGGCCGAAGGGAGGAGCCGAGGCGTTGGCGGTCGTCATGGTAGTAGTGTCGGCACTGTCATGTCGTAGCTCCACTTAATTTTGCTACGGGATATTGGTAAGCGCTGCTTCGGCGTGTGGCGGCTTGGCCGGGTTCACCGGTGTGTCGCTGGGCGGTGCGCTGCCGTACGGGGTACTGGCCGACGCCGGCTGGGGGCGCCTCGGCCGACGGGGACGGGACGTCCGTCGAGTCCGTGGCCGGCCTCGCTGTGGCCGATGGGCCCGGTGTGCCCGAACTGGCTTCCGGGGCTGCGCTGTTGCAGGCCTGCCTCGACTGGTTCCGGGCCCGGCCGGCCCGGCTGGGCGGGTGCGCACCGGAAGGCGGAGGGAAGGGATAGCGGGGGCGGCACCGGGTACCCGGGTGTTCCGAATCGAGAGGAGGCGGAACACCGTGACCGGGTCCACGACCCCCGAGCGGGTGCACGACGAGCACCACTCGGTGAGCGAACTCGTAGGGCAGGCAGGCGAACAGCTCTCCCGGCTCGTACGACAGGAAGTCGCCCTCGCCAAGGAGGAGCTGGCCGAGAAGGGCCGACGTGCCGGCACGGGCGGCGGGCTGCTCGGCGCGGCGGGCGCCGTCGCGTACGCCGGTCTGCTGTTCCTGGCCGCCGCAGCCACCGCCGCACTCTCGCTGACGCTGCCTGTGTGGGCCGCGGCGCTGATCGTGACGGGCGTCCTGTTCGCCCTCGCCGGTCTGTTGGCCGCGACCGGCCGCGCCCGGCTGCGGCGCGCCGCACCCCCCACGCCGGAGGAGGCCCTCGGCAGCGTCAGGGCCGATGTCGAGGAGATCAAGGAAAGGGCACACCGATGACGGACCGCAAGGCGGGGGCGACGGGCGGCGGAAAGGCCGCGCAGAAGGGCGCCGCGAAAGCCACTGCCGCGGGGAAGTCCGCGGCGGCGAAGGCGAGCGCAGGGGCCAAGGGCCCCGAGGAACTGCGCAGCCAGATCGAGCGGACGCGCAGCGAACTCGGCGACACCGTGGCGGAGTTGGCCGGGAAGGCGGATGTGAAGGGCCGAGCCCTGGCACGCGCCGCCGACCTCAAGGACAAGGCGGGCGCGATGACCGTGCAGCTGCGCAGCAGCGCGGCCCAGGCCGGGCACGTGGTGCAGGAGCGGGCCGCACGCGCCGGGCACGTCGTGCAGGACCGGGCGACCCAGGCGGGACACGTCGTGCAGGACAAGGCGACGCACGCCGGGCACGCGGTGCAGGACCGGGCGACCCAGGCCGGACACACCGTCCAGGGCAGGGCGACGCACGCGGGCCATGTGGTCGAGCACAGCGTGCCGCGCCCCGTCCGCACCGTCGTCCAGGCCGGACTGCGGCATCCGCGGCCGGTGCTGATCGCCGGGGCGGCCGTGGGCGCTGTGGTCGCCGCACAGGTGTTGCGGCGCCGGCACAACGGGCACCGCTGAGACGCCGGTCGAGGGAGACGGCGAGGCGGCGCGGGACCGGTCACCGGTCCCGCGCCGCTCTGTGTGTACTCGTAACCCCGCCTTCCAAGGGCCACTTGACCTCAAGTCCGGTTGAGGTCGAAAGGTGTTCAGTGCACGCATTGACCACCGGCTCCGGAGGCATCCATGACCCGTCGCACCGACGCCCACCCCGACCTCACGCGCCCCGAGACCGGCGCCCCCTTCTTCAGTACCTGGCGGGTCGGCACCCCCTTGCGGCAGCAGCAGACGGTCGAGGCGATCGCCGGCACCTGGGAGCGCCGCCCTTGGCCCGCCGATGGTCTGCTCGGCTACCACGTCTACACCGGGCACGACGCCGCCACCCTCTTGCACTACTCGCAGTGGCGCAGCGACCAGGCCTACGAGGCCTTCGTGAAGACCCACCGCCAGGAGCGCAACGACGAGATCGACACGGCCGTACCGGGCATCGAGCGGCTGGGGCTCGGCCGGTACCGGCACTACCGCAGCGGCACTCGCGAGGGTGACACCCGCGTCCCCGGCTGCATCGTGATCGTCGACATCGAGTTCGAGGGGCCCGACCCCGACCGGCAGCGCGCCTGGGTCGACGCCGTCTTCGAGGCCCTGGAGAGCGAGCCGAACCCGCACTCCGGCGGTATCTCCGCCCACTTCCACCTCAGCACCGACGGCACCCGCGTTCTGAACTACGCCGAGTGGGAGAGCGCCGCCGCCCACATCGACGCCCTCGCAGCCCCGGGCAACGGCATCGGCTCGGCGACCGAGCTGTGGCACCGCGTCCAGACTTGGCCGGGGCTGAAGAGCAGCACGGTCAGTCGGTACGACCACGCCGTCGGCCTCGTTCCCGAGTGACGCCGTGACGTCCCTCGTTCCCGAGTGACGTCGTGACGCGTGACGCGGCCTCCATTCTCCGAAAACTCTAACCGTCTGGACAAAAAAAGTTTTCGGTGAGACGGTGGACGCATGCTGGACGTCACCGTGATCGAGGACCCCGAGGCCGCAGCCGTCTCCCTGGACCCCACAAGGGCCCGGCTGCTCGCCGAGCTGGCGGCCGGGCCCGCGTCGGCCGCCATGCTGGCCGGCAAGGTCGGGCTGCCCAGGCAGAAGGTGAACTACCACCTCAAGGCCCTGGAGCGGCACGGACTGGTGGAGCTGGCCGGCGAGCGCCGCAAGGGCAACGTCACCGAGCGGCTGATGCAGGCGACCGCCGCGTCGTACGTCATCTCGCCGCTCGCGCTCGCCGCGGTGCAGCCGGACCCGGACCGCTTCCGTGACCAGCTCTCCGCCCGCTGGCTGCTCGCGCTCGGCGCCCGGCTCGTCCGGGACGTCGGCTCGTTGATCACCGGCGCCGCGAAGGCCCGCAAGAGGCTGGCGACGTACGCCCTGGACGGCGAGGTCCGCTTCGCCTCGGCGGCCGAACGGGCCGCGTTCATCCAGGAGTTGACGGCGGGCGTGAGCGCGCTGATCCACAAGTACGACGCGCCCGACGCGGAGGGCGGCCGCGATCACCGGATCGTGGTCGCCGTACACCCCACGGTCAAGGACCAGCCGAACCCCGCACTCGACCAGTAATCAGCAGGAGCCCACCATGTCCAAGGAATTCGAGATCGCCCGCGAGTTCGAGGTCGACGCCACACCGGAACAGGTGTGGGACGCGATCACCAGCAACACCGGCGGCTGGATGTGGCCGTCGGAGCCGCCCGAGCCGCGCGTCGGCGGCAAGGGGGCGATGGGCTCCACGGTCACCGCCTGGGACCCGCCGCACCGCTACACCAACCGGGCGGAGGACGTCGAGGGCGTCGAGGAGCAGAGCCTCAACCAGCTCGACTACACCATCGAGCCGCGCGAGGGAGGCCGCCGGGCCTGGGTGCGGTACGTGCACAGCGGCATCCTCGTCGACGACTGGGACAACCAGTACGACGCCGCCGGCCGGCACACCGACTTCTATCTGCACACCCTGCGCCAGTACCTGACCGAGTTCGGCGGCCGTCCGGTCGTCGCCTTCACGACCTTCGACGGGCCCGACACGTCCAAGACGGCGGACGCCTTCGTCGCCGTGGGCCGCGCGCTCGGCCTCGGGGACGACACCGCCGAGGGGACGCGGGTCCAGGCACGCGGCCCCGAGGGCCGACTCCTCGACGCCGTGGTGGACTTCCGCAACCCGTACTTCCTCGGGCTGCGCACGGACCACGCCATGATCCGCTTCTTCGGCCGCAACCACTGGGGCTACCCGGTCGGCATCTCCGTGCACGACTTCGCCCCGGGCGCCGACGCCAAGGCGGTCGAGGCCGCCTGGCAGGACTGGCTGAACGGCGTGTTCAGCCAGTCCTGAACCGCACCGGAGGTTACGGACGGAACCGCAGCACCTGCGGGTCGTGGTCGCTGACCTGGTCGTTGAACTCCGAGTTGACGTGCACGCTGTCGTACTCGAAGTCACAGGAACGCCGGATCGACGGGCTGACCAGGATCTGGTCCAGCGTCTGGGCGTTGCCCTGGTAGACGTACGAGTACCGCTCGCTCTTGGGCAGCGACTTGATCGCCGACCACAGTGCGCCGTCGTCCTCCAGCAGCTTGGTGGTGCCGGAGAACTCGAAGTCGTTGATGTCGCCGAGCGTGACGACGTCCGCGTTCTTCTGGACGGCCAGGATGTCCTTGACGAAGGTGTTGACCGCACTCGCCTGGAGGTGGCGCTGGGTCTCCGAGCTGCGGGCCGGCGGCTGGTACTGCGCGTGCAGGGACTGGTCGCCGCCCTTGGAGGCGAAGTGGTTGGCGATCACGAAGACCGTGCGGCCACGGAACACGAACTCGCCGGCCAGCGGCTTGCGGCTGTTCGTCCAGGCCGCGTTCGCCGGGTCGATACGGCCGGGGGAGACCGTCAGCGCCGCCTTGCCCTGCACCTTGGCCACACCGGCGGCGGTCGTGGCGTCGCCGCCCGCGCGGTCGGTGAAGGAGACCCGCTTCGGGTTGAACAGGAACACCTGGCGGATGTTGCCGCCCGGCTCGCCGCCGTCGGCCTTGTCGACCGGGTCGATGGAACGCCAGTCGTAGGCCGGGCCGCCCGCCGTGACGATGGCGTCGATCAGCTTGCCCACCGTCTGGTCGGCGGCGACCGTGCCGTCGTTCTTCGCGCCGTTGTTGTCCTGGATCTCCTCCAGGGACACGATGTCGGGCGACTGGAGGTTGTTCACGATCGCGGCGGCGTGCTCGGCGAACGTGGCGTCGGACGGGTCGAGGTTCTCGACGTTGTACGTCGCGACCGCCAGCTCGTCGCGCCGCTGCTTCTGGGTCGTCTCCCGCTCCAGGCCACCGCTCTTGAGGGTGCCGAGCTCGCTCGCGACGAGGGTGTAGCCGCCGAACTGGTTGTAGTCCAGTGGGCCGGCGGTGGTGCCGGTGAGGGTGTCACCCACGTTCGCGACCGGGAACTCGGCGCCGGGGCCGAGCGACTGGATCTGCAGCCGGCCGGTGTTCTGGGAGTCGTAGGAGCCGTAGACCGTGCCGCCGCGGCGGTTGCGGTGCTCCCACGGCTTCACCGTCACCCACAGCTCGTAGAAGTCGTCGGTCGCGGTGACCACGCGGGCGTCGGCGACCTCGACGTTCATGCCCTCGAGGGACTCGTAGTGGTCGAGGGCGTACTTCGACGGCCGCAGCGTCAGGCCGTCGATCGAGCCCTTCGCGGCCGCGTCGCCGGCCGGCGTGTACCGGTCCGGCACCGAGTCCTCGTCGACGACCTGCGCGGCCGGGACGGCGTTGCCGCTGGAGACGACGGTGACCGTCGGCTTGGTGATCTCGGTCAGCGACTGGTTGCCCGAGGCCGCGCCGCCGGGGACGTACTCGGCGACCGTGCCCGCCACCAGGACCGAGTCGCCGACGGCGACCTTCGGGACGGAGCTCGTGAAGACGAACACGCCCTCACTGGTGGCCGCGTCGGCGTCGGCGTCCGGATCCTGGATCCAGAAGCCTCTGGACGAGCCGTAGGCGCGCACGCCGGTGACGATTCCGGCCACGTCCGTGACCTGCTTGCCGGCGTACGGGGATATGCGGGTGCTGCCCTGGATGTCATGGATGCGCACGGAGTCGGCGTGCGCGGGGGACGTGAGGACAACGGTGGACGCCGCGGAACATACGGCGGCGACGGTGAGCGCGGCGAGGCGCGCGGACTTCTTGCTCGGCAACGGGATCCCTCCGGGGACATACGTGGGCGCCGGGACGAGGGTGGTGCGTGGAACGGTGGGTGCAGGCGCGACCGGTGGGGCGGCGGCGACGCGCGTAGAAAATACAGTGAACAGATGTCCGCTCGATTTCTACGCGCGTCAATCTCCTGCCTGCTCGGGCCAGTTGTCAAGGTTTCGGCCATGTACACCGCCCGACGGGGAGATGAACCGGGCGGCATGGGTGGAAACCCGTCTAGGCTGAGCGGTTGAGCCGTGAAGTGGAGAGCGGCTGGGCCGTGACGCCTACGGCCCTGCGGAACGCCCTAGGAGAACCAGCCGATGTCAGACAGCTCCTCCCTGCCGCCGGTGCGGCTGCATCCCGAAGCGGAGCTGGCGCGGGACGCGCTGTCCACGCCGTTGCTCGCCCGGGCCGCACGGCTGGCCCGCTGGGCCGGCCCCGACACCCGGGTCGACGCCGGAGGCGGCCTCGTCGACGAGCAGCTGCCGGCCGCCGCCGAGGTGCTCGCGCTGAGCGGGGACGACGCCGCCGCGTACGCCAGTGAGGCCTGGCGCGTCGCCGTCGACACCGGGCTGGTGGAGATCGTCGACGAGGAGACGGGCACCGTGGCGGCGGGCGCGGACCTGGCGCTGCTGACCGGCGGTTCGCCGCAGGACGTGCTCGCGGTGTGGCTCGGCGCACTGGAGACGGTGCTCGCGGACGCGAGCGTGCCCGACCTCGACGACCTGGTCGACGCCATGGGCGCGGGCGGCGAGATCGACCTCTCCACCCTGGACTGGGACCCCGAGGCCGAGGCGGAGTTCCTCGACGGTGTGCTCGGCAACCTGTACCTGCTGACGGTCAGCGAGGACGGGCCGGGCGACGCGCCCGTACCGCTGCCGGCCCTCGCCGCCTCGATGATCGTGCCCAGCGACATGGGCGAGCCCACGAACGACGTGCTGGAACAGGTCTCCGACGCGATGATGCGCCTGGACGACCAGTTCCGGCTGCTGGAGCCGGTCGGCCTGGTGGAGTACCAGCCGGTGGACGAGGCACTGATGGCGGACGTCGAGGGCGCCGAGGAGGCCGCGGCCGCCGTCGACGACACCGACGTGTCGCGCTACGGCATGGTGCGGCTGACCCCGCTCGGACTGTACGGGCTGCGGGCGCGGCTGCTGGAGGCCGGATTCGAGTCGCCCGCGGTCGGGGACCTGGCGGACAAGGGCGCCGACGCACTGCTCGACGGCACGGCCACCTTCCCGCAGGCCGCCGCGCACGCCGAGACCGTGCAGTGGCTGGACGGACGCGAACCCCTCGCCGCGGCGCGGGAGTTGCTCGCGGCGGCACGGGGCCTGGACGCCGGGGCGCCGCTGCGGCGACTGCGCTGCCAGCAGGCGCTGTCCCTGGTGGGCACCGAGGCCGAGCCGGCCCTGCGGGAGGTCCTCGACGATCCGGAGCTGGGTGGGCTGGCCCGGGTCTGGCTGACCGAGGCGGGGTTCTCCGACGTGCCCCCGCCCTCCCAGGACCTGGTGTTCTGGCTGACCGTCGACACGCTCGCCGCACAGCTCGCGGCCGAGGGGAACTCCGACGAGCTGCGGGCCCTGGTGGAGGGGCTGGCCGCGCAGCACAGCGGGTTCTTCGCGGCGGCCTGGCGGGTCGAGCATCCGGCCACGGCGGATGTGCTGGAGGCGATGGGGCGGTTGCATCCGGACAAGAAGATCGCGAAGGAAGCGCGTAAGGCTGCCTTCAAGGCGCGGTCGCAACAAGGGGGCTGAGCCCGTTCCGCGGGTGCGGGTGTGTGGGGGCTGGTCGCGGCCACGCGGCTGAGCCGCATATCGATACAGCCCCGCGCCCCTTACGGGGCGCTGCCGTCACCGGCGTGGATTCATGGAAGCAGGTCCACTGAATCCGCCCGGCGTTCAACTCCTGTTCAGGCATGAGCGGCAGCGTTGCGGCGTTCCGGAGTTCGCCGCCCTCCACGGCACACCCACGGTCACAGGAGACAGCATGTCGCTCACCCGCAGGGACTTCGCCAGGAATTCCGCGATCACCGGGGCCGGTGTCGCGCTGGCGGGCAGTGCCGGCGTTCTCGCCACCGCGCCGAACGCGCTCGCCTCCACGGAGTCCGAGACCGCGAGCGAGAAGTCCGCGGACGCCCACTGTGGCGGCGTCGGGTACGGACCCCTCGTCCCGGACCCGAAGGGCCTCCTCGCGCTGCCCGCAGGGTTCAAGTACCGGATCATCACCTACAGCGGTAGGACGAAGCTGGAGTCGGGCGAGTTCACCCCCTCGAACCACGACGGCACGGCCGCCTTCGACGGGCCGCGCGGCACCACCCTCCTCGTCAACAACCACGAGCTCAAGGGCCCGCGCGCCGACTGGGACCACCCCGTCCCGCTCACCGAGGGCCTCGTCTACGACCCCGCCGCGGCCGGCGGCTGCACCGTCGTCGAGGTCCGCCCCGGCGGGCAGGTCGCCGAATGGGTCGGCATCGCGGGCACCTCCACCAACTGCGCGGGCGGCAGCACACCTTGGGGCACCTGGCTCACCTGCGAGGAGAACTCCGACAAGGCCGGCACCAACGGCATGACCAAGGACCACGGCTACGTCTTCGAGGTCGACCCCGTCGACCGGCGCGCCAACAAGAACCCCAAGCCGCTGAAGTTCTTCGGCCGCTACGACCACGAGGCCGTCGTCATCGACCCCAGGCGCGGCCACGCCTACCTCACCGAGGACGCGGCCACGCCCAACGGGCTGTTCTTCCGCTGGACCCCGCCGAAGGGCTTCGAGTACGGCAGCGGCAAGTTCCGCAAGCTTGCTGATGACGCCGGTGTCCTCCAGGCGCCCAAGTGCTTCGACTCCGGCGGCAAGTTCGTCGACGACCTCTCCCGGGCCACCAGGATCGGCACCGTGTACGGCGTCGACTGGGTGGACGTCCCGGACCGCGACGCCAGGACCACTCCCGTGCGCAAGCAGTTCGCCGCCGGTGAGATCACCCGCGCCCGCAAGCTGGAGGGCATGTGGTGGGGCGACGGCGGCGCCTACATCGTCTCCTCGTACGCCCGTGAGGAGAGCCCCGGCCGGCACGACGGCCAGGTCTGGTTCTACGACCCCAAGCGCCGCACCCTCACCCTGAAGGTCCTGCTCGGCGTCAACCCCGACCCGTCCAAGGACGGCGCCTTCGACGGCCCGGACAACATCACCGTCTCCCCGTACGGCGGCCTCGTCATCGCCGAGGACGGCGAGGGCGTCCAGCACCTCTTCGGCGCCACCGACAGCGGCCGCACGTACCCGATCGCCCGCAACGAGCTGAACATCGGCACCGAGGAGGAGCCGGAATACAGCGAGTTCACCGGCGTCACCTTCTCGTGCGACGGCCGGACGCTGTACGCCAATATCCAGACGCCGGGCATCATGCTCGCCATCACGGGGCCCTGGAAGCGGCAGCGGCGGTAATTAATTCGGTCGCCCGGCCCGAGTTGCGCCTCCTACAGTGAGATCACAACGTCACGCACCTCCCGGTGCGATGGCAGCGGCTACTTCTTTTCCAGAGAATCCGACGCCGCCGCCGACTTGATCTCGGGAGGCGCAGCTCATGGTGGGTGCCCGGTGCGCAGGCAACGGTTACTTCATTGGATCAGAGGGTTGCGGGTTCGAGTCCCGTCATCGACTTCCGGTCGATGTAGCTCAATTGGGTAGAGCATCCGATTAGTCCGTCGCCGACTCCTGATCTCGGGCACCCACCTTTTGCTGCGTCTCCCTCCGAAACGCAAACGAATTCGGGGGGAATTCATCATGGCACGATTCAACAGGCGTGCCGCCACGGCGCGGCCGACCTCGCGGGTCACCTCGACGGGGCGAGTGCTCCGTACCTACGAGGGCGGCCTGGGACGTGAGCGTGAGGCGCGCTCCGAGCTCTTCCTGCTGGCGGTCGCCAACTTCGTCTCGCAGCAGACCTTCTACGAGTCCGGCGCCGACCGTGACGACCGGTTCGCGCGCCTCGTCGGCGAGCTCGCCGTCACCGACCCCGAGTGGACCGCCGGCCTGCTCGGCTGGCTGCGCGGCGAGGGCAACCTCCGTACGGCCGCGATCGTGGGCGCCGCCGAGTACGTGAAGGCCCGCCTGGACGCCGGGGCCACCGACGGTCCGTCGAACCGGCAGGTCATCGCTTCCGTGCTCCAGCGGCCGGACGAGCCCGGCGAACTGCTCGCGTACTGGACCGCGCTGTACGGCCGTAACGTCCCGAAGCCGGTCAAGCGCGGTGTCGCCGACGCCGTACGCCGGCTCTACAGCGGCAGGTCGCTGCTGAAGTACGACACCGCGTCCAAGGGGTACCGCTTCGGCGACATCCTCAACGTGGTGCACGCGGCCCCCGACCCGGACAAGCCGGGGCAGGGCGACCTGTTCCAGTACGCCCTCGACCGCCGGCACAACCCGGACACCGCCGTGCCGCCCGCGTCCAACCGGACGCTGGTCGCACACCGCGAGCTGATGGCACTGCCCGTCGAACAGCGGCGTGCGGTGGTCACGTCGGACGGCGGGGCCGAGCGCCTCGCGGCGGCCGGCATGACGTGGGAGGCGCTGGCCGGCTGGCTGCAGGGGCCGATGGACAAGGAGGCCTGGGAGGCCGTGATTCCGTCGATGGGCGCCATGGCGCTCGTCAGGAACCTGCGGAACTTCGACGAGGCGGGCGTCTCGGACGAGGTCGCGGCCCAGGTCGCCGCCCGGATCAGTGATCCGGCGGAGGTCGTACGGTCGCGGCAGTTCCCCTTCCGGTACCTCGCCGCGTACCAGCACGCGCCGTCGCTGCGCTGGGCGTACCCGCTGGAGCAGGCGCTCGGCCACTCGCTGGCCCAGGTGCCGGCGCTGCCCGGCCGGACGCTGGTGCTCGTCGACCGCTCGGGCTCGATGTTCTGGTCCCGGCTGTCCGACCGCTCGCAGCTCAACCGGGCCGACGCGGCCGCGATCTTCGGCACGGCGCTCGCGCTGCGGGCGGCGGACGCGGATCTCGTCCAGTTCGGCACGGGCAGCGGCGAGATCGCCTGCCGCAAGGGCGAGTCGGTGCTGAAGGTCCTGGGGCGCTTCGGGGACCTCGGCGGCACGAACACCACCGAGGCCGTGCGCAGGCACTACCGCAAGCACGACCGGGTGCTGATCGTCACCGACGAGCAGTACGCCCCCAGCAGCCACGGCGACCCGATCGAGCAGGTCCCGTCCGACGTGCCGGTCTACACCTGGAACCTCGCCGGGTACCGGGTGGGCCACGGTCCGTCGGGGACGGGCAACCGGCACACCTTCGGCGGTCTCTCGGACGCGGCCTTCCGGATGGTGCCGCTGCTGGAGGGGGCTCGGGACGCCGACTGGCCCTGGGCCGCCCGAGCTGCCTGAGCTGCCCGAGCTGCCTGAGGCGAGAGTGGCCCGCACCGCGTGGGGAGTGCGGGCCACTTTCCTGTCCGCGTCCCTCGGCGCCGCCCCTTGTCGCCGTCATTACTGACATCTAACATTTCAGTTCGTGGAGGCGATACGACCCGTAGCCCGCACCCTGCTCAGGGACCGGGCCTACGAAGCGATCCGGGACGCCATCGTGGCCGGGGAGATCGAACCCGGCACGGTGGTGCGGGACGCCGATCTCGCCGAGCGGCTCGGGCTGTCCCGGGCGCCGGTGCGCGAGGCGTTCTCGCGTCTCGTGGACGAGGGGCTGCTGGAGAGCAAGCCGCAGAGCCACACGCGCGTGACGTCGGTCGTCGCCGCCGACGTGCGCGACGCGGCCGCCGTGGTCGGCGCCATGCACGAGCTGGTGACTCGGGTCGCCGTACCCCGGCTGGCCGCGGCGGACGTGGAGATCATGCGCGCCGCCAACGAGCGCTTCGCGACCGCCTTCGCCGCCGGCGAGGTGGATCTCGCCCTGCGGGCCGACGACGAACTGCACGACGTGCTGGTGCGGGTGAGCGGCAACCGCGCGGCCGCCGCCACCGTCGCCCGCTACACCCCGCTCATCCGCCGCCTGGAGCGCCGGCGCTTCGGCGAGGGCGGGACCTGCCGTTCGGCCGGGCTGCACGAGCGGTTGATCGAGACGTGCGCGGCCGGTGACGTGGACGAGGCGGTCCGGGTCACGGCGGAGATCTGGCGAGGGCTCGCCGAACTCGCCGACAGCGACTGACCCTTCCCGGGAGGATCCCCATGTCCCTTTCCTCGTACGACCGTTACCCTCTCCTCTTCGGCCCGTCCCCCGTGCACCCCCTGGAGCGCCTGACCGCCCACCTCGGCGGAGCCTCCCTCTGGGCCAAGCGCGAGGACTGCAACTCCGGTGTCGCGTACGGCGGCAACAAGACCCGCAAGCTGGAGTACCTGGTCGCCGACGCGCTCGCGAAGGGCTGCGACACGCTCGTCTCGATCGGCGGCGTGCAGTCCAACCACACCCGCCAGGTCGCCGCGGTGGCCGCTCGTGCCGGGCTGGGGTGCGTGCTGGTCCAGGAGAGTTGGGTGGACTGGCCCGACTCCGTGTACGACAAGGTCGGCAACATCCTCGTCAGCCGCCTCGCCGGGGCCGACGTACGCCTTGTGCGGGCCGGGTTCGGGATCGGCTTCAAGGAGAGCTGGGAGCAGGCGCTGCGCGATGTGGAGGAGTCGGGCGGAAAACCGTACGCCATCCCGGCCGGCGCCTCCGACCATCCGCTCGGCGGGCTCGGCTTCGCCGGTTGGGCATACGAAGTGGCCGAGCAGGAGCGGGAGCTGGGCGTCTTCTTCGACACCGTGATCGTGTGCTCGGTGACCGGCTCCACGCAGGCCGGCATGGTCGCCGGATTCGCCGCCCTGGAGGAGGCGGGCGGCCGCCCGCGCCGGGTCCTCGGCATCGACGCCTCGGCCAAGCCCGCCACCACCCGCGAACAGATCGCCCGGATCGCCGGCAACACCGGCCGGCTCATCGGCGTCAAGCGCGAGTTGACCGAGGCCGACGTCGAGCTCGACGACCGCTATCACGCGGGCACGTACGGGATACCGGACGAGACGACGCTGGAGGCGATGCGGCTGGCGGCGCGGACCGAAGGGATGGTCACGGACCCGGTCTACGAGGGCAAGTCGATGGCCGGGATGATCGATCTGGTCTCGCGCGGGGAGATCACGGCGGAGTCCACGGTCCTCTACGCCCATCTCGGCGGGCAGCCCGCGTTGAACGCGTACAGCGCGCTGTTCTAGGCGGCCGGACGCGTCGCTGCGGGGGCCGGGCCGGCCCTGCGGTGCCGGGCCCTGCCGTGCCGCGCACCTGGCCGGATAAAGTGCACAGCGTGCGGGCGGACGATCAGCAGCGGGAGCCGAGTGTCGAACGGCCCGACGGCAACCGCCGCCGGGCCACGATCCACGATGTCGCGAAGCTGGCCGGAGTGTCACGGCAGACGGTCTCCCGCGCGGTGAACGACAAGGGCGAGATCGACCCGGCGACGAAGGAACGGGTGCTGGAGGCGGCGCGGCTGCTGGACTACCGGCCGAGCCGGTTCGCCCGCGGCCTCGTGCAGAAGGGGACCGTGACGGCCGGGCTGGTGATCCCGGATCTGATGAACCCCTTCTTCCCCGAGGTGGCCGCCGGTGTGCTGGAGGCGGCCGAGCAGCGCGGCTGGCAGGTGGTGATGTGGGACTCCCGCATCGACGAGGCCCGGGAGCGCGATGCGCTCGATGCGCTGTCCCATCAGGCCGACGCGATCGTGGGCTACTTCAACAGCCCGGAGGACGTGCTCGCCCGGCACCTCGGCGGTGTACCGCTGGTGCTGCTGGAACGCGGGCCGCAGCAGACCCGTTTCGCGGCCGTGGGGATCGACGCCGCGACCGGTCTCGAACAGGGCATGGCGCATCTGGTCGCCGCGGGGCACCGCCGGATCGGCATGCTGGACGGTGTGCACGGCCCCGCCCCGCGCAGACAGGCCTTCCTGGAGCTGGCGCGGCGGCACGGCCTGCCGGTCGACGACAGCTGGATTGCGCTGAGTCCCGAGCACAGTGTGGCCGGGGGTGAGGCCGGCATGGAGCGGTTGCTGGACGCACGGCCCGACATCACCGCCGTCTTCGGCTTCAACGACCTGATCGCGGTCGGCGCCATGCGTGCCGCCCGGCGCCGCGGCCGGCGGGTGCCGGACGACCTGGCCGTCATGGGCTTCGACGGACTGTCGCTGGGGGAGCTGGTGGAGCCCGCCCTGACCACCCTGCACATCGACAAACGGCGGCTGGGAAGGCTGGCCGTCGAGCAGGTCGCCCGGCTGCGCGCCGGTGAGGAACCACTGCGGGGCGCCGAGGCGTGGGTGGTCCCGGAGCTGGTGGTGCGGGCCTCGGCCTGACGGCCGGTGGCCGGGAAGCGCCGCAACGCACCGTCGGTCACCTCTCGGCTCCCTGCGGCAAGCTCCTCACGCAGCTCCGGTCGCGCCGGGCGCCCCTCTTCGACCGGGGGCGCCTGGACGTCGTACGGCTGTCTACAGTGCCTGGGCCGCCGGCTTCACCATCCCCCGCACCGTGCGGGACTTCACGAAGTCGCCCATGGCCGTCATCTCCCACTCGCCGGAGAACTGCTTGATCAGCTTCGCCATCATCACGCCCGTCTGCGCTTCGGCGTTGGTGAGGTCGAAGCGGACGAGTTCCTCGCCGGACGCGGCGTCGATCAGCCGGCAGTAGGCCTTGGCGACCTCGGTGAACTTCTGGCCGGAGAAGGAGTTGACCGTGAAGACGAGTCCGGTGACCTCCTGGGGCAGGCGCCCGAGGTCCACGGTGATGACCTCGTCGTCCCCGCCGCCCTCGCCGGTGAGGTTGTCGCCGGAGTGGCGGATCGCGCCCTGCACGATCTGGAGCTTGCCGAAGTAGCAGCTGTCGATGTGGTTGCGCTGCGGGCCGTAGGCGATGACCGAGGCGTCCAGGTCGATGTCCTTGCCGCGGTACGCCGGCTCCCAGCCGAGGCCCATCTTGACCTGGGAGAGCAGGGGGCGGCCGCCCTTGACGAGGGAGACCGTCTGGTTCTTCTGGAGGCTTACGCGGCCCTTGTCCAGGTTGATCTTTCCGGCGCCGGGGGCGGGCGGGGCGGGCGGGGCCGGGGGAGCGGCGGGGGTCTGGGGTGCCTGCGGGGCCGGGGGAGTGGACATGGGCGGGGCCGGCGGGGCGGCCGGGGGCTGCATGGCGGGCTGCGGCGGGGCCACGGGTGCGGCCGGGGCCGGGGCCGGTTCCTCGACCGTGACACCGAAGTCGGTGGCGATGCCGGCCAGGCCGTTGGAGTAGCCCTGGCCGACTGCGCGGGCCTTCCAGGCGCCGTTGCGCAGGTAGACCTCGACGATCACCAGGGCCGTCTCGGTGCCGAGTTGCGGGGGCGTGAAGGTGGCCAGGACGCTGTTGTCGTCCGCGTTGCGGATGGTGGCCGTCGGTTCGATGCCCTGGAAGGACTGGCCGGCGGCGTCGGGGCTGGCGGTGACGACGATCTTCTCGATGCCGGGGGGTACGGCCGCGGTGTCGACCGTGATCGCGTCGGGGCTGGTGCCGCCGCCCGAGCGGTACGTCACGCCTGGGCCGGACGGTTGGTTGTAGAAGATGAAGTCGTCGTCGGAGCGCACCTTGCCGTCGGCGGTGAGCAGCAGGCCCGATACGTCGAGCCGCACCGGGGCGGCGACGTCCACCGTCACGCGGGCGGCGGAGAGAGGGATGTTCGAGCCGGGGGTCATAGCTGTCATGGTCCGTGAACGAGCGGGGGCGCTTTACCGTTCCCTTACCCACGGCCATTCGGCGGGGGCCGCGGATTTCGCCCCCGCCGCCCCTACCCTTCTACGGGACCACCACGATCTTTCGGCCCACCCCGGACGCGAACTGCTCCAGCGCCTCCGGGTACCGCTCCAGCGGGATGCGGTCGCTGATGAAGATCTCGGGGTCGAGGACGCCGTTGGCGAACAGTTCCGCCGCGCGCTCGAAGCTGTGGAGTACCGCCATCGAACCCGTGATGGTGATCTCCTGGTTGTAGATGCGGTACGGGTCGATCGTGACGCGCGTCGCGTAGTCCGCGACCCCGAACTGCAGGAACGTCCCCGCCTTGGCGACCCGCTCCAGGCCGTCCTGGATCGCCGCCGCGTTGCCCGTGGCGTCGACGACGAGGTCCCAGCCCTGAGGCCGGTCCAGTTCGTCCGGGTTGGCCGCGGAGGCCGAGACGCCGAGGCTGCGGGCCGTTTCCAGGCGGGCCGGGTTGATGTCCACCATGTCCACGCTGGCCGCCCCCGTCCGCTTGGCCAGCTCCAGCATCATCAGGCCCATCGTGCCCGAGCCGTAGATCAGGACGTGGGCGCCGAGGCGGGACTGCAGGACGTCGTAGCCGCGGACGGCGCAGGAGAGGGGTTCCACGAGGGCCGCGTCCTGGGTGCGGACGTGGTCGGGGAGCCGTACGCAGTTCGCGACCGGGGCCACGGCATAGCGCGCTGCGCCGCCCGCCGTCGTCACGCCGATCGCCGCCCAGCGTTCGCAGAGGTTGTTGTGGCCCGTACGGCAGTAGCGGCATTCGTAGCAGTAGAGAGAGGGGTCCACCGCGACCCGGTCGCCCACCGACAGCTCCGTTACCTGGGTGCCCACCCCGACCACCTCGCCCGCGAACTCGTGCCCGGGGACGATCGGCAGCTTCGGTGCGAACTCGCCCTGCAGGATGTGCAGGTCCGTGCCGCACAGGCCGCAGGCAGCCACCTCGACGACGACCTCGCGCGGGCCGGGCGTCGGGTCGGGGACCTCGGCGACCACTGCCTTGCCGACGGACTCGATGACGGCGGCCTTCATTTCACGGCTCCCAACGACAGGCCCTGGACCAGCTTGTCCTGGGCGGCGAACCCCGCGGCGAGCACCGGCAGGGAGATGACGAGCGACGCGGCGCACACCTTCGCCAGGAACAGGCCCTGGCTGGTGATGAAGCCGGTCAGGAAGACGGGGGCGGTCTCGGCGACCACGCCCGTCAGCACTCGGGCGAACAGCAGCTCGTTCCAGCTGAAGATGAAGCAGATCAACGCCGTTGCGGCGATCCCGGGCAGGGCGATCGGGGCCACCACGCGTGTGAGGATCGTCGGCAGCTTCGCGCCGTCCACCCGTGCCGCCTCGATTACGGCGACCGGGATCTCGGCAAGGAAGGACTGCATCATCCACACCGCGATCGGCAGGTTCATCGAGGTGTAGAGGATGACCAGCAGCCAGATGTTGTCGAGCATGTCCGTGTTCTTCGCGAACAGGTACAGGGGCAGGAGGCCTGCCACTGCCGGCAGCATCTTCGTGGAGAGGAAGAAGAACAGGACGTCCGTCCACTTCTTCACGGGGCGGATCGACAGGGCGTACGCCGCCGGGAAGGCGAGGACCAGGACGAACAGCGTCGACGCCACCGACGCCACCGTCGAGTTGATCAGCGCCGGCCAGGGGCTCGCGCCGCCGCCCGCGCCGAAGAACTCGCGGTAGCCGTCGAGTGTCAGCGACGCGGCGAAGGACGGCGGGTTGGTCGCCGCGTCCGCCTCGGAGTGGAAGGACGTCAGGGCCATCCACGCGATCGGCAGGAAGAACAGGATCCCGAGCAGCCAGGCCACCAGGCCGAGGCCAACTCCCTTGCGGCGGCTGCGAAGTCGTACGGCCACTGCACTCATGCGCGCGACACCTCCTCGCGGAACAGGGACGACACCACGCGCAGCGCGAAGGTCGCGATGATGATCGAGCCGATGACCACCAGGACGCCCGCGGCCGAGGCGAGGCCGTTCTCATGGGCCTGGTAGAAGCTCTGGTAGACGGTGTAGGGGAGATTCGCCGTGCCGAGGCCGCCCGACGTGATCGTGAACACCGCGTCGAAGTTCTGGACTATGTAGATCGAGCCCAGCAGGGCGCCCAGTTCGAGGTAGCGGCGCAGGTGGGGCAGTGTCAGGTGGCGGAAGATCTGCCAGTCGCTCGCGCCGTCGACGCGGGCCGCCTCGATCTGCTCGTGGTCGCGGCTCTGCAGGCCGGCCAGCAGGATCAGCATCATGAACGGCGTCCACTGCCAGACGAGGGAGGCCTCGACCGCGAGGAGCGGGGTGTTGGAGATCCAGTCCGGCTGTGGGCCGCCCACATAGTGCAACAGCCCATTGAACAGGCCGTATTCAGGGTTGTAGAGCACATGCTTCCAGAGCAGAGCCGCGGCCACGGGCACCACCAGGAACGGGGCGATCAGCAGGGTGCGGACCACGCCCCGGCCCTTGAACTTCCGGTCCAGGAGCAGCGCCAGGATCAGCCCCAGGATCAGACTGGCCAGCACCACCGCGACCGTCAGCAGCACGGTCGTCCACACCGAGTGGCGCAGGTCGGCGTCGGTCAGGACTTTCTGGTAGTTGGCGATGCCGGTGAAGTGGCGGGCGTCCGGGTAGAGGGAGTTCCAGTCGAAGAACGAGATCACCAGCGTGGCCACGAACGGCAGCTGGGTCACCACGACCATGAAGATCAGGGCCGGCAGGAGCGGGGCCCGGGTCGCCCAGTTGCGCAACCGGGCGGAGGGCGGACGGGTGGTACGCACGGGTGTCGTGGCCACGGGGGCCGTAGTCGTCGCTGTCATCGCCCCTCGTACTCCTCGGAGATCTTCTCGGCGAGCTGTTGGGACTTCTTCAGGGCCGACTCGACGGACTGGCGTCCGGCGATGGCCGCGCTGATCTCCTGGGAGACCTTGGTGCCGAGATCGGTGAACTCGGGGATGCCGACGAACTGGATGCCGGGCGCGGGGCGCGGCTGCACACCGGGGTCGTTCGGGCGGGCGCCCTCGATGGCCTCCTTCGTCATCTCCTGGAAGGCGGCCGCCTCCTCGCGGTAGGCCGGGTTGGCGTAGGTGGAGGCGCGCTTGCCTGCCGGGACGTTGGACCAGCCGATCTCGTCGCCCACCAGCTGCTCGTACTGCTTGCTGGACGCCCAGGACACGAACTTCCAGGCCTTGTCGGGATTGCGGGACGCCTGCTGGATGCCCCAGGCCCAGGTGTAGAGCCAGCCGGCGGACTCCGTCTTCTCGACGGGCGCCGGTGCGTAGCCGAGCTTGCCCTTCACCGGGGACTTCGCCGCCTCCAGGGAACCGGCTGCGGAGGTGGCGTCGTACCACATGGCGACCTTGCCCTGGGTCATGTTGTTCAGGCACTCGGCGAAGCCGGACTGGGCCGCTCCCGACTCACCGTGCTCGCGGACCAGGTCGACATAGAACTTCGTCGCCTTCTCCCACTCGGGGGAGTCCAGTTGTGCCTTCCAGTTCTTGTCGAACCAGGTGCCGCCGAAGGTGTTCACGACGGTGGTGAGCGGTGCCATCACCTCGCCCCAGCCCGGCAGGCCGCGCAGACAGATGCCCTTCATGCCCGGTTCGGCGCCGTCCACCTTCGCCGCGATGTCCGCCACCTGCTGCCAGGTGGGGTGCGCGGGCATCGCGACGCCCTCCTTCTCGAGCACGTCCTTGCGGTACATCAGGAAGGACGACTCGCCGTAGAAGGGCTGGCCGTAGAGCTTGCCGTCGTCGCCGGTCAGGGACTGGCGCATCGGCTTGAGGACGTCCTGCTCGTCGTACGCCGGGTCCTTGGCGACGTAGGAGTTCATCTCCTTCAGCCAGCCGTTGCGGGCGTAGATCGGTATCTCGTAGTTGGAGAGGGTGGCGACGTCGTACTGGCCCGCCTGGTTCGCGAAGTCCTGGCTGATCTTGTCGCGGACGTCGTTCTCGGGCAGGACGGTGAAGTTGACCTTGATGCCGGTCTCTTTGGTGAAAGCCGGGGCCAGCTTCTGCAACTCGGTCATCTGGGGGTTGTTGACCATCAGGACGTTGATCGAGTTGCCGCCCGACCCCGCCCCGCCGGCTCCGACCCAGCAGCCGGAGAGCAGCGGGGCGAGCAGCGTCCCTGCGGCGGCCATGGCGAGCGTGGCTCGCGGTGGCCTCCGTCGGCTCTGGGTTCGCATGGATCGCTCCTGGACGTGAATGAGGGGACGTGAATGAGGGGACGTGAATGAGGGGAGGTATGGGGAGGTATTGGGAGATAAGGGGTGGCGTGGGGCGTGAAAGTGCCCCGAGGGGGAGTGAGTTGGAGTGTCAGACGCGGATGACCTGGGGTCCCCGCAGGGAGTAGCGGTGGGCCTCGGCCGCGGGGAGCAGGGTGCTCGTGACGATCGTCTCCAGTGCGCCGATGTCCGCGAACCGGCAGAAGCTGACCGCCCCGAACTTGGTGTGCACGCCCGCGAACACCGTGCGGCGCGACGCCCGGATCGCCTGTGCCTTGACCTCGCTGACGGCCGGGTCGGGGGTGGTCAGGCCGTGTTCGCGGGAGATGCCGTTGGCGCCGATGAACGCCAGGTCGATGACGAAGCCGGCCAGCATCTTCGTCGTCCAGTGGTCGACGGTGGCCAGGGTGCCGGACCGCACCCGGCCGCCGAGCAGCAGCACGGAGACGTGCTCCGTCTCTGCGAGCGCGCCCGCGACCGGGAGGGACGCGGTGACCACGGTCAGCGGCCGGTCGGTGGGCAGGGCCTCGGCGATGAGCTGCGGGGTGAAGCCCTCGTCGACGAAGACCGTCTCGGCGTCCCCGAGCAGCTCGGCCGCGGCGGCCGCGATCCTGCGCTTCTCGGGGACGTGGCTGGTGGCGCGGAAGGCCAGCGTCGTCTCGAAGCCGGCGCTCTCCACGGGGTAGGCGCCGCCGTGGGTACGCCGGAGCAGGCCGTGGTCCTCCAGGACGCGCAGGTCCCGCCGTACGGTCTCCTTGGCCACGCCCAGCTCGGCGGCGAGCGCGGTGACGTCGACCGAGCCGTCGCGCCGCGCGGCCAGCACGATCTCGCGCTGGCGTTCCTCCGCCGTCCTCGTGCTCATGCCGACCCTTGCCTTCCGCCTTGCTGCCCGTTCGGGCCCGGTGAGGCCCATGGGGGAAGTTCTACAGCGGGTGTTCGGCACTGACCAGCTCTGTTGCAGGTTCGATGCTGCCCGTGTGTGCCCGTTCACCGTGTGGTGTGCCCGTCTCGGACCTGCATGGTTGTGGTGGGGCGCGTGAGATCGGGCGGGCGTGGTGCCCGAATACGGCGGCGGGCGGGCCCGTTCGGTGCCCGCCCGCCCTCTTGCGGCGAAATGTTTCGGTCAGTAAGGCCGGATCTTGGTACGGCCGGGTAGCGCTACGGCCGGGTCGCGGTACGGCCGGATGTCAGTACGGCCAGATCGGCGGGTCGCTGACGAAGTGGCCGCCCAGGTAGGCGTGCGCGATGTTCTCCGGGTCGAGCTCGCCCTGTTCGGCGATCAGCTTCTCGGCGTACGGCTCGGAGTCGTCCTGCGGCTCGTAGCCGAGGGAGCGGGCGCTGGTCAGGTCCCACCACAGGCGGGTGTTCGCCGAGGAACCGTGGACGACCGTGTGCTCGACGTCCTCGGCGGTCAGAGCCGCGTGGAAGAGGCGGGCGCCGTCGGCGGGGCTCATCCACACCGAGAGCATCCGGACGCTGGTCGGCTCCGGGAAGCAGGAGCCGATGCGCACGGACACCGTCTCCAGGCCGTGCTTGTCCCAGTAGAACTGCGCGAGGTCCTCGCCGAAGGACTTGGACAGGCCGTAGAAGGTGTCCGGGCGGCGCGGCGTGTCGATGGGGATCAGTGCGCTCGGCGCGTGCGGCGCGGTGCCCTCGGGGCGGGGCGTGAAGCCCACCGCGTGGTTGGAGGAGGCGAAGACGATGCGTCCGACGCCCTCCTCGCGGGCGGCCTCGTAGAGGTTGTAGGTGCCCTCGATGTTCGCCCGGAGAATCTTCTCGAACGGAGCTTCCAGGGAGATGCCCGCGAGGTGGATGATCGCGTCGACGTCCCGCACGGCCTCGCGCAGCGCCTCCCGGTCGGCGAGGTCGGCGACGATCGCGTCCGGCTCGCCCTCGATGGGCCGCAGATCCAGGAGCCGCAGCTGGTAGCCGTAGGCCGGGAGCAGGTCCCGCATCAGGGTGCCGAGTCCGCCGGCGGCGCCGGTGAGCAGAACGGTGCGGGGGGCTGGCATCCTCGGTTCTCCTTGAGTCCAGGGCCGTATGCATGCACGCACGGTATTCACATTCATGGACAAGCTAAGGATCATCGACCTTGCCCGTCAAGGGTGGTGCAGTGTGCGTTCATAAATGTAAACTCTGATCAGAATTACGTATACGCCGTCTCGTTCCCGCACAGCCGTCCTCGGTACGTCCTCGTTACGTCCTCGTTCTAGGGAGAGCCCGTGACGCCAGCCCCCCTTGCCGCACGCCTCAGCATCCCCGGCGGGCCGTTGTTCTTCCCCGTCACCGCCTACGGCCCCGACGGCTCGGTCGACCTCGACACGTACCGCACCCATGTCCGCCAGGGCGTGGCTGCCGGTGCCGCCGCCGTGTTCGCGTGCTGTGGCACCGGGGAGTTCCACGCACTCACGCCCGAGGAGTACGAGGCGTGCGTGCGGGCGGCCGTCGAGGCGGCGGCGGGACGCGTGCCGGTCGTCGCGGGCGCCGGATACGGCACCGCGCTCGCCGTGCGGTACGCGCGGCTCGCCGAGGGGGCCGGGGCGGGCGGGCTGCTCGCCATGCCGCCGTATCTCGTCCTCGCCGGGCAGGAGGGGCTGCTGCGGCACTACCGGGAGATCGCTGCGGCGACCGCGCTCCCCGTCATCGTCTACCAGCGCGACAACGCCGTGTTCACCCCGGACACCGTCGTCGAACTGGCCCGCACGGACGGCGTGATCGGGCTCAAGGACGGGCTCGGCGACCTGGACCTGATGCGGCGGACCGTCAGCGCCGTACGCGCCGAGGTCCCCGGTGACTTCCTCTACTTCAACGGCCTGCCGACCGCCGAGCAGACCCAGCTCGCCTACCGCGCCATCGGCGTCACGCTCTACTCCTCCGCCGTGTTCTGCTTCGCCCCGGAGATCGCCCTCGCCTTCTACCAGGGGCTGGAGGCCGGCGACACCGCCACCGTCACCCGCCTCCTGGACGGCTTCTACCGCCCGTTCGTCGAACTGCGCGCCCAGGGCCGCGGATACGCCGTCGCCCTGGTCAAGGCGGGCGTACGGCTGCGCGGGCTGGACGTGGGGGAGGTCCGGCCGCCCCTGCACGAGCCGAGCGAGGACCATGTCAAGCAGCTCGCCCAGGTGATCGAGCGCGGCTACGCGCTGCTGGAGAAGGAGCCGGAGGACACCAAGTGAAGGCGTCGACATTCGTCTACCCCTGGGACGTCAACGGAGACCCGGAGGCACCCGCGAGGATCGCCGCCCTCGGCGTTCACCAGGTGACGCTCGCCTCCGCCTACCACTCCACCCGCGCCCTCACCCCCCGCCATCCGCGCCACCGCATCGTCACCGCCGAGCACGCGGCCGTGCTCTACCCGACGGACGACCGGTGGACGGGCCGGGAACTGCGCCCGTACCCGGCCGGGGACTGGGCACCCGGCGACGCCTTCGGCGAGGCCGCCGGAGCGCTGGCGGACGCGGGTCTGGAGGTGCACACCTGGGTGGTCCTCGCGCACAACTCCCGCCTGGGCGCCGACCATCCGGACACGTCGGTCGTCAACGCGTACGGCGACCGCTACCCCTGGGCCCCGTGCATCGCACAGCCCGCCACCCGCGCGTACCTCGTCGACCTCGCCGCCGAGGCCGCCGTACGCCCGGGGGCGCGCGGCACCGAGCTGGAGTCCCTCGGCTGGTACGGCTTGCAGCACCTGCACGCCCACGACAAGACCGGCGGGGTGCCGCTCGGGGACGCCGGAATGTACCTGATGGCGCTCTGCTTCTGCCCGACGTGCCAGGAGGGCTACGGCGCCCAGGGCCTGGACGCCGACGAGCTGGCGGCAGCCGTACGCGCCGCCCTGGAGCCGCTGTGGCAGGGCGCGGCGGACGACGGTGACTGGGCCGGCGTCGAGAAGCTGCTCGGCCCGCAGACGGCGGCGGCCACACGCGCGTGGCGTGACGAAACCGCCCGCACGCTCCAGGAGACGGCCGTCCGGGCGGTCCGCCAGGCCGCTCCGGACGATTTCCAGGTGCTCCTGCACGCCGACCCGGTGACGTATCACGTCGGCGCGAACGCCGGCGTCGACCCCGAGCACATCCTCTCCGTCGCGGACGGCGTCGTCGTGCCCTGTGCGGGCGGCCCCGGTCTGCTGACGCCCTTCGCCGAGCAGGGCCGTGACGGCGCGGTCGTCGCCGCCAACTTCGGTGTCGTCTCCCAGATGGGCGGCAGCCCGGGCACGCTGGCGTCGGACACGGCACGCGCGCGAGAGCTGGGGGCCACCGAGATCCGGCTCTATCACGCGGGGTTGGCGTCCGACGGCGACTTGGCGGCGGTGAGGGAGGCGCTCGCCGCCCTCTGAAGCAGCGGCAGGGCGGTCAGCAGCCACGCCGGGCCCAGGACGGCCAGCAGCAGTCGTACGTCGAGCAGTTCGACCAGCGCCGCCCCCGCCGCGAGACCGATGACGTTCGGCGTGAAGACGAGCGTGTTGGCCGTGGCGGCCGTCCGGCCGAGCAGGGCGTCCGGCGTCTCGCGCTGCACGGCGGTGAGCGCGGCGATCAGCACACAGGGCAGCCCCACGCCGGCCGCCGCGCTGCAGGCCAGGGCCACCGGGTCGGACGGGATCGCCCGCAGACCGGCCGCGGTGGCCGTCAGGGCGATGCCGTACGCGGCGAAACGGCGTTCGCCGAGCCGGCGCAGGAGGGGGCCCGAGAGCAGCCCGATCGCGACCGAACCGGCGCCCTGGACGGCGTACAGCACACCGGCGTACGCGGGGTCGTGCCCGAGGCCGTCGATGACGGCGTAGATCGTCGCCCCGCTGAGCCCCGCGCACAGCATGGTGCCGCCGCCGGCCAGGACGAGGGGGCGCAGCCGTGGGTGCGCCCAGAGGAAGCGGGCGCCCTCGGCAGTCTGCGTCCGCCAGCCGCCGGGCGGCGGCTCGGGCCTGCTCTCGCGCACGCGCAGGCACGCGTACAGACCGGTCGCGACCACGAACGTCACGGCGTCGAGCAGGGCGACGCTCGGGCCGCCGTACGCCGCGTAGACGCCCGCGCCGGCCAGCGGGGCGAGGAGTTTCATGCCCTCGGAGGCCGTCATGCGCAGCCCGTTGAAGTCGCCGAGCAGGGACGCGGGCACGGCGCTCGCGACGAGGGCGGACTCGGCGGCGTCATGGACGACTCCTGCGGCGCCGTAGACGAACAGGACCGCGAAGAGGAGCCAGAGGCGGGCCGGGGAGTCGACGGTGAAGAGGGCGAGCAGGAGGGCGGCCAGGAGGAGGTTCGCGCCGATCAGCAGGGGCTTGCGGCGGACGCGGTCGGCGAGCGTGCCCAGGAGCGGGCCGGCCAGGGTCGGGGCCCACATGGCGAGCATGCACAGTGCGGCCAGGCCGTCCGAGCCGGTGAGGTCCTTGACCCACACGCCGGACACCAGCCACAGCGCCGAGGTGCCGAAGCCGGAGACGACGGCTCCGGTGAGGTAGAGGGCGGCGTTGCGGTCGCGCAGGACGCGGGGGAGGGCCCAGGTGGTGGTCGTCATGCCAGGCCACTGTGGGGCTAAGGCGGGGGCGTGGGGATCGGGGAAGTGCCCTAGAAGTGGCCTGGGCGCGAGGGGAGATGCCAGGCCGACGTCTCCTTGACGACCGAGGGCCGGTACAGGCCCTCAACGGCTTTGCGCCGCTGCATGGCGGTCAGCCGGACGGCGAAATGGATGGCGGCAGCGGCGGCGGCGATGTGCACCACGTCGGCTGCCATGTACTGCCCCACCGCGTCCTTGATCTCGGTCAACGTCTCGGCGTTCCGGTACTTCTGCCCGGCGTACCGGTTGAACAGGACGCTGAAGACGAACAGCGCCCACCACAGGTTCAGGGGCCAGGCCCGCGTCCGGTGGGTCTCGCCCTCGGTCGGCAGCTGAGTGGCGGCCCCCCACATGTCGAAGGCGACGCGATACGGCATCCAGAGGTTCACCAGCGGGATGAGCCAGGCCCCGATGGCCCACCCGGGCCCGTTGCGAAACCGGTCCGGGGTCAGGAGCCCGGTGTTGCGGCGCATGCGGAAGAACCAGACGACGAACACGATCGCGGCGGGCAGGTACACCATGACCTGGAATCTTCCGGCCGTGTCGTACAGCGAGGCAGCGGCGTCCAGTTCCTGCTGCGGAGCCGTGGCGAAGCCGCCGTCTCCGTTGATCACCGCACGGAGCCGGATTCCGGCGAAGAGACTGAACACGTCACAGAGGGCGACCAGAGCGAGCCCCCCGACGGCCACGGCCAGGAGAGCGCGGGACGATGCGGGGGCCCCTGAGGGCAGCAGTGGACGCGGACGCAGATCAGTGGATTCGGACATGGCGATGCGGCCCCCCACGGGCAAGAAAAGAAGAGGTCCGCGGCAAGAAAAGAAGAGGTCCGCGGACGCACGGCCGACGCACGATACGTCGATCATGCACATCCCGTCCATGACAATTCGGCGCGGCGGGAATCCGTTGGAAGCTGTCGATTCAGCCACTGGGACGGATGAGGGCGTACACATAGCGTGATGAGCCGTCCAAGTCATCCATGCGCAAAGGCAGTTCCATGCACTACGTCGCGCCCATCGGCATCGGCCTCCTCTACGCCCTCCTGATGTCCCTCATCCGGGAACCGCACCGGCGGCGCTTCAACGCGGTCATGGTCGCCGGAGCGGGCGCCGCCTATCTGAGCGGCGGCGGCATGGGTGGCTGGGAGTTCGCGTTCACCGTGGTGGTCACCTACGTCGCCTATCGCGGCCTGGACTCGTGGACCTTCATCGGCATCGGCTGGCTGCTGCACACCGCGTGGGACATCGTCCACCACATCAAGGGCAACCCGATCATCCCCTTCCTCCACACCTCCTCCCTCGGCTGCGCGATCTGCGACCCGGTGATCGCCCTGTGGTGCTTCGCCGGCGGGAAGACGCCGAGGGAGCTGATCGAGTGGGTGCGGGGAGCCGGGGGGCGCAAGGGCCGGGTGTCCGGGGAGACGGCTCGGGTGGGGGAGTCGGGGGTCGGGGCGTAGGCCGGGCCTCTCGGCGTCCGGCCGGGTTCCTGCCCAGGTTGCCGAGTCGCCGAGTCACTGGGTTGCCGGATCGCCGGATCGCCGATGAGTTTCGCGCCCGGCACCGGTCCACCTCTCAGGAACCGATCTGTGAGGAGCCCGCCCCATGACCGACATGACCCTCGACCTCGGACCGCAGACCCGCGTCGTCGCCCGCCTCGCGGAAGCCGTCACCGACGAGCAGCTCTCGGCGCCGACGCCCTGCCCGGAGATGGCGGTGCGCAACCTGCTGGGTCACCTGCTCGGCCTGTCCGTCGCCTTCCGTGACGCCGGCCGCAAGGACCTGGGCGCCACGACCGACACCAGCCCGGAAGCCGTCGAACCGGACATCGGGCCCGGCTGGCGCGAGGAGCTTCCCAAGGTCCTCGACGAACTGAGCGAGGTGTGGCGCGACCCGGAGGCGTGGACCGGCATGACCCGCGCCGGCGGCATCGACCTGCCCGGTGCCGTGGCGGCCGCGGTCGCCGCCGACGAGCTGGTGATCCACGCCTGGGACCTGGCCCGCGCGACCGGCCAGGAGTACGCCCCCGACCCCGCCGCGTTGCAGGCGTCGCACGACTTCCTCCTCGCCTCCGTCGACGACCCCGGTCGCGACAGCATCTTCGGCCCCGTGGTGCCGGTCCCCGCCGGTGCACCACTGCTGGACCGGGCGGTCGGGCTGAGCGGACGGGACCCGGGCTGGAGGAGGGATCGCTGACCGGGGGACTTTCCCCTAACCAAGCTGGTGCTCAACTCGGTGCCGCAGGTATTCGTCGGAGTGGGTGCGCGCGATCTGCACCGCCTCGGCGACCAGGTCGTGCAGGTCGGCGGGGTAGTGGCGCGGGTTCAGGGGGAGTCCGGGGAGTATGCAGCGGCGCACGTCGAGGTCGTCGTTGCTCACGAACTCGCGCAGCGTGGCCTCGTGCCACGTGGCACGGAGGTCGGCCACGGCGTCGAACTCCGCCTTGCTCTCCGGCGTCGGCACCCGCGTCCGCCCGCCGCGGAACCTCAGCGGCGCCTGCGCCCAGTACCAGGCGCGGGCCGCCCCGGCGCGCTCGTGGTCGGTTCCCGTCCGCACATACTCGATCAACGCGGTCTGCACCCGTCGGCGACCGAACACGGTGACAGCAGGCTCGACGAACAGCCGGTTGTGGCTGGGGTCGGGGTCGAGGACGGCCGTGCGCAAGAGCGGGTCGAAGAGCAGCTCGGGCAACGTTTCCACGTTCCGCAGAGCCCGCCGGAACGCCATCCGCGCCTCCCCCTGCCACTCCCGGTCGCGCGGAACCCGGTCGGGCAGGCCGACGCCGGCCAGTCGGGCCAGCTCGGCCAGTTGCAGACGGAACGCCGATGTCCGGTCCTGCGGCCGGCCGGGAAGCGGTGCGAACGTCATCGGCGGTGTCCTCCCTGAGGTGTTGTCGGAGCAGCGTAGGCCCGCGACCCCAACTTCCTTTGTCAGAAGCGTTGACGAATCATGCGCCCCCTCCTGCCTTCATCGCGTCGTACTTCGTACGTCATATATGAGACGCGATACGTGAGATCCGATACGCGAGACCCGGTCCCTGGGCCCCGCGAAGATCCGAGAGGCGCGCATGACCTCTGTGCCCACGCCGATCCCCTCCCGCACGCAGTTCGTGCTGGAGGAGATCAAACGCCGCATCCTCACCGGGCAGTTGACGCCGGGTCAGGCCCTGGTCGAGACCGAGCTCGCCGCGCAGTTCGGGGTGTCCAAGACCCCGGTGCGCGAGGCGCTCAAGACGCTCGCCGGGACCGGACTGGTCGTGATGAGCCAGTACAAGGGCGTCACGGTGCGCATGGTGGACGCGGACATGGCGCGCGAGGTCTACGACGTACGGCTGCTGCTGGAGCCCGAGGCGCTGAAGCGGGCCGTCAGGCGCGGCGCCTCCCTCGACCCCGCCCGTGACGCGCTGACCCGCGCCGACACGGCCGGCGACACCGCCGAACGCTCCCTCGCCAACCGGGAGTTCCACCGCGCCCTGTACCTGCCGTGCGGCAACCCGCTGCTCGGCCGGATGCTCGACGAGGTGCGGGATCAGGCCGCCCTCGTCTCAGCGGTCGCCTGGGCCGCCTCCCCCTCCTGGGAACGGGAGGCCGGCGAGCACCGCGACATCCTGCGGCTGGCCCTCGAAGGCGACGCCGACGGCGCCGCGCGCGCCCTGCACGCCCACATCGCGTCGTTCGTGCAACGGGCCTTCCCGGACGCGGGAGTCGAGGCCCAGGGAGAGGACGGTCCGGCATGACAACGACGTTCGAGCCCCAGCGGACGGCCCTGGCCGACGTGGTGGCGATCCCGGTGACCCCGTTCGCCGAGGACGGCCGCGTCGACCAGGACGCCCACCGGGCCCTGCTGCGCCGTCTGCTGGACGGGGGCGTCATCACCCTCACCCCCAACGGCAACACCGGTGAGTTCTACGCCCTCACCCCCGAAGAGCGCCGCCTCGTCACCGAGCTGACCATTGAGGAGGCGGGCGACCGCGCCGCCATCCTGGTCGGCGTCGGGCACGACGTACCCACCGCCATCGCCTCCGCCCGGCACGCCCGCGAGCTCGGCGCCCGGATGGTGATGGTCCACCAGCCGGTCCACCCGTACGTCTCCCAGAGCGGCTGGGTCGACTACCACCGCGCCATCGCCGCCGCCGTGCCCGACCTCGGCGTCGTGCCGTACATCCGCAACGCCCAGCTCAGCGGCGCGCGCCTCGCCGAACTCGCCGACGACTGCCCGAATGTCATCGGCGTGAAGTACGCCGTCCCGGACGCCGCCAAGTTCGCCGCGTTCGCCCGTGACGCAGGGCTGGAGCGGTTCGTGTGGGTCGCCGGGCTTGCCGAGCCGTACGCGCCCTCGTACTTCTCCGCGGGCGCCACCGGCTTCACCTCCGGACTCGTGAACGTCGCCCCCGCCGTCTCCATGAACATGATCGAAGCGCTTCGAGCCGGCGACTACCCGGGCGCGATGAAGATCTGGGAGCAGATCCGCCGCTTCGAGGAGCTGCGCGCCGCGAACGGCTCCGCCGACAACGTCACCGTCGTCAAGGAGGCCCTCGCCTCCCTCGGCCTGTGCCGCCGCGACGTCCGCCCGCCCAGCAGGGAACTGCCCGAGGACGAGCGCGCCGAGGTCGCCGCCATCGCCGCCGGGTGGTCGATATGACCGGCAGGAAGCGCCCCGAGGAACTCAGAAGCCACCAGTGGTACGGCACCGAGGGCCAGTTGCGCACCTGGTCGCACAACGCCCGCATGCGCCAGCTGGGGTACGAGGCGGAGGAGTACCGGGGCCGTCCGGTGATCGCCGTCCTCAACACCTGGTCCGACATCAACCCCTGCCACGTCCATCTGCGCGAGCGCGCCGAGGCGGTCAAGCGGGGGGTGTGGCAGGCCGGGGGCTTCCCGCTCGAGTTCCCGGTGGCCACGCTCTCGGAGACGTACCAGAAGCCGACCCCGATGCTCTACCGCAACCTCCTCGCGATGGAGACGGAGGAACTGCTGCGGTCGTACCCGATCGACGCGGCCGTGCTGCTCGGCGGCTGCGACAAGTCGACGCCGGCGCTGCTCATGGGCGCCGCCTCGGCCGACGTGCCGTCGATCTTCGTGCCCGCGGGGCCCATGCTGCCGGGACACTGGCGCGGCGAGACCCTCGGGTCCGGTACGGACATGTGGAAGTACTGGGACGAGCACCGCGCGGGCAACCTGACGGACTGCGAACTGCGCGAACTCCAGGGCGGTCTGGCGCGGTCGCCCGGCCACTGCATGACCATGGGGACCGCGTCCACGATGACCGCGGCGGCGGAAGCCCTCGGCATGACCCTGCCCGGCGCCTCCTCGATCCCGGCCGTCGACTCCGGGCACGAGCGCATGGCCGCCGCCTCCGGGCGCCGCGCCGTGGAGCTCGCGTGGACCGGCCTCCGGCCGTCCGGGATCCTCACCCGCGAGGCCTTCGAGGACGCAGTCACCACGGTGCTCGGGCTCGGCGGCTCCACCAACGCGGTCATCCATCTGATCGCGATGGCGGGCCGTGCCGGGATCAAGCTCTCCCTCGACGACTTCGACCGCATCGCCCGTACCGTCCCGGTGCTGGCGAACGTGCGGCCCGGCGGACAGACGTACCTGATGGAGGACTTCCACTTCGCCGGCGGCCTGCCCGCCTTCCTCTCCCGGATCACCGACCTGCTGCACCTGGAGCGGCCGACGGTCAACGGCACCCTGCGGGAGCAGCTCCAGGACGCCGTCGTCCACAACGACGACGTCATCCGCACCCGGGAGAACCCGGTCGCCGGGGAGGGCGGCGTCGCCGTGCTGCGCGGCAACCTCTGCCCGGACGGCGCCGTCATCAAGCACATCTCCGCCGAACGGCACCTGCTGAAGCACACCGGGACCGCAGTCGTCTTCGACGACTACAAGACGATGCAGCGGACCATCAACGACCCGTCCCTGAACATCACCGCCGACAGTGTGCTGGTGCTCCGCAACGCCGGGCCCAAGGGCGGTCCGGGCATGCCCGAGTACGGCATGCTGCCGATCCCCGACCACCTGCTGAAGCAGGGCGTACGGGACATGGTGCGGATCTCCGACGCCCGGATGAGCGGCACGAGTTACGGCACGTGCGTGCTGCACATCGCGCCCGAGTCGTACGTCGGCGGACCGCTGGCCCTGGTCCGGACCGGGGACACCATCACCCTGGACGTCGAGGCCCGCACGCTCCAACTCGACTTGGACGACGAAGAGTTGGAACGACGCCGGGCCGGGTGGACACCGCCGCCCGCGCGCTGTGAGCGGGGCTACGGCGCGCTCTACAACGAACAGATCACCCAGGCCGACACAGGCTGTGACTTCGAGTTCCTCGCGCGGCCCGGCAAGGTGCAGGACCCGTACGCCGGTTGAACCACCCCTCGACCCCAGCTCAGCCCTGTTTGGTCGAGATCCCGAACGATGCTCGGAAAGCGCTTCCGGCGCGTCGCACGCAAGACGCACGAGAACGGAGAACTGTCATGGCCCAAGCCGCAGCCGTGGCGAAACCGCCCGCGCCACCCCGGCGGCGCCGTGCCTCCGCCACCCCGCGCAGGCTCCCGTATCTGCTGATCGCCCCGGCGGCCCTGCTCATGCTGGGCTTCATCGCCTACCCGGTGATCAGCGTCTTCTACTACAGCCTGCAGGAGTACAACCCCACCAAGCCATGGCGGAACGGCTTCACGGGCTTCGACAACTTCGTCCACGCCTTCACCGCGGACCCGCTGTTCTGGGACACGCTGGTCTTCAGCGCCAAGTGGGTGTTCGTCGAGGTCGGGCTGCAGCTGCTGTTCGGGCTCGCGCTCGCGCTGATCGTCAACCAGACCTTCGCGGGCCGTGCGCTCGGCCGTGCGCTCGTGTTCTCCCCATGGGCCGTCTCCGGCGTACTGACCTCGGCGATCTGGGTGCTGCTCTACAACTCCCAGACGGGCATCACCCGTTACCTCGCGGACGTCGGCATCGGCTCCTACGGCACCAGCTGGCTGTCGGACACCTCCACGGTGTTCCCGGCGGCGATCGTCGCCGACCTGTGGCGCGGGGTGCCCTTCTTCGCGATCCTCATCCTCGCCGACCTCCAGTCCGTCTCGAAGGACCTGTACGAGGCGGCCGAGGTCGACGGGGCCGGCCGGATCAAGCAGTTCTGGCACATCACGCTGCCCCACCTCAAGGACGCGATCGTCCTGTCCACGCTGCTGCGCGCGGTGTGGGAGTTCAACAACGTCGACCTGCTGTACACGCTGACCGGCGGCGGCCCCGCGGGAGTGACCACGACCCTGCCCCTCTACATCGCCAACACCAGCGTCGACGCGCACAACTTCGGCTACGCGTCGGCCCTGACGACCGTCGCGTTCGTGATCCTGCTCTTCTGCTCGATGGTCTATCTGCGGCTGAGCAAGTTCGGAGGTGAGGACAAGTGAGCGTCAAGGAAGCCACCCAGGTCGCGCCGGCGCCCGTGCCGGCCGCCCCCGAACCGCCCCGTGCGCGCAAGAAGCACCGCGCCTACGACGAGGTCCCGCGCTGGCAGATCTACCTGCCGCTGTCGATCTACCTGGTCTTCACCCTGATCCCCTTCTACTGGATCCTGCTCTTCTCCCTGCGCCCGGCCGGCTCGACCTCGCTCGTGCCCTGGCCGATCACGTTCGACCACTTCGAGAAGGTCTGGACGGAGCGGAGCTTCGGCACCTACTTCCAGAACAGCGTGCTGGTCGGCGTCGTCACCCTCCTGATGACGACCCTGGTGGCGCTGGCCGGCGGCTACGCGCTCGCGCGCTTCAACTTCAAGATCAAGCGGGCTTTCATGCTGGCCCTGCTCTGCTCCCAGTTCGTGCCGGGCGCGCTGCTCCTGGTGCCGCTGTTCGAGATCTTCGCCGAGCTGCAGATGATCAACTCGCTGGGCAGCGTCATCATCGCGGAGACGGTGTTCCAGCTGCCGCTGTCGATGATCCTGATCAGCAACTTCATCAAGAACGTGCCGTACTCCCTGGAGGAGGCCGCCTGGGTCGACGGCTGCAACCGGATGACGGCCTTCAGGATCGTCGTCCTGCCGCTGCTGCGGCCCGGTCTGATCGCCGTCGGCTCCTTCGCCTTCGTGCACTCCTGGAACCACTTCCTGTTCGCCCTGATGTTCCTCAACAACCAGGAGAAGCAGACCATCCCGGTCGGCCTCAACACCCTGATGGGCGCGGACAGCGTCGACCTGGGCGCGCTGGCCGCGGGCGGCATCATCGCCGCCGTGCCCGTCGTGATCGTGTTCGCCTTCATCCAGAAGTGGCTGATCACGGGCTTCAGCGCGGGGGCGGTGAAAGGATGAGACTCCGTCAGGTCATCGCTCTGACCGCCCTGTTGGGACTGGTCTGCGTCCCGGCCCACGCCGACGACGTCCGCGACATCATCCGAGACACCCTCGCCCCGAACGACGGCTGGGCCGCGGCCGACGGTGGTACCACGGGGGGTTCCAACGCCGACGACGCCCACGTCTTCACCGTACGCAACCGAAGCGAGCTCGTCCGCGCCCTGGACGGCGGCAGCTCCACCCCGAAGACCATCAGGGTCGCCGGCACCATCGAAGGCCTGCTCGACATCACCAACGCCTCCGACCTGGTCAAGAGCTGGAACGGCACCGGCCTGCACCAGTCCGGCACCCTCTGGGGGTCCCCCCGGACGGAGTCTGGGGGAGGCTATCCGGTGGACCTGCTCGCCATCCACAACGCCCACAACTCCGGCAGCGAGCGTGACCTCACGGCCGACGTCGGCTGGACACCTACCCTGCACACAAAGATCGACAGCGCCGCCACGGCCGACCGAGCGGTGGCACACGGCGCGGGCGCAGGGAGGATCCCATGAGCACTGCCGTACCCATCGTGCTGGCGGGCGCGCGCGGCCACGGCCGCTGGCACCTGGACAACATCCGCCGGCTCCAGGACAAGGGGATCGTGCGGCCGGCGGGGATCTGCGAGCTGACCCCGCTGAGCGAGGAGGAGCTCCCCGAGGGCCTCGTCACACCCTCGGGCGCGCCCGCGCAGTCCGCCGACTTCGGTGCCCTCCTCGACTCCACCGGCGCCCGGATCGCGGTGATCTGCACGCCGATCCCGACCCACACCGACCTCGCCCTGACCGCGGCCCGGCGTGGCGTGCACATCCTGCTGGAGAAGCCGCCGGCCCCGTCGTACGCCCAGTTCCGGCGCATGGCCGACGGGGTGGCCGAGGCCGGCGTCGCCTGCCAGATCGGCTTCCAGTCGCTGGGCTCGCACGCGGTGCCGGCGATCCGGACGCTGATGGCCGAGGGCGCGATCGGCGCGATCGCCGGTATCGGCGGGGCCGGTGCCTGGGCGCGCCCCGAGGCGTACTACCGGCGGGCGCCCTGGGCGGGCAAGCGGCGCCTGAACGGCGTCGACGTCATCGACGGCGTGCTCACCAACCCTCTCGCGCACGCCGTCGCCACCGCCCTCGCGCTGGGCGGGACGGTGCGCGCCGGGGACGTCAGCGCCATCGAGACCGAGCTGCTGCGCGCCAACGACATCGAGTCCGACGACACCTCCTGCGTCCGCGTCACCACGGCACAGGACCGCCCGGTCGTCGTCGGCGCCACGCTGTGCGCCGAGGACCCCGACGAGCCGTACGTCGTCGTCCACGGCGACCAGGGCCGGATCACCTTCTGGTACAAGCAGGACCGTGTCCTGCTCCAGCGTGCCGGTCACGGCCCCGAGGAGTACGAGTACGGCCGTACGGACCTGCTGGAGAACCTCGTCGACCACGTCACCGACGGCACCGACCTGCTGGTCACGCCCGACGCGACGGGCGCCTTCATGAAGGTCGTTGAAGCGATTCGACTGGCCCCCGACCCGGCCCCGCTGCCGGACGAGGCCTGGCGGCTGCTCCCCGACGAGCAGCGCCGTGTCGTGCCCGGCATCGACGGTCTCGTCGCGGCCGCCGCCGACACCCTCGCCCTCTACTCCGAGCTGGGCGCTTCCTGGGCGCTCCCGGCGAGAACGAAAGAGGTGAGCACCTGATGACCCCCCATGACACCGCGGTGCTGCGCGTCGCGGGCCGCCCGGTCGGCCGGTACGTCACCCGGCCCGAACTGCCGGCCCGCCTCTCCCCGCGCCCGTATCTGCACCCCGTCACCACCCTGGCCGGCACGGCGGTCACCGAGCTGAGTCCCGCCGACCACACCCACCACCTCGGCGTCGGTGTCGCCGTTCCCGACGTCGAGGGGGCCAACTTCTGGGGCGGACGCACTTTCGTCCGCGACCGGGGCCCGACCGAACTGGACAACCACGGCGCCCAGCGGCACTCCGCCTTCCAGCTGCGCGACCCCGACGGTTTCGTCGAGGAGCTGCGCTGGGTGGCGGCAGGAGCCGAGCTGCTGCGCGAGCGCCGTACCGTCGCGGCCACCGAACTCACCGCATTCGCCTGGGCGTTGGACTTCACGTTTTCCCTGACCAACGTCACCTCCCGCCCGCTGTCCATCGGCAGCCCCGCCACCAACGGGCGTCCGGGCGCGGCCTACGGCGGTTTCTTCTGGCGGGCCCGCAAGGAGTCCTCGGCGCCGGACGTGTTCACCATCGACCGCGACGGCGAGCAGGAGATCCACGGCAGCCGCGCCCCCTGGGTGGCGCTGGCGGGCTCAACCTGGACCCTGGTCTTCGCCGGGGCGACCGAACAGACCCGTCTGGACCCGTGGTTCGTACGCGCGCAGGAGTACCCCGGTGTCGGTTCCTCCCTCGCCGCCGGGGAACGGCTCCCGATCCCACCCGGCGAGACCGCCGTACGCCGGATCGTGACCGTGGTCGCCGACGGCCGCATCAGCCGGCTCGAAGCGGCGTCGCTGGTCCGCAAGGCGGTGAGCCCGTGACGACCGGGACCGGGACCTATACGAACCCCGTCCTGAACGCCGACTGGTCCGACCCGGACGTCGTCCGCGTCGGCGACGACTTCTACCTCACCGCCTCCAGCTTCGGCCGTGCCCCGGGCCTGCCCCTCCTCCACTCCCGCGACCTCGTCAACTGGACCCTGGTCGGCCATGCCCTGGAACGCCTGGAACCGGCAGGGGAGTTCACCGCACCGCGCCACGACTGCGGCGTCTGGGCACCGTCCCTCCGCCACCACGACGACCGCTTCTGGATCTTCTGGGGCGACCCCGACCAGGGCATCTTCCAGGTCAACGCCCCCGAGATCCGCGGCCCCTGGACCCACCCGCACCTGGTGAAGGCGGGCAAGGGCCTGATCGACCCCTGCCCCCTCTGGGACGACGAGACCGGCGAGACCTACCTCGTGCACGCCTGGGCCAAGTCCCGCTCCAACGTCAAGAACCGCCTCACCGGCCACCGGATGCACCCCGACGGCACCGAACTCCTCGACGACGGCAAGCTGATCGTCGACGGCGACCGCATACCCGGCTGGTTCACCCTCGAAGGCCCCAAGCTCTACAAGCACGACGGCTGGTACTGGATCCTCGCCCCGGCCGGTGGAGTGGAGACCGGCTGGCAGGGCGCCTTCCGCTCACGCGAGTTCTTCGGGCCGTACGAGGAGAAGATCGTCCTGGAACAGCAGGACACCGACGTCAACGGACCGCACCAGGGCGGCTGGGTGCGCACCCCGTCGGGTGAGGACTGGTTCCTGCACTTCCAGCAGCAGGGCGCCTACGGCAGGGTCGTCCACCTCCAGCCGATGCGTTGGGGCGCCGACGGCTGGCCGGTGCTCGGCGAGGACGGTGCGCCCGTGACCGTGCACCGCAGGCCCGACCTGCCACCGCAGCCGCCCGCCGCGCCCGCCACCGACGACGACTTCCCCGGCGGACGCTTCGGCCGCCAGTGGTCGTGGACCGCCAACCCCCGGGACGGCTGGGCCACCCAGCACTCCGGCGACGGCCTGAGACTCGCCTGCGTCCGCTCGGCCGACGCTCATGATCTGCGCAGACTGCCGCACATCCTCACCCAGCGGCTGCCCGGGATGCCGTGCGCGGTCGAGGTCGAGCTGCGGCTGGACAGTGCGGAGCCGGGGGCGCGGGCGGGGCTCGCGGTGCTCGGGGACGCGTTCTGCTGGATCGGGCTCCAGCGCGGCGCGGACGGGGCGGTTCATGTCGTGCACCGGTTCGCCGAGGCCGTGGCGGAGGGGGAACGGGACGCCGGACACGCGCGGCTCGCGCCCCGGGGGCGCGTGCGGCTGCGGATCGAGATCGGGGCCGGGGCGCGCTGCCGGTTCTCCTACGACGTCGGCGACGGCCCCCGTCCTTCGGGACCGGTGTTCGCCGCCACCCCCTGGCGCTGGGTCGGCGCCCTGCTCGGGCTCTTCGGCCTCGCGCCCGACGGGCCGGGACACGCCGGAGCGGCAACCTTCTCGCACTTCAGGATCGACCCCTTGTAACGCACCTGACCCGTAAGCCTGTTGAGCCTGTTGGGAGCCGCAATGACGCAGCACCTTGATAGCAAGCGCTTGCAGAGACCGAGGCCGGGGTACGGCATGGTCCTGGCCGCCGTGCTGAGCCTTGTCGCCGCGCTGAGCCTCGGGACGATCGGGGAGGCGAAGGCCGCTGGTCCGACAACGACTTCGGCCTCCGCCGCTCGCTGGACCGCCCGACCGCACGGCTTCGCCTCCCTCGCCGGGGGCACGACCGGTGGCGCGGGCGGCAAGGTCGTCACCGTCACCGACCAGACCTCCCTGGCCAAGTACGCGGCGGCGCAGGAGCCGTACGTCATCCGGGTCCGGGGCGCCATCACCGCGCAGCCCTTCGGCGCGAACATCACCGTCGCCTCGGACAAGACCATCGTCGGCGTCGGCACGAGCGGGGAGCTGGTGCAGGGCGAGTTCCATCTCGAACCCGGCACGCACAACGTGATCATCCGCAATCTGACGATCCGCGACTCGGCGATCGAGGGCAACTGGGACTGCAAGGACACCGACTTCGACGGCATCCAGATGGACACCGTCCAGCACGTGTGGGTCGACCACAACCGCTTCTCGAACATCTGCGACGGCCAGCTGGACGTGCGCAAGGACAGCGAGTACGTGACCGTCTCCTACAACCGGTTCGAGAACAACAACAAGACGTTCGGGCTCGGCTGGACGACCAACCTCAAGACGCAGATCACGATCGACCACAACTGGTTCGCCAACACCAAGCAGCGCAACCCGTCCGTGGACAACGCCGCCTACGCGCACCTGTACAACAACTACCTGACCGCGCAGACGGATCCCGGCGACCCGGTGTGGACGTACGGCAACTGGTCGCGGGGCCGGACCAAGATGGTCATCGAGAACAGCTACTACCGCGACGTCCAGCACCCCTACCAGGCCGACACCACCGCGGAGCTGGTGCAACGCGGGTCGATCCTCAGGAACACGACCGGCCGGCACGACGAATGGGGTGCCGCCTTCGATCCGCGGGACTTCTACGACTACCGACTGGACCCGGCTGCCGCCGTGCCGGCGCTGGTGACGCGGTTCTCCGGACCGCAGCAGCGGATCGACCACCTCACGGGTGCCGACGGCTGAGCGCCGCGTGCCCCGGCGCCGAGTCCTGCGGCGGTCCGCGCTCGCGCCTCGAAGACCCCACACCTCCCTATCTCCGTCTGATCCAGAAGAAGAGAGCCGACCAATGAAGATCAGCATTCGCAGAAGCAGGCGCGCCGCCGTGGCCGTCGCTCTGGGCTCCGTCCTCGCCCTGACCGCCACCGCCTGCGGTGACGACGGGAGCAGCGCGGGCGGTGACAAGGGCGCCGAGGGCAGCGGCACCGGAAAGATCGTCTTCTGGGACAACAACGGCGGTGTCCGCACCGACATCTGGAAGGAGATCATCGCCGACTTCGAGAAGGCCAACCCGGACATCGAGGTCGAGTACGTCGGGATCCCGTCCACCGACTACCAGTCCAAGGTGGACACCGCACTCCAGGGCGGCGGCCTGCCGGACGTCGGCGGTGTCGGCGCGGCGATGCTCGCCGGATTCGCCGCGCAGGGCGCGCTGGACCCGCTGGACGACCGGCTCGCCAAGTCCTCACTGAACGGGAAGCTCAATGAGGACATGGTCGCTTCGCTGAAGGCCGCGGGGGGCGGTGACGGCAAGCTGTACTCGGTGCCGACCTCCGCCAACAACGGTGTGCTGTACTACCGCACCGACCTGTTCAAGAAGGCCTCTCTGGACGAGCCGGCGACCTGGGACAAGTTCTTCGAGGCCGCGGAGAAGCTGACCGACGCCGGGAAGAACGAGTTCGGGTACACCATCCGTGGCGGTGCCGGCTCCATCGCGCAGGCGCTGGACGCCATGTACGGGCAGTCCGGGATCACGTCCTTCTGGGACGCGAGCGGAGCGAAGACGACCGTCAACGACCCCAAGAACGTGGCCGCGTTGGAGAAGTACGCCGCGCTCTTCAAGAAGGTCACGCCGGCCGCCGACCTCAACAACGACTTCACCAAGATGGTCGCCCAGTGGGACTCCGGCACGATCGGGATGCTGAACCACAACCTCGGGTCGTACCAGGACCATGTGAAGGCCCTCGGCACGGACAAGTTCCGGGGGATTCCGCAGCCGGTGGGCTCCACCGGCAAGCGGGTACAGGTGTCCAACCCTGTTGACGGGATGGGGCTGTTCAAGAGCTCCAAGAACAAGGAAGCCGCCTGGAAGTTCATCGAGTTCGCCACGTCGCACGACGAGAACTCGAAGTTCAACAAGGCGGCCGGGCAGGTCCCGTCGAACAACGACGCCGCGAAGGACGCGTGGATTTCTCAGGCCGAGCCGACGAAATTGGCTGCCGCGGCGTTGACGGACGGGTCGACGACGATCGTGCAGTTGCCGTACTACCTGCCCGACTGGAACACCATTTCCAAGGCCGACAACGAGCCGAACTTCCAGAAGGTGCTGAACGGGGACATGAGCGCCAAGGAGTTCCTGGATGCGGTGGCCGGTCAGCTGAATGAGGCTCAGGCCGAGTGGACCTCGCGCAACGGCTGAGAGCTCGGTCGGTTCCGTGCGCGGCCGGCTGCGGGATGTTCGTGGCCGGTCGCGCAGTTCCCCGCGCCCCTAGGGGGTACACGCCCCCCGCGCTGAAAGGCACCCGTGTGTCTCTTACCCGCAGACAGGTCAGTTCGGCGGCCGTCGCCGCCGTTCCTCTCGCCCTCTCGGGCATCGGTACAGCCGAGGCAAGTCAGCGCCATCGCCCCCGCACCCTCTACATCGCCGGTGATTCCACCGCCGCCCAGAAATACGCCGACGCCGACCCCGAGACCGGGTGGGGCATGGCGCTCCCGTTCTTCCTGCGCAAGAACCTGCTCGTTTCCAACCACGCGGTGAACGGGCGCAGTTCCAAGAGCTTCGTCGACGAAGGGCGTCTGGATGTCGTCCTCGCCGCCGTCCGGCCCGGAGACTTCCTGCTCGTCCAGTTCGCGCACAACGACGAGAAGGCCACCGACCCCACCCGGTACACCGAGCCCTGGACCACCTACCAGGACTACCTGCGCCGCTACATCGACGGCGCCCGTGCCCGTGGTGCCCGTCCCGTTCTCGCCACCGCCGTCGAGCGGCGGAAGTTCGACACCGGCGGCAACGCCGTGCCGACCCACGGCGACTATCCGGCGGCGATGCGCGCGCTGGCCCGGCAGGAGCGGGTCGCGCTCCTCGACATCCAGGCCCTGTCCCTCGCGCTGTGGCAGTGGCTCGGGGCCGAGGGGACCAAGACGTACTTCAACTGGACCGCCACCGAGCAGGACAACACGCACTTCAACCCGCCGGGCGCGATCGCCGTGGCGCGTCTCGTGGTGCGGGAGCTACTGCGTACGCGGGTGCTCGGCCCGCAGGACGTGCGCCGGCTCGGCGAGGAGATCCCGGAGTCCTGGATCACCTGGCCGGACGCCTCCGCCGCTTGACCCAACCCCTCCAGAAGAGAGAGCCGCACAATGAACGCACAGGTATGGCATGGGCATGCCATAAGAAGGGCTGCCGTTCTGATCGGCTGCACGGCCCTCGTCCTCGGTCTCACCGGCACCGGGGCACAAGCCGGGCCCCGTGACCTCGGCCGCCAGGTCCTCGCCGCGGGTGACGGCTGGGGCTCCGCGGGGGCGGGGACGACCGGCGGGTCGGCCGCCGATGCCGAGCACGTCCACACCGTCACCACCTGGGCGGAGTTCAAGGCCGCCTTGAAGGCCGGGGGCAGTGCACCCAAGATCATCAAGGTCAAGGGCATGATCGACGCCGTCTCCGAGGGCTGCGACGCCTTCGCCGCCGACGGGTACGACTTCCAGCAGTACCTGAAGGACTACGACCCGGCCGTCTGGGGCAACGACAAGCCCGCCGCCGGCCCCCAGGAGGACCTGCGGGTCGCGTCCGCCGCCGCCCAGGACTCGGAGATCAAGGCCGCCGTCCCCAGCAACACCACCATCGTCGGCGTCGGCAGGAACTCCGGCATCCTCGGCGGCAGCCTCCAGATCAAGGCCGTCTCGAACGTCATCCTGCGCAACCTCACCATCGAGGCCCCGCTCGACTGCTTCCCCAAGTGGGACCCGACCGACGACAACAAGACCGGAAACTGGAACTCCGAGTACGACGCCGTGGTCGTCCACGGCACCGACCAGGTGTGGATCGACCACAACACGTTCACCGACGGGCGCTACCCCGACAGCACGCGGCCGGTCCACTTCGGCAAGGTCTTCCAGCAGCACGACGGGCTGACGGACATCGTGCGCGGCGCCGACCACGTGACCGTGTCCTGGAACTCCTTCGAGAACCACGACAAGAACATGCTGATCGGCAACAGCGACAGCACCGCCGCCGAGGACGCCGGCAAGCTCAAGGTCACCCTGCACCACAACCGCTTCGACGGGATCCTCCAGCGCTCCCCGCGCGTGCGGTTCGGACAGGTCGACGCCTACAACAACCACTACGTGGTGACCGAGGAGCAGAAGTCCGACTACTACGTCTTCGGCGTCGGCATCTCCTCGCAGCTGTACGCCAGTCACAACGCGTTCTCGCTGCCGCCCGGCACCGGTGTCGGCAAGGTGCTGAAGAAGTGGAACGAGGCGCCGCTGACGGCCGAGAACAACTACGTCAACGGGAAGCTGACGGACCTCATCGCCGTCCACAACGCCGAGATCCCACAGGAGACCCTCCAGTCCGGCGCCGGCTGGAAGCCGACCCTGCGGACGAAGGTCGACAACCCCAGGGCGGTGCCGGGCATCGTCGACCGCTGCGCGGGCGCCGGCAAGCTGCGCTGACCCCGGCGCCCCGACCCGGGCCGGGGCCCGCCACCCCGGCCCGACGGCCCCCCACGCGAGGAAGCACCGCACCCGCACCCCTGAAGAGCCGCACTCCCAAGGAGCCCCCGCATGCCCTCGCCCCACCTCCAACTCCCCCTGTCCAGAAGGGGATTCCTGCTCGCGACCACCGGCGCCGCAGCCGCGCTGGCCCTTGCGCCGGCCCCCGCCCGGGCCGCCGGCGACTCCAGGCCGCGCCGCACCTTCGGCCGCTACGGTTCGCCGGCCGCCCGCCTGACCCCGCAGACCCTGTACGTCCACCCCTCCGGACAGGGCGACTTCACCTCCGTGCAGGCCGCCGTGACCGCGGCCGGCGGTACCACCCAGGCTCTCGGCACTCGGGGAGGCGGCGGCTGGACCCTGGTCATCGCGCCGGGGACGTACCGGGAGACCGTCGTCGTGGACGTGACCCGGACGGGGATGACCTGGCTGGGTGCCAGTGGCGACCCGCGTGACGTCGTCATCGTGTACGACAACGCCGCCGGCACCCCCAAGCCCGGCGGCGGCACCTACGGCACCACCGGCTCCGCCACCACCCTCGTCCAGGCCGACGGCTTCACCGCCCGTGACCTCACCTTCGCCAACGACTGGCTGCGCGCCGACCACCCCGGCATCAGCGGCACCCAGGCCGTCGCCATCAAGGTGCAGGGCGACCGGACCGCGTTCCACCACTGCCGGTTCCTCGGCCACCAGGACACCCTGTACGCCGACTCGATCGCCCTCGGCGTCTTCGCCCGCCAGTACTTCTCGCACTGCTACGTCGAGGGCGACGTCGACTTCGTCTTCGGGCGGGCCACGGCCGTCTACGAGCACTGCCACTTCCGGACCCTGACCCGGACCGACCTCTCCTCGGCCCCGTACGGCTTCGTCTTCGCCCCCTCGACAGCGGGCGCCAACCCGTGCGGCTACCTGGTCACCCGGAGCCGCATCACCAGCGAGGCCCCGGACGCCTACTACAAGCTGGCCCGTCCCTGGGTGCCCAGCTCCGACACCACCGCCCGCCCCGGCCTGGTCGTCCGGGACACCCACCTCGGCCCCGGCATCGACGCGGTCGCGCCCTACACGAACATGTCGAACGGCTTCCCATGGCAGGACCAGCGCTTCGCCGAGTACCACAACTCCGGTCCCGGCGCGGCGATCCCGGTGTCGGAGAACCGACCTCAACTGACCGCCGGGCAAGCCGCGGCGCACACCAGGCGGACGTATCTCGGCGACTGGAGGCCGTATGCCTGAGGCGCCCGGCCTCGCCGCCTGGCCCGGCTCCGAACTGTGAGCGTCCCCTGCGCATCCCCGCACCGCACGACGAAAGGACCGCACTCCATGTCTCGTCGTACCGCTCTCGCCACCCTGTCGGCCCTCACCCTGGGCGCCGGACTCGCCGTCCTCCCCACCCACGCGCAGGCCGCCACCGTGGTCGTCAGCAACTCCACCGACCTGTCCAACGCCCTCAAGAACGCCACCGCCGGCACCGTCATCCAGGTCCGAGGCGGCACCTACTACCCGACGGCCACCCTCCAGTCCACGGCCAACGGCACCTCGTCCGCGCCGGTCACGTTCACCGCGTACGGCTCGGAGACCGTGAAGATCGACGGGTCGAACCTCCCGGACGGCGACTGGATCTTCAAGCTGACCGCGGACTACTGGAACGTCTCGGGCATCACCTTCCAGAACTCCCCGGACAGCGCCGTCGTCTGCCAGTCCTGCACCGGTACCCGCTGGAACAACATCAAGACCATCAACGGCGGCGACTCCGGCTTCACCCTCACCGGCGACGGCACGGTCGACAACACCGTCCGCAACATCGACTCCTACGGCCACCACGACCCGGCCGACCACGGCGAGAACGCCGACGGCATCGCGGTCAAGTTCGGCTCCGGCACCGGGAACCTGATCACCGGAGCCCGCCTCTACAACAACTCCGACGACGGTCTCGACTTCTGGTCCTTCTCCTCCGCGGTCACCGTCGAGCACACCTGGGCCTTCGGCAACGGCGTCAACCGCTGGTCCGACTCGGCGTTCGCGGGCGACGGCAACGGCTACAAGCTCGGCGGGGACGGCGAGGTCGTCGCGCACGTCGTCAACAACTCGGCCGCCTGGGGCAACGCCGGCAACGGCTTCACCGAGAACAGCAACAAGGGCGCCATCGTCATCAACCGCACCACCGCCTACGCCAACGCCAAGTGGGGCTACTACTTCGCCACCGGCGCGGCCAGGCTCGGCAAGAACCTCGCCGTGAGCAACGGCGGCGGCTCGGTCAACAAGGGCGGCCCGGTGGTCTCGTCCGGCAACAACTGGGACGCCGGAATTGCCACCCCCGCCTTCCGCTCGACGGACGCCTCCAGCGCCTACAACGCCCGCCAGTCGGGCGGCTCGCTGCCCGCGACCACGTTCCTGACCACGGGCAGCACCACCATCGGCGCGACGATGGACTGAGCTAGCGCCTGACCGGCCCGATGCCTTCCAGCGTCGGCACCACCGGCTCGATCGTCCCGTCGGCCGCGAACCTGAGGCGGTCGACGGTCGTCTCCCGGTGCATGCCGTCACCGCCCGGCCGTCCGGGGCCGTTCAGGGCGAACCGGTGGTAGACGGCGTACCAGTCGTCGGTGCCGGGGGCGTGGACGACGGAGTGGTGGCCCGTGCCGAGAATCCCGTACTCGGCGCGCTTCTGCAGGATCGTGCCCCGCTTGGTCCACGGGCCGAGCGGGGACGGTCCCGTCGCATACGCGACGTGGTAGTTCTCGCTGCGCGTGTCGTCCTCGGACCACATGAAGTAGTACGTCCCCTTCCGCTTGATCACGAAAGAGCCCTCGCGGAAGTTGTCCGGCGTGATGTCGCGCACCTTCGAGGCGTCGTACGACACCATGTCGTCGTTCAGCGGGACCACGTACCCGTGCCCGTTGCCCCAGTAGAGATACGACGTCCCGTCGTCGTCCGTGAAGACGGCCGGGTCGATCATCTGGCCGGGCAGCGCACCGCCCTTGGCGACCAGCGGCTTGCCCAGCGCGTCCTTGAACGGGCCGGCGGGCGAGTCGGCCACCGCCACGCCTATCTGCTGCTCGGCGCAGAAGTAGAAGTAGTACCTGCCGTCGCGCTCGGCGATCGCCGGCGCCCAGGCGTACTTGTCGGCCCAGCTCACGTCCGGACCCAGGCCCAGGATGACGCCGTGGTCCTTCCAGTGGACCAGGTCCTTCGACGAGTACGCCTTGAACCGCGTCCCGCTCCAGCCCTGGAAGCCGTCCGTCGTCGGGTAGATCCAGTACTCGCCGTTCAGGTAGTGCACGTCGGGGTCGGCGTTGAGGCCGGGCAGGATCGGACTGCGGGTGCGCACCGCCTCCACCGTCCAGGTACGGCGCGTGCCGTCCGCTGCCGTCACCGTGTACTTCTGCGGCTTGCGGAAGTCGCGCCGAGTGCCGGAGCGGGGGCTGACCGTCGCGCCCTCACCGGCCCACAGCCGCGGGGCCAGGCGGGCGAGTTCGGCGTCCGGCCGCATCGGCAGTACGACCTTCGACGCGCTCTCCGTGACGATCCCGTACCCCTTCTGGTCCCGAGCCGTCGCGTCCACGATCGAGGCGGGGCCCGCGGGATACGCGCCCAGCAGCCAGTCGTACTCCGCCTGCGTCACCGGAATCACCGTGCCGTGCCGGGGACTTGCCGGCAGCTGGTAGTTCTGCGACGGGGTCCACCTCCCCGAGTCGAGGTCGGTGGTCTCGAAGGGGACATAGCCGCGGCCGCCGTACTCGTCGATGAACAGGTACCACTTGTCCTCGGTGTTCGACTTGAACACCGTCGGACCCTCGCCCCGCTCCATCGCGCCGCTGCCGATGCAGTCGGCGACGAAGTCGTACGACGTGTCGGTCAGGCTCGTCGACTTCTCCGCGGTGATGAACTTCGAGCAGGGGCCGGCGGAGCCGGGGTCCCGTTCGTCCTTGGTGTAGCGGTAGTAGGTGTCCTGGTGCTTCACCACGGTCGAGTCGATGACCGAGTAGCCGGGATCGTCCCAGACCTTCGGCTCGCTGAAGGTCCGGAAGTCCTTCGTGGTGGCGTACAGCATCTTGTTGTACGTCGACCCGGTGTGGTCGGGATCGTCGTCGGCGTACAGCTTCGACGCCCAGAAGACGACGAACTCACCGAGCCTGTCGTCCCAGTACGCCTCCGGCGCCCAGGTGTTGCCCGCGTTGTCGGGGGAGACCTTCACCAGGCGCTGGTCGGTCCAGTGGACGAGGTCGGTGGACTCCCAGACCATGACGGACTTGCTGCCGTGCCGCTGGACCTGGTCCCAACTGCCGCTGCTGTTCCGGTACATCCGCAGGTCGGTGGCGATCATGTAGAACCTGTCGCCCTCGGGGGAGCGGATCACGAACGGGTCGCGCAGGCCCTTCTCACCGATCGTGGACGTGAGGACCGGCTTGCCGGCGTTCAGCTCCCGCCAGTGCAGCGGGTCGTTGCCCCGGCTGAGGGCGTACCGGATCTGCTCGCCGTCGGCGGTGCCCTCGCCCGTGAAGTAGGCGAAGAGATAGCCGGCGTACTTGTCCTTGGTCACAGGCTTCACGGGTGGTGCTCCTGAGTCGGCCGTGCCCGGTGGGGCGTAGATCAGCGTGAGGAGGAGAGCCAGCAGGGGGAGCAGGAGGGCGCGGGCGGTGCGGGGACGCATGGCACATCCTGTGGGAGTGTGGGGTTTCGGGTGGGGGATTGTGTTCGCTCAAGCTGCCTCGGAGTGTCATCGGCGGGGTACAGCACGTCAATCGGTGTGCGAGGGACGTGCGGGAGCGAAACTTTCGCTCGCTTTCGCGGGGGCGCGGCAACCTTCGCGGCCATGGCGACGACCGGGTGTCAGAAGCGGGCCGGGGCGGCCCCTCCGGCCCGCTTCGTCCCCGTTGGCCGGCGCTCGGCGCACGCGCGAACGCCCCGCCGGTCGTCACCGGCGGGGCGTTCCGCTCTGCCGGCCGAGGGGGGCTCATGCCGACAGGTCCAGGGGGCTCTCTCGCGTCGTATGCGCTGTCAGATCGCGTACGTGATGACAGATGCCGAGAAACCGCGGGAGGTTGCTTCCGGATGGTGCTTCACGAATCTCCGTCGGCCGCCGCCGAGTCGCTGTCGTCGTGCGCCGCGAAGCCGCCCGCCACCGACAGCTGTTCGCCGCCCGCCGTGGCCGTCATCGCGTAGCTGTCGTCGCGCGCGTCCCGGCCGCCGCGCTCATGGTCGTACTGCCCCGCGAACACCCACGCGCCCTCGCGGACCGTACGGCCCTCCTTGAGCGCCCAGGTGTAGACGAGGAAGCCGTCCTTCTCCCCGACGGTCAGCGTGAAGTCCTCCTCCGGCAGCGAGCGCCACGCGCCGGCCGTGCTGACCCCGCCGGTCTGCTTGATCTTCAACCGGATCGTGAGCGCGGTGAGTTGCTCGCTCGTCCTGAGGGTCAGATTGCTCTGCGCCCAGAAGTCGTTGCTGTGCGGGTCCACCGAGCCGTCCGACCACAGGGGGCCGTCCTGCTCGCCCTTGGCCGCGGGGGGCTCGGCCGTGGCGGTCGGTTGTCGCGTCGGCGCCTCGGCCGTCCCGCGGGACTCGGGCGTCCGCGCCGGCGTCGGGTCGGCCGACGGGGCGGGCGGGACCGGGGCCCGGGTCGTCGGCTCCGGGGCCGGGGCCGGCGTCGGCGAAGTGGCCACCGACTGCTGCGGGGCGTCCTCCTGCACGGCGGACGCCACCGCGTACCCGCCGACCGCGAGCACTCCGGCGACCGCGGCCGTCGCGCTCACGACCCGGAACCAGCCGTACACCGGGGGGTTGGTCGCCCGGTGGTCGGTGCGGGGCTGCCCGGAGGGGTCCGCCATGCCGCGCTGGACGCGGGCCAGGATCCGCTCGCGGTCGGGCTCGTGCGCCTCGGCCGCCTCGTGCAGCCGGACGCGCAGTTCGTCGTGCACGTCCCGCCGCATCATCGGTTCCTTCCCGCGGCGCCCTCGGTGCGCACCATCGCCGCCGCGTGCACCTTGAGGGGAGCGCCCTGCGTCCCGAGCAGCCGTTGCAGCTCGGCCATCCCCTTCGAGGTCTGGCTCTTCACCGTACCGACCGATATCCCGAGGGCGAGCGCGGTGTCCTTCTCGGACAGGTCGAACGCGTGCCGCAGCACCACACAGGCGCGTTTGCGGAACGGGAGTCCACGCAACGCCTCCTGGACGTCGACGACGCCCGCGACGTCCGGGTTCTCCGTCTTCTCCTCGCGCTGCGACCAGAACAGGGCGACCCGCCGCCGCTCCCGGACCGCGCTGCGGATTCTGGTGCGGGCCAGATTGGCCACGACGCCGCGCGCGTACGCGACCGGACGGTCGGCCGCGCGGACCCGGTCCCAGCGGTGCCACAGCGCCAGCAACGCGTCCGCAGCCAGGTCGTCGGCGGCGTCCGCCTCCCCGGTCAGCAGGTGGGCCAGGCGCGCGAGTTCGGCATAGTGACGCTCGAAGAAGGCATGGAACTCCACGGAGGCGGCGTCGTCGACGACCGTGCCCACGGACGGCCCTCCTTGCCTATGAGTGGCATGTGTATGACATGTGATCGTCCGGCGATCTTTCCGCGATCATGCTGCGAGGTCGGGAAGCGTAGCAGCGATCGAATGTCCTGTTCGTACGAGGTCTCGAACAACGTGTGGTGCGTCGCACGTGAGCAGGCCTGATTCCGTAACACGGAGAAAACCTGAAGCGTGTTCAACGCGGGAACAATCCAGCCAGCATCCGCACACCGATCAGTCAGGCAGCAAGGAGCATCCGCCATGTCCGATTCCCAGAAGGTGGCCGACCGGTCAACTGCCCCGCCGCCAGGCGTGAACAGCGTCGACCGGTTCTTCAAGATCTCCGAACGGGGTTCCACCTTCGCCCGTGAGATACGCGGCGGCTTCGCCACGTTCTTCACGATGGCCTACATCCTTGTCCTGAATCCCATCATCCTGGGCAGCGCGAAGGACAAGTTCGGCCATCAGTTGGATGCGGTCCAACTCACCACCGCCACCGCCCTGGTGGCCGCGGTCATGACGATCATCATGGGCGTCGGCGGCAACCTCCCGCTCGCCCTCGCCGCCGGTCTGGGCCTGAACGCCGTCGTCGCCTTCCAGATCGCCCCGCTGATGTCCTGGGACGACGCGATGGGCCTGGTCGTCCTCGAAGGCCTGTTGATCTGCGTACTGGTGGTCACCGGGCTGCGCGAGGCCGTCATGCACGCCATCCCGCAACCGCTCAAGCAGGCGATCAGCGTCGGCATCGGGCTGTTCATCGCCTTCATCGGCTTCGTCGACGCCGGGTTCGTCAGCCGTATCCCGGACATCGCGAACACCACCGTGCCGGTTCAGCTGGGCGGCACCGGCCAGCTCACCGGGTGGCCGATCCTCGTGTTCTGCCTCGGAGTTCTGCTGACGATCGCCCTGCTCGCCCGGAAGGTGAAGGGCGCCATCCTGATCAGCATCGTGACCATGACGGTCCTCGCGATGGTCATCAACTCGGTCGCCGACATCAAGGCCTGGGGCCTGACCACACCCGCCTGGCCCGACAAGGTGGTCGACACTCCCGACTTCGGACTCCTCGGCGACTTCAGCCTGTTCGGCGCGTTCGGCGAGACCACCGTTATCACCGTCGTCCTGCTGATCTTCACGCTGGTGCTGTCCGACTTCTTCGACACCATGGGCACCGTCGTCGGCATCAGCGCCGAGGCCGGACTCCTCGACGAGCAGGGCAAGGTGCCGAACCTCGGCCGGGTGCTGCTGATCGACGGCGCCGCGGCGGCAGCGGGCGGCGCGGCCTCCTCGTCCTCGGCGACCTCCTACATCGAGTCGGCCGCCGGCGTCGGCGAAGGCGCGCGCACCGGCTTCTCCAACCTCGTCACCGGCGGCCTGTTCGCCCTGGCCCTCTTCCTGACCCCGCTGCTCACCATCGTCCCGCTCCAGGCGGCCGCGCCCGCGCTCGTCGCCGTCGGCTTCCTGATGATGACCCAGGTCAAGCACATCGACTGGGACAAGTACGAGATCGCGATCCCGGCGTTCCTGACCATCGCCGTCATGCCCTTCACCTACTCGATAACCAACGGCATCGGGGCGGGCTTCCTCGCCTACGTGGTGATCAAGACGGTGCTGGGCAAGGCGAAGGAGATCCACTGGTTGCTGTGGGGAACGTCGGTGCTCTTCCTCGTGTACTTCGCCATCAACCCGATCGAGCAGCTTCTGGGCGTCAAGTGACCGGCTAGTTCTTGAGCGCCGCCTCCATCACCTTCTTGGCCACGGGGGCGGCCAGCCCGTTGCCGCTGACCTCGGAGCGGGACGCGTTCGACTGCTCCACGATCACCGCCACGGCGACCTCCTTGCCGTCGGCCTTCCCGTACGACGTGAACCAGGCGTACGGCGTCTTGCTGTTCTTCTCGCCGTGCTGGGCCGTGCCCGTCTTGCCGCCCACCGTCGCGCCCGGGATACGCGCGTTCGTGCCCGTGCCCTCCTCGACGACCGTCTGCATCGCTGACTGGAGCTGCTCGGCGGTGTCGGAGCTGACGATCTCCTTGGTCTCCGCGCTGTCGTCGTAGTTCTCCAGGACATCGCCGCCGCCATCGGTGATCTGCGACACCATGTGCGGCGAGACCAGCTTGCCGCCGTTGGCGATGGCCGCCGACACCATGGCGATCTGCAGCGGGGTGGCGGTGACGTCGAACTGGCCGATACCGGACAGCGCGGTCTGCGGCCGGTCCATGTCGGACGGGTACACGCTGGGGTACGCCCGCACCGGGACGTCCTGCTCCTCGTCGTTGAAGCCGAACTTCTCGGCCGTCTCGCGGACCTTGTCCTGGCCGAGGTCGACGGCCATCTTCCCGAAGACGTTGTTGCAGGAGTACTGGAGCGCGACCCGGATCGAGGCGTCCTCGCAGGGCGCGTTGGGGTTCTCGTTGCCCAGCTCCCGGTTGGTGTCCGGCAGCGGGTACGGGTCCGGACTCTTCGTCTTCTCGTCCACCGACGCGTACAGGCCGTCCTCCAGCGCGGCGGCCGCCACGACCAGCTTGAACGTCGAGCCCGGCGGCAGCGGCTGCCGCAGTGCGCGGTTCGTCATCGGCTTCTCGGGGTCCTTGGTCAGCTGCTTCCAGGCCTCCGAGTCGCCCGTGGTGATCCGCGACGGGTCGAACGACGGAGTGGAGACGACCGCGAGGATCTTCCCGGTGGCGGGGTCGATCGCGACGGCGGCGCCCTTCTTGTCGCCGAGCGCGTCGTACGCCGCCTTCTGCACATCCGGGTCGATCGTCGTGATCACATTGCCCGGGTCGGCCCGCTTGTCGGTGATCGTGTCCATCACGCTCTTCACGCGGGTGTCGCTGCCGTCGAGCAGGTCCTGGTAGATGCCCTCCAGCTGGGTCGCTCCGAACGCCTGCGAGCTGTAGCCGGTCACGGCCGAGTACAGCGAGCCGTCCGTGTAGGTCCGCTTGTACGCGAGGTCGCCGCTCTTCGTCGGCGCCGAGCCGGTGACCGCCTCGCCGCCCACGATGATGTTGCCGAGCGGCTGGCTGTACAGCGCCATCGTGTTCCGCCGGTTGTTCTTGTCGTCCGCAAGGGCCTGGCCGTCGTAGAACTGCACCCAGGTCGCCCTGACCAGCAGAGCGAACACCAGGAGCAGCGTGAAGACGGACGCCCGCCTGATCGTCTTGTTCATCCCACTCGAGAGACGATCAGGATGGGGGCAATCGTTCCCTTGCGCCCCCCTTTCTCATCGAGCGTTCATGAAGCCCGCCTCGTACGCGGCGATCACGGCCTGCGTCCGGTCCCGGGTGCCGGTCTTCGCCAGCACCGCCGCCACATGCGACTTCACGGTGGCCGGGCCGACCTCCATCCGCCGTGCGATCTCCGCGTTGGTCAGGCCCTGCGCCATCAGCCGCAGCACCTCGCGCTCGCGGCCTGTGAGCCTTGCCACCCAGGCCGGCGGTGCGGGGTACGCGCGCGCGTGCTCGGCCGCGAGGGTGCGCACGGCCGACGGGAACAGCAGGGTGTCGGAGTGCGACACCAGCCGTACGGCCTGCACGAGCGCGTCGGCGTCCGCCCGCTTCAGCAGGAACCCGGCGGCTCCCGCGCGCAGGGCGTCGTACACGTAGGAGTCGTTCTCGAAGGTGGTGACGACGACGATACGGGGCGGTTCGTCGAGGGTGGCGAGGATCTGCTCGGTGGCCCGGATGCCGTCGATCTCGGGCATGCGTACGTCCATGAGCACGACGTCGGGTCTCCGGTCCCGTACGACGCTCACGGCCTCGGCACCGGTCGCCGCCTCGCCGACCACCTCCAGGTCCGGCTCGGCGGAGAGGATGGCGCGCAGGGCGCTGCGGACCATGCGCTCGTCGTCGGCGAGGACGACGCGGATCGCGGGGCGGGGCGTCATGGGCGTTCCCTCGGGGTCGGTGGGCAGGTCATCGGCAGCCGTACGCGCAGTGTCCAGACGCTCTGCGCCGCAACCGCTTCCGCCGGACCCGCCTCCATCGTCCCGCCCAGCAGCCTGGCCCGGTCGGCGATGCCGCGCAGGCCGTGGCCGCCGCCGGGGCGGCAGGTGGGGGCGTGGGTCAGCGGGTTCTCCACGCTGATCTCCAGATCCCCTTCGGCGATCACGATCCGCAGGGTCACGCTCACCCGCTCCCCGGCGTGCTTCAGGGCGTTGCTCAGCCCCTCCTGCACGATGCGGTAGGCCTCACGGGACAGTACGGGCGGCAGCGCCCCGGCATCGGCGTCGACCCTGGCGGTCACCCGCAGCCCGCCCGCGCGCGTGCGGTGCAGCAGGCCGTCCAGGTCGGCGCCGAGGGTGGGCGCCGGGGCCGTACCGGGAGTGTCGCCGTCCCTCAACACGCCCAGGACGGCGTCGAGTTCGCCGACCGTGCGCCGGGTCGTGTCCTCGATCGCGGCGAGGGCCTCGCGGGCGAACTCCGGGTCGGTGTCGAGGACCCGGCGGGCCGCGCTCGCCTGCAGGGTGACGGCGCTCAGGGCGTGGCCGACGGAGTCGTGCAGTTCGCGCGCGAGCCGGTTGCGCACGGCTAGGTCGGCGGCGCGGGCCTCGACCGCCGCGAGCCGGTCCTCCGGCGTGGGGCCGAGCAACGCGGGCGCCCAGCGGGCGAGAAGCGAACCGCACACGGCCGCGCAGCCGGCGAGCGCGACGAGCGTCGCCATGCCCGCGACCGGCGCGAGCGCGAGCACCCAGGTCCGGTCGAGGGCCTCGGGCAGGTCCACGAGCCGCGCGCCGCCCAGCCACACGAGCAGCGGCAGCGCGGTGAGGAAGCCGGCGAACGGCGGAACCGCCAGCGACATCCCCGAGATGATCCCGCCGAACCCGAGATGCAGCGTGAACCAGGCAGCCGCCCGCCCCTTCGCCGCCCGCGACCGGGCGGGCCCGTGAGCGAGCAGGCCCGCGTCGACACCGCACAGCGACCGCACCGCCCCCGCCTCCAGGGGCCGGGTCAGCGGGAACAGGGCCGCGGTGAGGGCGGCGAGGGGCAACCCGACGGTGAAGGAGAGCAGTTGCAGGGGGAGGTCGTTGAAGACGTACCGGGAGTTGGTCGCGGGGCCGACGACGAGCTGGCCGACGAAGACGTACGGCATGGCCAGCGCGCCGCCGAGGATCAGATGGATCCAGCGCCGACGCGCCCGCCGCCCGAACAGCAACCCGAGGAACCGGCTCACGCCGTACGACGATTCCGGCTCGCGGATCGCTCCGCGAGGAAGTGGACGCCGAGGCAGGCGACGAGGATGCCGACGATCATCTCGCCAGCGTAGGCGTAGTTCTCCAGCGGCGTCGGGCCGTCGGCCATGTCGGTGAGCGTGGCCAGCGCCAGCCAGCCCGCCCAGCACACCAAGGCCGCTGAGCCGACCCAGGCGAGGGCGAGCGGCAGCTTGACGGGCAGCGCCCGGCCGCGCCGGAAGGCGAGGAGGAAGCCGCCGGTGACGGCCATGACGAGGAACACGGCGGACAGGACCTCCATGACGTAGAAGTCGCTGGTCCGGTCGGCGATGCGAGTGCCGTTGAGCCCGGCGGTGCTGCCGAACGCCCACAGCAGGTGGGCGGTCAGGGGAAGCATTGCGAGGACGGTGGCGGCCACGGCGATCGCCCGCTGGGCCGACCCGATGACGCCGACCGGCAGCTCCCGGACCCGGCCCTCCCACAGCCCGCCCCAGCGGTCGCGGGCGTACAGCACGAACAGGGCGCCGAGGGAGAGGCCCTGCACGATGAACCCCGTGTAGACGACGCCGTACACCCATGTGTGGAGGAACGGCTCCCCGCCGTCGTCGGTGGTGTCCAGGGTGCCGCCGAGGGCGCCCACGAGAAGCTGGATCGGGAACCCGGCCATGAGGGGTGCGAGCAGCCCGGTGGCCACCCACGCGGGGAAGGCCAGGAGCCACGCGGGCACCCGCAGCCCCCGCGGCCGGGTCAGCACCAGCGCGAGCACGATCACGGCCGTGTCCATGAGGACGGTCACGCTGTTGGCGACGGCCATGCCCGCCCGGTGCTCCAGCAGCGTGCTGCCCGCCGGGATCCCGATGTGACTCCCGGCGATCCAGGCGACCTTGAGCGAGAGATAGGGCACGCAGGAGACGATGGCGACGGCCCGCAGGGCGCGACGGGACCTGCCGGGACCGACAGCGGCGTCGTTCTCCGGGGCGGGAGCGAGTGTCTGCGTCATACCGCCACGCTCCCGCGAGAGCACCGGCCGGCGCCTCCTGCACAGCGACGATCCGTCTCCGCCTGACGGGGGAGAGGACCTCAGCCCTCCAGGTGCAGCACGACCTCGTCGATCTCCTCGTCCCGCGCGTTCGCAAAGCCCCTCGCGTGCGCGGTCACCCGGAACCCGCACTTGGACAGCACCCGCAGCGAGCCCTCGTTGTCGGCCGCCGCCCGCGCGTACAGCGGGCGCTCGGGAACTTCGGCGAGCAGCCTCAGCAGGGCGGCCGTGGCAACACCCCGGCCCCAGTACGCGCGGTCGACCCAATACGTGACCTCCCGCTCGCCGGGGTCCCCGTACACGGCCGCGCTGCCCACCACGTCACCGTCGGCCAGAATCGTGCGCAGGACGTCGTCCGAGGACCGGATTCGCCTCCAACGCGCGTCGAAGGCGTCCCAGTCGTCCGGATCCTTGGGGGTGAAGGCCGCCATCCGCAGGGCCTCCGGGTCGTTCAACTGCCGGTAGAAGACAGGAAGATCGCTGTCGTGCACCTCACGGAGTTCCACATCCATGGAGTCATAGCCTACGAGTGGCCAGCGTCAGCCGGTCGCGCGCGTCGAACAGCGCGTCCTTCACCATCTGTTCGTGCGCGGGCGTCAGCCGTGCCACCGGCACCGAGCAGCTGATCGCGTCGCGGGCCGGCGTGCGGTACGGGATCGCCACGCCGAAGCAGCGCAGGCCGAGGGTGTTCTCCTCGCGGTCGACGGCGAAGCCCTGGTCGCGGACCTGGTGCAGCTCCTCGATGAGCTTCTCGCGGTCGGTGATCGTGTTCTCGGTCAGCGCGGGAAGCGTCTCCGGGAGCATCTTGCGGACCTGTTCGTCCGTGTAGGTGCTCAGCAGCGCCTTGCCGAGGGAGGTCGAGTGGGCCGGGAGCCGGCGGCCGACCCGAGTGAAGGGGCGCAGGTAGTGCTGGGACTGGCGGGTGGCCAGGTAGACGACGTTCGTGCCGTCCAGCCGGGCCAGGTGGATCGTCTCCGTCGTGTCGTCCGAGAGACGGTCCAGCGTCGGACGCGCCGCCGCGACCACCTCGTCGCCGTCGATGTACGAGGTGCCGACCAGCAGCGCCCGTACGCCGATGCCGTACCGCGTGCCCGTGGCGTCCGTCTCCACCCAGCCCAGCTCCACGAGCGTGCGCAGCAGCATGTACAGACTCGACTTGGGGTAACCGACGGCCTCCTGGACCGCGGCGAGGGAGTGCATACCGGGGCGTCCGGCGAAGTATTCGAGCAGTTCAACCGTCCGTACCGCGGACTTGACCTGCGCTCCGCCCCCCGTCTCGACAGCCGACATCGCCCTTGACCCCTTCGTTCGACGGGAAATAGTCTCCGAAGCATATTCATCATCAGAGACAGCGTTCAGTATATCGAACGACCCTGGTGGATGACCCAGTACTGCGGCATTACATGTGGAGGGACCCGCGGTGGCAGCAGCACCAGTCTGGAGTGTCGACCCCCGAACCGGGAAGCAGCGTGAACAGGTTGCGGTGGAGGCCACAGCCCAGGAGGTGGACGCCGCCGTCCGCGCCGCGCACGAGGCGCGCGGTTCCCTCGCCGACCGCACGGTCCGCGCGGCCTTCCTGCGCAGCGCCGCCGACCGGCTGCAGGCCGCCAAGGACCACCTCGTCGAGGCCGCCGACGCCGAGACCGCGCTCGGCCCGGTCCGCCTCACCGGCGAACTCGCCCGCACCTGCTACCAGCTGAGGGCCTTCGCGGACATCGTCGACGAGGGCGCCTTCCTCGACGTCGTCATCAACCACCCCGACGACACCGCGACCCCGCCCATCCCGGACCTGCGCCGCTACAAGGTGTCCCTCGGCGTCGTCGCCGTCTACTCGGCCTCCAACTTCCCCTTCGCCTTCTCCGTCGCCGGCGGCGACACCGCGAGCGCGCTGGCCGCGGGCTGCCCCGTCGTCGTCAAGGCCCACCCCGACCACCCGGCGCTGTCCGAGCTGGTCGCCAAGGTCCTGCGTACGGCTGCCGCCGAGCACGGCATCCCGGCGGGTGTGCTGGGTCTGGTGCACGGCTTCGAGGCCGGCATCGAGCTGATCAGGCACCCGCTGGTCGCCGCGGCCGGCTTCACCGGTTCGGTACGGGGCGGTCGTGCCCTGTTCGACGCCGCCGCGGCCCGTCCCGTCCCGATCCCCTTCCACGGCGAGCTGGGCTCCCTGAACCCCGTCGTGATCACGGAGGCCGCCGCCGCTGAGCGGGCCGAGGCCATCGGCACGGGGCTGGCCGGCTCGATGACGCTGGGCGTCGGCCAGTTCTGTGTGAAGCCCGGGCTCGTGCTCGCGCCGAGCGGTGCGGCCGGTGACCGTCTGCTGAAGTCGCTCACGGACGCCGTCAGTGACACCGAGGCGGGCGTCCTGCTGGACCACCGGATGCGGGACAACTTCATCGCCGGGGTCGCCGAGCGCACCGAACTGCCCGACGTGGACTCGCCGGTGACGCCGGGGGCGGGCGGGGAGCACACGGTCAGCGCCGGGTTCCTGACGGTCGCGGCCGAGAAGCTGACCGCCGAGGGGGCGCACGACCTGCTCCTGGAGGAGTGCTTCGGGCCGGTGACGGTCATCGTCCGCTACGACGACGACGCCGAGGCCCGGGCCGTGCTGTCCCGGCTGCCCGGCAACCTCACGGCGACGGTTCACCTGTCGGCCGAGGAGGCGGCCGGCGAGGGGCGCGGCGCGGAGATCCTCGCGGAGCTGACGCCGCTGGCCGGTCGCGTGCTGGTCAACGGGTGGCCCACGGGTGTCGCCGTGGCGCCGGCCCAGCATCACGGCGGTCCGTACCCGGCGACGACCTCGACGTCGACTTCGGTGGGCGGCACCGCGATCGAACGGTGGCTGCGGCCGGTCGCCTATCAGGGCGCGCCCGAGGCGCTGCTTCCCGCGGAGCTGCGGGACGACAACCCGCTGGGGCTGCCCCGGCGGTTCAACGGCACGCTGGAGCGCTGAGGTTCGTCCGCGTCAGCCCCGGTCCGCCTCCAGGCCCGCGTCCCGGGCCAGGAGGGCCGCCTGCACCCTGTTCTCGCAGTCGAGCTTGGTCAGGATGCGGCTGACGTACGTCTTCACCGTGGCCTCGCTCATGTGCAGGCGGGCCCCCGCGTCCGCGTTGGACAGGCCCTCGCCCAGCAGGGCCAGGACCTCGCGTTCGCGTGCGGTCAGGTCGGCCAACCGCCGGCGGGCCTCCTCGCCGCGCGCGGTGGCGGCGGGGGAGGCGAGGGTGTCCACGACGTGCTTGGTGGCGGCCGGGGACAGATAGGCGTTGCCGGCCGCCGCCGCGCGTACCGCGTGGATCAGCTCCTGCGGCGCGGAGTCCTTCAGCAGGAAGCCCGCGCCGCCGTGGCCGAGGGCCCGCAGGACGTTGTCGCGCTCGCCGAACGTGGTCAGGATCAGCGCGCGTACCCCCGGCGCGGCCCGGCCGAGCTCGGCCAGCGCGGTCAGCCCGTCCATCACCGGCATCTGGATGTCCAGCAGGGCCACGTCGACCGCGGTGCTCCGGGCGGTCTCCACCGCCTCCCGGCCGTCCGCCGCCTCGGCGACGACGTCGATGTCGTCGGCGGAGGTGAGGATCATCCTGATGCCGGCCCGGATGAGCGGCTCGTCGTCGGCGACGAGGACCCGGATCACGCGGCCTCCTGCACGGTGTCGGTGTGATGAGCGGATGGCAAAGCCCCGCCATCATGCCCGATCCGGTCACCTGTGCGACCTGGTTGCCGCCGTTCAGATCTCGTCCTTGTAGGACTCCTTGGCGACCAGCTTCCCGTCGCGGAAGCAGAACCGGTAGACGATGTCGTCGTCGATGTCCAGATAGTGCCGGCACGCCGCACCCTCGGGCAGCGGCGGGCCGTTCTTCTCCTGGCCCTCGGTGAGCAGGGAACTGCCCTCCGGCAGCTTGGCCTTCACGTCCTTCTCGGCGTCGCCGACCTTCGCGGACTTGTACACCTTCGCGGATATGGTGCCGCTCTCCACCTCGTCGAACAGCGCCATCAACCCCCAGGCCCCGAGGGCGAGAACGCCCACGACGAGGACGACGGAGGTGACGGCACAGCCGAGGGCGACCTTCTTCTTGCTGCTCATGATGGCGGCGAACTCCCCTTGCGGATCGGAACGGTCGATGACCGCTCCACCGTCGCCCGCCGCGCCCCCGCCGCACTGCCCCCGAAAGTCGTCGTCCGAGGCGACGGAGGTCGCGCCGTCCGGGCGGGGCCCGGTCTCGCCACCGCCGCCGTAGGGCAGCACACCGGCGAGGCGGAAGCCGCCGTCGGGGCCGGGGCCGGTGTGCACCATGCCGCCGACCAGCCGTGCCCTCTCCCGCAGGCCCGCCAGGCCCTGGCCGCCGCTCACCGCGGGCGGGGCCGCCGGCGCCCCGGCCGGCACGGGCCCGTTGGCCACCTCGACCACCAGGCTGTCCGGTTCATAGCGCAGGGCCACCGTGATGGGGGCGCCCGGCGCATGCTTGTGCGCGTTGGTCAGGCCCTCCTGGGCGATGCGGTACGCCGCGTGGTCGGCGGCGGGCGCCAGGGGACGTACGGTGCCGGAGCGGTGCAGCTCGATCGCCGCGCCCGCGGCCCGCGACGCCTCGACGAGACCGTCGACGGCGGCCGCCACGCGGGCCGTCGGAGGCTCGGCGTCGGCCTGGTGCGGCCGCTGCCCGGCCGGCGCCTCGACGCCGTCCCGCAGGATGCCGACCGCCTCGCGCAGCTCCTGCATCGCCGCCCTGGAGGCCTCCCGGAGGATGCCCACCCCCTCCCGCTGCCGTTCGCCCAGCTCCGGGTCCACCTCCAGCGCCCCGGTGTGCACGGCGATCAGGGCGAGCTGGTGGCCGAGGCTGTCGTGCATGTCCTGGGCGATGCGCTGCCGTTCGAGGAGGCGGGCCTGCCGCGCCACCATCGCCTGCTCGCGCACCAGCTGGGTGTTGTGCCGCCGCAGGGCGTCGAGCAGCGCGTGACGCTGGGCGCGATAGCGGGAGGCGAGCCCCGGCACGATCACCATCGCCAGAAACGTGCCCGCTGCCAGCGCGGCCGTCATGAGCAGCGACAGCTGGAACTCCTCGCCGGCAGCGCTGTGGACGCCCACAGCGAGGTAGAGGACGAAACCCGCGGCGTACGCGGCCAGCGCCCGCCCGGGACGCATGATGCGGCTGCCCGCCGACCAGCTCGCGTACATCAGCAGCGGCGCCGCGCCGCCCACGGCCCCGGCCATGGCCGACGAGGCGAGCAGCACCGTCGCCGGCAGCGAGCGGCGGGCCAGCGACAGTACGGCGACGGCCAGGCCCACGGCGACGCCCCGCGCTCCGAATCCGGCATCGCCGTCGAAGAGGCCCGCCGTTACGGAGAGCACGACGGTGAGCACGACCTCCCCGATGATCCGCTTACGGGGCCACGGGGAGGCGGCGAGGAGCCGGGCGCGGAGCGGGCGGTCGGTACGGGGTATCACTGCTACGTCCACGCGCAGACGATAGACAGCCGCCCGCGGGGCCCGCATCCGCCCTTCGGCGCACCCCCGAACGACGAAAGTGAACACCCCGCTCCCGGCGCAGCCGTCATCTTTGGTCGCTGCGGACGACGACTTACGGAGACTGCCCCGGGCCGCATCGCGCGGTGAGGATGGATCCGCCGGACGACGGAGCCGGCGGCAGGGACCACCGGCTCGGGGAGCGGAACAGTGGACAGTGCGCGACGGCAGGCGAACGAGCGTTTCACCATCCGGCAGAAGACCACCTTCATGATCAACCGGTATGTCGTGGCCGAGACGCTGCCCGACGGCTCCGAAGGCCGGGTCCTCGCCTTCGCCGAGCAGAAGCGGATGACGCTCAAGGAGCGGATGACCTTCTACACCGACGAGTCCAAGAACCGCGTCCTGTTCACGGCCCAGGCCCGTCAGGTCCTCGACGTCGGCGCCGTCTACGACGTGCGGGACGCCGCGGACAACCCCGTCGGCACGTTCCGCAAGAAGTTCGCCGCCTCCCTGCTGCGCTCGACATGGGAACTGGACCAGCCGGGCTCTGTCGCCGCCGTCGGGCGGGAGCGCAACCGGGTCGTGGCCGTGCTGCGCCGGGTCTGGGAGCTGCTGCCGCTCGACCTGGTGCCGTTCGTGTGGCCGTACCACTTCGACTTCACCTCGGGCGACAAGCAGGTGATGAGCGTGGACAAGAAGATAGGCCTGCGCGACCGCTATCTCGTCGACGTGGCCTCGCCCGATCTCGACCTGCGCCTCGCCATCGCCCAGGCCGTGGCCCTGGACGTACTCCAGTCGCGCTGACCGGGACCCCCTGGGGCCCCCGCGGCCGCGCCCCGCCTGGAAGAATCCCGCCATGGACCTGAAACTCCCCGAACTGCCTTTCCCGCTGCGCACCTACGGCCCCGACGGCCACTGGTCCTACGAGGACGGCATGCTCTCCGGCTGGGCCGGTGCCAGGCAGGACCGTTTCGTGCCGCCCACCGGGGAGGCCCTGGACGCCGCCTCCGACGCGCCCCGGCTGCTCGGGGCGCCCGAAGGCGACTTCCAGCTGATCGCCCGCGTCACCGTCGGATTCGCGGGCGCCTTCGACGCCGGGGTGCTCTACGTCCACGTCGGCGAGCGGGCCTGGGCCAAGCTGTGCCTGGAGTACTCCCCGGACGTGCCCACCGTCTGCACGGTCGTCACCCGGGGCCACTCCGACGACGCCAACTCCTTCACCGTGGACGGGAGTTCGGTGTGGATGCGGGTGAGCCGGACCGGCCGTGCCTTCGCCTTCCACGCCTCCCGCGACGGCGAGCGGTGGACCTTCGTCCGGCTCTTCACCCTCGGCGACGAGGAGGAGACCGGGGCGGCCCTCGTCGGCTTCATGACCCAGTCACCGATGGGGGAGGGGTGCGTGGTGACGTACGACCACCTCGAGTTCAGGCCCGACTGGCCGAAGGACCTGCGAGACGGAAGCTGAGCAGACCCGTCACCGCGAGCAGGGCCGCGCTGATCCCCAGGCTCAGCCGCATCCCCGCCACGAACCCGTCCGAGATCAGCGCCCCGAAGACGGCGATGCCCAGCGCCCCGGCCATCTGCCGCGCCGCGTTGAGCACGCCGGCCGCCAGGCCCGCCCGTTCGGCGGGTACGGCGTCCATCATCGCCGCGGTGAGCGGCGGCACCGTCAGCGCGCAGCCCAGCGCCATGGGGACGAGGAGCAGGGCCACCAGCACCGGAGGCGTGTCCGCGTCGACATACAGCATCGCGAGCAGGCCCGCGACGGCCAGGCCCTGCCCCACCAGCATGGGCAGCCGGGCGCCGTGGCGTCCCGCGAGCTTGCCCGCCACCACGTTCGTCACCGCGATCAGACCCGTCATCGGCAGGAACATCAGCCCGGCCTGGAGCGCCGAACGGCCCTGTACCTGCTGGAAGAAGAGCGAGAAGACGAACACCATGCTGTAGAAGGCCACGCTGACCGCCGCCCCCGCGGCGACCGTCACCGCGACCGTCCGGTTGCGGAACAGGCTCAGCGGGACGACCGGGTGCGGGTGACGTGCCTCGACCCGGAGGAACGCCACCACCGCCAGCACGGCCACCGCCAGCGCCGCCCAGCCCGCAGTGCCGCCCTCGATCACCGCGAACGTCAGCGCCGTGAGCGCCACCACCGCCGTCACCTGGCCGGGCAGGTCCAGCGGTGCCGGACGGCGCTGCGAGCGCGGGGCCCGCACCAGCAGCACGAGGATCAGCGCGCCGACGGGAAGGTTGACGAAGAAGATCCCGCGCCAGTCCCAGGCCGTGGTCAGCACACCGCCCGCCACCGGGCCCAGCGCCACCGCCGCCGACCCGCCCGCCGCCCACACCGCCACCGCACGGGCGCGCCGCGCCGGATCGGCGTACGCCTGCCGCACCAGCGCCAGCGAGGCCGGGAGCACGACGGCCGCCGCCATGCCCTGCACCACCCGCGCGCCGATCAGCGCCGGCAGGTTCGGCGCCAGACCGCAGGCCGCCGAGGCGAGCGTGAACACGGCGGCGCCGATCGCGTACGCCCGGCTCGCCCCGACCCGGTCCGAGAACGCGCCGGTGGACAGCATCAGCGCGGCGAACGCCAGCGTGTAGGCGTCCACGACCCACTGGAGCCCGGACATTCCGCCCCCGAGGGAGGAACCGATCGCGGGCAGGGCCACGTTCACGATGGACGCGTCGAGGCAGACCAGCGCGAAGCCGAGGAGGCCGGCGGTGAGGGTGAGGGCCTTGGACGGCCTCTTGGGCCCCAACCCGCCGGGTGAGAGGGCGAGTTCGTCGCCCTTGAGGGTCTGGTTCGTGGACATGCCCTCCATGCTGCGGATCCACGCCATCGTAGAGTAGTGGCCAAAATGCCATGCTCCCGGAGGTTCTGGCCATGCCCCAGTCGCGTGCCCCGCACCGCATCGCCGTCGTCGCACCGTCGCCGGTCTCGATGTTCAACCTCGCCATCCCGGAGATGCTGTTCGGCAAGGTCGAGGTGGCCGGGCGGCCGGGCTACGAGGTGGTCATCTGCGCGGCCGAGCCGGGACCGGTGCCCACCAGCGGCGGGCTCGACCTGTACGTACGGCACGGACTCGACGCCGTGCGCGAGGCGGACACCGTGCTCGTCGCCGGGACCGGGGAACCCTTCGAGCCGGAGTCGCGTATCGTCGCCGCCGTCCGCGACGCGGCCGACGCCGGCAAACGCATCGCGTCCCTGTGCACCGGCGCCTTCCAACTCGCCGAGGCGGGCCTGCTGCAGGGGCGCCGCGCCACCACGTACTGGGCACACGCCGAGGAGCTGCGCCGCCGCTACCCGCACGTCGACCTGCGGGGCGATGTGCTCTATGTGCAGGACGGGCCGTACCTCACCTCGTCCGGCTACGCCGCCGGCATCGACCTGTGCCTGCACATCATCCGCACCGACTACGGCGCCGCCGTCGCCAACGAGGTCGCCCGGCGTGCCCTCGTCGCGCCCGTGCGGCCGGGCGGCCAGACCCAGTTCACGCAGACCCCGTTGCCGCCCGAGCGCGGCAACGCCTGCGCCGACACCCGCGGCTGGGCCATGCGCAACCTCGACAAACCGCTCACCCTCACCGACCTGGCCCGCCACGCCGGCGTCAGCGTCCGCACCCTCACCCGCCGGTTCCACGCCGAGAGCGGGGTGAGCCCGCTGCAGTGGCTGCTCCATCAGCGCATCGAGCGCGCCAAGGAGCTGCTGGAGACCACCGCCCTGCCCATGGACCAGGTGGCCCGCGCCTGCGGGCTGGGCACGGCCGACTCGCTGCGGGGGCATCTGGTCCGCCGTACCGGGCTGACGCCGAGCGGCTACCGGGCGCAGTTCAGCCGGCTCGCAACCGCGGGCGTGGCCGGAACCGAAGCGGCCGGGGTCACGTCCTCGGTTGCATGATCGGTGACAGAGTGACCGCGGCCCGGGTGATCCGTACCGTCGTGCCCGCCGAGGCGGAGACCGTCGCCGCGCTGCACGCGCGCGTCCGGGCGGCGTACCACCCGGACGGCATCCCGGAGGAGGGGACCGAGTCGTCCGCCGCCTGGTCCGCCGCCATCGAGCGGCCCGAGGGTCATGTGCTGTGCGTGGTCGAGCAGGGCCGGATCGTCGCCGTCGCGTCCTTCCGCACCCCCGAGGGCACCCCTGCCGACACGGTCAAGCTGTTCCAGTTCCATGTCGACCCCGACCGCCGGGGCCATGGCGTCGGCACCGCCCTCCACGCGGCCTGCGTGGAGGAGTGGCAGGCCGACCGCAAGCGCGCGGCCGTGCTGGACGTGCACGTGGACAACCGAAGTGCGCAGACCTTCTACGCCGGCCGGGGCTGGCTGCCCGACCCCGACGACCCGCCCGCCGAGGGCGACCGCCGCCTGAACCTGCGCTTCTGCGTGACCGGGGAATGAACCCCGCTGCTTGAACGTTCAGCCAGTCTGCGGAGGGTGTCTCCGTTTCCGTACGACCTGGAGAGAGCCACAGACATGCGCGTCGAGATCTGGAGCGACATCGCCTGCCCCTGGTGCTATGTGGGCAAGGCCCGCTTCGAGAAGGCGCTTCAGGCCTTCCCACACCGCGAGCAGGTCGAGGTGGTGCACCGCTCGTTCGAGCTGGACCCCGGGCGCGCCAAGGGCGACATCCAGCCCGTGATCACGATGCTCACCAGGAAGTACGGCATGAGCGAGGCGCAGGCCCAGGCGGGCGAGGCGAACCTCGGCGCGCAGGCTGCCGCGGAGGGGCTCGACTACCGCACCGAGGGCCGCGACCACGGCAACACCTTCGACATGCACCGGCTCCTGCACCTCGCCAAGGAGCAGGGCAAGCAGGACGCACTGATCCAGATCTTCTACCGGGCGAACTTCGCCGAGGAGCGGTCCGTCTTTGCCGAGGGCGAGGAGCGGCTCGTGGAGCTGGCCGTCGCCGCCGGCCTCGACGCCGACGACGCCCGCAAGGTCCTCGCCGACCCGGACGCCTACGCCGACGAGGTCCGCGCCGACGAGCGCGAGGCCGCCCAGCTCGGCGCCACCGGGGTGCCGTTCTTCGTACTCGACCGCAAGTTCGGCGTCTCCGGCGCCCAGCCCGCCGAGGTCTTCGAGCAGGCGCTCACGCAGGCGTGGGGCGAGCGGTCGCCGTTGACGCTGATCGACCAGGGCGACGCGGACGCATGCGGTCCGGACGGCTGCGCGGTGCCGCAGCACTGACCGAACGCGCAGGTCAGGGCCGATCCATAAGCGTCGCTTGGCGAAACCACGTAAAGAATCGCAATGGACCGAGAGGTGCCGAGGGCTCAGAGTGGAGCCATGGAGACCTTCGAGACCCTCGTCCGTGCCGAGTTCGCCCCGAAGAACGTCTATCTCAACACCGCGAGCAACGGCCTGCTGCCGGCCCGCACCGTGACGGCCGTGCAGCAGGCGGTGCGGATGCGGGCCGAGGGCACGCCGCTCGGCCCGCTGTACGAGGACGTGGAGGCCGTCCGCGCCTCCTTCGCCCGGCTGGCAGGCGTCCCCGTCGAGCGGGTCGCGACCGGGGCCTCGGTCGCCGAGTACGGCGGGCTGATCGCCGCCTCGCTGCCGGCCGGAGCCGAAGTCCTCACTGCGGAGGCCGACTTCGCCTCCCTCGTGAACCCCTTCCACATGCGCGGCGACCTCAAGGTACGCGCCGTCCCGCTGGACCGTCTCGCCGAGTCCGTCCGCCCGGACACCGCGCTCGTCGCCGTCAGCTCCGCGCAGTCCGCCGACGGCCGCGTCGCCGACCTGCCCGCGGTGTGCGCGGCGGCCCGCGCACACGGGGCGCGCACCTATGTCGACGCCTCCCAGTCGGCCGGATGGCTGCCGATGGAGGCCGGTGAGTACGACTTCCTCGCCGCCGTCGGCTTCAAGTGGCTCATGGGCCCGCACGGAGCCGCGTTCTGCGTCGTCCCCGAGGACTTCGGCGGGCTGACCCCGCTGCTCGCCGGCTGGGTCGCCGGGGAGGTCCCCTGGGACAGCTGCTACGGCCCCGTCGAGAACCTCGCCCGCTCCGCACGCCGCTTCGACATCAGCCCCGGCCTCTTCACCTTCGCCGGGCTGCGCACCTCCCTGGAGCTGATCGAGGAACTCGGCGTGAGCGCCATCCAGGCCCACGACCTCGCCCTCGCCGGCCGCTTCCGCGCGGGACTCGCCACGCTCGGCCACGCACCGGTGCCGGCCCCCGGCTCGGCGATCGTGTCGGTGCCCGGACTCGGCCACCGCCAGACCGAGTTGAGCGCGGCCGGCATCCAGGTCTCCGACCGCACGGGCAACCTGCGCGCGGCCTTCCACCTCTACAACACCCCGGAAGACGTCGACCGGTTGCTGGACGTCCTGTCTTCCTGAACCACGGGCCCCTCGGGACCGGCGCAGCCGCTCAAGGGGCGCGGGGACGATGAGCAGGCGTGGCCGCCGCCGAGGTCCTGGCACGGGAGGTCCTCGCCCGGCACCGCGAGAACGCCGGGGCGACGACTCGGCGCTCCAGGCCATCGCCGACAGGCTGCGTACCGCCCCGCGCACCTCGGCCGAGCCTTTGGCCGGCCCACCGGACCCGGCGCTCGAAAGAGGCGCATGATGGCGAGAGGGGACGAACCGGGCACGGGCACGGAGAGAAGGCGCGCGGTGACCGACGATCACGAGGCGGTACGTGAGCTGCTGGCCGCGTGGGCCTTCGGCGCCCTCGAACCGGCCGAGGAGAAGGCGGTCCCGGCGCACCTCGCCGAGTGCGAGAGCTGCGCGGCGGAGGCGGCGCGGCTGCGGGAGACGGTACGGCTGCTGGAGGGGCCGCCGCTGCGGGCTCCCGCCGGGTGGCCGGCCGACGGAGCGCCGCCCGCGCTGTCCCTCGCCCTGAGCACGCGCCCGGCCGCCGGCCCCGGCGTCGCCGCACACGCCGCGCCCTACGCCGCGGCCGTCGCCGGGCTGAAGGCGCTGCTGCCCGAGCTCGCGGGCCGCTGGGCCACGCCGGTCGTGCACGACTGGGACGCGCACGCCACCGTTGCCCACCTCCTCGCCGCCGACGAGCACCTGGCCGCCCGGCTCGGCGCGGGCTCCCGAGTGCCGCCCACGCCGGTCGAGGAAGGCCCGCGGTGGGAGGACGCCTGGAACCGCCGTACGGCGGAGGTCATCGCCCATGAGCACGGCCGTACGCCGGACGAGACCGTGGCCGACTGGGCCGCGCAGGCGGACGACTTGCTCGGCGCATCCGAGGCCCACGACGTCGAACTCGCCGCCCGGGCCGTGACGTTGATGGGGCTGCGGCTGCCCGTCGCCGAGCACTTCCTGGTGCGCGCCTTCGAGACCTGGATCCACACCGACGACATCGGCCGCGCGCTCGGCCTCACGGTCCCGCCGCCGCCCGAACAGCACCTGAGGCAGCTGATCCGCCTCGCCGTCCGCATCCTCGGCCTGTCCCTGGGACCCACCGCGCCCCCGGTGCTCTTCTCGGTCACCGGGGGCGAGGAATGGGTGCTGGGTTCCGAGGACGAGCCCGTACAGACCGAACTCACCCTCGACCCCCTCGACTTCTGCCTCCTGGTCGGCGGCCGGCGCTCCCCGGCCACGGTCCCAAGAGGCACCACCGGCGACGCGGCCGCCGCCCAGAACGTACTGGAGCGTGCCGCGTCGCTGGCGTGGCTGTGAGGGTCACCTCACGGGCGGGTCACCTCACGGGCGCGAGGTCACTTCACCGGGGTGAAGTCCCGCGCCCCAATGAACTCCGGGCGGCGGATCGGGGCCGCGAAGGGCTCGACGGCCGTGTTCTCGACGCTGTTGAAGACGATGAACACGTTGCTGCGCGGGAACGGCGTGATGTTGTCGCCGGAGCCGTGCATGCAGTTGCAGTCGAACCAGGTCGCCGAACCGGCCTTGCCCGTGAAGAGCTTGATGCCGTACTCGGAGGCCATCTTCGTCAGCGCCTCGTCGGACGGCGTGCCCGCGTCCTGCATCTGGAGGGACTTCTTGTAGTTGTCCTTCGGCGTGGCCCCCGCGCACCCGAGGTAGGTCCGGTGGGAGCCGGGCATGATCATGAGCCCGCCGTTGGTGTCGTAGTTCTCGGTCAGCGCGATCGAGACGGACACCGTCCGCATGTTCGGCAGACCGTCCTCGGCATGCCAGGTCTCGAAGTCGGAGTGCCAGTAGAACCCACTGGCCCCGAAGCCCGGCTTGACGTTGATCCGCGACTGGTGGACGTACACGTCCGAGCCGAGGATCTGGCGAGCCCGGCCGACGACCCGCTCGTCGCGCACGAGGGAGGCGAACACCTCACTGATCTTGTGCACTTCGAAGACGGACCGGATCTCCTTGGACTGCGGCTCGATGATCGACCGCTCGTCGGCACGGATCGCCGGGTCGGTGACCAGCCGCTCCAACTCCTGTGCGTAGACGGCCACCTCGTCGTCCGTGATGAGCTGGTCGACGGCCAGGAAGCCGTCGCGCTCGAACGACTGGAGTTCGGTGGCCCCGATCGGCCCCGGCGTGTCGGGGGAGCCCCACACAACGGGGTCCTGGCGCGGGGTCGACACCTCGGTGGCGCCGCGGCTGGGGTAGAGATCGGTGACGGTGGTCATGGGTTTCTCACACCTCCTCGGGCTCGGTGAGCAACGGGTATACGCCGTTCTCGTCGTGGTCCTCCCGGCCGGTCACGGGCGGGTTGAAGACGCAGATGCAGCGGAAGTCCTTCTTGACCCGCAGCGTGTGCCTCTCGTGCCCGTCCAGGAGGTACATGGTCCCGGGCGTGATCGCGTGCGTCCGCCCGGTCTCGTGGTCGGTCAGCTCGGCCTCGCCCTCGACGCAGACGACGGCCTCGATGTGGTTCGCGTACCACATCGACGTCTCCGTACCCGCGTACAGGATCGTCTCGTGCAGCGAGAAGCCGACCCTCTCCTTGGCGAGGACGATGCGTTTGCTCTCCCAGGTACCGGACGCCGATTTGACGTGGCGGTCGGTGCCTTCGATCTCCTTGAACGAACGGACGATCACGGTGCTGCGATGCCTCCTAGGTGGTGTTTCAGATGGTTTCCCGCACGGCGCGGGCGAGGATGCTCAGACCCTCGTCCAGCTCGTCCGGGGTGATCGTGAGTGCCGGAAGCAGCTTCACGACCTCGCTCTCGGGGCCCGACGTCTCGATGAGCAGACCCAGCTCGAAGGCGCGCTTCGCCACTCGTCCGGCGCGCTCCTTGTCGTGGAACTCCAGGCCCCACACGAGCCCGCGCCCGCGGTACTCCCGCACGTCGGCGAGGTTCTCCTCGGTGATGGAGATGAACGCCTGCTCGATCTGCTCGCCGCGCTTGCGGGTCTGCTTCTCCATCGCGGACCCGTCGGTCCAGTACGTCTCCAGCGCGGCGGTGGCGGTGACGAAGGCGGGGTTGTTGCCGCGGAAGGTGCCGTTGTGCTCGCCCGGCTCCCAGATGTCCAGCTCGGGCTTGAACAGGCACAGCGACATGGGCAGTCCGTAGCCGCTGATGGACTTGGACACGGTGACGATGTCCGGGGTGATGCCCGCCTCCTCGAAGGAGAAGAAGGCACCGGTACGGCCGCAGCCCATCTGGATGTCGTCGACGATCAGCAGCATGTCCTGCCGCTCGCACAGCTCGGACAGGGCGCGCAGCCACTCCGCGCGGGCGACGTTGATGCCGCCCTCGCCCTGCACGGTCTCCACGATCACGGCGGCGGGCTTGTTGAGTCCGGAGCCCTGGTCCTCCAGGAGCCGCTCGAACCACAGGAAGTCCTCGACCGTGCCGTCGAAGTAGTTGTCGAACGGCATCGGCGTGCCGTGCACGAGCGGGACGCCCGCCCCGGCCCGCTTGAAGGCGTTGCCGGTCACGGCGAGGGAGCCCAGGGACATTCCGTGGAAGGCGTTGGTGAAGGACACGATGGCCTCGCGGCCCTTCACCTTCCGCGCCAGCTTGAGCGCCGACTCCACGGCGTTGGTGCCCGTGGGGCCCGGGAACATGACCTTGTACGGCAGGTCACGCGGCCGCAGCACGATGTTCTGGAAGGACTCCAGGAAGGCACGCTTGGCGCTCGTGGACATGTCGAGCCCGTGCGTGACGCCGTCACGCTCCAGGTAGTCGATCAGGGCCCGTTTCAGGACCGGGTTGTTGTGCCCGTAGTTCAGCGAGCCCGCGCCGGCGAAGAAGTCCAGGTACTCGTGGCCGTCCTCGTCGTACATACGGCTGCCGCGCGCGCGGTCGAAGACGGTGGGCCAGCCGCGGCAGTAGCTGCGCACCTCGGACTCGAGGGTCTCGAAGACGCTGAGGTCGGGCTGGGTGATGGTCACGACGAATCGCTCCTCGTTTGCGTGGGGGAAGTCAGAGGGAGAGGGGACCGATGCGGTACAGGACTTCGGCGTCGTGCGGTCCGTCCGGGAAAAGGCTTGTGGGGAACAGCACCTCCCGCTCCAGAGCGGCGCTGTGCCGCTCGGCGAAGGCGCCGAACAGGCGTTCGGAGGCGGTGTTGCCGGGTGTGATGGTGGTCTCGACGTTCGTGACGCCGTACTCGCCACCGATCCGTGCGACGAGCCCGTCGAGCAGCGCGGCGGCGATGCCGCGTCCGCGGTAGGCGTCGTCCACGGCCACCTGCCAGACGAGCAGGGTGTGCGGGCGCTCCGGCCGTACGTATCCGGTGACGAAGCCGACCGGCTCCCCGCGCTCGTTGCGGGCGACGGCCGACGTGCCCGCGAAGTCGCGACACCACAGCAGATAGCTGTACGACGAGTTGAGGTCGAGGGCCTTGGAGTCACGGGCAATCCGCCACAGCGCGGCCCCGTCGGCCACCGCCGGTCGGTCGATTTGCAGGTCTGCTTGTGCGGCAGTCATGCGAATTGAATTTACCGAGGGAAATTCAAAATTGCATTGCCGTCAGGGGTTACGTATGAGCGGCGGATGTGTTATCACGCGGGCGTGAGCGATACCGCCGAGAGGGTGCGAAACGCCCGAGTTTGCCCGGCTAATCCATCCCAAATCGGTCACGATGTGGAACGCGTCACAGCCATGTAACTCTCACGAGACCTGCCCGAATTACGTCGGTTGGCGTTCGCGGAATCTTTGCGTTTAGGTCCAGAGAAAGCGGGCAGAAGAAGATGGGAAGCTGCCCCTAAAAGAGTTCCTGGAATTACGTTGAATTCAGGCTCCGGTAACGCCGTCGATGCACTCTCGCAGAATGTCGGCGTGACCGTTGTGCCGCGCGTACTCCTCGATCATGTGAATCAACACCCACCGCACACTGACCTCCACCCCGGCCATCGGCCCGCCCTGGATCACCCCGGCACGCTCCAGGCCCCGCCCGGCACACACCTCCCGCCCCCGAGCGATCTCCTCCCGCCACACCGCGAGCGCCTCGCCGAGCCCCCGCCCGGCCTCGAGGCCGTACCCGGCCTCGTTCCCCTCCCCGTAGACCGGTGGCACGTCCAGCCCTCCGACCACCCGCTGGAACCAGTTCCGCTCACACTCCGCGAGATGCTGCACCAGCCCGAGCAACGTCAGCTCCGACGGCCCGGCGGCAGCAAGCCGCAGCTGCGAGTCCTCCAGCCCCGCACACTTCAGCTCCAGCGTGGCCCGATGGAAGTCGAGCCAGCTTTCGAGCATGAGCCGCTCGTCGCCGGTCATGAGGGGGATGGGGCGGCCGTCGGGGAGGTGGGTGGGCGCGTCGGTAGTCATGGCAGGAGCATGGCGCAGTTGCCCGGGTGGCCATCGGTTCGCGGCGCCGGTCCAGGCCATTCAGCCCGTCCGGCGTTTGAGGACGAGGCCGCTGAGGCCGGTGCGGGGGGCTGGGGGCGGAGCCCCCGGGTTCGGGACGGGAAGGGGCGGCGGGGGCGAGCAAGGACGGGCCCCGGCCGACGGCTACCGCCAGGCGTCCTCCACGGCACGCAGTGCCCCCTCGACATCCACCTTCAGCCCGGCCTCCGCCAGCGCAGCGCCCAGCGCCGCCACACACCCCCGCACCGCACCGACCGTCGCGTCCACCCCGTAGTGATTCACCCGAATCATCTCCTTGGCCAACGCCCCACCCCCCGCAGCCAGCGGCAACGCGGGATCGATCGCCAACGCCCGGCCCACCACCTCGGACGCCACCACCCCCGCAGGAACCCGAAGCGTCGTGGCGACCGGCGCCGCATCCGCGACGTCGTGCACATACGGCTCCAGACCCCCGCCCAGCGCCACCGCCCCGGCCCGAGCGGACAGCGCAGCGTCCCGGTGCCGGGCCATCACGGCATCCAGCCCGTCCGCCTCGATCCGCTCCACGCACGCCTCCAGCGCCAGCATCTCCAGCTGTGCCGGTGCGTGCAGCAGTGCCTTCCGGCCCCCGTCGATCCACCGCTGCTTCCAGTCCAGCAGCGACAGATACGACCGCCGCGGCGCCCGCGGATTCGCCGCCATCCGGGCCCACGCCCGCTCGCTCACCGACACCGCCGACACCCCGGCAGGACCGCCCATCGCCTTCTGCGCCCCGATCACGCACAGGTCGACGCCCCAGGCGTCCGGCAGTACCGGCTCCGCACCGATCGACGCCACGGCGTCCAGGTAGAACAGCGCCCGGTTCGCCCGCACGGCCTCACCGATCTCGGCGACGGGATTGGTGTTGCCGGTGGCCGCCTCCGCGTGCACCAGGGACACGAAGTCGATCTCGGGGTGCTCGGCGAAGGCCGACCGGATCTGACCGGCCGTGACCGCCGTGTGGAACGGCACGGCCAGATCGATCACCGTCGCGCCGCAGTCCCGCAGCCAGTCCCCGAAGGTCTGCCCGTATGGCCCCGTGATCACGTTCAGTGCGGTGGTACCGGGCCCGGCGGTCCCCCGGATCGCCCCCTCCAGCGGCAGCAGCGCCTCACCCTGCATGATCACGACGTCCTGCCCGGTCCCGAGCAGCCGGGCCACCCGGTCCTCGATCGCGGCAAAGCGGGAGGCGCTCAGCGGGGTCAGGTCCAGGAAGGGGTGGTTCACGGCGGGGCTCACGTCGCTCTCTCGGCTCTCTCGGGTGTCCGCAGGTGGATGTGACGAGCGTAACCGGGCGCCCAAACACCCCATCCCGCTACCGACTTCTTAGGTCAAACAGCCCCCTAACCATCAGTTGTGTTTGAGGACCTCAAACCTCTCCTTATAATCGGAAGCTACAGTTCCCTCACAGGAGGCTCCCCGTGAAGACGACCTTCGGGCGCCGGACCCGCATTCTGGCCGCCACCACCGCGACGGCCGGGCTGGTGCTCGTGGCCGGCTGCTCCTCCGACGACAGCGGCGGCAGTGGTACGAAGACGGCCGCCGGCGGTGTCGAGGTCGTCAAGGCGGGCCAGCTCACCACCTGCACCCACCTGCCGTACCCGCCCTTCCAGTCGGAGATCGACGGCAAGGTGCAGGGCTTCGACGTCGCCCTCATCGACCTGGTCGCGGACGACCTCGGTGTGAAGCAGACGATCGTCGACCAGCCCTTCGAGAACTTCAAGACCGGCGGCTCCCTCAACGCCGGCAGCTGCGACCTCGCCGCCGCCGGCATGACGATCACCGAGGAGCGCAAGAAGAACGTCGACTTCTCGGACCCGTACTTCGAGGCCACCCAGGCCGTCCTCGTCGACAAGAAGAGCGGCATCTCCTCCTTCGCGGACCTCAAGGGCAAGAAGGTCGGCGCCCAGGCGCAGACGACCGGCGAGGACTACGCCAAGAGCAAGGGCCTCGACCCCGTCTCCTTCGAGTCCTCCGACGCCGTCATCAACGGCCTGCGCACCGGCCAGGTCGAAGCGGTCGTCATCGACTACCCGGTCGTCCAGGGCTGGCTGAAGGACACGGCCAACGCCGCCGCCTTCGAGGTCGCCGAGCAGATCAACACCGGTGAGCAGTACGGCTTCACGGTGAAGAAGGGCAACACCAAGCTCCGCGAGGCCATCAACAAGGCCATCGCGGACGCCAAGGCCGACGGCACGTACAAGAAGCTGTACGAGCAGTGGATCGGCCCGTACGACGAGTCCGCCGCCACTGCCTCGCCCGCCGCCTGACCCCATGGCCGACACAGACGTACAACTGCAGCCGAAGCAGCCCAGGAAGAAGGGCCTGACCCGGCGCCAGAAGCGCAGCCTGTCGCGCGGCATCCAGTACGTCGTCTTCGTCGCGGCCGTGATCGCCTTCGCGGTCGCGGCCGACTGGGGGCGTCTGCAGAACCAGTTCGCGCAGGGCGACATCGCCGAGCAGATGTTCCCGGACGTCATCACGCTCGCGCTGAAGAACACCGTGCTCTACACCCTGTCCGGCTTCATCGTCGGACTGGTCCTCGGCATGGTGATCGCGCTGATGCGGCTGTCCTCCGTGGGCCCGTACCGCTGGCTCGCCGGGATCTACATCGAGATCTTCCGCGGGCTGCCCGCCCTGCTGATCTTCATCTTCATCGGTGTCGCCGTGCCGCTGGCCTTCCCGGGCACGGAGATCCCGGGCGGCACCTACGGCAAGGTCGCGCTCGCGCTCGGCCTGGTGGCGGCCGCGTACATGGCCGAGACGATCCGCGCGGGCATCCAGGCCGTGCCCAAGGGGCAGATGGAGGCGGCGCGCTCGCTCGGCTTCTCGCCCGCCCGCGCCATGATCTCGATCATCATCCCGCAGGCCTTCCGGATCATCCTCCCGCCGCTGACCAACGAGCTCGTCCTGCTCTTCAAGGACTCCTCGCTGGTGCTGTTCCTCGGAGTGACGCTGGAGGAGCGGGAACTGTCCAAGTTCGGCCGTGACCTGGCCAGCCAGACCGCCAACTCCACGCCGATCCTGGTCGCGGGCCTGTGCTACCTGCTGGTCACGATCCCGCTCGGCTTCGTCGTACGCCGCATGGAGGCGAAGGCCCAGGAGGCCGTGAAATGAGCGAGAGCCTTCTCAAGACCGGCCCGGAGATCGAAGTCCGCGGCCTGCACAAGTCCTTCGGCGACAACGAGGTGCTGCGCGGCATCGACCTGAAGATCAACCAGGGCGAGGTCGTGTGCGTCATCGGCCCGTCCGGCTCGGGCAAGTCGACCCTCCTGCGCTGCGTGAACCTCCTGGAAGAGCCCTCCAAGGGCCAGGTCTTCGTCGGCGGCGCCGAGCTGACCGACGAGGACGTCGACATCGACGCCGTACGCCGCCGTATCGGCATGGTCTTCCAGCAGTTCAACCTGTTCCCGCACCTCACGGTGACCGAGAACCTCACGCTGCCGCAGCGCCGGGTGCTCAAGCGGGACAAGGCCGCGGCCGCGAAGGTCGCCGCCGAGAACCTGGAGCGGGTCGGCCTGTCGGAGAAGGCCGCGGCCTACCCGTCCTCCCTCTCGGGCGGCCAGCAGCAGCGCGTCGCCATCGCCCGCGCCCTCGCGATGGGCCCCGCGGTGATGCTGTTCGACGAGCCGACGTCGGCGCTGGACCCGGAGCTGGTGGGGGATGTCCTCGCCGTCATGCGCATGCTCGCCGACGAGGGCATGACGATGATGGTCGTCACCCACGAGATGACCTTCGCGCGCGAGGTCGCCGACCGCGTCGTCTTCATGGACGGCGGAGTGATCGTCGAGGACGGCACCCCCGACCAGGTCATCGGCGACCCGCAGCACGAACGCACCCGCCACTTCCTCTCCCGCCTCCTCGACCCGGCGATGGCCGAGGTGGAGGAGGAGACATCCGACCAGGTGGGCAGGAAGGACTAGCCGGTCACTAAGGTGCGGTGCATGAGCGATCGCGGGGTTGTGCTGCACCTGAAGGGCCGGGTCCTCGTCGGGCCCGACGACGTCCGGGACGAGCTGTGGGTCGTCGACGGCCGGATCTCCTACGACCGTCCCGCGGGCGCGCGTGACGTGCGGACCGTCGAGGGCTGGGCCCTGCCCGGCCTCGTCGACGCGCACTGCCACGTGGGCCTCGGCGCGCACGGCCCGGTCGACGACGACATCGCGGAGAAGCAGGCCCTGACCGACCGCGAGACGGGCACCCTGCTGATCCGCGACGCCGGCTCGCCCTCCGACACCCGCTGGATCGACGACCGCGAGGACCTGCCGAAGATCATCCGGGCCGGCCGGCACATCGCCCGCACCCGCCGCTACATCCGCGGCTACGCCCACGAGATCGAGCCGGAGGACCTGGTCGCCTACGTCGCCCAGGAGGCCCGGCGCGGCGACGGCTGGGTCAAGCTGGTCGGCGACTGGATCGACCGCGACCTCGGGGACCTCGCGCCCACCTGGCCGCGCGAGGCGGTCGAGGCGGGCATCGCGGAGGCCCACCGGCTCGGCGCCCGCGTGACGGCGCACTGCTTCGCCGAGTCCTCGCTGCGCGACCTGGTCGAGGCGGGCATCGACTGCATCGAGCACGCCACCGGCCTCACGGAGGACCTGATCCCCCTGTTCGCCGAGCGCGGGGTGGCGATCGTCCCGACCCTCGTGAACATCGCGACCTTCCCGAAGCTGGCCGACGGCGGCGAGTCCAGGTACCCCCGCTGGTCGGCCCATATGCGCCGGCTCCACGAACGCCGCTACGACACGGTCCGCTCCGCCTACGACGCCGGCATCCCGGTCTTCGTCGGCACGGACGCGGGCGGCACCCTGCCGCACGGCCTGGTGGCGGCCGAGGTCGCGGAACTCGTCACCGCCGGCATCCCCGCCGTCGAGGCCCTCGCGGCGACGACCTGGTCGGCCCGCACCTGGCTCGGCCGCCCGGGCCTGGAGGAGGGCGCCGCGGCCGACCTCGTCGTCTACGAATCCGACCCGCGGGCCGACGTACGCGTGCTGGCGGCGCCTCGTCGGGTGGTGCTGAACGGGCACGTGGTCGGCTAACCGGTGGCCGTCCCGGCGAAGACCTCGCGGGCGACCCGGTAGCCGTCGAAGGCGCGCGCGGCACCGGCGTAGGTGGCAGCCGGTTGACGCAGCGTAACGACGGGTAGTCCGGTGTCGACGCCCGCTCCCGCACCCGCGCCCACGTGTTCACGCGAGCGCTCGCACAGAAGGGGGTACGGGGGTGACTTCGAGGAACATCCGTGCCCAGGGAATCGAAAGCATTCACGGGAGAGTCACGTTGGAGTGAAGTCCTGGCGGATTGCTGACTCTTCACTCTCAGTACGCAATTCTTGCCGGGTCCCGAGCAAGTCATCTCTGGGGGTCCCCACCTTGAACGGCAAGAACTTCCGCCTGCCCGCACGCCGTCTCGCCACCGTCGCGACGGCCACCGCCCTCACCGCAGGGCCCCTGGTCCTGGCCGCCGGCCCCGCGCACGCGACCGGCGACGAGGGCCGCGCGAGCGCCGTCGTGCTGCGTACCGGGCTCGACGTCTCCCTGCTCAACAAGACCGTGAACGTCCCGCTCGCGGTCTCGCTCAACGAGGTACAGGCGCCGCAGAGCGCCGAAAAGGCGACGCTGACGGCTGAGCTGAACGGTGTGGACGGCGGAAAGCCGTTCAGCGTGCTGAGTGCCGAGGTCGCCTCCTCGAAGGCCACGGTCGAGGGCGGCAAGGCCGAGGGGTACACCAACCTCGCCCACGCCAAGGTCCACGTCCCCGGTCTGCCGTTGCTCTCGCTCATCGAGGTCGGCCAGGTCACCTCCAAGGCGACCTGCGAGGCCGGCAAGGAGCCGACCGCCTCGTCCAACCTGCTCGGCGACGTCACCGTGCTGGGTAAGAAGGTGACGCTGACCGCCGGCGGGACCACGAACGTCGAGGTGCCGGGCGTCGGCGACGTGCGGCTGGACTACTCCAAGACGGAGAACACCTCGCGCACGGCCGCCGCCACCGCCCTCGAACTCAAGGTGTCTGTCAACCCGTTGAAGCTGAACGTCGCCGAGGTCGAGGGCACCCTGACCCTGGCCGAGGCCACCTGCGAGACCCCGGCCGAGCCCGAGGACGAGGCCGCCCCGAGCGCCGACCCGGGCACCGAGCCGGCCGGCGACGTGAAGCCCCAGGGCGAGGCCGCCGACGAGGGACTCGCCGAGACCGGCGGGAATTCCATGACGCCGTACATCGCGGGCGGCGCGGTCGCGCTTCTCGTCGCGGGCGGGGGAGCGGTGGCGCTGGCACGGCGCGGCCGGAGCTGACCGGGTACGGCACGCTGGAGCGGGTGCCGACCCGGCTCAGCCGTGTGCGAGAGCCATCGCCCGTTCCAGCGCCCGCAGGAACCGGCTGACCGTCGCCCGGTCCCGTACCGCCAGCCGCAGCCACTCCTCGCCGAGCCCGGGGAAGGTGTCCCCGCGCCGCACGGCGAACCCGAGGCCGCGCAGGTGCTGACGGACGGCGGTGGCCCCCGGCAGCCGTACGAGGACGAAGGAACCCTCGGCGGGTTCGACGACCCGGAGTCCCACCGACGCGAACTCGCCGAGTCCGGCGACGAGATGGGCACGGTCGGAGGCGATGCGGTGAGCCGCATGGGCGGCCTCCGCCAGCGCCTGCGGTGACACGCACGCCTCGGCGGCGGCGAGCGCCGGCGTGGAGACCGGCCACAGGGGCTGTGCGCGCTCCAGTTCGGCGATGGTCTCCGGTGCGGCCAGGACGTATCCGATCCGCAGCCCGGCCAGCCCCCACGTCTTGGTGAGGCTGCGCAGCACCACCAGACCCGGCACGTCCGTCCGCCCGGCCAGCGCCTCCCGCTCGCCCGGCACCGCGTCCATGAAGGCCTCGTCCACCACCAACGTCCGCCCAGGGCGGGCGAGTCCGGCGATGGACGCGGCCGGATGCAGGACCGACGTCGGGTTCGTGGGGTTGCCGATGACGACCAGGTCGGCGTCCTCGGGAACGAGAGCCGGGTCGAGGCGGAAGCCGTCCTCCTCGCGCAGCAGCACCCGGTCGACGCTGTGGCCCGCGTCCCGCAGCGCCGCCTCCGGCTCCGTGAACTGGGGATGCACGACGACCGGCCTGACCACCTTCAACGCCCGTGCCAGCAGCACGAACGCCTCCGCCGCCCCCGCTGTCAGCAGCACTCGCTCGGCCGGCAGCCCGTGCCGCGCCGCCACCGCCGCCCGCGCGGCCCGCCCGTCGGGGTAGGCCGCGAGGGAGCCCAGCGACTCGGCGATGCGCTCGCGCAGCCACACGGGCGGCGTGTCCGCGCGGACGTTCACGGCGAGGTCGACGAGCGCCGCGCCGTCGTCACGGACCTCGGCGTCGCCGTGGTGCCGCAGGTCGTGTGCCGGACCGGCGGCCTCAGTGGGCATGCGAGTGGGAGCCATGGTGGTGGTGATGACCGTGGTCGTGGCCGTCGTCGTCCGGGTGGAAGTGCGGCTGCTGCGGCATGCCGACCTTGTCCTCGAAGCCGGGCAGCGCGATGCGGTAGACGCACGAGTCGCAGTTCATCCGCAGATCGCCCTTCAGGGCCTCCTCGTACCGCTCCATCACCAGATCGAGCAGCTCCGGCTCCGGACCGATGACGTCCGCCGAGCGCACCTCGATCTCCGGGTGCGCGGCAGCCCAGCCCTCCGTCTGGTGGCGCACGCGGTCCGGCAGGATGCCGGTGAAGAGGAAGTAGGGCAGGACGACGATCTTGCGGGCCCCCAGCTGCACGCACCGGTCGAGCCCGCTCGGCACGTCCGGCGCCGCCAGCGACACGAACGCCGTCTCCACGCCCGCGTATCCGCGCCCCTCCCACAGCAGCCGGGCCGCCTTGTGCACCTCGGCGTTGGCGTCCGGGTCGGTCGAGCCGCGCCCGACCAGCAGCACGGTCACGTCGGCCCGGTCCCCGGGCGTGCGCCCCTCGGTGCCGAGCGCCTCGTCCAGCCGCCGTTCCAGGACGGACAGCAGCGACGGGTGCGGGCCGAGCGGACGGCCGTAGGTGTACGTGATCCCGGGGTGCCGTTCCTTCTCACGGGCCAGCGCGGCCGGGATGTCGCCCTTGGCGTGTCCGGCGGACACCAGCATCAGCGGCACGGCGGCGAAGCGTCGTACGCCCCGCTCGACCAGCTCGGTGACGGCCTCGCCCAGGGGCGGCGGGGAGAGCTCGATGAAGCCGCCCGCGACGGGCAGTTCGGGGTGGCGGCGCCCCAGCTCGCGTACGAAGTCTCGGAACGCCTCGGCTCCGGCCTCGTCCCGGGTGCCGTGACCGGCGATGAGCAGGGCGGGCGGCGGGGTGGTCACGATTTCTCCTCGTAGTGCGAATCGGGATGCGGATCAGAATGCGAATCGGGGTGTGGCGCAGGGTGCGGAACAGGGTGCGAAAGGGGGTGGTACAGCAGGGCGTTGAGCGCGGCGGAGGCGACCGCCGAACCGCCCTTCTCGGACACGTTGCTCACGGCGGGCAACCCGCTCTCGCGCAACGCGGCCTTGGACTCGACCGCGCCCACGAAGCCGACGGGCAGCCCGATGACGAGCGCCGGGGCGGCGTCCAGGGTCAGCAGCTCCTCCAGCGCGGTCGGCGCGTTGCCGATCACCCAGAGCGCGCCCGGGCCGACCTGCTCGTGGGCGAGCCGGATGGCATGGGCCGAACGCGTCAGCCCGGTACCGGCCACCGCGTCCCTGAGCCGGCAGACGGTCTCCCGCCGGGTGATCCCGGCAGCCACCATCTCGACGTCCACGACCACGGGCGCCCCGGCGTGCAGTGCCGCGTGAGCCTTCTCCAACTGGCCCTCGTCCATGACGAGGTCGCTCGCGTAGTCGAGGTCGGCGGCGGAGTGGATGACCCGCTCCACCACGGCCCGCGTCAGCGGCGGGAAGTGCGAGGTGTCCAGCCGGGCGCGCAGCCGCCGGTAGGACTCCTCCTCGATCGGATGGACGACGCGGTTCACTCCGCTCCCTCCTGCGATGCCTGCCAGCGGTAGCCGCGCGGCGTCACCATGCGCCCCGCGATGTCCCGGGTCGCCGTGTTGCCCACGGTCACGACCGTCATCATGTCGACCGTCGCCGGGTCGAGGGCGCCCAGTGTCGTGACCCGACTGGACTCGTCCGGCCGCGACGCGTTCCGTACGACACCGACCGGCGTCGTCGGCTTCCGGTGCTCGGCGAGGATCGCGAGGGCCTTGGGCAGCTGCCAGTCCCGGCCCCGGGAACGGGGGTTGTAGAAGGTCACCACGATGTCCGCCTCGGCCGCGGCCCGCACCCGGCGCTCGATGACCTCCCACGGCGTGTGCAGGTCGGAGAGGCTGATGGACACGTGGTCGTGGCCGAGCGGGGCGCCCAGGATCGCCGCGGCGGCGAGGGCGGCGGTCACGCCCGGCACGCCGATCACGTCGATGTCGTCGGACGCCTCGGCGAGCGCGGGGGATGCCATGGCGTACACGCCCGCGTCCCCGCTGCCGATCAGCGCGACCGCCTGCCCCTTGCGGGCCTCCTCGACGGCCGTGCGCGCCCGCTCCTCCTCCGCGCCGAGCCCCGACTCCAGGACCCGGGTGCCGGGCCGCAGCAGGTCGCGGATCTGGTCGACGTACTGGTCGAGCCCGACGAGCACGCAGGCGCGCCGGAGTTCGGCCTTCGCGCGCGGCGTCAGCAGGTCCCGGGCGCCCGGCCCGAGCCCGACGACCGCGAGTCGCCCGCGCCCCGGACGCCGTACGACGGCACAGGTCGCCATCGCGGGCCGCCCGTCGGCGCGCTCGGACTTCCGCTTCGGTACGAGGAGTTCACCGCCGCGCACAAGAGCGGCGGCCTCGGCGACCGAAGGGGTGCCGACGGCTGCGAGGGGCGCGTCGGAGGGGTTGGGGACCTCGACGCCCGCGAGCTGCTCGGCGGAGTAGGTCACGACCGGCACCCCGAGCCGCTCGGCGGCCTCCACGATGCCGGGTTCGCCCGCCTTGGCGTCGACGGTGGCGAGTTCGGCGAGGGACTTGGGGGAGAGGCCGGCCTCGCCGAGCGTGCTCTCGATCAGCCCGAGCACCTCGTCGGCGGGGGCGCCCTTGGAGGCCCCGACACCGACGACGAGGGACGGCGGGCGCAGCACGACCTCGCGCTCGGCACCCCGCTCGACGAGCCGGTCCGTCACGCGGACGACGTACGCCCCCTCGGCGCCGACCGGCAGCGGCGGCAGCGGCCAGGCCACCTCGGCCCGCAGCGCCACCGGCTCCCCGTCGAGCAGTGCCCGCGAGACTCCCGCGACATCGCCCTCCACCGGCAGCCCGAGCGTGTCCAGACCGGGCAACCCCACGGCATCGGTCGCCGTCGTCACCACGGGCTGCGCCCCCAGCAACTCCCCGACCTGCCGGGCGAGTTCATTGGCCCCGCCGCCATGCCCGCCGACCAGCGGCACGGCGAACCGCCCGCTCTCGTCGACGCACACCACACCCGGGTCGGTCGCCTTGTCACCCAGCAGGGGCGCGACGAGCCGGACGACGGCGCCCGTCGCCAGGAAACACACGAGCTGCTCGCACTCGGCGAACGCCCGCCGTACGGCGTCCCCGACGGGACCGTCGTACACGCGCACCCGCTCCGGCCACGCCGTGACCAGCCGGTCCCGCGCAGCCGCCCCCGCCGCGGTGGCGGAAATGAGGCCGATCACTGGGCAACTCCCTCTCGGTACACGGGGTTTCTGACACCCCACAGCAGAAAAACGGGATTGGTCGCCGCGAGCCGGGTCACGTCCCCCGGCAGCGGGGCGAGCCGCGACGACTGCAGCAGCACGCCGTCGCAGGAGAACCCGGCGCCGGTGAGCGCCTCGCGGGCGGCCGGCACCCGGTCGAGCGCGGCCATGGCGACGACGACCGTCCGCCGCGCCCGACGCGCGCACGCGGTGACGATGGCGGGCAGCTCGCGCCCCCCGCCCCCGATGAACACCGCGTCCGGATCGTCGAGGTCGGACAGGACGGTGGGCGCCGCCCCGTGCACCACGTGCACATCGACAGCGTGCGCGGCGGCGTTGGCGCGGATCCGCTCCACCCCGTCCCGCGCCTTCTCGACGGCTACGGCCGCCGCGCCGAGCCGGGCGCACTCCACGGCCACCGAGCCGGAGCCCGCGCCGATGTCCCACACCAGATCGCCGAGCCGCGGCCCCAGCCGGGCCAGGGCCAGCGCCCGCACCTCGAACTTGGTGATCATCGAGTCGCGGTGCGCGAAGTCGGCCTCGTCCAGCGCCCATCCGGCGGGCCCCGGCGCCGGACCGACCACTGTCCGCACCGCGCCCAGAGCCCGCTCGGGGTCCAGGCACAGCACGACGCTCACCGCCGTACCCCAGTCGCGGCCGGCGGCCTCGGCGGGCGTCACCCGCTCCACGCGCTCCAGCTGCGGATCGCCCAGCGCGCAGGCGACGACCAGGACCCGCCCGGTGTGCCGCAGCGCCGCGCCCAGCTCGGCCGGCCCGGCACCCGGCCCGGTCAGCACCGCCACCTTGGGGTGCGCCCGGCACACGTTCACCGCCGTCCGCGGATCACGCCCGTGCGCGCTCACCACCACCGCGTCGTCCCACGGCAGCCCGGCCCGCGCGAACGCGGCGGCCACCGAGGACACCCCGGCACGCACATCCAGCCGCTGCGACCCGAACCGCTCGGCCAGCACCCGCACGATCCCGAGGAACCCCGGGTCGCCGGAGGCGAGCACCACCACGGGCCGCTCCTTCTCGACGTACTCCGCGATGGTGTCGAGGGCGGGCGCCAACGCCCCGAGCACGACCCGCTCCACGTCGCCCCGCAGGTGTACGGCGTCCAGATGCCGCCGCCCGCCGACGACCAGCTCGGCCCCGGCGAGGACGTCCTCGGGAACGGGCGCCCCCGTCCCCGTGCCGACGACGGTGATCACGTACTGGCTCCCCGCTCACGCAGCGCCCTGCGCGCCTCCGGGTCCGCCTTGCGGTACCCGTGGAAGTGACCGGGGTGGTAGAGGTGCGAGCGCGTGCCGTGCGCGTCGAGGGCGGGGCCGACCAGGAACAGGGTGTGCTTCCAGAGCTTGTGTTCCTTGACGGTCTCCTCCAGCGTCTCGATCGTGCACTTGACCACGAGTTCCTCGGGCCAGGTCGCCTGATAGGCGACGACGACCGGCGTGGACGTCGGATACCCGCCCTCCAGCAACTCCCGTACGAGCTGCCCGCTGCGGGCCGCCGACAGGAAGATCGCCATGGTCGTACCGTGCTTGGCGAACTCCCTGACCTCCTCCCCGGGCGGCATCGGCGTCTTGCCGCCGCCGAGCCGGGTGAGGACGACGGACTGCGCGACCTCGGGAATGGTCAGCTCGCGCCCGGCGAGCGCGGCGACGGCGGAGAAGGCGGAGACCCCGGGCACGACCTCGGTCTCGACGCCGATCACGGCACACCGGTCGAGCTGCTCCTGCGTACCGCCCCACAGGGCGGGGTCACCGGAGTGGATACGGGCGACCTTGAGGCCGTCGGCGCGGGCCCGCTCGTACACGGCGACGACGTCCTCGAGGGACATGGCCGCCGAGTCGAGGATCTCGGCGTCCTCGCGCGCGTGCTCGAGGACCTCCGCCTGGACCAGGCTGGCCGCCCAGATCACGACGTCCGCCTCGGCGATGGCACGGGCGGCACGGAACGTCAGCAGATCGGCGGCGCCGGGGCCGGCACCGACGAAGGTCACCTTGCCGGTGGGGGCATCGGCCATGGGAATTCGGTCCTCTCCTACAGGGGTCGGCGGGGGTTGGTGTGCGGGGCGTGGAACCGGCGTCAGAGCTTGCCGCCCCGCCCGCCGTCGCGCCGGGCGGGCGCGATGAGGGTCGAGAGGTAGGGGAGGGGGGAGCCGCCGAGGTCGGCGGCCGGCCGGATCGACTCCTCCGCCAGCCCCAGTGCCGACCCCCACACCGCGTCCTCGATCCGCCCGGTCTCCCGCAGGGCCTCGGCGACCTCACCCGCCTGCCGGCCGAACTTGTAGGCGACGACGGTCCCGGGCCCGCTGAGAGCCTCCTTCAGTACCGTCGCCCCCGCGGTCACGGGCACGAGCGTGAGCGGCTCGGTCCCCTCGGTGAGAACCGCGCCCGACCTCGCGGCGAGGTCCTGCATGGCGGTGATGCCGGGGACCGTCTCGATGACGGTGCCGGGTACCGCCTCGCCGATGGTCTGCGCGAGGTAGGTGAACGTGGAGTACACATTGGGGTCGCCGATGGTGGCGAAGGCGACGGCGTCATGCTGCCCCAGCAGCTCGGCGACCCGCTCACCCGCCGCGTCCCAGGCGGCCTCGCGCCGAGCACGGTCGGTCCGCTCGTTGAGCGCGAACACGACCCGCACCACCTTCTCCTCGGGCACGTAGTGCAGCACGGTGGCCTCGGCCCGCCCACGCTCACCCGTGTCCATCACGGGTACGACGACCACGTCGGCCTCGCGCAGAGCGTTGACGCCCTTGACGGTCACCAGCTCCGGATCGCCGGGACCGACCCCGACTCCGATCAACCTGCTGCTGCTCATGACGTCCGGCACCTCTCCACGAACCGACGGGCGACACCGGGCTGTGCTGCCCAGTGCGTGTGCAGGTAACTCGCGTGCACGCCCTGCTGTACGAAACCTTCGACCCGCCGTACGGGGGTCCTGACCCCCCAGGCGGGAGCCGTCCCCGAGCCGGGCTCGACGACGGTCCGATGAAACTCGTGCGCCCGCATCCGCGTACCGGCCGGCGCCAGCACACTGTCACTCACGGCGACGGCGTCCCGATACCCCAGCGTCAGCCGCTCGCTCATCCGCGCGCTCACGTCGAGCACCCCGCACATGGGCAGCCCGTCGAGCTCCCGGCAGAGGTAGAGCAACCCCGCACACTCGGCGGCCACCGGAGCCCCGCTCCCGGCGAGGGCGGCAACGGCCTTGCGCAGCGGCTCGTTGCCGGACAACTCGGCGGCGTACACCTCGGGGAACCCGCCGCCGATGACCAGGCCCCGCGTGCCGTCGGGCAGTCGCTCGTCCCGCAGCGGATCGAAGGGCACGACTTCGGCACCGGCGGCGGTGAGCAGCTCGGCGTGCTCGGCGTAGGAGAAGGTGAACGCGGGTCCGCCGGCAATGGCGACTTTCACACGCCGATCGGCATCTTTCAGCCCGTCCGGCGTTTGAGGACGAGGCCCTTCGGGCCGAAAGCGGGGGTCTGGGGGCGCAGCCCCCAGGGTCGGGACGGGAAGGGGCGGCGGGGGCGAAGAGGACAGGACCTCAGCCGCGTCCCAGGGCGCACACGACAACGCGCCCGCACTGCGCGCCAGCCCCAGCAACCCCTCCAGATCACACCCGGCCTCGACCTGCGCCGCCATCGCCGTCACGGCCTCCACCGCGGCAGCGTGCCGCTCGGCAACCGGCACCAGCCCCAGATGCCGCGACGGCGTATCCACCTGGGCCACCCGCCGCAGCACCCCCAGCACAGGCACCCCGGCCGAGTCCAACGCGTCCCGCAGCAACTCCTCATGCCGATCCGAAGCGACCTTGTTCAGAATCACGCCCCCGACCCGCACCTGCGGATCCCAGGACGCGAACCCGTGCACCAGCGCCGCCACGGACCGCGACTGCGACGAGGCGTCCACGACGAGCACGACCGGCGCCCGCAGCAGCTTCGCCACATGCGCCGTGGACGCCAGCTCACCCTCCCCGGCGGCCCCGTCGTACAGCCCCATCACGCCCTCGACGACGGCGATGTCGCAGCCACGCGCCCCGTGCAGGAACAACGGCCCGATCAGCTCCGGCCCGCACAGATACGCGTCGAGATTCCGCCCCACCCGCCCGGTCGCGAGCGCGTGATACCCGGGATCGATGTAGTCCGGCCCGACCTTGTGCGGGGACACGGCAAGCCCCCGCGCGGCGAACGCGGCCATCAACCCCGTGGCGACGGTCGTCTTGCCGCTGCCGGAGGAAGGCGCGGCAATGACCAGCCGAGGGATGGAGGAGGACATCACGCGATCACCACTCGATGCCTCTCTGGCCCTTCTGGCCCGCGTCCATGGGGTGCTTGACCTTGGACATGTCGGTCACGAGATCGGCGAGGTCGACCAGCTTCTCGGGCGCGTTCCGCCCGGTGATGACCACGTGCTGCGTCCCCGGCCGGTCACGCAGCACGGAGATGACCTCGTCGGTGTCCACCCACCCCCAGTGCATGGGGTAGGCGAACTCGTCGAGCACGTAGAGCTTGTACGTCTCGGCGGCCAGGTCCCGCTTGACCTGCTCCCAGCCCTCCCGGGCCTTCTCCTCGTTGTCCATCTGGGCGTCCCGCTGAACCCAGGACCACCCTTCGCCCATCTTGTGCCAGTCCACGGACCCGCCCTGACCGGACGCCCCCAGCACCCGCAGCGCGTTCTCCTCGCCGACCTTCCACTTCGCCGACTTGACGAACTGGAACACCCCGATGGGCCACCCCTGGTTCCAGGCCCGCAGGGCAAGCCCGAAGGCGGCGGTCGACTTGCCCTTGCCGATCCCCGTATGCACGACCACCAGAGGCCGGTTACGACGCTGACGGGTCGTGAGCCCGTCGTCCGGCACGACACTCGGCTGTCCCTGAGGCATTACGCGGCCCTCCTCTGTACGTCCTTCACCAGCCCGGCGATGGACTCCGCCCGCAGCTCGTCCAACGTCACCGCCGTACCGCCGAGCTCACCCGCGAGCTGCCCCGCCAGCCCCAGCCGCACCGGCCCGGACTCACAGTCGACGACCACGGATGCGACACCCTCGGCCGCGAACAACCGAGCGGCCCGCCCCGCGAGCGCGACCGGCTCGGGACCGCCCGTGGCCCGCCCGTCGGTCACCACGACCACCAGCGCCCGCCGGGCCGGATCCCGCAGCCGCTCCACCCGCAGCACCTCATGGGCCTTCAGCAGCCCGGCCGCAAGCGGCGTACGCCCACCGGTCGGCAACGACTCCAGCCGGACCGCGGCGGCATCCACCGACGACGTGGGCGGCAGCGCGACATCGCCCGCCGTGCCCCGGAACGTCACCAGCCCCACCTTGTCCCGCCGCTGATACGCGTCCAGCAGCAGCGACAGAACGGCACCTTTCACGGCACTCATCCGCTGCCGGGCCGCCATCGACCCGGAGGCGTCCACGACGAACAGCACGAGATTGCCCTCGCGCCCTTCCCGGACGGCCTGCCGCAGATCGTCCCGCCGCACGACGAGCCCCCGCCCGGACCGCCCCCGCGCCCGCTGATGCGGCGCCGCCGCCTGCACGGTGGCCGCCAGGTGCAGCTTGGTGAGCGCCCCGCGGGGCCGCCGCGCGCCCGTCGTGCGCCCATGCTCGGTCCGCGCCCGCGAACGCCGCCCGGCGGCACCCTCACCGATGCCCGGCACGCTCAGCACCTTCGTCCGGAAGGGCTCGGACGCCCGCGCGGGAGTCTGCTCCCCGGCCCCGGAAGCCTGCGGCTCTTCGCCCTCACCGGCCTCGGGCCGCGCGCCCGAGTCGGCGCCTTGCGGCCCGTCGGACTCGGACGGCGGCTGCCCGCCACCTCCGCCGGGCCCGTCGGGGTCGGGATCCTCGTCGCTCTCGTCGCTCTCGTCGTCACCGGAGAACTCCTCCAGCGTCTCGTCGAGCTTGTCCTCGTCCAGTCCCGGCGCGTCGAAGGGGTTACGGCGCCGACGGTGCGGCAGCGCCAGCAGCGCCGCCTGCCGGACGTCCTCGGCGAGCACATCGGTCCGCCCGGCCCACGCGGCCAGCGCGGTGGCCGTACGGGCCATCACGATGTCCGCCCGCATGCCGTCCACCTCGAAGGCCGCGCAGGTCGCCGCGATCTGCCGCAGCGCCCCGTCACCGAGCCGCACCGATGGCAGCAACTCCCGTGCGGCGACGATGCGTTGGCGCACAACGGCCTCGTCGTCCGCCCACCGTGCGGCGAACCCGCCCGGATCGTCGTCGTACGCGAGCCGCCGCCGCACGACCTCCACCCGCTGCTCGGGCTCCCGCGAGGCGGCGACCTCGACGGTCAGCCCGAACCGGTCGAGCAACTGCGGCCGCAGCTCGCCCTCTTCGGGGTTCATGGTCCCGACGAGCAGGAAACGCGCGGCATGCCGTACGGAGACGCCCTCGCGCTCGACATACGACGCACCCATCGCCGCCGCGTCCAGGAGCAGGTCGACGAGGTGGTCGTGGAGCAGGTTGACCTCGTCGACGTACAGGATGCCGCGGTGGGCGTCCGCGAGCAGCCCCGGCTCGAAGGCCTTCACGCCCTCGGCCAGCGCCCGCTCGATGTCCAGCGCGCCGACCAGCCGGTCCTCGGAGGCGCCGACGGGGAGTTCGACCATGCGGGCGGGGCGCGGCGTGCCGGCCCCTGCCTCGTGCGGCCCGTCGGGGCACGCGGGGTCGGGGGCGCCCGGGTCGCAGGAGAAACGGCACCCGGCGACCACCGGCACTTGCGGCATCAGCGCCGACAGCGCCCGTACCGCCGTCGACTTGGCGGTGCCCTTCTCGCCGCGCACCAGCACACCGCCGACCGCCGGGGACACGGCGTTCAGCAGCAGCGCGAGCCGCAGGTCGTCCTGGCCGACAACGGCCGTAAAGGGGAAGGGGGTTGTCACTGGTCGTCACCCTCCAAGTCGCCTTCGAGCTCCAGGTAGGTGGCGCGCAGCCGCTCCAGCGTCTCGGCGTCCGGCTCGGCCCACAGCCCGCGGTCGGCGGCCTCCAGCAGACGCTCGGTGACGCCGCGCAGCGCCCACGGGTTGGACTTCTTCATGAAGTCCCGGTTCTCCGGGTCGAAGACGTACTCGGCGCTGAGCTTCTCGTACATCCAGTCGTCGACCACGCCCGCCGTGGCGTCGTACCCGAAGAGGTAGTCCACGGTCGCCGCCATCTCGAAGGCGCCCTTGTAGCCGTGCCGGCGCATGGCCGCCATCCAGCGCGGGTTGACGACGCGGGCGCGGAACACGCGGTGCGTCTCCTCGCCCAGCGTCCGCGTCTTCACCTGGTCGGGCACGGCACTGTCGCCCACGTACGCCTCGGGGTTCGCGCCCGTCAGGTGCCGCACCATGGCGACCATGCCGCCGTGGTACTGGAAGTAGTCGTCGGCGTCGACGAGGTCGTGCTCGCGGGTGTCGACGTTCTTCGCGGCGACGGCGATCCGCTTGAACGCGGTCTCCATGTCGCCGCGCGCCGCCCGCCCGTCCAGCCCGCGCCCGTAGGCGTAGCCGCCCCAGACGGCGTACACCTCGGCGAGGTCGGCGTCGGAGCGCCAGTTCCGGGCGTCGATCAGCGGCAGCAGGCCGGCACCGTAGGCGCCCGGCTTCGAGCCGAAGATACGGGCCGTGGCGCGCCGCCGGTCGCCGTGCTCGGCGGTGTCCTCGTCGGCGTGTGCGCGCACGTAGTTGCGGTCGGCGGGCTCGTCCAGCTCGGCGACCTTGCGGACCGCGTCGTCGAGCAGCCCCACCACGTGCGGGAAGGCGTCCCGGAAGAAGCCGGAGATGCGCACCGTGACGTCGATGCGCGGCCGTCCGAGCTCCTCCAGGCCGATGACCTCGAAGCCGGTCACCCGGCGTGAGGCGTCGTCCCAGACCGGGCGGCAGCCCAGCAGCGCGAGGATCTCGGCGATGTCGTCGCCCTGGGTGCGCATCGCGGACGTGCCCCAGACGGTCAGGCCGACCGACTTCGGGTACTCGCCGGTGTCCTGGAGGTACCGCGCGACCAGCGAGTCGGCGAGCGACTGCCCGACCTCCCAGCTCAGCCTGGACGGAATGGCCTTGGGGTCGACGGAGTAGAAGTTCCGCCCGGTCGGCAGGACGTTGACCAGCCCGCGCGTCGGCGAACCCGACGGACCGGCCGGGACGTAACCGCCGTCCAGCGCCTTGAGGATGTGCCCGATCTCGTCCGTCGTACGGGCGAGACGCGGCACGACCTCGTTGCAGGCGAACTCCAACACGGCGACGGCGTCGGGCAGTTCGGTGCCGAGGACGGCACGGATCAGCGCACGGCTCTCCGCAACCGCCCAGCCGCGCTCCTCCATGCCCTCCGCGATCCGCCGGCACAGCTGCTCCAGCAGGTCGATCGCGTCGGCGGCCGTGCGCGCGGGGCCGTCGACCAGGTCCGACAGCTCCACCGGCACCTTCAACGGTGCGCCCGGCTCGCCCAGCAGCTCCTTCTCGTCGAGCCCGAAGTGAGCGGCCAGCGAGGCCCTCAGGCCCGGCAGGGCATTGGCCTGTCCGCCCCACACCTGCGAGGCGCGCAGCACGGCGAGCACGAGGTTCACGCGCGGCTCCGCCTCCGGCCCGCCGCCGAGGATGTGCAGTCCGTCGCGGATCTGTACGTCCTTGATCTCGCACAGATAGCCGTCGATGTGCATGACGAACTCGTCGAAGGCGTCATCGTCCGGCTGGTCGTCGACATGCAGGTCGTGATGGAGTTCGGCCGCCTTGACCAGCGTCCAGATCTGCGCGCGCACCGCCGGGGCCTTCGTCGGGTCCAGGTCGGAGACGAGCGCGTACTCGTCGAGCAGCTGCTCCAGCTTGGCCAGGTCGCCGTAGGTGTCGGCCCGTGCCATCGGCGGCACCAGGTGGTCGACGACGGTGGCGTGTCCGCGCCGCTTGGCCTGGGTGCCCTCGCCCGGGTCATTGACGATGAACGGGTAGATCAGCGGCAGGTCCCCGAGGACCGCGTCCGGCGCGCACCCGCCGCTGAGTCCCAGCCCCTTGCCCGGCAGCCACTCCATCGTGCCGTGCTTGCCCATGTGCACGATCGCGTCGGCGCCGAAGCTGTTGTCCAGCCACCTGTACGCCGCCATGTAGTGGTGCGACGGCGGCATGTCCGGGTCGTGGTAGATCGCGATCGGGTTCTCGCCGAAGCCGCGCGGCGGCTGGATCATCACGACGACGTTCCCGAACTGGAGCGACGCGAGGACGATGTCGTCCCCGTCGACGTACAGCGACCCCGGCGGCTCGCCCCACGCCTGAAGCATGCCGTCCCTGAGTTCCGGGTCGAGCTTGTCGAACCACGCCTGATAGTCGGCGAGCGGCACGCGAGCGGGCGCGGCCGCCAGCTGGTCCTCGGTGAGCCACTCGACGTCGTGTCCGCCAGCCTCGATGAGCCGGTGGATCAGCTCGTCGCCGTTGTCCGGGTACTCGGTGAGGCCGTACCCGGCGTCCCTGAGCGCGTCCAGCACCCGCACCGCCGAGGCGGGCGTGTCCAGGCCCACCGCGTTGCCGACACGCGAGTGCTTGGTCGGGTAGGCGGTGAAGACGAGCGCGAGCTTCTTGTCGCCGTTCGCCTTGTGCTTCAACTGGGCGTGCCGTACGGCGATCCCGGCGACCCGCCCGGCCCGCTCCGGGTCGGCGACGTACACGGGCACGTCGTCCGGGCCCTGCTCCTTGAAGGAGAACGGCACGGTGACGAGCCGCCCGTCGAACTCCGGGATCGCGACCTGCATCGCCGCGTCCATGGGGGAGAGGGCGGCGTCGGACTCGTCCCACGCGGCCCGCGAAGAGGTGAGGCAAAGACCTTGCAGCACCGGCACGTTCAGCTCGGCGAGCCGGCCGATGTCCCACGCCTCCTCGTCGCCGCCCGCCGACGCCTGCGAGGCGTGCGTGCCGCCGGCCGCGAGGACGGTGGCGACCAGGGCGTCGGCCTTGCCGAGGATCTCGTACAGCTCCGGGTCCGCGCCGCGCAGCGAACCGCAGTACACGGGAAGGGCGTTGGCCCCCCGCGCCTCGACGGCGTCGCAGAGGGTGTCCACGAAGGCGGTGTTGCCGCTCAGCTCATGCGCCCGGTAGAAGAGCACGCCGACGGTCGGACGGCCCTCGACGAAGGGCCGCTCGCCATGGACGCCGTACTCCGGCATCTTCTGCGGCTCGACGAACCCCTCGCCCGTCAGCAGCACGGTGTCGGAGAGGAACCGCGCGAGTTCGGTGAGGTTGGCGGGCCCGCCCTCGACGAGGTACCTCAGCGCCTCGGCCACCACACCGGCCGGGACGGACGACTCGGCCATCAGCTCCGCGTCCGGGACGGCCTCGCCGCCGAGCAGCACGGTCGGGATGCCCGCGGCCTTCAGCGCGGCGAGCCCGTCCTCCCAGGCCCGCTTGCCGCCCAGCAGGCGTACGACGGCGATGTCCGAGCCCTCGATGAGCGCGGGCAGCTCCTCGGCGACATCCACGCGGGTCGGATTGCCGATCCGGTACGAGGCACCGGAGGCGGCCCTGGCCGCCAGCAGGTCCGTGTCGGCGGTCGACAACAACAACACAGTGCTCATGCGGGCGCTCCCGGTGGAATGAAAGGCAGTCCTTGCGGCGCGCCCGACTCGATGAGCCGCCAGAGCGCGTCCGTGTCAGCGTGCTGTTCGATCAGGTCGCCGAGCCGGTCGAGCTGCTCCTCGCGCAGCGCGGCGAACGACGTGTCGGGGGCCGGCACGAAGCGGCGGCCCGCGGCGGCGGCCACCTCGCGCAGGAAGGCCCGCCGGAAACCGTCCGACTCCAGCGAGCCGTGCCAGTGCGTGCCCCAGGTCTGGCCGACCCGGCAGCCGTCGAGGAAGGCTTCCCCGCCATGGATCTCGGCGACCCCGTGGTGGATCTCGTACCCCGCGACATGCTCGCCGAGGGCTTCTCCCGTCGGCCGGGTGAGGGTCTTCTCGCGGGCGAACCGCACCCGCACGGGCAGGACGCCGAGCCCCTCGACATGACCCTGCCGGCTCTCGACCTCATCCTCGATGTGCTCGCCGAGGACTTGGAAGCCGCCGCAGATGCCGAGGACGGGCCGTCCTTCGGCGACCCTGCGCTGCAGGGCCTGCGCGAGCCCCCGCTCCCGCAGCCACTCCAGCGCCCGGACCGTCCCCCGGGTCCCCGGGATCACCACGAGGTCGGCGTCGGCCAGCTCCTCGGGCCGGTCCACGAACCGCACCACGACGCCGGGTTCGGCGGCGAGGGCGTCGACGTCGGTGAAGTTAGACATCAGCGGAACGGCACAGACGGCGACCCGCAGCACGTCTTCACCGAGAGGCGGGGCGACGTTCGACTCCCGCACGGTCCCGCGCAGGGACACCCGCAGCCCGTCCTCCTCGTCGATGCCGAGGCCGTGCTGGAAGGGGAGGATGCCGTAGGTGTGGCGTCCGGTGAGGCCGTGCAGCATGTCGATGCCCGGCTCCAGGAGGCTGACGTCCCCGCGGAACTTGTTCACCAGGAACCCGGCGACGAGCGCCTGGTCCTCGGGCGAGAGAAGGGCGACCGTCCCGAAGAAGGAGGCGAACACGCCACCGCGGTCGATGTCACCCACCACCAGCACGGGCAGCCCGGCATTGCGGGCGATCCCCATGTTGACGATGTCGGTCCGGCGCAGATTGATCTCCGCCGGAGAGCCGGCCCCCTCACAGATCACCGCGTCATACGTGCCCCGCAACTCGGCGAGACAGTCGAGCACGATCCCCAGCAGCTGCTGCTGCCGCCCCCCGTGCAGCCTCTCCCCGGGGGACGACCCCCCAGAGCCCCCGAAGAATCCGCGTGCGCTCAGCTCACCCACCGGCTTGCCCAGCAGCACGACCTGACTGCTCTGCTCGCCACCGGGCTTGAGCAGCACGGGATTCATCAGCGCGGTCGGTTCGACCCGGCACGCCTGTGCCTGCATGGCCTGCGCCCGCCCGATCTCGGCGCCCTCGCGCGTGACGAACGAGTTGAGGGACATGTTCTGCGCCTTGAACGGCGCGACCTTCACTCCCTGCCGCACCAGCCACCGGCAGATCCCGGCGGTGACGACGCTCTTGCCCGCGTCGGACGTGGTGCCGGCGACGAGGAGACCACCGCCCGTCATGAGGTACGTCCCTTCACGATGCGGCGCGCGGCGGCACAGACGCCGAGCGCCAGCCAGCCCACGCGCTTCGACAGCCGTACGGCCCGTTCGATGTCCTGCGTGCCGACGGCCCGCCCGTCCCCGTTCAGCACGGGCCGATGCTCGACGCGTCCGCCGTAGGACAGCGTCCCGCCCAGCCGCACCCCGAGCGCCCCCGCGAACGAGGCCTCCACGGGACCGGCGTTGGGGCTCGGATGCTTGGCGGCGTCGGCACGCCAGGCCCGTACCGCTCCACGGGGGTCGGCCCCGGCGACGGCGGCGAGTACGGCGGTCAGCCGCGACCCCGGCCACCCCGCCACGTCGTCGAGCCTCGCCGAAGCCCAGCCGTACCGGCGGTACTTGGGCGACTTGTGCCCGACCATGGCGTCGAGCGTGTTCACGGCCCGGAACCCGACCAGCCCGGGAACGCCGGCCACGGCGCCCCACACCAGCGCCCCCACGACCGCGTCGGAGGTGTTCTCGGCGACGGACTCCACGACCGCCCGTGCGATCCCGTCCGCGTCCAGCGCCTGCGGATCCCGCCCGCACAGATGCGGCAGCCGGGCACGTGCGCCCTCGATGTCCCCCGCCTCGAGCGCCTGCCCGATGCCCCGGGCCTCCCGGGCGAGCGAAGTCCCCCCGACGACCGCCCAGGTGGCGGCGCCGGTCAGCGCGACGGAGGCGGCTGGGGACGTACGTACGGCACGGGCTGCGGCGGCACCGAGCGCCAGGGCGCCACCGGCGCACACGGCGGTGTGCACCGCACCCCATGCGCGGTGGTCGCGCCACAACACCCGTTCCACGGCGGCGGCGGTCCTTCCGAACACGGCGACCGGATGCCCCCGGCGAGGATCGCCGAGCAACAGGTCACCGAGAAGGCCGGCGGCGGCGCCGTACGCGAAGACGCGATCGGCACGCATCGGGGTCAGCCGATCGTCGAGTCAGACGAGGGTCCGGTTCTGCATGTCGATCGGCAGGCGTGCATCGCGTTATGTCCTCACTCAGGGTGTCCGCGCCCTGGTTCGACGAGATCGGCGGTGAGAGTTCCTGGCTCCCGGGGCTATCTACCCCGGTGACAGTGGCGGGACCGCGCCGGATTCACACCGGCTTCCTCTCCTGCCGCCGCACATGGCTCCGGCAGTCCACCACGGGGTTGGAACGGCCGTCAACTTGCCGTTGACCTGCGAAGGGAGAGTGTGCGAAGGCCCACACAACAGTGAGGTGCGAGACGGTGATCCGTCCCGCACCTCGGGTGTTTCAGGTGATACGCGCCGTGCGTCAGGCCACGATCAGATAGATGCCGTACGCCACTGCCGCCGCGCAGGCCGCGAAGCACGCGTACGCGCCCGTGACCGCGAGAGAGGCCGAGTCGCCCTGCGCCACGGCCCGTTCGCGCCGGGACAGGCCCGCGATGCCGAGGGTGAACAGGCCCACCAGGGCCACGGTCACCACGAGGCTGACGCCGAAGACGGAGCCGAGTGCCGCCCAGTCGATCTTCATGCTTCTGCTTTCTTGAGTGAGTGAGGGGGAGTGACTGGAATGACCGGGTGCGTCAGACGGAGGCCTTCGAAGGCTTCGGCTCCGAGGACTGGGCCGGGATGGTGGCCGTGAGTTCCTCGGTCGCCGTGCCCGCGGGCGGCGGCGTCACGGCGGCCATGGCCGTGGTCACCACGCCGGCCGGCTCGTCGGACTCGTTGACGTTGGTGTGGTCGATGACCTCGCGGCGGGAGATCTTCCAGATCGCGGCGCTGGAGGCGACCAGGAAGACCGCGACGACAGCCGTGCCCCAGGCGCCGAAGCCCGTCACGTACTCAGCGATCGCGCCGACCAGCGCGGCGGCCGGGAGGGTGAGGCCCCAGGCGACGAACATGCGGGTCGCCGTCGACCAGCGGACCACGCCGCCCTTGCGGCCGAGGCCCGCGCCCATCACCGCGCCGGAGACGGAGTGCGTGGTGGACAGGGAGAAGCCGAGGTGGGAGGAGGCCAGGATGACGGTGGCCGCGCTGGTCTGGGCGGCGAAGCCCTGCTGCGGCTGAAGGTCGGTCAGGCCCTTGCCCATGGTGCGGATGATGCGCCAGCCGCCGAGGTAGGTGCCGAGCGCGATGGCCAGGCCCGCGGAGAGGATGACCCACATGGGCGGGTCGGAGTCGGGCGCGAGGGTGCCGCCGGCGACCAGGGCGAGGGTGATGATGCCCATCGTCTTCTGCGCGTCGTTGGTGCCGTGGGCCAGGGAGACCAGGCCGGCCGAGGCGATCTGGCCGGCGCGGTAGCCCTTCTTGGCGGACTCGCCGTCGGCCTTCTTGCCGAGCGAGTAGGTCAGGCGTGTGCCCAGCAGCGCGGCGATTCCCGCGACCAGCGGGGCGGCGATCGCCGGGATCAGCACCTTGGTGACGAGCGCGTCGCCGTGGACCGCGCCGACGCCGGCCGAGGCGATGGTGGCGCCGATCAGACCGCCCATCAGGGCGTGCGAGGAGCTGGAGGGCAGGCCCACCAGCCAGGTCAGCAGATTCCAGAGGATCGCGCCGACCAACGCGGCGAAGATGACCTCGGGGCGGATGCCGGTCTCGTCGACGAGACCCTTGGAGATCGTGTTGGCGACCTCCACGGAGAGGAAAGCGCCTACAAGGTTCAGCGCGGCGGACATGGCCACCGCGACCTTGGGCTTGAGCGCACCGGTCGAGATGGTGGTGGCCATCGCGTTGGCGGTGTCGTGGAAACCGTTCGTGAAATCGAACGCGAGTGCGGTTACCACCACAATCGCGAGGATCAGCGAGAAGTTTTCCATTTACCCAGGCAATCGTTCGAGGTCATTGGCTGGATGAACGTAGGTAACCTGAGTGAACGGAAGATGAACTGGGGTGAGCCGCACGGTGTCCGTAGGAGGGGGTTAATCGTCCGGTGGGCGAGGCCCCTCTCCCTCGGCCGTCGCGCGGCCCAGGCGCCGCAAGGTCAGTAGCCTCGGGCAAGCTTTTTCAGCTGGCTCATGGACCCGTTGAAGAGATTTTGGTCACCGGGCAGGCTCCCGCTGCCGTTGTCGTACTGCCAGATGGTCCAGAACTGCCATCCGGCCGGCAGCGCCCCCGCGCTGGAGGAGTCGTAGCGCGCTATCCACAGTGCGTGGTTCGAGGCGAAGGCGCGGCTGCCGCCGGTGCAGTTGTTCCACCAGTGCGTGGTCGTGTAGATCACCGGACGGCGCCCGGTCAGCCGCTTCACCTCGTTGCTGAAGGACTGGATCCAGCTGACCATCTTCGCCTTGCTCAGCCCGTAGCACTTGTGCTTGCTGTACGGGTTGTACTCGATGTCGAGAGCGGGTGGCAGGGTCCAGCCGTCGGACCGCCAGCTGCCGCCGTTGCGCACGAAGTACGCGGCCTGCGTCCTGCCCGACGACTTGTTCGGCAGCGCGAAGTGGTAGGCGCCGCGGATCAGGCCGGCGTTGCGAGAGCCGTTGTACTGCTGGCCGAAGTAGGGGTTGCGGTAGGTGTGGGACTCGGTCGCCTTGACGTAGACGAACTTGGCGCCCTTGCTCTTCGAGCTCTGCCAGTTGACGTTCTTCTGGTGGGAGGAGACGTCATGGCCCTTGGGTTTGCCGGCGGCCGCGGCCGGTATCTCGGCGAGTGCGGTTCCGCCGAGCGTGAGCGCTGCGACGGATATCGCGAGGAGGCGGGAGCGGTGACGGGACGGTTTGCGATCACGGGCCATATTTCCCCCCGGAATGGCGGCGTGCACGACAAATCAGCCAGAGGCTACGGGAAGATCGTTGAATCCTGATCGATCCCAGGCCAAGCTGGACAGGGGTGGGATATGTCCCGGTATGCACCCTGCCGGACGCCGGTCTTCCCCCTTAAAGTGCCCCGGCCCGGCGGCGACTTGATGCCGTGCCGCCGCCGTGCCTGGCAGGATCGCCGCATGGCTGAGGAGCGGCGAGACCGGCGGGGCGCGCGGGACGAGCGGAAGGGCGCACAGGAAGTGGGGGAGTCGTGGGGCCGCAGTGCGCACCCCGAGGAGGCCGAGGCCTGGGAGGTCCTCGTGGCGACGGCCCGCCGGACCGTCGCCGACGGACTGGTCGTCGGCACGTCCGGGAACGTCTCGGTGCGGGTCGACGACACCGTGCTGGTCACACCGTCGGGAGTGCCGTACGACCGCCTGACGCCGGAAGATATGACAGGGGTCCACCTGGACGGCAGGCAGGTCCTGGGCACGTTGGTGCCGACCAGCGAGCTCCCCATGCATCTCGCCGTCTACCGCGCCACGGACGCCGGTGCCGTCGTCCACACCCACGCGGTCCATGCGACGGCCGTCTCGACCCTGGTGCCCGAGCTCCCGCTGATCCACTACATGTCCGCCGCCCTCGGCGGCCCAGTCCGAGTTGCCCCCTATGCGACGTACGGCACCGAGGAGTTGGCCGAGAACATGCTCCAGGCCCTCACCGACCGCACCGCCTGCCTCCTCCAGAACCACGGCACGATGGCCTACGGCACGACCCTGGACCAGGCCTACGACCGCACGGCCCAGCTGGAGTGGATGTCCCGCCTGTGGCTCACGGCGTCCTCGGTACCGGGCCTGTCCCCGACGCTGCTGTCGCAGGGGCAGCTGGCGGAGGTGGCGCAGCGGTTGCGGGGGTATGGGCAGCGGGGGTGACCTCTCGATGCCGGTGCAGGTATTTCAGCCTGTCCGGGGGTACCCCCTCTGGGGGAGTTTGAGGACGAGGCCGTTCAGGCCGACAGCGGGGGTCTGGGGGCGGCAGCCCCCAGAAGGACCCGCGCCGGCACGACGCACCCCGCAAGCCCACGGAAGTGACCCCGCATCCCCCCGCATCGCCCACGGCAGTGACGTCCCACTGGCCGCCACCCCCGTCCGCCAGGACACTGGATGGGTGCGCACTGTCAAAGCGACGGCCGCTGCCGTCACCGTGGCCCTGGCCGCCGGCGCCGCAAGCGTCGCCGCCGGGCGGTTCGCCAGTGGCGCCGCCCTGACGGCGCCCCCTGGCAGGCCCCTGCCCACCGAACCCCGCCTCACCGTGCACGCCACGGCCGCCGGCCAGATCGCGCTCACCCGCGACTTCGCCTCCCTGCGCCCCGGCACCTACGGGCTCTCCGGCGACGGCTCGCACGCGGTCGTCGGCCCCGTCCTCACCGCGGCGAAACACTCGGCCGACACCGTCGTACGCCGTCTGGAGCGCGTCACCCACGGCAGCCTCCAGCCCGGCGACAGTGTCTGGCTCACCCCGAACGTGTACGTCGGCAACCCGAGCGCCGCCCTCGGCCTCGAACACGCCGACGTCGACATCCCCGGCGAACTCGGCGCCCTGCCCGCCTGGTTCGTCCCCGGCGCACGGGACACCTGGGTCATCGCGGTGCACGGCCTCGGCACCACCCGCGAACAGGCCATGAACGTCATGAAGTTCCTCAGCGGCCGCCACTTCCCGGTCCTCGCCCTCGCCTACCGGGGCGACCTCGGCGCGCCCCGCCCGCCGGACGGCCTGAACCACCTCGGCGAGACCGAGTGGCGGGACCTGGACGCGGCCATGCGCTACGCCGTGCGGTACGGCGCCAGACAACTCGTCCTGCTCGGCTGGTCCACCGGCGCCACGATGGCGCTGCGCGCCGCCGCCCACTCGGGGCTGCGCAACCGTGTCTCGGGCCTCGTCCTGGACTCCCCGGTCCTGAGCTGGGAGGCCACCCTGCGCGCCCTCGCGTCGGCCCGCCACACGCCCAGCGCGCTGCTGCCGCTCGCGGTCCGTGCCGCACAGGGCCGCACCGGCCTGACCGCCGACCGCGCAGGCGGCAACGGCACCCGCGACGACCTCACCGCGCCGACCCTGATCTTCCACGGGCCCGACGACCGGGTGGCCCCCTGGAGCCTCTCCCGCCGGCTGGCCGACGCCCGCCCCAACCTGGTGGCCCTCCAGACCGTCGACCGTGCACCCCACGCGGCCATGTGGAACGCCGACCCCGAGTTCTACGAGGAGACCCTGCGCCGCTTCCTGACACCGCTCATGTGATGCCGGGCAACGCCCCTCGGGCCGCCCCTCCCACACCGGTCCCACAGATTCCGTTTAACCCCGTACCACTGGCCAGTATTCGGCCCCTTGCCGCTCGCAGGGCCCCGTGCGTTGGCCATCCCCGTCGCCCCTCGTGACATTCCGTTTGGGTTTTCGGACCGTCAACCGGAAGACTGCACCCGTGACGTCCCGTATCCCGCGCGACTCCAGGCTTCGACTCGTCCGCCCGCGACCCCTGGCCGCCGCCCCACGAGCTGTGAACCAGCGGCGCCCCCGCCGCCCCGCACCGCGCCCCCCGGAGGGCACACCGGCCCAGTCGGAGCTGGCCAGAATGGCTCGCTCCGGTCTGGCCGCCGCGGCCCGCGTCGCCCACTGGGCCGACACCGCGCTGGGCCCCGGCCGCGACAGCGCCGGCTCCGACGGCAAAGGCACCCTCTCCGAGGCGACCGCCGAACGCGCGGCCCGCGACCTCGGCCTGACCGTGACTCAGGTCCGCGCCGACTGGGACACCGCCCGCCTGGCCGGACTCGTCGAGGTGCACGGCGACAGCGCCCGGCCCGGCTGGCGCCTGCGTGCCTGGGACCGCGACGACAGCGCCGTGCTGCGCGGCTGGGTCGCCCTCTTCGACGCCTGGTCGCTCGCCCACCCGGAACCCGAGCAGCACGAGCACGGTGCCGTGGCGGACGTCGTCTCGGCGCTGCCCCAGGTGCTCTCCTTCCTTCAGCTGTCCGCCGGGCCCGTCCCCGTGGAGCAGCTCCTGGACCTGCTGGAGCAGCGCGTCACCGAGCTGCGCACCGAGCGGTGCGAGATCCCCTACGGCCCCCAGCCCGCGCCGGCCGCCGAAGCCCTGGCCGCCGAAGCCAGGGCCGCCGAGGACACGCCCCTCGCCCCGCTCCTCGACTGGGCCCTGCACGCCCTCGCCTCCGTGGGCGCCCTCACCTGCGGCGACGGCCAGGCCACCCTCACCCCGCTCGGCAGCTGGGCGGTCTGGGTCAAGCTGGAGCAGATCTGCGTCGCCGCGCAGAGCCCCGCCGGGAACATCGAGCAGTCCGCCGAAGCGATGCTCCGCGGCTGCGCCCAGCTCCGCCCGAACGCCGCCCGCGACGAATACCGCGCCTGGCTCGCCGCCCGCCCCGTGGTCAGCGCCGTCAGCGAACTGCTCGGCGCCGCCCGCGGCGACGACGCCCTCCTGCGCGGCCTCGCCTTCGAGGCGCTGCGTGTCGTCGGCGCCCCCGCCGAGCCCGACGTGCGTGCCGTCCTCGACCAGCCGACCCTGCGCCCGTACGCCCTGCTGTGGCTGGCCGAGCACGACGGCATCGACCCCGAGGACGCCCACGAGGTGCTCACCCGGGACGAGGCCACCTGGCTGTGGGTCGACACCGCCGCCGCCGTCGCCGACCACGGCGAGGCCCCCATGCTCGTACGGCACCTGGAGTCCTCGGTGCAGCCGACCGTGCCCGCGCTCCTCGACGAGGTGCGCGCCGTCGGCCACCCCCGCACCGTGCAGGTCCTGGTCGCGCTGGCCGCCGCACACCCCGACCCCGCCCTCGCCAAGGCCGTACGCCGCGCCGCCTTCCAGGTGCACACCGGGGGGAGCTGAGCCGGCCCGGTGCTCAGCCCTTGATCTCGGGGGCGTAGGTGCCGAAGCTCCACACATTGCCCTCGATGTCCCGGGCCATGTAGTCCCGCGAGCCGTAGTCCTGGTCCGTCGGGGGCATCAGGATCTCCGCGCCCTGCTCCACGGCCCGCCGGTGGTGTGCGTCGACGTCGTCCACGACGACGTACACCCCGGTCGTGCCCGCGTCCGTCATCACCTTGTCGAAGGCGCTGCCGGTGCCCTTGGAACCGAGCATCACAGCGCCGTTGCCCTGCGCCAGCTCGGCGTGCGCCACCGAGCCGTCCTCGCCCTCGTACACGGCCGGCGCCGTGAACCCGAAGGCCTCCGTGAGCTGCTTGATCGCCGCCTTCGCGTCCGCGTACAGCAGCTTGGGGTAGATGCTCGGACGCCCACCGCTCGTGCCTGCCATACCGATCACTCCTTCGTGATCCATCGCAGTGATCCATCTCCGTGATCCATCTCCGTGGTCCAGCGCTGTCGACCGCCGGAGAACCGACCCGCTGCCCAGTCTTGCAGCGACCACTGACAACGGCCCGTGAACCGAAGCCGCCAAGCGGGGGACAGGCCCGAGTGCCCTTGCCGTGTCCCGACGGCAAGCACCGGCCACCGGCGTCGCGCGTGGCTACGCTCTGCGCTGATCCGCGGGAAGCGGACCGGGCCTTTGAGACGAGGGGGCGTGGTGGCCGCTCAGCCGGTCGGTGCGACCGAAGGCGGTGACAGCGGTGAAGGCGGCGAAGCGCCCCCGGCTCCCGGCGCCGCCGCCCCCAAATCCGCCGCCCCCAAGTCCGCCGCCCCCAAGTCCGCCGCCCCCAAGTCCGCCGCAGCCACCCGCTCCCGCCTGCTGCCGACGCTTCTCGCGCTCCTCCTCGCGCCCCCGCTCCTCGCGATCGCCCACCACGCCCGCCCCGCCCCCTACGGCGACCACCTCACCGTCCACGCGGCCGCCCACGCGCGCGTGGGCCACGCGACCGCCCCAGAGCAGCCGCAGCCGTCGGCGACGCCCCTGCGCAGGCGCGGAGCGGCCATCGAGGCCCACCACCCCGTCACCGGCGCCCCCCTGTGGCGCTACACCCGCGAAGGCCGCCGGCCGCTCACGTCGCTCCACGCGCGCGGGGAGGCGATCACGCTCTGGGACGACGGCATGGTCACCGCCACGGACGGCCGCTCGGTGCGCTGGCACCGCACCCTGCCCGCGGCCGGCGAGTGGCTGCCGGCCCATGGCGGCACCGGCGTCCTGCGTTACCTCGGCCGCGGCATGCTCGCCGTCGTCACGCCGCACCGCGTCGCCGCGTACCGCATCGCCGACGGCGACCTGCGCTGGGTGCTGCCCGCCCGCGAGGGCTGTGCCTTCGAGCCCGCACGTGCCGTACGTCACGGCAAGTCGCTCCTCCTCGCCCAGCCCTGCACCCACGCGGCCTGGACCGCGCAGGTCATCGCCGTGGACGACCTGGGGCGGATCACCCCGCACCGCCGACCGCTCGGCAACGAAGTCGGCGAAGAGGGCGGCGAGCCGCGGCCCGAACACGTGAACCCAGAAAAAGTGGTTGCACGGCCCCGTTAGACTGGCCTCATGGCCATTCTCCTCGCGCACTAGACGGCGGGAACGTCCTCAGCCGCCCATCCCGCCACCAACCCCGCCCTGGAGTCTGTCCGTGATCTCCGCCTCCGGTATCGAGCTGCGCGCCGGTGCGCGCGTCCTCATCGAGTCCGCGACCTTCCGCGTCGCCAAGGGCGACCGCATCGGCCTCGTCGGCCGCAACGGCGCCGGCAAGACCACCCTCACCAAGTGCCTCGCAGGCGAGGGCATCCCCGCCGGCGGCACCATCACCCGCTCCGGCGAGGTCGGCTACCTCCCGCAGGACCCCCGCACCGGCGACCTCGACGTCCTCGCCCGGGACCGCATCCTCTCCGCGCGCGGCCTGGACGTACTGATCCGCAAGATGCGCGACAACGAACAGCGCATCGCCAACGGCCAGGGCGCCACCCGCGAGAAGGCCCTCCGGCAGTACGAGCGCCAGGAGACGGAGTTCCTCACCAAGGGCGGGTACTCCGCCGAGGCCGAGGCCGCCACCATCGCCGCCGCGCTGAACCTGCCCGACCGGGTGCTCGGCCAGCCGCTGCACACCCTCTCCGGCGGTCAGCGCCGCCGTATCGAGCTGTCCCGCATCCTGTTCTCGGACGCGGACACCCTGCTGCTCGACGAGCCGACGAACCACCTCGACGCCGACTCGATCGTCTGGCTGCGCGACTACCTGAAGACGTATCGCGGCGGCTTCATCGTGATCTCCCACGACGTCGACCTGGTCGACACGGTCGTCAACAAGGTGTTCTACCTGGACGCCAACCGCGCCCAGATCGACATCTACAACATGGGCTGGAAGCTCTACCAGCAGCAGCGCGAGGCCGACGAGAAGCGCCGCAAGCGCGAGCGCCAGAACGCCGAGAAGAAGGCCGCCGCGCTGCACTCGCAGGCCGACAAGATGCGTGCCAAGGCGACCAAGACGGTGGCCGCTCAGAACATGGCCAAGCGGGCCGACAAGCTCCTCGCCGGCCTCGAAGCGGTACGCATGCAGGACAAGGTCGCCAAGCTCCGCTTCCCCGAGCCCGCGCCCTGCGGCAAGACCCCCCTGACCGCGGAGGGCCTGTCGAAGTCGTACGGCTCCCTGGAGATCTTCACCGACGTCGACCTGGCCATCGACAAGGGGTCGAGGGTCGTCATCCTCGGCCTCAACGGCGCTGGAAAGACGACCCTGTTGAGGCTTCTCGCCGGCGTCGAGCAGCCGGACACCGGCGCCGTCATCCCCGGCCACGGCCTCAAGGTCGGCTACTACGCCCAGGAGCACGAGACCCTGGACGCCGACCGCACCGTCCTGGAGAACATGCGCTCCGCCGCCCCCGACATGGACCTCGTCGAGGTCCGCAAGGTGCTCGGCTCGTTCCTGTTCTCCGGCGACGACGTCGACAAGCCCGCCAGTGTCCTCTCCGGCGGCGAGAAGACCCGCCTCGCCCTCGCCACCCTCGTGGTGTCGTCGGCGAACGTCCTGCTCCTCGACGAGCCGACCAACAACCTCGACCCGGCCAGCCGCGAGGAGATCCTCGGCGCGCTGCGCACCTACAAGGGCGCGGTCGTGCTCGTCACCCACGACGAGGGTGCCGTCGAGGCGCTCCAGCCGGAGCGGATCATTCTGCTGCCGGACGGTGTCGAGGACCTGTGGGGCGCCGACTACGCGGATCTCGTCGCCCTCGCTTGATCGAATGCGTGATCAACGGCGTATGGATCATTCGGCCTATCGGTGATCCATCATCTGTGTGAGATCTCCTCGTACCGAGGTGTGTACTACATCGATTTCGCGGCCGAGTCCTTTATCGACAAGGGCTCGGCCGTTTCACGACGCTGACCTGGGAGTTCGTAAAAGAACCCGTTCGGCCGTACGGACAACATTCTCCCGGAATCACAGATTCCGCATGTGGGGATGCGCTCCTGTCGTCACAACCATGTCTCACGGACCTTGCCGAATGGGTGGCCATGAAGCCCCGGAGGGGTGATCATGAGGAGACCAGAGCGCACTTCCCATGAGGAGGCACGGGTGGCCGAGACTCTGAAGAAGGGCAGCCGGGTAACCGGCGCCGCGCGCGACAAGCTCGCGGCAGACCTGAAGAAGAAGTACGACTCCGGTGCGAGCATTCGGGCACTGGCCGAGGAAACCGGCCGCTCGTATGGCTTCGTACACCGGATGCTCAGCGAGTCGGGCGTCACGCTTCGTGGGCGTGGTGGCGCGACACGAGGCAAGAAGGCGACCGGCTGACACCGGGCGGCCCATCGGCTTCGATGGTGACCACCCGGTCGGTCGACTGATCGGCCGGGTGGTTACTGTGCAGTCACTTAGGGGGTGCCCTTCCGGGCATCCCATGATGACCGCACTCATCGGAGGCGCCCCATGGCTTCGCCCGACCAGGAACTCGCTCCCCTGCTCGACAAGAACGGCGTACGGCTCACCGTTGACGGCGCGATCGCCACGGTGACGCTGTCGAACCCGGACAAGCGCAATGCGCAGAGCCCCGCCATGTGGCGGACGCTCGCCGAGGCCGGGCGGGCCGTGCCGGGCAGCGTGCGGGTCGTTGTGCTGCGCGGTGAGGGCAAGTCCTTCTCCGCTGGGCTCGACCGGCAGATGTTCACGCCGGACGGGATCGAGGGCGAGCCCTCGTTCATCGACCTCGCGCGCAGCAGCGACGGTGAACTCGACGCTGTCATCGCCGAGTTCCAGGAGGGCTTCACCTGGTGGCGGCGTAACGACGTCGTGTCCATCGCCGCCGTACAGGGGCATGCCATCGGGGCGGGCTTCCAGCTCGCGCTCGCCTGTGACGTGCGCGTCGTCGCTGACGACGTGCAGTTCGCCATGCGTGAGACCAGCCTCGGGCTGGTGCCGGACCTGACGGGTACGCACCCGCTGGTCGGGCTGGTCGGATACGGCCGTGCGCTGGAGATCTGCGTGACGGGTCGCTTCGTGCTGGCCGAGGAGGCCGTCAGCAGCGGGCTGGCCAACCTCGCCGTGCCCGCGGACCAACTCGACGACGCCGTACGCGATCTGGCGGCGGCGATCGTCGCCGCGCCTCGGGACGCCGTGATCGAGACCAAGGCGCTGCTTCATGGTGCCGTGGACCGTACCTACGACGAGCAGCGCGGTGCCGAGCGGGCCGCGCAGGCGCGACGGCTGCGGGATCTGGCCGGCCTCGGCGAATAAGCCATGCGCCGATCAGTCATGTGCTGAGCGGTCATGTGCTGATCAACTGACGGCTGTGATCAGCACCGCCACCGTCGGGCGATCCGCCAGCGCCTCTCCCACCCACTCGCGGACCTCCCGGGCCACCTCCACCGTCCGGCGGTCCGCGCGCACGGCAATCTCCACGCGTACGTGCCGGCGCGGCAGGGCGGCCTCGTCCTGCCGCTCCTCGATGTGCACCGCACGGTTCAACCCGCCCAGGGCGCCCGTCAGTTGGATCACCCCCGGGACCGCCAGGGCCGCGGCGGCGACGCGCTCCTCGTCGGGGCCCACGAGCTTCGCGGCCTGCGCCGGCTCGGGCTGGGGCACGGGAGCGGGTTCGGTGTCCTCGTCGAGCAGGGCCGTCACACGCAGATCCACCTCGGTCACCGTCAGGCCCAGCCGTTCAGCGGCTGTGCCGGCCAGCACGTCGCGCAGCCGTTGCGCCGTCGTGGGCAGCGCCTCGGCCGCCGTCGCCGCGAAGTCCACCGTCACCCGCAGGGGGCCCGGTGGCAGCGCGCTCGGCGGCGGCGGTACGGCCGCCTCCTGCGTGTCCTCCGGGTCGGTGAGCCCGATCCGGAGCGCGTCCAGCCGTACCCCGCGCATGTCCTCGGCCGCGCTCCGCAGCACCGCCTCGGCCGCCCTCTCGGAGATCCACGCGCCGTCGCGTGCGCCGCCCAGGGGCAGCAGCCTGCCGAGCCCCAGCTGCTGCCGGACCGCCTGCGTCCACCTGTCCGTCTTCGTCATTCCTCCAGCCTGCCGCATCCCTGGGGCGCAATCGCGTAACCGTGCTTACGGTGGTCAAGGGACGACGACCGAAAAGGACGAACGGCCATGACTGAGACCACGGAGCAGGACCGGCGGACGGAGGGCGACGCCCTCAGCACACGCAAGAGCCAGGTGACAAAGCGTGGCGGGGGAGAACCCGGTGCCCGCGGCCGGACCTCCATTGCCGACGGCGTCGTGGAGAAGATCGCCGGGATGGCCGCACGCGATGTGGACGGTGTGCACGCCATGGGCAGCGGTATCTCGCGGACCTTCGGGGCCGTGCGCGACCGGGTGCCCGGCGGCACGACGAAATCGGTGTCGCGTGGGGTGAAGGTCGAGGTTGGCGAGGTGCAGGCCGCGCTCGACCTGGAGATCGTCGTCGAGTACGGCGTGTCGATCGCCGACGTGGCGCGGGACGTCCGCGAGAACGTGATCAACGCCGTCGAGCGGATGACCGGCCTCGAAGTCGTCGAGGTCAACATCGCGGTGAGCGATGTGAAGCTTCCGGAGGAAGAGGAAGAAGAAGAGGAGCGTCGGATCCAGTGAGGCGCCGGCGATCCGACAACGCAGTGGCCGGGCAGCGGCTGAGGAGCTGAGGAGCGCAGCATGAGCATGGCCGTGGTTGGCATGATCGCCGGCATGGCACTGGGCTTCGCCGGGTACTTCGGCGGATTCGGCGCCTTCCTGCTGGTGGCGGCACTGGGCGCCGCCGGCTTCGTCGTCGGGTGGTTCTCCGAGGGGGAGTACGAGCTCGGTGACTTCTTCCGGCGTCGTGACGAACGGCGGCGGTGACGACCGTGAGTGCGGGGGCCAGTGAACCCGGCACACCCCTCACCGCCGTCCCTGCGGGCGAGCGCGGGGCGACCCGGATCGCGGACCGGGTCGTGGCGAAGGTCGCCTCACAGGCTGCGCGCGAGGCGGTGGGGGAGCTCGCCAAGGACGCCGCCCGGCCGCATGCCAACGTCGTCGTGCACCACGAGACCGCACGGGTCCTCGTCCACCTGGAACTCGACTACCCCACGGACATCGGCTCCCGGTGCGCGACCGTGCGTCGGCACGTCGTCGAGCGGGTAGGCGCGTTGGTGGGCATGGAGGTGCCGGAGGTCGCCGTGCATGTGGAGCGGCTGCACCCGGCGCCCCGACCGGGCGCGGCACAGGGGAGGACGCGATGAGCGAGTCCCAGGGTTCCGAGGGCACCACACAGAGACTGCCGGTCATCGAGAAGGAGGCCGAAGCCGCCACCCTCGACCAGTCGGCGTCGGCGGCGGCCTACGACGCCCCGCCCCCGGTCGACGAGAAGGGCCGCGGTGCACGCCGCTTCTGGTCGGCGCGTCGGATCCCGGCCGCGATCACGGCGCTTGTGCTGCTGTTCGTCGCGGGCATGTTCCTCTACGACATCGTGTCCGTGCGCGCCGACCGGCCCGCCATGCGCTGGCGCAGGGGACTGGCTGAGCAACTCGCCGAGCGCCCCCTCGACGACATCTGGGTGCTCGTCGGCGCTGGCGTCGCCGCAGTGCTCGGCCTGTGGCTGTTCGTCCTGGCCGTCACGCCGGGCCTGCGGTCCGTACTGCCGATGCGGCGCGCCCACCCCGACGTCCGCGCCGGACTCCACCGCGACCTCGCCGCCCTGGTCCTGCGCGACCGGGCCATGGAGGTCTCCGGGGTCCAGTCGGTACGGGTACGGGTGCGCAGGTCCCGGGCCGACGTCCGCGCCATGTCGCACTTCCGTGAACTGGACGACGTACGCGCCGACCTGGACGCCACGCTCGCCGACGCGATCAGGGGCCTCGGACTGGCCCGCCCGCCATCGCTGTCGGTGCATGTGCGGCGGCCCGGACGGAAGGGGTGAGGGCCGTGCTCAGGGTGGTCAACCGGGTACTGATCGGGCTCGTCGGGCTCGTGCTGCTCGTGATCGGCGGGTCCGTACTCGCCGTCGGGCTCGGGCTGGATCCCCCGTCCTGGTGGATCCACGACAGCCGGCACGACGTCCTGCTCAGCGACGCCGAACGCACGCGGTGGCGGGACGACGGCTGGTGGTGGCCTGTAGTGATCGCCGCGCTGGCCGTCCTGATGCTGCTCGCCCTGTGGTGGCTGACCTCGGTCCTGCGCCGGCACCGCCTCGCCGAGGTCCTGGTCGACACCGGCGACGGCGAGGGCGCACTGCTGCGGGGCCGGGCCCTGGAGAGCGTCCTCGCGAGCGAGGCGACAGGTCTGGAGGGCGTCCAGCGGGCCCGCGTCCACCTGACGGGCAGGCGCCGCGCCCCCGAGACCCGGGTGCGCCTCCGGCTGGAACCGCACGTGGATCCCGGGACCGCCCTGAACGAGCTCACCACACAGGCGCTGGGCCACGCCCGTAATTCGGCGGGCCTCGCGTCACTGCCGACGGAGGTCCGTCTGCGGGGCGTCAAGCACGGTGCGGAAAGGGTGAGTTAGAACCCGTGCCGCATGCCGCCGTCCACCGGCAGCATGATTCCCGTCAGGTAGGACGCGGCCGGAGACAGCAAGAAGGCCGCCGCACGCCCGAACTCGTCCGGGGTCCCGTACCGCCGCAACGGAATCCGCGATTCGTTGGCGGTCCGCGTTGCCTCCGGGTCGGCCGACAGGCCGTCCAGCTCGCGTACGCGGTCCGTGTCGATCCGTGACGGCAGCAATCCCACGACCCGAATTCCCCGCGGCCCCAATTCGTCCGCAAGCGACTTGGCGAATCCGGCGAGCCCCGGCCGCAGCCCGTTCGAAATGGTCAGCCCCGGCAGCGGCTCGTGCACCGACGCGGACAGCACGAACCCGATGACGCCGCCCTCGCGAAGTTCCTCCGCCGCCGTCCTGGCCAGCCGCACAGCCCCGAGGAACACCGACTCGAAGGCGGCCTGCCACTGCTCGTCCGTGTTGTCCGCGACGAACCCGGCGGGCGGCCCGCCCACGCTGATGAGGACGCCGTCGAACCCGCCGAAGGCATCCCGCGCGGCAGCGATCAGACGTGCCGCGGCATCCGCTTCGGCGTTGTCGACGGCGACCCCGACGGCGTTCGGCCCCAGCTCGGCCGCCGCGGCGGCGACCCGCTCCTTGTCCCTGCCGGTCACGACGACCTTCGCCCCGTCGGCCACCAGCTCACGCGCCGCCGCGTTGCCCAGCCCGCGCGTGGCCCCCGTGACGACGTACACCCGGTCCTTCAGTCCAAGATCCATGGTTCCTATCCTGCCCCGTCGCCCCCGAACAGGGCGAGGGCGGTGTTCACCAGGCCGATGTGGCTGAAGGCCTGCGGGAAGTTGCCGAGCTGGTGTCCGGACACGGGGTCGTACTCCTCGGCCAGCAGACCCACGTCGTTGGTGAGCCCGACGAGCCGGTCGAACAGCTCGCGTGCCTCCTGCGTACGACCCGTCATGTGCAGCGCCTCCGCCAGCCAGAAGGAGCAGGCCAGGAAGGTTCCCTCGCCGCCGGGCAGCCCGTCGACGGCGGTCCCGTCGGTGCTGTAGCGGCGCAGGAAGCCCTGATGGCTGAGCTCGGCGCGGACCGCGTTGATGGTGCCGACGACGCGCGGGTCCTCGGGCGGCAGGAAGCCCACGCGCGGGATCAGCAGCAGCGCGGCGTCGAGTTCGGAGGAGCCGTAGGACTGCGTGAAGGTGTTCCGCTCGGCGTCGTAGCCCTTCTCGCACACCTCGCGGTGCACCTCGTCGCGGAACTCGCGCCAGCCGTCGAGGTCGCCGTCCAGCTTCGGGTTCTTCTCCAGGCTGCGCACCGCCCGGTCCGCGGCCACCCACACCATCACCTTCGAGTGCACGAAGTGCCGGCGGCCGCCGCGCACCTCCCACAGCCCCTCGTCGGGCTGCCGCCACGCCGTGCGCAGCCAGTCGACGAGGGCGGCCTGAATCGCCCAGATGTGCGGCTTGGTCGACAGTCCCGCCTCCCGGGCCAGCGCCAGCGTGTCCATCACCTCGCCGTACACGTCCAACTGGAGCTGGTTCACGGCCTGATTGCCGACGCGTACGGGGGTGGACCCGGCGAACCCGGACAGCCACGGCACCTCGAACTCGGGCAGCCGCCGCTCGCCCGCCAGGCCGTACATGATCTGCAGGTCGGCCGGGTCGCCGGCGACCGCGCGCAGCAGCCAGTCGCGCCAGGCCTCCGCCTCCTCCCGGTAGCCCGCCGACAGGCCCACGTTCAGGGTGAGGGTGGAGTCGCGCAGCCAGCAGTGGCGGTAGTCCCAGTTGCGGACGCCGCCGATCTCCTCGGGGAGCGAGGTGGTGGGGGCGGCGACGATGCCGCCGGTCGGCCGGTAGGTGAGGGCCTTGAGGGTGATCAGGGAGCGCACGACCTCGTCGCGGTACGGCCCGTCATAACGGCAGTGCCCCACCCACTTCCGCCAGTCCCGGACGCTGCTGCGCAAGGCCTCGTACGGGTCGACGAGCGGCGGGCGCGGCTCGTGCGAGGGGTGCCAGGTCAGGACGAACGCGACCTTCTCGCCCTTCTCGACCGTGAACTCCGAGTGCGTACCGAAGTTCCTGCCCCAGGTGCGCACCTCGGGTTCGCTGCGCAGCCACGCCGAGTCCGGGCCGGCGACGGCCACCCGGTGCCCGTCGGACTCGCGCACCCAGGGGACGACCGAGCCGTAGTCGAAGCGCAGCCGCAGGGTGCTGCGCACGGTGACGCGGCCGCTGAGGCCCTCCACGATGCGTACGAGGTCGGGCGCCCGGTCGCGTTGGGGCATCAGGTCCGTGACGCGGATCGCGCCCTCGTCGGTCTCCCACTCGGTGTCCAGCACCAGGGTGTCCCGGCGGTAGGCGCGTCGGGTGCATGGGCCCTTGGCGTGCTTGGGGGCGATGCGCCAGTTGCCGTTGTCCTTGTCGCCGAGGAGCTTGGCGAAGCAGGCCCCCGAGTCGAAGCGGGGCAGGCACAGCCAGTCGACGGAACCGTCTCTGCCTACCAGGGCGGCAGTCTGCTCGTCGCCGATGAGGGCGTAGTCCTCGATTCGCTGGGGCACGCAAGTGCGGGTTCCCCAAGGGCCGATGGGCCAATCAGGGGTGGGGCCGCGGGAGTGATCCGGCTGCCGGGGAGCCGGTGCCGGAGAAGATCACGCCCGGATCGGCCGGGGCGCGGTGGTACGAGGAGTCCCGGCTCCACGTGCCCGAGCAGCCCGGTGAGCACCTGGTGGGGCCCGGTCGTGAGGGGCGCGGGGCCGTATCGGTATGCGGCTCCGCCACGAGGGCGCGACACCCCCAACTGACTCGCACACGCTCGACGGGCTGCACCGATCGGGCGGGGGCGGGAAGGCCTCCGCCGCGCCGGGCACTACACGGCCACCGGCTCCGTCTCCGACGACGACTTCTCCGACTCCGCGGCCTGCCGCTCTCGGGCCTCCCGACGAGCCAGGACCAGCCATCCGACCGGCACCCCCGCAGCGAACAGCCACCACTGCAGGGCATACGCGTAGTTCAGCGGAGCGTTCTCGTTGCCCGGCTTGCCGATCAGCTCCGGCGTATCCCCCGCAGGCTCGGGAGTCGTCTGAACGACGTACCCCCCGAGCACCGACGCGTCGAGACGCCGGGCCTCCTGACCGCTGTTGATCAGCATGACCTGCCGGTCGGGAAGCCCCTTGAGGTTCTTGATCCCGCTCGCCTCGGTCGTCTCGTCGGGCATCAGCCGCCCGGTCACCGTGACACGGCCGCTCGGCGGCGCAGGCACCTTGGGGAAGGCCGTCTGGCTGGGCCCGTCCGCGGGGATCCAGCCGCGGTTGACCAGCAGCACCTTGCCGTCCGCCAGGACGAAGGGGGTGAGGACGTGGAAGCCGACCTCTTCGTCGGAGTTGACGCGCCGCCTGACCACGACTTCCCGGTCGGCGTCGAAGTGGCCTTGTGCGGTCACCGTGCGGTACCGCTCCTTGGTGGTGACCGTGCGCCCCGGCGAGGTCAGCTTCTCCACGGGCAGCGGCTTGGCGCCCAGGGCGTCGGAGACCAGCTGATTCCGGGCGCTGCGCTCCTCGTAGCGGTGCATCTGCCAGATGCCCAGCCTGATCATCGTGGGGATGAGCAGCAGGGCGACCAGCGTGAGGATCACCCACTGCCGGGACAACAGGAAGCGGTACACCCCACGACCGTACAACTCGGTCGTGGGGTGCGTTCAGGCGGGTACCGGGTCACACCTTGTCGACGATCCCCGCCTTTCCCTCCGCGCGGGCGCAGTGGGCGCCGCAGAACCATTGACCGTCGACCTCGACGCCCTGCCCGATGATCTGGACACGGCAGTGCTCGCAGATGGGTGCCATGCGGTGGATCGCACAGGAAAAGCAGTCGAAGACGTGCACCGCGCCCTGCGCGTGCACCTCGAAGGTCATGCCGTAGTCGTTTCCGCACACTTCACATGTCGCCATGCGCCACAGGGTGAGCCGTCCCCGCCGCCCGCGCGAGACGCCTCCGGGCGAGTCGCGCGGCAATCACCCGTCCGTACGGTCACCGCTCCGACGCCGGTTCCACGTCCCGCAGGAGTTGGCCGAACGCCGCCTCGTCGATCACCGGTGTCCCGTACTGGCGGGCCTTGACGATCTTGGACGTGCCCGCGTCCGGGTCGTTGGTGACGAGGAGGCTGGTCAGCCGGGACAGGCTCGTCGACACATGCAGCCCCGCCTCGATCGCACGGTCCTCCAGCAGGTCGCGCTCGATGGACGTGTCTCCGGAGAAGGCGACCCGCATGCCCTGCTTGAGCCGTTTGCCGTCTTCGTAGCGACCTGGGTTGGGATAGGGGCAGGCGGGCCTCTTGCGGGAGGGCCGCCAACTGGTCGGCTGATAACTGCTGTAGCCGGTGTACCCGCCGTTGCCGCCGTCGCCGCCCTGAGAGCCCGCCTGCCGGCCGATCCGGGGGGCCGCAGCCGCGGTGTCCCGCCACTCGGTCAGCGGCAGGCACTCCTGCAGCGGCAGCCGCACACTGCCGGCCGCGGCGGCCCGCAGGCTCGGCCGGAACGCCTCCGCGAGTACGCGCGCGTCGTCCAGCGCATGGTGCGCGCGCTGCTGCACGACGCCGAAGTGCGCGGCCAGCGACTGCAGCTTGTGGTTGGGCAGCGGCAGGCCCAGCTCCTTCGACAGCGCGATGGTGCACAGCCGCTGCCGCACCGGTGCCCGGCGCTCCGCGCGCGCGTACTCCCGCGCGATCATCTGCCAGTCGAAGACGGCGTTGTGCGCGACGAGGACCCGGCCGTCCAGCCGGGCCGAGAACTCCTCGGCGATGTCCGTGAAGAGGGGAGCGCCCTCCAGTGCCTCGCTCGTCAGACCGTGGATCCAGACCGGGCCCGGGTCGCGCTCCGGGTTGACCAGCGTGTACCAGTGGTCCTCGACCTCGCCGCGCGCGTCCAGCCGGTACACGGCCGCGGAGATTATCCGGTCGTCCCGGGCCAGGCCGGTGGTCTCCACGTCAACGACCGCGTACCCCTGGGGGTACGCGGTCGGCCATGCTGTGGGGGAGGGCGCTGCGGTCGCAGGGTCTTCGAGCATGGTCACTGAGGATACGGGCCGGGACTGACACTCCTGCCCGTCAGGTGCCTTGCCCCGCCTGCCCGTTCGAGCGTCGCGAACGTCAGCGCGTCAACCGGTCGGCGTGCGCGCGGTGTTGCGGACCCCGGGCAGCGGCGCCCGCTGCCCGTGCTGCGCCAGGAGCCGGTCCGGGAGCGTCGGTACGTTCCCGATGTCCGCCACGGTGCGATCCTCCGCATATGACCGAACCAACGCATGACGAGGCCCACGGCGGCGCGCTGGGCACGCGGCTGAACTGGTTGCGGGCGGCGGTTCTCGGAGCGAACGACGGCATCGTCTCGACCGCGGGGCTCGTCGTCGGCGTGGCCGGCGCCACCGACGAGCGGGCGGCCCTGCTCACGGCCGGGCTCTCCGGGCTGCTCGCCGGGTCGATGTCGATGGCGGCGGGGGAGTACGTCTCGGTCTCCACCCAGCGCGACTCGGAGAAGGCGGCGCTGGCCCTGGAGAAGAGGGAGTTGCGGGAACAGCCGGAGGCGGAGCTGGCGGAACTGGCGCAACTGCTGGAACGGCGCGGGCTGTCCCGGGAGGTGGCCGTGGAGGCGGCGGTCCAGCTGACGGAACGGGACGCGCTGAAGGCACACGCGCGCGTGGAGCTCGGCATCGACCCGGACCGGCTGACCAACCCGTGGCACGCGGCGTGGGCGAGCTTTCTGGCGTTCACGGCCGGGGCGCTGCTGCCGCTGCTGGCGATGGTGCTGCCGCCGGCGGACTGGCGGCTCGCGGTCACCGTCGCCTCCGTCCTGGCCGCCCTCGCCCTGACCGGCTGGAGCAGCGCACGCCTGGGCGCCGCCGCCCCGCCCCGCGCGGTACTGCGCAACATGGCGGGCGGGGCGCTGGCCATGGGGGTCACCTACCTGGCCGGGACGCTGCTGGACGTGGCGGGGGTGTAGCGCCTCACCAGCGGATCGGCACCGGCAGCGCCGTCAGCAGCCCCGACACGGTGACCACCACCCCGAGGGCGACGACCTCCGCCCGCGCGGGCGAGCAGGCGGCCAGCGGGTCGGCCGCGTGGCGCAGCCGGATCCGCGCCCACAGGGCGAGCGCGACCACGGCCACCATCAGGATCACCTTGGCCAGCAGGACACGCCCGTACGCCGTCTCGGTCAGCTGCTGCAGGACCGTGTCCGGCGGCATCCGGCGCAGCGAACTCCACACCCCCGTGGCCGTGATGGCGGCGAGCAGGACGGCCGCCACGCGCGCGTAGAGGCCCAGCAGGGCGGCCCCCGCCTCCCTGACGCTCCATCCGCGCAGGGTCCGCAGGGCGTACAGCAGCCCGCCGACCCAGAGCGTCGCGCACGTCAGGTGCACCAGCGTCAGCCCCGAGCCCAGCAACGGGCTGTGCTCGGTGGTGGGGTGCGCGCGCAGCGCCTCGGCGACCACGACCGCGGCCAGTGGCCAGAGCTGGGTGGCCGGCCGGCGTGAGAGGGCGCACAGCCCGGCGAGGGCGAAGGCGTTGACCTCCAGCAGCGCGAGCTTGCCGTCGCGTGTCGCGGAGAGGCCGCCGACGTCGAGGTCGGCCGGACTGCTCGGCACGAGGTTGCCGGTGGACACGACCGACGCGAGGGCGAGTGCGGCGACGAAACCGGCCGCCGCGGCGTAGGGCGCCCAACTGCGGGGCATGGCCGGCGGAGCGCCGGGCACGGACCGGGCCAGCCGGTTCACGAACAACTCGCCCACCGGGACGCACAGCGCCGTGAACAGCACCGTGCGCAGCAGTCCGATCCCACCGGTGCCGGGCGCCGCGGCCTCCCCGGTGCCGTGCAGCGCGGCCGACGGCCCGAGCAGGGGGACCAGCGCCGCCAGCGCGACCAGGACGAGAACGGCCACGGCCCGGCTGACGCCGGGGCGCGGTCTTGGAGTGCTCCCGTCGATCATGGCGGGGGAAGGTCTTGTCAACGTCACCTCAAGATCTTCACAAAAATCACATAGTCGGGCAAGCACCAGAAAACAAGTGGTGGTGCGGCATTCCGTACGGGGGTACGGCGCCGCTGCCCTCCGGCGCTCAGGCCCACCGCGCCAAATCCGTGCCCCAAGCCCCCGGCGGCCGCGCCCAGTCGAGGGGACCGCCCGCGAACGACACCGGCGTCCGGGCGTACCGCAGCCGCCCGAGCGCGCTGTCCCGCTCGGTGAGCCAGGCGTCGGGAGCGTCGTACGCCTCCGACGCCTCCGACGCCTCCGACGCCTCCGACGCCTCCGACGCCTCCGACGCCTCCGACGCCTCCGACGCCGAGACCCCCTGCGGGCCCGGCCGGATCCCGGTCGTCAGCCACTTCGCCGTACGCGCCAACGACAGCCGTACGCGACGGCCGTACCCCTGGTCCAACTGCTCGGTCAGAGCTCGCAGCACGGCAGCCGCCAGCAGGTATCCCGTCCCATGGTCGAGGGCCTGTGCCGGCAGCGCACCGGGCCGCCCGGCCGATCCGTCGGCCATGCCTCCCTCGGTCGCGGCGATCCCGGTGGCGACCTGTACGAGGCTGTCGAACCCGCGCCGCCCGCCCCACGGCCCGTACGCGCCCCAGGCCGACACCTCCGCGACGATCAGCCCGGGCCGCCGCTCGGCCAGCTCCCGCGCGGACAGCCCGAACCGGTCCAGGGCGCCCGGCCGGTAGCCGGTGACGACGACGTCCGCCGACGCGAGCAGGTCCTCGAAGGCGCGCCGGTCCGTCGTCAGGTCCAGCGTCGCCGAGCGCTTTCCGAAGCCCGTGTCGGCGTGCTGGTCGGGCAGTTCGGGCAGTTGGGGCGGGTCCACGCGCAGGACGTCGGCGCCGAGCAGGGCGAGGGTGCGGGTGGCGACCGGTCCTGCGATGACCCGCGTCAGGTCCAGTACGCGCACTCCGGCGGCGGGCAGCAGGACAGAGCCGTCGAGCGGCGAGAGCGCACGCGCGCGTGCCGTGTCCGACCGCTCGTGCTCGACCAGCGGCCGCCGGGCCACCGCGACCGCCTGCTCGTGCGCCGTCCACTCCTCGGGCGTACGCAGCGCCACGGCCAGCCCGCCGGCCGCGTACACGGCTTCCTCCACCTCGAGCGCAAGACGCTCGGCGAGCAGCACCCCGACGGCGTCCGGATCCTCCTCCGGCACGCCCAGCGCGGTCAGCAGCCGGGCCCGGTGATGCGGGAAGTTCGCATGCGTGCGCACCCAGCCGTCCGACGTGCGCCAGAACCGCGACAGCGGGGCGAAGTTGACCGGCGCGCGCCCGTCGACCAGCAGATGCCGTTCGCTCACGAACGCGGTGGCGATCGCCCCGTCGTCCAGCCGCACCCCGGGCACCTCGGCGAGCCCGGCTCGCCGCGCCCCCAACTCGGCGGCGGCCAGCGCGCACGCGCCCACGCACGCGCGCGCCAGTTCCCGTACGGGAAGGCGCGCACGCAACGCGCCTTCCCGTACCACGGTCGACACCCGCGCAAGAAGAGCGGGATCGCCGCCCACCGCGGACCAGGCAGAACTGATCGGAGTGCTGATCGGAGTCATGGCTGCACTATGCAGTATTTGACTCAGTCAACGGAGTCGTTTTCGACTCAGTCGACGGCGTCCAGCGCGTTGACGATGCCGAACCCGTAGAAGCCGTTGAACCGCTTGCCGCCCTCGCACACCGCGTCCTGCTTACCGTCGCCGTCCTGGTCGTACGACTCCGGGCAGCCCGGGTTGTCCGCCTGGGCCTTGAGGAGCGCGTGCAACTGGGCGCCGTTCGCGTGCGGGTACCGGGACTTCAGCAGCGCGGCGACGCCCGCGGCGTGCGGGGAGGCCATCGACGTGCCCTGCAGGAAGCCGTACTTGCCGTCCGGGAGGGTGGCCAGGATGCGGCCGTTCTTCGACGGGGTGTCCGGGATCTGGTAGAGCCGGTCGCCGCCCGGCGCCGCGATGTCGATGACGCCGTAACCGTAGGTGGAGTAGTACGACTTGACGTTCTGCACGCCCGTCGCGCTGACCGTGACGATGCCCGGCAGCTGCGTCGGTACGTCGAAGCACTCGGACGGGTCGACGGTGCGCTCGGCCGGGGTCGAGTCGTCGGGGCTGCTGTCGTCGACGATCGCGTCGGAGGCGAGGTCGTGGTTGGAGTTGCCGGCCGACGCCAGATTGAGCGTGCCCTTCCTCTGGGCGTACTGCTGGGCCCTGTTGACCGCGTCGACGATGGCCCGCTGGTCGGGATCGTCCATGCAGTTGTAGAGCCACGGGTCGACGTAGTAGCTGTTGTTGGTGATCTCGACGCCGTGATCGGCGGCGAACACGAAGGCGCAGACGACGCTTTCGGGGTAGTAGAGGCCGTTGACCGGGTCGCTCACCTGGATGGCGGAGACCTTGACGCCGGGGGCGACACCGGCGATGCCGATGCCGTTGCGGGGCGCGGCGATCTCGCCCGCCACATGGGTGCCGTGCGCGTCGGTGGTGGTGTACGGCCGCCACGCGCCGGGGCTGGTGTCCGCCTTGCCGCCCGCGCAGTTCGCGGACTGGCTTGCGGAGAAGTTCGGCGCGAGGTCGGGGTGGGTGTCGTCGACGCCGTTGTCGATCACGGCGACGGTCACCCTGCGGCTGCCGGGGTTGATCTTCGCCGCCCGGTCGGCGCCGATGGCACGCAGGTTCCACTGGTCGGCCTCGAGAGGCTCCTCGGCGCCCGCCGCGGCGCTCTGCGTCCGCGCCGCCTGCTGCTCCGTCATGAGCTGGGCGGGGCCCTCGTCCGTGGTCCCGGCGGCGGTCAGGGGGGCCGTGCGCGAGGCACCTGCCGACTCGACGCCCCGGACCTTGCGCATCGCCTTGGCGAAGTCGGGGTTCGCCGAGTGGACGACGATCACGCCGATCTTCTCGTACGCGATCACGACCGTTCCGCCGGCCGTGGCGATCGCCTTCTTCACCGACTCGATCGTGCGGCGGTCCTGGCGGGTGTTGACGACGTAGGCCAGAGCGGGCCCGTCCGTGACCTGCGCGACGGGCTGCGCGGGAGGTGCGGCTGCCGATGCCGCCGTCGGCAGGAAGCCGAGCGAGGCCGTCAGCGACAGGGCGAGCGGGACGGCGAGGCCGAGTCGGCGTCTGGACCGCAGATGAGCCATGGGTTCTCCACATCATCCGGAACGAGACCGCCCGAGACACCGGTTGGCGCTCAGGCAGGTACATGACGAGTGGTGCAGAGGCGAAGCTATCCCCGAACCCGCTGGCCAGCAATCCGACCGATCGACTTCGGAAAGAAGTGCGGGGAGTTGAACCGGTCCTTGCGTGGCGCCGTGACCTTGGACAGGAGGCGCGAGCACGATCGAGCCCCCTGTTGGATCACGCGCCGGGGCCCTAACATCGCCAGCCGGTTCAAGTGATCCGCGTCACTGCGAGGAACAGAGCCGTCATGCCCGTACCCGATCCGCCCCCCACTCCTGATCCGTCCCCCCTCCCCGAACCGTCCCCGTCCACCGTCGCAACAGCGCCCGCAACGCGAGGAGACTCCGTGGCCACCGACGCACCGCCCCCCTCGAAAGAGCAACACAAACTCCCTTCCACCGAGGAGTTCGTCGAGGTGCACGAGAGCGCGGAGTTCGTTGAACTGCGCCGCTCCTACCGCTCCTTCGCCTTTCCGCTGACCGTCGCCTTCATCGCCTGGTACCTGCTGTACGTCCTGCTCTCCAACTACGCGGGCGACTTCATGGGCACCAAGCTGTTCGGCAACATCAACGTCGCGTTCGTCTTCGGTATCGCCCAGTTCGTGACCACGTTCCTCATTGCCTGGTGGTACTCGCGCCACGCCGGCGCCAAGCTCGACCCCAAGGCCGAGGCCATCAAGACCCGTATGGAGGGCGGCGCATGAGCCCCGCTATGACCCTTGCCGCGAACGAGGCCAGCGAGCACCGGCCGCTGATCATCACCCTCTTCGCCTGCTTCGTGGTTGCGACCCTGTTCATCACCGTCTGGGCGGGCCGCCAGACCAAGGACGCCGCCGACTTCTACGCCGGCGGACGGTCGTTCAGCGCCTTCCAGAACGGCCTCGCCGTCTCCGGCGACTACATGTCCGCCGCGTCCTTCCTCGGCATCGCCGGCGCCATCGCCCTCTTCGGCTACGACGGCTTCCTGTACTCCATCGGCTTCCTGGTCGCCTGGCTGGTCGCCCTGCTCCTGGTGGCCGAGCCGCTCAGGAACTCCGGCCGCTACACGATGGGTGACGTCCTCGCGTACCGCATGCGCCAGCGCCCGGTGCGCACGGCGGCCGGCACCTCCACGATCGTCGTGTCGATCTTCTACCTCCTGGCCCAGATGGCGGGCGCCGGTGTCCTGGTCTCGCTGCTGCTCGGCATCACCTCCGACGCGGGCAAGATCCTCATCGTCGGCCTCGTCGGCGTCCTGATGATCGTGTACGTCTCCATCGGCGGCATGAAGGGCACCACCTGGGTCCAGATGGTCAAGGCCGTGCTGCTCATCGGCGGCACGATCCTCATTACGTTCCTGGTGCTGCTGAAGTTCAACTTCAACATCTCCGACCTGCTCGGCAAGGCAGCCGAGAACAGCGGCAAGGGCGCCGCCTTCCTGGAGCCCGGCCTGCAGTACGGCGCCACCGGCACCTCGAAGCTGGACTTCATCTCCCTCGGCATCGCCCTGGTCCTCGGCACCGCCGGTCTGCCGCACATCCTGATCCGCTTCTACACGGTTCCCAACGCCAAGGCCGCCCGGAAGTCCGTGAACTGGGCGATCGGCATCATCGGCGGCTTCTACCTGATGACCATCGCCCTCGGCTTCGGCGCCGCGGCGCTGATCTCCCAGGAAGAGATCATCGCGTCCAACCCGGCAGGGAACACGGCGGCACCACTGCTCGCCCTGCATCTGGGCGGCGTGGACTCGGCGTGGGGCGCGATCCTGCTCGCCACCATCTCGGCGGTGGCCTTCGCGACGATCCTCGCGGTCGTCGCCGGCCTGACGCTGGCCTCGTCCTCGTCGTTCGCCCACGACATCTACGCGAACGTCATCAGGAAGGGCCAGGCCACCGAGAAGGAGGAGGTCCGGGCGGCCCGCCTCGCGACCATCGGCATCGGCGCCGTCTCCATCCTCCTCGGCGCCCTCGCCCGCGATCTCAACGTCGCCGGCCTGGTCGCCCTGGCCTTCGCGGTCGCGGCCTCCGCCAACCTGCCGACGATCCTCTACAGCCTGTTCTGGAAGAAGTTCACCACCCAGGGCGCGCTGTGGTCGATCTACGGCGGTCTGATCGTCGCCGTCGGCCTGGTGCTGTTCTCGCCGGTCGTCTCCGGCGACCCGAAGGCGATGTTCCCGGACGTCGACTTCGCCTGGTTCCCGCTGAAGAACCCGGGCATCATCTCCATCCCGTTCGGCTTCCTCATGGGCTGGCTCGGCACGGTCCTGTCGAAGGAGGAGCCCGACGCCGGCAAGTACGCGGAGCTGGAGGTCCGGTCCCTGACCGGCACCGGCGCCCACTAGCAACCCCCTGAGAGAGCCTTCCGAGCGGTCGCGTCGTAGATCCCTACGACGCGACCGCGTCGTACGTCGTGGGATCGGGCCGGTGTCGCTGTCAGCGCGGTCACGTAGGCTCGCAGGTGTAGGAAGTTGAATCTGGTCGTGACGAGGGAGGGGGCCCACGTGCTCATCGACACCTACGGCCGAGTGGCCACCGACCTGAGGGTTTCGCTGACGGACCGCTGCAACCTGCGGTGCACCTACTGCATGCCCGAGGAGGGCCTGCAGTGGCTGGCCAAGCCCGACCTGCTCACGGACGACGAGATCGTCCGCCTGATCGACATCGCCGTCACCTCCCTCGGCATCGAGGAAGTCCGCTTCACCGGCGGCGAGCCCCTGCTGCGCCCCGGACTGGTCGGCATAGTCGAGCGCGTCGCGGCCCTGGAGCCCCGCCCCCAGATGTCGCTGACCACCAACGGCATCGGCCTCAAGCGCACCGCCGCCGCCCTGAAGACCGCAGGCCTGGACCGGGTCAACGTCTCGCTGGATACCCTCCGCCCGGACGTCTTCAAGACCCTGACCCGCCGCGACCGCCACAAGGACGTCATCGAGGGCCTGTACGCCGCCCGCGAGGAGGGCCTGACCCCGGTCAAGGTCAACTCGGTGCTGATGCCGGGCCTGAACGGCGACGAGGCCCCCGACCTGCTGGCCTGGGCCGTGGAGCACGACTACGAACTGCGCTTCATCGAGCAGATGCCCCTGGACGCCCAGCACGGCTGGAAGCGCGACGGCATGATCACCGCCGGGGACATCCTGACGTCCCTGCGCACCCGTTTCGAGCTGACCCCCGAGGGCGAGGCGAAGCGTGGCTCGGCCCCGGCGGAGCGCTGGCTCGTCGACGGCGGCCCGCATGTGGTGGGCGTCATCGCCTCCGTCACCCGCCCGTTCTGCTCGGCCTGCGACCGCACCCGCCTGACGGCCGACGGTCAGGTCCGCACATGCCTGTTCGCCACGGAGGAGACGGACCTGCGAGCAGCGCTGCGCTCCGACGCCCCCGATGAGGAGATAGCGCGCATCTGGCGGCTGGCGATGTGGGGCAAGAAGGCAGGAGCCGGCCTGGACGACCCGTCGTTCGTGCAGCCGGACCGTCCGATGTCAGCCATCGGTGGCTGAGGGGACCTCTTCCCACTCCGCGAGCAGGACCACGTCCTTCAAGAACCCCCGCACCCCGAGGAACTGCGACAGATGCTCGCGGTGCTCCTCACAGGCGAGCCACGTCTTGCGCCGCTCCGGCGTGTGGATCTTCGGGTTGTTCCACGCCAGCACCCACACGGCGTCGGCACGGCACCCCTTGGCGGAGCAGATCGGCGTCTCGTCACTCACAGATTCGTCCCACAGATTCGCGCACAAAAGGCGACGCCGAGCAGCCACGGGGGGAGCTGCCCGGCGTCGGTCTGTCGCTCCGACGGGGGATGCGGAGCGCCTACGAAGTATGTCACGGGTAGCCCGTCGCCCGGCACCGGAACAACACTATTGATCTGAGCTTTTCCTGAGCTTGGCTTGGAGTCGGCTTCCGGAGGGAAGGGGTCCGCGGCATCACACGCCGTCGCGCGGTTTGCTCTGTGCGCCCGGCGCGGAGTCGCCCACCACATCTTCCGGGACCGATTCCGCGAAACCGTCATCCGTCCGCGGCGGCGTGATCATCGGCCGCATCGGCGCGGCCACGAACGTGGACGGCAGACCTGGCGCATTCTCCCGCCCCGCGTTGGCGATCACCACCGCGATGTACGGCAGAACCGCCCCGAGCACCAACGCCACGATCGCGACGTGCCGTTCGACGTTCCACAGTGAGGCCGCGAGGATCACCGACACCGTGCGGACCGACATCGAGATGATGTACCGGCGCTGCCGGGCGCGCACATCGTCCTGGAGACCCGCCCGGGCCCCGGTGATCCGGAACACCTCGGTGTGGCCGCTCGCGCGCAGCTTCCGCATCAGATTCCACCATCCGCCCGCATCGGACTCTCCCCGCGCCCGTACCCGTCCGCCCCCCGGTCGGGGACCCGGGCCGGGACATCTCCCACGTTACGCCTCGCCTCCGCCGCCTACGAGACCGGGGCACCTGTCACCTGGAGGAACGCCGCCAGCCGTAACGCGTACGGCGGTACCCGGCATGCGGCGTACCAGGGCCGGACCCAAGACTGGGCGTACTGCTCACCCCGAGCCGGACGAGGAGGCAGCCATGGGCTGGTTGTGGGCGATCATCGTGGGATTCGTGCTGGGTCTGATCGCGAAGCTGCTGATCCCGGGCAAACAGCACAGCCCGCTCTGGCTGACCACGATCTTCGGCATCCTCGGGGCCATCGTCGGCAACTCCGTCGCCCGGGCGTTCGGCGTCGAGTCGACCCGTGGCATCGACTGGAGCCGGCACATCTTCCAGGTCGTCGCCGCGGTGATCATCGTGTACCTGGGCGACATGCTGTACATGGCGACGCTGGGCAAGCGGAAGCAGCGAGACCGAGCGTGATCACGGCGATGCGGGCGTGATCACGGCGAGGGGGCGACCTCCCTTCCAGGAGGCCGCACCATCGCCATGGGTACGTCCGCTCAGACCCCGGTGACCTCGACCGCCGCCAGGTTCTTCTTCCCGCGCCGCAGCACCAGCCACCGCCCGTGCAGCAGGTCCTCCTTCGCGGGCACCGCGTCCTCGCCGGCGACCTTGACGTTGTTCACGTAGGCCCCGCCCTCCTTCACGGTGCGCCGCGCGGCGGACTTGCTGGCCACCAGGCCGACCTCGGCGAAGAGGTCGACGACCGGGCCGAGCTGCTCGACCTGGATGTGCGGCACCTCGGAGAGGGCCGCGGCCAGCGTCCGGTCGTCCAGCTCCGCCAGCTCGCCCTGGCCGAAGAGGGCCTTGGACGCGGCGATCACGGCGGCCGTCTGGTCGGCGCCGTGCACCAGCGTCGTCAGCTCCTCGGCCAGCGCACGCTGCGCGGCACGGGCCTGCGGACGCTCCTCAGTCTGCTTCTCCAGCTCCTCCAGCTCCGCACGGGACTTGAAGGACAGGATGCGCATGTAGGTGGAGATGTCCCGGTCGTCCGCGTTCAGCCAGAACTGGTAGAAGGCGTACGGCGTCGTCATCTCCGGGTCGAGCCAGATGGCGCCGCCCTCGGTCTTGCCGAACTTGGTGCCGTCCGCCTTGGTCATCAGCGGCGTCGCCAGAGCGTGCACATTCGCGTGCGGCTCCAGCCTGTGGATCAGGTCCAGACCGGCCGTGAGGTTGCCCCACTGGTCGCTGCCGCCCTGCTGGAGCGTGCAGCCGTGCCGCCGGTACAGCTCCAGGAAGTCCATGCCCTGGAGCAGCTGGTAGCTGAACTCCGTGTAGCTGATGCCCTCCTCGGACTGCAGACGCCGGGCCACCGAGTCCTTGGTCAGCATCTTGTTGACGCGGAAGTGCTTGCCGATGTCCCGCAGGAACTCGATGGCGGACAGCCCGGCCGTCCAGTCCAGGTTGTTGACCATCACCGCGGCGTTGTCGCCCTCGAAGGACAGGAACGGCTCGATCTGGCCGCGCAGGCGGTTCACCCAGTTCGCGACCGTCTCCGGGTCGTTCAGCGTGCGCTCGGCCGTCGGGCGCGGGTCGCCGATCTGGCCCGTGGCGCCGCCGACCAGCGCCAGCGGGCGCAGGCCCGCCTGCTGGAGGCGGCGCATGGTGAGCACCTGGACCAGGTGGCCGACGTGCAGGCTGGCCGCGGTCGGGTCGAAACCGCAATAGAACGTGACGGGACCGTCCGCGAGCGTCTTGCGCAATGCGTCCTCGTCAGTGGACAGGGCGATCACGCCACGCCACTTCAGCTCGTCGACGATGTCCGTCACGGTTCTCGTGTCTCCTCGATGATCTCGGGCAGTCGGGTGACAGCCGACTACGAGGTTATACGCCCTGACTGACAGAGCTCATGTTGAAATCGGGGACGCGCAGCGCCGGCATCGCCGCCCTAGTGAACCAGTCACTCCACTCCCGGGGCAGGGTCTTCTCCGTACGCCCCGCCTCCGTCACCCGCCCCAGCAGACCCACCGGGGACTCGTTGAACCGGAAGTTGTTCACCTCGCCGGTCACCTCACCGTTCTCGACGAGGTACACCCCGTCCCGGGTCAGGCCGGTGAGCAGCAGCGTCGCCGGGTCGACCTCGCGGATGTACCAGAGGCAGGTCAGCAGCAGCCCGCGCTCGGTGTTCGCGACCATCTCCTCGAGCGAGCGGTCCTCGCCGCCGTCCAGGATCAGGTTCTCGATGCCCGGCGCCACCGGCAGACCGGTCAGCCCCGCGCTGTGCCGGCTGGTGGTGAGGTGCTTCAGCCTGCCCTCGCTCATCCACTCGGTGGCGGCGAGCGGCAGCCCGTTGTCGAACACCGACTGGTCGCCCCCGGAGGAGTGCGCGATCAGGAAGGGCGCGGACTCCAGGCCCGGCTCGTTCGGGTCGCTGCGCAGCGTCAGCGGCAGCTCGCTCAGCTGCTCGCCGACACGCGTCTTGCCGCCGGGCTTGGAGAACACCGTCCGGCCCTCGACCGCGTCCCGCCCCGAAGCCGACCACATCTGGTAGATCAGCAGGTCGGCCACGGCGGTCGGCGGCAGCAGCGTCTCGTACCGGCCCGCCGGCAGCTCCAGGCGCCGCTCGGCCCAGCCGAGGCGTACGGCCAGCTCAGCGTCCAGTGCTGTGGGGTCCACGTCCTTGAAGTCCCGCGTGTAGCGCCCCGCCCATGCCGAGCGGGTACGGTCCGGGGACTTGGCGTTCACCTCCAGCGTGCCGTTGGGCTGGTCGTGCCGCAGCCGCAGCCCGGTGGACGTGCCCACGTACGTCGACACCAACTCGTGGTTGGCGAAGCCGTACAGCTCCCGGCCGCCCGCACGCGCGCGTGCGAACGCCTCACCCAGCGCCGGGGCGAAGTCGGCGAACACCGTGGACGACGTCTCGGCCGGGGCGTCCGTGAAGTCCGGCGCCGCCGGTACCTCGCTCACCAGCGGCTGCGCGTCCTCGGAGGGCCCGGCCCCGCGCGCGGCGGCCTCGGCGGCCCGCACCAGCGGCTCCAGCTCGTCCACGGTCACGGCCGACCGGGACACGACACCGGAGGCCGTGCCCTCCTTGCCGTCCACGGTCGCGACGACAGTGAGCGTCCGCCCGCGCGTGACGCCGTTCGTGGTCAGCGCATTGCCGGCCCAGCGCAGATTGGCGGTCGACTGCTCGTCGGCGATGACGACGCACCCGTCGGCCCGGGACAGCTCCAGGGCCCGCTCGACGATCTCGTGCGGCTTGTTGGTACGGGCGCTCATCGACCGGCCTCCTGCGTGGTGTTGAGAATGTTGACGCCCTTGAAGAGGGCCGACGGGCAGCCGTGCGAGACCGCCGCGACCTGCCCCGGCTGTGCCTTGCCGCAGTTGAAGGCGCCGCCCAGGACGTATGTCTGCGGGCCGCCCACCGCGGCCATCGAGCCCCAGAAGTCCGTGGTCGTCGCCTGGTAGGCCACGTCCCGCAGCTGGCCGGTGATCCGCCCGTTCTCGATCCTGAAGAACCGCTGCCCGGTGAACTGGAAGTTGTAGCGCTGCATGTCGATCGACCAGGACCGGTCGCCGACCACGTAGATGCCCCGGTCGACGCCGCCGATGAGATCCTCCGTCGACATCCCGGCCGGATCCGGCTGCAGTGAGACATTGGCCATGCGCTGCACCGGCACATGGCCGGGGGAGTCGGCGAACGCGCACCCGTTGGACCGCTCGAACCCGGTCAGCTTTGCGATCCGCCGGTCCAGCTGGTAGCCGACGAGCGTGCCGTTGCGCACCAGGTCCCAGGACTGGCCCTCGACGCCCTCGTCGTCGTATCCGATGGTCGCGAGGCCGTGCTCGGCGGTGCGGTCACCGGTGACGTTCATCAGGTCGGAGCCGTACCGGAGCTTGCCGAGCTGGTCGAAGGTGGCGAAGGAGGTGCCGGCGTAGGCGGCTTCGTAGCCGAGGGCGCGGTCCAGTTCGGTGGCGTGGCCGATGGACTCGTGGATGGTCAGCCACAGGTTGGAGGGGTCGACGACGAGGTCGTACGGCCCCGGCTCGACGCTCGGCGCCCGCATCTTCTCGGCGAGCAGCTCGGGGATGCGCGCGAGCTCGTCGTCCCAGTCCCAGCCGGTGCCCGTCAGGTACTCCCAGCCGCGTCCCACGGGTGGCGCGATGGTGCGCATGGAGTCGAACTCGCCGGTCGACTCGTCCACCGACACGGCCGTCAGCTGCGGGTGCAGCCGGACCCGCTGCTGGGTGGTCACGGTCCCGGCGGTGTCCGCGTAGAACTTGTTCTCGTGGACGGTGAGCAGCGAGGCGTCGACGTGATTGACCCCGTCCGCCGCCAGCAGCCGCGCGCTCCAGTCCGCGAGCAGCCCCGACTTCTCCTCGTCGGGCACCGTGAACGGATCGATCTCGTACGACGAGATCCACGTCCGGTCGGTGTGCACGGGCTCGTCGGCGAGCTCCACCCGCTCGTCCGACCCGGCGGCCTTGATCACCTGGGCGGACAGCTTCGCCATCGCCACCGCCTGCGAGGCGACCTTGGCGGCGGCGTCCAGCGTCAGATCCACCCCGGACGCGAACCCCCAGGTGCCACCGTGCACGACCCGCACCGCGTACCCGAGGTCGGTGGTGTCCGACGACCCGGCGAGCTTGGCGTCCCGCAGCCGCCAGGACGCGCTGCGCACCCGCTCGAACCGGAAGTCCGCGTGCTCGGCACCCAGCGCACGCGCGCGTGCCAGCGCGGCGTCGGCCAGGGCGCGTAGCGGAAGCGCCGTGAAGGCTTCATCGATCGTATGGGGCACGGAGGTCTCCCTGCTGTCGTGGCCTGTCGGCACCGATCATGTCGCGCGGCCGGGGCCAGGGACCACACGTTTCCGGCTGGACTGCGCAAGTTTCTGTAGGGACCCGACAGTGACACCCGCAAGCCACTGTCGGTGCCCGAATGTCCCCCGGCGCGACCGGCCCGATAGGTTTTCGGGGAAGCCGCCTGCCATCCAGTGTTCGGGCGGGTGTGTTCAGACCCCAATCGAAAGGGTGATCCGTTGAGCCGCTCGGTTCTCGTCACCGGAGGCAACCGGGGCATCGGCCTCGCCATCGCCCGCGCTTTCGCCGATGCCGGCGACAAGGTCGCGATCACGTACCGCTCGGGAGAGCCGCCGGCCGGCTTCCTGGCCGTCAAGTGCGACATCACCGACACCGAGCAGGTGGAGCAGGCCTACAAGGAGATCGAGGCCGAGCACGGCCCGGTCGAGGTTCTGATCGCCAACGCCGGCATCACCAAGGACCAGCTCCTGATGCGGATGTCCGAGGAGGACTTCACCGCGGTCGTCGACACCAACCTCACCGGCACCTTCCGCGTGGTCAAGCGCGCCAACCGCGGCATGCTGCGCGCCAAGAAGGGCCGCGTGGTGCTCATCTCGTCGGTCGTCGGGCTGTACGGCGGGCCCGGTCAGGCCAACTACGCCGCCTCCAAGGCCGGCCTGGTCGGCTTCGCGCGCTCCCTCGCCCGTGAGCTGGGCTCGCGCAACATCACCTTCAACGTCGTCGCGCCCGGCTTCGTCGACACCGACATGACCAAGGTCCTCACCGAGGAGCAGCGTGCGAACATCGTGACGCAGGTCCCGCTCGGCCGGTACGCGCAGCCGGACGAGATCGCCGCCGCGGTGCGGTTCCTCGCGTCCGACGACGCCTCGTACATCACTGGAGCCGTCATTCCCGTTGACGGCGGACTGGGAATGGGTCACTGATCACCATGGCTGGAATCCTTGAGGGCAAGAAGATCCTCATCACCGGTGTGCTGATGGAGTCCTCCATCGCCTTCCACACCGCGAAGCTGGCCCAGGAGCAGGGCGCGGAGATCATCCTCACCGCCTGGCCGCGTCCTACGCTCACCGAGCGCATCGCCAAGAAGCTCCCCCAGCCGGAGAAGGTCAAGGTCCTGGAGCTCGACGTCTCCAACGACGAGCACCTCGCCCGCCTGGAGAGCCAGGTGCGTGAGCACTTGGGCGACAAGCTCGACGGCGTCGTGCACTCCATCGGCTTCGCGCCCCAGGACGCGCTCGGCGGCAACTTCCTGAACACGCCGTTCGAGTCCGTGGCCACGGCCATGCACGTCTCCGCCTTCTCCCTGAAGTCGCTGACCATGGCGCTGCTGCCGCTGATGACCGAGGGCGGATCCGTCGTCGGCCTCACCTTCGACGCGCAGTTCGCCTGGCCGCAGTACGACTGGATGGGCCCGGCCAAGGCCGCCCTGGAGGCCACGAACCGCTACATGGCGCGTGACCTCGGCAAGCACGACATCCGCTGCAACCTGATCTCGGCCGGTCCGATCGGCTCCATGGCCGCGAAGTCCATTCCCGGCTTCGCCGAGCTGGCGTCCGTCTGGGACAGCCGCTCCCCGCTGGAGTGGAAGCTGGAGGACCCGGAGCCGGCCGGCAAGGGCGTCGTCGCCCTGCTGAGCGACTGGTTCCCGAAGACCACCGGCGAGATCGTCCACGTGGACGGCGGTCTGCACGCCATCGGCGCCTGACCTCCCGTACGCCGCCGACGCCCCGTTCTCCCGCCGCGCGCGGGGGAGCGGGGCGTCACCCGTTCGGCTCATCCGGCGAGGCGGGGGAGGCCTGCGACAGCGCAGTCTGGAGTACGCGTTCATCACGCGAGCCCCTCCCCCGTACGGCCGAGGAGGTCCCGTTGTGCGCTTGTCCCGCCGCCTGGCCTCGACGACCGTTGCCGTCGCCCTCGTAGTGCCTCTTTCGTACGAGGCGATGGCCCACACGCACGCACGCGTGCACGCCGCGAGAGCGGAAGCGGAGCCCTGGGAGCCGTTCGGCTCCGCGTGCCGGATCAACGTCACCGGCTCCCATGTGACCGCGTACTGCCACAACCCCTATCCGGAGACCGACCGCGTGAGCCTGCACGTGGAGTGCGCCCGCTGGTGGGACATCGACAGTGACGGCTCCCCGGTGGACGCCGAACCCGCGCAGACCGTGCGGCTGACCGGACGCTGCTGGAAAGAGGTCGGCTCGGCGTGGGTCAGCCACCGGCAGGAGCGCTGAAGCGCCCCGGACGGCAGTGGAACGGATAGCCCGCCGCCTCCGACGCGGCCGCCGACGCGTCGCCCGCGCGGATCGCGTCCACCAGCCGCGCGTGGTCCAGGTACGACTCCGGCGTCAGCTCCGCGCCGACGTCGTCGCGCAGCCAGTCCCGCAGGACCTCGCCCAGGTCCGCGTACATCGCGATCATCGCGACGTTGTGGGACGCCGCGACGACGGCCAGGTGGAAGGTCGCGTCGGCCGCCACGAATGCCTCCGTGTCGCCCGACTCCCAGGCCTCCTCACGCCGCAGCAGGAGCGCGTCCAACTGCTTGAGGTCCTTCTCGGTGCGCCGCTCGGCGGCCAGCTGCGCGGCGCCCGACTCCAGCGTGGAGCGCAGCTCGGCGATGTGCCGGGGGTCGGCGTCGGCGAAGCGGCGGTGCATCACGCCGGCCAGCTCGCTGGTCGCCACCACGTAGGTGCCGGAGCCCTGGCGGATGTCCAGCAGGCCGTTGTGCGCGAGCGCGCGGACCGCCTCACGGACCGTGTTGCGGGCCACACCGAGCTGCTCGACCAGCTCGGGCTCGGTCGGGATGCGGGTGCCGACCGGCCATTCGCCCGAGGTGATCTGGTTCCGCAGCGCGGCGATGACCTGCTCGGACAGCGCCGAACGGCGGGGGTTGCTCAGGGGCATGGCACACCTTCGCACGGTAGGGCCGGGGCCGGGCGGCCCAGGGGTGGACAACCAATCATCCCATGATTCTATGATGGGCCGCATGGCACGTGAGGAAAACCGGACGGCGACGTCCACGCGAATACGCACCCCGCAGGCACCCACCACGACGGAGCCCGCCACGCGCGCGTGGACCGGCACGTGGACGGTACGGCTGGTCGTGCTCGGCATCGTGCTGACCGCGCTGAACCTGCGCCCCGCCATCACCAGCCTCGGCGCCCTCCTCGAAGAGGTCCGCGACGGGCTCGGTATGAGCGGCAGCGTGGCCGGACTGCTCACCTCCGTGCCCCCGCTCTGCTTCGCCGTCTTCGGCGTCATGGCACCCCGGCTCGCCCGCCGGTTCGGCCCCGGCGCGGTGGTGTGCGCGGGCATGGTCGCCATCACCGCCGGACTGCTCCTGCGCCCGTACGCGGGCAGCACGGCCGGCTTCCTGGCCGCCAGCGCCCTCGCCCTCATGGGCATCGCCGTCAGCAACGTCCTGATGCCGGTCATCGTCAAGCGCTGGTTCCCGGACCGAGTCGGCTCCATGACCGGCCTGTACTCGATGGCCCTCGCCCTCGGCACCGCGTCCGCCGCGGCCGTGACGGTGCCCATGACCGAGGCGCTGGGCGGAAGTTGGCAGACCGGGCTCGCGGTGTGGGCGGTGCTCCCGGCCGTGGCCGTACTGCCGTGGATTCCCTTCGTGCGGGACCGCAAGGCAACGTCCGCCGCGCCGGAGAACCACGCGCGCGTGGCCGCACCCCAGCTGCGGATCACCCGGAGCCGCACCGCCTGGGCCCTCGCCGTCTACTTCGGGCTCCAGGCCACCGGCGCCTACATCACGATGGGCTGGATGGCGCAGATCTTCCGGGACGCCGGTGTGCCCGCCGGCACGGCGGGGCTGCTGCTCGCCCTCACGATGGTGATGGGTGTGCCGCTCGCCTTCGTCATCCCGCGCCTCGCCACCAGGCTGCCCCACCAGGGACCGATCGTGCTGGCGCTGGGCGCCTGCGGCCTCGTCGGGTACGCGGGCCTGTACCTCGCGCCGGTCGCCGGTGCCTGGGTCTGGGCGCTGCTGCTCGGCGTCTCCAACTGCTCGTTCCCGCTGGCCCTCACCATGGTCGGCATGCGGGCCAGGAGCAGTGCGGGAGTGGCGCAGCTGTCGGGCTTCGCGCAGAGCACCGGCTATCTGATCTCGATCCCCGGCCCGCTCCTGGTCGGCGTGCTCTACCAGCACAGCGGCGGCTGGGGTCTCCCGATCGCGCTCATGGCCGGCCTCATGATCCCGCAGATGGCGGTCGGGGTCCTGGCGGGACGCAACCGCACGGTCGAGGACGAGGCGGCCCGCTGAGCGTCACCCCGGCGGACCCGCCGCGGCCCGGGGGTGCGAAACTTGCCGTATGCCAGTGCTCGACCCGAACCCCCGCAACGGCCAGAAGAAGCTGCTGCTCGTCTTCGGCACGTTCTTCGCCATCTTCGCCGTCATCGCCGTCGTCGCGACGATCGCCTCGCCCTGACGCACGCCCCGTCGCAGACGTCCCTCGATGCACAGCGGGCCGGCGATGGTGGGGCTAGCACCCCCATCCCCTAGGGGGTGAGTGTCAGGGTCAACTGGGTGGATCACCGGATGGGTTGAGAGTCGCGGAGTCCGTAACTTCGAAGTGTGACCGCGAGAGCCGGTCACGGACCACTCGAAGACTCACGGAGGCGACATGTCGGCCCGCACGCACACCCCGCCCCACCCGGTGTCCACGGGCCGTGCCGACATCCGGCTGCCCTGGTGGGCCCTCGCGCTGCCGACGCTCGCCTTCATCACGCTGCTGATGCTGATCCTCGACCCGTCCGACGCGCATGCCGCGACCGCCGAGCCCGCGATCAGCCAGCTCTTCGAGCGCATAGCTCAGCTGATCACGCGCTGAGCACCGCCGAAGCCGCCCGTCAACTCCCTGCGCCCCGTGGCCTGTTTCATGCGAAGCTGGATCTCATGAGCGTCGCAGAATCCCGCAGGATTGTCCTCTTCCGGCATGCGAAAGCCGACTGGCCACAGGTGAACGACCACGAGCGGCCGCTCGCCGACCGGGGCCGAATGGACGCGGCAGAGGCCGGCCGCAGGCTGGCCGACACCGACATCCCTTTCGACCTGGCCCTGTGCTCCACCGCGACCCGGACCCGGGAGACCTGGAAGCTCGCCGTCCATGAGTTCCCGCACCGGCCGAAAACCGTCTACGAAGAGCGGGTGTACGAGGCTTCGCCCGGCGAACTGATTGCTGTGCTCAACGAAACACCCGACGACGCACAGAACGTCCTGCTGATCGGCCACAACCCGGGCGTGCAGGGCCTCGCCGAGATCCTCTCCGGTTCGGCCGAGGCCGAACCGCGCGACCGGATGAGCCGCCGCGGCTTCCCGACCGCCGCCTTCGCCGTCCTGTCCTTCGGCGGCAGCTGGAAGACGCTGGAGCCCGGCGTGGCCACGCTGCTCGACTACTGGGCACCCTCCGAGTGACGAACCCACGCACAGGGGCCCGGCACCGTCGCGGCGCCGGGCCCCTGCGCACCCAGGGCATCGGATGCGGGGTGCCGGTCGTCAGACCTCGTCGTCGTGCATGTCCGCGGCCTCGACCTCTTCGCGGGTGACGCCCAGCAGATACAGGACCGTGTCCAGGAAGGGCACGTTCACCGCGGTGTGCGCCGCCTCCCGCACCACCGGCTTGGCATTGAAGGCGACGCCCAGGCCGGCGGCGTTCAGCATGTCCAGGTCGTTGGCACCGTCACCGATCGCCACCGTCTGGGACAGGGGCACCCCGGCCTCGGCGGCGAACCGGCGCAGCAGCCGCGCCTTGCCCGCCCGGTCCACGATCTCGCCGGTGACCCGGCCGGTCAGCTGCCCGTCGACGATCTCCAGCGTGTTCGCCTGGGCGAAGTCGAGCCCGAGCCGTTCCTTCAAGTCATCGGTGACCTGCGTGAACCCACCCGAGACGACCCCCACTTGATAGCCGAGCCGCTTCAGCGTACGGATCAGCGTGCGCGCGCCCGGCGTCAGCCGCACCTCGGTGCGCACCTTCTCCACCACCGAGGCGTCGAGCCCCTTCAGCAGGGCCACGCGCGCGTGCAGCGACTGCTCGAAGTCCAGCTCCCCGCGCATCGCGGCAGCCGTCACCTCGGCCACCTTGTCCTCGCAGCCGGCGTGCCCCGCGAAGAGCTCGATCACCTCGTCCTGGATGAGGGTCGAGTCCACGTCCATGACGACGAGACGCTGCGCGCGCCGGTGCAGACCCGCCGCGACGACCGCGATGTCGACACCCAGTGCCGCCGCGTGGGTCACCAGGGCGGTGCGCAGCGGCTCGGTCTCCACGCCGGACACCGCGAACTCCACCGCCGTCACGGGGTACTTGGCCAGCCGGAAGATACGGTCGATGTTGCCGCCCGACCTGGTGATCCGGGAGGCGATCGAGGCCGCCGCCTCCGCGGTCAGCGGGTGCCCGAGCACGGTCACCAGGGAGCGCCCGAGGCCACGCGGCCGGTTGTCGCCCAGGCCGGAGATGATCTCCGCCTGCATCTTCATCGAATCGGCCCAGCTGTGGACGGTCGCCCTCAGATCCCCCTCCAACCCCGCCGGAGGCTGCGTCACGAGCGCGCACAGCGTGATCCGGCCACGGGTGACGACCTGCTCGATGTCGACCACGTCGACGGAGTAGGCGGCCAGCGTGTCGAAGAGTCCGGCCGTGATTCCCGGCCTGTCCTTCCCGAAGATCTTGACGAGAAGGGTGGGGATGTCAGAGGTCTGCGAAGCGCTCATGGTGCTTCCACCGTATCCGGCACCCAGTGCCTGCCGCCCCTGAGGTCCGTCTAGCGGACACGGAACACTGGGTGTCGACCGGGTGGCGCGAGCCTTACGTTACGGCCACGGACGCGCCGCCGGCTGTGCATCACAACAGCGGCACCTGTGGGTGGGGCCGCGCCTCAGGGGCGCGGAGAACTGCGCGACCGGCCGCAGCGGCCCCGCAGTCACCGACCGGCAGCCGCCCCCGAGCCCTCTCGGATCAGCCCGAGACATGCCCCAGCGCGCGGCTCACGGGCGTCCCTTCGGCTTCCGCGGCGGCGGCGGTGGCGGAGGGGGCGGCCCGTCGGCCCCTCCGGACGACGACCCGTCCCCACGCCGCCGCGGAGGCCGGGGCGACCTCGGCGGCGGCGAAATCGGCCGTACGACCGTGGGCGCCCCGTACACATCGTCGTCACCGGCGGACGGCGGCTCACCAATTGGCGGTTCGCCGACCGGCGGGTCACCAGGGCGCCGCACACCACCGCGCCCCCACCGCGCATCAGGCCCCGGCGCGTCGTCGGCCGCCCGCGCGCCCCTGGGCGGTGGCGCCGCGCCGGGCGGCCGCGCGTCCTCCGGTTCGCGCAGCCGGTCCGGCACCCGCAGATACGGGTTCCTCCCGCGGTTGGGCGGCCGGTACGGCGTGCCGGGGGCGTACGGCCCCGACGGGCTTGCATCCGACGAAACCCCGGAGCCCTCGGCCGCCGAGCTCGCCGTACTCCACGGCGCGGCCACTCCGGTCCCGCCCGGCACCGCACCCCGAGCAAGCGCCGCCGCCCGCGCCCCCGCCGCCCCGGTCGCACGGGCCATGAGGGCCCCCACGGCGCCCGCCCCCGCCCCCCAAGCCGCCCCCAGCAGCAGCGCCACACCGAGGTTCCCCTGCAACCGCACCCCGGCGCCGAACGCATCGAAGCCCAGCACCGACAGCGAGGCGTCCACGGACAGCTCCGTCAGCCATGCGAGCAACGGCAGCGTCAACGCCGTGGCGACACCGAGCCGCAGCGCACACCGCCCGGCGAAGCGCAGGGCACCCGGATCCCGTACGTCCCCGGAACCAGGGCTCTCCAGGGCGCCCGCCACGACCGGCGTCCGCACGGCCGTCAGCACTCCCGCGAGCAGCATCATCACCGCCGCCGCGACTCCCAGCAGCCACACCCGGCCGTCCAGCTCCGCCAGCCTGCTCAGCGTGACGGACTGGTCGGCGCCGCTGTTCAGAAGGTCGTCCAGGGGGTCCGGGAGCAGGCCCACCAGCGGCCCCGTCGCCCGGCCGTCGAACGGCACGAGCAGGCCGATCGGGATGCCGAGCCAGACACCGTTCGGGGCGCCCAGCAGGGCCGCGCCGGCGATCCGCTTGGGGTGGTCGTCGCCGAACGCCGCGTACGCCGCCGCCGCGAGCCCGGCCGCCACCGCCACCAGCAGCACCGTGACGAGAGCGGACATGGCGGGTCGTACGACGCGGTGCACGGCCTCCCAGCCGCGCGGCAGCGGGGTACGGCGCGAGGCGAGCAGGGCGATCAGCAGGATGCCGGCGGACCAGGCCATGCCGCCGAGCAGCGTCGGCGCCGTATCCACCGTGAAGCCGACAGCCGCCTTCGCGTCGATGAGGTCACCGATCTGGTCGGGCAGCAGCCCGCCGATGTCCCCGATGTCCCCCACTCCGGGGATCTCGAGCCCGCCCCCGCCCCCGCCACCGCCCGGCAGGTCGTCGAGCCCCAGTGAGCTCCCGTCGATGGTGATGACGTCGTGCCCGGCCCAGGCCAGCCCGCCCAGCATCGCCACGAACAGCGCGACCACCGCGCCCGCGCGCGCGAGGAGTTCGGGCGGAGCGATCACAACTCCCGCGCCGCGCAAGGAGCGCAGGAAGAACCACGACAGCAGCACCGCGCCGACCAGGCTCACCCCGAGTGGCGTGATCTCGATGGCGGTCGACGCCTCCGCGCCCGTCAGCCCGAAAGCGGACACATCGCCGGACGGGGTGACAGAACCACCCGCCCCTAGGGCCACCACCGCCGCGGTCATGGGCCCCAGGGAGCCCGCGGCGTCGGCCTCCAGCAGATGCAGTCCGAGTGCCGCCGTGCCCGCCATCCCGATCAATGCCCAGCTCACGCAGGCGATCGCGGACAACAGGATGTCTCCCCACGGCAGCCGTGTGCCGTGCCTCGCGCTCTCGACGTTCGTGGACGCGCTCATGGCAGACCCCCCGATCCGCAGTGCGGCGACTGTTCGCCGCGCATGTCCCCCTCGCGTGGATTACCACTCTCCGGACTGATTTCAACCCCGTCAACGGAACCATTCGAAGCGCGGGGGCGTGGTCCTCACAAGGCCCGACTTTCGGTCAGGGGGCGGAGCCTGAAATAGTTCCCGACGATGTTCGACATCCCTAGACTCCCTGTGTTGGGGGTAACTCGGGGGACTACTCAGTGGGGCTGGAGTGCCGGAACTCGTACTGGAATTGAATGGAAGGACCTGGACGCTCGACCCGTCCAGGCCCTATACCCTCGGACGTGATCCGCAGGGTGACATCGTGCTCGACGACGCCAGAGTGTCCTGGCGGCACGCCACGATCAGCTGGAGCGGCCGCAGTTGGGTCATCGAGGACCACGGCAGCACCAACGGCACGTTCGTGCAGGGCCAGCGGATCCATCACCTGGAGATCGGCGGCGGCTCGGCCGTGTTCCTGGGCAACGCGACCGACGGACCATGCCTGAACCTCTCCGGCACCGCGGCCTCCGTCGCCTCGCCGCAGGCTCAGCCACAGCAGCAGCCGTACGCAGCGCAGGGCGCGAACCCCGGCTGGGCCCAGCCGGTCCCGCAGCAGCAGGCGCCGCAGCCGGTCCCCCAGCAGCAGGGGTCCCCGCAGGCCGGCTGGCAGCAGCCGCAGCAGGCCGCGGCTCATATCCCGCAGCAGCAGGGCCCCGGTGGTGGCGCGGGGGCGCCGCCGGTCTACGGCGACCGCAGCCCCACCACGTTCCATCAGTTCTCCATCGGCCGCGTGATGCGCATCGGCCGTGCGCTGGAGAACGAGCTGGTCGTCTCCGACCTCCAGGTCTCCCGGCACCACGCCGAGTTCCACTCGACGCCCGACGGCCGCATGGAGATCCGCGACCTCGGCTCCCACAACGGCACGTACGTCAACGGCCAGCCGATCGCCAAGGGCGGCTCGCAGCTGCTGGGCCCGGCGGACATCGTCGGTGTCGGTCACTCGACGTTCCGGATCGTCGGCGACCGCCTCGAGGAGTTCGTCGACACCGGTGAGGTCTCCTTCTCCGCCCGCCATCTGACCGTCACGGTCGACGGCGGCAAGCAGATCCTCAAGGACGTCTCCTTCGGCGTCCCGGAGAAGTCGCTCATCGCGGTCATCGGCCCGTCCGGCTCGGGCAAGTCGACCCTGCTCAAGGCGCTCACCGGCTACCGGCCCGCCAACCAGGGCGACGTCCTCTACGACAACCGGAACCTCTACAAGCAGTTCGCCGAGCTGCGTCAGCGCATCGGTCTGGTCCCGCAGGACGACATCCTGCACAAGGAGCTGACCGTCAAGAAGGCCCTCAAGTACGCGGCCAAGCTCCGTTTCCCGGCCGACACCACGGGCCGGGAGCGCGACGCCCGCATCGACGAGGTGCTGCGCGAACTGAAGCTCGACATCCACAAGGACAAGAAGGTCACCTCTCTGTCCGGCGGCCAGCGCAAGCGCGTCTCGGTGGCCCTGGAGCTGCTCACCAAGCCGTCGCTGATCTTCCTGGACGAGCCCACGTCGGGCCTCGACCCGGGCATGGACCGCGACGTCATGCAGCTGCTGCGCGGCCTCGCCGACGACGGCCGTACGGTGCTCGTCGTCACGCACTCGGTGGCCGAGCTGGCACTGTGCGACAAGCTCCTGGTGATGGCGCCGGGCGGTGCGGTCGCCTACTTCGGTCCGCCGGAGGAGGCGCTGAACTTCTTCGGCTACGACACCTGGGCCGACGTCTTCTCCGCCTTCGAGAACTACCGCGACTACGACTGGGCGGGCCGCTGGAAGGGCTCGCAGCACTACCAGATGTACGCCGCGGACATCGACGCGATTGCTCCGCAGTCCGTACAGATGCCCCCCATGCAGGCGATGAGGCCGCCGAAGCCGCAGGGCTGGCTGTCCCAGTTCCTGACCCTGGTGCGCCGCTACGTCTCGGTGATCGCCTCCGACAAGGGCTTCCTGGCCCTGACGGTGATCCTGCCGCTCGTCCTCGGCTCGGTGAGCCTGCTCATCGACTCCGGCAAGGACCTCCTGGTCAACACAGAGATCAACCCGAACACCGGCAAGCCCGTCGCCAACGGCACGGCCCTCACCGTCCTGCTGATCCTCGCGGTGGGCGCCTGCTTCGCAGGCGCCGCCAACTCCGTCCGTGAGCTGATCAAGGAACGGGTCATCTACGAACGGGAGCGCGCGACCGGCCTGTCCCGGTCCGCGTACCTGATGTCCAAGGTGTTCGTGCTCGGCCTGATCACGGTGCTGCAGGGCTTGATGGTCGGTGTCATCGGCTTCTCAAGCCGCACCATCCCGGACAAGGGCCTGATTCTCGGCAGCCAGATTCTGCTGGAGCTGTGTATTCCGATCATGGCACTGGGCTTCACCGCGATGATGTTCGGCCTGATCATCTCGGCCCTGGTGAAGACCGCCGAGAAGACCATGCCGCTGCTGGTCATGTTCGCGATCGTCCAGGTCGTCTTCACCGGCTGCCTGTTCCCGCTGGCCAACTCCATCGGTGTCAACGAGCTCTCGTACCTGATGCCGTCGCGCTGGGCGGTCGCCGCCGCCGGTGCCACGCTCGACTTCAACCAGATCAGCCCGCCCGCCAAGGGCGACAGCAACGACCCGCTGTGGGAGCACACGGTCGGCGCCTGGACCATGGACATGTTCGCCCTGATCGTCCTCGGCGTGATCTGCGGCATCTTCGTGGCCCGCTTCCTGCGCCGCCACGAGCCCGAGGTCATGCGTAAGTAGCCTTCCCGTACCGCGCCCGAAGGGCGGCACCCCATCAGGAGGGTGCCGCCCTTCGGCGTACGGATCAGAGGCCCGCGCCTACCTCGTTCAGTACGCGCTGTTGACGTTGTCGATCGAGCCGTACCGGTCGGCCGCGTAGTTGGCGGCGGCCGTGAGGTTGGCGACCGGGTCGTACTGGCTCTTGGCCGTGCCCGGGACGTGGTACGCGTCGAAGGTCGGCTTGATGACCTGGAGCAGACCGATCGACGGGACGCCGTTCTGGGCGTTGATGTCCCAGTTGTTGATCGCGTTCGGGTTACCCGAGGACTCCCGCATGATGTTCTTGTGCAGGCCGTTGTAGGAGCCCGGGATGTCGTGCTTCTTCATGATGTCGAGGGCCTCGCGGATCCAACCGTCGAGGTTGTTCGCGTAGGTCTTGGCAGCGACCGGCTTGACCTGGATGCGCTTGGCGTCGCGGCTCGCGGCCTCCTTCGCCTTGCGCGAGGCCTCGGCCTTCTTCGCGGCTGCGGCCTTCTTCGCGGCGGTGGCCTTGGCGGCCACGTGCTTGTCGTGGGCCACGGCGGCGCGGTGCTTGGCGGCGGCCACGGCGGCCTCGTGCTTGGCCGACATCTCCTCGGCCTTCACGCCGGCAGCGGCGAGCTGGTTGGTGACGCTCGGCTTGACGTCCTTGATCTGCTCGTTGCTGTACGCCACCTTGCCCGTGGGGGCGTCGGCCGTGGTCGTCTGGGCATTGCCCGGGACGGCGGACAGGGCGAGAGCGGCGGCGCCGAGCGTACCGACGCCGGCTATCGCGATCTTGTGGCGCTTGGTGAGCGTGCGATCAAGACGGTTCTTGGTGTTCTTGAGCATGGCAGTGGGACCTCTTCGAATAGCGCGGAGGTCGCTCGCTGTCCGTCAGGGGACACGGGTGCTTCCTGCACAAACGCCGCGGGCTGAACCCACGGCGCTGAGCGACGAGAGCAATTCTTAGCGGCCGCAAAATGGCGTGGCAAAGGTGTGACGTACGATCCTCGGTAGTGGACCCAGGAAGGGCAAAACGGGACAGACAGGACCGTCTGTCCCGCTCAAAAGGGACGTCGCTACCTACTACGGACTTTCGTACGTGACCTGCGCCCTATGTGCGGGCTCACATCGGCCGGGTAACAGTCTCACCGGCAGTTGCTGGCGCAACGCTCTGTGTGAGGACCCTCCTCCGGCAGGATGAGATGCACGTCGCCGAACTCGTGCCACAGGTAGAGCCCTTGCAGCGCCGCCTCGTAGCTGCGGTCGATCGCGGCCCGCCCGGCGACCGCCTCCAGCATCAGCAGATGCGAGGCCTCCGGCTCGTGCAGCCCGGTCAGCAGCCCGTCCACCACCCGCACCCCGCGCTCCGGCGTGACAACGAGGTCCGTCCACCCCTCACGCGCGCGGACGAGCCCGTCGGCACCCGCAGCCGACTCCACCGCCCGCACGGCCGTCGTCCCCACGGCGACGACCCGGCCGTCACCTGCCCTCGCCGCGTTGATCAGCCGAGCCGAGGCCTCCGGCACCGCGAACCGCTCCGGATACGGCGGCTCGTGCGCCTCCGCCGAGGCGACCCCGGTGTGCAGGGTGATCGGCGCGAACTGCACACCCCGGCTGACCAGCTCCGTCACCATCCGCAGCGTGAAGGGCCGCGCCGCACTCGGCATCTCCGCGCTGCCCGTCCCGTCGGCGGACGGCAGCGCGAACACCGTCTGGTACACGGAGAGCGGCTGGTCGCGCTCCGTATAGGAGTAACGAATCGGCCGCCCGTGCTCACGCATGAGTCCGAGGACCCCTGCCCCGCGGGAGCTCTCCCGGGACCCGGCGACCCGCGCCCACCACAGCCGCTCCCTCCCCGCCCCGAGCGGCTCCTCCAGCACCAGCCGCACCCCGCCCGGCAGCCCCACCTCAGTTCCCGCGGGCCCTCCCGCCCGCCGCCCGCCACCGCCCTTCCAACGAGCACGTCGCGCGCTGCCCCATATATGCGCGCGCGTGGCGCCGCTCTCGTCGGGATCCCGCAGCTCGACCGCCCACCGCCCGTCGTCCCCGCGCGTGGAGAAGTGCACCACCACGCGCGTGTGCCCGATCCGCCCGTCCACGGCGGCGGCCAGCGTCTCCGACGTGTTCACGACCAGCAGATCCCCGGCCCGCAACAGCCGCGGCAGCTCGCCGAACGCGTGATGCGTCACCTCGGTGCCCCGCGACACCAGCAGCCGTACGGCATCCCGGTCCAGCCCCGGCCCCCGCTGCTCGGCCGGCACCCGGGCCGACAGCTCCTCGGGCACCCTCCCCCACGCTCGAACAGGCTCGCGCGGGGGGACCCCCATCGCCAGCGTCATCGCCGTCCCTCCAGCAGAGCGGGCGCCCCGTAGCGGCCGCTCGCCGGACGCTCGTCCAGCAGCCGCAGGAAGGCCGGCACCACATCGCCCGGCGTCGGCCGTGGCTCGTCGTCGTCCGGTACGGCCGCCGCATACAGGTCCGTGGCCATGTCCCCGGGGTCGACCGCCCAGATCCGCAGCCCCGACTCCTCCTCGCCGAGCACGGCCGCGAGATGGTCCAGCGCCGCCTTCGACGCGCCGTACCCGCCCCAGGTCTCGTACGCCTCGGCGGCAGCGTCCGAGCTGACTGTGATCACCGCGCCCGTCCCGGACGCCCGCAGCAGCGGCAGAGCCTCCTGGACCACGCCCAGCGCGGCGACCACGTTCACCTCCAGCGCCCGCCGCAGTCCCTCCAGCGGTAGCTCGTCCAGCCGTACCAGCGGCTCGGCACCCAGCGCGCTGGCGTTGCTCACCAGCAGATCGACACCGCCCAGCTGCCAGGCAGCAGCCACCAGCTCGGCCCGGTGCCCGGCGTCCGTGACATCCCCCGGTACGGCCTGCACGCGCGTGCCGTACGACCGGAGGCCGGCCGCGGTCTCCTGGAGGACCTCCGGCGTCCTGGCGTCGAGCACCAGATCCCAGCCGCGCGAGGCCAGCGCCTCGGCGAGCGCGCGCCCCAGACCCTTCGAGGCTCCCGTGATGATTGCTACCGACATGACAACCGTCCCCTCGTACCAGGCCGCCTCCGATCGGCGGTGCCCCCAACGTAGGAACGGGGCCGCCCGCACCGCCTCGGACGCGGGCCGCAAAGCCGCGGGGCCCTTCGTCCTAAGCCGCACCGGGGACCGTTCGCCCTACGCCGCTGACCGGGGGACCGGAGGACTAGGACCGGCGCCCTAGCCGGCCGCCGCCACAGGTCCGATCCGGCTGTCACACCCCGCCGGTACCGTGAGGGCATGAGTCAAGGCCCCAGGTCCGGCCTAGCCGCGGTGAGCTCCGCGCTGCTGGCCATGAGCAGGCATCTCGAGGTGCGGGACGTCCTCAAGACGATCGTGGCCTCGGCCCGCGAGCTGCTCGACGCGCAGTATGCGGCGCTCGGTGTCCCGGACGACCACGGCGGCTTCGCCCAGTTCGTGGTAGACGGAGTCAGCGACGAACAGTGGAAGGCCATCGGCCCGCTCCCACGCCAGCACGGCATCCTTGCCGCGATGCTCCAGGAGGCGGAGATCGAGCGCCTCGCCGACGTCCGCAAGGACCCCCGCTTCGAGGGCTGGCCGTCGGCGCACCCCGACATGTCCGACTTCCTGGGCCTGCCGATCCGGGACGGCGACGAGGTCATCGGTGCGCTCTTCCTGGCCAACAAGAACTGCCCGAAGCCGGAAGGCAGTTGCGGCTTCACCGAGGAGGACGAGGACCTCCTCGGCATCCTCGCCCAGCACGCCGCGATCGCCCTGACCAACGCCCGTCTGTACGAACGCAGCCGCGAGCTGACGATCGCCGAGGAACGCTCGCGCCTCGCGCACGAACTGCACGACGCGGTCAGCCAGAAGCTCTTCTCCCTGCGCCTGACGGCCCAGGCGGCGGCCGCACTGATCGACCGTGATCCGTCCCGCGCCAAGGGCGAGTTGCACCAGGTGGCCGCACTCGCCGCCGAGGCCGCCGACGAACTGCGCGCCGCAGTCGTCGAGTTGCGCCCCGCGGCCCTCGACGAGGACGGCCTCGTCGCCACCCTGCGCACCCAGATCCAGGTCCTCGACCGCGCCCACTCCGCGCGCGTGACCTTCGCCGGCCACGGCGTGAAGGCCCTGCCCGCCGCCCAGGAGGAGGCCGTACTGCGCGTCACCCAGGAGGCCCTGCACAACGCCCTGCGGCACTCCGGCGGCGAGCACGTCGACGTGACGCTGGACAGGCGCGGCAGCGGAGCCGTCCTGCGCATCACGGACGACGGCGACGGCTTCGAACCGAAGGCGATACGCCGCGCCGGGCGACACCTGGGCCTGGTCTCCATGAGGGACCGGGCGAGCGGGGTCGGCGGCACGCTGACCGTGGAATCGGCGCCCGGCAAGGGCACCGTGATCGAGATGGAGGTCCCCGGTGGCTGACGCAATCAAGGTGCTGCTCGTCGACGACCACCAGGTCGTCCGCCGGGGCCTGCGCACGTTCCTCGAAGTGCAGGACGACATCGAGGTCGTGGGCGAGGCCGCCGACGGCGCCGAGGGAGTGGCCCGCGCCGAGGAACTCAAGCCCGACGTCGTGCTGATGGACGTCAAGATGCCGGGCATGGACGGCGTGGACGCCCTGCGCAAGCTCCGCGAACTGGGCAACCCCGTGCGCGTGCTGATCGTCACCAGCTTCACCGAACAGCGCACGGTGATCCCCGCCCTGCGCGCGGGCGCCGCCGGCTACGTCTACAAGGACGTGGACCCGGACGCCCTCGCCGGCGCCATCCGTTCCGTGCACGCCGGGCACATCCTGCTCCAACCCGAGGTCGCGGGCGCCCTGCTGTCCCAGGAGGAGGCCAACTCGGGGCAGGGAAGAGCCGGTTCGCTGACGGACCGCGAACGCGAGGTGCTCGGCCTGATCGCCGACGGTCGCTCCAACCGCGAGATCGCGCGGGCCCTGGTCCTCTCCGAGAAGACCGTCAAGACACACGTCTCAAACATCTTGATGAAACTCGACCTGGCGGACCGCACCCAGGCAGCCCTGTGGGCCGTACGCCATGGCATGACCGGCTGAAACGCTCTCCGCAGGACGTGACGGACGGCAATACGGAGGGTTCCGCTCCGGACTGAGATTCATACCGTCGTGGGAATGTCCCCCGGATGGCGCATCCTTCGTGGATCTCCACCGTTTTTCAGTGCGTGCTGCGGCGACTGCCGCGGCAATCGCAAGGAGGGCTCGAAAGTGAAGAACCTGAAGAAGGCAGCGGCCGTGACGATGGTGGCGGGTGGCCTGCTGGCCGCCGGTGCCGGTATGGCCTCCGCCACCGATGGCGCGCACGCCGACGGCAAGGCCGTGGGCTCCCCGGGCGTCGCCTCGGGCAACCTCGTCCAGGCCCCGGTTCACATCCCGGTCAACGCCGCGGGCAACAGCGTGAACGTCGTCGGCATCCTGAACCCCGCCTTCGGCAACCTGGCCGTCAACAAGTGACGCCCACCCGAAGCGAGCAGTGACCTCCGGCCTCCCGGCCCCACCCCGGGAGGCCGGTCTGTTTGTCGGCACGGGCTTCGGGACCCTTGGTCGGCGCAGGATCCGGGACACTCCAGCGCAGGCCGGCGCAATCCAGCCCGTCCGGCGCTTGAGGACGAGGCCGTCCAGGCAGAAACGGGGGCCTGGGGGCGGAGCCCCCGGGGACGGTCACACCAAAGCCGGCCACAAACAGCGGACGCTCACCGCACGCCCCGCTCCCGCTCCTCCACATACGCGTTGTACGAAGCAACCTGCGCTCGCCGAGCCACCCGCTCCACCGGACGCAACGCCTCAGCCCGAGCCCTCATCTCAGCGGAGCTCACCGCACCCCCGTGCCCGTTCGTACAGGCCAGCGAAATCAACAACCCCACCCGCTGCGCCAGCTCCAGCACCCGCACCGCCCGAGGCGGATATCCCGGCGCCAAAACCTCCCGCCCCCGCTCGGCCCGAGCCCGATACGCATCGATCGCCGCCTCGGCCACCGGCCCCGACCCGGCCACGTCCAGCCGGGACAACACCTCGGTCGCATCCCGCAGGGCCTCCGCCAGCTCCCGCTCGGCCTCGCCCAGAGACGGCACATCCGCAGGAGGCGCCCCCCGCACCGGCAGCACATGCCAGACGACCTCGACATGCACATCACCCTCGGGCCCGGCCTCGTACACCTCCGGCACCAGCCCGATCGCGGCGCCGTGACAGATCACCGCTTCCTCGGCATCCATCGCCCGCGCATTGAACTCCGGCGGACCGCTCAGCCCCAGCGGGTGCCCCGGCGCGGGCAGCGCGACCCGCAGCCCGCTCACCCCGAGCGTCCGCAGCCGGCCCAGCGCCAGCGTGAGCCCGACGGGTGCCGACTCACCCGGCAGCCCCTCCACCCGGTGCACGGCATCGTCCCCGACGATCTCCAGCACAGCATCATCCGGCGAGACAAGTCCGGCCAAAAGGGCATTTCCCCAAGCCGCAAGGCGTCCTGAACGCGGTTCCGAGAGCATGCCCCCACCCTAAGGACCGGACCGATGGAATGAAGCGCCCGACCGGTGGCGTAGATTTCGTTGAGGGCTGCGCCCACAGGCGCACGCGACCACCGAGACGCCGAGACGCCGAGACCGGTCACACTGCAAGGGGAGACAACGCGCTCATGAGCGATGTTCTGGAGCTTCAGGACGTATCCGTGGTCCGCGAGGGCCGGGCTCTGGTGGACCAGGTCTCCTGGTCGGTCAAGGAGGGCGAGCGCTGGGTCATCCTCGGCCCGAACGGCGCCGGCAAGACCACCCTCCTGAACCTCGCCTCCAGCTACCTCTTCCCCAGCAAGGGCACCGTCTCCATCCTCGACGAGACCCTCGGCAAGCCCGGCACCGACGTCTTCGAACTGCGTCCGCGCATCGGCACGGCCGGTGTCGCCATGATCGACAAGCTGCCCAAGAAGCAGACGGTCCTGCAGACCGTGCTGACCGCCGCGTACGGCATGACCGCCGGCTGGCACGAGGACTACGACGAGATCGACGAGCAGCGTGCCCGCGCCTTCCTCGACCGTCTCGGCATGAGCGACTACGTGGACCGCAAGTTCGGCACCCTCTCCGAGGGCGAGCGCAAGCGCACACTCATCGCCCGTGCTCTGATGACCGACCCCGAGCTGCTTCTCCTCGACGAGCCCGCCGCCGGCCTCGACCTCGGTGGCCGCGAGGACCTCGTACGCCGCCTCGGCCGCCTCGCCCGCGACCCGATCGCGCCCTCCATGATCATGGTCACGCACCACGTCGAGGAGATCGCCCCCGGCTTCACCCACGTCCTGATGATCCGTCAGGGCAAGGTCCTCGCCGCGGGCCCGCTGGAGCTCGAACTCACCTCCCGCAACCTCTCCCTCTGCTTCGGCCTCCCGCTCGTCGTCGAACAGGTTGGCGAGCGCTGGACGGCACAGGGCCTCCCGCTCTCCTGACTCGCTCCTTCACCCCGCAAAACCCCGGTAAGAAGGGCTTTTCAAACGATCGGCGCCCTGTCGGCGACCGGGCCCGCGGTCCTACCATGACCATGTGGAAATCGACGCGTGGGTTTGGTGGTTGATCGGCGCGGCAGCGCTCGGCATCGGGCTCGTGATCACCGCGATGCCCGAACTCGCCATGCTGGCGGTGGGCGCCGTGGCGGCCGCGGTGGTCGCCGGCATCCTCGGCGGTGACGCCGTCGTCCAGGTCGTGTCCTTCGTCGTCGTCTCGACCGCACTCATCGCCGTCGTACGGCCCATCGCGAACAGACATCGCGCACAGCGACCCCAACTCGCCACCGGCATCGAGGCCTTGAAGGGCAGACAGGCCGTCGTTCTGGAGCGCGTCGACGCCTCCGGCGGCCGGATCAAGCTCGCCGGGGAGGTCTGGTCGGCACGCGCCCTCGACACCGACCGCGCCTACGAAGTAGGCCAGGAAGTGGACGTCGTGGACATCGAGGGGGCCACGGCGATCGTCATGTGACCTCGCACGACGTAACTGGCGCGAACCCGCCGCGAGTTCCGCGACGGTCTGTCAGACTCGACCAGCAAGATCTTCAACAACCATAAGATCTGCGGAAGAAGCCGCGGCGGAGAAGGGGTACGGGGAAAGACCATGGAACCGGTCATCATCGTCTTGATCATTCTGGTGGTGTTGGTCTTCATCGCCCTGATCAAGACGATCCAGGTCATCCCGCAGGCCAGCGCGGCCATCGTCGAGCGCTTCGGCCGCTACACGCGGACACTCAACGCGGGCCTCAACATCGTGGTCCCGTTCATCGACACCATCCGCAACCGCATCGACCTGCGCGAACAGGTCGTGCCGTTCCCGCCCCAGCCGGTGATCACCCAGGACAACCTGGTCGTGAACATCGACACCGTCATCTACTACCAGGTGACCGACGCCCGCGCCGCGACCTACGAGGTCGCCAGCTACATCCAGGCGATCGAGCAGCTCACCGTCACCACGCTCCGCAACATCATCGGCGGCATGGACCTGGAGCGCACCCTGACCTCCCGCGAGGAGATCAACGCGGCCCTGCGCGGGGTCCTCGACGAGGCGACGGGCAAGTGGGGCATCCGCGTAAACCGCGTCGAACTCAAGGCAATTGAGCCACCTACCTCCATCCAGGACTCGATGGAGAAGCAGATGCGCGCCGACCGTGACAAGCGCGCCGCCATCCTCACCGCGGAAGGTACGCGCCAGGCCGCGATCCTCACCGCCGAAGGCGAGAAGCAGTCCCAGATCCTGCGCGCCGAAGGTGAGGCCAAGGCCGCCGCCCTGCGCGCCGAGGGCGAGGCCCAGGCCGTCCGCACGGTCTTCGAGGCCATCCACGCCGGCGACCCCGACCAGAAGCTCCTCAGCTACCAGTACCTCCAGATGCTCCCCAAGATCGCCGAAGGCGACGCCAACAAGCTCTGGATCGTCCCCAGCGAAATCGGCGACGCCCTCAAGGGCCTGTCGGGCGCGATGGGCAACCTCGGCGGCCTGGGCGGAGGTTCAGGCAACGGCGGCTCCGGCACAGGAACGGAACGCCGAGAGAAGCCGTCGATCGACTGAGACGCACACGGCCCTACGGCAATGGGGCCCGCCTTCCAAGGAAGGCGGGCCCCAAAGGCTTTTAGGGGCGCGGGGAACTGCGCGACAAGCCACAACGAAGCGGCAGCCTACGAACCACCAATGGGTCTACGGCGAGTGGTCAGGCCGCGTCCATCGCCAACCAGTCGGGCAGCGCAGCAAACTCGTCGGCCCCCAGCGTCAGCAACATCGCATCGGCAGGCGTCGGCTCGAACGGCTCCCGAAGCAACGGCATCCCCGCCTGCTCAGGCGTCCGGTCGGCCTTCCGATGATTGTCCTCGGCGCACGAGGCGACCGTATTCAGCCACGAGTCCTGCCCACCGTGCGACCGCGGCACCACGTGGTCCACGGTCGTGGCCCTGCGCCCGCAGTATGCGCACCGGTGCCGGTCTCGCACCAGAACACCCCGCCTCGACCACGGCGCTTGTCTTCGGAACGGCACCCGTACGTACCTGCAGAGCCTGATCACCCGGGGCGCGGGTATGTCGACCGCGGCTCCGCGCATGCGCAGTTCGGGGTGGGCCTGCTCAACGACGGCCTTGTCCTGAAGCACCAGAACGACGGCTCGGTTCAACGTCACCGTCGACAGCGGCTCGAAGCTCGCGTTCAGTACCAGCGTGTCCCGCATGACCAGCCCACCTCCCGTATGCAGCCGCCCACCCCGTGGCGGGCTGGGATCAACTCTGGCCGGGCACGCCGAGATGGACAACGAAATAAAAAATGCCCGCCCCCGATCACTTCCATGACCAGGGGCGGGCAAACGTTCCGTGAACGTCAGGCTTCGGCGGGCACCTCGTACTCGCCGATCACATGGGCGCGCGCGATCGCGTGGAACCGCAGGTTGAATCCGACGACGGCCGGACTGGCGTCCGAGTCCGGACCGAGCTTCTCCTGGTCCACGGCGTACACCGTGAACACATAGCGATGCGGCCCGTCCCCGGGCGGCGGCGCGGCACCGCCGAACTCCTTCGACCCATAGTCGTTCCGCGCCTGTACGGCACCCTCCGGCAGCCCCTCGAACTTGCCGCTGCCCGCACCGGCCGGCAGCTCGGTCACCGAGGCCGGGATGTCGAAGACGACCCAGTGCCAGAACCCGCTGCCCGTAGGGGCGTCGGGGTCGTAGCAGGTCACGGCGAAGCTCTTGGTCTCGGCCGGGAAGCCTTCCCAGCGCAGTTGCGGCGAGGTATTGCCCGCCGCGTGGACCTGAGCGTCCTTGAGGGTCCCGCCCTGCTCGACGTCCTCGCTCGTGACCGTGAAGGACGGCACGGGCGGATGGAAGTCGTGGGGCAGCGGCCGCCGCTTGAGCTCGGTCACTTCGATACCTCCTGATGAACCGGTGGAATCAGCAGTTCCGAGCCTAGAACCAGTTGCGCTTGCTGCCGACCTCGGACAGCCACTGGTTGAGGTACGCCGCCCAGTCGGTCCCCTGGAAGTCGTTGAGTCCCACCTGGAACGACCGGAAGGTGTCGCTGCCCTCGCTGAACAGCCCCGGCTTCTTGTCCATTTCGAGGACGACGTCCATCGTGCGCTCGTCCGCGACGAAGCTCAGCTCGACCTGGTTGATCCCGCGGTACTGCTGCGGCGGGAAGAACTCGATCTCCTGGTAGAACGGCAGCTTCTGCCGCGTACCGCGGATGTGGCCGCGCTCCATGTCCGCGTTCTTGAAGCGGAAGCCCAGCTGGATGAAGGCGTCGAGGATCGCCTTCTGCGCGGGCAGCGGGTGCACGTTGATCGGGTCCAGGTCGGTGGAGTCCACGGCCCGCGCGATCGCCAGCTCCGTCGTCACACCGATGTTCATGCCGCGCAGCGTCTGACCGTCGATCGTCGTGACCGGCGTCTCCCACGGGATCTCCAGCCCGAAGGGCACCGCGTGCACGCCCCCGGCCTGCAGCTCGAAGGCACCACCGAGCTGCATCTTCGTGAACTCGATGTCCTGCTTGTACTCCGAGTCCTGGCCCTCGACCTCGACACGCGCCTGAAGGCCCACGGACAGGCCCTCGATGTTCTGGTTCACGGACCCGCCCTGAATCCGCACCTCACCCTGGACGACACCGCCCGGGACGACGTTGACCTCCGTCAGCACCGTCTCGACCGAAGCCCCGCCGGCCCCCAGGCTCGCGAGCAGCTTCTTGAACGCCATGACTCTCCTCTTTTCAGAGTGGATCCCTTGATCCCTACAAACGCGATCCGGCCGTGGCCGGTTCCGCGCTCCCACCCTGGCAAGTCGCAGACCCCCTGACCACCCCGTCGCAACCACCCGTCTGCACTACCCTCGGACGGCATGATCGCGACCCCCGACCGTACGCCCCTGCCCCGGGCCTTCTTCGACCGGCCCGTCCTTGAAGTAGCCCCCGACCTCTTGGGCCGCATCCTCGTACGCAGCACCCCGGACGGTCCGATCACCCTCCGCCTCACAGAGGTCGAGGCCTACGACGGCCCGAACGACCCCGGCTCCCACGCCTATCGCGGCCGCACGCCCCGCAATGACGTGATGTTCGGTCCCCCCGGACACGTATACGTCTACTTCACCTACGGCATGTGGCACTGCATGAACCTGGTGTGCGGCCCCGACGGCGAGGCGAGCGCGGTCCTGCTGCGCGCCGGCGAGATCGTCGAGGGCGCCGAGCTCGCCCGCACACGTCGACTCTCGGCCCGCAACGACAAGGAACTGGCCAAAGGCCCGGCTCGCCTGGCAACGGCCCTGGACGTGGACCGAGCACTGGACGGCACGGACGCCTGCGCCTCCGGCGAGACCCCGCTGAGGATCCTCACGGGCACCCCGACCCCGTCCGACCAGGTACGCAACGGCCCACGCACCGGCGTGGCGGGCGACGGCGGAAACGGGGACGTCCACCCCTGGCGCTACTGGATCGCCAACGACCCCACGGTGAGCCCTTATCGGGCCCACGTCCCCAGGCGTCGCCGAAGTTGACGCGCGCTGACGAGGCGCGTAACGTGGCCCGAGCCGCTGAACCGGGTACTGCGAAGTCAGCAGCCGGAGCGGCCAACCCACTACCTAGGAGAACCCCTAAGCGGGGTCGATTCCGGCGTGCCCGCATGCCCGAATTCGATTGCGCAGAGCCCGATTATGAATCGGGCGGGGGAATCGGCTAACGTAGTGAATGTCGAAAGGCCGACGGGCGAAAGCCCAAAGCCTCAAGACATCCCGCCGACAGGGAATCGGATCGAGAAAAGGATCTGATAGAGTCGGAAACGCAAGACCGAAGGGAAGCGCCCGGAGGAAAGCCCGAGAGGGTGAGTACAAAGGAAGCGTCCGTTCCTTGAGAACTCAACAGCGTGCCAAAAATCAACGCCAGATATGTTGATACCCCGTCTACCGGAAACATCAGTTCCCGGTGGCGAGGTTCCTTTGAAATAAACACAGCGAGGACGCTGTGAACGGCCGGGCTTATTCCGCCTGGCTGTTCCGCTCTCGTGATGTGTCGTCCCGATTACGGGAAAACATTCACGGAGAGTTTGATCCTGGCTCAGGACGAACGCTGGCGGCGTGCTTAACACATGCAAGTCGAACGATGAACCACTTCGGTGGGGATTAGTGGCGAACGGGTGAGTAACACGTGGGCAATCTGCCCTTCACTCTGGGACAAGCCCTGGAAACGGGGTCTAATACCGGATACCACCTTCACTGGCATCTGTGAAGGTTGAAAGCTCCGGCGGTGAAGGATGAGCCCGCGGCCTATCAGCTTGTTGGTGAGGTAATGGCTCACCAAGGCGACGACGGGTAGCCGGCCTGAGAGGGCGACCGGCCACACTGGGACTGAGACACGGCCCAGACTCCTACGGGAGGCAGCAGTGGGGAATATTGCACAATGGGCGAAAGCCTGATGCAGCGACGCCGCGTGAGGGATGACGGCCTTCGGGTTGTAAACCTCTTTCAGCAGGGAAGAAGCGAAAGTGACGGTACCTGCAGAAGAAGCGCCGGCTAACTACGTGCCAGCAGCCGCGGTAATACGTAGGGCGCAAGCGTTGTCCGGAATTATTGGGCGTAAAGAGCTCGTAGGCGGCTTGTCACGTCGGGTGTGAAAGCCCGGGGCTTAACCCCGGGTCTGCATTCGATACGGGCTAGCTAGAGTGTGGTAGGGGAGATCGGAATTCCTGGTGTAGCGGTGAAATGCGCAGATATCAGGAGGAACACCGGTGGCGAAGGCGGATCTCTGGGCCATTACTGACGCTGAGGAGCGAAAGCGTGGGGAGCGAACAGGATTAGATACCCTGGTAGTCCACGCCGTAAACGGTGGGAACTAGGTGTTGGCGACATTCCACGTCGTCGGTGCCGCAGCTAACGCATTAAGTTCCCCGCCTGGGGAGTACGGCCGCAAGGCTAAAACTCAAAGGAATTGACGGGGGCCCGCACAAGCAGCGGAGCATGTGGCTTAATTCGACGCAACGCGAAGAACCTTACCAAGGCTTGACATACACCGGAAAGCATTAGAGATAGTGCCCCCCTTAGTGGTCGGTGTACAGGTGGTGCATGGCTGTCGTCAGCTCGTGTCGTGAGATGTTGGGTTAAGTCCCGCAACGAGCGCAACCCTTGTTCTGTGTTGCCAGCATGCCCTTCGGGGTGATGGGGACTCACAGGAGACCGCCGGGGTCAACTCGGAGGAAGGTGGGGACGACGTCAAGTCATCATGCCCCTTATGTCTTGGGCTGCACACGTGCTACAATGGCAGGTACAATGAGCTGCGATACCGTGAGGTGGAGCGAATCTCAAAAAGCCTGTCTCAGTTCGGATTGGGGTCTGCAACTCGACCCCATGAAGTCGGAGTTGCTAGTAATCGCAGATCAGCATTGCTGCGGTGAATACGTTCCCGGGCCTTGTACACACCGCCCGTCACGTCACGAAAGTCGGTAACACCCGAAGCCGGTGGCCCAACCCCTTGTGGGAGGGAGCTGTCGAAGGTGGGACTGGCGATTGGGACGAAGTCGTAACAAGGTAGCCGTACCGGAAGGTGCGGCTGGATCACCTCCTTTCTAAGGAGCACTTCTAAGCCGGGCTTGCCCGGTTCAGAGGCCACTACGCAGGCAAACGTTCTGCGGTGGTTGCTCATGGGTGGAACGTTGATTATTCGGCACACTTGATCGTCTTCTCCTTCTAGTACTGCTCTTCGGAGCGTGGAACGTTGAGGGAAGCGGGGAGTGTGTCGGGCACGCTGTTGGGTGTCTGAAGTATCGGCCGCAAGGTTGTGCTTCGGTTGCCGGCGCCGGTGTAGCACCACAGTGGTGGTGTGTGACGGTGTACTGGTCGTTGTTTGAGAACTGCACAGTGGACGCGAGCATCTGTGGCCAAGTTTTTAAGGGCGCACGGTGGATGCCTTGGCACCAGGAACCGATGAAGGACGTGGGAGGCCACGATAGTCCCCGGGGAGTCGTCAACCAGGCTTTGATCCGGGGGTTTCCGAATGGGGAAACCCGGCAGTCGTCATGGGCTGTCACCCTTGCCTGAACACATAGGGCAAGTGGAGGGAACGCGGGGAAGTGAAACATCTCAGTACCCGCAGGAAGAGAAAACAACCGTGATTCCGGGAGTAGTGGCGAGCGAAACTGGATGAGGCTAAACCGTATACGTGTGAGACCCGGCAGGGGTTGCGTATACGGGGTTGTGGGATCTCTCTTTCACAGTCTGCCGGCTGTGAGACGAGTCAGAAACCGTTGATGTAGGCGAAGGACATGCGAAAGGTCCGGCGTAGAGGGTAAGACCCCCGTAGTCGAAACATCAGCGGCTCGTTTGAGAGACACCCAAGTAGCACGGGGCCCGAGAAATCCCGTGTGAATCTGGCGGGACCACCCGCTAAGCCTAAATATTCCCTGGTGACCGATAGCGGATAGTACCGTGAGGGAATGGTGAAAAGTACCCCGGGAGGGGAGTGAAATAGTACCTGAAACCGTGTGCCTACAAGCCGTGGGAGCGTCGGAATGTGCTTGCACATTCTCGTGACTGCGTGCCTTTTGAAGAATGAGCCTGCGAGTTTGCGGTGTGTTGCGAGGTTAACCCGTGTGGGGAAGCCGTAGCGAAAGCGAGTCCGAATAGGGCGATTCAGTAGCGCGCTCAAGACCCGAAGCGGAGTGATCTAGCCATGGGCAGGTTGAAGCGGAGGTAAGACTTCGTGGAGGACCGAACCCACCAGGGTTGAAAACCTGGGGGATGACCTGTGGTTAGGGGTGAAAGGCCAATCAAACTCCGTGATAGCTGGTTCTCCCCGAAATGCATTTAGGTGCAGCGTCGTGTGTTTCTTGCCGGAGGTAGAGCACTGGATAGGCGATGGGCCCTACCGGGTTACTGACCTTAGCCAAACTCCGAATGCCGGTAAGTGAGAGCGCGGCAGTGAGACTGTGGGGGATAAGCTCCATGGTCGAGAGGGAAACAGCCCAGAGCATCGACTAAGGCCCCTAAGCGTACGCTAAGTGGGAAAGGATGTGGAGTCGCAGAGACAACCAGGAGGTTGGCTTAGAAGCAGCCACCCTTGAAAGAGTGCGTAATAGCTCACTGGTCTAGTGATTCCGCGCCGACAATGTAGCGGGGCTCAAGCGTACCGCCGAAGTCGTGTCATTCATACAACAGCCCCAACGGGTGTATGGATGGGTAGGGGAGCGTCGTGTGCCGGGTGAAGCCGCGCCGGAAGGCAGTGGTGGACGGTTCACGAGTGAGAATGCAGGCATGAGTAGCGATTCACACGTGAGAAACGTGTGCGCCGATTGACTAAGGGTTCCTGGGTCAAGCTGATCTGCCCAGGGTAAGTCGGGACCTAAGGCGAGGCCGACAGGCGTAGTCGATGGATAACCGGTTGATATTCCGGTACCCGCTGTGAAGCGTCAAACATTGAACCAGGCGATGCTAAGTCCGTTAAGCCGCCCTGGAGCCTTCGGGCAAAGGGGAGTGGTGGAGCCGACGGACCAGACCTGTAGTAGGTGAGTGATGGGGTGACGCAGGAAGGTAGTCCAGCCCGGGCGGTGGTTGTCCCGGGGTAAGGGTGTAGGCCGTGATCCAGGCAAATCCGGATCACATGAGGCTGAGACCTGATGCCGAGCCGATTGTGGTGAAGTGGATGATCCTATGCTGTCGAGAAAAGCCTCTAGCGAGTTTCATGGCGGCCCGTACCCTAAACCGACTCAGGTGGTCAGGTAGAGAATACCGAGGCGTTCGGGTGAACTATGGTTAAGGAACTCGGCAAAATGCCCCCGTAACTTCGGGAGAAGGGGGGCCATCACTGGTGAGGGAACGTGCTTCCTGAGCTGGGGGTGGCCGCAGAGACCAGCGAGAAGCGACTGTTTACTAAAAACACAGGTCCGTGCGAAGCCGTAAGGCGATGTATACGGACTGACGCCTGCCCGGTGCTGGAACGTTAAGGGGACCGGTTAGTCACAATTCGTTGTGGCGAAGCTGAGAACTTAAGCGCCAGTAAACGGCGGTGGTAACTATAACCATCCTAAGGTAGCGAAATTCCTTGTCGGGTAAGTTCCGACCTGCACGAATGGCGTAACGACTTCTCGACTGTCTCAACCATAGGCCCGGTGAAATTGCACTACGAGTAAAGATGCTCGTTTCGCGCAGCAGGACGGAAAGACCCCGGGACCTTTACTACAGTTTGATATTGGTGTTCGGTTCGGCTTGTGTAGGATAGGTGGGAGACTGTGAACTCTGGACGCCAGTTCAGGGGGAGTCGTCGTTGAAATACCACTCTGGTCGTGCTGGATGTCTAACCTGGGTCCGTGATCCGGATCAGGGACAGTGTCTGATGGGTAGTTTAACTGGGGCGGTTGCCTCCTAAAGAGTAACGGAGGCGCCCAAAGGTTCCCTCAGCCTGGTTGGCAATCAGGTGTTGAGTGTAAGTGCACAAGGGAGCTTGACTGTGAGACCGACGGGTCGAGCAGGGACGAAAGTCGGGACTAGTGATCCGGCGGTGGCTTGTGGAAGCGCCGTCGCTCAACGGATAAAAGGTACCCCGGGGATAACAGGCTGATCTTCCCCAAGAGTCCATATCGACGGGATGGTTTGGCACCTCGATGTCGGCTCGTCGCATCCTGGGGCTGGAGTCGGTCCCAAGGGTTGGGCTGTTCGCCCATTAAAGCGGTACGCGAGCTGGGTTTAGAACGTCGTGAGACAGTTCGGTCCCTATCCGCTGCGCGCGTAGGAATATTGAGAAGGGCTGTCCCTAGTACGAGAGGACCGGGACGGACGAACCTCTGGTGTGCCAGTTGTTCTGCCAAGGGCATGGCTGGTTGGCTACGTTCGGGAGGGATAACCGCTGAAAGCATCTAAGCGGGAAGCCTGCTTCGAGATGAGTATTCCCACCCACTTGATGGGGTAAGGCTCCCAGTAGACGACTGGGTTGATAGGCCGGATCTGGAAGCACGGTAACGTGTGGAGGTGACCGGTACTAATAGGCCGAGGGCTTGTCCATAGATGCTCGCGTCCACTGTGTTAGTTCTGAGGCAACGACCGTTGCCGGTTTCTTGAGCAGAACAGACAAAAGAAAAGTGTGCTTGTTCGCTCGAAACCATTAGGGTTTCGGTGGTTATAGCGTGAGGGAAACGCCCGGTTACATTTCGAACCCGGAAGCTAAGCCTTACAGCGCCGATGGTACTGCAGGGGGGACCCTGTGGGAGAGTAGGACGCCGCCGAACAATCTTTGGGAAGGACCCCTGGTCACCAGCGTTCAGCTGGGGCCAGGGGTCCTTTCGTTTTTATAATGCTTGCGTACCGAAGACAGGAGTCACCGATGTCCACCAACTCTCCCGACGACCGACCGGAGCGCGAACCGCGGCGACGGGACAGTGGTGACCGCGGCGACCGGGGTGATCGAGGCGGTTACCGCGGCGGCGACCGTGGTGGTGCCCGTGGCGGTGCTGCCCGTCGTGACAACGACCGTGGTGGCTATGGGCGTCGTGACGATCGCCGTGGTGACGAGCGGGGCGGCGACCGCCGCGATGACCGACGTGACGATCGTCGCAGCGATGACCGTGGCGGCTTCCGTCGCGACGACAACCGGGGCGGTGGCTCCGGCCGGCGTGATGACCGTGGTGGCGACCGGCGTGAAGGCGATCGCGGTCCCCGTCCGCCGTTCCGTAGGGACGACCGTTCCGGTGGACCGCGTCGGGACGACCGTGACCGCGGCTTCCGTCGCGAGGGCGATCGTCCGTCCTTCCGTCGTGACGACCGGGGGGAGCGTCGCGACGACGAGCGCGGCGGTTTCGCCCGGCGCGATGACCGTCGTGGCGATGACCGCGGTGGCTTCCGTCGTGATGACAACCGTGGTGGTGGCGGCTATGGCCGGCGCGACGACCGCCGTGATGGTGACCGGGGAGGCTTCCGCCGCGACGATCGGGACCGTGGGTTCCGTGGCGACGACCGGGATCGTGGCTTCCGCCGTGACGACCGGCGTGACGACCGGCGCGATGATCGTCGTGGCGATGACCGCGGCGGCGATCGAAGCACCTTCCGGCGTGATGACCGGCGTGACGACCGGCGTGGCGACCGCCGCGATGATCGCAGGGATGACCGTCGTGACGACCGGCGCGATGATCGTCGTGGCGATGACCGTGGCGGCTTCCGGCGGGATGACAGCCGGGGCGACCGTGGTGGGTTCCGTGGGCGTGACGACCGTGGTGGTCGTGGGGGGCCCCGTCGGGACGACCGCGGTGGGCGTCCCGGTGGGTTCCGTGGGCGGGACGATCGGCGCGATGACCGGCGTGACGACCGGCGTGGTGGTGGCCGGTTCCGTGATGAGCGGGACCGGGACCGTGAGCCGATCAAGCGGCTGCCGATCCCCGAGGACGTCACGGGTGACGAGATCGACAAGGACGTACGGCAGGAGCTGCAGAGCCTGCCGAAGACGCTCGCGGAGGACGTCGCCAAGAACCTGGTGATGGTCGCGCGGCTCATCGACGAGGACCCCGAGCGCGCGTACGGCTACTCCAAGGTGGCCCTTCGGCTGGCGTCGCGTGTCGCGGCCGTGCGAGAGGCGGGCGGGTTCGCGGCGTATGCGAACCAGAAGTACGCCGAGGCGCTTGCCGAGTTCCGGGCGGCGCGGCGGATGACCGGTGGCGTGGAGCTGTGGCCGTTGATGGCCGACTGTGAGCGTGGGCTCGGGCGGCCGGAGAAGGCGCTGGACATGGCCGGGGCGTCCGAGGTGCACAAGCTGGACAAGGCCGGGCAGGTCGAGATGCGGCTCGTCGCGGCCGGCGCTCGGCGTGACATGGGGCAGCTGGACGCGGCCATCGTGACGCTGCAGAGCCCCGAGCTGGCCTCCAACTCCGTACAGCCGTGGACCGCGCGGCTGCGGTATGCCTACGCGGACGCGCTGCTGGCCGCCGGGCGGCAGGGTGAGGCGCGTGAGTGGTTCGCCAAGGCCGTCGAGGCGGACAAGGACGGCAGCACGGATGCCTCCGACCGGCTCGCCGAGTTGGACGGTGTTGAGTTTGTCGACGCCTTCGACGAGAGCGAGGGCGAGAGCGACGGCAGCCGTGATGAGCAGGCCCCGGTCGATCCTGAAGAGGGCGGCAAGGAGTGAGCTGCGTGTGACATGAAGGGCGGGATCCCGGGCTGGGGTCCCGCCCTTCGGCGTTTATCCGTCCAGGGTGCGCAGCACCAGGCCCGAGGCCGGCTTCGGGCCGAACGACGTCGACTTGCGGGGCATCGTCACGCCCTGGCGGGCCAGGTCGCGTACGACGTCCTCACGGACCGGGTGCATGAGGACGGCCGTACCGCCGTCGCTCTCCGCTTTCTTGACGGTGGCGGCGGTGTCGTGGATGTAGGCGATGCGGGCGGGGTCGTCCTCAGGGATGCGCCAGACGTGGGCGAGGAGTGTGGCGTGCAGGACGGTGGCGTCCAGGGTGCGCCAGGCCGCGGGGCGGTCGGTGGGGACCGTGCGGTCGAGGAGGGCCGGGTCCGGGGCGTCGACGAGGTGGAAGGCGCCGTCTCCGGCGAGGAGGTAGGCGTTGCCCGCGCAGGCGGCGTCGGCAAGTGCCTCCAGGGCCTCGGCGAGCGGGACTTCGAGGCGGCGTACGCGGAAGTGGCCGTCGAGGGCGGCCAGGGCGTCCGGCACCGGCAGGTCGTGCAGGAGGCGGTGGATGGCGCGGACGCGGAGGGGATAGCGGGCCGTGTCGACGAGGAGGACCAGGCCGTAGTCCCAGGGGCTGGGCGAGCCGTGCTCCGCGCGTAGACGTCGATATGTCGCCCAGCGGTGATGGCCGTCGGCGATCAGGGCCTGGCGAAGGGTCAGGTCCGACTGGACGCGGGCCAGGTCGGCGGGGTCGGTGATCGACCACAGGCGGTGGCTGAAGCCGTCCTCCGTGGTGGTCGCGAAGAGCGGAGGGACCTCGATCGTGCCCTCGATGACGGCGGTCGTGTCGGTCGCCGTGCCGTTGCCGCGGTAGGTCAGCAGCAGCGGTTCGAGGTTCGCGGAGGTGGCGCGCATCAGAGCCGCTCTGTCGGCGACCACGTGCGGCATGACGTCCTCGTGCGGCAGGACGAGGCCCTCCGAGGGCTCCGTCACGCGCAGGGCGCCGATGATGCCGCGCTGCAGCATGCCCTCGCCGTCACGCTGTTCGTAGACGTAGAGGCCGGGCTCCGGGTCGGCGGTCAGTACGCCCTCGGACAGCCAGCGGCGCAGGGTCGTCGCGGCCTGGTCGTTGCGGGCGTCCGCGGTGTCGGCCTGAGGGAGGATCAGCCGCACGATGTTGTACGGGTCCGCGTCCTGAAGGTGGTGCAGGCCGTCGGGGCGGACGACGACGTCGTACGGAGGCGATGTCACGGCGGCCAGGCTGCCGACCCGGTCGGGGTCGTAGCGAAGCCCTCGGAACGGGGTGAGTTCGAGGCCTCGGCGCGCCGTTGCTTCCTGGTGACCTGCTGTGTTCATCCCGGCATCGTACGGGTGTCGGTGGCATGGGGGATGATCGAGGGAAAGCCGTCGAGCGAGGAGCGATGTGGAATGAGCCAGAGCGTCAGGAGGAGGCCGGAGGGCAGTGGCCAGGCGCTGAGCGAGGCGTACGACACGGCGCTGCTCGACCTCGACGGCGTGGTGTACGCCGGGGGCAACGCGATCGTGCATGCCGTGGAGTCGCTGGCAACGGCCCGTGCGGGCGGGATGCATCTCGCGTACGTCACGAACAACGCGCTGCGGACTCCGGACGTCGTGGCCGCGCATCTGACCGCGCTGGGGATACCCACGGGGGCGGACGACGTCATCACCTCGGCGCAGGCGGCTGCGCGGCTGATCAGTGAGCAGGTGCCGGCGGGCGCCAGGGTGCTGGTGATCGGCGGGGAGGGGCTGCGGGTGGCGCTGCGCGAGCGCGGGCTGGAGCCGGTGGAGTCGGCGGACGACGATCCGGCGGCCGTCGTGCAGGGGTACGGCGGGCCGGAGCTGGCCTGGGGCCGGTTCGCGGAGGCGTGCTACGCCATCGCGCGTGGGGTGCCGTGGTTCGCGTCCAACACCGACCTGACGATTCCGAGCGCGCGCGGGATCGCGCCGGGCAACGGCGCGGCGGTGGAGGTCGTGCGCATCGCCACCGGCGCCGAGCCACAGGTGGCGGGCAAGCCGTTGCCTCCCATGCACCGGGAGACGATCCTGCGCACCGGCGCCGAGCGGCCGCTGGTCGTCGGGGACCGGCTGGACACGGACATCGAGGGCGCGTCCAACGGTGGCGTCGACTCGCTGCTCGTGCTGACCGGCGTGACGGACGGCGCGCAGCTGCTTGCCGCGCCGCCGCAGCATCGGCCGACTTATGTCGACGCCGATCTGCGCGGGTTGCTCACCGGGCAGCCGGAGGTTGCCGAGGACGGAGAGGGCTTCCGGTGCGGTGGCTGGGCGGCGACCGCGCGGGCGGACCGGCTGGAACTCGTCGGGGACGGTGAGGCCTTGGACGGGCTGCGGGCGCTGTGTGCGGCGGCCTGGACCGCGGCCGGGGACGGCTCGTGCACGCTGGATGCGGGCAAGGGGCTGGCGCGGCTGGGGTTGTGACCTCGTAGGGAATCGCCGTGGCCGGGGGTGTGACGTCGCCGGGGAGGGATTGTGGCCGGGGCGGTGACGCCGTACGGCGGCACAGTGACCTTGTACGGCGGGATCGTGGCTGAATGGGAGGGTAGGCTAACCTAACTGCGTGTTGGTCGACAGTCCTCCTGAACAGCGCGCGGAGTCCCAGTCCGCGCCCCCAACCCGACGGGCGATACGTGCCGTTGGGCTGCTTGTCTCTGTCCTGATTCTGATGGTCGTCGTTGCGGCGAGCATCGCGATCGGGGCGAAACAGCTGTCCCTGGGGGAGGTCTGGCACGGGCTGTTCGAGAGTTCCGGGACCTACGGCGACGTCGTGGTCGACGACCGGATCTCGCGCACCGTCCTCGGACTGCTGGCCGGCGCCGCGCTCGGTCTCGCCGGGGCGGTGCTGCAGGCGCTCACCCGCAATCCGCTCGCCGATCCCGGCCTGCTCGGCATCAACGCGGGCGCGTCCGCCGCGGTCGTCACCGCCATCACGTTCTTCGGTGTCACCAGCCTCAGCGGCTATGTCTGGTTCGCCTTCCTCGGCGCTGCCGCGGTCGGGGCGATGGTCTGGTTCCTCGGCGGCAGCCGGGGCGCCACGCCGGTGCGGCTCGCGCTCGCCGGTACGGCGATCAGCGCCGCGCTCTACGGCTATCTCCAGGCCGTGATGATCACGGACGACGCGGCGCTGAACAAGATGCGCTTCTGGACGGTCGGTTCGCTGTCCTCGGCGACGGACTCGACCATCAGGCAGGTGCTGCCGTTCCTCGTCGTCGGCGTGGTCCTCGCGCTAGCCCTGGCCCGGCCGCTCAACGCCATGGAGATGGGCGACGACACCGCCAAGGCCCTCGGCGCCAACCTGAACCGGACCCGGGTGCTGTCGATGCTCGCCGCGACCGTGCTGTGCGGCGCCGCGACCGCGGCCTGCGGGCCGATCGTGTTCGTCGGCCTGATGGTGCCGCATGTCGTGCGGTCCTTCACCGGGCCCGACCTGCGCTGGATCCTGCCCTACGCGGCCGTCCTGTCGCCGGTGCTGCTGCTCGGCGCCGATGTGCTCGGCCGGACCGTCACCCGGCCCGCCGAGCTCCAGGTCGGCATCGTCACCGCGATCCTCGGCGGCCCGGTCTTCATCTTTCTCGTACGACGGCGGAGGACGGCCCAGCTGTGAGGACCGCAGTGAAGAGCGAAGCCAAGACCGCGGAGCCGGCGGCGACCACCCGCGCCACCCGCGCCACCCGCGCCACCCGCGCCAACCGTGCCGTGCGGACGCCGGGCGGGATCTCCGTCCGGCTGGACGTCCGGGCGCTGACCGCTGTCGTCCTGCTGCTGCTCGCCGCGCTCACCGCGAGCGTCCTGCTGATCGGCACCGGAGACTTCCCGATCTCGGCGGGCGACGTGCTCAAGACGCTGGTCGGCAACGGCAACGCGGGGCAGGAGTTCATCGTCAACGAGCTGCGGCTGCCGAGAGTCCTGGTCGGGCTCCTTGTCGGTGCCGCGCTCGGCCTCGGCGGGGCGCTGTTCCAGGCGCTGTCCCGCAACCCGCTGGGCAGCCCGGACATCCTCGGCCTCGGACAGGGGGCCACGGCCGGGGCGCTCGTGGTGATCGTGCTGTTCTCCGGGGACTCCGCCCAGGTCACCGTGGGTGCGCTCGTGGGTGGACTGGCGACCGGGCTCGCCATCTATCTGCTCGCCTGGAAGCGGGGCGTGCACGGGTACCGACTGGTGCTGGTCGGTATCGGCATGTCCGCGATCATGACCGCGGTCAACGGGTATCTGCTGACCAAGGCCGATCTCGTCGACGCGGCCCGCGCGGTCGTGTGGATGACCGGCTCCCTCAGTGGCCGTGACTGGGCCCAGGTCTGGCCGCTGCTCGCGCTGTGCGTCGTCCTCGTACCGCTCGTCCTCGCCAATGCGCGTGGGCTGCGGATGATGGAGATGGGCGACGACGTCTCGTACGCCCTCGGAGTGCGTGTCGAACGCGTACGGCTGCTGCTGATGCTGGCCGCCGTGCTGCTCACCGCGGCCGCCACCGCCGCGGCGGGTCCCGTCAGCTTCGTGGCGCTGACCGCGCCGCAGCTCGCCCGGCGCCTGACCCGCTCGCCCGGGCCGAACCTGCTGCCCTCGCTGTGCATGGGCGCCGCCCTCCTCGTCGCCGCCGACTGGACATCCCAGCGGGTCTTCGGAGCCGACCAGATGCCCGTGGGCGTGGTCACGGGTGTGCTCGGCGGCGTATACCTGCTCTGGCTGCTGGTCACCGAGCGCAAGGCGGGCCGGATATGAGCGCCGGCAGCAACGGCAACGAGAGCCTCACCAACGGGCTGAACAACCGAAGGAGCACTGTGAACCGCCTGTCCGCCGACAATGTCACCCTCGCCTACGACCAGCGGGTCATCGCCGAGCAGCTGTCGGTGGAGATACCCGACAACTCCTTCACCGTGATCGTCGGCCCGAACGCGTGCGGCAAGTCCACGCTGCTGCGGGCGCTGTCGCGGATGCTCAAGCCGAGCCAGGGCCGGGTCCTGCTGGACGGTCAGGTCATCCAGTCGATGCCGGCGAAGAAGGTCGCGCGCACGCTGGGCCTGCTGCCGCAGTCGTCGATCGCACCGGACGGGATCACGGTCGCCGACCTGGTGGGCCGCGGCCGGTACCCGCACCAGGGGATCCTGCGCCAGTGGTCGACCGAGGACGAGCGGGTCGTACAGGAGTCGATGGAGCAGACCGGGGTCGCCGAGCTCGCGGATCGCTATGTCGACGAACTGTCCGGCGGTCAGCGCCAGCGCGTGTGGATCGCGATGGCCCTCGCGCAGCAGACGCCGCTGCTGCTGCTCGACGAGCCGACGACCTACCTCGACATCCAGCACCAGATCGACGTCCTCGACCTGTGCGCCCAGCTGCACGAGGAGCAGGGGCGGACGCTGGTCGCCGTGCTGCACGATCTGAACCACGCCGCCCGGTACGCCACGCACCTCATCGCTCTGCGCGGCGGGGAGATCATCGCCGAGGGCGCGCCGAACGACATCGTGACGGCCGAGCTGGTCGAGGACGTCTTCGGCCTGCGCTGCCAGGTCATCGACGACCCCGAGACGGGGACACCGCTGGTGGTGCCGGCGGCGCGGAAGGCACGGGTCGGGGGCAGGGCTGACGTCACGAAGGCGGACATCGCGAAGGTGGCCGCCGCAGAGGCCTCATGAGGTGACCTGGAGCAGCTTCCCGAGGTGATCCGCGGAAGCCTCCTGAGGTGACTCAGAGAAGCTTCCTGAGGACCAGCAGGTCGCGCAGGCCCGCGTGCAGCTTCACCCGGCCCGAGCCCCATGCCTTGGCGAAGTTCAGGTCGCCGTCGACCATGGCGACCAGGTCGTCGCCGGTCATGCTCAGTCTGATCTGGGCCTTCTCGCGGGGCGGGCCCTGGAGCGTGTCGTGGACCTGGATGCGACCGCCCGCCATGCGGCCGACGAAGGTGACGTCCAGGTCGGTGATGTGGCAGCTCACCGAGCGGTCCAGGGCGGCGGCCGAGCGGACGTCCCCTTCGGCGCGCTGCATGTTGTCCGAGAGCTTTTCGAGTGCGGCGCGGCACTCCTCAGTCGTGGCCATCGCGATCGACGGTACCCCAGCGGTTCGCGGTAGCGTCTGGGCATGAGCGACACAGTTCCGCAGCCGGAGGTCCCGGAGGAGACCGAGGTCGAGGCCGAGGAGGCAACCGACCCCGGGCTCGCGGTCGAGCCCGAGTGCGACCCCGCCGCCCCCGCCCCGCTGAACGTCCCGCGCACCCCCACCGGCCACGCCGACGTCGACGCTCAGCTGGAGCGGCTCGGCGATGCCGACCACCTCGCCACGGACGGGCATCTGGAGGTGTACGAGGATGTACACCGGGGGCTGCGCGACGCGCTCACCGCGCTCGACGCCCGCCCGGGACCTCCGGGGCCCCCGTCGACGTATGGGACTAGGAGCTGAACCGAAAGTGGCAGGAGTCGCACGCCGCCGTCTTGACGCGGAGCTGGTCCGCCGGAAGCTTGCGCGCTCGCGCGAGCACGCCAGCCAGCTGATTGCCGCCGGGCGGGTCACCGTCGGCAAGACCGTCGCGACCAAGCCGGCCACACAGGTGGAGACCGCGGCGGCGATCGTCGTGGTCGCCGACGGCAGCGACCCCGAGTACGTGTCCCGGGGCGGGCACAAGCTCGCAGGCGCTCTGGAGGTCTTCGTGCCCCAAGGGCTGGCGGTCGAGGGGCGGCGGGCGCTCGATGCCGGGGCGTCCACCGGCGGGTTCACCGATGTGCTGCTGCGGGCCGGGGCCGCGCAGGTCGTGGCCGTCGACGTCGGATACGGACAACTGGCCTGGACTCTCCGGAGTGATGAACGCGTGACCGTCAAAGACCGTACGAACGTACGCGAGTTGACGCTCGAAGCGATCGATGGGGAACCAGTGGATCTTGTCGTGGGGGATCTGTCCTTCATCCCGCTCGGACTGGTGCTGCCCGCCCTGGTGCGGTGCGTGAAACCGGACGCCGATCTGGTGATGATGGTCAAGCCACAGTTCGAGGTGGGGAAGGAGCGGCTGGGCAGCGGCGGGGTCGTCCGCAGTTCCCAGCTGCGGGCCGAGGCCGTGCGCGGCGTGGCCGAGAAGGCGTGGGAACTCGGGCTCGGGGTGAAGGGGGTCACGGCGAGTCCGTTGCCCGGCCCCTCCGGGAATGTCGAGTACTTTCTGTGGCTGCGTGCCGGGGCGCCCGCCCTGGACCCGGCCGACGTTGACCGTGCAGTTGCGGAGGGGCCGCGTTGACACCGAACCGAGCTCGTACTGTTTTTCTGCTCGCCCACACGGGGCGGCCCGCGGCCATTCGCAGCGCCGAGCTGGTGGTCAAGGGGCTGCTGCGGGAGGGCATCGGGGTGCGTGTCCTGGAGTACGAGGCCGCCGACCTGCCGCTGCCGGACGAGGTGGAGCTCGTCAAGGAGGCGACTGCGCAGTGCCTCGACGGGTGCGAGCTGCTGATAGTGCTGGGCGGCGACGGGACGCTGCTGCGCGGCGCCGAGTTCGCCCGGGCGTCCGGGGTGCCGATGCTGGGTGTGAACCTCGGGCGGGTCGGGTTCCTCGCGGAGGCCGAGCGCGATGATCTCGACAAGGTCGTCGACCGGGTCGTCACCAAGGCGTACGAGGTCGAGGAGCGGATGACCGTCGACGTCGTCGTCCATCAGAACGGCGACATCGTGCACACGGACTGGGCGCTGAACGAGGCGGCCGTGCAGAAGGCCGGCGCGGAGAAGCTGCTCGAGGTCGTGCTGGAGATCGACGGGAGGCCGGTCACGGGGTTCGGGTGTGACGGGATCGTGCTGTCCACGCCGACCGGGTCCACTGCGTACGCCTTCTCTGCGGGCGGGCCTGTGGTGTGGCCCGAGGTCGAGGCGCTGCTGATGGTGCCGATCAGCGCGCATGCGCTCTTCGCGAAGCCGTTGGTGACGTCGCCGGATTCTGTCCTGGCGGTGGAGGTTCTGCCGCACATCCCGCCGGGGGTGTTGTGGTGTGACGGGCGGCGGACGGTGGAACTGCCGCCGGGGGCGCGGGTCGAGGTGCGGCGGGGGGCTGTGCCGGTGCGGTTGGCTCGACTGCATCATGCGTCGTTCACGGATCGGTTGGTGGCGAAGTTCGCGTTGCCGGTTTCCGGGTGGCGCGGGGCGCCTCACTAGCGGTACGTAGGGGGGTGGGGGGCTCCTGGCGGCTGCGGGTGGTTCCCCGCGCCCCTTGAGGGCGTTGCACTCGCCTGGGTGACATGTGCGGTCGATGCACATTCGTCACCTGCACCTTCACATCATCGGGCCGGGGGCCGTCGCACTTCCCCGTGCTGACCTCGTAAGGTCGTGTCCGTGTTGGAGGAGATGCGGATACGGTCGCTCGGAGTCATCGACGACGCTGTCGTCGAGCTGTCGCCGGGGTTCACCGCCGTCACCGGTGAGACGGGTGCGGGCAAGACCATGGTGGTCACCAGTCTCGGGCTGCTGCTGGGTGGGCGTGCCGACCCGGCGCTCGTGCGGATCGGGGCCGACAAGGCGGTCGTGGAGGGGCGGATCAGCGTCGCCGCGGGCGCTTCGGCCTTCGTACGGGCCGAGGAGGCCGGGGCCGAGCTCGATGACGGGGCGCTGCTGATCAGCCGTACCGTTTCGGCCGAGGGGCGGTCACGGGCGCATGTGGGCGGGCGCAGCGTGCCCGTGGGGCTGCTCGCCGACCTCGCCGACGACCTGGTGGCGGTGCACGGGCAGACGGACCAGCAGGGGCTGCTGAAGCAGACCCGGCAGCGGCAGGCGCTCGACCGGTACGCCGGTGATGCCGTCGCGGTGCCGCTCGCCAAGTACGGCGAGGCGTACCGGCGGCTGCGCGCGGTCTCCGTCGAGCTCGACGAGATCACCACGCGCGCGCGTGAGCGGGCCCAGGAAGCCGACATGCTGCGGTTCGGGCTCGACGAGATCGCCGGTGTCGAGCCGCGCGCCGGGGAGGACGTGGAGCTCGCCGAGGAGGCCGATCGGCTCGGGCACGCGGAGGCGCTGTCGTCGGCCGCCACGGCCGGGCACGCCGCACTCGCCGGCAACCCGGAGGATCCCGAGGGCATCGACGCGGCGACGCTCGTCGCGGGCGCGCAGCGGGCCCTGGACGCCGTGCGGTCGCACGATCCGGCGCTGGCCGCGCTGGCCGACCGGATCGGGGAGATCGGGATCCTGCTGGGCGATGTCGCAGGGGAGTTGGCGGGTTACGCCGACGACCTGGACGCCGACCCCCTGAGGCTCGCGGCCGTCGAGGAACGACGGGCCGCGCTGAACGCGCTCACGCGGAAATACGGCGAGGACGTCGCCGCCGTGCTCAACTGGGCCGAGGAGAGCAGCCGGCGGCTCACCGAGCTGGACAGCGACGACGAGCGCATCGACGAGCTGACGGCCGAGCGGGACGGGCTGCGGACCGAGCTGGGCGGACTGGCGCAGGCGCTGACCGATGCGCGGGCCGAGGCCGCCGAGCGGTTCGCCGCCGCCGTGACGGCGGAGTTGGCCTCGCTCGCGATGCCGCACGCGCGCGTGTCCTTCGACATCCGGCAGACCGAGGATGAGCTGGGCGTGGAGGTCGGTGGGCGCGCGGTCGCCTACGGGCCCTCGGGTGTGGACGAGGTCGAGCTGCTGCTCGCCCCGCACCCGGGAGCGCCGCCCCGGCCGATCGCCAAGGGCGCGTCCGGCGGTGAGCTGTCGCGCGTGATGCTCGCCGTCGAGGTCGTGTTCGCGGGGACCGATCCGGTGCCGACGTATCTCTTCGACGAGGTCGACGCCGGCGTCGGTGGCAAGGCGGCCGTGGAGATCGGCCGGCGGCTGGCCCGGCTGGCCAAGACCGCGCAGGTCGTCGTGGTGACCCACCTGCCGCAGGTCGCCGCCTTCGCCGACCGGCAGTTGCTCGTCGAGAAGACCAACGACGGGTCGGTCACCCGGTCCGGCGTGAAGGTCCTGGAGGGCGAGGAGCGCATCCGGGAGCTGTCCCGGATGCTCGCCGGGCAGGAGGACTCGGAGACGGCCCGCGCGCACGCGGAGGAGCTGCTGGAGACGGCTCGGGCGGACGGGTAGCCGGGCGGCGGCCGTAGGGTGGCCGGATGATCAAGCAAGCCGTCTCCTTCGGCCTCTCCGCGACCCTCACCCGCGCCGCCGTCGCCGCCCTGCGTGCCAAGGCCCCCGGCGGCCGTGACCGCTGGGAGCGGAAGAACTACGCGGGCCGGACCGTGGAGTTGTACGCGGGGCCCGCCTCCGCCCTGGCGGCTGCGGTGGCCGTCGGGCGGGTGGCGCCGGCCGCGGGGGTCGCGGTGGCCGTTGCGGGAGCCTGCGGCGCGTATGACGACGTCGTGGGGGACGGTGACCCCCGGCGTGGGTTCCGGGCGCATCTCTCCGCGCTGCGGGACGGCGAAGTGACCAGCGGGGCTGTGAAGTTGTTCGGGGTCTCCGCCGCCGGGCTGGTCGCGGGGGCCGTCCTCAAGGAGCGGCCGCTGGACAAGCTGCTCGCGGGTGTCGTGATCGCCGGTGCCGCGCACTTCGTCAACCTCGTGGACGTGTGGCCGGGTCGGGCCGCCGCCGCGGTGCTTGCGCTCGGTGCGCCCGGGCTGTTGCGCTCGGGGCCCGGCGCCGAGTCGGCCGCCGGTGCCATGGGAGTCGCAGCGGCCGTACTGCCCGACGACCTCGGCGAGCGGGCGATGATCGGCGACACCGGAGCGCATGCGCTCGGCGCGGCCCTCGGGGCGGCGGTCGTGGCCGGGAACCGGCGCGCCGGGCTGGTCGCGCATGCCGCTGCGGTCGTCGCCGCGGCGGTGTACGGCGACAAGGTGAGCGAGGTCGCCCGCAGGGCGGTCGGGTGACGCGCCGCAGGTCGTCGGGCATGCCCAGCGCGCGCATGTTCGGCCACAACCCCCACCCCGCCTCACTCGTGCAGGTGACTCGGCCCGGCGCGTTGCCCCGCAGCTGAGCCGTCCACGCCCTGTCGCCGTTCCCGGAACGGCCGCACGTCCTGGCATCCTTGGCGTAAACACGTCGTACGCGTAGGGATTCTCGCGGTACACCCCCTCCGCCCGATCCTTCTGTACGTTCTTCGTGACCGCCCGACCCGAAGCAGGAGCCCCGGCCACGTGACCCCCGTGAGCAGCCACTCACCGCACGGCCAGTCGTCGCTGCGCACCGTGCAGGTGCTGGGCGGCGGCAACGCCGGCAGTAGCGCGCATGTGCGATCGCTGGCCTCGGGGCTGGTCGCACGGGGCGTGCGGGTCACCGTATGCGCTCCTGTCGAGGCCGATCACCTCTACGACTTCACGGGCGCCGGCGCCGAACATGTGCATGTGCCGCGCAGCAGCGATCCGGGTTCCGTGGCCGCACTGCGGGCGGCCTGCGTGGACGCCGACCTGGTGCACGCGCACGGGCTGCACGCGTCCTTCCGTGCCGTGCTCGCGCTGAGCGGACGGCGTACTCCGCTGGTCGTCACCTGGCACGACCGGGCCCACGCGGAGGGCGCCCGCGCCCATCTCCTGCGGCTGTTGGAGCGGCGGGTCGTCAAGGCCGCCTCCGTCGTGCTCGGGACCACATCGGCGCTGGTGGACCGGGCCCGCCGGACCGGCGCCCGGGACGCGCGCCTCGCCGCCGTCGCGCTGCCCGCGCCGAGCCGTGCCGTCGAGCACGACGACCCGGACCGGCTGCGCCCCAAGGTCCGGGCCGAACTCGGCGCCACCGGACGCCCGTTGCTGATCGCCGTCGGCTCGCTGGAGCGGCATCGCGGGTACGACGTGCTCCTGGACGCCTCGCGCGCGTGGCTGCAGCTGGATGCCGTGCCGTTGGTCGTGATCGCGGGGGAGGGGGCGCTGCGTGCCGAACTGCAGGGCCGGATCGAGGACGAGGGGCTGCCCGTGCGGCTCATCGGCCGGCGCGACGACGTCTCCGAGCTGCTCGCGGCGGCCGACGTGGCGCTTCTGCCGAGCAGTTGGGAGTCACGGTCGGTCCTCGCCCAGGAGGCCCTTCACGCGCGCGTGCCGCTCGTCGCCACCGACGTCGGCGGCGTGCCGGAACTCGTCGGCGACGCGGCCGAACTCGTCCCGTACGGCGACCCGGACGCCCTCGCCGACGCTGTCGTACGGCTGCTCGGCGATCCCGAGCGGCAGGAGTTCCTCAGGGAGCGGGGCGCGCGGCAGGCGGCCACCTGGCCGACCGAGGACGAGACCGTCGCCCAAGTGCTCAGCGTGTACGACGAGTTGACGCAGCCTCAGCCCATGATCTAGACGCCGGAAGCGTCCGCGCCTCACAGGCCCTAGCCCGCATGCCTGCGTGCCCGGAGGGCCAGGCTCAACGCCAGTACCGTCTGCGGGTCGTCGAGGTCCGTGCCGAGCAACTCGCCGATGCGGGCGAGGCGGTTGTAGAGCGTCTGCCGGTTCAGATGCAGCTCGCGGGCCGTCTCCGCCTTGCGGCCCGCGTGCGCCAAGTACGTCTCCAGGGTGGGCAGCAGGGGCGGCTTGGAGCGGTTGTCGTGGTCGCGGAGCGGGCCGATCGCGCGGTCCACGAACGCCGCGAGGTCCGGGTGGTCGCGCAGCCGCCACAGCAGCAGGTCGATGTCCAGGCGCCGGGCGTCGTACCAGGGGCGGTCCGACAGGCCCTGCGCCGCAGTCGCCGTCTCCGCCGCGTGCCTGAGGCCCGCCGAGGCCGCAGCCCAGCTGCCGGCCACCCCGACGACCACGACCGGCGGCGGTGCCCCGGGGCGCTGGACCCCGGCCCGCTCCACGCCCGCCCGCAGCGCCACCGCGACCCGGTCCGCGACCGTCGACCGCTCCGACTCCGAACGCAGGCCCAGCAGCAGCGGCACCCGCCCCTCCACCGGCCGTACGCCCAACAGCACCGGCGCCCCCACCGAGGCCAGCTCCTCGCCGACCGCGCGCGCAAGCACCGCCCAGCCGCCGCCCGGCGACATCGTGTCCCCGAGCCGCATCACGACCGGCAGCAGCGGACTGGCACCCGGCTTGAAGCCCAGCACGCGCGCCTGTGCCGGGGCGTCCTCGGCGGCGATACGGCCCTCCGCGAGGTCGGTCAGGAAGTCGCCGCGCCCGCGCGCCGCCAGCTCCTCCTCCTGGCGCGCCTGCATCAGCACCACGGCCAGGCTGCCCGCGGCCCGCTCGGCGGCGACCCGGTGCACGGGCGCGAGCGGGCCCCGTACGGGGAGCAGCACGAGACGGGCCCGGACCGACCCCGTCCCCGGACCGCCACCCGGCACATCCACCAGCACCGACCCACCCGGCGGCGGCGTCTCCTTGTGCTGGCCCCGCAGCCCCTCCCACACCTGCAACGGATCCGCGCCCTCGGGGCCCGACCCGGCGGCGTACAGCAGCTGGCCGTCCGTCGTCTCCAGGAACACCGGGTTGCCGCTGAAGTCGGCCAGGATGCCCAGCACTTGGGGCACCCCACCGCCGCCGACCAGCGCCTCCGTGCACCGGCGGTGCACTTCCTCCGCCCGCTGCAGCAGCGCGTAGTGGCCGTTGACGATCTCGGTGTGGATCTCCTCGGTGACCGTCACGAAGGCCACCTCGCGATGCAGCTGGACCAGCGGCAGACCGGCCGTACGTGCCGTGTCGACCAGCGCGGCTGGCAGCCGTGTGAAACGTGGGCCCAGCTCGACGACCAGGGCCGCGATGCCCCGCTCGGCCAGGGTGCGCACGAACGCGCGCTGGTCGGCGGGGCGGGTGCCGAGGCCGTAGCCCGTGGTCAGGAGCAGCTCCCCGCCCTTCAGCAGCGAGGCGATGTTGGGCACCTCGCCGGCGTGCACCCAGCGCACGGTCCGCCCCAGCCGGTCGCCGCCCGCGAGCACCTCCGGCAGCCCGCTGCGCAGCCCGGGCAGCTCCAGTGCCCGCCGCACGGTGATCCCGGCGCTGTGGGTGCCGTAGCCGCTGTCCGTCCCGCCCGTACCGCTGTCCATGTGCCGGACGCTACCCGTGCGCGGGCTTCCCTGACATCTCCGGAGCCGATCATGCGTTGCGGCGCGTGAGCGGGGTAGCCGCGTCGGCATGGACTTCAGCGTGGTTGCCGTGGCACGGGAGGACGACAGCCCGGTCGAGGAGCCGCTGCGGGTGGCCGTGGCCGCCGACGCCTCGGGTATCGCGAGGTGTGGGCGGGGAGGGGCCGACCTGGGACTCCTTCGTCCTCGCCACGGCCATCGGGCGGGCAACCGAGCGGGTCGCGCTGACGGCCGGTCCCGTGGCGGTGTCGGTGCGCGAGCCGTTCGGGATCGCGCGGGGCGCCGCCTCGGTCGCCGCCGTCACCGGGCGGCCGGTCGGGGTGGCGCTGGGGACGTCAAGCAAGCGCGGCCGGCTTCGGGGAGGCGGTCGAGCCGGCCCGTACCGGTGCCGATCCCGGCACGCCGGCCCGGCCGGCTTCCCGCCGCCGCGGCGGGCACGGTGGGCTTGGTGGGCGACCTGGACGCCGTACGCGCGCGTGTCGAGGCGTAGCCGACGCAGGACTGGACGAGATCGCCCTCGTGCCGGCGACGGCGGGTGACCCGGGCGGGGAGCGGACGCCGACGGCGTTCAAGCAAGTCGGTTGACGGGGCTCGGCCGACCGTGCTCAGGCAGGCCTGATGTTGTGGTTGAACCGGAAGACGTTGTCCGGGTCGTACCGTCGCTTCAGATCCGCCAGCCGACGGGTGTTCTCGGCGCCGAGTCCGGCCTCGACCCGCTCGGCGCCCTCGTCGCCGATGAAGTTGAGGTAGACCGCGCCGGTGCTCCACGGCTGCGCGTCGGCACGGACGTCCCGGACCCACTGGACACACCGCTCGTCGTCCGCGGGGTCCTCCCAGATCGCGAAGGGGTGCACGGCCCACGGCGCGTCCCGGTAGGGCACGGGGTACTCGTGCGGGCCCGCGGCGATCGCCCCGCCCTGCGGGAACAGCACGTGGAGGGTCCCCGTGGGCGCGGGCAGGGCCTCGCCCCGGGCGCAGAACATCTCCAGGTAGGCGTCGGGCGCGCCCGTCAGATACTCCGCCGACCAGTAGTTACGCATCCCCGGCGGATCGTCGAGCATGCACTGGACGTCGGCGTACGGCATCGCCCCGACGATCTCCGACTCGTGCGGCAGCGCCAGCAGCGGCTCGGCCAGCTTGCGCAGGTCCTCCTCGGGCCCGGCGTAGGTCAGCAGTGCGGCGCACAGGAGCTTGCCGACCAGGTGCGGCGGTACGAACTCCTCGGGCGGGCCGGTGAGATACAGCACACCGCCGCTCGCCTCGTCCGGGGCCACGGTGATCAGCTCGCGGAAGGTGTGGACGGCCTCGGGGGCGTACTCCGGCCGATACAGCACCAGCGCGATGGAGAACTCGGGCAGCTCGTGGAGCTTCAGGGTGAGTGCGGTCGCGACGCCGAAGTTGCCGCCACCGCCGTGCAGACCCCAGAACAGCTCGGGGTTCTCGTCGGCGCTCGCGTGGGTGCGCTCGCCGTCCGCGGTGACGAGTTCGACGCCCAGCAGGTTGTCGACGGCCAGTCCGCACCAGCGGTCCAGCCAGCCGGTGCCCCCGCCCAGGACGAAGCCGCCGACCCCGGTCGTGGAAGCTCGGCCGCCGGTCGTGGCAAGGGCGTGCGGCAGGCAGGCGCGGTCCAGGTCGCTCATCGTCGCCCCGCCCGCGACCCGTACCGCCTCGGCCGCGGGGTCGACGGTGACCGCGCGCATGTGGCGCAGGTCGATCACCAGGCCGTTGTCGTTGAGCGCCATGCCCGCGACGCTGTGCCCGCCGCCGCGCACCGCGATGTTGAGGTCCAGGTCGCGTGCGAACCGCACGGCCCGCGCGACGTCGTCCTCGTCCACGCACTGCGCGATCACCGCGGGCCGCCGGTCGATCATGGCGTTGAAGACGGCCCGGGCGTCGTCGTAACCGAAATCCCCCGGCGCGAACACATCACCGGCCAGATCCTCGCGCAGCGCGGTGAGAGCCGCGCCCGCCTTCGAGAGGGAAGCCATGGCTGCCCCCTTCCGTGCCGGGGCATTCGCTTGCTCCCAGCCTAGGCGGGCGCGGTACACCAGTCCTGTTCAGCCGCCGTACGCCCCGGACGCCGTCAGGCGCAGCGCGGTGTCGATCAGCGGGACATGGCTGAAGGCCTGCGGGAAGTTGCCCACCTGGCGCTGCAGATGCGGGTCCCACTCCTCGGCCAGCAGACCGAGGTCGTTGCGCAGCGACAGCAGCTTCTCGAACAGCTTGCGGGCCTCGTCGACGCGGCCGATCATCGCCAGGTCGTCCGCCATCCAGAACGAGCAGGCGAGGAATGCGCCCTCGTCGCCGGGGAGGCCGTCGACGCCCTCGTCCTCGCCCTGCGTCGGGTAGCGCAGGATGAAGCCGTCCGAGGTGGACAGCTCGCGCTGGATCGCCTCGATGGTGCCGATGACCCGCTTGTCGTCCGGCGGCAGGAAGCCCATCTGCGGGATCAGCAGCAGGGAGGCGTCCAGCTCCTTGGAGCCGTACGACTGCGTGAAGGTGTTGCGTTCCTTGTCGTAGCCCTTCTCACACACGTCCCGGTGGATGTCGTCGCGCAGTTCGCGCCAGCGCTCCAGCGGGCCGTCAGCGTCGCCGGACTCGATGAGCTTGATCGTGCGGTCGACGGCGACCCAGGCCATCACCTTGGAGTGCACGAAGTGGCGGCGCGGGCCGCGCACCTCCCAGATGCCCTCGTCCGGCTCGTCCCAGTGGTCCTCCAGGTAGCGGATCAGCTTCAGCTGGAGCAGCGAGGCGTAGTCGTTGCGGGCCAGGCCCGTCATGTGGGCCAGGTGCAGGGCCTCGGTGACCTCGCCGTACACGTCCAGCTGGAGCTGGTGCGCGGCGCCGTTGCCGACCCGGACCGGCGCGGAGTTCTCGTAGCCGGGCAGCCAGTCCAGCTCCGCCTCGCCGAGCTCGCGCTCGCCGGCGATGCCGTACATGATCTGCAGGTTCTCCGGGTCGCCCGCGACCGCCCGCAGCAGCCACTCCCGCCAGGCGCGGGCCTCCTCGCGGTAGCCGGTGCGCAGCAGCGAGGACAGGGTGATCGCCGCGTCGCGCAGCCAGGTGTAGCGGTAGTCCCAGTTGCGGACGCCGCCGATGTCCTCGGGCAGGGAGGTCGTCGGGGCTGCGACGATGCCGCCCGTCGGGGCGTACGTCAGCGCCTTCAGCGTGATCAGCGAGCGGACCACCGCCTCGCGGTACGGGCCGTGGTACGTACAGTGCTCGACCCACTCTCGCCAGAAGTCCTCGGTCGCCTCCAGCGACTGCTCCGGCTCCGGCAGCGCGGGGGGCTGCTTGTGCGACGGCTCCCAGGAGATGGTGAACGCGATCCGCTCACCCGGGCCGACCGTGAAGTCCGAGTACGTCGTCAGCGACTTGCCGTACGTCTCGGCCTCCGTGTCGAACCACACGGAGTCCGGGCCGGCGACGGCCACCGTACGGCCCTCGTGCTTGTGCACCCAGGGCACGACCCGGCCGTACGAGAAGCGCATCCGCAGCGCCGAGCGCATCGGCACCCGGCCCGAGACGCCCTCCACGATCCGGATCAGCTGGGGCGCGCCGTCACGCGGGGGCATGAAATCGATCACCCTGACCGTGCCGCGCGGCGTGTCCCACTCGGACTCCAGGATCAGCGAGTCGCCGCGGTAGCTGCGCCGGGCCGCGGTGGGCGGTTCGGCGTCGGAGGCGTGTGCCGGACCGAGCCGCCAGAAACCGTGTTCTTCGGTGCCCAGCAGGCCGGCGAAGATGGCATGCGAGTCGAAGCGGGGCAGGCACAGCCAGTCGACTGTGCCGTCCCGGCAGACCAAGGCTGCGGTCTGCATGTCTCCGATGAGTGCGTAGTCTTCGATGCGCCCGGCCACGTGCAACTCCAGTCGAACGGCCACGTCACCCCCTTCTCTGCCAAGGGGGCTCTCGCTTAGTGCGGTCAAGGGGTGGTTGTAATGCGTCGTCGAGCGGTGAAGCAAAGCAGTCGTCTCCGCCGTGAGGCAAAACGACAGTCGCTTCTCGACAATCTCTGCTCAACGAACTGACGAGCTCTCGTTGTTCCGGTGGTTACGGGCGAGGGGTGGTGCCGTGTTGCCGGCCGGGCTCGGCAGCGAATGTCCGAGCAGGATACGACGCACGTAGATGATCTGCGTGCCGCTCCGGGCAACCCGGGTCGGCCGAACGGGTGAGCAACGGGTGAGAAACCGCGACACCTGTGCAGGTTCGTGGTGACTCGTGTGCGGAGCGTGGCCGGAAGCCATCGGTCTCGGTCGCTGATACCCTGGTAGCCCGTGGACCGGTGGGCGTCAAAGACCCCCGAACCGCACTTCAAGATCGCGACCACGGGAGCCCCCTCTTGGCCATGCCGCCCGCTGCTTTTCGACACAACGCAGCCACGACGACCAAGCACATCTTCGTCACCGGGGGTGTCGCCTCCTCGCTCGGCAAGGGCCTGACGGCCTCCAGCCTCGGAATGCTGCTCAAGGCACGAGGCCTGCGGGTGGTCATGCAGAAGCTGGACCCGTACCTCAATGTCGACCCTGGCACGATGAACCCCTTCCAGCACGGCGAGGTGTTCGTCACCAACGACGGCGCCGAGACGGACCTGGACATCGGCCACTACGAGCGGTTCCTCGACCGTGACCTCGACGGTTCCGCGAACGTCACCACCGGTCAGGTGTACTCGACCGTGATCGCCAAGGAGCGGCGCGGCGAGTACCTCGGCGACACCGTGCAGGTCATCCCGCACATCACCAACGAGATCAAGCACCGCATCCGCCGCATGGCGACGGACGAGGTCGATGTCGTGATCACGGAGGTCGGCGGCACGGTCGGCGACATCGAGTCGCTGCCGTTCCTGGAGACCGTCCGCCAGGTCCGTCACGAGGTCGGTCGTGACAACGTCTTCGTCGTCCACATCTCGCTCCTGCCGTACATCGGCCCCTCGGGAGAGCTGAAGACGAAGCCGACCCAGCACTCGGTTGCGGCACTGCGGAACATCGGTATTCAGCCAGATGCGATCGTGCTGCGCTGTGACCGCGAGGTGCCGACCGCGATCAAGCGGAAGATCTCGCTGATGTGCGACGTCGACGAGGCGGCCGTGGTCGCCTGCCCCGACGCCCGCTCCATCTACGACATCCCGAAGACCGTGCACGGCGAGGGCCTGGACGCCTATGTCGTCCGAAAGCTGGACCTGCCGTTCCGCGACGTGGACTGGACGACCTGGGACGACCTGCTCGACCGCGTCCACAACCCCGACCACGAGATCACCCTCGCGCTGGTCGGCAAGTACATCGACCTGCCCGACGCCTACCTGTCGGTGACCGAGGCGCTGCGCGCCGGCGGCTTCGCCAACAAGGCCCGCGTGAAGATCAAGTGGGTCACGTCCGACGACTGCAAGACCCCGGCCGGCGCCAAGCAGCAGCTCGCCGACGTGGACGGCATCTGCATCCCCGGCGGCTTCGGCGACCGCGGTGTGCTCGGCAAGGTCGGCGCCATCAAGTACGCCCGCGAGAACCGGATCCCGCTGCTCGGCCTGTGCCTGGGCCTTCAGTGCATCGTGGTCGAGGCGGCCCGCAACCTTGCCGACATCGGCGACGCCAACTCCACCGAGTTCGACCCGGCCACCTCCCACCCCGTCATCTCGACGATGGCCGAGCAGCTCGACATCGTCGCCGGTGAGGGTGACATGGGCGGCACCATGCGCCTCGGCATGTACCCGGCCAAGCTGGCCGAGGGCTCGATCGTGCGCGAGGTGTACGACGGCAAGGAGTACGTCGAGGAGCGGCACCGTCACCGGTACGAGGTGAACAACGCCTACCGGGCGGAGCTGGAGAAGAAGGCGGGCATCCTGTTCTCCGGCACGTCGCCGGACGGCAAGCTCGTCGAGTACGTGGAGTACCCGCGCGAGGTCCACCCTTACCTGGTGGCCACGCAGGCCCACCCCGAGCTGCGCTCGCGCCCGACGCGCCCGCACCCGCTGTTCGCCGGCCTCGTGAAGGCGGCCGTCGAACGCCAGCAGGCCGAGGGCGTCGGCAAGAATTCGGACTGACACGAGAGTTGTACGGTGGCCGGGGTGCAAACCTTCAAAGGTTCGCACCCCGGTTTTCGTTGGCGGGTTCTTTTTGAAGCGTGTGGAAGGGCAGGGCATGACGATCAAGGACACCCCGCAGGAGTGGGAGATCCGGGCTACGGACACCCCCTTCGTGGGCAACAAGACCTCCGTCCGCACGGACGACGTGGTCATGCCCGGCGGTTCGGTCGTCCGCCGCGACTACCAGGTCCACCCGGGCTCCGTGGCGGTCCTCGCCCTGGACGCCGAGGACCGTGTCCTGCTCATCAAGCAGTACCGCCACCCGGTGCGGCAGAAGCTGTGGGAGATCCCGGCCGGCCTGCTCGACATCCCCGGCGAGAACCCGCTGCACGCCGCCCAGCGGGAGCTGTACGAGGAGGCCCACGTCAAGGCCGAGGACTGGCGGGTGCTGACCGACGTCTACACCACCCCCGGCGGGTGCGACGAGGCCGTACGGATCTTCCTCGCCCGTGATCTGTCCGAGGCCGAGGGCGAGCGCTTCGAGGTGGAGGACGAGGAGGCCGACATGGAGCACGCGCGCGTGCCGGTCGACGAGCTGGTCCGGGGTGTCCTCGCGGGCGAGGTGCACAACAACTGCCTCGTCGTGGGCGTGCTGTCGCTGGTCGCCGCCCGTAACGGCGACGGGCTCGACGCCCTGCGCCCGGCGGAGGCGCCCTGGCCGGCGCGCCCCTTCGAGTCCTGAGCGACCACGACTGCAAGTCCCGAGCGAAACCGACCCGCCTTCGGTGTGAAGATCGGCTGATCCGATCGAGGGACGTCCTCGCCGTGCCCGCCACGCTCCGCCCGGAACGTAGCAGAGCGTGAACTAGGCTCTGATTACGCCCGAACCGGAGTCCCGGCGGGCTTGCGCGTGCGTGGGACGGGAGTGTGGCCCGTGACGGATCAGGTCGTGGACACCGGCGGCGTCCAGGCGTTGCCACAGGCTTCCGCCGGGCGCCAATTCCTGGGCCGTACGCGCGAGTTGAAGGAACTCCTCGCCGACATCGAGCGCGCGGGACTCGACACCCTCTCCGGCCGCAAGGCGCCACGCGCGCGCGTACTGCTCATCGCGGGCCGCCCCGGCTCGGGACGCACGGCGCTCGCCGAGGAACTCGTACGGCAGGTGGCGGACCGTTACGGCGACGGCGTCCTGCGGGCCCGCCTCAGCGAGCCCGACGGCACCCCCGTCCCCGTCGCGCGCACCGCCCGTGAGCTGCTCACCGCCCTGGACCGGCCGGCACCGGCCGGCGCCGCAGAGGACGACCTCACGGCGGTGCTCCGAAAGACCCTGGCCGACCGCCGGGTCCTGCTGCTGCTCGACGACGCGGCCCGCGCCGAGCAGGTCGACGCCCTGCTGCCGGACACCCCGGAGTGCCTGGCCGTCGCGGTCTCCGGCGGCCCGCTGACCGGGATCTCGGACGTGCGGCCCTGCACGCTCGGCGGCCTCGACACCAAGTCGGCCGTGGAGCTGCTGTCCCGGCACGCCGGCTCCGTGCGCATCACCGTCGACCCACGGGCCGCCGAGGACCTCGTGGAGGTGTGCCAGGGCCAGCCGGCCGCCCTGATGCTGGCCGGCGGCTGGCTCGCGGCCCGGCCCAAGGCGGCCGTCGCCGACCTCGCCAAGCAGCTGCACGCCGAGGGCGAGGACGGCACACCGCTCGGCAGGGTCTTCCGCCTCGCCTACGCGGGCCTGCCGACCCCGGCCGCCCGGATACTGCGCCTGCTCTCGCTGGCCCCCGGCGGCCTCGTCGACCCGCACACCGCCTCCGCGCTCGCCGGCTCCTCGGTGGACGGGGCCCACACCACCCTGGACGACCTCGTCGCCCTCGGCCTGCTGCAGGTCGTCGACTCGCCGCTGCCGCAGTACGAGGTCCCGACCTGTCTGCACCGGCTTCTGCGAGCCCTCACCGAGACCCAGGACCGGCCCGCCGAGCTGCAGCTCGCCCGCGCCCGCATGCTGGAGCGGACCGTACGGCTGCTGCAGTCCTGCCGCGCGATCACCGAGACCGACAACCCCGAGACCCGGCAGAAGCTCCTCGGCATGCCCCGCGCCCTGCGCTTCCCCAACCCCCGGGCAGCCGCCGAGTGGCTCAGCATCCGCAGGCCCGCCCTGCTGGCCGCGGCCCGGGCCGCGGTCGCCGACGGGGAGCTGGACACGCTCGCCAGGCGACTGATGTCCCAGCTGGTCAGGGCGATGGCCGCGCACTTCGGCACCCAGGCGGCCGCCGGTGACCTGTACGACATCCACGGCCTGGTCCTCGACGTGGCCGAGCGGCGGCAGCTGCCCCGCGAGAAGGCCGCGGCCCTGCTGAATCTGGGCGATCTCGACGCCCGGACGGGACGTACCCGGGAGGCGCTGGTGCGGTTCCGGGCCGCGCTGGACGCCGGGTGGGAAGCAAATGACCCGTATGCGACCGGCCGCGCGATGGAATCCGTAGGCGGCGCCCATCTGGAGCTCGGGGACTACGACCGGGCCGCCGACTGGTTCGGCCGCGCCCTGGCCGAGCGGCTGGCCCGGGGCGAGCGGGCGGACGCCGCCCGGCTGTACGGCCGTATCGCCGAGGCGCACACCTACGCGGGCCGGTACGGCGACGCGCTGCGCAACTGGCGGTCCGCGGTCACCGGGCACCGCAGGAACGGCGATGTCGCCGGTCACGCCCGGGCGTTGAGCGAGCTGGCGCGGGTCCAGGAGTACGCCGGCCGGCCCGAGGAATCGTTGCGCACCTGCCAGGAGGCGGTGGAGTGGGCGCGGCGCGCCGAGGACGTACGGCTGCAGGGCGCGCTGCATCTGCGGCTCGCCGACACGCTCGAGCACCTCGGTGATCCGTCGGCGGCGCAGCTGCACCGAGGCGCCGCCGAGCGGATGCTGGGAGAGGAGCCTGAGGAGTCCGATGCGGCCGAGTCTGAGCCCGGACAAGATGGTTTCGAGTCGGAAGAAGACGCTGACGCCTGCGAAATCCGTAGTGCATCCGAAGAAGATTGATGCAATGAAAGGCTAGACAGCGCGAACACCTTCATTAGACTGGCTCTGCCGCACCTTCTCTGCGGTGTCTCCCGGTGTGCCCACGCATGCCTGGGTATGTCATGTAATGCCCCACACCCTCTGAGCCAAGGACCGTGATCGACGTGAAGGTCGGCATCCCCCGCGAGGTCAAGAACAACGAGTTCCGGGTGGCCATCACCCCCGCAGGCGTGCACGAACTGGTGCGCCACGGCCACCAGGTCGTCATCGAGCAGGGCGCCGGTGTCGGCTCGTCGATCCCGGACAGCGAGTACGTCTCCGCAGGCGCCCAGATCCTTCCGACCGCCGACGAGGTGTGGGCCGCCGCCGACCTGCTGCTGAAGGTCAAGGAGCCCATCGCCGAGGAGTACCACCGCCTCCGCAAGGACCAGACGCTCTTCACCTACCTGCACCTGGCCGCCTCCAAGGAGTGCACGGACGCGCTCATCGAGTCCGGCACCACCGCGATCGCCTACGAGACGGTCGAGCTGCCCACCCGCGCCCTGCCGCTGCTCGCCCCCATGTCCGAGGTTGCGGGCCGCCTCGCCCCGCAGGTCGGCGCCTATCACCTGATGGCCGCGAACGGCGGCCGCGGTGTCCTGCCCGGCGGTGTCCCCGGCGTGCTGGCCGGCAAGGCCGTCGTCATCGGCGGCGGTGTCTCCGGCTGGAACGCCGCGCAGATCGCCATCGGCATGGGCTTCCACGTGACCCTGCTCGACAAGGACATCAACAAGCTCAAGGAGGCGGACAAGGTCTTCGGTACGAAGATCCAGACCGTCGTCTCCAACGCCTTCGAGCTGGAGAAGGCCTGCCTCGAGGCCGACCTCGTCATCGGTGCCGTCCTCATCCCGGGCGCCAAGGCCCCGAAGCTGGTCACCAACGAGCTGGTCTCGCGGATGAAGCCCGGAAGTGTTCTTGTCGACATCGCGATCGACCAGGGCGGCTGCTTCGAGGACTCGCGTCCCACCACGCACGCCGAGCCGACCTTCCCGGTCCACAACTCGGTCTTCTACTGCGTCGCCAACATGCCCGGCGCGGTGCCCAACACCTCCACCTACGCGCTGACCAACGCCACGCTGCCGTACATCATCGAACTGGCCAACCACGGCTGGGTTGAGGCGCTGCGCCGTGACCCCGCGCTGGCCAGGGGCCTCAACACGCATGACGGCAAGGTGGTTTACCGCCAGGTCGCGGAGGCGCACGGCCTGGAGCACGTGGAGCTCGCCTCGCTGCTCGGCTGAGCCGATCGGCTAAGTCACTTTCTGGTAAAGGCGATACGTCAACACGAGTCGTCAACCGAACGCACCCGGCCGGACCTTGCCCGAAAAGGTCCGGCCGGATGTGTGTATGGTCACTTTGCGACTCTCGGTCAACTCGCCTCGAACGCAACCCTTCGACCGATTCGCACACCGGTGAAACCTGCTGTGCGACGGCCGTACGCCCTTGACAGCGGGATGTTTCATTGTCGACACATCTGCCCGGTCCGGCGGATTGTGTTGCTGCGGACCGCCGACACGCCATAGAGTCGCCGACTGTCGGCATGGTGCCACGCTGACCTGTCTAGAAGTTTCCTGGTCACCAAGGAGGTAAGACGACTTGTGAATGAGTCGACATTTTCTCCCGGGGGTGGTCAACCAGGAATGCCGGTACGGGACCAGGGTCCCGCGGGATTCGAGGCTGTCGGCTCCGTTGCGGTGCGCACCTTCGCAGCCCACCAGAGTCACCAGATCTCAGGGTTGACTCAGACAGCACACCAGAGCATGGATGGCCATCACGTGAACGCCATGGCCGGCGACGGAAGTGGCGCGCCCCACAACCAATTCGCCGTCTACGACGAACTGCCCGACGGGCACTTCTACGATCCCGACGCGGAGTACGAGCCCGACCCCGAGTACGCGGCCACGCTCGCGCCCGACGCTGCTCGCCAGCGCCGCGAGCGCGTCGGTCCGACCGGACGTCCGCTGCCGTACTTCCCGATCCCGGGTCCACTGACCGACCACGGCCCCGCGAAGATCATCGCGATGTGCAACCAGAAGGGCGGCGTCGGCAAGACGACGTCGACCATCAACCTGGGTGCCGCGCTCGCGGAATACGGACGCCGGGTCCTGCTCGTCGACTTCGACCCACAGGGCGCGCTCTCGGTCGGCCTCGGCGTCAATCCGATGGAGCTCGACCTCACGGTCTACAACCTGCTCATGGAGCGGGGCATGTCGGCCGACGAGGTGCTCCTGAAGACAGCGGTCCCGAACATGGACCTGCTTCCGAGCAACATCGACCTGTCGGCCGCCGAGGTGCAGCTGGTGAGCGAGGTCGCGCGCGAGTCGACACTCCAGCGCGCCCTGAAGCCCCTGCTGCCGGACTACGACTTCATCGTGATCGACTGTCAGCCCTCGCTGGGTCTGCTCACGGTGAACGCGCTGACGGCCGCCCACAAGGTAATCGTGCCCCTGGAGTGCGAGTTCTTCGCCCTGCGCGGTGTCGCGCTGCTGACGGAGACCATCGAGAAGGTCCAGGAGCGGCTCAACCCCGAGCTGGAGCTCGACGGGATCCTCGCCACGATGTACGACTCGCGCACGGTCCACAGCCGCGAGGTCCTGGCCCGTGTGGTCGAGGCGTTCGACGATCACGTCTACCACACGGTCATCGGGCGCACGGTCCGCTTCCCGGAGACCACGGTCGCCGGTGAGCCGATCACCACGTACGCCTCCAACTCCGTCGGCGCCGCCGCCTATCGTCAGCTCGCCAGGGAGGTGCTCGCCCGGTGTCACGCCGAGTGAGTCTGCCGGGGGCCGACGAACTGTTCCGTACGACAGGGGGTATGGCGCTCCAGCCGTCCACTCCCCGGCGCCCGGCCAACGGCGAGGCCCGGGTGCCGGCTCCCGCGGGGGAGAGCGACAACGCCGCCGCCGAGGACGTGCCGCAGTCGGTGCCCGCGCAGGGCGGAGACGGTGACGGCGCGGAGCATGTGGCGGCCGACGCCGAGTCCGTCGATGCCGGTGAGTCGCGCAGCCGGGCTGCCACCGCGGAGCGCTCCGCTCGGCGGCAGGGGGCGCAGGAAGGTTCTGCCGGGGCGTCCGCGAATGCCGTGGGCGGTTCCACCGCGTCCGGTGCGGCTGCCTCTGCCGCCGCCTCCGCCGGGCCACGCAAGCGTGGACGGCAGGCCTCGCGCCGGCCCAGTGGTCGCGAGCGGCACGACGAGAAGATCACCGTGTACGTCTCCGCCGAGGAGCTCATGGATCTGGAGCACGCGCGTCTGGTGCTCCGCGGCGAGCACGGGCTGGCCGTCGACCGCGGGCGGATCGTCCGCGAGGCGGTGGCCGTGGTGCTCGCGGATCTGGAGAGCCGGGGAGACGCCAGCATCCTGGTACGACGGCTTCGCGGGCGGTAGCGGTAGCCTGCGGGGGCTATGACCTCGAACGACGTTCCCGCCGCCAGTCCCGGTGCATCCGGCGGCCGTCGGCGTGCGCTGGGCCGGGGGCCGGGCGCTCTGCAGGTCGAGCCGGATCTGTCGCCACCTGCGGAGGCGGTGCCTGCAGCGGAGGCGGTGCCTGCCGCGCCTGCGGCGGAGAGCGAGTCATCGGCTGAGGCCGAGTCTTCGGCTCAGGTCGGTGGGCACACCGGCGGCGGTGACGGCCGCGTGCCGCCTGCTGCCGAACCCGCGGAAGCAGCCCCCGCCCCCCAAGAACCCGACGACGGCGTCTTCAAGGTCCGCCTCTCCAACTTCGAGGGGCCCTTCGACCTCCTGCTCCAGCTGATCTCCAAGCACAAGCTCGATGTCACCGAAGTGGCGTTGTCCAAGGTGACCGATGAGTTCATGGGGCACATCAAGGCGATGGGGCCGGACTGGGATCTCGACGAGACGACCGAGTTCCTGGTCGTCGCGGCGACCCTGCTCGACCTCAAGGCGGCGCGGCTGCTGCCTGCCGCCGAGGTGGAGGACGAGGCCGACCTCGCGTTGCTGGAGGCGCGGGATCTGCTGTTCGCGCGGCTGCTGCAGTACCGGGCGTACAAGCAGATCGCCGACATCTTCAGCCGGCGGCTGGACGACGAGGCCCGGCGCTATCCGCGGACCGTCGGGCTGGAGCCGCAGCACGCCGAGTTGTTGCCCGAGGTCGTCATCAGCATCGGGGCGGAAGGATTCGCCAGGCTCGCGGTCAAGGCCATGCAGCCCAAGCCCAAGCCGCAGGTGTACGTCGATCACATCCACGCGCCGCTGGTCAGTGTGCAGGAGCAGGCGGGGATCGTCGTCGCGCGGCTGAAGGAGCTCGGCGAGGCCAGCTTCCGTGCCCTGATCGAGGACACCAGCGACACCCTCACTGTCGTAGCGCGATTCCTGGCTCTGCTGGAGCTTTATCGCGAGAAGGCCGTCGTCCTCGACCAGGAGATCGCTCTCGGCGAGCTCATCGTGCGGTGGACCGGTGGGGAAGGGGACGAGGCACCCCTGGTGACCGACGAGTTCGACCGGCCGCCCGAGCCGCCCAAGGAGGAGAAGAAGGCGTGAGTGAGGAGACCACCGAGCTTCCGGCCGGGTTGCGCGGCGTCGCGGACCTCGACCTGAAGCCCGCCCTTGAGGCGATGCTCATGGTCGTGGACGAGCCCGCGACCGAGGAGCGCCTCGCAAAGCTCCTGGAGCGGCCCCGTCGCAAGATTGCCGACGCTCTGCGGGAGCTGGCCGACGAGTACGCCGTGCAGGGCCGCGGCTTCGAGCTGCGGTTCGTGGCCGGCGGCTGGCGTTTCTACACCCGCGCCGAGTACGCGGCCGCCGTCGAACGGCTGGTGCTCGACGGCCAGACGGCCCGGCTCACGCAGGCTGCGCTGGAGACGCTCGCGGTCGTCGCATACCGCCAGCCGGTCAGCCGTAGCCGGGTCTCGGCCGTGCGCGGAGTGAACTGTGACGGCGTGATGCGCACCCTCCTGCAGCGCGGGCTGGTCGAGGAGGCGGGCACGGAACCCGAAACAGGTGCGATCCTGTACAGGACGACGAACTACTTCCTGGAGCGGATGGGCCTGCGTGGTCTGGACGAGCTCCCGGAGCTCGCGCCCTTCCTCCCGGAGGCGGAGGCGATCGAGGCCGAGACCCAGGAAGGCGTTCCGTCGTTCGACCCGGACGCTCCCGATGACGGTCCGGGCGTCCCGGCACCCCGGGGCACCGACGACGTAGACGACCAGACGGAACTTTGATGCGAAGCAGCAGCGGCAGGAACAGCAGCGGAAACAACGGCGGGAGCCGTGGTGGCAACAGCGGCGGCCGCGGCGGAAGCAGCGGTGGCCGCGGTACCAACCGCGGCGCCGGTAACAACCGCGACGACAAGCAGGGCGGCCGGCCGAAGAGGCCGCGCCCGGAGGAGCGGCGCTACGACGTAGGCCCCGGCGCCACCCATGAAGGCCCCAAGTCGGGGCGCGGCGCCTCTGCGCGCGGCGGCGCCAAGGGCGGCCCCAAGCAGGGCCAGGGCACCGGGCGCGGCCGTACGGCTCCGGCGAGTTCCCGCGAGTACGACGCGCGGGCCGAGGAGCGCAACCGTGAGCGCTACGCCGGCAAGAAGGACGTCAAGCTGCCCAAGACCTTCCCGGGCGCCGAGCAGGAGGGCGAGCGGCTGCAGAAGGTCCTCGCGCGTGCCGGCTACGGCTCGCGGCGTGCCTGCGAGGAGCTGATCGAGCAGGCGCGGGTCGAGGTCAACGGCGAGATCGTCCTGGAGCAGGGCAAGCGCGTCGACACGGAGAAGGACGAGGTCAAGGTCGACGGCTTGACGGTCGCGACGCAGTCGTACCAGTTCTTCTCGCTGAACAAGCCCGCCGGTGTCGTCTCGACCATGGAGGACAACGAGGGCCGGCAGTGCCTCGGTGACTACGTCACCAACCGGGAGACGCGGCTCTTCCACGTCGGGCGGCTCGACACCGAGACCGAGGGCGTGATCCTGCTCACCAACCACGGCGAGCTGGCGCACCGGCTGACCCACCCCAGGTACGGCGTGAAGAAGGTCTACCTCGCGCACATCGTGGGCCCGATCCCGCGCGACCTGGGCAAGCAGCTCAAGGACGGCATCCAACTGGAGGACGGGTACGCGCGCGCGGACCACTTCCGGGTCGTCGAGCAGACCGGCAAGAACTACCTGGTCGAGGTCACCCTGCACGAGGGCCGCAAGCACATCGTGCGCCGCATGCTCGCCGAGGCGGGCTTCCCGGTCGACAAGCTGGTGCGGGTCGCCTTCGGGCCGATCACGCTGGGCGACCAGAAGTCGGGCTGGCTGCGGCGGCTGTCGAACACCGAGGTCGGCATGCTGATGAAGGAAGTCGACCTGTAGGCCGGATCCCAGTCCCACGCGTGCGAATCGGCCGGTTCCGGATTTTGCTCCGGGGCCGGCCGATTCGTTTTCGCCGCTCCGCCGGTCTGTATCAGTGACGGAGGGAGCGGGGATGAGTACGACTACTGCGGACCGTGACGAGTTCGTCCGGCTGACCGACCCGTACCGGCGGGAGCTGCTCGCGCACTGCTACCGGATGCTGGGGTCGGTCGACGAGGCCGAGGACCTGGTGCAGGAGACGTATCTGCGGGCCTGGCGGTCCTACGACGGCTTCGAGGGCCGGGCGTCCCTGCGGACGTGGCTGCACCGGATCGCCACCAACACGTGTCTGACGGCGCTGGAGGGCCGTGCCCGCCGTCCGCTGCCCTCGGGGCTCGGCGGGCCCGCAGAGGAGCCCGAGGAGCCGCTGAGGGCCCCTGTGACGGACGTTCCGTGGCTCCAGCCGCTGCCCGACGCGCTCGTCGACCCGGCGGGCGTCGTCGCCGCGCGGGGAAGTCTGCGCCTCGCCCTGGTCGCGGCCCTTCAGCAGCTGTCCGCGCGACAGCGGGCCGTCCTCATTCTGCGGGACGTGCTGGCCTGGCGGGCGCCCGAGGTGGCGGCGCTGCTCGGCACGTCGACGGCGGCGGTGAAGAGCAGCCTCCAGCGCGCGCGTGCCCGCCTCGCCGAGGTGGCTCCCGACGAGGACCTCGTCGAGGAACCGGAGGGCGCCGCCGACCGCGAGGTGCTCGACCGGTACGTGACCGCCTTCGAGAACGCCGACGTGGACTCGCTGATCGGGCTCCTCAAGGACGGCGTCGAGCTGGAGATGCCGCCCTTCCTGGAGTGGTACAGCGGCACGAAGGACGTGCTGCGGTTCCTGCACGCGCGTGTCCACGAGAAGGGCACCCTGCGGATGCTGCGCACGCGCGCGAACGGGCAGCCGGCGGTGGCGATGTACGTCCGCGGGGAGGACGACGTCCTGCGGGCGCACTCGCTGCAGGTGCTCACGGTGGAGAAGGGGCTCCTGGCCCGGATCACGGCCTTCCTCGACCCGGCGGACCTGCTGGACCGCTTCGGGCTGCCCGAGGAGCTGTCATGAACTCCGGGGAGCTGCTGGAGCGTTCGCTCGCCTACGCGCTGGGCAGCGTCGCCGGCTCCGAGTCCGCGAGCCTGACGCGCGGGACGCCGTGCGCCGAGTGGGACCTCGGGGAGCTGCTCGGGCATCTCGACGACTCGTTGGACGCGCTGTACGAGGGCCTGACCGGCGGGCGGATCGGGCTGCTCCCGCGTGCCGACCGGGCCTGCGGCTTCCGCACGCGCGCGTGCGCGGTGCTCGGCGCCTGGTCGGCCGGGCCCGCCGAGGAGCGTGTCCTGGTCGGTGAACGGCCGCTGGACGTACGGGTGATGGCCGCCGTGGGCGCCGTCGAGATCGCCGTGCACGGGTGGGACGTCGCCCAGGCCTGCGGCCGGCCCAGGCCCATCCCGGGCGCGCTCGCGGCCGAGCTGCTGAGCATCGCCCGCTGTGTGGTCGCCGAGGAGGACCGGGGCGTGCGGTTCGGCGCGCGGGTCGAGGTGCCGCCACGCGCGCGTGCCGACGTCCGGCTGCTGGCCTTCCTGGGCCGCCGCGATTCCTTTCCGGAGTGAGCCGGGTCTGCCTTCCGTGAGTGACCCGTAGTGATCTCACGGAAGGCATCGTCATGACCGAGACGCTGAAAGCCCCTCTCCTGCCGGCATCCGCCGCACAGGCGCCCACGCGCCGCGGGTGGACCGTCGCCCTCGCCGGGCTCGGCGCGCTGCTGTGCTCGCTCGACGTCGTGGTCGTCGCCACCGCGCTGCCCGCGCTGCAGGCCGACTTCGGGGCGAGCCTGTCCGAGCTGGAGTGGACGATCAACGCCTACAACCTCGTCTTCGCCTGTCTCACCCTGACCGGCGCCGCGCTGGGCGACCGGTTCGGCCGGCGGCGGATGTACGTGGTGGGCCTCGCCGTCTTCACGCTCGCCTCGGCCGCGGCGGCCCTCGCCTCGGGCCCGGGCCAGCTCATCGGCGCGCGCCTGCTGCAGGGCGCGGGGGCCGCCGTTCTGCTGCCGCTCACCCTGACCCTGATCAGCGAGGCGTTCCCGGCCGAGAAGCGGGGCGTCGCCATCGGCATGTGGGGCGGCGTGACCGGACTCGGCGTGGCCGCCGGGCCGGTGCTGGGCGGGGCCGTCACCGAGGGCCTGTCCTGGCAGTGGATCTTCTGGCTGAACGTGCCCATCGGGCTGGCCATGATCCCCCTGGCCGCCCGCAAGCTGCGCGAAAGCCACGGCACCCGCCCGCAACTCGACCTCGTGGGACTGGTGCTGGCGGCCGTGGGCCTCACGGGCCTGGCCTGGGCGCCGGTGCGGGCGCCCGAGGCGGGCTGGGGGAGCGCCGAGGTGATGGCCGCGCTGGCCGTCGGGTTCGTGTTCGTCGCCGCCTTCCTGGGCTGGGAGAAGAACGGCGCCCGCTATCCGATGCTGCCGCTGTCCCACTTCCGGCGGCGCGGCTTCTCGACCGCCAACGCCTCCGCCTTCCTCCTCTTCGCCTCGCTGCTCGGCGCCCTCTTCATGATCACGCAGCTCTTCCAGCTCGGCCTCGGATACTCCCCGCTGGAGGCGGGCGTCCGGATCCTCGTCTGGAACGCCACGCCGCTGCTGATCGCGCCGATCGCCGGAGCTCTCGCCGACCGGTTCGGGACCCGGCCCTTCATGCTGGGCGGCCTGGTGCTCCAGGCGACGGGCCTCGCGCTGCTGGCCTGGCTGGTCGAACCCGGCGTCGGATACGGCAGCCTCGTCGTTCCGCTGATCGTCGCCGGCGTTGGCATCTCCATGGTGTTCCCGAGCGTGGCCAACGCCGTGACCTCATCCGTCCCGCTGGGCGACGCGGGCGTCGCGGCCGGCGTCAACAACGCGCTGCGCGAGCTGGGCGGCGTCTTCGGGATCGCGATCGCCGCAGCCGTGTTCACGACGTACGGCGGCTACGGCTCGCCGGAGTCGTTCATCGACGGCGCCGGGGCGGCGCTGTGGGTGACGGCGGCCGCGGCGGCCGTGGGAGCGGGGGTGGCGGCGTTCGCGCCCTCCCGCGCGCGGGCCTAGCCGATACCCGGTCGGGCTTGCGGCACCCACCTCACCGTCAGGGCTTGCGGCACTCACCCCACCCTCTTTATAGTCGTACTGACTATTAAGGGGGTGGGTTCGCATGGACTACGACAAGTACGCCCACGAACCTTTCGCCGTCACCGCCGACCTGGCCGTCCTCACCATCCGCGACGGCGTCCTGCACGTCCTGCTCGTCGAGCGCGGGCAGGAGCCGTACCGGGGTCACTGGGCGCTGCCCGGCGGGTTCGTGCAGCCGGACGAGTCGGCGGAGGCCGCCGCCCGGCGCGAACTCGCCGAGGAGACCGGCCTGTCGGACGTCTCCGGACTGCACCTGGAGCAGCTGCGGACCTACAGCGAACCCGACCGCGACCCCCGCATGCGGGTCGTGACGGTCGCCTTCGCCGCCCTGCTGCCCCACCCGCCCGAACCGCACGGCGGCAGCGACGCCGCGCAGGCACGCTGGGTGCCGTACGACACGGCAGGCCCGCTCGCCTTCGACCACGACCGGATCCTGGCCGACGCCCATGAACGCGTCGGCGCCAAGCTCGAGTACTCCAGTCTCGGCACCGCTTTCTGCCCACCCGAATTCACGCTCGGCGAGCTGCAACAGGTCTACGAGACCGTGTGGGGCACGGCTCTCGACCGGCCCAACTTCCGCCGCAAGGTGCTCGCCACGCCGGGCTTCGTCGAGCCCGTGCCCGGCGCCGCCCGGCTCACCGGCGGCCGTGGCAAACCGGCCGCGCTGTACCGCGCCGGTACCGCCGCCACGCTCCATCCGCCCCTGCTGCGGCCCACCCCGGAAGGACGCCCCGCATGACCACGACCACCGTCCGCAAGCGCGCCGCCACCGGCTCCCTGCTCGGCCTCGCCCTCGGGGACGCGCTCGGCTTCCCGACCGAGTTCAACGACGTGCCGTCGATCCTCGCCAAGTGCGGGCCGTGGCGCGAGATGGAGCTGCCGACGCCGGCCATCGTCACCGACGACACACAGATGACGCTGGCGCTGGGGAAGGGGCTGCGGACGGCGATGGATTTGGGCGTGCTCGGACCCGGGGCGATGGTGGAGACGGTGCGTGTGGAGTTCGTCGCATGGAACCGCTCTCCGGAGAACAACAGGGCCCCGGGCAACACCTGCCTCAGGGCCTGTGACCTGCTGGAGCGCACCGACACGCCCTGGCAGGACGCCAGCCAGATCGGCTCCAAGGGCTGCGGCGCCACCATGCGCGTCGCGCCGCTTGGGCTCGTCCCCGGTCTCAGCGACGAACAGCGCGCGGGCGCCGCCCAGTTGCAGTCCGCGCTCACCCACGGGCACCCGACAGCCCTCGCCGCCTCCGACCTGACCGCGCACGCCGTACGCCTGCTCGCCCAGGGCGCCGAGCCGACCGGGCTGGTCGGGCTGCTGCGGTCGTACGCCTACGAGAACCGCACCCGCTACCACGAGCGCTGGCTCGGCGACCTGTGGACCCGCAGCCAGGACCCCACCCCCGAGCACTTCATCACGCGAGGCTGGGACGAGTGCCTGGGGATCCTGGACCGGGTCCAGGGCGCCGTACGGACCGTCTCGCCCGAGACCGATCCGTGCCTGGCCACCGGCGAGGGCTGGATCGCCGAAGAGGCCATGGCCTGCGGCCTGTTGTGCTTCCTGTGGTTCGTCGACGAGCCGCTGACAGCGCTGCGCCGGGCCGCCTGTACGTCGGGCGACTCGGACTCGATCGCGTGCCTGACGGGGGCCTTCGCGGGCGCGTATCTGGGTGCGGACGCCTGGCCGACCGAGTGGGCGGACCGGATCGAGTACCGGGGTGATCTGCTGACCCTCGGAGCGCTCTGGGACGCTTGACGGATGATCGACGCCCTGGACATCGACCTCACGCCCGTCGTCGCCGAGCAGCCCGACCCGGTGCTGTTCGCGACCGTCTCCGGCGCGCATCTGTACGGCTTTCCGTCGCGCGACTCGGACGTCGACCTGCGGGGCGTGCATCTGCTGCCGGCCGCCGACCTCGTCGGGCTGCGGGAGCCGGACGAGACGCGGTCACGGATGTGGGTCCGGGACGGCGTCGAGATGGACCTGGTCACGCACGACCTGCGCAAGTTCGTCAGGCTGATGCTGCGCCGCAACGGCTATGTGCTGGAGCAGCTGCTCTCGCCGCTCGTCGTGCACACCACGGACGCCCACCGTGAGCTGGCCGAGCTGGCGCCCGGCGTCCTCACCAGCCACCACGCCCATCACTACCGGGGTTTCGCGAACACGCAGTGGCGGCTCTTCGAGAAGACCGGCGAGCTCAAGCCGCTGCTCTACACCTTCCGGGTGCTGCTCACCGGCATCCATCTGATGCGCAGCGGTGAGGTTCAGCCGCATCTGCCCACGCTGGTCGGGGAGACCGCCCCGGGCGGGCAGGCCCAGGCGCCCGGCTATCTGCCGGAGCTGATCGCGGCGAAGGCGGAGCAGGAGCACGGGCTCGCCGACGTCGACCACGCGCGTGTGGCGGCCGACGTCGAGCGGCTGCACGGTGTGCTCGACGAGGCGCAGGCGGCCTCAGCGCTGCCCGACGCCCCGAGCGTCCACGACGCCCTGCACACCTTCGTCGTACGGTCCCGGCTGGAGAGCTGACGCGCGGCGGACGCGGATCAGGAAGTCCTCGACCCGGCGGCGGTCCGGCTCGGCCGGGAGCGGGCTGTGGTGGACGGCTTCCTCCGCCTCCCTCGCCAGGCGGGTCATCCGGGACTCGACCTCCGGCCAGGGAACCTCGCCGCGCTTCACCTCCAGCAGCGCCTCGCGCCCATCACCTACGTCGATCGTCAGGTGGCCGCTGCGCAGCAGGTCGCGGGCGCTGGTCAGGAGGCGGAGGAGGTGCATCGCGTGCTTCCAGCGCGGGGCGCCGTGGGAGCGGACGTCCGCCTCCAGCTTCTTGCGCTGGCCCAGTGCGTAGCGCGTGAACGTCTCGAAGGCCTGGCGGGACAGGAACGCCTCGCGCAGGGCGAGGAGCTCGCGGCCCGTGTCGTCGACGTGCTCCACGAGCGGGGAGTGCAGGCACTCCAGGATGTTCGGGTTGGCGCGCAGGGCGAGCTCGCAGAAGCGCTCCAGTTCCCAGCTGAACTGCTCCTCCAGCGGGCCGTCGATGTGCGTCGGCGGCTTGTCGAACCGCCAGAAGAGCGGCGTGGGGGCGAGGAACACACCCCTGCGGTCGGTGTCGCTGCCGTCCGTCGCCAGGCCGAAGGCGCGCGAGCCCATCACACAGGCATAGATCGTGTGGTCGCGGACCAGGGTCTCGGGGCGCATGCCCCGGAGCGTACGTGGCGGATCACACGAGCCGGATCGAATTTCCCTCCACGACGATGTTCTTCGCCGGCAGCGGCCTCGTCGCCGGCGGGTTGGCCACCGCGCCGTCCGTGATCTTGAACTTGCTGCCGTGGCACGGGCAGTTGATCGTGCCGTCCGAAACGCTGCCGACCAGGCACTGCTGGTGGGTGCAGATGGCGGAGAAGGCCTTGAACTCGCCCTGCTCGGGCTGGGTCACCACGACCTTCTCGTCCTTGAAGATCGTGCCGCCGCCCACCGGGATGTCGGAGGTGGAGGCCAGTTCCTGGCCCTCCTGGCCGTCCTGGTCGGGCGAGGTGGTGGTGGTCGAGTCGGTCGACCCGCCGCTGTCGTCGGAATCGCCGCAGCCGGCGACGAGCGCCGTCGCACCCGTCGCGCCGGTCGCGATGAGGATCGTGCGCCGCGTCGGACGGTAGGTCATGTCGTCACTCCGAAAGTGCGGAAGTACCAGAGGGCGGAAGTACCAGAGGGCGGAAGCGCTTCGCATGGATCAACAGCATCTTTGCACTCAAAATGCCAAAGAAGAAGCAATGCAGGATCAGATACAGGAAAACGCGCATTTCGCACTCTGGTGCCGCTCAGTGTCTCAGGGGGCGGGCGACATGCCTGGGCCGCACATGGGCTGACTAGGCTGGACAGTCGAAGAGTCGATCCGTACGTCAGCAAGGAGCAGCGCCGTGGCGGTACGAGCGGTCCGGGGGGCCGTCCAACTGGAGCGGGACGAGGCCGGTCACATGGACGAGCAGGTCGGGGCCCTGCTCACCGCGATCCTGGAGCGGAACGACCTCACCGCGGACGACCTGATCAGCATCTGGTTCACGGCCACGCCCGACCTGCACAGCGACTTCCCGGCGGCCGCCGCCCGCAAATTGGGCAACGGCTTCGCCGACGTACCGCTGATCTGCGCCCAGGAACTGGACATCGAGGGCGCCATGCCCCGGGTCGTACGGGTCCTCGCGCACATCGAGTCCGACAAGCCCCGCGCCGACATCGCGCACGTCTACCTCGGCGCCGCGGCCGCCCTGCGCAAGGACATCGCCCAGTGAGAACCGCACTCGTCATCGGCACCGGCCTCATCGGCACGTCCGCCGCCCTCGCGCTGGCGGCCCGCGGCGTCGTCGTCCACCTCGCCGACCACGACCCCGAGCAGGCCCGTACGGCGGCCGCGCTCGGCGCCGGCACGGACGAGGCACCCGACGGCCCCGTCGACCTCGCGATCATCGCCGCCCCGCCCGCCCATGTGGCCGGGGTGCTCGCCGACGCCATGCGCCGCGGCGTGGCCCGCGGCTACCTCGACGTGGCCAGCGTCAAGGGCGGGCCGCGCCGTGAGCTGGAGGCGCTGGGCCTCGACCTGTCCTCGTACATCGGTACGCATCCCATGTCGGGGCGTGAGAAGTCCGGTCCCCTGGCCGCGAGCGCCGACCTCTTCGAGGGCCGCCCCTGGGTGCTGACGCCGACCCGCGACACCGACACCGAGGTGCTGAACCTCGCCCTGGAGCTGGTCTCGCACTGCCGGGCCGTGCCGGTGGTGATGGACGCCGACGCCCACGACCGCGCGGTGGCCCTCGTGTCCCACATGCCGCACCTGATGTCCAGCATGGTCGCCGCGCGTCTGGAGAACGCCGAGGAGACGGCCGTACGGCTGTGCGGTCAGGGCATCCGTGATGTGACACGGATCGCGGCCTCCGAACCCGGGATGTGGATCGACATCCTCTCCGCGAACCCGGGGCCCGTCGCCGACCTGCTCACCGATGTCGCGACCGACCTGGAGGAGACGGTGCGGGCGCTGCGGGCGCTGCAGTCCTCCGACGAGGACAAGCGGCTGGAGGGCACGTCCGGAATCGAGGGCGTGCTGCGGCGGGGGAACGCCGGGCAGGTGCGCGTTCCCGGCAAGCACGGGGCCGCTCCGCGGATCTACGAGGTCGTCGCCGTGCTGATCGACGACCAGCCCGGACAGCTGGCGCGGATCTTCGCGGACGCGGGACTGGCCGGGGTCAACATCGAGGACGTACGCATCGAGCATGCGACCGGGCAGCAGGCGGGTCTGGTCCAGCTGATGGTGGAGCCGAAGGCGGCGCCGGTGCTGTCGGCGGCGTTGCGGGAGCGGGGCTGGGCGATCCGTCAGTAGGGGGCCCGCCACCACCGCCGTGCCCCGTGGCCGTCAGGGCGAGCCACGGGCGGCCGGACGAGTGACGCGCACCCAGTAACCTTGTGCGGGGCGCCCTCGCGTCCCCACACTCCCGTTACACCGCATCTGGAAGGTGTCCCCCCGTGGAAAACGGTGCCGCCAAGCCCGTGATTGTCGCCATCGACGGCCCCTCCGGCACGGGCAAGTCGAGCACGTCGAAGGCCGTTGCCGCACAGCTCGGGCTGAGCTACCTCGACACCGGCGCCCAGTACCGGGCGATCACCTGGTGGATGGTGGCCAACGGGATCGACATCGAGGACCCGACCGCGATCGCCGCCGTGGCCGGCAAGCCGGAGATCGTCTCCGGCACCGAGCCGGGCAACCCGACGATCACCGTCGACGGCATCGACGTCTCCGGCCCGATCCGCACCCAGGAGGTCACCTCCAAGGTCAGCGCGGTCAGCGCGGTGCCCGACGTGCGGGCCCGGATCACCGAGCTGCAGCGCAGCCTGGCGACCTCCGCGGAGGGCGGCATCGTCGTCGAGGGCCGCGACATCGGTACGACCGTGCTGCCCGACGCCGACCTGAAGATCTTCCTCACCGCCTCCCCGGAGGCCCGCGCGGCCCGCCGCAGCGGTGAGCTGAAGGGTGCCGACGTCAACGCCACCCGTGAGGCGCTGGTCAAGCGTGATGCGGCGGACTCCAGCCGTAAGACCTCGCCGCTCGCCAAGGCGGACGACGCGGTCGAGGTGGACACCACCGAGCTCACGCTGCAGCAGGTCATCGAGTGCGTCGTCACGCTCGTCGAGGAGAAGCGAGCAGGGAAGTGAGCCATTCGTCCGAGCGGGGTGCCGACGTCGGGAGACGCATCGGCGTCGGCCTGATGTACGGGCTGTGGCGGCCCCGGGTCCTGGGCGCCTGGAAGGTGCCGCCGACCGGTCCGGTGATCTTCGCGGTCAACCACAGCCACAACATCGACGGGCCGATGGTCATGGGCGTGTCGCCCAGGCCCGTGCACTTCCTGATCAAGAAGGAAGCCTTCGTCGGCCCGCTCGACCCCTTCCTGACCGGCATCGGCCAGTTGAAGGTGGACCGCCACTCCGCCGACCGCACGGCGATCTCGCAGGCCCTCGACGTGCTGTCCAACGGCGGTGTCCTCGGCATCTTCCCCGAGGGCACCCGCGGTGAGGGCGACTTCGTCTCGCTGCGTGCCGGGCTCGCCTACTTCGCCGTGCGCAGCGGGGCCCCCGTCGTCCCGGTCGCGGTGCTGGGAAGTTCCGAGAAGCGGGGACGGTTGATAAAGGGGCTGCCGCCGCTGCGCCACCGTGTCGACGTCGTGTACGGCGACCCGTTCGAGGCGGGCGACGGCAGCGGACGGCGTACGCGCAAGGTGCTCGACGAGGCGACCGAGCGCATCCAGAAGCAGCTCACCGCGCACCTGGAAAACGCCAGGCGACTGACCGGTCGCTAGGCGACACTGAGTAGTGGATCAGCAGGGCGACAGCCGCGCGGTCCACCGATCACCACGATGAACGACGAGGTACGGACTTCATGAACGACCACATCCACTCCGAGGGCTCGCCCGAAGGGCACGACCACGGAGAGCTTGGCGACGCCGAGTACGCGGAGTTCATGGAGCTCGCCGCGGAAGAGGGCTTCGACCTCGAGGACGTCGAGGGTGCCATCGAGGCGGCCGGTCACGGACCGCTGCCCGTGCTCGCCGTCGTCGGCCGGCCGAATGTCGGCAAGTCGACTCTCGTCAACCGCATCATCGGCCGCCGCGAGGCCGTCGTCGAGGACAAGCCCGGCGTCACCCGCGACCGCGTGACCTACGAGGCCGAATGGGCCGGTCGCCGCTTCAAGGTCGTCGACACCGGCGGCTGGGAGCAGGACGTCCTCGGAATCGACGCCTCCGTGGCCGCGCAGGCCGAGTACGCGATCGAGGCCGCCGACGCCGTCGTCTTCGTCGTCGACGCCAAGGTGGGCGCCACCGACACCGACGAAGCCGTCGTACGACTGCTGCGCAAGGCCGGCAAGCCCGTGGTGCTGTGCGCCAACAAGGTGGACGGCCCCAGCGGCGAGGCCGACGCGACCTACCTGTGGTCCCTGGGCCTCGGCGAGCCGCACCCCGTCTCCGCGCTCCACGGCCGTGGCACCGGCGACATGCTGGACTCCGTTCTGGAGGCCCTGCCGGACGCGCCCGAGCAGACCTTCGGCGGCGCCGGGATCGGCGGCCCCCGCCGTATCGCTCTCATCGGCCGCCCGAACGTCGGCAAGTCCTCCCTGTTGAACAAGGTGGCGGGCGAGGAGCGCGTCGTCGTCAACGAGCTGGCCGGCACCACCCGTGACCCGGTCGACGAGCTCATCGAACTGGGCGGCGTGACCTGGAAGTTCGTCGACACGGCGGGGATCCGCAAGCGCGTCCACCTCCAGCAGGGCGCCGATTACTACGCCTCGCTGCGCACCGCGGCCGCCGTCGAGAAGGCCGAGGTGGCGGTCATCCTGATCGACGCCTCCGAGTCCATCTCGGTCCAGGACCAGCGCATCGTGACGATGGCCGTCGAGGCGGGCCGCGCGATGGTCATCGCCTACAACAAGTGGGACACCCTCGACGAGGAGCGCCGCTACTACCTGGAGCGGGAGATCGAGACCGAGTTCGGCCAGGTCGCCTGGGCGCCCCGGGTGAACGTCTCGGCGTCCACCGGCCGCCACATGGAGAAGCTGGTCCCGGCGATCGAGACGGCCCTCGCGGGCTGGGAGACCCGGGTCCCGACCGGGCGGCTCAACGCCTTCCTCGGCGAGCTGGTCGCCGCCCACCCGCACCCGATCCGCGGCGGCAAGCAGCCCCGCATCCTGTTCGGCACCCAGGCCGGCACCAAGCCCCCGCGGTTCGTGCTCTTCGCCTCCGGCTTCATCGAGGCGGGCTACCGCCGCTTCATCGAGCGCCGGCTGCGTGAGGAGTTCGGCTTCGACGGCACGCCGATCCACATCTCGGTGCGGGTGCGCGAGAAGCGCGGCAAGAAGAAGTAGCGGCAGGAGCTGCTCAAGGACACGTCAAAGGGGCGGCCCGCACCGGGCCGCCCCTTTGACGTGTGCTCAGCCTCTGCGCGCCGGCGGCAGCGCGGCCGGGACGTGATGCATCCCCGCACCCTGCGGGCCGATGTGCCCGACGCGCTGCCACTGCGGCTGCTGGCCGTTGCTGCCGTGCCGGGCGCTGTGGGCCCCCGCGCTGTAGGCGCTGTACGAGCTGCTGAACGACCCCGGGCGGTGGCCGCCGTACGAGCCCGTGCCGCGCTGCATGTTCCCGAACGCGACGAACCCCATGTCCTCCTCCCCGCTGCGATCACCCGGCAGCGAGCGGAAGGACTTGACGTACTCGGCGTAGAGCGCGTCGTAGATCGGCGTGGGCGATGAGCCGCCCTGGAGGCGGGGAACGTCGTATGCATGCACGTATGTCCAAACGACCCCGCGCTCGAAGAGATGCGGCCGTGGTGACGGGTCGCCTGCTCAGCTCAGGCGCAGGAACGTACTACGCGCACAGCTCCCTGTCGGCGGGCGCTCTCAGGTACCCGCCAGTGGCAGCGCGGCCCCGACCAGCTTTCCGTTGGCCGCCGACTTGTCCAGCGCCCCCCGAAGCAGGTCCTCCCGGGGCTGGCGTCCGATGGAACCCACCGGCGCCGCGAACATCAGCACCTGCTGGTGCTTGTTCGCGGCGGCTCGCCACCCGTCGGTCACCTGAAGCGGCTGATGCGCCTGCCACCACGCGACCGGCTGCCCGCCGGTCGGCCCCGGTTGCAGCACCGCGTGCAGCTGCCCCATGGCCAGCAGTACGGACCATCCGTGCAGCACCGGCGGCACGTCGGCCAGCTCCGCCAGCGGCATGAACCCCTGCTCGATGAGCAACGGCAGGAAGTCGTCCCCGGCGCCGATCGCCCCGGGCCGCACGATGGGTCCGGTCGGCTCGACCACCAGGGCGGGGTGCAACTCCCCGGCGATCAGCACCAGTCCGCTGGTGACTCCGAGCACGGCCTGCTCCGGCACGATCGACTCCGGCTCCAGGTCGACCCGGTCGCCGGTGATGGACTTCACGGCACCCTGCAACTGCTCCTCGGTCACCTGGACGACCTGGGAGGGCAGACACGTGGCGTGGGCGAAGGCGAGGACGGCGGTCTCGTCCCCGATGAACAGGACGGTGCTGGTGCGCTCCTGTTCGGAGTCGCCCGGGGTGCGGCAGGAGGTGCAGTCGTAGCTGCCCGGGGCGTTCTCTCCGGCGAGCAGCCGGTCGGCCTCTTCGTCGCCGATCTCGGCACGTACCTCGTCGCTGACGTCGAGCATGCGCGGCACGGGTGGCTCCCTCGGGATGTGGTGCGTGGACGGGCCGGGTGGCTCCCGGCCCGTGAACCGGGCGGGTCCCGGGCTCATGAAGAAGACAACGGACGATCTGTGGCGGGAGTCACGCATCAGGGCGAACGGAATCGAACCAACCATCGCGCACCGTCACCCCGGGTGCGGAATCGCGCACTCACGGTCAACTGGGGGGAAATGCAAGGAAGTTGGTTGCGTGGGGTACGTCACAGATCATCGGGGTGCTTGGTCGACAAATCCGGAAATCAGCGAATGAAGTGGGTGGCTGAAATTCGCCGATACCGGGGGTAACTGTGAACTGGCCTGGAGCGACGAGGAGTTGGTTGATGCCGACTGCCCGCTGTCCATAGATTCCTCGGCCGTGTGCAACGAGCACCGCTCGGGTACGTCCGCCGACCGCACCAACCAGCTTGCAGCACCATCCCCGGGCGGACGGGGCGAGCGCGACTCACACGCCCGGTGGCGTGGGGAGTGGCGTTCCGCCTTGGGGGACCCCGGGTCCTTGGAGAGGGAACTACATGTCCGAATGTGCCGATACCACTCACAACAACGCTCGTAAGGCGCCGAAGGCTCCGAACGGGAGCCGGACTCGTACGACGGCGGTCCTCGCCGGGGCGGCACTGCTCGCCCCGCTCGGACTGCTGGCCGCGACCGGCAACGCCGCAGCGGCGGACAGTGGAGTGTGGGACCGCATCGCCCAGTGCGAGAGCGGCGGCAACTGGCACATCAACACCGGCAACGGCTACTACGGCGGACTGCAGTTCGCCGCCTCCACCTGGCGCGCCTACGGCGGTACGGCCTACGCCCCCACGGCGGACCAGGCAAGCAAGGACCAGCAGATCGCGGTGGCCACCAAGGTCCAGCGTGCCCAGGGGTGGGGCGCGTGGCCGACCTGTTCGGCCCGGGCCGGAGCGTCCGGCAGCGCACCCGCGGCCTCCGCCGCCGGTTCGGGCGCCCCCGCCGCCAAGGCGGCCCCGTCGACTCCGGCGCGGACGTCGGAGCGTTCGGAGCGTTCGTCGGGACACACGAACCGCGACTCGTCCCGCGGTGACTACACCGTCCGTGAGGGCGACACGCTCAGCGGCATCGCAGCCCGGCACGGGACCACTTGGCGACAGCTTCACGAGGCCAACAAGTCCGTCATCGGGGCCGATCCCAACCTCATCGTGCCTGGGCAGCGCCTCGAACTCTGAGCAGCGCTCGCTGCCCACGCTTCGGGGCCCCGCCCGGTCCGCCGACCGGGTGGGGCCCCGGCGTTCATCGGACGCGCCGCGCGGGATGGCCGCAATGGGCTGCCTAGCGTGCTCATATGAAATGCACACCGCTCACGATCGTCCTGGCCGCCACGCTGTTCACAGCCATCGCCCCGGGACCGACGCACGCAGCACAGGCAACACACGCAACGCGTCACATCCATACGGCGCCGCCCCGACCGGCCCCAGGACCGCCTCCCAAACCCGCGGCACTCGCGTGCGCCAAGGACCAGTGGCCCTGGGGCTGTGTCGCCAAGTGCGAGAGCGGCGGGAATTGGCACATCAACACCGGCAACGGCCACTTCGGGGGGCTGCAGTTCTCGCAGAGCACCTGGGAGGCCTTCGGCGGGTCGAAGTACGCCCCGCGCGCGGATCTCGCCAGCCGCAAGGAGCAGATCACCATCGCCCGGAAGGTGGTGGCAAGTCAGGGCTGGGGAGCCTGGCCGCACTGTTCCAGGCGGTACGGGCTCAAGGGCCGTATGGAATTGCGCCGGCCCAGCGTCACGGAACGGCTGACCTCGAAGACGTCGCAGCTCATCCGGAAGGGGTCGACCCGGTTCGGTGCGCTGCACGGCGCGCCCATTCGCCCGACTCGCCGCTGAACACGACCGCGCCGCGGCGCAGTTCGTAGACGAGTGCCGCCCGGCCGTGCAGGCCGGGCGGCACCCGTTGCTCGGCGACGACCACACAGGCGTCGAGTTCGCTCAGCAGCTCGTACGTGCGGGCGGCGACCGTGGGCGACATGCCCTGCGCGGGTTCGTCCACGAGCACGACACGCGCGCGTGCCAACAGGGCGCGGGACAGGGCCAGCATGCGCTGCTCACCGCCCGAGAGGGTGCCGGCGCGGCGGGCGAGGAGCGGTTCGAGCCGCGGGTAGGCGTCGAGGGCGATGTCGTACGACCGGGCCGCGAGTTCGAGGTTCTCGCGCACGGTGAGGGAGCCGAACACCGCCTGCCGCTCGGGCACCAGGCACAGTCCGCGGCGGGCCCGCTCGTATACGGGCAGCCGGGTCACGTCGGCGCCGTCCCACAACACCGCGCCGCCGGACAGGGGCACGGTCCCCGCGAGGGCGCGCAGCGCTGTCGTGCGCCCGGATCCGTTCCGGCCCAGCAGGATGGTGAGGCCGGGGCCGGGCGCGGCGATCGTGATGCCGTGGAGGGCCTCCAGAGGGCCGTAGCGCACGCGTGCGTGGCGCAGGGAGATCGTCGTCATGCGGGGGCCTCCTGGGAGCCTGCCGCGCCGAGTACACGGTCGGGAGGGCCGGAGGCGACGATGCGGCCCGCCGCCATGACGTACACGGTGTCGGCGAGGTCGGCGACCAGGTCGAGGTCGTGCTCGACGACGAGCAGGGCGGTGCCGTCGGCGGCGAGGGCCTTGAGGATGCGGGCCAGTGCGGTGACCTCTGCGGTGTCGAGACCGGCGGCGGGTTCGTCGAGGAGCAGCACGCGCGGGCTGCCCGCGAGGGCCCTGGCCAGTTCGACGCGTCTCAGTGTGCCGGTGGGCAGGTCCGCGGCCGGCAAGGCCCTCACCGGGCCATCGAGCCCCAGGAGTCTGAGGGCCCGCTCCACGGCCGAGGGGTCTCGGATCCGTCCCTGCTCCGCGCCTACGCGGACGTTCTCGGCCACGGTCAAGGAGGGGAAGACGGCCAGCTGCTGGAAGGTGCGGGCGATGCCCAGGCGGGTGCGGGCGTGAGCGGGGAGGCGGGTGATGTCGCGGGTGCCGAGCAGGACTTGGCCGTGGGCGGGGCGGTGGGTGCCGGCGAGGCAGTGGAACAGGGTGCTCTTTCCTGCGCCGTTGGGGCCGACGATGGCGGTGACCTGGCCGGGGTGGACGGTGACGGTGATGTCATCCAGGGCGGTGAAGTTGTCGTAGCGGGCCTGGAGGTGGTGCGTGCTGAGTTCCGGTGCGTGGGTGGGCGCGCGGCCTTCGGCCGCGTTCGGCCCTTGTAGGGGCCGAGCGCCGTCGGCGGCCTTCTGGCCTGCGACGCCCGACGCGGTCAGGCCCGTCAGGGTCGGCCGAGGTGCGGCTCCTCGCTCCGTCGGCCGCAGTCGCCTCCGTACCCTCACCCCCACCTCCGTCAGCCTCGCCCCCCGTCGCAGCCGCAGACTCCCCGCCGCCGTCCGCAGTGCCTCGTACGGTCCGCCGGGGAAGCGGCCCACCAGTACCGCCAGGATGCCGATCAGGGCCGCTGCCACGCCGCCACGGGCGCCCGCGTCGAGGCCGACGAGGAGGGCCGCTGCGACCAGGGCGCCGAGGGTGCTGTCGGCGCCCAGGACGACTACCGCGGCGAACCAGAGGAGGCCGCGGACGGGGCCGTAGGCGGCCGGGTCGAAGGCGCGCAGGCCCATGCCGAGCATTCCGCCGCCCAGGGCAGCCAGGGCGGCGCCCGAGACGAAGGCCAGGAGCTTGAGGGAGGGCACCTGGACGCCTGCCGCCGACGCCCCGGACTCGTGGTCCCGCATCGCCGCGAGGGCCCGGCCCGTGCGGCCCCGGCGCAGCAGCCAAGTCGTCAGCAGGGCGGCTGCCAGGAGGGTCAGTTCCAGGGCGTAGTAGGCGCGGTCGCCGTCGAAGCCCGCCGGGCGGCCGAGGGAGAGGCCCGAGATCGCGTACGGCTGGGCGAACACGAAGCGGCTCACGCCGACACCGACCGCGAAGGTCGCCAGCGCCAGGGCCAGGCCCCGGCGGCTGATCGCCGGCCAGCCGGTGAGGAGACCGAGGGGGGCCACCAGGACGACCGCCAGCGCGAGGGCGGCGAGCTCCGGCAGCCGGGGGAGGCCGGGGAAGCTGCCCGCCGCCAGCAGGGCCGTGAACAGGGCGCCGAGGCCCGCGTACGCCGCCTGCCCCAGGGAGATCTGGCCGCCGCGGCCGGTGACGACGACCAGGGAGAGCAGCACCACGCCCAGCGCCGGCACCTGCACCGACGTATGCAGGTCCGAGCCCGCGAAGCCCAGGGGGAGCAGGAAGAGGACCATCGCCACGATCCAGGCGCCCGGAGGGGTCGGCACGCGCGCGGTGGCGGAGCGGGGGAGCGCGTCGCGGCTGCCGACACGGGGGAGGGCCAGGGCCGCGATCAGCAGGGCGACGACGAAGAGGTTCGTGCTGACGGCCTGGAGAAGCGGGGCGCCCCACCCCGTCGGGTGCAGCCGCGTCAGCTGGCTCTGCGCCACCCCGATGGCCAGCGCCGTCAGCACGGCGACCGGCAGGCTGCGCATCCGCGCGGCCACCGCGACCGCGACCACCTCCATGACCAGCAGCGGCATGCCGTACGGGTCCAGGCGCACGTACGGGGCCAGCAGCACGCCCGTCAGGCCCGCCGTGAACGAGCCGAACGCCCAGCCCGCCGCCGCCACCCGGTCCGCGTCGACACCGCCGAGGACCGCCAGTTGACGGTCGTCGACCACGGCACGCAGTTCCCGGCCGAAGCGCGTCCAGCGGATCACCGCGCCGACCCCGGCCGCCAGCAGCAGCGCCACCGCCAGCTGGCCCCAGGGCTCCGCCGACATCAGCTCCGGCGCGTCGTCCCGCGCCCCCTGGCCCCACAGCAGTACCGCGCCGCCCACCAGCAGCACGAAGACGCCGATGGAGGCGACCAGGGTCTGCGCCGGGTCGCTGCCCAGGACCGCGAGTGGACGGAAGACGAACCGTTCCAGCGCCATCCCGATGCCGGGCGCGAGCACCAGCAGGGTCACCGCCGCGCCCGCCCACAGCGGCCAGCCCCACTCCACCACGCACTGCCGCAGCGCATACGCGCACACCATCGCGATCGCCCCGTGCGCGAAGTTCAGCACGCCGGTCGCCCGGTACGTCACGACCAGGCCGATCCCGCTGAGCGCGGCGGCGCTGCCGACCGCCAGACCGGCCAGCGTGAGGTCGTACGTCAGGGAGGACACCGGGGCGGACCTCAGTCGTCCGCTTCGGCTGGCTCACAGATCGGGCACGGGCCCAGTTCGCCGCTGCGCACCAGCTTCGCGTCGACCGGTACGGCCTCCACCTTGCCGGCGACCAGCGGGCAGTCCGCGCGGTGCCAGAGGGTGCCGCCCGGCACCATCAGCAGGTCCCCGCTGACCGCCGTGGGCGCCGTGGCCGCCTGGCCGGACTCATCGGCGTCGGCCGGCTCCACGGCCACCAGAAGGCCGTACAGCTCCTCCACGCGCGCGGCGGCGAGCGCGCCCCGGCCGTGCGTCAGCAGCAGCGACCCGGCGATGATCAGCGCCGCGCCGGGGACCGTGCAGGACGCGAGGTACGGCAGCTGCCGCTCGGCGAAGCGCTCGCCGGAGACGCCGTACCAGCCGATGACGCACAGCACCGCGCCGGCCGCCAGCGCGGCCCAGCCGGCCCACAGGACGGGGTGCACGGTCCGCAGTCGGGCTGTCCGCATCGCTGGCTCCCACGCGTCGGGTTCGGGGGCACGCACATCCGATTCGGCGCATGTGCCTGTCCATGTCAGCCAATGGCTTGCACTATGCCTCCTGCAAGCTGACCCTGAAAGCACCGGGCGCACACGGCCCGGATCGACACCCGGCGGTGAGCCAGATGGTTCTCGGGAGCGACCTCAGGCGGAGCAACGCGGACAGGCGGCACGGCCCACGGGCGACAGGACGGGGCACCGCGGTGGCGGCGGCCCTGCTCCTCTTCCTCGCCCCGGCCCTGGCGGCCTGCAGCGACGACGAGGGAGGCGGCGGCAACGAGACGCCGCCGACACCCACCGTCGAGCAGACCGAGCCGGGCGGGCAGCAGTCGCCGGCCGCGACGGCGCCCGCCGACGCGGGGGCGGCCGAGACCGAGATCAAGCAGAACTGGCAGAAGTTCTTCGACCCGGCGACGCCCATGAAGGAGAAGCAGACCGTCCTGGAGAACGGCGACCGCATGGGCCCGGTCCTGGAGGCGTTCAGCGGTGACGAGCGCGGCGGGCAGGTCGAGGCGAAGGTCTCCAAGGTCGAGTTCACCTCGCCGACCGGCGCGAACGTGACGTACGACCTGACGCTGAAGGGCGCGACGGCCCTGCCCGATGCCTCAGGCACCGCCGTCGAACAGGACGGCACCTGGAAGGTGTCCGCGAAGACACTGTGCGCGCTGGTCCAGTTGAGCGGCAATGGGTCGCCGATCCCGGGGTGCTGAGGCGGCGATCGCCGTGATGGTGCTGGCTCTGAGTACGGCGTGCGGCAGCCGGCTGCCGGAGAGCGACTTCGAGCACCGCGACCGGGGCGGCCCCACGACACCCGCGGGCGACCGTACCCCGATCCGGGTCGGCATCATCGCCGGCGTCACCAGCCCGGTCGGCGGCAGCGCCTTCACCGGCCCGCGCGACGGTGCCAAGGCGTACTTCGACCGCCTCAACGCACGCGGCGGCATCGACGGCCGCCGCGTCGAGGTGCGCGAGTGCGACGACGGCGGCAGCGGTGTCGGCAACAACGAGTGCGTGCACAAGCTCGTCGACGAGGAGAAGGTCGTCGCCCTGGTCGCCACCACCGCCCTGGACTACGCGGGCGCGTCCCGCGTCTCACGCGCACGCGTGCCCGACATCGGCGGCCAGCCCATCGGAACCGCCTACGACACCTACCCGCACCTGTACGGCATCTACGGCAGCCTCGCGCCCCGCGACGGCACCACCGGCTGGGACGGCAAGCAGTACGGCGGCACCGAGGTCTACCGCTACTTCAAGCGCGAGCACGGCGCCCGTACGGCCGCCGTCGTCTCGTACAACCAGTCCGCGTCCGCCGCCTACGCCCGGCTCGTCGAGCGGGGGCTGAGGGCCGAGGGCTACAAGGTCGTCACCGAGCAGGTCGACTTCGCGCTGCCCAACTTCCGCGCGGTGGCGGCCGATCTGAAGGAGCAGGGCGCCGACCTCGTCTTCGACGCCATCGACACCCACGGCAACGCCCAGCTGTGCAAGGCGATGGACGACGTCGGCGCCGAGGTCACCGCCAAGGTGACGAACGTCCAGAACTGGACGTCCACCGTCGCCGAGGACCACAAGGACTCCCCGCGCTGCCGCAACGCCCTGTGGGCGACCGGATCGTCCCGCAACCACGAGGACACCGGCCAGGCCGCCGTACGGGAGTTCCGGGACGCGACCAAGGGGCTCAAGACGCACTCCCAGTGGCAGCTGGAGGGCTGGGCGGCGGCCATGTGGTTCACGGACGCCGCCAAGTCGTGCGCCGGGCAGGGAGTCACGCGTGCGTGCGTCGACGACTTCATGAACCGCAGCCAGGGATACACCGCCGACGGCCTGCTGATCCCGGTCCGGTTCGAGCGGCTGGCCGAGCCGCCGAAGACCCGCCGGAGCTGTCTGTCGGTGGCCCGCTGGAAGGACGGCCGGGGCTGGGTCGCCCAAGGAGACATGAACCACACGTGCTTCGACGTCCCGCAGCTGTCGTACCGGCCGTGACGGGCAACCAAAAGGCGGTGTCGCCGGTCCAACCGACCAAGCCGAGAGCCGAGGGAGGAACCGCAGCGCATGACGCCCGTGTCGCAGGCAGTACCACTGCGCGCCGACTGCATCGCGGATTCGGCGGGCGGGCTGACGTTTGACGTCACCGCGGTCGTGGCCACCGAGGCGGCCCACCTCGTGCTGCGCCACCGCGAGGGCGACGAGGAGGTCACCCTGCCCCTGACCCCGGCGACGACGGGCCGGCTGCGGGCCGCGCTCCCCAGCAGCGTGGGCCTGCCGGAGGGCCACTGGGACGCGTACGCCAGCGTGACGGAGGAGGAGCCGGACCAGCGTCTGGCGCCCGGTGACATGGACGTCCACCCCTCCGCCTCCCGGGTGCCGTACGAAACCCGGCAAGGCAACCTGAGCGTCGAATCCCGGGTGCCGGCAACGCTGTTAGGGGCACTCCCGAGCCCCTAGGGCCTGGCAAAATCGGATCATGTTGGAGACCTCGGCAAGACTCCTGCGGCTGCTCTCCCTGCTCCAGGCCCACCGCGAGTGGTCCGGCGCCGACCTGGCCGACCGCCTCGGCGTCACCCCGCGCACCATCCGCCGGGACGTCGACCGGCTGCGCGAGCTGGGCTACCCGGTCAACGCCAGCCCCGGCACCGGCGGCGGCTACCAGCTCGGCGCCGGTGCCGAGCTGCCGCCCCTGCTGCTGGACGACGACGAGGCGGTCGCCGTGGCCGTAGGGCTGCGCACGGCCGCGGGCCAGGGAATCGAGGGCATCGGCGAGACCTCGGTGCGGGCCCTCGCCAAGCTGGAGCAGGTCCTGCCGAACCGGCTGCGCCGCCGCGTGGGCGCCCTGAACGCCTTCACCGTGCCGATGCTGCGCGGCCCCCAGCCGTCCGCCGTCGACCCGGCCGTACTGACGGAACTCGCCAACCTCTGCCGGGACGCCGAACGCCTGCGCTTCGAGTACCGCGACCACGGCGGCGCCCCCACCCGCCGTACCGTCGAGCCGCACCGCCTGGTGTGCAGCGAACGGCGCTGGTACCTGGTCGCCTGGGACCTCGACCGCGAGGACTGGCGTACGTTCCGCGTCGACCGCATCACCCCCAGGCCGCCGCACGGCCCGCGCTTCACCCCGCGCACCCCGCCTGCCGAGGACCTCGCCGCGTACGTCTCGCAGGGCGTCTCCACGCGCGCGTACGCCTCGCACGCCGTCGTCCGGCTGCTGGTGCCCCTGGAGGAGGCCGCCGCGAGCATCTCGCCCACCACGGGTCAGCTGGAGGCGGACGGTCCCGACAGCTGCCTCCTGCGCACCGGCGCCGGAAGCCTCGACGTGATGGTGATCCATGTGATGCTGCTGGGCTTCGAGTTCGAGGTCGTGGAGCCGGACGAGCTCGTCGAGGCGATCAGGACGGCTCACGGCCGGCTTGCTCGCTCTTTGGCTCGGGCTGCGGAGCCTCCAACGCGTGCTCAGGGTGGTGCAGGTCGAACGCCGGGGACTCGGAGCGGATCTTCGGCAGCGCGTTGAAGTTGTGCCGCGGGGGCGGGCAGGAGGTCGCCCACTCCAGGGAGCGGCCGTAGCCCCAGGGGTCGTCGACCTCGACCTTCTTGCCGTACTTCGCGGTCTTCCAGACGTTGTAGAGGAACGGCAGCGTCGACATGCCGAGCAGGAACGCGCCGATCGACGAGACCGTGTTCAGCGCCGTGAAGCCGTCGGCGGCGAGATAGTCGGCGTAGCGGCGCGGCATGCCCTCGGCGCCCAGCCAGTGCTGCACCAGGAACGTGGTGTGGAAGCCGACGAACAGCGTCCAGAAGTGGATCTTGCCCAGCCGTTCGTCGAGCATCTTCCCGGTGAACTTGGGCCACCAGAAGTGAAACCCGGCGAAGATCGCGAAGACGACGGTGCCGAAGACGACGTAGTGGAAGTGGGCGACGACGAAGTACGAGTCGGAGACGTGGAAGTCCATCGGCGGCGACGCCAGGATCACCCCGGTCAGCCCGCCGAACAGGAACGTCACCAGGAAGCCCACCGCCCACAGCATCGGCGTCTCGAAGGACAACGAGCCCTTGATCATGGTCCCGGTCCAGTTGAAGAACTTCACGCCCGTCGGCACTGCGATCAGGAAGCTCATGAACGAGAAGTAGGGCAGCAGCACCGCACCGGTGACGAACATGTGGTGCGCCCACACCACGATCGACAGACCGGTGATCGCCATCGTCGCCCCGACCAGCGTCAGGTAGCCGAAGATCGGCTTGCGGCTGAAGACCGGGATGATCTCCGTGATGATGCCGAAGAACGGCAGCGCGATGATGTAGACCTCGGGATGCCCGAAGAACCAGAACAGGTGCTGCCACAGCAGCGCCCCGCCGTTGCCCGCGTCGAACACCACCGAGCCGAACCGGCGGTCCGCCTCCAGCACCAGCAGCGCGGCCGCGAGCACCGGGAACGCCATCAGGATCAGGATCGACGTGAACAGCGTGTTCCACACGAAGATCGGCATCCGGAACATCGTCATGCCGGGCGCGCGCATCCCGATGATCGTGGTGATGAAGTTGACCGCGCCGAGAATCGTGCCGAAGCCCGCCAGCGCGAGGCCCATGATCCACAGGTCGGGGCCGATACCGGGTGAGCGTTCCAGGCTGTTGAGCGGCGCGTAGGCGAACCAGCCGAAGGAGGCGGGCCCGTCCGGCACGATCAGCGAGCCCATCACGATCAGCCCGCCGAACAGGAACAGCCAGTACGAGAACATGTTCAGCCGCGGGAAGGCCACGTCCGGGGCGCCGATCTGCAGCGGCATCAGCTCGTTGGCGAAGCCCGCGAAGGTCGGGGTCGCGAAGAGCAGCAGCATGATCGTGCCGTGCATGGTGAACAGCTGGTTGAACTGCTCGTTGCTCAGGATCTGCATCCCAGGCCGGGCCAGTTCGGCCCGCATCAGCAGGGCCATGACACCGCCGGCCAGGAAGAACCCGAACGACGTGATCAGGTAGAGGTGCCCGATCTTCTTGTGGTCCGTGGTGGTCAGCCAGTCGACGACCACCCGGCCGCCCGGCTGTTTGCCCCGCATGGGCCGTGCCGCCGCCTCTGCGGTGTGCGTCCCCATCGCTCGCTCGCCCCTTCGCTCGTCGCGCCCCGGGCCCGCTGAAGCCCGCGCCGCACGCGCCGACGCGAGCTCACGCCATGATGCTCGCGTGGCCGACGCTCCGACAGAGGGCGTACGGCGATTCTGTGGTGGAACCATGTACTTTCTGTGCGGCACAGGCTCTCGCCGGCCCGCGCACCCGCTGCGGCAGCAGCCAATGTCGCTGTGGCGGGAAAAGGAGTCCACGGCAGTTCTCCGGGAACTTTTCCTCCGTCCTATTCGCCATGGCTTCGCGACACGCAGGAATTACGATCAAATGCCTGCGGAAGGCCTACGGAACCGCTCATCCGTGTGACGCGGAGTGTCCGAAACGCGTGTCGTGGTTCTGTGACAAAAGCGTGACCGGAGAGGGACGTGTGACCTGGATGGCCGCTACAAAGGCCCCCGGTCCGCTCTGGCCCGATCCCGCGCGAAGGCCCTAGCGTGGCGGCATGGCACCCATTCCGAAACCCCCTGCCGAACCACAGGACAGCCCGGACACTTATGTCGGCCTCGACGTCGACCGGGCCGAGCGACTGGCCCGTGACCGAGGGTGGTCGACGGTGCGTTCGCTGCCGCCGGGGGCGATCATCACCATGGAGTACCGGAGTGGCCGGATGAACTTCGAGGTGAAGGACGGCCAGGTGGCTCGGGCCTGGAAGGGCTGACGAACGGCGACGGCCCCGGTTCCTGAATCAGGAACCGGGGCCGTCGCCGTGCCGGGGTGGCTGTGTGTACCGAATCCCGCCGGCAGGGGCCGTCAGCCGCCCGTGAGGGGGCGGGCCGGATGGGCGGGGCGGGGGGTGCTGCGCTCCGTGTGCGGCGGGCGGCGGCTGCCGGCCGGGGTGACCGGTGTGCGCTCCCCACGCGCCGTGTGCGGGCCGGGGGCCAGGTAGGCGGGCGGGTGCACGGTCGTGCGGGGCGAGCGGGCGGGGGAGGCCGCCTCGCGTGCCGCGGCCTCGTCGTCGACGGCCACGGGGTGCGTCTTGAGCAGCACCGGAGCCTCGACCGGGGCGGTCGGCACCGACACCGTGCCGGCCCGGCGCTCGCGCCAGCGGTCACGCAGGTCGAAGATCCAGGACTCGGACCGGGCGATCAGCGGCTCGAACCACGGCAGGGCGAGCAGGATCAGCAGGCCGGCGGCCCAGCCGAGCAGCACATCGCTCAGCCAGTGCGTACCGAGATACACGGTGGACAGGCCGACGCCCAGTGAGGTCACCGCCGACAGGGCAGACAGCCAGCGGCGCGCTCTCGGGGTCGAGGCCAGATAGGCCAGGATTCCCCAGGTCACCACGGCGTTGGCGGTGTGGCCGCTGGGAAATATATCGCCGCCGAGCCACATCTCGTTGGAGCCGACGGTCGTCGCGTAGTGCGGTCCGAGGCGGCCCATGCCGAGCTTGGCGGCACCCACCGTGACGTTCAGCAGCAGCAGGGAGACGCCGAGCGCGAGCAGCGGGCGCAGCGTGTGCTGCCGCCAGGAACGCCAGCCCAGCCATGCCGCGACCATCACGGCGGTGGGGCCGCGCTGGCCGAGCACCACGTAGTAGTCGACGAAGGCGTGGATCTCGGCCCACTGCTGGTACGGGCGGAAGAACATGACCTGCCAGTCGAGCCGGACCAGCCACGAGGTGATGATGATGGCCCACACGATGGCCACGTAGAAGGCCAGGGTCGAGGTGAACAGCACGACCCTGTGCCGCGTCATCCGCGGCACATCGATGTGGGCCGGGCGTTCGGGCTCCCGGTCCAGCCTGGCGAAGACCCGGTCCAGACGGGTCAGCTTTCGTTCGGTACACACCCAATCGACGTTACAGCGAGTGAGCGCAGTTCAACGGCGATTCCACGGCTTTGTGATGACGATGTGATGTGGGATTCCTCTCAGGCGGGGGTTTATTTCCAAGGAATCCGCAATCGACGGACGCTACATCCTTCAATTCCTTTGATCATTCTGTTGGTTCGTTTTTTACTGCTTATGAATTCGTTCACCGAATCATGGTGCGGAATTCCCCCGGAGCTCACCGGTCAGGGGTGGTGGATGTGGCGTACGCCACACGCGTTCGTGCGGAGTCTGAGAGGTCCGCCACTCGGCACCGACGCGGACTCGCGTACTCTGACGAGTCACTCGCCCTTCGTTGCGCGGGCCGGAGACCACCGCTCCTCTCCGGCCGAGTCCACGGGGAGTCCCCACCCCGTGTGCCCCGCCGAGGGCGAGGGAACATCTGGGAGGTACGTACATGTCCGGGACGACCACGGCTGCCGCTGCGCTGCGCCGTCGGGCGGCCGGGGCCGGTGCCAACCGCTGGGTCGTCCTCGTCGTCCTCTGTGTCAGCCTGCTGCTCGTCGCGGTCGACGCGACCGTGCTGCACGTGGCGGTGCCCGCTGTCACCGAGGACCTCCGGCCCGGCGCGATAGAGCTGCTCTGGATCGTCGACATCTATCCGCTGGTCTGCGCCTCGCTGCTGATCCTCTTCGGCACACTCGGTGACCGGGTGGGCCGCAGACGGGTCCTGCTGCTGGGGTACACCCTCTTCGGCCTGGCCTCCGGCCTCGCGGCCCTCGCGCACGACCCACAGGTACTGATCCTGGCCCGCGCCCTGCTCGGCGTCGGCGGCGCGATGATCATGCCCGCGACCCTTTCGATCCTGCGCCAGGTCTTCCCCGACCGGCGTGAGCGGGCCCTCGCCATCGGCATCTGGAGCGCCGTCGCCGCCGTCGGCGCGGCGGTCGGACCGCTGCTCGGCGGCTTCCTCCTGGAGCACTTCTGGTGGGGCTCGGTCTTCCTCGTCAACATCCCGCTGATGCTGATCAGCCTTCCGGTGGGACGCCTGCTGCTGCCCGAGTCCAAGGGCGACCACAAGGGTCCCTGGGACGTGGTCGGCGCGCTGCTCGCGGCAGCCGGGCTGTTCGGCATGGTGCTGGGCGTCAAGCGGCTCGGCGGCGGAGAACCGGTGGGCAGCCTGTTCACCGTGGTGCCGCTGGTGGTCGGTGTCGTCCTGCTGGTCCTCTTCGTACGACGGCAGCGACGGCGGGCGTATCCCCTGGTCGACCTCGCGATGTTCGCGCGGCCCGCCTTCAGTACGTCGGTCGGGTGCATCGTGCTGGCCATGCTCGCCCTCGTGGGGCTCGAGCTGATCGCGGCGCAGTACCTGCAGTTGGTGCTGGGCCTGTCACCACTGGAGACAGGGCTGCGACTGCTGCCGCTGACGTTCGCCGCCATGGCGGCCGGGCTGGCCGGCGCGCGGATGCTGCGGCGGTTCGGGCCACGGCGCATGGTGTGCGCCGGATTCTGTGTGACGGCCGTCGCGGTCCTGCTGCTCACGGCGATGGGCGGCGAGGACAACCCGGGCCTGCTGCTGTTCGGCTTCGTACTGCTGGGCTTCGGGCTGGAGACGACGCTCTTCGGGGCGTACGAGTCGATGCTGAGCGAGGCCCCGCAGGAGCAGGCCGGCGGGGCGGCTGCGATCGGCGAGACGTCGTACCAGCTGGGCGCCGGCATCGGTATCGCGCTGCTCGGCAGCGTCATGAACGCGGCGTACGCCCCCGGACTGACGGCCGTGCCGGGTGTTCCGGCGTCGGCCTCCACCGCCGCTTCGCACTCGCTGGGTGAGGCGTACGAGGTCGCTGCCCAGCTGGGCGGGTCCGCGGGGGTTTCCCTGCGTCATGCCGCACAGAACGCCTTCGTGCACGGGCTGCATGTGACCCTGCTCGTGAGTGCGGGGCTGTTGCTGCTGGGTGCGGTGATGGCGTTGCGGTTGCCGCGGGTCATGCAGTGCGATGCGCCGACCGTGGAGCTGCCCAAGCCGAGGGAAGTCGCGGAGTCCCGCGTCTCCGCCTGACGAGCCTGCTCCCCTCTGGAGCTGCCGCTCCCCCCGGGAGTCGTACTGGACGCGCACCGCGCCGCGTCGTAGCGTCAGGCCCGAGCCGTGACTAGCGGCGCTAGTTTTAGTCGTTGCCGGAGGGTGTCCCATGTCCGCGTCCTCGAAGTTGCCCCCGTTCGACCCTGTCGACCCCCTCGGCATCGACGACCTCCTGGAGCCCGAGGATCTGGCGATTCGCGGCACCGTGCGGCAGTGGGCCGCGGACCGGGTGCTGCCGTACGTCGCCGACTGGTACGAGAAGGGCGAGCTGCCGGAGATTCGTGAGCTCGCCCGGGAGCTCGGGGAGATCGGTGCGCTCGGGATGTCCCTGAGCGGCTACGGGTGCGCCGGGGCCTCCGCCGTGCAGTACGGGCTCGCCTGTCTGGAGCTGGAGGCCGCCGACTCCGGGATCCGGTCCCTGGTCTCCGTGCAGGGGTCCCTCGCCATGTACGCCATCCACCGGTTCGGCAGCGAGGAGCAGAAGCAGCAGTGGCTGCCTCGCATGGCCTCCGGCGAGGTCATCGGGTGCTTCGGGCTGACCGAGCCGGACCACGGGTCCGACCCGGCGTCCATGCGCACCTACGCCAAGCGTGACGGGTCCGACTGGCTGCTCACCGGGCGGAAGATGTGGATCACCAACGGGTCCGTCTCCGGCGTCGCCGTCGTGTGGGCGCAGACCGACGAGGGGATCCGCGGGTTCGTCGTGCCGACCGACAGCGCCGGGTTCTCCGCTCCGGAGATCAAGCACAAGTTGTCGCTGCGGGCCTCGGTCACCAGTGAGCTGGTCATGGACGACGTACGGCTGCCCGCCGATGCCGTGCTGCCCGAGGTCGTCGGGCTGAAGGGGCCGCTCAGCTGTCTCTCGCACGCCCGGTACGGGATCGTGTGGGGGGCCATGGGTGCGGCGCGGTCCTGTTTCGAGGCTGCTGTCGACTACTCGAAGTCGCGGGAGCAGTTCGGCCGGCCGATCGGGGGCTTCCAGCTCACCCAGGCCAAGCTCGCCGACATGGCGCTCGAACTGCACAAGGGGATTCTGCTCGCCCATCATCTGGGGCGGCGCATGGACGCCGGCCGCCTGCGTCCCGAACAGGTCAGCTTCGGCAAGCTCAACAACGTCCGCGAGGCCATCGACATCTGCCGTACGTCACGGACGATCCTCGGTGCCAACGGGATCTCGCTCGAGTACCCCGTGATGCGGCACGCGACCAACCTCGAATCGGTGCTCACCTATGAGGGCACCGTCGAGATGCACCAGCTCGTGCTGGGCAAGGCTCTCACCGGGCTCGACGCCTTCCGCTGAACCCCACCAGGGGGCAGGGCCGATGAGCGGCCCTGCCTCAGCTCTGGTTGTAGAAGCCGTCCGAACGGTGAGCCGACGCCTCCCCGCTGATGATCTCCGTGTCGGCCGGAGTCAGCAGGAACACGCGGTTGGACACGCGGTCGATCGAACCGCGCAGACCGAAGATGAGCCCCGCCGCGAAGTCGACGACACGCTTGGCGTCGGCCGGCTCCATGGCCGTGAGGTTCATGATGACCGGGACCCCGTCCCGGAACAGCTCGCCGATGGCGCGGGCGTCCCGGAAGCTGTCCGGGGTGACCGTGCCGATCCGGCGGCCCTTCTCCTCGGCGACGTCCGTGGCCACCTTGACCCTCGGGTCGGTGACCCAGGCATCCCCGGGCTCGGTCCCTTCGGAGTAGTCGTCGTCGTAGTAACGCTCGTCATCGTTGTCGTCAACGAGGCCCAGCCAGGCACTCGCCTTGCGCACCGATCCCATGGACGCCTCCTCTCACAGCGGTCTTCTTACATTCCGCATCCCTATGGTCATCCATGATGCGGACGTCGCGCCAAGTGGATAGACGCCGCGCGGGGGGTTTGTGACGGTACTGGTGCACAGCGAATACGTCGAGAGCCCGTGTCCCCCAAGGGGCATGCCACGTACGGCTGCTGACTGTGAGTGAAATATGATTCTTCACGGCGTATGGGTGATGCGGGGTGCGTACGGGTGAACGAATCGGCCATGGCGATCTGTGCCACGGTCGGTACGATGCGGCAGCTCAGCGTCGTTGTGGCATCGTAAGAACCACGGGGGGACATCGTGTTCGGAATCGTCAGGCCCTGTCGTCATCGGCTCGGAGACCAGCTCACCGGTCAATGGATGGCGCATTTGTGCGGGTTGTGCCTCTCGTTGCGTGGGGACCACGGTCAGTTCGCGCGGATCGTGACGAACTACGACGGGCTCCTTATCTCCGTTCTGACGGAGGCTCAAGCCGAAATGGACAGCGGAATGCGGCGTACGGCCGGACCGTGCCCGCTGCGTGGCATGCGCACCGCGTCCGTGGCACAGGGTGAGGGGGCCCGGCTCGCCGCCGCCGTCTCGCTGGTGCTCGCCTCGGCCAAGGTGCGTGACCATGTGGCCGACGGGGACGGGCTGCTGGCCCGCAGGCCGCTGGCGCGCGCCGCTCGCCGGGTGGCCACCGGGTGGGGTGCGGCGGGCGCGCGCAGCGGCTCGGCCGTCGGGTTCGACACCGCCGTACTGGTCGACGCCGTGGACCGGCAGGTCGGCATCGAGGCGCTCGCCGGGCCCGGGACGCCGATCCTCGCGGTCACCGAACCGACCGAGACGGCGACCGCCGCCGCCTTCGCCCACACCGCGATCCTGGCCGGACGGCCCGGCAACGCCGAACCGCTCGCCGAGGCCGGACGCCTCTTCGGACGGCTCGCGCATCTCCTGGACGCCGTGGAGGACCAGGCGGCCGACGCCGCGGCCGGTGCGTGGAACCCGCTGACGGCCACGGGGACCTCGCTCGCCGAGGCGCGGCGGCTCGCAGACGACGCCGTGCACGGGGTGCGGCTGGCGCTGCGCGAGGCCGAGTTCTCCGACGCCAAGCTCGCGCACCTGCTGCTCGTGCACGAGCTGCGGCGCTCGGTGGACCGGGCGTTCGGCACGGTGCCGACCTGCGCGTCCCATCAACCCGGGCCGTACGGCCAGCCGCATCAGCATGGCCATGGGCAGGGACAGGGACAGGGACAGGGACAGGGGCAGGGATACGGGCAGGGGCCCGGGCCGTACGGGGCACCGCAGCATCCGTACGGCGGGCAGAACCCGTACGCGGGCGGGAACCCGTACGCCGGTGGTGGGGGAGCGCCCGCCGGTGGTGGGGGAGCGCCCGGTGGCGGTGGTGGTGGCTTCGGCGGGTTCGGCGGTGGGCCGGCGCCCCAGCCGCGCGGGCGGCGTGGGTTCTGGGCCGGCTGCGGGATGTTCTGGCTGCTGTGTTGCACCTGCAAGCTGTGCTGTGCGAAGGAGTACGAGGGCCCGTGGTCCCGTAAGAAGCGCGAGGGCTGTTGCCGTGACTGCGACTGCGGGGACTGCTGCCCCTGCGACGGCTGCTAGGTACCAGGGCTCCCTGAGGAGGGACGGCACCCGATATCGGAGATTTCACTCCGGTATGGAAGGGTTGACGACATGACCTCCGACTCGATCGACGCCTGGCAGCAGTGGCACGAGCAGCGCGCCGCGTGGGTTTCGGCGCCCTACGGGCCGCTGGCGCTGACCGGGACGCACTGGCTGGAGGACTATCCGGAGAGGCGACTTCCGGACATCCCCGGGGCGTGGGCCGCCGACGGTGACGAGGTCGTCCTCACGGCGGCGGAGGCGGACGGGCTGACCTTGGCCGGGCGGCCATTCGAGGGTGCGGTCAGGCTGGTGGCCGATCCGGAGCCCGCGAGCGGGGCGCGCGTGGCGTACGGGGAGCGCAAGCTGGTCGTGTTGAGGCGCGACGGGGCGTGGGGCGTACGCGACTTCGACCCCGCTTCCGAGGCGCGCCGGGCGTTCCGGGGCATCGAGGCCACGCCGTACGATCCGCGCTGGTCGGCGCAGGGGTACTTCACGCCGTACGGCGAGGACCGGACCGTGCGGGTCGACAACGTCGACGGGCGCCGGCGCGGTCTCGGGCTCGGCGGAAAACTGGCGTTCGCCCTGGACGGGCAGGAGTTCACGCTTCAGGTCACCGTCGAGGGCGACGGTTCGCTGTGGGCCGTCTTCGCCGACGCGACCAGCGGCGACAGCAGTTACCGCTTCCGGTTCCTGCGGCCCGCCGCGCCCGACGCCGACGGCCGGACGACGGTCGATTTCAACCGTGCCCTGCTGCCGCCGTGCGCCTTCGCCGACCATTTCGTGTGCCCCTTCCCGCCACCGGGGAACACCCTCGCAGTCGCGATCCCGGCGGGGGAGCGCACCCTGCGCTGAGGTGCCGAGAGCGGGCTGACCGGGACAGGGGCGGTCAACTCGCACAGATCGTTCAAAGATTGACGGCCGAAAGGCGCTCTTGCGGCTACCCGCCGTTCGGCCGAATACTCCCCCTCAGCGCTTGTCAGGGGCACGGCATGTTCGGAATCCGGACATCCTGGCTTTTGACTGCGCCTCACGGGCCCCGACCCCACGCGGGCCCCCGACTTCCCTTGGAGGGAACGAAACGTGAGGATCGAGCGCACCACCCCCCGCAGTGGCATTGCGAGACGGACCCGGCTGATCGCCGTATCCACCGGCCTCGTGGCTGCAGCCGCGATCGCGATCCCCAACGCGACCGCCGCGGAAACCCCCGACACCTTCAGCGCCGCCCAGCTCAAGAGCGCCAGCGGCTCCGTGCTGAAGGCCGACATCCCGGGCACCGCCTGGGCCGTCGACAGCAAGACCAACCGCGTCACGGTGACCGTGGACTCCACGGTCTCCCAGGCGGAGATCGCGAAGATCAAGGAGCAGGCCGGCACCAACGCCGACGCGCTCACGATCAAGCGCACCGCCGGCAAGTTCAGCAAGTTCATCCAGGGCGGCGACGCCATCTATGCGAGTAGCTGGCGCTGCTCGCTCGGCTTCAACGTCCAGGACAGCAGCGGCAACCAGTACTTCCTGACCGCCGGCCACTGCACCGACGGTGCGGGCACCTGGTACTCCAACTCCGGCCGCACCACGGTCATCGGCTCGACCGCCGGCTCCAGCTTCCCGGGCAACGACTACGGCATCGTGCGCTACTCCGGTTCCGTCAGCCGGCCCGGCACCGCGAACGGCGTGGACATTACCCGCGCGGCCACGCCCAGCGTGGGCACCACCGTCATCCGTGACGGCTCCACCACCGGTACGCACAGCGGCCGGGTCACCGCCCTGAACGCGACCGTCAACTACGGCGGCGGCGACATCGTCTCCGGTCTGATCCAGACCACCGTCTGCGCCGAGCCCGGCGACTCCGGCGGTTCGCTCTACGGCAGCAACGGCACCGCGTACGGTCTGACCTCCGGCGGCAGCGGCAACTGCAGCTCCGGCGGCACGACCTTCTTCCAGCCGGTGACCGAGGCCCTCAGCGCGTACGGCGTCAGCGTCTACTGACACCTCGGTTCGGCCTGAGCAGCAGCCGGCAGCATGTGAGCCCCCGCACGCAACTGTCGTGCGGGGGCTCGCCCTTGTTCGCATGCCGGGGTTACCGTCGATGTGCAGGCAGTACTCCCCTGTAGTGCGCCCACGTCGGACCCTGGGGGTCGGTGATGGTCGAGGAGCTGGTGGCGGCGGGAGTGGCGCTCGCGTTCGCCGGTGTGGTCTATGTGGCGGCGGCCGCGCGGGTCGTCAAGCAGTACGAACGGGGCGTGGTCTTCCGCCTCGGGAAGCTCCGGCCCCAAGTGCGCGGTCCCGGCTTCACGTTGATCGTTCCGGGCATCGACAGACTGCGCAAGGTGAACATGCAGATCGTGACGATGCCCGTGCCCGCGCAGGAGGGCATCACGCGGGACAACGTCACCGTGCGGGTCGACGCCGTCGTCTACTTCAAGGTGACCGCGCCGGCCGAGGCGGTCGTACGGGTGGAGGACTACCGGTTCGCGGTCTCGCAGATGGCGCAGACGTCGCTGCGGTCGATCATCGGCAAGAGCGAGCTGGACGATCTGCTGTCCAACCGCGAAAAGCTCAACCAGGGGCTGGAGTTGATGATCGACAGTCCGGCGGTGGAGTGGGGCGTGACGATCGACCGGGTGGACATCAAGGATGTGTCGCTGCCCGAGACCATGAAGCGGTCGATGGCCCGGCAGGCGGAGGCCGACCGGGAGCGGCGGGCGCGGGTGATCAACGCCGACGCGGAGCTCCAGGCCTCCAAGAAGCTGGCGGAGGCGGCACATCAGATGGCCGATGCGCCTGCGGCCCTTCAGCTTCGGCTGCTGCAGACGGTGATGGCGGTGGCGGCCGAGAAGAACTCCACGCTGGTTCTTCCGATTCCGGTGGAGTTGTTGCGGTTTCTGGAGAAGGGGGCGCAGGTGTCCGCGGAGGCCGCCGGTGCGCAGCGGGCGCCGTCCGTCGGGCCGCGGGCCGTGCAGGAGGAACTTCCGCCTCTCGAACCACGCTTGGACTCGGACTCCGAAGGGTCGATTTCGAGACAGGAGTAGACCTTACGCGCTGCGTATGGTTCCCTCGCGTGCAGTGTTTGCTGTGCGAATAGGCCCCGCGTGACTGTGCACGGTCAAGGTGGCGGGGGCGTGCAACCGTGTTCTACGCGCGTCCTGAAGTCGACCTTGTGCGCTCCCTGTGGGCCTAGGAATAGTGAGCGTTGTTCAACCGGCACGGGCGTGGCTTTTGTTGTGAGTCGCCTCCGTAGCCGTACGCCTTCCGGTTCGTGAGGTCCCCACAACCTCTCGGGCCGACCCCCCACAGGAGGACGTAAGTTGAAGCACCGACGCATACCCAAGCGGCGTGCAGCCGTGGCAGGTGCGGGCATCGCCGCACTGGTTGCCGCGGGAGTGACCTTGCAGAGTGCGAACGCGAGTGAGTCGCCTGACGCGTCCGCGCCGAAGACCCTTTCGGTCGGCGCGGCCGGAAAGCTCGCATCGACGCTCGCCAAGGACCTCGGCGCCGACGCCGCCGGTACCTACTACGATGCGCAGACCAAGAGCCTTGTCGTGAACGTCCTCGACGAGGTCGCCGCCGACGCCGTCGAGGCCGCCGGCGCCAAGGCCAGAGTCGTCGAGAACTCGCTCGCCGAGCTGAAGAGCGCCCGTACGACGCTCAAGCAGGACGCGACCATTCCCGGCACCGCCTGGGTGACGGACCCGGCCACCAACAAGGTCGTCGTCACCGCCGACCGCACGGTCTCCAAGGCCGAGTGGAGCAAGCTCGGCAAGGTCGTCGACGGGCTGGGTGCCACGGTCGAACTCAAGCGGTCTAAGGGGGAGTTCAAGCCCTTCATCGCGGGTGGTGACGCCATCACCGACGGCAGCGGCCGTTGCTCGCTCGGCTTCAACGTCGTCAAGGGCGGCGAGCCGTTCTTCCTGACCGCCGGGCACTGCACCGAGGGCATCACGAACTGGTCGGACTCCGAGGGCAACGCGCTCGGCACCAACGAGACGTCCAGCTTCCCGGACAACGACTACGGTCTGGTGAAGTACACCGGCGAGGTCGACCACCCGAGCGAGGTCAACCTCTACAACGGCTCCACGCAGGCCATCAGCGGTGCCGCCGAGGCCACCGTCGGCATGGAGGTCACCCGCAGCGGGTCGACCACCCAGGTGCACGACGGCAAGGTCACCGGGCTGGACGCCACCGTGAACTACGGCAACGGTGACATCGTCAACGGGCTGATCCAGACCGACGTCTGCGCCGAGCCCGGTGACAGTGGTGGGTCGCTGTTCTCCGGTGACAAGGCGATCGGGCTCACCTCCGGGGGCAGCGGTGACTGCACCTCCGGTGGGGAGACGTTCTTCCAGCCGGTGACTGAGGCGCTGTCGGCCACGGGTACTGAGATCGGCTGACGGTTCGTCGCTTTTGTGGAGTCCCGTCCCTCTTGTGGGGGCGGGGCTCTTCGTCGTGTGGTGCGTCTTGCCTCCGACGGTTGGGGCGGGATGCCTGCGGCGGCCCGCTCGGCTGAGTGGGGGTTCGCGTAGCGCCTGCGGCCGGTGGGTGGGTCGGGGCCGTGCGCGGGTGCGTTCGCCCCTGTCTACGGCCTTCTGGTGCCGCCTGTTCGTAGTTTCGCCGCCAAGAGTGTGATCGCTGCTCCTGCTGCTGCCCAGGCCGAGAGGATCAGTAGGGAAGCGGTTGTGTCGTTGCCCTTGAAGTAGGCGATCGAGCGGGTGGCCCAGGTGCCTGCGCCGGGGGGCAGGGCCGGGCCGATGTCTTTCCAGAACGGTGGGAGCAGGGGGAGGGGGAGGGCGCCGCCTGCGCTCGGGTTGCCCAGGATCACCACGATCAGGATGGCCAGGCCGATGCCGGCCATGCCGAAGATGGCCTGGAAGGCGAGGGTGGCCGCGCCCACGGCGAAGGTGATCAGGGCGCCCACGCCCCAGAGGGCGACGAGGCTGCCCGGTAGTGCGCCCAGGATGGGGCCGATGATCAGGGCGCCGCCCAGGCCGGCGGCGATCGCCACGAGGGCCATGACGATGAGGCGGATCACCGAGCGTCTCGGGGTGGGGCGGCCGGCGCCCGAGCTGATCGTCATGATCGACGCGCACAGGTAGCCGCCCACGCACCAGCCCACGGTCGCGTAGAAGGCCGTGAGCCCGTTGGCGTCGTGCCGGTCGGCCGGGGCCACGTCGATGGTGCGCAGGGTGCGTGCCTCGGATCTCTCCAGAGTGGCGACCAGGGACTCCAGGGTGGCGGCCAGCACCCTTCCGCCTCCGGTGGCGACCAGGAGGGTGTCGGTGGTGCTGTTCGGGTCGACCAGCAGGGCGCCGTCGATTTCGCGGTTCAGGATCTGCTTCCTGGCCGTCGCCGCATCGGCCACCGTGCGCGGGTCCAGGGGGTCGTCGGGCAGGTTCTCCAGCCGGTCCACCGTCTGCTGGGCGGCGACCCCGGGTGCCACGACTCCCAGTGGGACGTTCTTGGGTCTCGGGTCGTGCAGCGCCCCCACGTAGGAGGCGATGAAGAGCAGAGCGAGGCCGACGGCGCCGGTCACGAGCATCGTGGCCCGCGGGGTGACGGCATCCTTCACTTCGGCGAGGAAGGGGCTGCGTGGAGTGTCGGCGCCCGGGGTCTGCGTCATGCCCCCCACAGTCCTGCTGGTCAGGCGTTTGTGCAGGTGGGAGGCGGCCGAACGGATGTCGCACGAGTGTTCGAGAAACGGTCCGGAAATGGTCTATGGTGGGGGTGGGAGAGTTGGGAACTGATGTTCGAGCGGCTCATGAGTGCGGGAGGTGCGTGTGCCAGGGTTCACGCATCTGCACACCGTCTCCGGGTTCTCCCTGAGGTACGGGGCCTCGCACCCGGAGCGGCTGGCCGAGCGTGCCTCCGAGCGGGGGATGGACGCCCTGGCTCTCACCGATCGCGACACGCTCGGGGGCGCTGTTCGATTCGCCAAGGCCTGTGCGAAGGCCGGCGTGCGTCCGTTGTTCGGTGTGGAGCTGGCCGTGGAGGACTTCGGGCTCTCGGAGGCGGGCGAGTCCGCGGGGCGGCGGCGCCGGGTTCCGGTGCGGGGCGGTGCCTTTGTCGACGACTCGACGCCTCGTGTCACCTTTCTCGCCCGGGACGGGGCCCGTGGGTGGGGTGATCTGTGCCGGATCGTTTCGGCTGCGCATGGTGGGGAGGGGCCGCCGATGCTGCCCCGCGAGGACAACCGGGGGGACGGTCTGATCGTTCTGCTCGGGTCCGACTCCGATGTCGGGCGCGCGCTCGCCGCCGGTCGTCCCGATCGGGCGGCCAGGCTGCTCGGGCCCTGGCGGGAGGTCTACGGCGACTCCCTGCGGCTGGAGGCCGTCTGGCACGGGCGCAAGGGCACCGGCCCGGGGTCGTTGCGGCTGGCCGCCCGGACCGTCGGCTTCGCCGCCGAGCAGCGGGTGCGGCCTGTGCTGAGCAATGCCGTCCGGTACGCGGATTCCGGTCTGGGGCCGGTCGCCGATGTGCTGGACGCCGCGCGGCGGCTCGTGCCCATCGACTCCACCAAGGAGCTGGACTCCGGCGAAGCCTGGCTCAAGGGTGCGGGGGAGATGGCGCAGGTCGCCGAGCGGGTCGTCGAGGCCGCGGGCTTCCGGCGCGATACCGCGCACCGGCTGCTGGAACAGACCAGGGCGACCGCTTCCGAGTGTCTCGTCGATCCCGAGGACGACCTCGGGATCGGCAGCGTCCACTTTCCCGAGCCGTATCTCGTCGGCGCCGGGCAGCGCACCGCCCAGCGGGCGCTTTCCTCGCGGGCGGCGGCGGGCATGGTGCTGCGCGGCTATGACGGGCGGCGGGCGTACTGGGAGCGGATGCACCAGGAGCTGGACATCATCGCCCACCACGGGTTCGCTTCTTATTTCCTGACGGTCGCCCAAGTCGTCGATGACGTACGGAAGATGGGGATCCGGGTGGCCGCGCGTGGCTCCGGTGCGGGGTCGCTCGTCAATCATCTGCTCGGCATCGCGCACGCCGACCCCGTGGAGCACGGGCTGTTGATGGAGCGCTTCCTGTCCAAGCGCAGGCTGGTGCTGCCCGACATCGACATCGACGTGGAGTCCGCGCGCCGGCTGGAGGTCTACCGCGCGATCATCGACCGGTTCGGGACCGAGCGGGTCGCCACTGTGTCGATGCCGGAGACCTATCGGGTGCGGCATGCGATCCGGGATGTGGGTGCCGCCCTGTCCATGGACCCCGCCGACATCGACCGAATCGCCAAGTCCTTCCCGCACATCCGGGCGCGCGATGCCCGGGCGGCGCTGGAGGAACTGCCCGAGCTCAGGCAGCTGGCGGGGGAGCGGGACAGGTACGGCAGGTTGTGGGAACTGGTGGAGGGGCTGGACGCCCTTCCGCGCGGCATCGCCATGCATCCGTGCGGGGTGCTTCTGTCCGACGCCTCCTTGCTCTCCCGTACGCCCGTCATGCCGACCAGCGGCGAGGGCTTCCCCATGTCGCAGTTCGACAAGGAGGACGTCGAGGATCTCGGGCTGCTCAAGCTCGACGTGCTGGGCGTGCGGATGCAGTCGGCGATGGCGCACGCGGTCGCGGAGGTGAAGCGGGTCACGGGGGAGCGGGTCGATCTGGACGCGCTCGACTTCGAGCGGGGGGACGGCGATCCGGCGACGTATCAGCTGATCCGGTCCGCCGAGACGCTGGGCTGCTTCCAGATCGAGTCGCCGGGGCAGCGGGACCTGGTCGGGCGGCTTCAGCCGGCCACCTTCCACGATCTTGTCGTCGACATCTCGCTCTTCCGGCCCGGGCCGGTCGCCGCCGACATGGTGCGGCCGTTCATCGAGGCGCGGCACGGGCGGGCGCCGGTGCGATATCCGCATCCGGATCTGGAGGAGCCGCTGCGGGAGACGTACGGGGTCGTCGTCTTCCATGAGCAGATCATCGACATCGTGCACATCATGACCGGGTGCGGGCGGGACGAGGCGGACCGGGTGCGGCGCGGGCTGTCCGATCCGGAGTCGCAGGGGCGGATCCGGGTGTGGTTCGCACAGCATGCGGCGGCCAAGGGGTATGACACGGAGACCATCCGGCGGACCTGGGAGATCGTCGAGGCCTTCGGGTCGTACGGCTTCTGCAAGGCGCACGCCGTCGCCTTCGCCGTGCCGACCTATCAGTCGGCCTGGCTGAAGGCCCATCACCCCGCCGCTTTCTATGCGGGGCTGCTCACCCATGACCCCGGGATGTATCCGAAGCGGCTGCTGCTGGCGGACGCGCGGCGGCGTGGGGTGCCGATCCTGCCGTTGGACGTGAATGTGTCGGGGGTCGCACACAGGATCGAACTGGTGTCTGAATCCGAGAGGGGTGGGGGGACTTGGGGACTGCGGCTCGCGCTCTCCGACGTGCATGGCATCAGCGAGGCCGAGGCGGCACGGATCGCGCAGGGGCAGCCGTATGCCTCGCTGCTCGACTTCTGGGAGCGGGGGCGGCCGAGCCGACCGCTCGCTCAACGGCTCGCGCAGGTGGGCGCGTTGGACGCCTTCGGGGCCAACCGGCGTGATCTGCAACTGCATCTGACCGAGCTGCACCGGGGCGCCCGGGGTGGCGGCGGGGGACAGCTCCCGCTGGCCGGCGGGCGGAAGACGGCCGCGGCGGGGCTGCCCGACCTCAGCTCGTCGGAGCGGCTCAGTGCCGAACTGGGTGTGCTGTCGATGGACGCCTCGCGCAATCTGATGGACGACCACCGGGCGTTCCTCGACGAGCTGGGTGTCGTCTCGGCGCGGCGGCTGCGCGATGCCCGGCACGGCGAGACGGTGCTGGTCGCGGGTGCCAAGGCGGCCACCCAGACGCCGCCGATCCGGTCCGGCAAGCGGGTCATCTTCAGCACGCTGGACGACGGGACGGGGCTGGTGGACCTCGCCTTCTTCGACGACTCGCACGACGCGTGTGCCCACACCGTCTTCCACTCCTGGCTGCTGCTGGTGCGCGGGGTGGTGCAGCGGCGGGGTCCGCGCAGTCTGAGCGTGGTGGGTTCCGCCGCCTGGAACCTCGCCGAGCTGGTCGAACTGCGCGCCGAGGGCGGCCTGGACGTGGTGGCGGCGCGGCTGGCGGAGCCCATGGCGGAGGGGGACGGAGACGATCCGACGCACGGCCGGCGCATCCAGATGCCGACCGGATACGAAATGCACCCGTGGGCCGATCTGCGACCGGCGGGTCAAGAGCCTTCACAGGTAAGGAAGTTGTGGCACCAGAGTCCGGGGAGTGCGGGATGACCATCCTCTGCGTACGTTTCCAGCTGCCGCCGGCGGGTGAGGCGGCCCTGCCCGGGCTGCTCGGACTGCTGGAGGACTTCACGCCGGTCGTTCAGGCGCTGCCACCGGACGGAGCACTGGCCGATCTGCGGGGCGCCGAGCGGTACTTCGGGCGCGACGCCGTCGAGTTGGCGTCGGTGATCCGGGTGCGCGCCCTCGCCCACCACGGGGTCGACTGTGTGATCGGCGCCGGGCCGGGCCCGATGCTGGCCCGCGTGGCACTGGGGGACGCCCGGCCCGGGGTGACGTGCGCCGTTCCCGAGGAGCCGGACGCCATCGCGCAGTTCCTCGCCGGCAAGCCCGTCGCCGCGCTACCCGGGGTCGGCGCCGCGAGCGCCCGCACCCTGTGCGAGTACGGCCTCGACACCCTCGGCCTGGTCGCCGCCGCACCCCTGTCCACGCTCCAGCGCCTGATCGGCGCGAAGGCCGGCCGCGAGCTGCGCGAGAAGGCGCGCGGAATCGACCGGGGCCGGGTGGTGCCGAACTCCGTGTCGCGCTCGCTGGCCACCGAACGCCCCTTCACCCGCGACGAGCTGGACCCTGACAGGCACCGCCGCGCCCTGCTCTCGGCCGCCGAGGAACTGGGCTCCCGGCTGCGCGCCCTGGACAAGGTCTGCCGCACCCTGACCCTCACCGTCCGCTACGCCGACCGCTCCTCGACGACCCGCAGCCGTACCTTGAAGGAGCCGACGGCCCACTCGCCGGCGCTGACCCGGGCGGCGTACGACATGTACGAGGTTCTGGGCCTCCAGCGCGCCCGCGTCCGCGCCCTCGCCCTGCGTGCCGAGGGGCTCGACCCCGCCGAGCAGGCCTCCTACCAGCTCACCTTCGACCCGCTCGACGAGAAGGCCCGCCGCATCGAGGAGGTCGCGGACCGCGCGCGGGCGAAGTTCGGGCCGCATGCGGTGATGCCGGGGTCGCTGGCCGCCTGACTCCTCTCATGCGGAGGTCAGTTGGCCCAGGGCGGCGTGATGCGCGTGCCGTCGGCCAGCTCCGCCGTCAGGCCGATGGAGGTGGTGACCCAGGTGACGGCGGTCCGCTCGGTCGGGTTCTCGACGGTCAGCGTCGCGCCCGGGTTGATGATCAGGGTGTCGCCCGCCGCGATCCGGTCCGTGCGGTCGTCGAGCGTGATCAGCAGCTCTCCGTCGAGCAGGTGGAGGATCTCCTCCCGGTTGACGGTGTGCGCGGGTGCCTTGGTCCCGGCCGGGATCTCCCCGCGCCAGGCGCACAGTTCTTTGCTGCCGCTGGCGGGCGTGGCGTACGAGACGAAACGGGCGCCGTGGATTTCGTGGGTGACGGCTTCGGACGCGCGGATCACGGGCATGGGTGCCTCCTGGGCATAGATGGTCAAGAAGCTTGACTATATGTGTCTATGGTCAAGCTGCTTGACCAATACGTCAAGGGTGTTTCAATGCCTGCGTGCAGAACTCCGAAGCCATGGCCCTGTCCGCCGCCCTGCTCGCCGTCGCCGGTGAGCTCACGCAACGCATCAATGACGGCGTGGTGGCCCGGGGCTTCGAGGGGGTGCGGCCCGCGCACGGATTCGCGTTCGCGCGGCTCGCCCCGGACGGTGCGACGGCCACCGATCTCGCCGCCCACCTCGGCGTGACCAAGCAGGCGGCGAGTCAGCTCGTCGACGAGATCGTGCGCAAGGGGTATGCCGAGCGTCGGCCGCATCCCGATGATGCGCGCGCCCGGCTGGTCGTGCTGACCGAGCGGGGGTGGGCCTGCACCCGTGCGGCCGAGGAGGCGGCCGCGGAGGCCGTCCGGGCGTGGGTGGGCGTGCTCGGTGAGAGCGAAGTGCAAGCGCTGTTGCGCCAGTTGGGGCGCATCGCACCCCATGGCCCCATCAGGCCCACTTGGTGATGGTTCATCAGTGGATGTAACCGGCCACTGGTTATCACTGGAAGTTTTTACTGACGCGTAACTTCACACGTCTACTACTCGCCCGTAACTTGACGGGTGAACAGCATCCTCGTGATCCGGATCACAGGGCGTAAGGCCGTCGCAACTCCCTTGAGCCGCAAGGAGATCACACGATGCTGCCCTGGAAACGAGCGCTCAGACCCCTGGCCGCGCTGCTGCTGACCGCCGCGGTCGCCGTCGTCCCCGCCACCACGGCCCAGGCGGCCGAAGCGGCGGCGACCACGCACAGTGGCTGGAACGACTACTCCTGCAAGCCCTCCGCCGCCCATCCCCGCCCCGTCGTCCTCGTGCACGGCACCTTCGGGAACTCCGTGGACAACTGGCTGGGCCTGGCGCCCTACCTGAAGAACCGCGGGTACTGCGTCTTCTCCCTCGACTACGGCCAGCTGCCCGGCGTGCCGTTCTTCCACGCCCTCGGCCCCATCGACAAGTCGGCGGAGCAACTGTCCGCCCATGTCGACAAGGTGCTCGCCGCCACCGGCGCCGCCGAGGCCGACCTCGTCGGCCACTCGCAGGGCGGCATGATGCCCCGCTACTACGTCAAGTTCCTCGGCGGGGCCGCCAAGGTGAACGCCCTCGTCGGCATCGCGCCCAACAACCACGGCACCACCCTCGGAGGCCTCGCCAACCTGCTGCCGTACTTCCCCGGCGCGGAGGACCTGCTCAGCACCGCCACTCCCGCCCTGGCCCAGCAGATGACCGGATCCGCCTTCATGACCAAGCTCAACGAGGGCGGCGACACCGTCCCCGGCGTCCGCTACACGGTCATCGCCACCAAGTACGACGAGGTGGTCACGCCGTACCGGACTCAGTTCCTCAACGGCCCCGACGTGAAGAACGTCCTGATCCAGGACCGGTGCGCGGTCGACCTGTCCGAGCACGCGCTCCTCGGGCTGACCGACCGGATCGCCTTCCACGAGGTGGTCAACGCGCTCGACCCGGCCCGTGCCACGCCCACCACCTGTGCGTCCGTGATCGGCTGAGCACGCCGCCGGGGCCTGACCGGCCTGAGCCGCCGGTCAGGCCCCGGAGTTGTGGGGCGGTGGAGCCGCGGGTCAGCGCCCGTGGCGAGCGCCGGCCGCACGGCGGCGCACCGACGCGAACAGGACCGCCGAGCCGAGCGCGAGGGTCGCCGCGCCGCCCATCGCGAGATACGCCGTGCTGCCGTCCCCGCCGGTCTCGGCGAGGTTCTCGGTGGCACCGGCGGCCTTCGGCTGGTTGGCCGGGGCTGACTGCTCCTGCGCGGCCGCCGCGGCCGGCTCCACCGACGTACTGGCGTCCTGGTCACCGTGGCCGTTGTGCTCGATGGTCGACTCGTCGGCACCGTCCTCGATCTGCTCCTCGGAGGGCGCGGAGGCGCTCGGCGCGGGCGCGGCCTCACCGGTGGTGTCGCTGCCGCCCGAGGTGTCCGTGCTGCCGCCACCGTCGCCACTGCCCGAACCGCCCCCGCTCGCGCCGCCGAAGGCGACGTCCGAGCAGGAGTAGAACGCCTCCGGGCTGTCCGAGCGCTGCCAGACCGCGTACAGCAGCTGCTTGCCGGAGCGCTGCGGCAGGGTGCCGGAGAAGGTGTAGAAGCCGCCCGAGGCCGCCGGGTCGGTGGACGTCGCCACCGGGTTCGCCAGGTCCAGGTCGTCCCAGGCCAACGGCTTCGACGGGTCGTACCCCTGCTTCGTGATGTAGACCTTGAAGGTGCCCTTGTGCGGCGCGGTCACGCGGTACTTGAACGTGTACGACCCGCTGCTCACGCTCGTCGCCGGCCAGTCGGCGCGGGCCAGGTCGAGGCCCTTGAACGCCTCGCTGTTCGCGCTGCACAGCTTGCCGTCCGGGATCAGCTCCTGGTGCCGGCCGTCCGCGTTGCCGATGCGTATGCCGTTCCAGTCGTAGAGGGCCTGCGTACCGCCCGCCGCAACCGCCGCCTTGCACGCGTCGGACTTCGGGCTCTCCGGGCCCTCCGCGTAACACTGCGAGACCCGGCTGACCGGGTCGCCCATCGAGCCGTGCGCCGAGGCGGGCGCGGTGGCGAGAGCGGTGAGGGCGAGCGGGGTCAGGCCCAGGGCGGCGACGGTGGCGGCCTTGCGGCGTGCGGGCATGGGGGATCTCCTCGGAAACGGAACTGATGAGTGCCGGATCCAAGAAACCGCGAAAACGCCTGTCGCAGGGGGTTCGCGGCGATCTTTAGGGTCGCCTTAAGGTGCGGCTAACCAGCAGCTCAGGATGGGTGGTTGAAGCGCGCCCTGTCGCCCCAGCCGGCCTGTGAGCGAGCTCCGGAGCTGTTCGCGGTCGTCGCGTCAGTCCGCACTCAGACGCTGCGCTTGGCTCCCCGAATGGCTCCCGCCGTTGCTTCCCGTCTGGTCTCGTCACGCAGTACGTGCAGCTCTGGGCACCGTGGCTCGTCTTCTGCCGGCAGGGAAGGCGCGCGTCGGATCTGCTTGGTGCACGCCGGCGCATGTCGACGCCATCGGCTTGGGAAGCTGCGGACACGTGAACGGGGCTGAATGAGACGGAAACCGAGATGGGCGTCGGCCGGGTCGTCCGGCGGGGCCGGAGCTGATGATGACCTGGCGTATGCCGTCTCCGGCCGAGTCCGGACTCACGCCTCCTGCGTGGCGTCGATCTCGGCGATCAGGGCCTCGATGCGCTTGTGGATCTCGTCGCGGATGGGGCGGACGGCCTCGACGCCCTTGCCCGCGGGGTCTTCCAGGGCCCAGTCCAGGTACTTCTTGCCGGGGAAGATCGGGCAGGCGTCGCCGCAGCCCATGGTGATGACGTAGTCGGACGCCTGGACGGCCTCGGTGGTGAGGACCTTCGGCTCGGCCGCGGAGATGTCGATGCCGACCTCGTGCATGGCCTCGACGGCGGCCGGGTTGACCTGGTCGCCGGGGATGGAGCCGGCGGAGCGGACCTCGATCCGGTCGCCCGCGAGGTGGCTGAGGAATCCGGCGGCCATCTGGGAGCGCCCGGCGTTGTGGACGCAGACGAACAGCACGGAGGCGAGCGGGCTGGAGGACATCGGTTCTTCCTTCGTGAATGGATCAAGCAGGTTGTGCAAGGGGTGGTGGGTTCAGGTGCTCGGCAGGGAGGCGAGGAGTTCGGTGATGTGGGCGTCGATCTCGTCGCGGATGCCGCGGACGACGGCGATCCGCTCGTAGGAGTCGATGGCCAGGCGCTGGATCGTCTCGGCGGAGAAGCGTCCGCGGTAGTGCAGGGCCACGCGGGCTATGCCGGACGCAAGGCGGTCGTCGGGCAGGACGGGGGGCGGGGATGCGGTCATGGGAACCCCCTTCGGGGCATGGGTCCCCACGGATGCGGGGATACGGGTCCCAAAGATCAGCCCAGGCTGGTATCAGCCCGGAGTGATGTGAGATTATCAGTCCATGCTGACGTCAGTCGACACTGATCTGTTGCGGGTTCTCGCGGACCCGCTCCGCCTCCGGATCGTCACCCTGCTCGCCAAGGAGACGCTCTGCACCACGCACCTGATCGAGGAGACGGGGGCCAGGCAGACCAACCTCTCCAACCACCTGAAGGTGCTGCGCGAGGCCGGGGTCGTGGAGACCGAGCCGTGCGGCCGGTTCACCTACTACCGGCTCAAGCCCGACGTCATCACCTCCCTCGCGGGCCAGTTCGCCGATCTGGCGGAGACGGCGCGCACCACCGCCGAGAACAACGTCAAGCGGTCCTGCCCCTGATCCCCGCCCCTGCGGCGACCTGCACCGAGGAGTCCAGTTGACCGCCACCGAGGCTGCCGAGCACGACAGAGCCGAGGAATCCCCGATAGCCCCGGACGTGGTCGGGGCCGACCCGCAGCCCGCCCCGGGCGCCACCCCGCCCCAGACGCCGCCGCTGCTCGCCAGGGCCGCGGCCGAACTGGTCGGCACCGCGGCACTCGTGGCGGTGGTGGTCGGCTCCGGCATCCAGGCCACCGAACTCACCGAGGACGTCGGCCTGCAACTCCTCGCGAACTCCACGGCCACCGTCTTCGGCCTGGGTGTGCTGATCCTGCTGCTCGGCCCGGTGTCCGGCGCGCACTTCAATCCCGCCGTCACCCTCGCCGAGTGGTGGACCGCTCGCCGCGGCGGCCCCGGCGTGACGTTGCGGGAGGCCGCTGTCTACGTCCCCGCCCAGATCGTCGGCGCCATCGCGGGCGCGATCCTGGCCGACGCGATGTTCGGCGAACCGCTGGTGAAGTGGTCCACCCACGACCGCTCAGCCGGGCACCTGCTGCTGGGCGAGGTCGTCGCGACGGCCGGGCTGATCCTGCTGATCTTCGGCCTGGCCCGCACCGACCGCCTCCGCTTTGCCCCCGTCGCGGTCGCCTCCTACATCGGCGCCGCGTACTGGTTCACCTCGTCCACGTCCTTCGCCAACCCGGCCGTGACGATCGGCCGTGCCTTCACCGACACCTTCGCCGGCATTGCTCCGGGCTCGGTGGTGGGCTTCATCGGCATGCAACTCGTCGGCGCCGTGGTCGGCTTGGCGCTCGTGGCCCTAATCTTCCTTCCCGGCCGGACAACCGCCGAGTGACGCGTACGTCGCAGCGGCAACTGGCGGCGCATCCTTCATGATCGCGAGGAGATGACGACATGGACTCGGCGCTGATCGCACCAGTCGTCTTCGCCGCCGCCCTGGCGATCGGCACCGCGGTTACCGAACTCCGGTCTCCTGGCTCCGCCCGCGTCACATGGGGCCTCGTCCGCGACCGGACGGCGGTCGCCGCGGGTGCCGTAGTGATGATGGTCGTCACGGTGACGGGCGGAGGTTGGTCGGGCCTGGCCTGGGGCGTGCTGGCCGGGGTGCTGACCGGGCACCTCGTTCATCGGGCACGCCCCCGCGACCAGTAGCGCTGGGCTGCGGTCGCCTTCGGACGGCTGAACGCTGTGGGGCCCGCTGTCCCGAACCGCAACCACCACCGGCATGGCGGTACTGACGTACGCGTCGCGCGGCAATCGGGCCACCCCGACACGGCGAGCGTGGCGGCCCACGGCTATGGCGATCAGGCTGCGGTCGGCGCGGCCTTGACCAGCAGCTGCCCCATCGCCGCGAGGACTGTCGGCTCGACTCGGTAGTAGACCCAGGTGCCGCGCCGCTCGGACGTAAGCAGCCCGGCTTCCTTGAGCTTCTTCAGGTGGTGGGAGACGGTCGGCTGAGAAACGCCCACGTCGGAGATGTCGCACACACAAGCCTCGCCGCCCTCGTGCGAGGCCACAGCCGAGAACAGCCGAAGCCGCACCGGGTCGCCGAGCGCCTTGAACATCCGCGCGGCCGTCTCGGCCTCCTCCGCCGTGAAAGGGCGCTCGGTGACCGGTGGGCAGCACGGCGCCGCAGCCTCGCCGGGGGCGGGTTCCAGCAGCGGTAGCACCTTCGTATTCGACATGCATCTATGTTGACACATGTCGAACTAATGATGCGAGGGTCGGGCGGTCTCAGGTCCTGGAGGGGTGGCGTGTCCCGCGCACCGCTACGCCTGCCCGCCCCATGTCGATCTCCAGTTTCGATGATTGTCTATGTTGACGCTCGTCGATACAGGTGCAATGCTTGGCAGCGCAAGAGATCGACGGATGTCGAAACAAAGGGGAATCTCGTGAACGCGCTCACCGACCAGCTGCCCGTCGTGGTCATCGGCGCCGGTCCTATCGGCCTGGCTGCCGCTGCACATCTCGTCGAGCGTGGCATCGAACCCCTGGTCCTGGAGACTGGCGCGACAGCGGGCAGCGCTGTGCGCGAGTGGTCGCACGTTCGGTTGTTCTCGACCTGGGGCGAACTCATCGACCCGACCGCCGAGAAGCTCCTCGCTCCGACCGGCTGGGTCCGCCCCGACGCCTCCACCTACCCGACCGGCGGCGACTGGGCCGAGCTCTACCTCCAGCCGCTCGCCGAAATCCTCGGCGACAAGGTCCGCTACGGCGCCACAGTGACCGGCGTCGCCCGCGCCGGCCGCGACCGCATCGTCGACTCCGGCCGCGACCAGCAGCCGTTCACCGTGCACATCCAGTCCGCCGACGGTGCCGAGGAGCGGCTCACCGCACGCGCAGTCATCGACGCCTCCGGCACCTGGTCCGTCCCGAGCCCGATGGGCGCCGACGGACTACCCGCCCTCGGCGAGAAGAAGACCGCCGACCGCATCACCTATCGCGTCCCCATCCTGAGCGACCCGGCCGTTCGCGCCCGGTACGCGGGCAAGCGCACCGCCGTCGTCGGCTCCGGCGCCTCCGCTTTCACCGCCCTCGCCCTCCTCGCCGACCTCGCGAAGGAGAACGACGGCACACACGCGGTGTGGATCCTGCGCCGCGGAATCAGCGACAACACCTACGGCGGTGGCGAGGCCGACCAGCTCCCCGCCCGCGGCGCACTCGGTCTGCGCGCCAAAGCTGCCGTTGAGGCCGGCCAGGCGAGCGCCGTCACCGGCTTCCGTGCACAGGCCCTGGAACGCGACGGCGACCAGCTTGTCCTTGTCGCGGAGGACGGCCGCCGCCTCGACCCGGTCGACGAGGTCATCGTCCTCACCGGTTTCCGCCCCGACCTGTCCTTCCTCTCAGAGCTCCGACTCGGCCTCGACGAGCGCCTCCAGGCCCCGACCGCGCTCGCCCCGCTCATCGACCCCAACGTCCACTCCTGCGGCACGGTCTACCCGCACGGCGTCAACGAGCTCTCCCACCCGGAACAGGGCGTCTACCTGGTCGGCATGAAGTCCTACGGCCGCGCGCCGACGTTCCTCGCCATGACCGGCTACGAGCAGGTCCGCTCCATCACCGCCTCGCTCGCAGGCGACCAGGAGGCCGCCGAGCGCGTCGAACTCACCCTCCCGGAAACGGGCGTATGCGGCGGCGCGGGCCTGTTCGACGAGCCGGAGAACGCCGAGGAGTCCGGCGGTGGATGCTGCGCCGCACCCACCACCCTCCAGATCGGAGCCGGCGCCCCGGCACCCACGTCCGGCGGCTGCTGACCCCACACCTGCACAAGGAGGATCAACATGTCCCGCGTACAGCTGGCCCTGCGAGTCCCGGACCTAGACGCGTCCATCGCCTTCTACAGCCGACTCTTCGGCACCGAGCCCGCCAAACTCCGCGATGGCTACGCCAACTTCGCCATCGCCGAGCCCCCGCTCAAGCTCGTCCTGATCGAAGGCACCCCGGACGAGGACACCCGCCTGGACCACCTCGGCGTCGAGGTGGCGTCGACGGAGGCCGTTCACGCCGCAACCGCCCGCCTGAGCGAGGCCGGCCTGGCGACGACCGAGGAGAACGACACCACCTGCTGCTACGCCCTCCAGGACAAAGTCTGGGTCCACGGCCCCGGCCAGGAGCCCTGGGAGGTCTACGTCGTCAAGGCCGACGCCAACTCACTGGCCAAGCAGCAGGGCAGCACCTGCTGCACCCCGGCCTCGGCCGACACCGACTCGAAGGAACCGGTCACCGCAGGCGGCTGCTGCTGATTGCTCAGAGCGCGGCACGGGCGCCGGCCGGGGCTGGAGCGGGGCGGAGACAGGAGCACAGGCCCGGCCGGGGGCGGGCCGCACGCGGTGAGTGGAGCGAGCCGTCTTGAACCCGTGAAGAAAGTTGTTGTGCGCATGTGGCGGAGCCGGGGCTGGCCGTGGTGGAGGTCGCGGCCGCCGACGATACGACCGCCTTCGCCGGCCAGGAGCTGCTCGCCGAACGGTGGGCGATCGCGCCGGCGAACCGTGCGACCCGGGAGTGAGCAGGGTGTACCCGTGCGCTGCTTCCTGGACGTGTGCCAGGCACCGGACGCATGAGCCACGGCGCGGCCCTGCGCCGCGAGCCCGCATGCGGGGCGTACGTGGTGTTCGTAGGCTGGTGCTGCTCGGGGTAGCTGCGGAGGTCTGCCATGCCCCGATCGATCTGGTCCGGAGCCATCTCGTTCGGCCTGGTCACGGTGCCGGTCAACGTGGCCAGTGCCACGGAGAGCCACAGCATCAGCTTCCACCAGTACCACCTGGAGGACATGGGCAGGGTCCGCTACCGGAAGATCTGCGAGATCGAGGACCGCCAGGTCGACGAGAGCGAGATCGGCAAAGGCTACGAGCTCGCCAAGGACCACATCATCCCGATCAGCGACGCCGACCTCGAAAACCTGCCGCTGCCCACCGCGAAGGCCGTGGAGATCGAGGCGTTCGTGCCGCTGGAGTCCATCGACCCGATCCGCATCAGCGCCGGCTACTACCTCACCCCCAAGGGGCAGGTCGCGGCGAAACCGTACAAGTTGCTGCGCGAGGCCCTCGGCAGATCGTCCCGGGTTGCCATCGCCAAGTGGGCGTGGCACGGGCGCGAGCGCCTGGGCATGCTGCGGGTGCGGGACGAAGCGCTCGTGCTGCACGTCATGTACTGGCCCGACGAGATCCGTGACCCCACCGAGTTGCTGCCGCCGCCCGTGGAACTGACCGAGAGCGAGATCGACGGTGCGCTCGCGCTCATCGACAGCATGACCCGCGAAGCCCTGGAGGGCCCGGAGTTCCACGACTCGTACACCGACGCCCTGGCGCAGATCATCGAAGCCAAGCGCGAGGACAAGCCCATGCCCGAGGCACCCGAGCCTGCGGACACGGACGGCAAGGTGTTCGACCTGATGGCCGCCCTCAACGAGTCCGTGGCCAAGGCGAAGGCCTCCCGCGGCGAAGGCCCGGCCGAGGTGCACGAGCTGCGGAAGAAGGCGGCCACGGCCAAGAAGACACCGGCGAAGAAGCAGCCCGCCAAGAAGACGGCCGCGAAGAAGGGCACTGCGAAGAAGACCGCCGGGCGCCGGCCCCGCAGCGCTTAGGCGGGGGCCCGGCATGGACATCGAGCTGACGTACAGCAAGGGGCTGCTGCGGAGCATCGGCGATGTGGAGATCTCGTACGGGCGTCGGGAGTGGCTGGACAGCACACCGCGCGCCCTGGGTTCATGGCCGCTTGAGTACAAGCGGCTCAGCACCAGCTTGCTGGCCGTGGGCGGCGTCGAAATCACCTACCGCACGTGGTCCACCCAACCGCGCACGGTCGGGCAGTGGAACTGTGAATGCAGCAGATTCGGTGCCCGCCTGCTGCGCGTCGGACCTTATGAGCTGCGGCATGACACAGGCGGCAGCCGCGTTCGCGGCATCGGCCCGCTCGAAGTCTTCTACGACCGACTCGGCTCTCGTCCCATTCGCGTGCGGCTGCATGACGGCAGCGAGCGGCTGTCCGAGGACCATGTCCTGGTGCTCTTTCTGGTGCTGTTCTGGCAGGAGCAGGCCGGGGAGGCATCCCGGCGGCGAGCCAGGAGCTGACATCCCACCGGCCGGGTGCGAACAGCGCCCGAAGCGCCTGCTCCCGCTTGACACCCCATGAGATGAGAAGCCGCACGTGGACGTGTGGCCTTGAGGGAGTGCTCAGGCGGAGATCAGGTAGGTACCGTTCCCTGCATGACCGATGAGGGGATCCGGCCCGCCGTCACCGCCGACGTGCCCGCCGTCAGAGCCGTGACCGACGCCGCCTACCACCACTACATCGAGCGGATCGGCAGGGTCCCGCAACCCATGGAGCGGGACCACGCGGCCAACGTGGCCGAGGGGAAGGTGTTCGTCGCGGAGGAGTCCGGCACGGGGCGCGTGGTCGGGCTCGTCGTGGTCGAGGCGTACGAGGATCACCTGTACCTCGACAACATCGCCGTCCACCCCGACGCCCAGGGACAGGGCGTGGGGCGACGGCTGCTGCACTTCGTGGACGCACACGCGCGTGCGCTGGGTCTGCCCGAGGTCAGGCTCTACACGCACGCGTTGATGTGGGAGAACCAGAAGATCTACCCGAAGTACGGCTACGAGACCGTCGAGCATCGCGTGGACGGGCCGTACGACCGCATCCACTACCGCAAGCGGCTCGACTGACGTTGTCTGAGGGGGCCGTCGGGGCGTTTCAGCCGTCCGGCCACCAGGTGCGCGCGATGTCCTTGCGGACCTCGGGTCGTCCCGAGGGGCGCTCGTCGGCCTCCTCACGGATCCGGCGGGCATCCGTCGTCCTCTTCAGGGGCTTCTGCACGGTCACACGGCGCATGGCTGCCTCCTTCAGGGTCCACCGAGTTCCTCGTTCTCAAGGGGGTAGACCCGTGCGGGGAGAGTTCCTCATCGCCGCTGGTCCTGTCAGTGGCCGCTGTCACGATTCGACTGTCAGTGGCGGGTGTCACTCTTGGCCGTATGACCGACATGACGAACGGTGAACAGGCCATCACAGGGGCGGACCCGGTCAGGGACCCGGACAGGGGCACGGACTGGGACGCGGCGGCCGCCTCCTTCGACGACGAGCCCGACCACGGCCTGCGCGACCCCGAGGTGCGCCGGGCCTGGGCCTTCCGGCTGGGGTCCTGGCTGCCCGAGCGTGCGTCCGACGTCCTCGACCTCGGCTGCGGCACCGGCAGTCTGTCGCTTCTCGCCGCCGAACAGGGACACCGGGTCACGGGGGTGGACCGGTCCCCGGTGATGGTGGACCTGGCCCGCGCCAAGCTGGCCGGGCGTGACGCGGTGTTCCTCGTCGGTGACGCCGCGGCGCCGCCGGTGGGGGAGGAGCGGTTCGACGTCGTGCTCGTACGGCACCTCCTGTGGGCGCTGCCCGACCCGGGCCGGGTCCTGCGGTACTGGCGCGGGCTGCTGCGCCCGGGAGGGCGGTTCGTACTGGTCGAGGGCGTGTGGGGGACCGTCGACGCCGTGGGCCTGACGGCGGACCGGCTCACCGGGCTGCTCGCCCCGCTCGTCGGGCACGTGCGCGTGGAGCGTCTGTCGGACGACGAGCTGCTGTGGGGAAAGGCCGTGGACGACGAGCGGTACGCCGTGGTGGCGACGGCCTAGGCCAGCAGGGACTCCAGACCGCCCTCGACGGTGGCGAACCCCTCCAGCTCGTCCAGAGCCGCCACGGCCGCCTCTGCCGCCGCGGGGTCCGTCTCCGCCAGACCGCTCTCGGCGAACTCGTCCTCGTCCAGGCGGCGTACGTCCGTGCCGTCCGCGGACCGCCACAGGTCCAGGTCCAGGTCCTCGACGACCAGCTCGGGGCCGGACAGCGTGGCCGGGCGGGTGACATCGCAGTACCAGCCCTTGAGGGCACCCGCGGCGTCCCGGACCTCCTTCACGGCGTACCAGCGGTCGCGCCAGTAGTACTCCGTGAAGACGTCGCCCGGCTCGAAGCGGACGAAGCCGAAGTCGCGGACCCCGGCGCCGGACCAGGGGGCCCGGACGGCGATGCGGGTGCCATCGTCGGCGACCAGCTCGGCCTCGTAACGGATCTTCGTACGGCCGCCCTTGACGAGGACCACGTCGAGCGGGCGTCCCTGCTCAGCCGAGTTCGCGGACATGGCGCACCTCCGTCGCGCAGACCTCATAGCCGAACCACTTGTTGATCGCGAGCATCGGGCCGTTGCCGGCGTCGTTGCCCGTGAAGGCCTCCGTGTACCCGGCGGCGCGGGCGCGATGCAGCGAGTCGTTCTTCGCGAGCTTGGCCAGGCCGCGGCCGCGGAAGGCGCGGGCGCTGCCGGTCATGGCGGTGCCGTAGCGGGTGGCGCCGTCCGTGCGGGCGGCGCTGAAGGCGGCGGGTCGGCCGTCGACGAGGACCACCGAGGTGAGCTCGTGGCTGTTCAGCGGGTGCCGCCAGGTCTCCTCCAGCCAGGCCTCGTAGTCCGTGAACTCGGTGTCGACGTCACCGGGTTCGTCCAGCGTCGCCTCCGCGTCCAGTTCGAACAGCGGGCGCGGGTCGTCCGCGAAGTCGGCGGCCGTGCGCAGTTCGACGCCGGGTGGGAGCGCCTGGAGCGGGGGCAGCGTGCCGTTCGCCAGGTCGAGGCGCAGGAAGTGCGCGGAGCGGCTCGCGCTATAGCCGTGCCGTTCGGCGAAGGCGCGGTTGTCCGGCTCGTCGAGCACCCAGGCGAACAGGGCGGTCGCGCCCACGGCGGCCAGGTGTTCCTCGGCGGTGCGCAGCAGGAGCGCGCCGGCGCCGCGGCGCGTGCGCTCCGGGTGCACGTACACGTTGACGAAGCCCTGCCCGGGCTCCGGGCTGTCGTGGGCGATGCCGACCTGGGCCGTACCGATGATCTCGCCGTTCTCCTCGGCGAGGAGAGGCCGCGCGTGGGCGTCGGGGTGGGCACGGGTGGCGCCGTGGACCACGGCCTCCGGAGTGACTACGAGATACGGGAGGGCGCGGTGCCGGACACCGACGAATCCCTCGACGTCGGCTCGGACTTCGGGACGCAGATCGCGGACGGAGACGGTCATGTGGCCGCACGCTACGCGGGCGATGTGCCGGAGTGCCTCTCATTTTCCGGCGGGTACGGGACAATCGGCCTGTGACATTGAAGATCCACATCGACGACAGTGCCGCGCCGTACGAGCAGGTGCGGGCGCAGATCTCGAAGCAGGCGCGCTCGGGGGTGCTGCCGGTGGGGTACCGGCTGCCGACCGTGCGGGGGCTGGCGGAGTCCCTTGGCCTGGCGGCCAACACGGTCGCCAAGGCCTACCGCGCCCTGGAGAGCGACGGGGTGATCGAGACGCGGGGGCGCAACGGCACGTTCGTGGCCGCGGCGGGCTCCGCCGCGGAACGGGAGCTCGCGTCGGCCGCCCAGGCGTACGTCGAGCGTGCTCGTCGGCTGGGGCTGACGGAGGCGGATGCGCTGGCCGCGGTGCAGGATGCCCTGCGGGCGGCCTACAGGGGCTGAGCGCTCCGCCGGAAGTGCCGAGTCGGGCAGGTGGTCGGCTGCGGCGCCGTCGTGGCTGGTCGCGCCCACGCGGCGGAGCCGCACATCGAACACTGCCCCGCGCCCCTTCCGGGGCACCTCCGAACCGGAGTGAACTACGCCTGACCCGCCTGTTCAGCGCCGTGCCGCGAACTCCGGCGTTCGCGTCACGGTCAGCCCCGCCCGCGTCGCCGCGCGCCCGAAGGCCACCGCGTCCGCCACCGCCGCCGCGCCGGGGTCGTTGTTGAAGTACGCGTACATGTCCTCGGCGTCGGACCAGGTGGTAACCATGCGGTCGACCCAGGTCTCCAGGGAGCGCCGGCCGTAGCGGGGCCAGGGGTGGGCGCGGCCCTCGTGGAAGCGGACGTAGCCCCAGTCGGCGGTGCGCCACAGGGGCGTGACCGGGCGGGCCTGTACGTCGGCCCAGCACAGGGCGGCACCCCGGGACTCCAGCACCTTGCGGGTGCCGGCCGTCCACCAGGACTCGTGGCGGGGCTCGACCGCGATCCGGGTCCCGGACGGGAAGCAGGCCAGGCAGGCGTCGAGGAGGCCGGGGTCGGCGCGCAGGGTCGGCGGGAGTTGGAGGAGGACCGGTCCCAGGCGGTCACCCAGGCCCGCCGCATGGGACATCAGGCGGTGGACCGGCTCCTCGGGATCCTTGAGGCGCTTGATGTGGGTGAGGTAGCGGCTCGCCTTCACCCCGACCACGAAATCCCCCGGCACCCGGTCACGCCAGACCTCGAAGTTCTCCCGCGTGGGCAGCCGGTAGAAGGCGTTGTTGATCTCCACCGTGGCGAAGTGCCGCGTGTACTCCTCCAGCCACAGCCGCATGGGCACGTCGGCGGGGTAGAGGGCACCCCGCCAGTCCCGGTACTGCCACCCCGACGTCCCGACGAACAGGGTCATACGACCATCAAAGCACCGGAAGGCTAGAGGTACAGCCCCGCGTCCGCCCCGTCCCGCGGGTCCGGCAGCGACGTCGGGGACGTGCCCCGCTTCAGCGCGTACAGCTCCGCCAGCGTGGCGCCCTCACGGCCGACGCCCTCCTCCGTGCCCAGCCAGGTGGCCGCCTCACCGCGCGTCAGCGGACCCACCTCGATGCGGGCGAGACAGCGGCCGGGGCGGACGACGGCGGGGTGGAGGCGCTCCAGGTCCTCGTTGGTCGTGACACCGACCAGGACGTTGCGGCCCTGGCCCAGCAGGCCGTCCGTCAGGTTCAGCAGCCGCGACAGCGCCTGGCCCGCCGTGTGCTTCGCCTCGCCGCGGATCAGCTCGTCGCAGTCCTCCAGGAGCAGCAGCCGCCAGCGGCCCTTGCCGGTCGAGTCGTCCTCGCCGATCGCGATGTCCATCAGATAGCCGACGTCACTGAACAGCCGCTCCGGGTCCAGGACGCAGTCGACCTGGCACCAGTCCCGCCAGGAGCGGGCCAGCGTCCGCAGCGCCGACGTCTTGCCCGTGCCCGGCGGGCCGTGCAGCAGGAGCAGCCGGCCGGCGATGTCCTCCGGGGTCGTCTTCATCAGGCGGTCCATCGCGTCCGCCACCGGCGCGGTGTAGTTGGTCCGCACCTCGTCCCACGTGCCCGCCGAGATCTGCCGGGTCGTGCGGTGCGGGCCGCGCCTGGGGGAGACGTACCAGAAGCCCATGGTGACGTTCTCCGGCTGCGGTTCGGGCTCGTCCGCCGCGCCGTCCGTCGCCTCGCCCAGGACGCGCTCCGCCAGTTCCTCACTGGTCGCCGTCACGGTGACGTCGGCGCCCCGGTTCCAGCGGGAGATCAGCACGGTCCAGCCGTCGCCCTCCGCCAGCGTCGCGCTGCGGTCGTCGTCGCGGGCGGTGCGCAGCACACGGGCGCCCGGCGGCAGGAGCGTCACCCCGGACCGTACGCGGTCGATGTTCGCCGCGTGCGAGTACGGCTGCTCGCCCGTCGCGAAGCGGCCGAGGAACAGCGCGTCGACGACGTCGGACGGCGAGTCGCTGTCGTCGACGTTGAGCCTGATCGGCAGAGCGTCGTGTGGGTTCGCAGACATGCGGCCATGATCCGTCAAGCGGCGGGCCCGTGCACCCGGTTTCCGCGCCACACCCCGCCAACGGACGATGCCCGCCACCCGGGCCGACGCTCCCGGCGCACCCCCTCCACCCTGTTACAGGACCGTGCACTGCCGAAACCTGCCCGCGCGGATGCCGCCGCCGTTACCGTTGTCCTTGATGGGACGTCATGGGTGGAATTCGGGGGCAGGGCGGTGGCGGCTCACCGCGCTGCTAGGGGTGGGCGCGGCGGCTCTGGCACTGGTGGTGACGCTTTTCAACACGCTCCCGGGCAACGGTCTGAACACCGACGGCACCTCACGCGACGGCGACAAGGTGCACGGCAACCCGACCGCCACGCCGGACGCCACGAACCCGGAGGTGGGCTGGGGGTTCACGCACACCCAGTACAGCGCCGACGAGGGCGACTCCGCCGCCGTCAAGCGCGTCGAGGGACGGCTCGCGGACGCCGGGGGGCTGCCGCAGATCCAGCACATCATGGGCTGGGGCTCCGACAATCCCGAGCCGGTCGAGGGGCGCTACGACTTCGAGGCGATGGACCGCCGCATCGACTTCATCCGCGCCTCCGGCAGCACCCCCGTCGTCACCCTGTGCTGCGCCCCCGACTGGATGAAGGGCGGCAAGGCCGGCGTCGACAACACGAACTGGAGCCAGGCCGCCCTGGAGACGCCGCCCGAGCCCGGGCACTTCGAGGACTTCGCCGCGCTCGCGGTGACCGTCGCCAAGCGCTATCCGGACGTACGGCACTTCATCGTGTGGAACGAGTTCAAGGGCTTCTGGAACGACGCCGAGGCCCGCTGGGACTACGAGGGCTACACCCGGCTCTACAACCTCGTCCACAAGGCGCTGAAGAAGGTCAACCCCGACATCATGGTCGGCGGGCCGTACCTCGTGATGGACAGCGTCGACCCGCGCGCTGAGGAGGCCTCGACGGAGCTGAAGGGCTCCTGGGGCGCCATGGACCAGCGCACGATCGACGCCTTCGCGTACTGGAACCGGCACAAGACCGGCGCCGACTTCGTCGTCGTGGACGGCTCCAGCTACACCCGGGACGACGAGCTGCTGCCCGACGAGTTCACGGCCACCGACAAGTTCACGGCCGTCAGTCAGTGGGTGCGCCGGCAGACCGGCGATCTGCCGCTGTGGTGGGCCGAGTACTACGTCGAGCCCGCCGACGGCAACGACGACCGCAAGGAGTGGTCCGAGGCCCGCCGGGTCGCCGTACAGGCCACCGGGATGATCGCGCTGGCCAAGGGCGGCGCCTCCTCCGCCTTCTACTGGAACCCGGAGGAGGAGCGCGGCACCGCATGCGCCGGGTGCCTGTGGACGCCGACCGACACCGCGGGCGGCGGTGCGAAGCTGCCCATGTACGACCTGGTGGCCCGCTTCGGCAAGGAGTTCCGGCCGGGCACCGAGTACAAGAAGGTGTCCGTGGACAAGCCCGATGTGCGGGTCCTGGCCACGGACAAGGCGGTCCTCGTCGTGAACACCCTCGACAGGCAGACCGACGCGGAGATCGACGGCGAGAAGGTCGAGCTCCAGGCCTACGAGGTCAAGTGGCTCAAGCGCTGAACCACTTGACCGTCACGCTCCTCACTTGATCGTCAGGAACCGCTGCACCAGCGAGGCCAGCAGCACCGCCAGCAGCGGCAGCGAGAACCAGAAGCTGCTCTGCAGCCAGCGCAGTTGCCGCACACTCGGCGCCATCGCCACCCGGACGATCTCGCGGGCCATCAGCAGCACGATCAGCGCGAGCGCCGCGAGCCCCCCGACCACCGACCACGGCGTCCAGGTCACCTGCGGCCCGATCGGACCGGGATCGGCCTTCGCAACTGCGCCGGCCGGCTGCTTGCGCAGCGCGTACATCGTCACGTCGGCGTTGGCGAAGACCTTCCTCAGCTCCTGCCGCTTGTCCAGGTTCTGGATCAGCCGCGGCTCCCAGGTCGCCGAATAGCCCACGTCCATCCGCAGATAGGTGACCTGACCCCGGTTGATCATCAGATACGAGTTCGGACCCGCGTCCTTGAGCGCCTTGACCAGCCCCGACACCAGCACCGGGTCGGTCGGCGCCAGCGTCGGCAGGTACTCCACCTTCTCCATGTCCCGCGAGCCCCACGGCATCGACGGCGTCACGACGTTGACCGGGTCGTTGCTCAGCCACAGCAGCCGCGCCGTCGGATCGTCGTGCGCGTACACGTAATCCATGGCGGCGACCTCGCCGGGCAGGATCCGTTCGAACGGCTCGTTGCCCCAGCGGGCCACCAGGAAGCCGCCCATGAGCACCAGGCCCGCCATGAGCGCGGCCAGCGGGGCGAGGCTCACCCGGTCCTTGTCGCGCTCCTTCGTGGTGATGCCGGTGCGCGGGAAGAGGGCGAGTCCGGCCAGCAGGGCCGCGCCGGGCAGAGCGAACATGAAGACGCGCAGCGCCATCTCGCCGCCGTACGACTGCATGCCGAAGCCCAGGAACGGCACGAAGGTGAGGACGAGCAGCGAACGCTCCCGGTAGTTGTGGAAGCGCCGCCGCCACCAGCCCCAGCAGGCGAAGGCCATCACACCGCCGGCCAGCAGCACGCGTGTGTAGAGGACGAGCTTGTGCGTCGAACTGCCGCCCTCGATGCGGCCGGAGACGGAGGACGACACATTACTGCCCACGCCGCCGACCCCGCCGAAGAGCTCGTCGAAGTGCCCGGACCAATACGGCTCGGCCATGAAGCCGATCCAGACCGTCACCATGACGCCGAACAGGATCGGCAGACCGCGCAGTTCCGACTTGCCGATCAGGACGAGGGCCGTCAGCACGCCCAGCATCACGAACGGCGTGAGCTGGTGGGCCGGCACGCTCGCCGCGAACAGGCCGATCACGACCATCAGCAGCACGGCCCGCTGCCGCCGGTCCGTCGGCTCGACCTCGACCTCGCCGGGCCGCCGCTTCGTCCAGATCACGCGTGGCGCACGGAACCAGACCAGCAGGATCGCCGCGAACACCAGGTACAGCAGATACGTGAAGCCCTGCGGCGAGAAGTAGTCCTGGCCCACCCAGCCGCTGAGCACGAAGATCCAGATGCCGGTCCACTTGGCGCGCCAGCTCGCCCGCATCGAGCGCACGAGCAGGAACATCGGAACCAGGTACAGCAGTTGGACGGCCAGCGGCCACCAGCGGATGACCTCGCTGAGGTCGCTGACCCCGCAGGCCTTCGCGGCGAACGCGGCCACCGCGAAGAAGCCCGGCCAGCTCCAGCGCGCGTCCAGGTCGGGCACCGCCGACCCGGTGCGGTCGATGTAGTCGAGGAAGCCGAGGTGCTGCCAGGCCGTCGCGAACCGCGGCTCGGTCTCGATCAGAGCGGGCAGGGCGTGCAGCGACACGACCGTCGCGAGCAGCGTGATCAGCAGCAGCGCCCGGTGCTCGCGACCCAGCCACAGCAGCGAGGCGAACACCACCGTCAGCAGCGCCGCCCCGACCAGGGTGGGCAGCGGCAGCACGGAGATCAGCCCGAGCCCGCCCATCTTGTCCAGGTCGCTCTCGCCGAGCCGCAGCGCCGGCACCCAGTACAGCAGCAGCGCGGCGACCAGCAGACAGCCGAGGACGACCCCGAGGCGGGTGGGCAGCAGCCGCTCACGCCAGGTCAGCGCGGGCGCCGCGGGCTGTCGTACGGCCTCTTCGTGCATGGGCGGCTCTTCCCGTACGGCTGACTCCCGCCGTGCGACGGCCTCCTCCCGTACGGCAGCCTCCTCGTGCTCCTCCGGTACGGCACCGTCGCTCGCGTCCGTGTCGCTCGCGGCCAGGCCGAACTCGGTCTCGGCGAAGGGCGCGTCCACCTCGGCCGGCCCCAGCGATGCCTCCGAGCCGGGCTCCCGCTCCTCGACCGGCAACCCCACTTCCGGCTTGCGTGCCCAGGTCGGGCGGTGGTCCGGGCGTACCGGCGGGGTGCCCGTGGGCGGCGTACCGGGACCGGGGCGGACGTCGGGACGGCGTTCCAGGTGGTCGAAGTCGACGTGGACGCCGAGGGCGAGCGTGTCGGTGTCGAGCGCCCAGGCGGGACCCCGCTTGCGCGCCCCCTCGGCGACCTCGCGCGCCCCCAGGTCGGCGAGATCACCGTCGGGCGCCGCACCCGCGGGCACCTCGGCCGAGGTCGCCCGCACCGTCTTGTACAGCTTGGGCGCCGCGATCGTGACGATCACCGCGAGGGACACGATCTCGGCGACACCGGCGCCGGTCAGGCCCATGCGGGGGAGCAGCAGCAGCGTCAGACCCAGCACCAGGGCGCACAGCAGGCCCTGCAGCCAGGCCAGCCCGGCGGTGCGGCTCTGCGCGCGCAGGACGGCGAAGTACGTCTCCATCACGACCCGCAGCAGCGCGCCGGCCGCGAACCAGCGCAGCAGCGGCGTGGCCGCGTCCGCGTAACCCTGGCCGAAGACGCCCAGGATCCAGGGCGCCCCGAAGAACAGGATCGCGGCGACCGGCACCATGATCCGCGCCATGCGCTTCAGCGCGGCCCGGGTGTTGGCGGCCAGCCGCCCCGGGTCGTGCGAGCCCTCGACCGTGAGGGAGGCGCCCATGTTGATGGCGAGCAGATTGACCGTGCCGCCGATGGTGGCCGTGATGTAGAAGTACGCGTTGTCCTCGGCGGAGACCTGCGCGGCCACGATCACCGGGATCAGATAGACCACGGCGAGGGAGAACAGGGAGCCGGTGTAGTCGCCGGCCAGGAACTTCCCGATCTCCTTCAGGGACGGGGGACTGATGCGGTCCTCGGTGGCCTTCACATGGCGCGGCACCAGACGCCGGAACACCAGCCAGCCCAGCGGCAGTACGGACACCGCGATCGCCGCGACCCACGACACGAAGACACCGGCGGTCGGGATCGCCACCGCGAAGGCCACCAGCAGAGCCAGCTTCACCGCGGAGAACACGGTGTTGCCGACCGGCACCCACACCGCCCTGCGCAGCCCGGTCAGCACCCCGTCCTGGAGCGTGAGCAGGTTCCAGGCGATGACGGCCACGACGAAGAACAGCCCGTTGACCGGCCCGCCCAGGAACCGGTACGACGGCCCCCAGAGGTCCAGCGTCAGCAGGAAGACCCCCGCGGCCAGGGCCACGACCACGCAACTGCCCGCGTACGTCCGGAAGATCAGGCGACCGCTCTTACGTCCCGCGACCGGGATGAACCGGGCCAGCGCGCCCGTCAGCGTCACCGCGGTCAGACCCGCGAGGAACTTCATCGCGGCGATCGCGGCGGAACCCTGGCCGACCGCGGACTCGGAGTAGTAGCGGGCGGCGGCCAGCCAGAAGCCGAGCCCCAGCACCGCCGAGACACCGGTGTTGATCATCAGGGCGTAGGCGTTGCGGAACAGCTGACTGCCCCCGGAGGACCCGCCCATGCCGGGCAGGCGAAGGCGGCGCCCCGACTGCTCGGGCGCCGGCGCGTCGGTCGATGCGGGCTCGGTCGTGGTCGTCGTGTCAGACACGGGAACGGATGGCCTTCCGGCGGACCTGTCGGGCTCTGCGGACGACGGCGTACCCCTTGGTGAGGGCACGGTCCCTGGCGAAGCTGCGGGCGATCGCACGGCCTTCGACCATCCGCCCGAACTCCTCGATCGAGGTGGTGCGGCGCACGGTCAGGCGGGTGAGCGCGTACGGCCCCTGCCGGCGCCGCGCCAGACCGTTGTTGACGGCGAGTGCCTGGTCGTACCCCGTCTCGCGCACCGCCTCGCGCACCCGGCGGCTGGAGTAGCCGTACGGGTAGGCGAACGAGGCCGGGACGCTGCCCAGCCGGTCCGAGATGATCTCCTTGCACAGGATCAGCTCGGAGCGCAGCTGATCGTCCGGGAGCTGGTCGAGCTGGGGGTGCGTATGGCTGTGGCCGCCGATCTCGACGTCCGCCCCGGCGAGTTCGCGGACCTGGTCCCAGTCGAGCATGGTGTCCAGGCCGCCGCCCATGTCGTGCGGGCCCTTCAGCCAGCCCGTGGAGACGAACACCGTGGCCGCGAAGCCGTGCTTGGTGAGCACGGGCAGGGTGTGCCGGTGCACGCCCTCGTAGCCGTCGTCGAAGGTGATCAGCACCGGCCGCTCGGGCAAGGGCCTGCCCGAGCGCCAGCGCGCGGCGAGGTCGGCGGTCCTGACGGGCGTGAGGCCCAGGTCGCCGATCAGCGCCATCTGCTCCGCGAACGCCTCCGGCGCCACCGACAGTTCGCGGGTGGCGTCGTTCGGCGAGGTGGAGACGGCGTGGTACATCAGGATCGGCACGCGCGTGTCGGTCATCTGCTGCCCCCCTCTGCGCCGGCTGCCCCCTCGCCGCCGGCTCCCGCTCCGGTCCCCGCCACCGAGTACGTAACGCCGCCCCGGCGGACCCGGACACTCCCCACCACGTACCCACCGGCGGCCGTGAGCACCCCGGCGACGATCGCGCCGGCCCGCCCCGCCCCACCCGGCCGGGCCAGCACGGCGTCCCGCAGCCCGCGCGCGACTCCGGCCGGCAGGACCCGGGTGGCGTACCGGCGCTCCGACTCAAGGCCCTTGTCGGCGCCGACACTTCGGGCCACCAGGGCCTTGGACAGCCCCTCGGCGTAGGTGCGCGTGCGGAAGTACCGGAAGTGCTCCCGCGGCCCCGGCACCCTGTGATGGATCACCGCCCGGTCGTCGATCAGCAGGACCGCGTCGGGCTTGGCCCGGGTCAGGCGGATGCACAGCTCCGTCTCCTCGCAGCCCAGCGGCAGCCGGTCGCCGTCGCGTCCGATGCCGCTGGCGAAGCCGCCCGCGAAGTCGAACGCCGTACGGCGGAAGGAGGCGTTGCCGCCGAGGACGTTGCGCACCTTCACGAGCCCGCGTGGCAGGCCGCGGTAGGTGCAGCCGACCACCCAGTCGAACTCCTCCGGGAACCAGGCCGGTCGTCGCCCCGACTCCCAGATCGGCTCGGTGCGCCCGCCGACGGCCATGACACGCGGGTCCGCGTACCCGGCCGCGAAGTGCTTCAGCCAGTCCCGCTCGGCCACCGCGTCGTCGTCGAGGAACGCGATGACCTCGCCGTACGAGGAGGCGATGCCGGTGTTGCGGCCCGCGGACAGGCCACGGGGGCCCGCGTTGGCGAACACCCGCACATCGGTCGCTTCCTTGTACTCCTTGGTCAGCCGGTCCAGGAGCGCCTCGTTGTGGTCGACGACCAGCAGCGTCTCCAGGGCCGGATACGACTGCGCCCGCACCGAGGAGACCGCCGCGAGGATGTCCTCCCAGCGGTCCTCGGTGTACACGCAGATCACGACGGAGATGTCGGGACCGCTCAAGACGCCTCTCCCCGGACCGAGTGAACCGGGTGCGCCGGCTGAACCGACGGCACCGAGCCGAGCGTCGGGGAGTGCGCCGCGGCGGTGCGGCGGCGCAGAGCACGCCGGTTGGAGCGCTCCTTGAGGATCACCTTGAGCACCCGCAGCCCGTCGCGCACGGCCCGCAGATTGCTCGTGCCGTGGATGCGGAGGTACTCGTGGCTCGGTATCTCCTGCACCTTCAGGCCCGCCTTGACGACCCGGATGTTCATCAGGGTCTCCACCTCGAAGCCGGTGCAGTCGAGGTCGATCTTGTCCAGGCAGTGCCGCCAGAACGCGTTGTAGCCGTAGCAGAGGTCAGTGTAGCGGGCACCGAACTTGCGGTTGACCGCCGTGCACAGTGCCCAGTTGCCGAGCTTGCGGATCGGCGTCATGTCGTCGGTGCCGCCGCCGTTGGCGAAGCGGGACCCCTTGGCGAAGTCCGCGCCCGAGACCAGGGCGGAGACGTACGACAGGATCTCGTTGCCGTCGGCCGAGCCGTCCGCGTCGACCATCACGATGATGTCGCCGGTGGCCGCCTCGAACCCGGTGATCAGGGCATCCCCCTTGCCCTTGCCGCGCTGCCGCACGACCTTGACGTCAGGCCACAGCTCGCGGGCCACCTCGACGGTGTTGTCGGTGGAGTTGCCGTCGACCAGGACCACTTCGTGTATCCAGTCCGGCAGTGTCTTGAAGACGTACGGAAGGTTCTCCGCCTCGTTCATGGCCGGGATCACCACGCTGACCGGTGGTGCGATGGCCAGGTGCATGGAGACGGGCCGGTACTTGCCGACAGTTGACGGACTCTGGTCCGCGACCGCCGGGCGCAGAAAAGAACTCATGAGTCTGGTCCCTCTCGTCCGGTGGACCGCCCGCCCCTGGGCGGCCCGGCATTGTGTCCGGTTCGAAAGGGGGGTTCTCACGTACGGCACGGACGAATGGATCTCCGTGCACGCATGGTGAGCTGGCATATCTGGCCGACCACCGATAATCGGCAGCCGGTCGCGCGGCACGACTCGGTCACAAGTGCGGACACCGTCACCGAGCACCCCCCTACCGCGCCTCGCGCCGGGACCGTCGCGGTCTTGAGCCCTCCCCTAGAGCCGCTTGGTGACAGTCCGATGCGAGTGAGATGTACGACGGTATTGATGATTGAGACTGTATGGCAAGAGCTGGAACGAGCTCTCACGTTTTTGTTGGTTTGACCGTAACCATCCGGGTTGTCTTGACCGTCACCGACGTCCCGAGCGGATCTTCCCCATGCTCTTCAGCAGCCGGTCGGCCGGTTCGAACAGCTCCGGCCGGGTCTGCACGGTGTTGCGCAGCGCCCGGACCGGGGCACGGCGTGCCCGGTGTCCGAACGCGACCGGGTGACGCCGGGTCACCCACCCCTCCGACACCTGCAGCTCACGTGTCTTCAGGGAGTCCTTGTACTCCTTCTGGCCCCGGCCGAGGTCGAGATGGGCGATGCCGTCGGCGGCGGCCGCCTCGGCCATGCGCAGATGCAGGACCAGCCCCGGGGAGTACTTCGAGAACGCCGGGTCGTACGCCGGGAACCAGCAGGCCAGCACCCTCTCGGTGCGCAGCCCGAAGTGCGCCGCGATCGGCTTGCCGCCCGCGTACAGCACCGACAGGATCCCCGCGAACGGCTCGGAACGGGTGTGGAACAGCTGCTCCACCAGCCCGGTGATCCACTCGTGCGCGAACCGGTCGCTGCGCCCGGTCCTGCGGTACTGCGCGGACTTCCAGGCCATCAGCGTGCGCAGGGCCGCCGGATCGCGCTCGTCGTGCACATAGCGCACGCCGTCGTGATCCCGGCCCAGCTTGCGCTCCTTGGCCAGCGTCGACTTCGTGAACTTCGGTGACCGCTCGCGCAGTTGGCTCAGATACGCCTCGTACCCCTGGTCGATGTCCATGACCGGGGACGGGAACGTGCCGGTCGCCGCCTCCTCGAACGCCGCCTGGCCCCCCACCAGGTGGTCGAACTCGAATACGGCGAGCCCGCACGCCTTCAGCAGCTCCCGGGCGTCCCAGGTGAACCCGGGCCGGTGCACCACCCCCTGCGCGTCCGAGACGCCGAGCCCGATGGCCCGGCCGACTCCGGTCGCCGTCCGCTGGAACGGGAAGAACGCCGCCGGCTCGCCGCCCTCCCGCACGACCGCGATCCGCACCCCGCGCCGGCAGCGGCCGACCGCGAGGGCGAACTCGGGCGCGAGGAAGGGGTTGGCCAGCTCGGGCGACCCCTGAAGATGGGCCTTGGACTGCATCGATGTCCACGCCGCCCGGTCGGCGGAGCTGAGCTCGCCGGGGCGGTACACGCTGATGTCCACGTCAGTCAGTCCGCCTTCGCGTCGTACGGCCGCGCAGCCGCCGCACCAGAACCAGCAGGAGAATGAAGGCGCTGATCGCGGTCACGGCCACGATTCCGCCGCGGACCGACCACCGGTGCACGGCCAGCATGCCCTGGGCCACCAGCATGTTGACGACGACCGCGCCCGCAACCGCGGCCACGGTCCTGCCGAAGGGTTCCAGTCCGCGCAGCGTCGCGGCGATCGCCACGGCCGGTGCCGCGAGCAGGAAGAACAGCGTGAACGGGCCGCGCAGCGGTGACTGCGAGCCGACGAGCGCGAGAACCGCGCCGAGTCCCCCCACGGCCGTCGCGGCGCCCGCGAGCAGCGGTGTCAGGTCCCTCCCCGGTCCTGCCCGCTCTCGCTCGGCGTCCTGAGACGCACCTGTCTTGCTACTTAAGGTCTGCATTGGCGACTTTGCCCCCCGAAGCGCCGGATGCCGGGCTTCAATGTCGCTCAGCTCCGTGGGGGCCGTCAAGACGTTCCCCGGAGACGGTGGGCGTCTCCGGGGAACGGGTGCCTCTGGTCGTACGGGTGTGCTGTTACGGGACGAGCTTCAGCAGCCGGTTGGGCGAGCCGGTGCCCGGGCCGGTGACCACGTTGGTGGTGGCGGCGCCCGTCAGGGCAGAGGCGACCGAGGCCGGGGTGGCCGAGGTGTGGTTCGCCAGGTAGACCGCCGCCGCGCCCGCGACGTGCGGGGTCGCCATCGACGTACCGGAGATGGTGTTCGTCGCGGTGTCGCTCGTGTACCAGCCGGCCGTGATGGAGGAGCCGGGGGCGAAGATGTCCAGCACCGAGCCGTAGTTGGAGTAGCTGGCCCGGGCGTCCGAGCTGGTGGTGGCGCCGACGGTGATCGCCTCCGTCACGCGGGCCGGGGAGTACGAGGAGGCGTTGGCGTTGCTGTTGCCGGCCGCGACGGCGTAGGTCACTCCGCTGGCGATGGAGTTGCGCACGGCCGTGTCCAGCGTGGTGGAGGCGCCGCCGCCGAGCGACAGGTTGGCGACCGAGGGACCGGAGTGGTTGTTGGTCACCCAGTCGATGCCCGCGATGACGCCGGCGGTGGTGCCGGAGCCCGCGTTGTCGAGCACGCGCACCGCCACGATCTTCGCCTTCTTGGCGACGCCGTAGGTCGAGCCCGCGATCGTGGTCGCCACATGGGTGCCGTGGCCGTTGCCGTCGGAGGCGGTGGTGTCGCCGTCGACCGCGTCGTAGCCGTAACTGGCACGGCCGCTGATCTGCTGGTGGGTGATGCGCACGCCGGTGTCGATGACGTACGCCGTCACGCCGCTGCCCGCGCTGTCCGGGTAGGTGTAGGTGCCGGAGAGCGGAAGCGCGGACTGGTCGATGCGGTCCAGGCCCCAAGGGGCGCTGGTCTGCGTGGTGTCGGCCAGCTGGACGCGCTGGTTCTGCTCGACGGACGCCACGGCCGGGTCGGCGGCGAGTTGTCTGGCCTCGGTCGCGGAGAGGCTGGCGGTGTAGCCGTTCAGCGCCTTGGTGAACGTCTTGCGCACCGAGCCGCCGTACTCCTTCACCAGGTCCTTGCCGGCGGCCGAGGAGGCCTTGAGGCCGGCGCTCTTCTTCAGCGTGACGATGTAGCTGTCCTTGATCGCCGTGGGGGAGCCGGCGGCCAGGACGTTCCCCTCGGCCGGGGCGGCCTGGGCGGGGAGGGAGGTGAGCCCGCCGACGAGGGCGGCGGTCGCCAGGCCGGTTATCGCGGCGAACCGGATTTTGTTGCTACGCAGTTGTGCCATTACGAGGGAGTCCTCCTCAAGGCGGTGCGCAGGTGGTGCGCGCACATGTGGGGGGTGCGTGCGCTGTCGCACGCACGGCCCTGGAACGTTGCGTTCCCGTTCCCAAGCCGAGGTAAAGGATCTGTGGTCCCGAGGCGACGGACAAGGGAGTTGACGACCTGTCAACAATCCTGTCATGCACACGAAATGCACCACATGGCGAACGCACAGGGTGGAAGTCGTGATGTCCGGGAAAGTCTTGGCATGGACACTTCCCGTCAACACGCGTAGTTGGTACGACGGTTAAAGCAGAGATCCTGCTATAGGGAGGTTCCATGAGACGTTCCCGACTTTCCGTATACGTCGCCTCACTCCTCCTCGCCGTCGGCACCGCCCTCACCGGGGCTGCGACGGCGCAGGCAGCAGACAGCGCCGCCGCAGGCGGCTATGTGGCCCTCGGCGACTCCTACTCCTCGGGCCTCGGCGCGGGGAGCTACATCGGCTCCAGCGGCGACTGCAAGCGCAGCACGAAGGCGTACCCGTACCTCTGGGCCGCCGCGAACTCACCCTCGTCGTTCGACTTCACGGCGTGCTCAGGCGCTCAAACGGGTGATGTCACGGCCAGTCAGCTCGGCCCGCTCAGCTCCGCCACCACACTCGTGTCCGTCTCCATCGGCGGCAACGACGCCGGCTTCGCGGACATCATGACGACCTGTGTGCTGCAGGGTGACAGTGCCTGCGTCGCACGCATCAACACCGCGAAGGCGTTCGTCGACTCGACGCTGCCCGGCAGGCTCGACAACGTGTACACCGCCATCCGGACCAAGGCCCCGTCCGCCCATGTGGTCGTGCTCGGCTACCCCCGCTTCTACAAGCTGGGCGCGTCGGGGTGCATCGGCCTGTCCGAGACCAAGCGCAGGGCGCTCAATGACGCCGCCGACTACATCAACGCCGCCACCGAGAAGCGTGCCCTGGACCACGGGTTCACGTTCGGCGACGTACGGCCCACCTTCACCGGGCACGAGCTCTGCTCCGGCAGTTCATGGATGCACTCCGTGAACTGGCTCAACATCCCGGAGTCGTACCACCCGACGGCCGCGGGCCAGTCGGGTGGTTATCTGCCGGTTCTGAACGCCGCGGCCTGAACTAGGAGCCGGGCGATCCGGTAGGCGTCTGCGAGACCCCGTCCGTCGGGGTCTCCGTCTCACAGGTCACCGAGAACGGCACCGAGTTGGACTTCGTCTCCACCGGGTCGCGGACCTCGACACTGATCTCGTTCTCGAACGTCCCGCTGTCGTCGTACGTCGTCACGAACGCCCTGTCCTGCTTGGTCCGCCCCCCGCCCTCCGGGAAGGACAGGGTCTTCCAGCCCTGGTCCATGACCTCGCCGTCCTGCGACACCCAGCGATAACTGACCTGCGCGGGCAGCCGCCCCACCGTGAACGTCGCCGTGAACGCGGGCGCCCGGCCGTCCGGCGGCGGACAGGACCCGGCGTACTCGGTGTTGGCGCCCGCCAGCGTCACCTTCACGGACTGCGGCGCCGGAGTCGTACGACTGCTGCTCGGACTGGGCGTCGGGCTCTGACCCCCGTCGGTCGCGTTCTCGTCGTCCGTCTCGGTCGGCGAAGTCCCCTCGCCCGTCTGGGTGGTGGTCTCCTGGCCGCCCGCGTCCCCGCCGCCGTCGTCCCCGCGGTTGAGAAGGGCGTACGTCAGCCCTGCCACGGCCAGCGCCACGGCGGCGATGCCCGCGATCAGCACGAGGGCGGCGCGGCGGCGCCGCTCGGGGCGGACGGGAGCGGTGTCGTGGGCGGAAGCGGCGGCCGGCGTGGGCCGGGTGGGTCCGGGCGGTGGGACGGGGGCCGTGGGCCCGGTCCGCGGCGGAGTCCGGTGGGCCGCGATGGTCGGGCTGTAAGGAGCCCCCTGGACGGCGTCCGCGCGCGGCGTCCCTCCCGCGCCGATGACCCGCAGGTCCTGTTCGGCCCGGTCGGCCGGCAGCCGCTCGGCCGGGTCCTTGCGCAGCAGTCCCTCGATGACGGGGGCGAGCGGTCCGGCCCGGCGGGGCGGGGGCAGCTCCTCGTCGACGATCGCGCGCAGGGTGCTGAGCGGGGTGGTCTGGCGGAACGGGGAGTTGCCCTCCACAGCCGCGTAGAGCAGGACGCCGAGGGACCACAGGTCCGACTCAGGGCCGGGCGTGCGGCCCAGCGCCCGCTCCGGGGCGAGGAACTCGGGGGAGCCGATGACCTCGCCGGTCATCGTCAGCGCGGAGCTGCCCTCGACCATGGCGATACCGAAGTCGGTCAGGACGACCCGGCCGTCGTTCGACAGCAGCACGTTCGCCGGCTTCACGTCCCGGTGCAGCACCCCGGCCTCGTGCGCGGCCCGCAGTGCGGACAGCACCTCGGCGCCGATGTGCGCCACACGCTGGGGGCTCAGCGGGCCCTCGGCGTCCAGCAGCTCGGCCAGCGAGATGCCGCGGACCAGCTCCATCACGATCCAGGGCCGGCCGTCCTGCGTGGCCACGTCGTACACCGTGACGACATTGCGGTTGGCGACCCGCGCCGCGGCCCACGCCTCGCGCTCCAGCCGGGCGTACATCCGCTCGACCTCCGGGCCCGCCAGCCCGTGCGGCGCACGCACCTCCTTGACCGCGACCTCGCGGTGCAGCAGCTCGTCGCGGGCCCGCCACACGGTGCCCATGCCGCCCTCGCCGAGCGGGGAGAGGAGGCGGTAGCGGCCCGCGATCAGACGTTCACTGCCCGGTTCTTCGGACACGGGCGTCCCCCATTCGCATCCGAGCGAAATCTGCACTCCGCGTGATTTCTCCACAAAAGTAGCTCAGCCGAGTGCGGATGCCGCCCCCTGGAGAACCAATCCGGCCCCGATCAGCACGACGAGCACCGCGGATCCCAGTGGAGCGGTCCTGCGGACGAAGACCGTCAGGGGGTGCGCCATCCAGCGGGGCTGCCTGTCCAGCACCCGCGTCACTCCCGTACCCAGCCTCACGACGGCGAACCCGGCCGCGGTGAGGGTGAGCGCGAGCCCGGCGCCGTACGCGATGACGAGCAGCAGCCCGAACCAGGCCTTCCCGAGCGCCGCCGCGCCGACGAGCACCACCACCGCGGAGGGGCTGGGCACGAGGCCGCCGGCGAATCCGAGCAGGATCGTGCCGCGGAGGGTGGGGGCGGTGGAGTGGGTGTGGGTGAAGCCGCCGTGGGTGTGGGTGAGGAGGCCGCGGGTGCGGGGGTGCCCGTGCGTGTGGGAGTGGTCGTGTCCGTGCTGGTGGGGGTGGCCGGCGGGGGCGTGCGCATGGACGTGGCCGTGCGTGGGGGTGGGTGTCGCTGGAGCGGTGTGGGCGTGGGCGGCGACCAGGACCGGTTGGCGCTCGTGGGTGTGGTCGGCCTCGTGGGTGTGCTCGTGTCCGTCGGTGTGATCGTGCGGGTGGGTGTGGTCGTGCGGGTGGGTGTGGTCGTTGTGCTCGTGCCCGTGGGGAAGGTCATGGCCATGGTCGTGCGCGTGTTCGTGCCCGTGCGTGTCGGGGCGGCCGTGGCCGCGGAAGTGCCAGGCCCGGCGTACGAGTGTCGCGCCCGCCGCGATCACCAGGGCGCCGCTCGCGATGCCCAGCCAGGTGATGACCGAGGGTGCCGCCGCCGAACCGGCGGTGACCAGGAGGCCGAGGGCGACCACGCCCAGGGTGTGCGTGACCGTCACCGAGGCGGCCAGCGGCAGGACGTCCTTCATCCGGGCCCGGCCGCCGCGGGCCGCCGCCACCGCTGCCATCAGGGTCTTGCCGTGGCCCGGCGCGAGCGCGTGCATCGCGCCGAGGAAGATCGCGAGGAGTAGGGCGAGGGCGGCGAAGCCGACGGTCAGGTCCTGGCGGGAGACCAGGCCGTCCAGGGCGCGCGTCCAGCGGTCGGCGCCGCGCGGCAGGACGGAGGCACCGGGGGCGTTCTGCTCCGCCTCGGCGAGGGCCGGTCCGCCGGGGCGCACCCGCAGGGACGCGGCCTTGGTGTCGGCCGGGGAGGAGAGCAACTCCTGCGGATACGCGGTCAGTTCGCGGGAGATCGACTCCTTCGGCACGTCCGAGGCGGTGAGTGTCATACGGTCGCCGCGCGCCGTGACCTCCCGCCAGCCGGGGCCGGATTCCGTGCCCGCGCCGCGGAAGCCGAGGTCGATCGTGGCATCGCCGGCGTTCTCGGGGAGCGGCGCCGTCAGCCGGCATTCGACGCGCAGGGTGTCGAGCCCCGCCTGACCGGGCCGCACGCGCGCGTGGCTGCCGTTCAGCGCGAGTCCGACCGAACGGCCGTCCACGGTGACCTCGCTGCCCCGCACGGCGTCCTCGCACCGCTGCCGGGCCCATGCCGACATGCCCGCTTTCTCGATGTCCGGCTTGGCCTGCGTCGCCGGGATCTCGGCGAGGTCCTCGACGTGATGGACGCGCAGTTCGCCGGGGGCGGCGACGAGGCCGTCGTAGCGGTTGACGGTGAAGTTGCCGAGGGGGTGCGCGCTCGCGGGAGGGGCGGAGAACAGCGCGAGCGCGCAGGCCGCCGTGAGGACGGCGGCGCAGGAGGCGAGCGGACGACGGAGGGTCACTTGGCCGCCTCCGGGTTCTTGAGGGCCGTACGGGCTTCCTTGGCGCCCAGCGGCGAGAAGCCGGGGTTCAGCTTCAGCGCGGCCCGGAGGTGCTCGCGGGCGTTCTCGACGTTGCCCGTGGCGTGCTCGATGATCCCGCGGTGGTACAGGAACGCGGCGCTGCGGTAGCCGGTGGCCGTGGCCCTGCGGGCGTAGGGCAGGGCTTCCTCGTCCTTGCCGTTGACGTGCAGTGCCCAGGCGAGGGCGTCCGCGGTGTGCACGGTGTGGCGGCGGTTCCACTCGGCGCGGGCGGCGCGCAGAGCGGACGCCTTGTCGCCGTGGTCGGCCGCAGCGAGGGCGGTGTCGAGGTCGGCGTTGACGCCGTTGGCGCGGGCGAGGGCGGTCCAGGCGTCGACGAGCGCGTACTGGTCGTCGGCCTCGGTCCGGTCGCCTTCCGCCTCGTACAGCTCGCCGAGTTCGACGAGCGGGCCCGGGAGCGGGTACCGGGACACGACGTCCTTCAGTCCCTTGATGGCGCCGGCCCTGTCACCGCGCCCGGACTGTGCGCGGGCCCGTCCTTCGAGCGCGGGGACGTAGTTCTCGTCGGCGGCGAGGGCGCGGGCGTAGTGGGTGAGGGCGGTGTCGTAGTCGCCCTGGTTCCATGTGAGTTGGCCGAGCTGGGTGGCGACGAAGGCGATGTCGCCGGGGGCCACTGCCGAGGAGAGCGCCTGCTGCAGCACGCGCTGGGCCGTGGTGACGTCGCCGCGCAGTTCGTGCACGTACGCGTACCGCGTGAAGACCGGGACGCCCGGACGGCGGTCGTCGGCGGTGTTGGCCGCCTCGGCGGCGTCGGTGTAGCGGCCGAGTTCGACGAGGGCGTCGATGCGGGTGCACAGGGCGCGTTCGCTGTAGGGGTTGATCTTCAGGGCCCGGTCGGCGTACTTCAGCGCGTCCTCGAAGTCGTGGCGGGCGGCGGCGAGGGCGGCCCGGCCGGCCAGGGCCTGGTCGTTGTCGGGGTCCAGCTCCAGTGAGCGCTTGAAGGCCTGCTCTGCCTGCGGGTAGCGGGAGGGGTCGCCCTTCGTGCGGGCCTGTTCGACGTAGGCGAGGCCGAGGGTGGCCCAGCTGCCGAAGTCCTTCGGCTGGTCGCGGAGGTGGGCCTGGAGGGAGGAGATGCCCGAGTCGAGGTCGCCGGTGGCGAGGAGGCCGGGCGACACCGCGGCGGACGCCGGGGCGAGGCTCTGGCTCGTGTTGTCGCGGGCGGCGCCCAGCGCGATGGAACCGGCGGTGAGTGCCACGGCGAGCAGGGCGGCGCAGCCGGTCAGGTGGAGTGCGCGGCTGCGGCGTGCGGCTGCGGCTACGCGGCGCAGTGCGGCCACGCGGTTCTCGCCCGCGCCGCCCTTACCCTTCCCGTCCTCCTGGGACTCCGCCCCTTCGACCCCGCCAGGGGGCTGCGCCCCCTGGACCCCCATCGGCCTGAACGGCCTCGTCCTCAAACGCCGGACGGGCTGGGATGCGCTGTCGTTCGTACGCGGGGCCATGCCCTCTCCTCAATCGGCTTTTCAACGACGTTCGTTGTCACGTGCGGCGGCGCGGCCCGCGCCGTGGGGGATGAGTACTGCGCGGGCCGCGCCAGTTGGGGGGTACGGAGCGCCTAGTACGCGCGGTCCCGCATCCGGCGCCACCACATCAGGGCCGCGCCGATCAGCAGGATTCCCAGCGCTCCGGCGCCTGCCGAACCGGCGATCAGGGTCATGTCGTCCGTTCCGCCGGAGGCACCCGCCGGCTGCAGGGCGTCGCCGAGCTGGCTGCGGACGTCCGTCTCGCCGTCCGTGCCCTTGGCGAGCGGGCCGCGGGAACCCTCGGTCGGGAGGGCGACGTACGGGAAGGCCTTCTCGAAGTCCTTGTCGTTCTTGTCGACGGCGTCGCCCAGGTCGTTCTTGGCGCCGAGCAGTTCACCCTCGACGACCTGGAGCGAGGCGTCGATCACGTCGTCGGTGAGGCGACGGCCGTTCGGGAAGCCGGCGTTGTCGCCGTCGAGGACACCGAGCCGCTTGGGTTCGGCGGTCGGCTTGATCGAGGTGTTCAGGCGCAGCATCTCCGAAGGCGTGACGTGCGGAGGCTGATTGAGGCCCTTCACGCCCTTGAGGAAGACGTCGACGAGGTCGTTGCGAGGCTCGTCGGGCGCCGGGATCTTGTAGATCGCCTCGATGAGCTTCGGCAGCTCCGGGTTGGTGACGTTCTTCAGGAACTGGGCGTCCTCCCACGGCGAGGACGCGTTGAACTTGTCCTTGTCCTTGATGGGGTTGACGACCTCGTTGACCAGCGGGCTGCCGAGGCGCGAGACCTGCTCGAAGTGGCCCTGCGCGTTCTTGCGCTGGGTCGTCGACCAGATGCCGACGATCGGCTGGTCCGCAGACTCGGCGATCATGTGCGTCGGGACCTGCAGGGCGATGGAGTTGACGTTGTAGCCCTTGAGCGTGTCGTTGCCGACCTCGGAGAGGTTCCCGCCGTACAGCAGGTCGAAGACGCGCAGGTCCAGGAAGAACGGGTCGTCGGCCTGCCCGGCGAACGAAGAGGCGTCGCCCGCGAGCTTGTGCACGGCCTGATCGCGCAGCTTGGTGTAGTCCGGCATCGACGCCTTGCCGACGTTCGAGGGCGCCACCGGCACGTCGTTGGCGACCTTCGTCTTCGAGACCAGGTGCTGGTCCTTCAGCTTCAGCAGCTCGACGTCGTACGTCTGCGTGATGTTGAGGTCGGGGTCGTCCAGACTCTCGACCGGACCCGTGTTGTACAGGAACGTCTTCTTGTTCTTGACGTGCGTCTTGAAGGTGAAGCGGTACAGCAGCTCGCCCTGCGCGTCACCGTTGTTGTCGATGTGGATGTCGTACTGGGCGTCCTCGGCGAACGTGAAGAAGTTCGGTCCGCCGGCGGGCTCCTCGAACGGTATCCAGTTCGCGACGATCGTCGTCGTGTCCGGCTTGTCCGGGCTGACGAACGCGTACACGTCCGTGTTGTCGTACTGCGGAGTCCCCGAGATGAGCGGGGCCTCGCGGTGGCTGGAGGCGGAGGCCGCCCCCGGTTCCAGCGCGGTCACGCCGGCGGCTGCGAGCCCCCCGGCGGCCAGCGCACCGCATACGAGGGTCGCGAGGCCCTTGCGTCCCGCACCGCTCCTGGAATTAGGTGTCATGCTGTCCGTCCTCAGTGCCAACTTGCCTGACGCACCGGGATTCGGAGCCGGGGGCGGGCCGGATTGGTCGATCTCGAAAACAAATTTCACGGCTGCGCGACCCGCGTTTTCGGTTCGTTGATCCGTAACCCCATCCGGAGGTGCGTTCGTTGCGAATACCTCGTGGGACAAGACGGCCGAGATGCGGTCTGGCTGGAGGGGGAGACGAGTTGGAGGCGGACGAGCTGCTGGTGCTCGTGGCGGGCGGGGACCAGAAGGCGTTCGAGGAGCTGTACGGGCTGGTCTCCGGACCGGTGTTCGGGCTCGTACGGCGCGTCGTGCGCGACCCCGCCCAGTCGGAGGAGGTGGCGCAGGAGGTGCTGCTCGAACTGTGGCGGTCCGCCGCCAAGTTCGACCCCGGCCGGGGCAGCGCACTGTCGTGGATCCTCACCCTCGCCCACCGCCGCGCCGTGGACCGGGTGCGCAGCGCCCGCGCGGCAGGCGAGCGCGAGCAGCGCGAGGCACTGCGCGCGAACCACCCCGCGTTCGACCATGTCGCCGAGGAGGTCGAGGCCGGCCTCGAACGCGAGTGGGTGCGGCGCTGCCTGGAGCGGCTCACAGCCCTGCAACGCCAGTCCGTCACCCTCGCCTACTACGACGGCTACACATACCGTGAAGTGGCCGAGCGGCTCTCCCTGCCGCTCGGCACGGTCAAGACCCGGATGCGCGACGGACTCACCCAGCTGCGCAAGTGCCTGGGAGGTGTCGCGTGAGTTTCGTCGACCGACTGCTCCGGCGCGAGGACCTGCACTCCCTCGCCGCCCCCTACGCCCTCGACGCCCTGGAACCCGGCGAGCGGTACCGCTTCGAGAAGCACCTGAGGAACTGCGCCGTCTGCGCCGCCGAGGTGCGCGCCCTGTCCGAGGACGCCGTGCGCCTCGCGTGGTCGACGGCCGCCGCACCGCCCGCCGCGATGCGCGACCGGGTCCTGGCCGCCGTACGGTCGACTCCGCAGGAGTCCGCCGGGCAGGCCGTCGGCCGGGAGCCGGCACACGCGCGTGCCACCCAGCTGCCGCCGCATGTGTGGGGGAACCAGCCGCCGCCGCGCACCCGTGCGACCAGGACGCGCCCTTTGCTGGCGCCGTTCGCCACCCTCACGGCCGCCGCAGCCCTCGTCGTCGCGTCCCTCTTCGCCGTCCAGGCGACCAGGACGCAGGACGAGCTGGACGCCCAGCGTGCGCACGCAAGTGAGATCGCTAACGTTCTGGCCGCGCCCGACGCCCGGGCGACCGCCGGCGAGGACGCTGAGGGGCGAACGATCGGAGTGGTCGCCTCCGCATCGGCGGGGAGCGCGATCGTCACTCTGAGCGGCTACGGCGATCTGCCGAGCGGCCGGGTGCACCAGCTCTGGGAGATGCGCCCCGATGTGCAACCGCGCTCCCTCGGGCTCTTCGACGGCGACACGCCCTTGCTGGCGTCCGGTCTCGACAAGTCGGCGACGTCACTGGCTGTGACCGTGGAGCCGGACGGAGGGTCCCCGCAACCCACCAGCCGGCCCGTTGTCCAACTCGCCCTGAAATCGGTCGGATTCGGAGAGTAATCAACGGCGAGTCGTCAACACCCTTACGGGGAAGGTGAATCCTGTGACCGCGATACACGAGTGCCCCGCCGGGGCGATAGGGTTAACCTGCCCGGGCCGGGTGGACTCGTACGGGTGGGGAGTGACATGGATCAGATAACAGTGCGCAGCAGGGCCAGGGTCCCTGCGATCACCTGCGGGAGCAGCGCGACCAGTTCGCGCCTCGACCGCCATCTCTCGGTGCTGGCGGGTCCCGCCGTGCCGCAGACGGAGGCGGCCGAAGCGACCTCGCTGATGCGTGAGCTGACCAGTCGTGACACCACGCACGCGCGCAGCGACCGGGGTGCGCGAGTCCGCCGCGTCTCGCTCTTCGCCCCGCTGCGTCGACTGCGTCGTTCGCTGTTCGGCGGACGCTGACTCACACCGGCGTTCCCCTGACGACCTCGCAAGGCCCGCGCTCGACAACCCGCTCCGACCCGGCGTCACGCCGCGCTGTCGTCGCCGTCATCCCCAACGGCACGCAGCGGCACCTCGGAGCGCTGCCTCGGCGCGGGCCCAAACCCTGAAATCCACCCACCCCGCTCCCCGGCCCACGTCCTTCGCGCGTAACACCTCGGTCACGTACGGACGTTGACGGGTCACCTTGCACGAGCCGACGACCGTGTCGGCGACCCACCGGGCCGCCGACACGGTCGTCGCGTCATTCGGTCGCCGGACGTCACCGCTTCCCGCGCGTGTACCGGCGTACCGCGAGCGGTGCGAACACCGCTATGAGCACCGCACACCAGGCCAGCGACCCGGCGACGGGATGGGCGACCGGCCAGGCGGCACCGTCCGGTACCGGCGCGTTGCCGAAGAGGTCCCGCAGGGCCATGGTCACCGCGCTGATCGGATTCCACTCGGCGAGGGTGCGCAGCCAGCCCGGCAGACCCTCGGTCGGAATGTACGCGTTGGACAGCAGCGGCAGGATGAAGGTCGCCCCGCCGAGCTGACCGGCAGCCTCCTCGTTCCGCGTGAGCAGCCCCAGGAAGATCCCGACCCACGTCGTCGCGAACCGGAACAGCAGCAACAGCCCCACGGCGCCGACCGCTGCCGGCGCGGACCCCTCGATCCGCCAGCCCACCGCGACCCCGACCAGCAGGAACGGCACCGCTCCGGCGGCCGTCACCAGCAGATCCGCCGCCGCCTGTCCCAGCGGCACGGCGGCCCGGCTCATCGGCAGCGTCCGGAAGCGGTCCATCACGCCGCGGTGGGTGTCCTGGGCGGCCTGGAACATGCCGGTCATGATCCCGTTCGCGGCGGTCGCCACCAGCAGCCCCGGCACCAGGAAGGAGCGGTACTCCTCGCCGGGCATCGCCAGCGCGCTGCCGAAGACGTAGCCGAAGAACAGCAGCATGGTGATCGGCATGGTCTGGGTCAGGACCAGCAGCCCCGGGTTGTTGCGGATCCGCCGCAGCTGCCGGCCCAGCATCGCGCCGCCGTCGTACGCCAGGGTGCTCATGCGGCACGCTCCTCTTCTCGGGCTTCCTGGGATTCCTGGGCTTCCGGGGATTCCTGGGTGAGTCGCAGGAACACGTCGTCGAGCGTCGGTGGTTCGATGCGGGCGTCGAGCAACGGCACACCCGCCGCGTCGAGTTCACGCACCAGGCGGGGGAGGGTGAGCGTGGCGTCCCGGGTGACCGCGCCGACGGCTCGCCGCTCGTGGTCGAACGACGGCTCGGCGCCCGTCAGTTGGTCCAGCACGGCCGCCGCCTTCACCATGACGTCCGGATCGGTGACGACGACCTCCACGTGCGCGCCGATGGCCGCCTTGAACTGGGCCGGTGAACCCGTGTGAGCGACCCGCCCCCTGCCCATCAGCGCGATCTCGTCGGCGAGTTGATCGGCCTCCTCCAGATACTGCGTGGTCAGCAGCACGGTCGTGCCGTCGGCGGTCAGCTCCCGCACGGCGTCCCAGATCCGGTTGCGGCTGGCAGGGTCGAGACCGGTCGTGGGCTCGTCCAGGAACAGCACGTCGGGGCGGCGCACGAGGCTCGCCGCCAGATCGAGGCGGCGGCGCATCCAGCCCGAGTACGTCGATGCCTGCCGGTCGGCCGCCTCGGTCAGCCCGAAGCGGTCCAGGAGCTCACCGGCCCGCTCGGCCGGTCCGCGCACCCGGTGCAGCCGGGCGAACAGCCGGAGGTTCTCGCGGCCGGTGAGGTCGCCGTCGACCGAGGCGTACTGGCCGGTGACGCCGATGCTGCGGCGGACGGCCGCCGGGTCCCGGAGCAGGTCGTGCCCGGCGACGCGGGCCGACCCGGCGTCGGGGCGCAGCAGCGTGGTGAGGAGCCGTATGGCCGTCGTCTTGCCCGCGCCGTTCGGGCCGAGGAGGCCGCAGACGGTGCCCTGCGCGACGGCCAGATCGAGTCCGCGCAGGGCGTGGACCTCGCCGAATCGCTTCTCCAGACCTTCACTAAGTACAGCGTACGTAGAAGTCATGGGTCGACCATAGCTCACTACGTACGCTGTACGTAACTAGGATGGAGGCCGAGGTGATGATCGATGGCGGGCAAGGCGGCCGAACCCCAAGTGATCTGGGCGCGTCCCGAGCGGACCGGGCGGGGCCCCAGGCCCGCGTTCACGCGGGCGGACATCGCGGCTGCGGCGGTGCGGATCGCCGACACCGGCGGGCTGGATGCCGTGTCCATGCGGCATGTCGCGGCCGAGCTGGGCTGCGGGACGATGTCGCTCTACAACTACGTCCCCCGCAAGGAGGACCTGTACGAGCTGATGATCGACGCGATCGGTGCCGAGCACGACATCCAGGAGCCCTCGGGTGACTGGCGTGCCGACATGATCCGCAACGCGCAGGAGACCCGGGCCATCATGCGCCGCCACACCTGGGTGCCCCGGCTGATGTCAGGGGTGTACGGCTTCAGCCCCAACACCCTGCGCTACCTGGAGCACTGCCTGGCCTGTCTCGAACCGCTCGACGTTCCGTACAGCGTGAAGATGGAGCTGGTCGCGTTGCTCAACGGCGTGGTGACGACGTACACCGCGAACGAGATCGCCACCGCCGAGCGCACCCGTGCCATGCCCTGGTCCGAGGAGGAGGAGAACGCGGTCCGCATCGCTTACCTCGGCAGCCAGGTCGCCACCGGCGCCTATCCGCGGCTGGCCGCGGCCTTCATGGCGGACAGCGGGCCGATCGATCTGGAGGCGGTGTTCGCGCGGGCGCTCGAACGGGTGCTGGACGCCTTCGACCCCGACCCGCGTTAAATCAGCGCGAGTTGTCCCTCCGGGCCCTCCTCAAGCCCGTCCAGCACCGACGCCGGCCTGCGCGCCGCCCCCGGCACCGGCAGGACTCCGGCCTCGTGGAGGTCGGTCGCGGTGATGGTGGAGGTCAACTCCTCTTGGAGCGGCCGGAGTTCCGCCAGCAGGGCCAGGACCGTGATCAGTTCCAGCAGCTCCGACGTCCACGCCTGCGGCCAGGTCGTCGGGCGGATCGCCGCCAGCGTGCCGGGCTCGGGCTCCGCGACCCGGGCTGTGAACCACTGCTCCAGAACCCTCGCGCCGGCCGTCTCGAAGTCCCAGGCCTCCGGCGGTACGGGGGAGATGCGGCCCTCGTCGAGGTGGAGGGCCTCCTCGTCGCGGTCGTAGTGCAGGGTCAGCGGGCGGGCCGGGAGCGGGGCTCGAACGTAGGGGCGACGGCCGCCGGGGAGCTTCGGGCGGTCGCCGTGGCGGAGCATCAGCCAGAGCATGCGGTGGCCCGACTCGACGCCTCGCGCCCAGAGTTCGGGGTCCTGCGGGAGCGGGACGGTGAGGTCGGGGCGGGCGGCGGCCAGGATCCAGGCGAGGACGTCCGCCGGTGCGGGGGAGTGGCCCAGCCGGGAGGCGAGGTGCGGCAGCAGGCCCGGGGCCAGGTTGGGTTCCGTGCCGCCGGGGCGGCGGTACAGCGGGCGGACGCGGCCCGGGCGGAGCAGCGGCAGCAGGGAGGTCGCCAGCAGCGGGGAGTCGGGGGTCTCCAGGACGAAGACCTGGCGCTCGTCCGCCACCCGCCACAGCTCGGGGCGGGCCACGTCGATCAGACGGTGGTCGGGGATCAGCCACTGCTCGTCGAACGGGGCGTGCAGGACCCGTACCGGCTCCGGACAGGGGCCCGAGGCGCGGATCAGTTTCTCCGTGCCGGTGGACCGGCCCGGTAGTTGGCCGACCGCCGAGTGCAGGGTGCGGGAGCGCGTCGGCTCCAGCAGGGTGTCCCGGTCCGGGCCCTCGGCCTTCACGAAGGCGTCCCAGCGGGCCTTCAGGGACGCCGCGTCGGGACTCGTCGGCCACCCCCGGCCGAGCCGCGGCGGTGCGACGGACCACGGCATGAGGTCCGCCAGCAGCGGAGCGTCGTCGTGCGTCACGCTGGGCATCGTACGACCTGGCTTCGACACATGGGTCAGGTGGCATCCAGGGTCACGGTGAAGGAGAAGCGGTCACCGCGGTAGTGGATGACCGCCGCGTCCAGGACCCGGCCCTGCGCGTCGTACGTCACGCCCGTGTAGTGCAGGATCGGGCTCAGCAGCGGGACTTGCAGCAACCGTGCCGTCTCCGGGTCGGCGAGGCGCGCCTCCACCGTGTCCGTGATGCGGCTGATGTCCGCCCCGACCACGTCCCGCAGCACCTTGGTCATCGGCCAGCGGACGAGGTCGTCCGGGTCGATGCGCGCGGCGAGTTCGGGGCGGACGTAGTTGCGGGCGTGGTTGGTCGGCTCGCCCGACTTCTCCTCACTGCGCAGACGGTGATACGTCGCCACCTCGTCGAGATCCGGGAAGAACTCGGCGACTTCGGCGGGCACGGGTGCCGTGCCGTGCTCCAGCAGTTCCGTGACCATGCCGGACTGCTGGGCCACGATCGCGTCCACCGAGCCGAGCAGCCGCACGGGGGCGCCCGGGAGGGCGTCCGGCTCGATGAAGGTGCCGCGTCTGCGGTGGCGCGTGATCAGGCCCTCGTCCTCCAGCTCCTTCAGCGCTTGGCGCATGGTCAGCACGCTCACGCCGTAGTGCTCCGCCAACTGCTCCTCGGTGGGCAGGCGCAGCGGGTCCTGCGGCCGGCGGCCCAGTATCGAGGCGCGCAGTGACTGCGACACCTGGTACCAGAGCGGCAGTTTGCGGTTCAGGACGATGGAGTCCGGGGCGAAGGAGGTCACGGGGCCATCCGTACCGGTCGGGGATCTTTACTGCAAGGGGCGGAAGTGCCGCTCCATGCCGTGCCAGACGTCGTCGTAGCGCTTCTGCAGGTGCTCGGCGCCGGCCGCGTGCGGGGTCAGGGTGACCGGCCAGCGCGTCTCGAACATGAACGCCAGACCGTCGTCGATCTTCTGCGGTTTCAGCTCGGCCGCGCTCGCCCGGTCGAAGGTCTCCCGGTCCGGGCCGTGCGCCGACATCATGTTGTGCAGCGACCCGCCCCCGGGTACGAAGCCCTCCGCCTTCGCGTCGTAGGCGCCCTCGATGAGGCCCATGTACTCGCTCATCACGTTCCGGTGGAAGTACGGCGGCCGGAAGGTGTCCTCGCCCACCAGCCAGCGCGGGGCGAACACGACGAAGTCGACACCCGCGAGGCCCGGTGTGTCCGACGGGGACGTCAGCACGGTGAAGATCGACGGGTCGGGGTGGTCGTAGGAGATGGTGCCGATCACATTGAAACGGCGCAGGTCATAGATGTACGGCACGTGGTTGCCGTGCCAGGCGACCACGTCGAGCGGGGAGTGGTCGTAGGTGGCCGTCCAGAGGTTGCCGCAGAACTTGTTCACCACCTCCACCGGGCCCTCGACATCCTCGTACGCAGCCACCGGCGCCTTGAAGTCCCGTGCGTTCGCGAGGCCGTTGGCGCCGATCGGGCCGAGGTCGGGGAGGTGGAAGGGGGCACCGTAGTTCTCGCACACATAACCGCGGGCGGAGTCATCCAGTAGCTCCACACGGAAGCGCACCCCACGCGGAATCAGCGCAACATGTCCCGGCTCCACATGCAGCAGCCCGAACTCCGTGCGCAGCAGCAGCCCGCCCTGCTCCGGCACGATCAGCAGCTCGCCGTCGGCGTCGCTGAAGACACGGTCCATCGAGGAGGTGGCGTGGTACAGGTGCACGGCCATGCCGGTGCGCTGGGTGGCGTCGCCGTTGCCGCCCAGGGTCCACAGGCCGGCCAGGAAGTCGGTTCCGGGAGCGGGCTCGGGCAGCGGGTTCCAGCGCAGCCGGTTCGGGTCCGGCTCGGACTGGGTGAAGGGCGCCGTCCGGATCGCGCCGTTGTCGGTGCGGGTGAACGCCGGGTGGGCGGCCGACGGGCGGATGCGGTACAGCCAGGAGCGGCGGTTGTGGGCCCGCGGCTCGGTGAACGCCGTACCGCTCAGCTGCTCCGCGTACAGCCCCAGCGGGGCGCGCTGGGGGGAGTTCCGGCCCTCGGGAAGGGCGCCGGGCACCGCCTCCGAGCTGTGCTCGTTGCCGAAACCGGAAAGGTAGGTGAGCCCTTCGGCGGTCTTCCGTACGTCCCCGCTCATGATCGCTCCCTCGAGATCTGATTCCTATGCTTCACCGTAGGATTGCGATTTCATCGGCGCAAGTGATCTGCCGGACCTCCTCTGCGGGACGACGAGAAACGGACGGGAACCCGACTCCAGGGGGATCCGGCTGTCGGACCGGTGTTCTAGTCTCCCGGGCATGTCGTGGACGCGGACCCTGCTCGCCGCGCTCGCGGTCTGTGTCCTGCTGCTGACCGGATCCGCGGGCTGCGGCTCCGGTGATGCGCGGCATCAGGGTGCGAACGCGGTCTCGCCCTCCCCGGTGGGCAAGGTCCTCGACGACACCGACGACACCGACGAGCAGGGGCGGCACTATCGCGCGGTGGACGAGGGCGACGCCCCCGAGGTCGGCATCGAGGTGCAGCCGGACCCGGACGGCGGCGACCGGGGCTGGGACGTACGGCTGACGGTCCGCAACTTCCGCTTCTCGCCCGCAGGTGCGCCGGCGCGGGCGGTCGCCGGGCGCGGGCTCGCGTACCTCTACGTGGACGACCGCCTGGTCGCCGGGCTGCGCAGCCCCGACCACCGTCTCCCGGCGGAACTCGTGCCACGCGGCACGCATCAGGTCGCCGTCCGGCTGTACGCGGACGACGGCACGGTGTGGGCCGTGGGCTGCGACCCCGTCGAGAGCACGGCCGACATCACGGCATCGGGGGCGGAGGCGACCGTGACGCCGGAGCCCACGTCGACAGCGTCCGCTGCGGCACTGAGCACGCCGGGTACCCGCTTCCGTACAGGGGGCCGAGGTTCACCGGACCGAGGCGGAAAGGCATCATGAAGACCGTGCCCCACCCAGACACGCTTCGCCGGGCGCCTGTGCAGCGGCGCAGCGCCGAACGGCTCACCAGGATCCTGGACGCCTGCGCCGACCTCCTCGACGAGGTCGGCTACGACGACCTGAGCACCCGGGCCGTCGCCCAGCGCGCCGGCGTGCCCATCGGCTCGGTCTACCGGTTCTTCGGCAACAAACGCCAGATGGCCGACGCCCTGGCGCAGCGCAATCTGGAGCGGTACGCCGCCCGTGTCACCGAGCGCCTCAAGGAGGCCGGCGACGGCGGCTGGCGTGCGGCGATGGACGCCGTGCTCGACGAGTACATCGCCATGAAGCGCACCGCCCCCGGCTTCTCCCTCGTCGATTTCGGCAACCAGATCCCCGTCGGAACCCGCGGCGAGCCCAACCACCGCGTCGCCGACGCCCTCACCGACCTGCTCGCCGGCTACCTCGGTCGCGAACCCGACGAGGACCTCCGCCGCATCTTCCTCATCGCCGTCGAAACCGCCGACACCCTGGTCCACCTCGCGTTCCGGGTGGCCCCGGAGGGCGACGAACGGATCATCGAGGAGGCGCGCGAGATGCTGCGGGCGTATCTGGCGCGGGTGCTGGACTGACGGCCCTGCCCGGGTGCCGCGCTGATGCTCCGCCCGGCTGACGGCTCGCGAATTTCCGACTCGCGAATTTCTGACCTCACCCCTCGCGAGGACTCCCCTCCGTGCATACCGGTCGGTATGCTCGGCCTCACCCGTGCGTCACCGCCGTCGCCACCCCCGGGAGGACCCGTGTCCCGCACCGCACTGCGCATCTGCCCCCTGTGCGAGGCCACCTGCGGCCTGACGCTCACCATCGAGGGGACCGAGGTCACCGGCGCCCGTGGTGACCGCGACGACGTGTTCAGCCAGGGGTTCATCTGCCCCAAGGGCGCCTCCTTCGGGGCCGTCGACGGTGACCCCGACCGGCTGCGCACCCCGCTCGTGCGCAAGGACGGCGAGCTGTGCGAGGCCACCTGGGAGGAGGCCTTCGACGCGGTCGCCGCCGGCGTCCGGGGGGTCGTCGAGCGGTACGGGCCGAACTCGGTGGGCGTGGTGCTCGGCAACCCCAACGTGCACACCGTGGCCGGCGCGCTCTACCCGCCGGTCCTGCTCGCCGGCCTGCGCACCCGCAGCATCTTCACCGCCTCCACGGTCGACCAGATGCCCAAGCACGTCTCCAGCGGCCTGCTCTACGGCGACGCCCTCGCGATCCCCGTGCCGGACCTGGATCACACCGACCATCTGCTCCTCATCGGCGCCAACCCGCTGGAGTCCAACGGCAGTCTGTGCACCGCCCCCGACTTCCCGGGCAAGCTGAAGGCGCTCAAGGCCCGCGGCGGCACCCTCACCGTCATCGACCCGCGCCGCACCCGCACCGCCAAGCTCGCCGACCGGCACATCGCGATCCGGCCCGGCACGGACGCGCTGCTCCTCGCGGCGATGGCATCCGTCCTCTTCGAGGAAGGGCTCGTGGCCCCCGGTGAGCTGGCGCCGCACCTCCAGGGGCTCGACGAACTCCCCGACGCCGTACGGGGCTTCAGTCCCGAAGCCGTGGCGGACGCCTGTGACGTGGACGCCGGCACGATCCGCGCCCTCGCCCGCGAGCTGGCCGCCGCCCCCACCGCCGCCGTCTACGGCCGCATCGGCAGCTGCACCGTCCCGCACGGCACCCTGGCCAGCTGGCTCGTCGACGTCCTGAACATCCTCACCGGCAACCTCGACCGCCCCGGCGGCGCCCTCTTCCCGCAGGCGGCCACCGACAAGACGCCCCGCCCCGCGGGACCCGGCCACGGCTTCGCGCTCGGGCGCTGGCAGTCGCGAGTGAGCCGACACCCCGAGGCCAAGGGGGAGTTGCCGCTGTCCGCGCTCGCCGAGGAGATCGACACGGCCACCGACGAGGGCGAGCCGGTCCGGGCCCTCATCGCGGTCGCCGCCAACCCGGTCCTGTCGGCCCCCGACGGCGACCGCCTCGACAAGGCCCTCGACTCGCTCGACTTCATGGTCAGCGTCGACCCGTACCTCAACGAGACCTCGCGCCACGCCCACGTCGTGCTGCCGCCGCCCCCGCCCTCACAGAGCCCGCACCACGACTTCGCCTTCAACACCCTCGCGGTGCGCAACCAGGTCCGCTACACCCGCCCCGCGGTCCCACTGGAGCCGGGCCGGATGGCCGAGTCCGAGATCCTGGCCCGGCTGGTCCTGGCCGCGACCGGCATGCACGGCGCCGACCCGGCCGCGGTCGACACGCTGGTCATCGACCAGACCCTCGGCAGGGCGGTCAAGGAGCCGCACTCCCCGGTCCACGGCCGCGACCCGAAGGAACTCGCCGCGCAACTCACCGGCGTGAACGGCCCCGAGCGGCGCCTCGACATGATGCTGCGCCTCGGCCCGTACGGCGACGGCTTCGGCGTACGACCGGACGGGCTCACCCTGGACAGGCTCCTCGCGCATCCGCACGGCATCGATCTCGGCCCGCTGAAGTCCCGGCTGCCGCAGCCGCTGAAGACCGTCAGCGGCAAGGTGGAGCTGCTGCCGCGGCCCATCGCCGACGACCTGCCCCGGCTGCGGGCGGCCCTGCGCGAGCGCACCGACGGGCTCGTCCTGGTCGGCCGCCGCCATCTGCGCTCCAACAACAGCTGGATGCACAACGTGCCCGCCCTCACGGGCGGCACCAACCGCTGCACCCTGCACATCCACCCCGAGGACGCCGAGCGGCTGGGACTGCGGGACGGGGCGCCCGTGCGCGTGAAGGGCGCCGGCGGGGAGGTGGTCACGGAGGCCGAGGTCACCGACGCGGTCCGCCCCGGAGTCGTCAGCCTGCCGCACGGCTGGGGCCACAGCCGCCCCGGCACCCGGCTGAACCATGCGCTGAAGGACCCCGGCGTCAACGTCAACCAGCTCCTCGACGGCAGCCTGCTCGACCCGCTCTCGGGCAACGCGGTCCTCAACGGCGTACCCGTAAAACTCGCCACGGGATCAGCGCTGTGAGCAGTGCAAAGCTGTGACCAGCAGTTTTGCGCTTATTGCTCGCATGTCAACGTCTTGTTAACGCCGCTTGACGGGACCTAACGTCAACGCACCGCCGGCCCTGGTGGGTCGTTCAAGGGCGAACGTTAGGTATCCACTCATGCTGACCATCCTTGGCTTCGCCATGATCGCGACCTTCCTGGTCCTGATCATGATGAAGAAGATGTCGCCGATCGCGGCGCTCGTGCTGATTCCGGCACTGTTCTGCGTCTTCGTCGGGAAGGGCGCCAAGCTAGGTGACTACGTCCTCGACGGCGTCACCGACCTCGCCCCCACCGCGGCGATGCTCATGTTCGCGATCGTCTACTTCGGTGTGATGATCGATGTCGGCCTCTTCGACCCGATCGTTCGGGGAATCCTGAAGTTCTGCAAGGCCGACCCGATGCGGATCGTGGTCGGCACGGCGATCCTCGCCGCGATCGTCTCGCTCGACGGTGACGGCTCGACCACCTTCATGATCACCGTCTCGGCGATGTACCCGCTGTACAAGCGCCTGAAGATGAGCCTGGTCGTGATGACCGGTGTCGCCGCGATGGCCAACGGCGTGATGAACACGCTGCCGTGGGGCGGCCCGACCGCCCGCGCCGCCACCGCGCTCAAGCTCGACGCCAGCGACATCTTCGTCCCGATGATCCCGGCCCTCGCCGTCGGTCTCGTGGCCGTCTTCGTCCTCTCGTACTTCCTCGGCCTGCGCGAGCGCAAGCGCCTGGGTGTCCTCACGCTGGACCAGGTCCTGGTCGAGGACAAGGCCGAGGAGAAGGAGACCGAGACGGTTCTCGTCGGCGCCGGGTCCGGGTCCGGTTCCGGTGCCTCCGGTACGGGCAAGGCCACCGGCGGCGCCGGCTCCGGCACGGACGCCGGGGACGACGACGAGGAGGGCGACGCGGAGCGCTTCCAGGTCCTCGACCCGAACCGGCCCACGCTGCGTCCCAAGCTGTACTGGTTCAACGCGCTGCTCACGGGCGCCCTGCTCACCGCCATGATCATGGAGTGGCTGCCGATCCCGGTGCTGTTCCTGCTCGGCGCCGCGCTCGCCCTGACGGTCAACTTCCCGCACATCCCCGACCAGAAGGCCCGCCTCGCTGCACACGCCGACAACGTCCTCAACGTCTCGGGCATGGTCTTCGCCGCCGCCGTCTTCACCGGCGTCCTCCAGGGCACCGGGATGGTGGACCACATGGCCAGGTGGATGGTGGACGTCATCCCCGAGGGCATGGGCCCGCACATGGCCCTGGTCACCGGTGTCCTGAGCCTCCCGCTCACCTACTTCATGTCGAACGACGGCTTCTACTTCGGCGTCCTGCCGGTCCTCGCCGAGGCCGGCGCGGCGCACGGCGTCACCCCGCTGGAGATGGCCCGCGCCTCCCTGGTCGGCCAGCCGCTGCACATGTCGAGCCCGCTCGTCCCGGCCGTGTACGTCCTGGTCGGCATGGCCAAGGTGGAGTTCGGCGACCACACCAAGTTCGTGGTGAAGTGGGCGGCGCTCACCTGCCTCATCATCCTCGCGGCGGGAATCCTCTTCGGAATCATCTGACCCCGCGAGCAAGCACCTTCAAGTCCGGAAGGAACACGATCATGGCGCCCGGTGGGAACCGCGGCTGGCTGCTCCGCCTCGTCATCGCCTTCAGCTTCGCGCAGGGGGCGGTGTCGATGGCCCGGCCCGCCGTCTCCTACCGGGCCCTCGCGCTGGGCGCCGACGAGCGGGCGATCGGCGTGATCGCGGGGGTGTACGCCCTGCTCCCGCTATTCGTCGCCGTCCCGCTGGGCCGCCGCACCGACCACGGCCGCTGTGCGCCGCTGCTGCCCGTCGGTGTCGTCCTGATCTCCGGCGGCTGCGCCATGAGCGGCCTCGCGGACTCCCTGTGGGCGATGGCGATCTGGAGCGGGGTCATGGGCCTCGGCCACCTCTGCTTCGTCATCGGCGCCCAGTCGCTCGTGGCCCGCCAGTCCGCCCCGCACGAACAGGACCGCAACTTCGGCCACTTCACCATCGGCGCCTCGCTCGGGCAACTGGTCGGCCCGATCGCCGCGGGCGCGCTGATCGGCGGCCGGGACATGGCGGGGACCAGCGCACTCGCCCTGCTGGTGGCGGGTGCGGGCGGCGCGGTCGCGCTGACCTCGCTGTGGCGCATAGAGAGCCGTACCGCGTCCGAGTCCGGCAAGGAGCAGGGCGAGCGCGTCCCCGTCCGGCGCATCCTGCGCGCCCGGGGTGTGCCCGCCGGCATCTTCATCAGCCTCGCCGTGCTGTCCGCGACCGACATCCTCACCGCCTACCTCCCGGTGGTCGGCGAGCACCGCGGCATCGCCCCGTCCGTGATCGGCCTCCTGCTCAGCCTGCGAGCGGCGGCCACCATCGCCTGCCGCCTGGTCCTGACACCCCTGCTGCGGCTGCTCGGCCGGACCCTGCTGCTGACCGTGACCTGTCTGCTCGCGGCCCTGCTGTGCGCCGGGATCGCGCTGCCGGTGCCGGTGTGGGCGCTGGCTCTGATCCTGGCGGTGCTCGGCTTCTGCCTCGGCGTCGGGCAGCCGCTGTCCATGACGACGGTCGTCCAGGCGGCCCCCGACGGCGCCCGTTCCACGGCCCTCGCCCTGCGGCTGACCGGCAACCGCCTCGGGCAGGTCGCCGCGCCCGCGTCGGCGGGCCTGATAGCGGGCCTCGCGGGCGTGGCGGCGCCGTTCGTCATGCTGGGGGCGCTGTTGCTGCTGTCGGCCGGGGTCGCGCTGCGGGCGCCGGCGAGGCCGGCGGGGGAGGCGGAGGACGGCGGTGAGCGGGGCGGAGCCAGACCGGCATTGCGGCGAAAGAGTGGTATCTGACGGGTCGTAGGGCGATGCTCCCCCGATTCGTCGCGCGCATGTGAAAGAGAGTCAGGCAAAGCGCGATTTGTACGAAAATCGTCTGACTCGGAGGACTTCGCATGCCCACCACGCCTCTTCCACGCCGCGCCGGACTGCGTATCGCCGCCGTCGCAGCGCTCACTGCCGCGCTCACACCGCTCTCCGGGGTGCCGACGGCGGGCGCACAGGAGAATGCCACCATCAAGATCCACACGGCGCCGTGGGACGGGGTCGCGCGCACGCCGTACGGAGACGCGATCGACGAGCCGCGGGTCTGCCGGTTCTACCTCGACGCCGTCAACTTCGAAGAGGTGACCACCGCCACCTACCGGATCGCGGCCGAACCCCCGGCCGGCGGAGCTGCCGGACTCACCGGGACCATCAACCTCGCCAATGGCGCCGGCCACTCCGTGGACCTGACGCTGCCCGACGGGCAGTACCGGCTCTACTGGACGTACCCGGGCGCCACGGCCCCCGAGCGGGAGAAGAGCTTCACGGTCGACTGCCGGTCCTCGATGTCGACACCCTCGCCCGGCCCGCAGGGCGGTCCGCCCGCCGGCGGTGGGGGCATCGCTCGCGATGAGGCGTTCACCACGGTCGCCGGCGCCGGCGTCGTCGGCCTCGCCGCGGTGGGCGGGGTGATGTGGTTCCGGCTCCGTCGCCGTACGCATGGCGCGTAGGAGGCGACGCAGGCCCTGGTACCGCAGGCGCGCCTACCGTCTGACGAGGACGGCCGTACTGGCCGCCGCGCTGGTGGTGGTCGGCGTCCGGTGCGACCACGAGCGGCCCGGAGTGGATACGGCCGCTCCGGGCTCCCCCGAGGCCTCCGAGGTCCAGTCCGCCGGCGCCGGTTCCGGTGCCGGCGGGGCGGGCGCCGACTCCCGTCCTGGCCCCACCGACCCGGGCGCCGCCGCCCGCGAGGCGTCGCCCCCGCAGCCCACTCGCTCCGAAACGGAGGTTCCGCCCGCAAGCGCGGCCGGCAGTCCCTCCCCGCCATTCCCGAGCCCCGCCGACAAGGGGAAGGCCGCCAAGCGCCCGGCCTCGCCCCGCCCCCTGCCCCGCTCCCGTGCGACCCGCCTCGTCATCCCATACATCGGCGTCGACGCCACCCTCATCGACCTGCGCCTCGACAGCGAGCGGCGACTGCCCGCGCCCCCCGAGAGCGAGCCCGAGGTGGCCGGCTGGTACGCCGACGGGCCGTCACCCGGTGAGCAGGGCACCGCCATCGCGGTCGGCCATCTCGACACGAACACCGGCCCGGCCGTCTTCGGCGGTCTCGGCGAGCTGAAGCGCGGCAAACGCATCGAGGTCCGGCGCGCCGACGGCCGGAGCGCCGTCTACAAGGTGGACGCCATCAAGTCGTACGAGAAGGACAAGTTCCCCAACCGGGAGGTGTACGGCGCCCGGAGCCGCCCCGAGCTGCGCCTGATCACCTGTGGCGGCAACTACGACCGCCGGACCGGCTACTCGGGCAACCTCGTCGTCTTCGCCCATCTCGCCGCGACCCGTGAGCCGCGCGCGGCGGCCGACAAGCGCTGAACCAGGCCGTCCGCTTTCTCATGTGCCCGGCCGCGACGCGCGATTGCGCCCAGTCCCTTCCCCCAGCCGCACACATTCCGTTAACTTCCGTGACTCATACGCCCCGTACGACCCGCACGAGGCGTTCGACCGCGGAGCAAATGAGCCCCCGGGGGCAGCCGTCATGACACGCGCCATATCCCTGCACCACGTGAGCAAGTCGTACACGCGAGGCCTCCGGGTCGTTGACCGGCTCTCGCTGGACATCGAGCCCGGCGAGTTCCTCGTCCTCCTCGGGCCCTCCGGCTGTGGCAAGTCCACCGTGCTGCGGATGATCGCCGGCCTGGAGGAGATCGACGAGGGCGAGCTGCTGCTGGACGGCGAGTGGTCCAACGACCTGCTGCCCGCCGACCGGCACATGGCGATGGTCTTCCAGAACTTCGCCCTCTACCCGAGCATGACCAGCCGCGACAACATCGGTTTCCCGCTGCGCATCGAGTCGCCCGGCGAGGACCCCCGCCCGCGGGTGGACGCCACCGCCCGCATGCTGGGCATCGAGGACCTCCTCGACCGCTTCCCCGCCCAGCTCTCCGGCGGCGAACGCCAGCGTGTCGCCATGGGCCGGGCGATCGCCCGTCACCCCACGGCCTTCCTGATGGACGAGCCGCTGTCCAACCTCGACGCCAAGCTGCGCAACCACCTGCGCGCCGAAATCTCCGCCCTCACCCGGAAGTTGGGCGTCACCACGGTGTACGTCACCCACGACCAGGCCGAGGCGATGTCGCTCGGCGACCGGGTGGCCGTCCTGCGCGGCGGCGTCCTCCAGCAGGTCGGCACCCCGCGTGCGGTGTACGCCCTGCCTCGCAACGTCTTCGTCGCCGCCTTCATCGGCACCCCGCGCATCAACCTCCTGCGCGGCCTCGTACGCGCCCCGCTGGACGGCGCGATGACCATCAGCCTCGGCAAGCAGTACCTCCGGCTGCCCGAACCCCTGTCCCTGGACCACCAGTTGCTCCGCGTCCAGCAGGGCCGCGAGGTGATCGTGGGCCTGCGCTCGGAGGCGGTGCGGATCGCCTCGCCCGCGACCGCCCGCCCCGGCGAGGTGCACATCACCGGCCTCGTCGAGCACGTGGAGTTCCAGGGCCACGAGGTCCTCGTCCACTTCAACACCGGCTCCCAGTCGGCCGTCGTACCGGACCTGGAGGCGCCGCGCCCCGTCCCGCCGGTCCGGCGCCGCCGCCGGGACGCCGGCACGGTGCTGGACCGGCTCCGCAGCCGGGCGGGCGCGTTGCGCGCCGGGCCGGTGGTGACGCTGGAGCATCCGGCCGACGCCGCTCCCGACGCGGCGCCGCCCGAGGGCCGGCTCCCCGGGGACCTCATCGTGCGCACCACGCCCGACATCGACCTGCGGCACGGCATGCAGGTTCCGCTCCTGGTCGACATCGCCCACCTGTTCGTCTTCGACCAGCACGGCGAACGTATTTGTCCCGCCCCGGCGCGGCTTCCGGATCTGGATGAATGAGACACTTCGGGCATAGGTAGTCATGGGTGCATGAACCTGCAACTCACCCGAACCAGGACCGCCTTGGCGGTGTCCGGTCTGCTGCTGGCCGTCGGCGCGCCCACGGCGTACGCCACCCTCGACGACGAAGCCGCCTCGGCGCCGTCGCGGGGGGACTCGTACGTCGAGACGCAGCTCTTCTTCGGCACCGCGCGCCCCGACGGCGGCCCGGCCGTCACCGACCGGCAGTTCATGGCCTTCGTCGACAAGGAGGTCACGCCGGACTTCCCGGACGGCCTGACCCTGCAGAGCGGGCGCGGGCAGTGGCGGGACGCGAGCGGGGCGATCGAGAAGGAGCGGTCGTACGAACTGGTCCTCCTGTACCCGGTCGACCGGGCCGCCGCGAACGACCGGAAGATCGAGGAGATCCGCCGGGCGTACGGGAAGCAGTTCGGCCAGGAGGCCGTGGCTAGGGTGGACGACAGGGCCAGGGTGGACTTCTGATGCCAGGGGTGCCCGGCGCGAAGTCGGGGGGTGCCTGGCGCCCGAAAACTATCGCCGCTAGTTTATGAGTGGCACGACGACACGGCCCAGCCCGGGAGGACGCACCATGAAGGCGCACGACGGCATGTACATCGACGGCGAGTGGCGCCCCGCCGCCGGCCCGGACACCATCGACGTCGTGAACCCGGCCGACGAGCAGGTCATCGGCCAGGTCCCGGCCGGTACGGCCGCCGACGTCGACACCGCCGTACGGGCCGCACGTGCCGCCCTTCCGGCCTGGGCCGCCACCCCGCCCGCGGAACGGGCCGCCCGGCTCACCGCCCTGCGGGACGCCCTGGAGGCACGCAAGGACGAGATCGCCGAGACGGTCACCGCCGAGCTCGGCTCGCCCCTGAAGCTCTCGCAGTCGGTGCACACGGGTCTGCCGATCGCGGTCGCGGGCGGCTACGCCGAGCTCGCGGCGACGTACGCCTTCGAGGAGAAGGTCGGCAACTCCACCGTCCACCACGAGCCCATCGGCGTGGTCGGCGCGATCACGCCCTGGAACTACCCGCTCCACCAGATCGTCGCCAAGGTCGCCCCGGCGCTGGCCGCCGGCTGCACGGTCGTGCTGAAGCCCGCCGAGGACACCCCGCTGGTCGCCCAGCTCTTCGCCGAGGCGGCGCACGAGGCCGGCGTACCCGCGGGCGTCTTCAACCTGGTCACCGGCCGCGGACCGGTCGCGGGCCAGGCGCTCGCCGAGCACCCGGGCGTCGACCTGGTCTCCTTCACCGGCTCGACCGCCGTCGGCCGGCAGATCGCCGCGGTCGCCGGCGCGGCGATCAAGAAGGTCGCCCTGGAGCTGGGCGGCAAGTCCGCCAACGTCATCCTGCCGAGCGCCGACCTGGCCAAGGCGGTCAACGTCGGCGTCGCCAACGTCATGTCCAACTCCGGGCAGACGTGCAGCGCCTGGACGCGGATGCTGGTGCACCGGGACCAGTACGACGAGGCCGTCGAGCTGGCCACGGCCGCCGCCGCGAAGTACGGCGAGCGCATCGGCCCGGTGGTGAACGCCAAGCAGCAGGAGCGGGTGCGCGGTTACATCGAGAAGGGTGTGGCAGAGGGCGCGCGACTGGTGGCCGGAGGACCCGAATCCCCGCGCGAACAGGGCTACTTCGTGTCCCCGACCGTCTTCGCCGACGTGACCCCGCAGATGACGATCGCCCAGGAGGAGATCTTCGGCCCGGTCCTGTCCGTCCTGCGCTACGAGGACGAGGAGGACGCCCTGCGCATCGCCAACGGCACGGTCTACGGCCTCGCCGGCGCGGTCTGGGCGGGGGACGAGGCGGAGGCGGTGGCCTTCGCCCGCCGTATGGACACAGGGCAGGTCGACATCAACGGCGGCCGCTTCAACCCGCTCGCCCCCTTCGGCGGCTACAAGCAGTCCGGCGTCGGCCGCGAGCTCGGCTCGCACGGTCTCGCCGAGTACCTCCAGACCAAGTCCCTGCAGTTCTGAGGAGCGTTCACGTGGTACGCGCAGCCGTCCTGCCCCAAGTGGGCGCCCCGCTGAAGATCACGGACATCGAGCTTCCCGACCCCGGCCCCGGCCAGGTCCGCGTCCGTCTCGCCGCCGCCGGGGTGTGCCACTCCGACCTGTCCCTGTCCAACGGCACCATGCGGGTGCCGGTCCCCGCCGTCCTCGGCCACGAGGGCGCCGGCACCGTCGTCGCCGTCGGCGAGGGCGTCACCCATGTCGCGCCCGGTGCCCAGGTCGTCCTCAACTGGGCCCCGTCCTGCGGTAGCTGCCATGCCTGCTCGCTCGGCGAGGTCTGGCTGTGCGCCAACGCCCTCAACGGCGCCGCCGACGTGTACGCCCGCACCGCCGACGGCACCGACCTCCACCCCGGCCTGAACGTCGCGGCGTTCGCCGAGGAGACGGTGGTGTCGGCGGGCTGCGTCCTGCCGCTCCCGGCCGGCATCCCCCTCACCGACGCCGCCCTCCTCGGCTGCGCGGTCCTCACCGGCTACGGCGCCGTCCACCACTCGGCGCGGGTCCAGCCCGGCGAGACGGTCGCGGTGTACGGCGTCGGGGGAGTGGGTCTCGCGGCACTCCAGGCGGCCCGTATCGCGGGTGCCGGACGCATCGTCGCGGTCGACGTCTCCCCGGCGAAGGAGGAACTGGCACGCGCGGCCGGGGCCACCGACTATGTGGTCGCCTCCGAGACCACCGCCCGCGAGATCCGGGGGCTGACCGACAAGCAGGGCGTGGACGTGGCCGTCGAGTGCGTGGGCCGCGCGACCACGATCCGCACGGCCTGGGACTCCACCCGCCGCGGCGGCCGCACCACGGTCGTCGGCATCGGCGGCAAGGACCAGCAGGTCACGTTCAACGCCCTCGAGATCTTCCACTGGGGCCGGACCCTCGCCGGCTGCGTCTACGGCAATTCCGACCCGGCGCGGGACGTGCCGGTCCTGGCCGAGCACGTACGGGCGGGCCGCCTGGACCTGGGCGCGCTCGTGACGGAACGGATCGGCCTGGAGGGCATCCCGGCGGCCTTCGAGAACATGCTCGCGGGGAAGGGCGGCAGGGCACTGGTGGTGTTCTAGCCCTGCTTTCCGCACGCCCCGGTCTCCGTGCGAGGCCGGGGCCGCAGGCGTGCCCGGAGGCCGCTCTGTGTGCCATGTGCAGGTAAAAACTCCTGCTGTACGACCGTTGACGTACATACCGTCCGGTCAGTACGTTCCCCGGAACCTGAGCCACCCCCCCGTTCCGTCCCCAGCACCCATCGGAGTGTGCACGCATGGACACGGCACCTTCCGCCCAGCCGCTCACCCCTACCGCGCCCGCCGCCGGCAACCGCCGCCGCGTCGCCACCGCCGCCGCTCTCGCGTCAGCCGTGGAGTGGTACGACTACTTCGTCTTCGGTATCGCAGCCGCTCTCGTTCTCGGCGACCTGTACTTCCCGGCGGGCAGCCCCACCGCCGGTGTGCTCGCCTCCTTCGCGACCTTCGCCGTCGGCTTCCTGGCCCGGCCCATCGGCGGCATCGTCGCGGGCCAGCTGGGCGACAAGCGCGGCCGCAAGCCGATGCTGGTCCTCGCGCTCACCCTGATGGGCCTCGCCACCACCGGCATCGGCCTGCTCCCGACCTACGACACGATCGGCGTCGCCGCCCCGATCCTGCTGGTCCTCTTCCGCGTGCTGCAGGGCATCGCCGTCGGCGCCCAGTGGGGCGGCGCGATGCTGATGGCCACCGAGTACGCCCCCGAGGGCAAGCGCGGCATCTACGGCAGCTTCGTCCAGCTCGGCGTGCCCATCGGCGTGGTGACCGCCAACACGGTGTTCCTGCTGGCCGGCGCGTTCACCACCGACTCCGAGTTCGCGGCCTGGGCCTGGCGTGTGCCGTTCCTCGTCGGCCTGTTCGTCCTCGTTCTCGCCTGGTACATCCACACGCGCGTCGAGGAGACCCCTGAATTCCGGGACGCGGAGAAGAAGCTGGCCGAGAAGGAGAAGGGCGAGCAGTCATCTCCGTTGCGGACGATCCTGCGCGACCACCTCGGTACGGTGCTCCTCGCCGGAGGCTCCTTCGCCGTGAACACGGCGACCTTCTACATCATCATCACCGGCGTGCTCGACTACACGACCCGCGAACTCGGTATGAAGAAGAGCGCCGTCCTCACGGTCTCGCTCTGCATCAGCCTCACCCAGCTGGTGCTGATCCCGGCCGCCGCCGCGCTCTCCGACAAGTTCGGCCGCATCCGTATCTACGCGATCGGCGCGGCCGGCATCGCGCTGTGGGCCATACCACTGTTCCTGCTGATCGACACCGGCTCACTGCTGTGGCTGGCCGTCGGCACATTCGTCGCCAGCTGTTTCCTCAGCATCATGTACGGCCCCCAGGCGGCCCTGTTCGCCGAGCTGTTCACGCCCGAGATGCGCTACACGGGCGCCTCCCTCGGCTACCAGATCGCGGCGGTGCTCGGCGGCGGCCTCGCCCCGTTCATCATGGTGCTGCTGCTGGAGGCCACGGGCACCTCGATGGCGGTCTCGGGCTACATCATCTTCCTCTCGGTGATCGCCCTGCTGTCCATCAAGGTCCTTGCGGACAGGGCGCGTTCACGCTGACTCCCGGGTCTGCTCGGGTCGCGGCGAAGCTGCCACGACCCGAGTGGCCCGCTTCCGGGAGCGGGACACGGCGACACCCGCCAGGCACAGCACCCCGCCGGCCAGCGTGAGCAGCCCCGGCACCTCGCCCAGCGTCAGCCAGGACATCAGCACGACCAGCGCGGGCACCGCGTACGTGGTCGCGCCCATGCGGCTGGCCGTCGTACGGGCCAGGGCGTACGCCCACGTCGTGAAGGCCAGCGCCAGCGAGAAGACGCCCAGATAGACCATGTTGAGCGTCGCCGACAGGGAGGCATCGGCGGCGTCGGCGATGAGCTGCCCGCTGAAGGGCAGGCAGAGGACCGCGCCGACGAGGCAGCCGAACGTCGTCACCTGGAGCGCGCTGGCATGGCCGAGCGCCGGCTTCTGCGCCACAGCGCCGCCCGCGTACCCGAGCGCGGCGAGCAGGCACAGCACCACGCCGAGCACCGAGGAGCCGCCTCCGCCCGACATCGACAGCCCCACGGTCACCGCACCGGCGAACGACACCGCCATCCCGGCCAGCAGCCGCGGCGGCATCGGATCACCGAGCAGCCGGGTGCCGAGCAGAGCGATCAGGATGGGCCCCATGTTCACGACCAGAGCGGCCGTACCGGCGTCCACCTGCTGCTCGCCCCAGTTCAGCACGACGCTGTAGAAGCCGAACCAGAGCAGCCCCGATATCGCGATCCCGGGCCAGGCCGCGCGAGGGGGCAGCCCCTCCCGCCGGACGAGACACACGACCCCGAGCACCAGGGCACCGACGAGCAGCCGCCCGAGCGCCAGCGCGCCCGGCGAGTACTCCGCACCCGCGCTGCGGATGGAGACGAAGGCCGAGGCCCACATCACGACGGTGACGGTGGCGGCACCGGCCGCCAGCAGCTCGGGTCGGCGGGCGGAGTGTGCAAGGGGGACGTTCACCATGCTCCAGAGGTTAGGGAGGGGAGGGGGTGCGGGGCTGGCGGAATTCGGACCGGAAGCTGCGGTTCAGCGCAGCGCCGACGACTCGATGCCGAGCAGCTCGAACAGCACTCGCTCGCCGCTGTCCGTGACCTTCACGGCCCGCTCCGAACCGATCCGTACGCACCACCCGGCATCCAGCGCGTGCCGGCACAGTGCCGCACCCGCGACCCCCGCGAGATGGGGCCGGCGTTCGGTCCAGTCGAGGCAGGCGCGGGCCAGCGGACGGCGGCCGGTGCTCTCGAGGCGGATGCCGGCGGAGCCGAACCAGCCGAGGCCGGCGTCGGTCAGCGCGAAGCCGGTGTCCTGCCGCAGCAGCCCGCGCGAGGTCAGCGCGTCGGTGACGGCGATGCCGAGCCGCCCGGCGAGATGGTCGTAGCAGGTGCGGCCGCGGGCCATCGCCGAGCCCGCGCTGGACTCCCGCAGGGTCCGCGGACGCCGGTCCGCCGCCGGGCCGACCTGCGCGGCCAGGTCCTCCACCAGCTGGGCGACCCGTGCGTCGGCCAGCCGCACGTACCGGTGCCGCCCCTGCCGCTCCTCGGTGAGCAGCCCGCCCGCGACGAGCTTGCCCAGATGCTCGCTCAACGTCGACGCGGCGACCCCGGCGTGCCGGGCCAGCTCACCGGCGGTCCACGCCCGCCCGTCGAGCAGCGCCAGCAGACAGGCCGCCCGGGTCTCGTCGGCGATGAGTCCGGCGAGGCGGGCCAGCTGCAGTGCCTGGGGGTCCCTGGTGGTCATGGGTCCCAGCATGCGACACGGATACTTCGGCGTGCGCCGAAGTATCGGCAGGTGTGCCTACGTGGCCCGCCCGACCTGCTCGTACTGCCGCGCGAGGCCGTCCAGCAGCGCCGTCAGGCCCGTCTCGAAGGCGCGCTCGTCGATCTTCTCCTGCAGCTCGGCGAGGAGATGGGCCTGCCCGAGGTGGGGATAGTCGGCGGGGTCGTACGCGCTCGCGTCGTCCACGAAGCCCCCGGCGAACGAGCCGAGCGCCGAGCCCATGATGAAGTACCGCATCAGCGCACCGATGGACGTGGCCTGCGCCGGGGGCCAGCCCGCGTCGACCATCGCGCCGTAGACGGCGTCGGCGAGCCGCAGCGCCGCCGGGCGGCGGCCGGGGCCGCGGGCGAGGACCGGGACGATGTTCGGGTGGTCGCGCAGGGCGGCCCGGTAGGAGACGGCCCAGTCGTGCAGCGCGGTGCGCCAGTCCCGGCCGTCCTCGAACATCGACAGGTCGACCTGCGCGCTGACCGAGTCGGCGACCGCCTCCAGGATCTCGTCCTTCGTACGGAAGTGGTTGTAGAGCGACGGCCCGCTCACGCCCAGCTCGGCCGCGAGCCGGCGCGTGGAGACGGCCGCGAGGCCCTCCGCGTCCACGAGCTCGCGAGCCGTCGCGACGATCCGGTCGTAGCTGAGGAGGGGCTTGCGGGGTCGGGCCATGGCGCACATAGTAGGGCTGCCGAACGGAAACTAGCAGTGCTAATTTAAATGTACGGCTTTCAATGTGCGGCCGTCGAAGTCCGTTCTCTGTGGGGTGACTCGGCATGAATCTGGAGCTCAGCGACGAGCAGACCGCCGTCCGGCAACTCGCCCGGGACTTCGTGGCGCGCGAGATCGCCCCGCACGTCGTCGCGTGGGACCGGGCCGAGGAGGTGGACCGCGGAGTCGTCAAGAAGCTCGGCGAGGTCGGCTTCCTGGGCCTGACCATCGACGAGGAGTACGGCGGCTCGGGCGGCGACCATCTGGCGTACTGCCTGGTCACGGAGGAGCTGGGCCGGGGCGACTCCTCGGTCCGCGGCATCGTGTCGGTCTCCCTGGGCCTGGTCGCCAAGACCGTCGCGGCCTGGGGGAGCGAGGAGCACAAGCGCCGCTGGCTGCCCGGGCTCACCTCCGGCGAGCAGGTCGGCTGCTTCGGCCTCACCGAGCCGGGCACCGGCTCCGACGCCGGCAACCTCGCCACGCGGGCGGTCCGCGACGGCGACGACTACGTCATCAACGGCACCAAGATGTTCATCACGAACGGCACTTGGGCCGACGTCGTCCTGCTCTTCGCCCGCTCCACGGACGCACCCGGCCACAAGGGCGTCTCGGCCTTCCTGGTCCCCACCGACACGCCCGGCCTGACCCGCCGCACCATCCACGGCAAGCTCGGCCTGCGCGGTCAGGCCACCGCCGAGCTGGTCCTCCAGGACGTGCGGGTGCCCGCGGCGGCCATGCTGGGGGAGGAGGGCAAGGGCTTCTCGGTCGCGATGTCCGCCCTGGCCAAGGGCCGGATGTCGGTCGCCGCAGGATGCGTGGGCATAGCCCAGGCCGCCCTGGACGCGGCGGTGCGCTACGCCGGCGAACGCGAGCAGTTCGGCAAGTCCATCGCCCGGCACCAGCTGGTCCAGGAGCTGATCAGCGACATCGCCGTCGACGTGGACGCGGCGCGGCTGCTGACCTGGCGGGTCGCCGACCTGATCGACCGCGGGCTGCCCTTCGCCGTCGAGTCCTCCAAGGCCAAGCTGTTCGCCTCGGAGGCCGCGGTCCGCGCCGCCAACAACGCCCTCCAGGTCTTCGGCGGCTACGGCTACATCGACGAGTACCCGGCGGGCAAACTGCTGCGCGACGCCCGCGTGATGACCCTGTACGAGGGCACGAGCCAGATCCAGAAGCTGGTCATCGGGCGGGCGCTGACGGGGGTTTCGGCGTTCTGAGTACGCGGCTGAGTAGTTGAGCGGATGTGGCGCGGGCCCCGTTCGCCGACCCTTGGCCCATGAGTGACACACCGGTCAAGCAGCAGAGTACGGCCGCCTTCTACGGTCAGGCCGTCGCGTCCTTCGCGGTCGCCATGGCCGCCACCGGCATCGGCATCTACCAGCTGAGCGCCAACGCCTGGGTGCGTGGCTTCCTCGCCATCGCGGTTCTCTACCTGGTGACCTCGGCGTTCACGCTCGCCAAGGTCATCCGGGACCGTCAGGAGGCCGGGCAGATCGTCAGCCGGGTCGACCAGGCCCGGCTGGAGAAGCTGCTCGCCGACCACGACCCCTTCGAGAAGATCTGAGCCCCGACGAGTGCTGGCCCGGCCCGGTCGGCCCGGTCGGCTCGTTCACGCCCCTGCCGACGCCTCGCTAAGCGCTCGCTCAGTATCGGCGGTATGGTGGTGGCTCTGTCAGCGAGAGGGGCGAGTGAGCGATGAGTACGGCGGAGGACACGGCCGACGGCGAGACGTCGGCGTGGGGTGAGGTCACGCCCGACGCGGCCCGGCGGCTGCTGATCGCCGCCGTGGAGGCCTTCGCCGAGCGTGGCTACCACGCCACCACGACCCGTGACATCGCGGGCCGCGCCGGCATGAGCCCGGCCGCGCTCTACATCCACTACAAGACCAAGGAAGAGCTGCTCCACCGCATCAGCAGGATCGGCCACGAAAAGGCCCTGGAGATCCTGCAGACGGCGGCCCGCCGGGAGGGCACGCCCAGCGAGCGGCTCGCCGACGCGGTGAGCTCCTTCGTCCGCTGGCATGCCGGGGGACGTACGACCGCGCGGGTGGTGCAGTACGAGCTGGACTCGCTCGGCCCGGACGCCCGCGCCGAGATCCTCGCGCTGCGCCGGCAGTGCGACGCCGAGGTCCGGGGGATCATCGAGGACGGCGTGGCCGCCGGTGCCTTCGACGTGCTGGACGTGCACGGCACGACCCTCGCCGTCCTCTCGCTCTGCATCGACGTGGCCCGCTGGTTCAACGTCGACGGCCCCTGGACGCCCGACGAGGTCGGCGCGCTGTACGCCGACCTCGTGCTGCGGATGGTGGGCGCGAAGTAGCCCGCGCTCAGCGGTGGCCGCGGCTCAGAAGTAGTAGCGGGAGACGGACTCGGCGACGCACACCGGCTTGTCCCCGCCCTCGCGCTCCACGGTGAAGGCGACGGTCACCTGGACGCCGCCGTTGACGTCGTCGACGCCGGTGATGGTGGCGGTGGCGCGCAGTCGGGAGCCGACCGGCACCGGTGCGGGGAAGCGGACCTTGTTCGTCCCGTAGTTGACGCCCATCTTCACGCCCTCGACCGCGATGAGCCGGGGTCCGAAGAGGGGGAGCAGGGACAGGGTGAGGTACCCGTGGGCGATGGTGGTCCCGAAGGGCCCCGCGGCGGCCTTCTCGGGGTCGACATGGATCCACTGGTGATCGCCGGTCGCCTCCGCGAACAGGTCGATCCGCTTCTGGTCGACCTCCACCCAGTCGGTGTACCCCAGCTGCTCACCCACTGCCGCCTTCAGGTCGTCGGCGCCCGTGAAGATCCTCGGCTCTGCCATGTCCCGGCCTCTCGCGTCGCATGTCTCACGTCATGTCTAAGCAACTGCTTAGCATGCTAGGCCTTGGGGTCCCTGTCAACGGACGGGGGCCGTGCCGCGGTAGGTAGGTTTGAGGGGTGCCCCAGATCCCCGAGAAGATCCACGAGCTCACGGTCGGCCAGCTCGCCGCCCGTAGCGGCGCCGCCGTCTCCGCCCTGCACTTCTACGAGTCCAAGGGCCTGATCAGCAGCAGCCGCACCTCAGGCAACCAGCGCCGATACACCCGTGACACCCTCCGGCGGGTCGCCTTCGTCCGCGCCGCCCAACGCGTCGGCATCCCCCTGGCGACGATCCGCGACGCCCTCGCCGAGCTCCCCGAGGAACGCACCCCCACCCACGAGGACTGGGCACGCCTGTCGGAGGCCTGGCGTTCGGAACTGGACGAGCGCATCAAGCAACTGAACCGCCTCCGCGACCACTTGACCGACTGCATCGGCTGCGGCTGCCTCTCCCTGGACACCTGCATCCTCTCCAACCCGAACGACGCCTTCGGCGAACGCCGGGCGGGATCGCGCCTGATGGTGGAACAGGGGGGAGGCCGGGAGAAGGGGAGGAGCGGTGGCGGGGCCGGAAGGTAGGGCGGAGGCAGAAGTGGGGGGCCGCGGGCGCCGGCGGAGGTCTCGCACCGACGCCGGGCACCCGCAGACCGCGGAGCCCGAGTCACTCGTACTCGGTCCCGCCCTTCCGCGTCAGATACGCCGGACTGACCGCCTTCGCGATGGCCCGCCCGCCGGTCACCGTGCTGTACCGCTCGGCGACCGGACGTATCACCACGCCCTCCCGCAGATGCAGCTCCCGCCCGGACACGGTCTCCCGTCCGCCGGCGACCTCCAGCACCCGCTCGATGTCGTACGGGCCCTCGAACAGGCGTGGCACCTGAGGCAGTTCACCCTTCAGTACCTCCGTCGCGTCCAGCCACTGCACCCGGCCGTCGATCTCCGCGGAGACGTCGAACACGGCGTACCCCAAGGTCTCCCGGCGCCCGTCGGCGCCGTACGTCAGGTCCTGCACGCCCGCGCCGTACACCTCACCGAAGACACCCACCCGCCGCGCGCCCAGTCGCTCGGCCACCCGAGCCGCGATCTCGGCGACGCCGTGCGCCTGCACCGCCCGCCAGTACAGGTTCCGTGGGTCCTCCTTCAGCGCCAGCGACTTCGACCCGAAGCCCTTGGAGGACACGTACACCCGCTCCTCGTCGGCGACATACGTGAGCAGGCACGCCGACCCGTGCAGCTTCTCGGTCAGCACCACCGGCTCGCCCGGGGTGAAGATGCCCGGATACCGCTGGATGTTCTCGATGTCGACCCACGGCAGCAGATCCGGCGCCGACTCCACGTCGCCGGACATCGTGGGCGGGACCGGCGGCACCCACTTGGTGATCCCGAGCCGCTCGGCGAAGTCGGCGCCCTCCGCAGCCGCGCGCGCCAGGTCGACGTCGGCCAGGGCCTTCGGCCGGCACACGATGCCCTGCGACAGCTCACCGCGCAGCCGCACCGCCTTGACCCGGTCCGCCTTGCTCCCCGCCAGCCGCCCGGTCAGCCCCAGCTCCTCGATCAGCCCCGCCGGCAGCACGGACTGCTCCGGGATGTACACGGCGGCATCACCCGTGCGGTACGCGCCCTTGGCGACGACGGCGCGGTACAGACCCACCTGGGCCAGCTCCAGCGCGTCGGCGTTGGGGTGTTCGTGGACGGTCAGCACTTCGGCGGTGACGCGCAGCGTCGACATGAGGGCTCCTCGGTGTTGCTCGGACGGGGGTGCTGCTCAGACGGGTTTCATCGCCCCCAACTGTCCGGACGGGAAAGGGATGGAGCGACCGGATTACCGCCTGCTATCGTCGCGATCTTCGGCCGGCGGCCCGCTGCCGTGCACGGAGTCCTGACGGGACCGACCCACCATGTCCTCAGCCGCCCTTGACGCAGCCCTCGCCCAGATCGACACCGTCTTCAGCGGATTCGCGAGCCCCGACGAGACCGGCTGCGGCTACTGCCACGCGCCCGGGGAGATCGCGTACCTGCGTACGCCGGACGTGCCCATCCCCGAGGACGTGGTGTGGTACTTCCTCTTCGAGGTGCCCGACCACTTCGACGACCACGCGGCCGTGATGCGCCGCCTGCTGCCGCAGGCGGCACGGGCGATGGCCGACGGCGTCCCGGGCGCGATCGGTCACGGGGGTCATGGGCTGTCCCGGGTGGACTGGCGCCTTTGGCCGGCCGAGCAGGCCACAGCGATCGAGACGTTCCTGCACGCCTGGTGGCAGGCCGCCCTGGCGTCGCCCGAGCCGCCGTACGGCATCGACGACATCTTCGACACCTGCGCCACGATCGCCAGGACAGTGACCCCTTTCCTCGCGGGGTGGGGTCGCGGCCGGGTCGCCGATGCGCACCTCGCTCGCTGCGCCGACGTCTGGCTCTGCGACCTGCTGTCCGACTCCTCACCCTTCTGCTGGTGGTACGACGACACCGCGGACGCCGGGCTCACGGACCTGCGCACCTGGCTCTCGGGTCCCGGCGCCGCACGCCTGCACGAGGCGGGCGAGTACGACCTCGCGACGCGCGCCGAACTCCTCGACCTGCCCTACGACGAGCGCTGGGCCCACCTGTACTGAGCCAGCCCCTCGGCCACCAACTCGGCGTTGGAGGCCGCCCGTTCCCCGTCCGGAAGGACCAGCGTGTCCTCCAGGCCGATGCGCGTCGCCAGCCCCAGCCGTCCCGCCAGCCGCAGCACGGGCCAGGCACCCGCGTCCTCCCCGTGCAGCAGCACCGGGCGGCCGAACGCCGGGCCCAGGTCGGTCAGCAGCGTGTGCGCGGTCCCCTCGGCCGTCTCGGCCGACGTGTCCGTCACCTCCGCCAGCACCCGCAGCACCTTTGGCCCCAGGGGCGAGGCCGCGAACCGGGCCGCCCCGTCCGTGCCGGACCAGATGCCGGCCTCGACGCCGACGCCGCGCTCCATCAGCGCCGCGGCGATCTCCTCGGCGCCCTCCTCATGCCAGTTGACCGAGGCGTGGTCCGGCAGCACGGTCCAGCTCCGGATGCGCTCCAGCCGCTTCTCGGGCTCCGGCTCCGCCCAGGCACCCGTCGTCACCCCGACCGGCACCGACACCCGCGCCCGGATCGCCACCAGCGTCGGTGCGAGCACGCGCGGCGACAGGCTGTCCCCACCGCAGGGGGTCTTGGGATGGACATGGAGGTCAGTGGCCCCGGCCGCGACGGCCTCGGCCGCGCAGTCCGCCAGCGCATCCGGCGAGAGCGGCACCATCGCACCGTCGCCCGCTCCTCGGGACCCGTTCAGACACACCTGGATCATGGCTCGATGGTGCCAGTGACGGGTGGGCAATGGGGGGTGCGGCATCCCCGGCGCACCCCCGTCGTACTAGGCGGACACCAACAACCGCCGCTCGCGCCGCGACGCCGCCAGCGCTTCCGGCGTGAGAACCGGACGCGGCACCACGATTCCGCAGTCCGTGCAGACTGGGCCCGACGACGGTTCATGGGCCAGGTCGTACTGCCAGACCAGTCGCTCCCCGCCGCACACCGGGCACTCGCAACCCGGATCGCGTTCCAGCGCGGAGATCAGCCGGCGCAGCACCTCGGCCAGTGGTTCATCGGGGTGGACCCGGGGGTTGTCGCACCAGGCGACTCCGAAACCGCCCCAGGTCAGCCGGTGCCAGTCGTCCACGCTGCCCGGCCTGCGCAGTCCGTCGTGCTTTTCTTTCCTGCGTCGCTCGGCGAACTCGACCTCGTAGGCCAGCCAGACCGAACGCGCTTCCTCCAGCTCGTCCAACGCAGCCACGAGCCGCGCCGGATCGGGGGACCGGTCCTCCGGACCGAACCCTGCCCGGGAGCACAAGTGGTCCCAGGTCGCCCTGTGCCCGTAAGGAGCGAAACGCTCAAGGCACTTACGCAGCGAGTAGCGCCGAAGCGCCAGATCGCACCGCGGGTCGCGCACCTGTCTCGCCAGACTCCGGAAACCGGCCATCGCCCTGCACCTCCGTCACACCTGCACCTGTACTTCGGTCACTTCGGCGTCGCCGCACGGACTTCGCGCGACGTTGACGAATAGACGTATCGACAAGCGATTCGGCTCCATCCCCGCTCCATCCGATTTCCGATGGCCTCCATAACGCTCCCTCGCGCGGTCTCTGTCGCGTTCCCTGGCGACTCCCCAAACATGACGCATGTTCATCTTCAATCTCGGGGATACCGCCGGTAACATCCCGGCTCACCCTCGTCGGTAGGAGCGGCCATGCCACGGCGTACCCCACGCAACGCCTTAGTCAGACTGAGAACTCCCGGCAGATTCCACGGGTTCCTGAAGACCGCATCCATATGCGTTCTGATCGCCGGTCTTTTGTCGCCATTTTCCCCGGCGGTCGCCGCGCCCGAGGCGCCGGCCGAGGCGACGGAGGCCGCCGACCACTGCGGGAACCAGTGTTCCGACATCCTTCCGCCGGGCCAGAACGGCAACGCAACCCTCGCCCAGATCCTGCTCAACCAGGCCTTCGGCACGATGCCCGAACACGCCTCCGACCAGCTGGGTCCCTATGCCGACCTGGCCAAGGGCCACTCCGGCCTCACCAACGCGACGATCAACAACTTCTTCAACGACGCCTCGTTCGGCGTCCCGTCCGATCAAGTCGCCTCCACCGTGAATCCCGCCGGGCGCGGCGACGTGACGATCGTCCGTGACAAGAAGACGGGTGTGCCGCACATCACCGGTACCACCAGATACGGCACGGAGTTCGGCGCCGGCTATGCGGCCGCCCAGGACCGGCTGTGGCTGATGGACGTCTTCCGGCACGTCGGACGCGGGCAGCTGACCTCCTTCGCGGGCGGCGCGCCGTCCAACCAGGGCCTGGAGCAGCAGTTCTGGCGTCACGCGCCGTACACCGAGGCCGACCTCCAGACGCAGATCGACAGCGCCGTCGCCTCGAACGGCGAACGCGGGCAGCTGGCCCTCGCCGACGCCAAGGCCTATCTCGACGGCATCAACGCCTACATCGACGCCTCCGACAGCGGCCGCTACTTCCCCGGCGAGTACGTCCTGACCGGTCACAAGGACTCCGTCACCAACGCCGGCACGATCGAGCACTTCAAGCTGACCGACATGGTCGCCCTGGGCTCCGTGATCGGTGCCCTGTTCGGCTCCGGGGGCGGCGGCGAGGTCAACAACGCGATCTCCCTGCTCGCCGCCCAGGAGAAGTACGGTGTGGCCGACGGCACCGAGCTCTGGGAGTCGTTCCGCGAGCGCAACGACCCCGAGGCCGTCGTCACCGTCCACGACAAGAGCTTCCCGTACGCCACCAAGCCCGAGAACCCACAGGGCGAGGCCCTGCCCGACGCCGGCTCGGTCGCCGAGGAACAGCTCGTGTACGACCGCACCGGCAGCGCGGCCGGTTCCGCCGCGGCCGGCGCCTCCGCCAAGGCCGCCGAGACCGCGATGACCTCGGCGAAGCGGGGCATGTCCAACGCCCTGGTGGTGAGCGGCGAGCACACCGCGAGCGGCCACCCGGTCGCCGTCTTCGGCCCGCAGACCGGCTACTTCGCACCCCAGCTCCTCCTGCTCCAGGAGATCCAGGGCCCCGGCATCAGCGCCCGCGGAGCCTCCTTCGCGGGCCTGAGCATGTACGTCGAGCTCGGCCGCGGCCAGGACTACTCATGGAGCGCCACGACGTCCGGCCAGGACATCATCGACACCTACGCCGTCGAGCTGTGCCAGGACGACCACCACTACCTGTACCGCGGCACCTGCACGGCGATGGAGAAGATCGAGCAGAAGAACGCCTGGAAGCCGACGACGGCCGACAGCACCCCCGCGGGCTCGTACACGATGCGGGTCTGGCGGACGAAGTACGGCCCCGTCACGCACCGCGCGACCGTCGGCGGCAAGAAGGTCGCCTACACCACCCTGCGCTCCTCCTACCTGCACGAAGCCGACTCCATCATCGGCTTCCAGATGCTGAACGACCCCGACTACGTCAAGGGCCCGGAGGACTTCCAGAAGGCGGTGCAGCACATCAACTACACCTTCAACTGGTTCTACGCCGACTCCGAGCACACCGCCTACTACAACAGCGGCGACAACCCGGTGCGGGCGACCGGCGTCGACGCGGAGTTCCCCGTGTGGGCACAGTCGGCCTACGAGTGGCGGAACTGGGATCCGGCGACGAACACGGCGCAGTACACCCCGCCCTCGGCCCACCCCAACTCCATCGACCAGGACTACTACGTCTCCTGGAACAACAAACAGGCCAAGGACTACACGACCGCACCCTGGGGCGGCGGCTCGGTCCACCGCGGCAACCTGCTTGAGGACCGGGTGCGCAAGCTGGTCGACGCGGGCGGCGTGACCCGGGCCTCGCTGGTGAAGGCGATGGCCGACGCGGGCCTTGCCGACCTGCGTGCCGAGGACGTACTCCCGGACCTGCTCAAGGTCGTCACCAGTTCCCCGGTGACCGACCCGACGGCCTCGGCGGCGATGAGCAAGCTGCGGACGTGGCTGTCGGCGGGCGGCAAGCGCACCGAGACGTCGGCCGGTTCGAAGAAGTACGCCGACGCCGACGCGATCCGCATCCTCGACGCGTGGTGGCCGCTGCTGGTGAAGGCCCAGTTCGAACCGGGCCTCGGCAGCGAGCTGTATGCCGCGATGACGGACAACCTGCCCATCGACGAGTCCCCGTCGGCCGCCCACGGCCCGACCGGCGCGCACGCCGGAAGCGCCTTCCAGTACGGCTGGTGGTCCTACGTCGACAAGGACATCCGCGCCGTGCTCGGTGAGTCGGTCCAGGGGCCGCTCGACCGCAAGTACTGCGGCGGCGGCAGCCTCAGCGCCTGCCGGGACCTCCTGATCGGCACCCTGAAGGAGGCGGCCGGCAAGACCGCGGCCCAGGTCTACCCCGGCGACGACCAGTGCTCGGCGGGCGACCAGTGGTGTGCCGACTCGATCGTCCAGCGCACCCTGGGCGGCATCAAGCACGGCAGGATCAGCTGGCAGAACCGGCCGACGTATCAGCAGGTGGTGGAGTTCACGTCACACCGGTGACGGCAAGGTGGCGGCGGGTCACTTGATGCGGCCCGCCGCCAGCACCACCTGCGCCAGCTCCCGGTGCACGATGTCGCTGTGCGCCCCCGCCGGCGGCCCCCCGCGCTTGACGACCGCCGCCGCGTCGACGTTCACGCACCCCGAGGTGGGCAGCTTCGCCTTCAGCGCGTCGGCCAGCTTGAACGACCGAGTCCCCGGCACCGCCTGCACCCCGCCGTGCCCCAACGCGCCCCACTTGACGCCCAGCATCCGGCCGACGTCGACAGCCGCGACCCCTCGCGCGTCCCCCGCCATGCGGGAGGCCAGCGGATACACCGTCGACAGGGCCGAGTCGTGCCGCGAGTGGCAGCACACCAGCGGTCCGTCGATGCGGTTCTGCTGGCCCTCCAGCACCCCGCCCGCGCGCGCGTCGTGCGGCAGCCGGGACGCGAACGCGTAGTGCGAGAAGGCGCCTTGGAGCAGCGTCACCGACTTCACCGTGCGCACGCCCTTCGGCAGCCCGCGCAGCGCGAACGACACCAGCCGCGCTCCGAAGCTGTGCCCGACCAGATGCACCCGCACCTGGGGCGCCCGCCCGGCCAGCTGCCCGACCACCCTTCCGAGCCCACGCTCACCGACCGTTCCGGCGCGCCGCTTCATGGCGTAGTACGTGGCCTGCCGCAGCAGCTCGTGCGCACCCTCCCAGGGGTTCGGCAGCGAGAACGAGGCCGCACCGTCGGGCACGGGGTCGGGCGCGCTGCCCTCCGGAGTTCTGTCCGGCGCTTCGAGATGCGCCAGCGCCCGCGCGAACTCCTCGCACACCGCCGTCACCGGCCCCGAGAGCATGTCCGGCGAGTTCTGCGGCACGCCCTCCGCCAGCGTGTCCGCCGCGAACAGCACCTGCGGTCCCGGCGGAACGACGTCCACCAGCATCCGCACCAGCCGTCCGAACTCCTCCAACTCGGCTTCCTCGCGCGGCTGTTGGTCCAACAGCCGCGCGATCTGGTCGATCACGGTCGCCCGCCCGGGGAAGGTCTCCAGCAGCGCGTGCCGCGTGTCCTTGTCGAGCGCCGGACGACGCGGAAGCTCGGCCGCCACCGCCCGCGGGAAGTCCGGGATCGGCTCGTCCGCGAACCTCATCGAGGGCCAGACCACGCCCACGTACCCGATCTTCGCCGCCGGGGCGAGCTGCGGGATCGGTGCGAAGAAACGGTCGTAGAGCCGGGTCGCCACCGAGCGGTCGTTGTTCCAGCCGTGCGCGAAGACGATCAGATCACGGACGTGGTGCTGCGCCACCTGTGCCAGCAGCCGGTCCCGCTTCCCGGAGTCCGGATCGCCGTCCGCGTCGAAGGTCAGCTCCCAGTAAGGAGTCACGCTCACTGCCGGTTCCGCCATGACGGGCCCCCTCGTCCCCCGAAGTGGTGCGATACGGGCGCATCGTCCTGCTACCGGGCGGGATTGGCCATACGTCATCACCCATCCGTGTAACCCGCCGTGGGGGCCATGAGCACGGGGCGCTCACTTGTACAGGAGGTACTCCCGCCGCACCCGCCGGAACGCCGTCAGCTCCCCCTGCCAGCCCGCCACCACCTCGTCGGCGCTCGCGCCCGCGTCGATCATCGTGCGGACCTGCGTGGAGCCGGTGAGCTTGTCGATCCAGTTGTCCGGACGCCAACTGAAGCCACTCCAGGCCCTCTTGGCGGTCACCAGCAGGGCGATGCCGGTGCGGACGGGGTCGTAGGCGGCGCGGTCGTGGACGTGGAGCTGTACGCCGCCGATGGTCTTGCCCTGGAACTTGGAGAACGTGGGCGCGAAGTAGGCCTCCCTGAAGCGCACGCCGGGGAGCCGGAGTTCGTTCGCGGCCGCCGCCCAGCGTCCGTCGATGCCTTCAGCGCCCAGCAGCTCGAAGGGGCGGGTGGTGCCGCGTCCCTCCGAGAGGTTCGTGCCCTCGAAGAGGCAGGTGCCGGAGTAGACGAGCGCGGTGTCCGGCGTCGGCATGTTCGGGCTCGGCGGCACCCACGGCAGGCCCCAGGCGTCGTAGAACCCGGACCGCTTCCAGCCCGTCATCCGTACGGTCTCCAGCGCCACCGGAGTGGTGAGGAACTCCCCGTTGAACAGCCGCGCCAGCTCGGCGACCGTCATGCCGTGCGCCTGGGAAATGGGCTGGCGGCCGACGAAGGTGGCGAACTCCTTGTGGAGGACGGGGCCTTGGGCCGCGCGTCCGGTCACCGGGTTCGGCCGGTCCAGTACGACGAAGCGCTTGCCGGCCAGCTGGGCCGCCTCCATGCAGTCGTAGAGCGTCCAGATGTAGGTGTAGAAGCGGGCGCCCGCGTCCTGGATGTCGAAGACCACCGTGTCCACGCCGGACGCGGTGAAGATGCCGGCGAGGGGCCGGCCGCTCTTCAGGTACGTGTCGTAGACCGGGAGTCCGGTCGCCGGGTCGTCGTAGCGGCCCTCGGAGCCGCCCGCCTGGGCGGTGCCGCGAAAGCCGTGCTCGGGGCCGAAGACGGCCGTCAGGTTCACCCTCTCGTCGGCGTGCATGACGTCTACGATGTGGCGGACGTCGCGGGTCACGCCGGTGGGGTTGGTGACGATTCCGACGCTCTGGCCCCGCAGGGCCGCGTAGCCGTTTGCGGCGAGGTTCTCGAAGCCGGTCCGCAGGCGGTGCTGGGTCGCTGAGGCCGGGGGTGCGGCGGAGAGTGCGGTTGCTGCCGTGGTCGCTGCGAGGAGAGCTCGTCTGGATAGGCGCATGAGGGGCACGGTATTGCTCCCGCAGGGTGTGGGGAAGGTGCCGTCGTTTGTGGCTTGTCGCGCCCACGCGGCGGAGCCGCACATCGATACGGCCCCGCGCCCCTGGAGGGCGCTGCCGTCGCCCTTCCGTGTCACATACCGACCGGTTAGTCTGGTCGTCATAGCAGAGCCGCAGTCGAAGGAGACCGATGGTGGAAGCCGTTCAGGGTGCCGGAGTCGTCGTGACCGGGGCTGGAGGTGGCATCGGGGCTGCGCTGGCCCGGCGCTTTGCCGCCGAGGGGGCTCGTGTCGTCGTCAACGATCTGGACGCGGGGAAGGCGAAGGCGGTCGCCGAGGAGATCGGCGGCATCGCGGTCGCCGGTGATGCCTCCGCCGTCGTCGCCGATGCCCGGGACGCGCTGGGTGGCACGGTCGACGTCTACTGCGCCAACGCCGGTGTCGCCTTCGGAGGTGACGACCCTGGACAGCCGCTCGACGAGAAGGCCTGGTCGACGTCCTGGGACGTCAATGTGATGGCACACGTGCGTGCCGCCAACGAACTGCTCCCCGCCTGGCTGGAGCGCGGCAGCGGACGCTTCGTCTCCACCGTCTCCGCCGCCGGACTGCTCACCATGATCGGCGCCGCGCCCTACGCCGTCACCAAGCACGGCGCCTATGCCTTCGCCGAGTACCTGTCGCTGACGTACCGCCACCGCGGCGTCAAGGTGCACGCCATCTGCCCGCAGGGCGTGCGCACCGACATGCTGGACGCCACCGGCAGCGCGGGTGACCTGGTGCTCAAGCCCACCGCCATCGCGCCACAGGACGTGGCGGACGCCCTGTTCAAGGGCATGGCGGAGGACCGCTTCCTGATCCTGCCGCACCCCGAGGTCTCCGGGTACTACCAGGCGCGGGCCGCCGAGCCGGACCGCTGGCTGACCAACATGAACCACCTCCAGCAGAAGTGGGAGGAAGCCCGGTGACCGAATCCCCGTACGCGGCCAAGCCCTGGGTGGCCCTGCTCACCGACGTCCAGCGCGCCCCGATCGCACCGGCGGACTCGCTCGTGCACGCCCTGCGCCGGGCCGTCGCCGAGACCCCGGAGCGCGTCTTCCTCGCCTACTTCGACGGCCGGCTCACCTACCGCGAGGTCGACGAGCTCAGCGACTCCGTCGCCGGGCACCTCGCCGCCCGTGGCCTGGAGCGCGGCGACCGGGTGGCGATCCTCCTGCAGAACTCCCCGCACTTCGTGATCGCCCTGCTCGGCGCCTGGAAGGCGGGGGCGGTCGTCGTGCCGGTCAACCCCATGTACAAGTCGGGGGAGGTCGGCCATGTCCTGCGCGACGGGGAAGTGGCCGCGCTGATCTGCTCGGACCGGGCCTGGGAGTCGTACCTGCGCGAGACCGCGGCCGACTCGCCGGTGCGGATCGTGCTCACCGGCTGTGAGCTGGATTTCCAGACGCGGGGCGACGAGCGCGTGCTGACCTTCGAGCGACTGCCGGGCGCCGAGGACGCCGACGACCTGACGGCCGTCGCCCGCGCCGGCCACAAGGCGCCGCAGGGGCGTGAGCTCGGCCCGTCCGACATCGCGCTGATCAGCTACACCTCCGGTACGAGCGGCACCCCCAAGGGCGCCACCAACACGCACGGCAACGTCATGTACAACGCCGAGCGCCAGCGGACGGGGCTCGGCCTGCCGGACGCGCCCGTGTACTACGCGCTGGCGCCCCTGTTCCACATCACCGGGATGGTCTGCCAGCTCGGCGCGAGCCTCAACAGCGCGGGCACGCTGGTGCTGACGTACCGCTTCGACGCGGGTGTCGTGCTGGACGCGTTCGCCGAGCACCGGCCGCACTACACGGTCGGCCCGTCGACGGCCTTCATGGCGCTGGCCGCCCACCCGGCCGTCACCCCGGAGCACTTCTCCTCCTTCGTGAACATCTCTTCGGGCGGCGCCCCCGTGCCGCCCGCCCTGGTGGAGAAGTTCCGGGCCGGCTTCGGGCCGTACATCCGCAACGGCTACGGCCTCACCGAGTGCACCGCCCCCTGCGCCTCCGTCCCGCCCGGCCTGGAGGCCCCCGTCGACCCGGCCTCCGGGACGCTGGCCGTGGGGCTGCCGGGCCCCGAGACGGTCGTACGGATCGTCGACGAGCAGGGCCAGGAGGTGCCGTTCGGCGAGCAGGGCGAGATCGTGGTGCGCGGGCCGCAGGTCGTGCCCGGCTACTGGCGGCGCCCCGACGCCACCGCCGAGACCTTCCCCGACGGCGAACTGCGCACCGGGGACATCGGCTTCATGGACGCCGAGGGCTGGCTGTACGTCGTCGACCGCAAGAAGGACATGATCAACGCGTCCGGCTTCAAGGTGTGGCCGCGCGAGGTCGAGGACGTGCTCTACACGCACCCGGCGGTGCGCGAGGCGGCCGTCGTGGGGGTGCCCGACGGGTACCGCGGGGAGACCGTCAAGGCGTACATCAGCCTCCGTCCGGGTGCGGAAACGGACCCCGACACACTCGCTGCCTACTGCAAGGAGAGACTGGCCGCCTACAAATATCCGCGTCAGGTGGAGATCCTGCCGGACTTGCCCAAGACGGCAAGTGGGAAGATCCTCCGTCGGGAACTTCGTTCCCGTGCGAACGACGGCTAGACGCAAGCAGGAAAATCTCGGAAGGGCAGGTGGCGGCACAGTGGCCAGGACGACGGACGGTGACGGTACGCCCGTCCCGCAGCGGCTGCTCGCCGCCGCCACCCGGCTCTTCGCGGAGCGCGGCTACGACCGCACCTCGGTGCAGGAGATCGTCGAGGCGGCCGGCGTCACCAAGGGGGCGCTGTACCACTACTTCGGTTCCAAGGACGACCTCCTGCACGAGGTGTACGCGCGCGTGCTGCGCGTTCAGCAGGAGCGGCTCGATGCCTTCGCGGGGGCCGACGAGCCCATCGAGAAGCGGCTGCGGGGAGCGGCGGCGGACGTCGTGGTGACGACCATCGAGAACCTCGACGACGCGATGATCTTCTTCCGCTCGATGCACCATCTCAGCCCGGAGAAGAACAAGCAGGTGCGCGCCGAGCGGCGGCGCTACCACGAGCGCTTCCGCGCGCTCGTCGAGGAGGGCCAGGAGACGGGCGTCTTCTCCACGGCGACCCCGGCGGACCTCGTCGTGGACTACCACTTCGGCTCCGTCCACCACCTGTCGACCTGGTACCGCCCCGACGGCCCGATGAGCCCCCAGGAGGTCGCGGACCACTTGGCGGACCTGCTGCTGCGGGCGCTGCGGCCCTGAGGACTGCGGGTACGGGTGAGGGGCGGTCGCTCTTGCGACCGCCCCTCACCTGCGTCCCGTTACAGGTACTTCTTCAACTCCCGCCGAGCCAGCGACCGCTGGTGCACCTCGTCCGGCCCGTCGGCGATCATCAGGGTCCGCGCCCCGGCGTACAGCTCCGCGAGCGGGAAGTCCTGGCTGACACCCCCCGCCCCGTGCAACTGGATCGCCCGGTCGATGATGTCGACGACCGCCCGCGGCGTGGCGATCTTGATGGACTGGATCTCCGTGTGGGCACCCTTGTTGCCGACGGTGTCCATCAGCCAGGCCGTCTTCAGGACCAGCAGACGGAGCTGCTCGACCGTCACCCGCGCGTCGGCGATCCAGTTGTGGACCACGCCCTGCTGGGCCAGCGCCTTGCCGAAGGCGTTGCGGGACACCGCCCGGCGGCACATCAGCTCGATCGCCCGCTCGGCCATGCCGATCAGCCGCATGCAGTGGTGGATACGGCCCGGACCGAGCCGCGCCTGCGCGATGGCGAACCCGCCGCCCTCCTCGCCGACGAGGTTGGAAACCGGCACACGCGCGTGGTCGAAGATCACCTCGGCGTGGCCGCCGTGGGAGTGGTCCTCGTAGCCGAAGACCTGCATCGCGCGCTTGATGGTGACGCCCGGGGTGTCCCGGGGCACCAGGACCATGGACTGCTGACGGCGGATGTCCTCGCCGTCCGGGTCCGTCTTGCCCATCACGATGAGGATCTTGCAGTCCGGGTTCATCGCCCCGGAGATGTACCACTTGCGACCGGTGATGACGTACTCGTCGCCGTCCCGCTCGATGTGCGTGGTGATGTTCGTGGCGTCCGAGGAGGCCACGTCCGGCTCGGTCATCGCGAACGCCGAGCGGATCTCACCGGCCAGCAGCGGCTCCAGCCACTGCTTCTTCTGCTGCTCGTCGCCGAACTGGGACAGCACCTCCATGTTCCCGGTGTCGGGCGCCGCGCAGTTCGTGGCCGTCGGTGCCAGGTGCGGGGAGCGTCCGGTGATTTCGGCGAGCGGGGCGTACTGGAGGTTGGTGAGCCCGGCCCCGTACTCCCGGTCCGGCAGGAAGAGGTTCCACAGGCCCTGCCTGCGCGCCTCGGCCTTGAGCTCCTCCACCACGGCCGGCGTGTCCCACGGGGACGCCAGCTCGGCCCGCTGCTCCTCGGCGACCGCCTCGGCGGGGTAGACGTACTCGTCCATGAAGGCGAGGAGCTTGGCGCACAGTTCCTCGGTGCGCGCGTCGAACGCGAAGTCCATGTCCGTCAGCCCTCCTGGATTCCGTCTTGAAGTGTGCTCAGGCCGTGCTCGATGAAGACCGGGACCAGGTCGCCGATGCGGTCGAAGCCGCGGCCGACCGTCTGGCCCAGCGTGTAGCGGTAGTGGATGCCCTCCAGGATCACGGCGAGCTTGAACCAGGCGAACGCCGTGTACCAGGAGACCGCGGAGACGTCGCGCCCCGAGCGCGCGGCGTACCGCTCGATCAGTTCGGCCGGTTCCGGATGCCCGGGGGCCTCGGCGGTCGTGGAGACGGGGGAGTCGGGCATGCCCAGCGGCATGCTGTACATGACCAGCAGACCCAGGTCGGTCAGCGGGTCGCCCAGCGTCGACATCTCCCAGTCGAGGATCGCCTTGATCTTGTCGTCGTCACCGATGAGGACGTTGTCCAGCCGGTAGTCGCCGTGGACCACCGTCGCCGCGGGAGAGGCCGGCAGCCTGCGGCCGAGCGTCACGTGCAGCTCGTCGATGCCGGCCAGGTCGCGGTTGCGGGAGGCGTCCAACTGCTTGCCCCAGCGGCGCAGCTGGCGGTCCAGGAAGCCCTCGGGCCGGCCGAAGTCGTCAAGGCCCACCGACGCCGGATCCACCGCGTGCAGCTCGACGAGCGTGTCCACCAGCGACAGCGCCGCGCCCCGGGTGCGCTCCGCGCCGAGCGGGGCGAGCTGGTCGGCCGTGCGGTACGGGGTGCCCTCGACGAACTCCATGACGTAGAACGGCGCCCCGAGCACCTCCTCGTCCTCGCACAGCAGCACAGGCCGCGGCACCGGCACGTCCGTCGGGTGCAGCGCGCTGATGACCCGGTGCTCGCGCTTCATGTCGTGCGCGGTGGCGAGGACGTGGCCGAGCGGGGGCCGTCGTACGACCCACTGCGAGGTGCCGTCGGAGACCATGTACGTGAGGTTCGACCGTCCGCCCTCGATGAGCCGGCCGGTCAGCGGACCGTGTGCCAGACCGGGCCGCTCGCGCTCGAGCAGGCCGCGCAGCCGGTCCAGGTCGAGGCCGGGCGGATGGTCGGGGCTCATACAGGGCTCCTAAGGGCAGGTGAACGAGACCTGACTCATGATGCCGACCAGTCGGTATGTCGTCCAGTGGGGGAGCCGAACGTGATCGGGGCCACGATAGGCCGACAGCCCCCCGCGCGGTGCGTCGGGGAGCTGTCAGGAGTGCGTTCTCGGCCAGAACGGGGCCGGTCGGTCAGGGCCGCCCGTGGGATCAGTGGTCGTCCCAGTGGCCTGCGTGGGCGGCGTGCCGGTGGCCGTCGTGCAGGTAGTCGACGTGGTCGCCGTGCAGGACGCTCTCGTGCCCGCAGTCGGCGCCGTGCTGATGGGTGTGGCCGTCGTGCGCGACGTGCCCGTCCGTCTCGCACTCGTCCCAGTGACCGCTGTGCTCCCTGTGGAGGTGACCGTCGTGCGCGTAGTCGGTGTGGTCGCCGTGCGGCACCGCGGTGTGCCCGCAGTCCGGACCGTGGGCGTGCGTGTGGGAAGGGTGTTCCACGTGCATGGTGGTCATGGTGCTCACCTTCGAAGGTGCGGGTTGTGACGTCGGACAGGCTGCCACGCAAACGGCGCATATCGGGTTATTCGGGCTTGCGTGGCGCCCTCCCAGCCCGGAGGGTCGAACCCATGAAGGGGATCAGCTACACACGCTACGGCGGGCCCGACGAGCTCGCATACGGGAATCTGCGCGATCCGCGCGTCGGCCCCGACTCCGTGCTGGTGAAGGTGCGGGCGGCCGCGGTCAACCCGGTCGACTGGAAGTGCCGCGAGGGCTACATGGACCGGATGCTGGAGCCGGTCTTCCCGGTCGTCCCCGGCTGGGACGTAGCCGGCGTTGTCGTTCAGCCGGGCGTGTCCGTCACGGAGTTCGGCGTCGGTGACGAGGTCATCGGCTATGTGCGTGAGGACGTGCTCTCCCGTGGCACCTTCGCCGAGTACGTCGCCGCGCCCGTACGCACCCTCGCGCGCAAGCCCCGCAACCTCACCTGGGAGGAGGCGGCCGGTCTGCCGCTGGTGGGGCTGACGGCGTTCCAGGTGCTGACCAAGGTCCTCCAGGTCAAGCGCGACGAGACGGTCCTGGTGCACGCCGCCGCCGGCGGCGTGGGCTCGATCGCCGTCCAGCTCGCCCGCCATCTGGGTGCCCGGGTGATCGGTACGGCGAGCGCGCACAACCATGACTTCGTACGCGGTCTCGGCGGTGAGCCGGTCGAGTACGGCGACGGCCTGACCGAGCGGGTGCGGGGGATTGCGCCCGAGGGCGTGGACGCCGCGTTCGACACGGTCGGCGGCGACGCGCTGAAGGCCTCGGCCAACCTGCTGGCCCCCGAGGGCCGCCTGGTGTCCATCGCCGACCCGGACGTCTTCGACTACGGGGGCCGCTACTACTTCGTCCGCCCCGATGCGGCTGACCTGCTGCGGCTGTCCGAGCTGGCGGAGGAGGGGGTGGTGTCCGTGCACGTCTCGGAGACGTTCCCGCTGGAGCGGGCGGCGGACGCGCACCGGCTCAACCAGGAGGGCCGTACCCGGGGCAAGATCGTGGTGACGGTGGACTGGGAGACGGAGGAGGAGCCGGTGGCGCCGGAGGGGCTGTGGCAGGGGGCGGAGTGAGCGGGCCGTAGCCGAACGCGGGTCTCAGAGGACCAGGGCGGCGCCGCAGATGGCCAGGGCCAGGGTGAAAAGGACCGTGGCCGTGGCATGCCGGGGGGCCAACGCCGCTGGCTCGGCGGACGAGGCGAGGACGCGGATGCGGCGGTGGGCGAGGGCCAGGAAGCCCAGCCACAGCCCGATGCACAGGGCGCAGACGAGGAGCCCGACCACCGAGACGGCGCCGTGCAGTGCGGCCTTCACGGCGAGTACGGCGGCCACGGTGCCGGACAGGGTCGTACGGCGCCATGCGAGGCGCGTCCGCTCGGGCTGAAGTCCCGGATCCCTGACGGGCTCGGCGACCGCCCCGGGGTTCACCCTTCCCACCCCACGAGCACGACGACGACCATCGCGATGGCCACGACCGCGACCACCAGGCTCAGCACCGCCGGAAACCGCGACACCGGCAGGTCCTCGCCCCGCCGCATCGCTCGCTCGCAGCGCACCCAGTGGTTGACCGCACGCAACGAACACAGCACGCCGGCCGCGAGCAGCGCGAGCGCCAGCCCCACGCGCCAGCCCCAGCGCAGGTCCGGCAGGAACTGGTCCACCGCGAAGCCACCGCCGACGAGCGCGAGCGCGGTACGCAGCCAGGCCAGAAAAGTGCGCTCGTTGGCCAGCGAGAACCGGTAGTCGGGCGTGCCGCCCTCCTGCCGGATCTCCTGCGGCGCAAACCACAGCCGGACGTTCCGTACGAACTCGATCACATGCCCGACCCTATCCGGGGCCACGGACAGGGGCGTTCCGGCACCGCCCGGCACGCCCCGCCCCGGGACGGACCGCCCCGGCGCGGACCGGCAGCAGGCCGGTGCGGCCAGGGGCGGAGACGGTGGGCTGCCCGGGCACGTGGCAGCCGCAATGGCGGTGGCGATGGCGCGGGCGGCGGGTGTGCGCAGGGGGGGCGCGAGCGCCGGCTTCGGAGGGGGGCGCGTCCGAGTGCAGCGTCGGCGAGGAGTGCTTCAAGGGGGCGGACGGGGCTGCCCCAGGGCGTGTCCGACGTGGTGGCGACGGCGCGGATGACCGGCGTGCTGAGGAAGGTCGCGGGCGGCCCGGAGGCGGCCCTGCCCGAGCCATGACCGGGGCCGTCGAGGCGGCCCGGGTGCTCCCGGAGGTGGAGGTGTTGCGGCTGTCCCGCTGCCTCTCCGAGCCCGCGGCACGTCCGCCAGGGCCCTGGGTCAGGGGCGCACCCCGTCGACGCGCCCGCGAGCCCGCCGCCCGGTGGGCTCAGCCGGCCGCCCGGTGGGCCTTGAGGCGCTCGTACGCCGCCAGGCCGTCCGGTACCCACGTCCAGTCCGCCAGCCGCCGTTCCACCTCGGCCTCCGGCAGGAAGTCGTGCCAGTCGACCTCCTCCGGCTGCGGGCGCACCGGCAGCTCGCAGCGGACCTCGTACACCGCCGACCACCAGGTCTGCCCGGCGCCGTCGTCGTAGAGGAACTTGAAGAGGTGGGTGGGGCGGGGGAGGCCGCTGACGCCGAGTTCCTCCTCGGCCTCGCGCAGCGCGGCGTCGTCGTACGACTCGCCCGCGCCGACCACCCCGCCGACGAACATGTCGTACCGCGAGGGAAAGACCAGCTTCGTGGGCGTGCGGCGATGTACGAAGAGGCGGCCCTCCGAATCCCGGGCCTCGATGAAGACGCAGCGGTGGCGCAACCCCTTGGCGTAGGCCTCGCCGCGCCGGGACCGGCCGACGACCTGGTCGTGCTCGTCGACGATGTCGAGGATCTCGTCAGCAGCGCTCATGGGGGCCATCCAACCAGGGCGGCCGCTCGCACGGTCAGCGCGCCGGAACCGCCGCCACGGCAACCTGCCGGGGCTGCTTCACGCCGCTCGGCATCGCCGAATGCGTGCCGAGCATGATGATGCCCACCACGATCGCGGCGAGCCCCGCCGCCTCCCACGCCAGCGCGCCCGAGTCGGCGCGCAGCCGGTCGCCGAGGAAGCCGACGCCGCACAGGATGCCGGCCAGCGGCTGGGCCGCGGTCAGGGCCGGCAGGGACATCCGCAGGGATGCCGTCTCGAACGCGCTCTGGACGAGGATCAGCCCGGTGAGGCCGAGCGCCACCACGGCGTACGGCTGCCAGCTGGTGAGGACCTCCGCCATGCCGCCCTCGGCGAAACGCTGCCCGGTCAGGCGCGTCAGCGCGTCCTGCACGCCGTACAGCAGACCGGCGGCCGTGGCCAGCAGCGCAGGACCGGCCCTGAGCCGCGAACGCTTCGCATACGCCGTGAGCAGCAGCGCCGCCCCGATCATGACGCCGATGATCAGCCACTGCCGGAAGGGGCCGCTGGGCGCCGCCCCGCCGTGCGGCTGTCCGGCGATGATGAAGGCCGTGACACCGCCCGCGAGCAGCGCGAGTCCCGTCCAGCCCTGGCGGCCCAACGGCTGCTTGGTCTGGCGGCGGGAGAGAGCGAGCGCGAAGAGCAGGTTCGTCGCCAGCAGCGGTTCCACGAGGGAGATCTCGCCCTGGCCCAGCGCCATCGCGCCGAGCGCCATGCCGGCCACCATGAGCCCGATGCCGCCCAGCCAGCGGGGCACCTTCATCAGGTCGAGGAGGATCCGGGGGGAGAGGAAGTCGTTCAGCGGCGCCTTCTGGGCCGCGTTTTGCTGCAGTACGAAGCCGAAGCCCAGGCAGCAGGCGGCACTCACGGCGAGCATCAGGATCAGAAGCGACACGCTGCGTACCTCGATCATCCTGCCGGGGTGAGGGGACGGGGTGCGTAAGGGCCGACTGTAGCGGCCCAAGGCCCGGCATGCGCAGGCTCCCCATCGTGCGGTTCCTGGTCCGGCTACGCCATGACGTACGCCACACACTCTGAACAATTCCGACATTTAAGGCAAGGTGTGTGGCTGTTGAACGCATCAACTGCCCCATCAGTAACACCAGTTGACGCGTGTAACGCCTCGACGGCCCTTGACGCGAACCATTGGCTGCGGGTTTGCTGTGCGTGATCGCTCGATGACAGGTCACGCTCTTTCCTCACATTCTTCCCCCGACAGAACCCAGAACCGGTGTCCCCACCCCCGCCACCCCTCGGCCGCGGCCGCAAGCGCGCATCCCACACCTTCGACGCGGCCCTGGACGACGCCGAGCTCGCCGCCGCCCGCGCCGCGCTGGCCCAGGGCAGATGGCAGTCGGCCCGCTCGCTGCTCGCCCGGACCGGCGACGACTGGGACCGCAGAGGGCACCGCGTCACCGTCCTCGCGCAGGAGCCGTACTGCGTCCCCTGGACCCGCGACTGGCTGCTCGCCGAGCCCGACTCCGCCGACGCCGCCGTCCTGCTCGCCCTCGCCCAGGTCCAGCGCGCCCTGCGCGGCAAGGAGAAGCCCGTCCGCGCCCGTGAGTCGTGCCACGCCGCTGCTGCGCTCGCGCCCGCCGACCCCACCCCCTGGCTCGGCCTGCTCATGCTGGAGAGCGCACTCGGCGCCGAGGAGGCGGTGTGGCGCCTGTTCGGCGAGGTCGGCGCCCGGTACGCCGACCACCACCACGCCCACCACCTGATGGTCGCCCGGCTCGCCGAACGCCACACCGGCGCCGGTCCCGACCCGCTGCACGAGGTGTACGACTTCGCCAACGCGGCCGCCGAGCGGGCCCCCGCCGACTCCCCGCTCGCCGTCCTCCCGGTCATCGCCCACGCCGAGCGCTACCGCGTCCTCGCGGGGGCGGGGCGCGAGCAGCCCGACGCGGCCACCTCCGGGCACTGGGCCGGCCGCCGGGCCCGGCAGGTGATGCGGGCCGCCTTCGACTGGTGGCTGGAGTGGGAGCAGGAGGGGCACCCGCGCCGTCTGGTCGACCTGAACTACCTCGCCCACGCCAAGGTCTGCGAGGGCCGCGGCGCCGAGGCCGCCGCCCTGTTCCACCGCATCGGCGAGCACGCCACCCCGTCGCCGTGGTCGTACCCGGACCGCGAGCCGTATCCCGCCTTCCGTGCCGCACGCGACACCGCGCTCGGCACGGCGTAACGCCCCAACCGCAGTCGACCCAAGGACGGTCCCCGATGACCACGGGCAGTTCCAGCACGAGCAGAGCCACCGCCGGCAGTGGCGGGATCAGTACGTTCAAGGGACAGGACCGGGCCCTGCGCGCCGACCGGCTGGGCACGACGGGCCTGCTGCTGTCCGTGCTCGCCGCGACGGCACCCCTCATGGTGGTCGCGGGTGTCATGCCCACGACCTTCGGGGTGATGGGTGTCGTCGGGCAGCCGCTCCTCTTCGTGATCCTCGGCCTGGTCCTCGCGCTCTTCAGCGTCGGATACGCCGAGATGAGCCGGCACGTCCACAACGCCGGCGCCTTCTACGCCTACATCTCCCGCGGCCTCGGCGGCACCGCAGGCGCCGGCGCCGCGATGGTCGCGCTCGTCGCCTACAACGCCCTCCAGGTCGGCATCTACGGCATCTTCGGCTTCGAGGTCTCCGGGCTGTTCGCCACCTACCTCGACACGGAGGTCGCCTGGTGGATACCGGCGCTGGCGGCCGTCCTCCTCGTCGGCGGTCTCGGCTGGCTGAAGATCGACCTCAACGCGCGCGTGCTCGGCGTCCTGCTGATCATCGAGGTCGCCCTCGTGGTCATCTTCGACGTCGCCGCGATCGCCGACCCCGGCAAGGAGGGCCTGTCGCTGCACGCCTTCAACCCGGACACCCTCACCGGCGCCGGCATCGGCACCGCCCTGTGCTTCTGCGTCGCCGCCTTCCTCGGCTTCGAGCAGGCCCCCGTCTACGCCGAGGAGACCAGCCGCCCGCACGTCCTCGTGCCCCGCGTGATGTTCCTCGCCATCGGCGGCATCGCCGTCTTCTACACGATCAGCTGCTGGGCGTACACCGTCGCCGCGGGGCCCTCCGCCATCGTCGGCACCGCGGGAGAGCAGAGCGCAGGTTTGCTGTTCTTCCTCACCGAGGACCTCCTCGGCGCCGGCTTCACCGACGTCCTGCACGTGCTGTTCGTGACCGGCATGTTCGCGGCGATGCTCAGCTTCCACAACGTCGTTGCCCGCTACGCCTTCGCCATGGGCCGCGAGGGCCTGCTGCCGTCCGCCTTCGGCCGCACCAGCGGCGCGAGCGGCGCCCCCGGCACCGGTTCGCTGCTGCAGACGGCGATCTCCCTCGTGGTCGTCGCCGCCTTCGCGCTCACCGACGACAAGCCGACGGGCGACCCGACCGCACCGGTGCTGCACCTGTTCACCTGGATGGGCAACCTCGGCGCGCTGGGTGTCGCCGCGCTGATGGCCGCCGCGTCGGTCTCCGTCATCGCCTTCTTCGTGCGCCGCGGGGCCGTCGCCGCCCAGTTCTGGCGGCTGGCCGCCTCCGGGCTCTCGGTCGTCGGGCTGCTGTTCATCGTCGTCTACACGGTCAAGGACTTCGACGTCCTGATCGGCGCGGGCCCGGACTCGGCCCTGAACTGGGCGTTGCCCGCCGTCATCGTCCTCGCGCTGGTCGTCGGCGTGCTGCAGGGCCTGCTCCTGCGCTCCCGCGCACCCGAGCGGTACGCCCGCATCGGGCTCGGCAACGAGGCGTTCCAGCTGGACAAGGCGGCGGCGAAGACGCCGTAGCCGGCATCCGCGCGCGAGAGCCGCGTAAGAAGTGCTTACGGAAACCTGACGAGCACCCGCGATCCCTGGTCCGGCCGGGGTCGCGGGTGTTCGAATGAGTACGTGAACCGCGAACAGCCCGAGCACGAGGGCGGAGAACAGGACGAGGAACAGGGCGAGGAGCAGGGCAGGGAGCAGGGCGAGGAGCAGATCGGGCAGAAGGGCAAACCGATCGGCCGCCGCGTCCTCCTCGGCACCCTGGGCCTGGGCGCCCTCGGCGTGGTCACCGCGCCCGTCCTGCAGCGCGGGATGGAGTCCTTCCTCGCTAGCGCGTCCGACAAGGACCCCACCGGCCTGACCGACCTGCTGCCCAACGGCGGCGGTTTCCGCTACTACTCGGTGACCTCTTCCGTCCCCCGCAAGAACGCCACCACCTACCGCCTCACCATCGACGGCCTGGTCGACCGCCCCAGGACCTACACGCTGGCCGACCTGCGCGCCCTGCCGCAGACCCGGATGGTGCGCGACGTCCAGTGCGTCACCGGCTGGCGGGTCCCCGACACCCCCTTCGAGGGCGTGCGCCTGTCCCGCCTCCTCGACGCCGCGGGAGTGCGCAAGGGTGCCGGGGCGGTGCGCTTCACCTGCTTCGACGGCGCCTACAGCGAGAGCCTCACCCTCGACCAGGCCCGCCGCGCCGACGTCATGGTGGCCCTGCGCATGCAGGACAAGGACCTGAACCACGCCCACGGCGGCCCGGTCCGCCTCTATGTGGCACCCATGTACTTCTACAAGTCCGCCAAGTGGCTCTCCGGCATCACCGTCACCGAGGACGTGCAACCGGGCTACTGGGAGGAACGGGGCTACGACGTCGACGCCTGGGTCGGCCGCTCGAACGGACGCGACGATGAGCCTACGACTTGACGCCCCCGGCCGGTCCACGGACGTCCGGCGCTTCGGCCCGGCCACCCGCTGGGTGCACCGCACGACGGCCACGCTGATGGGCGTGTGCGTGGTGACCGCGGCCTGTCTGTACATCCCGCAGCTCGCCGAGCTCGTCGGCCGCCGCGAACTGGTGGTCCGTATCCACGAGTGGGCCGGCCTCGCCCTGCCCGTGCCGGTCCTGGCCGGCCTCGCCTCCCGCTTCTTCCGCGCCGACCTCGGCTTCCTCAACCGCTTCGGCCCGCACGACCGCGTCTGGCTGCGCGCCGCCCTGCACCGCGACAAGCGGCCCGCGTGCCGTCCGGCGGGCAAGTTCAACGCCGGACAGAAGATCTACGCCGCGTGGATCGCCGGCGCGACACTGGTGATGGTCGGCACCGGCCTCATCATGTGGTTCACCCACCTCACTCCTCTGGAGTGGCGCACCAGCGCGACCTTCGTCCACGACTGGCTGGCCCTCACCATCGGCATCGTCCTCGCCGGCCACATCGGCATGGCCCTGGGCGACCCGGAGGCCCGCCGGGGCATGCGGACGGGCTCGGTCAGCCGGGAGTGGGCGGAGCGGGAGCATTCACGGTGGCGGCCATGACGGGCTGCACGGCGACCGGCTGAAGGGCTACCTGAGAGTCCCGAAGGCCGAGGTCGGTGGGCTGAGCTGTGCCACCGCCCGGCATCTCCGGGCCGGGCGAGGACGCCGGTCCGCCGAGGTCTGGCGCCTTCGTGCCGGGCGATGACAAAGATCTGCCGCCGCCATCAGGCACCTCCGCGCCAAGCGATGACAGCCATGCCCCGAGATCCGACACAGCCGCCCCGGCCGGCGACCCCGGCTCATCGGTGGCCTCCGTGCCCGTGCCCGGCTCCTCGACCGTGTCCGGGCCCGTGACCGTGAAGGCCGCCGGCAGCCGGACCTCGGTGCCCGCGTGCCGGACGGCGACCTCGGCCGGGCCCGGCTCCAGGGGCGGTACAGGAACGGACAGCACCAGCCGGTCACCCGACTCGGACTTCAGGACGGGCACACCCGGTACCACCAGCCCGCCGATGCTCACGCTCGCGTCCTGCAGCAGCTCGGCATGGTCGAAGTAGGTGCCGGTCAGCTCGATGCCGATCGTGTCGCCGGGCCGCGCCTCGCCGTCGCCGCCCGTGTCGACGCCCGCGATCCGGTAGCCGCACGCCGGTGTGCCGCCCGGTCTGGCCGCGAGCCGTACGGTGCCGCCCGGGTGCCGCCGGTGGAAGTCCAGCAGGCCACCGAGGACGGCGTACGCGGCACGCCCCTTGCAGGTGTCCACCCGCCCGGCGAGTTCCGCATGGGCCCCGGCTGCCGTGTCCCAGTCGCCGCCCCTGCCCTGCACGGCCAGACAGGCCGCGGACAGTCCGCGCAGCAGCTGCCACTCCGCCTCCGCCGAGTCCTGCGGGATCTTCCCGAGGGCGGACTCGCAGTGCTCCGGCGCTCGGAGCAGGTCGTAGACGCTCGCCGGATCCGGCGCGTTGTCCGAGTCGGGCGAACTCGGGCCGGGCGGGAGCCATGGCGGGGCCTGGAGGCCCACGGTGCCCCTGCCGCTCGGGGACGGGGTCGGCGAAGGGCTGGGACTCACGCTCACCACCTCGCCCGGCAACCCGCTCGGGACAGCGGCCGGCCCGGAGGCGTTCTCGCCCGCCCGGCCGTTGGGCGACTGCTGGGCCACCGGGGCTGAGCGATCCGCCGGTGCCGTCGGCACACTGCCGCCCTCGGACGGCCCGGCGGTCACGACCGAACCGTCGCCGCCCCTGCCGTCCGCACTGCCACGCCCGTCACTCGTGAAGGCCGCGGCGGCCACCGCCACCGCCCCCACCACGAGCAGCCCCGAGATACGCATCCCGAGGGAAACCGCCATGACGCCCCCCGATGTTCACGCCCCCGACGGCTGCGGCAGCCTCCGGAGGTCACCTCATCATCGGGCCGAAAACGCTCTTGGGGAAGCCGCTTTATGCGATCGTCAGGGCGAGTTCAGGTACCGGCGCACCGTAATCCCGGGAAGCGGAAGCCCGGCGGGGCCGCCCGTCGCTCAGGCAGCTCAGTCCCCGAAGTCCAACAACACCTTGCACGAGCCGCTCCGGTCCGCCGCGAGCGCGAACGCCTCCTCGGCCTCCCGCACCGGCACCACCGCGCTGACCAGCCCCTCGAACGAGGCCTCGGCCGCGAGCAGTTCCAGCGCCCCGTCGAACTCCACATCGAAGCGGAACGCGCCCCGCAGCTCGATCTCCCGGCTCACGACGAGGTTCCCCGCGAACGGACTGCGCCCCGCCGGCAGCATCCCCAGCTGCACCACGACGCCACCGCGCCGCACGAGGCGCAGACAGCTGTCCAGCCCCGCGGCAACCCCCGACGCCTCGATCGCCACGTCCACCTCGGAGGGCCACCCGGCATCGTCCGGATCGTCCGCCCGTACGAGGATGTCGGCGCCGGCGATCCGTCCGTACTCAAGAGCCGTCGGCAGCAGGTCAGTCACCGTGACCCGCCCCGCCCCGGCCGCCTTCGCCGCAGCGACCACCAGACAGCCGATGGGCCCGGCACCGGTCACGAGGACATGCCTCCCGGTCACGTCACCGGCCCGCCGCACCGCGTGCAGTGCGACGGACAGCGGCTCGGCGAGCGCCGCCCGCCGCAGGCCGAGGCCGGCCGGGAGCGGCCTCAACTGGCCGGCCGGTACGGCAACCTGTGCGGCGAACCCGCCCTGGACGTGCGGAAAGCGCGCCGCGCTGCCCAGGTAGCGGGTGTCCCGGCAGACGTTGCGCCGCCCGTCCGCGCACTCGGGGCAGACCTCGCAGGGCGTGGCCGGGTGCACCGCGACGGCCGTACCGACAGCGGGACCCGAGGCGTCCGGGGAGCCGTACGACACGACCGTCCCGACCACTTCGTGCCCGAGCACCATCGGCTCCCTGAGCCGGAAGTCCCCGACGCCGCCGTGACGCCAGTAGTGCAGATCGGAGCCGCAGACCCCGCCGTAGCGCACGGCCACCAGCGCCTGCCCGGGCCCGGGGACCGGCACCGGCAGCTCCTCGACCCGCAGATCGCCCTGACCGTGGATCACACAACCGAGCATCCCCGAGGCCTCCTTCACAGCACGCTCGTCATGCCGCCGTCGACATACAGCACCTGTCCGCCGACGAAGTCCGCGGCCGGTGAGGCGAGGAACAGCACCCCGCCCACCAGGTCCTCGGTACGGCCCCAGCGTCCCGCCGGGGTCCGGCGCCGTACCCACGCGCTGAACTCCTCGTCCGCGACGAGGGGCTGGGTCAGCTCGGTCTCGATGTAGCCGGGGCCGAGGCCGTTGACCTGCACGCCGTAGGGGCCCCAGTCGGCGCACATGCCCTTGGTGAGCATCTTCAGGGCGCCCTTGGTGGCGGCGTAGGGCGCGATGCCGGGGCGGACCACCTCGCTCTGCAGCGAGCAGATGTTGATGATCTTCCCGTGGCCGCGTTCCGTCATCCGCCGGGCGGCCTCCCGGCCCACCAGGAACGCGCTGGTGAGATTGGTGTCCAGGATGCGGTGCCAGTCCGTGTCCGTGAACTCCAGCAGGGGTGCGCGCAGTTGCATGCCCGCGTTGTTGACCAGGATGTCGAGCGGGCCCACCCGCTCCTCGACGTCCGCGATACCGGCGGCCACCGACGCACCGTCGGTCACGTCGAACGCGGCCGTGTGGATCCGGTCGCCGGGCAGTTCGGCGGCAAGTTCGTCGGCCAGTTCGGCGGCGGCCTCGGTGAGGCGCTCGCCGTTGCGTCCGTTGAGGACCACCGTGCAGCCGGCCTCCGCGAGGCCGCGGGCGAGCGCGAGCCCGATGCCCCGGCTGGAGCCGGTGATCAGGGCGGTGCGGCCGCTGATGTCGAAGAGCGGGTGGCTCATGTCCGTACCCCTAGATGATCAGCGAGAGCAGCAGGACCAGAGCACCGGCGACCACCGAGATGATCGTCTCCATCACGGACCAGGTCTTGACGGTCTGGCCGACGCTCAGCCCGAAGTACTCCTTCACCAGCCAGAACCCGGCGTCGTTGACATGGCTGAAGAACAGCGATCCGGCGCCGATGGCGAGGACCAGCAGGGCCGCGTGGGTCGTCGACATGTCGGCCGCGAGTGGGGCGACCAGGCCGGCCGCCGAGATCGTGGCCACCGTCGCCGAACCCGTGGCGAGACGGATCGCCACCGCGATCAGCCAGGCCAGCAGGAGTGCCGGGATCGACCAGTCCTCGGAGATCTCCAGGATCATCTGGCCCACGCCGGTGTCGATCAGCGTCTGCTTGAAGCCGCCGCCCGCGCCCACGATCAGCAGGATGCCCGCGATGGGGGCGAGGCTCTTCTCGACGAGCGGGGAGACCCGCTCCTTGCTGAACCCGGCCGGCCTGAGCAGCGTGAAGATGCCGACGAGCACGGAGGCGAGCAGCGCGATCAGCGGCGAGCCGATGACGTCGAACACGCGCTGCACGGTGTTCTCGGGGTCGTCGATCACGATGTCGACCAGCGCCTTGGAGAGCATCAGAACGACCGGCAGCAGGATGGTCGTCAGCGTGGCGCCGAAGCTGGGACGCTTCTGAAGATCCTCCGAGACGCGCTGGGGGATCATCCGGTCCGGGGCCGGGACGTCCACCCAGCGGGCGGCGTAGCGCGAGAACACCGGACCGGCGATGATCACCGTCGGGATGGCGATGAGCACGCCGAGCGCCAGCGTGACACCGAGGTTGGCGCCGATCGCGTCGATGGCGACCAGCGGGCCGGGGTGCGGCGGGACCAGGCCGTGCATCACGGAGAGACCGGCGAGGGCCGGGATGCCGATGCGCATCAGCGAGTAGTTGCCGCGCTTGGCGACCATCAGCACGACCGGGATCAGCAGCACCACGCCGACCTCGAAGAACAGCGGCAGACCGATCACCGAGGCGATCAGCACCATCGCCCACGGCATCGAACGGCCCTTGGCCCTGGCGAGGATGGTGTCGACGATCTGGTCGGCGCCGCCGGAGTCGGCGAGCATCTTGCCGAGGATCGCGCCCAGGGCGATCAGTACGCCCACGCCGGCGACCGTGGTCCCCAGACCGGCGGTGAAGCTGAGGATGGTCTTGTCCAGCGGTGCCCCGGCGAACGCGCCGAGCGCCAGCGACCCGATGGTCAGCGACAGGAAGGCGTGCAGCTTGAACTTGGTGATGAGCAGCACGATGACGGCGATGCCCGCCAGGACGGCGATGCCCAGCTGAGCGTGGCCGGCCGAGGTGATGGGCTCGACGGTGTCCGCTGCCAGCAGCTCGACGTTGAGTCTGGTCACGGGGATGGATTCCCTTGCAGATACGGGGATGGGGGAGGGGTGCGGGGGGTTACTGAGTCGGCTCGGGAAGCGCCGTCAGGGCCGACGCGGCCCGTCCGGTGATCTCCTCGGGGCTGCCCGACACATCCACGACGACTCCCGCCTCGTCCTCCTGGAGCGGCTGGAGCGTGGCGAACTGGGAGTCGAGCAGTGCCGTGGGCATGAAGTGCCCCTGCCGGTGCGACATCCGGTCTTCGATGAGGGCGCGGTCGCCCGCCAGGTGCACGAACACCAGGTCCGGTGCGGCGGCCCGCAGCCGGTCCCGGTACGACCGCTTCAGCGCCGAGCAGCTGACCACCCCGCCGAGCCCCGCCCGTTCGTACGCCCAGGTGCCGATGGCGTCGAGCCACGGCCACCTGTCGTCGTCGTCCAGCGGGGTGCCGGCCGACATCTTGGCGATGTTGGCCGGCGGATGGAAGTCGTCGCCCTCGGCATAGGGGACGCCGAGCCGGGCCGCGAGCAGGGGACCGATGGTGGTCTTCCCGGTGCCCGCAACGCCCATGACCACGACGACATGGGGGGTACTCATCGCTGCCTCACTGTCTGCTGTCCTCGTCGACACGTGATGTCGACGCAACTGAAACTCATTAGGTACGACGAATTCAAGAGTGTGTGACATATAAGTCTGACTTTTTGATCGCGTGACTTGCCCCGTACGCTGAGTGCATGAGCACAACGGGCCGGGGGCTGCACGGCCGAGTACTGGAAACCCTCGGCCCCGCGATCACCGCGGGCGAGTACCCGCCGGGCAGCGTCCTGCGCACGGACGAACTGGCGCAGCGCTTCGAGGTGTCCCGCTCGGTGATGCGCGAGGCGGTCCGCGTCCTGGAGTCCATGTACCTGGTGGAGTCCCGCCGCCGCGTGGGTGTGACGGTCCGTCCGAAGTCCGAGTGGAACGTCTACGACCCCCAGGTCATCCGCTGGCGCCTCGCCGGCGCCGACCGCCCCCAGCAACTGCGCTCCCTCACGGTCCTGCGCTCGGCCATCGAGCCGGTGGCGGCGGGACTGGCCGCGAAGTACGCCACGGCCGACCAGTGCGCCGAACTCACCGAGTGCGCCCTCGGCATGGTCGCCCACTCACGCGGCCACCAGCTGGAGGGCTACCTCGTCCACGACGTCGCCTTCCACCGCGTCATCCTCAACGCCTCCGGCAACGAGATGTTCGCCCGCCTCGGCGACGTCGTCGCGGAGGTCCTCGCCGGCCGCACCCACCACGAGGTCATGTTCGAGGACCCCGACCCCTCCGCGGTCACGCTGCACGTCCAGGTCGCCGAGGCGGTCCGCGCGGGCGACGCGGTCCGGGCAGAACACCTGACCCGCGAGATCACGATGGGCGCCCTCCAGGAACTGGACATCCTGGCACCGTAGGTGCCCTAGCTCAGGAACTCCCCGTCCACGTACACCCACGCCCCGTCGACCCGCTCGAACCGGCTCCGCTCATGCAGCGACCCACCCCCGTACGAGGCCCGGAAGGTCACCGTCCCCGTGGTGTGGAACGCCGAACCGTCAGCCGTCTCAAGGATCTCCAGCCCGGTCCACCGCATCCCCGGATCGAGGTCCAGCCGCGCGGGCCGCGTCCGCGGATGCCAGGTCCGCAGCAGATGGGCCGCATCTCCCTTGACGAACGCGCTGTACCGCGACCGCATGAGCGCCTCGGCGGTCGGCGCGGCGGCGGCACCGGACAGGTAGCGGCCGCAGCACTTGTCGTAGGCCTCGGGCAGCCCGCACGGGCAGGAACGCGTCGTCATGGCCGCCATTCTTCTACCCCGCCGCCCGCGTCGCGGACCCGGGCAACGGCGGCAGCGCGGCCCCGTACACCCACGCCTCGAACAACTCCTCCACCGGCTCGTTCGCGAAGCGGGCCACGTACGAGGTGAAGGCCTGGGTCGTCACCGTGCCGTTGCGGTGCAGCCGGCCCCAGCCGCGCAGCATGCGGAAGAAGGCGATGTCCCCGAGCGCGCAACGCACGGCGTGCAGGGTCAGCCCGCCGCGCTCGTACAGCCGGTCGTCGAACATGGACTTGCGCCCCGGATCCGCCAGCCGCAGATCCTGCGGCATCGACGACAGCAAGCGGTGCGCGGCGGCGGCGAGTTGCTGTGCCGTCCGCCCGCCCGACCGCTCCGACCAGAGCCACTCCGCGTACTTCGCGAACCCCTCGTTCAGCCAGATGTGCCGCCAGTCCGCGATGGACACGCTGTTGCCGAACCACTGGTGCGCCAGCTCGTGCGCCACCAGCCGCTCCGAACCCCGCGCCCCGTCCACGTGGTTGGCGCCGAACAGCGACAACCCCTGGGCCTCGACGGGCACATCGAGTTCCTCCTCGGTCACCACGACCGCGTACTCGTCGAAGGGGTACGGCCCGAACAGCTCCTGGAACAGCTCCATCATCTGCGGCTGGCGCGCGAAGTCCCGCGAGAACTCCGGCAGCAGCTGCGCCGGAATGTGCCCGTGCTGCGGTACCCCGCCCAGGCCCGGGTCGCCCAGCAGCACCGTCTGGTACTTGCCGATCGACAGCCCGACCAGATAGCTGGACGTCGGCGCCGACTGCTCGTACACCCAGGTGGTCGTGGACGCCTTCGTCGTACGGGTCAGCAGCCGCCCGCCCGCGACCACCGCGTACGCCGACGGCGTGGTGATCGAGATCTGGTACGACGCCTTGTCGGCGGGCCGGTCGTTGCACGGGTACCAGGACGGCGCCCCGATCGGCTGGCTCGCCACCAGCGCCCCGTCCTCCAGCTCCTCCCAACCGAGCCCGCCCCAGGGGCTGTTCACCGGCTTGGGGTTGCCCGACCAGTGCACCTCGACCGTGAAGGCCGCCCCGGCGCGGATCGGCTTGGCGGGGCGGACACGCAGCCGCCCGCCGCGGTGGGTGTAGTGCGGCTGCCGGCCGTCCACCCGGACGCGGCCGATCTTGAAGTCGGCAAGGTTCAGCACGAACTCGGTCAGCGGCGCCCGTCCCGCTATGGCGTTGATCCGGGCCGCCCCGGAGAGCCGGTTCGGGCCCGGGCGGTAGTCCAGCGCGAACTCGTACCGGTGCACCCGGTACCGGGGATCGCCGTGCTCCGGGAAGTACGGGTCCGCGCCTGCCGTCTGCTGAACTGCCACTGCTGTCTGTGCTCCCTGCGCCGTACTGCTGCCACTCCGTGCCGGCCCACCGCCCGCCACCGGCCCCGAGTGGGCCGCCCTCAGGGACGCCATGCTTCGATCGGATTCCCGAGCCAACGGGTGTCGTCGGGGACGGACTCCGCCGCCATGACGAGCGACGCGGGACCCAGTGTCGTACGGGCACCGATCGCGCTGCCCGGAAGGACGATCCCGCCAGGACCCAGCGTCGCGCCCTCACGGAGGACCACAGTATCCGTCCGCAAGATCCGGTCGTGGAAGAGGTGTGTCTGGAGCACACAGCCCCGATTCACGGTGGCGGCGTCCTCGAGGGTCACCAGATCGGTCTCCGGCAGCCAGTAGCTGTCCACCCACACGCCCTTGCCGATGCGCGCGCCGAGCCCGCGCAGCCAGGCCGTCATCACGGGCGTACCCGGCACCGAACCCGCCAGCCACGGCACCGCGAGCACCTCGACGAACGTGTCCGCCAGCTCGTTGCGCCACACGAACCCGGACCACAGCGGATGCTCCGCACTGTGATGCCGGCCCACCAGCAGCCACTTCGCGACGATGGACACGAGCCCCGCCAGGGCACCGGCCCCGAGCAGCACCAGCCCCGACAGCAGCGGCGCCCAGGCCCCCAGCGCGCACAGCGCCGCGATGGTCAGCACCGCCAGCCCCGCCGAGCAGAACACCGGCACGATCCGGCACAGCTCCACCAGGGCGCGCGCCCACAGCAGCCGGGCCGGGGGATCGTACGTCCGGCTCTGGTCGCCGTCGGCCGCGCTGCGCGGCAGCTTCACCGGCGGCAGCCCCAGATACGACGTGCCCTTCTTCGCCTTCTTCGGCGTCGCCGACAGCACGCCGACCAGGCCGCCCTCCGGCACGGTCCGCCCGGGCGCCGTCATCCCCGAGTTCCCGAGGAAGGCCCGCCGCCCGATCTCCGCCCGCCCGATCCGCATCCAGCCGCCACCGAGCTCGTACGGCGCGGTCAGCGTGTCGTCGGCCAGGAACGCGCCCTCGCCGACCGTGGTCAGGCTGGGCAGCGCGAGGACCGTGGAGACCTCCGCGCCCCGCCCGATCCGCATCCCGAGCAGCCGCAGCCACACCGGCGTGATTAGGCCGGCGTACAGCGGGAACAGGGTCTCGCGCGAGCGGTCCATCAGCTGCGTCACGGTCCAGGCCTGCCAGCCGATCCGGCTGTGCGTGGGATGCGTTCCCTCACGCAGGCCGAGGCTCAGCAGGCGTACGCCGATCAGGATCAGCACGGCGTACGCCAGCCCGAAGGCGAGCGTCGCCGGTACGAGGGCCAGCGCGGCGCCCGCCAGGGGCGCGTCCGGCGTGAAGAACACCCGGCCCACCAGGAACGCCGCCACTCCCGCCAGCACGGGCAGCGCGCTCAGCGCGAAGCCGGTGATGCCGTACATGACACGCCAGTACGTCCCGCGCCGCGGCCGTTCCTTCGGCCAGTTGCGCTTGGCCTTGCCCAGCTTGACCGCCGGGGCGCCCGCCCACCGCTGACCGGTGGGAATCTGCCCGGTGACCGCGGAACCCGGCGCCACCTCGGCCCGCTTGCCGACCCGGGCGCCGGGGAAGAGCATGCTGCGCGTGCCGACGACGGCATGCGCGCCCACCTTGACCGTGCCGATCTCCAGCCGGTCCCCGTCCAGCCAGTAGCCGGACAGATCCACCTCGGACTCGACGGCCGCGCCGCGCCCCAGCTTGAGCAGCCCGGTGACCGGCGGCAGCGAGTGCAGGTCGACGTCCGGCCCGACCTTGGCGCCCAGCGCCCGGGCGTACCGCTCCAGCCAGGTCCCGGTCAGCGAGGTCGCCCCGCTGAACTCGGCCAGCCGCTCGGCCGCCCACAACCGCAGATGCAGGCTGCCACCGCGCGCGTACCGTCCGGGCTTCACGCCCCTGAGCAGCAGTCGCGCGCCCCCGGCGGCCAGCGCGAGCCGCCCCGGCGGGCTGTACAGCACGGCCGCGCCGGCGGCGACGAGCCACCAGGGGGCCGTCGGCAGCCACCCGTAGGCGGGCAGCAGGTTCCCGAGCGCGGCCAGCGCGACCGTCCAGCGCAGGCCGAGCAGCGTGAACAGCGGAACGAGAAGGAGGAGCTGGATCACCTGCGCGCGCCGCGGCACCGGGGCGATCGTGCGGCGGGCCCCGTCGTCCTGCGCGGACTTCTCCAGGTGCCGGGCCAGCTTCCGCAGCACCGGCTGCTGGTAGATGTCCAGAACGGCCGCGCTCGGATAGCGGGTCCGCAGCCGCGTCGTCAGCTGCGCGGCGGCCAGACTGCCACCGCCGATCGCGAAGAAGTCGTCGGAGGCGCGGGACACCGGGATGCCGAGCACCTCGGCCCACTGCTCGGCGAGCCAGGCCTCGGTGCCGTAGAGCTGTTCCGCCGGACCACCGGTCTCCAGGCCTTCCAGCGGCCAGGGCAGCGCGTTCCGGTCCACCTTGCCCGACGTACGGGTCGGCAGCTCCGCGACCGGCGCCAGCAGCGGCACGAGCGCGGCGGGCAGCTCGGCGCGCAGCTTCTCGACGGCGACGGCGTGATCCCAGCCGTCCTGCGTGACGACGTACCCGACGAGCAGCTGATTGCCACCGCGAGCGGACCGCACGGCGGCGGCCGCACCGGCCACACCCGGCAGCGCCTGCAACGCGGCGTCCACCTCACCGAGCTCGATCCGCCGTCCGCCGAGCTTGATCTGCTCGTCGGCCCGCCCGAGGAAGACCAGCCCCTCCGGCTCCGCCTTGACGAGGTCACCGCTGCGATACGCCCGCTCCCAGCCCAGCGACTGCAGCGGCGCGTACTTCTCCGCGTCCTTCTCGGCGTCGAGATAACGGGCCAGACCGACCCCGCCGATCACCAGCTGGCCGCTGGCGCCCATCGGCACGGGCTCCCCGGCCTCGTCGACGACGGCCAGATCCCAGCCGTCCAGCGGCAGCCCGATCCGGATCGGCTCCGCACCGCTCATCAGCGACGCACAGGCGACGACGGTCGCCTCGGTCGGGCCGTACGTGTTCCAGACCTCGCGCCCCTCGGTCACCAGCCGCTGCGTCAGCTCGGGCGGGCAGGCCTCGCCGCCGAAGATCAGCAGGCGTACGTCGTTGAGGGTCTCGGGCTCCCAGAGCGCGGCGAGCGTGGGCACGGTCGACACGACCGTGATCTCCTGCTCGACCAGCCAGGGCCCGAGGTCGGCACCGCTCCTGACCTGCGCGCGAGGCACCGGCACCAGACAGGCGCCGTACCGCCACGCCAACCACATCTCCTCGCAGGACGCGTCGAAGGCGACCGACAGCCCCGCCATGACCCGGTCGCCGGGCCCGATCGGCTCCTCGGTCAGGAACAGCGCGGCCTCGGCGTCCACGAACGCTGCGGCACTGCGGTGCGAGACGGCGACGCCCTTGGGCTTCCCGGTGGAACCGGAGGTGAAGATGATCCACGCGTCGTGCTCGACGCCGGGACGGGCAGCGGGGGACTCGGACGTGCCGTGCACGGTGATCTCGTGCCCGGCGCCGACGACGGCCCGCACATCCGCCTCCCCGAACACCAGCTCGGCCCGCTCGTCCGGGTCCTCGGCGTCGACGGGGACGTAGGCGGCACCGGCCGCGAGCACGGCGAGGATCGCCACGTAGAGGTCATTGGTGCCGGACGGCACCCGCACGCCCACCCGGTCGCCCAGCCCGACGCCGGCCGCGGCGAGCCCGCGCCGCAGCCGGTCCACCTCGACGGCCAGCGCACGGTAGGACAGGCTGGTCGTGCCGTCGTCCAGCGCCGGCTCGTCGGGGTACGACCGCACGGACGCCTCGAAGATGTCGACGAGCGTCCGCGGGGAGGCCGCCGGGCCTCCGGAGAAACGTGCCGTGTCGCCGAACCGCTGGTGGATCTCTGCGCCGAGCTTTTCGTCGAGCAGGCCGAGAGCATTGCTCTCCTGTATGGCTGCCATCCGGTCCTCGCGTCTCGATCCCGGAAGCATCCGGGGCGCTGGCGGGCCCGCAGGTCTGCCTGGGGTTGTCCGGCGCCAGCTCCGTAACAAGCCGGAAATTTTAGTACGAAGCTAGGTTCGCGACCTTCGATACGCCACTCGGAGCAGCCTTTCGTGGCGGCACGGGCGCCGGGGAAGCGGGCGCTGACCTGGTGATCTTCGTCGGAACGAGACTTCCCCCACACACAACGAACGCGGGCCGTGACCTCGTGGTCACGGCCCGCGTTCGTTGTGTGTCCGAGGGGGGACTTGAACCCCCACGCCCGATAAAGGGCACTAGCACCTCAAGCTAGCGCGTCTGCCATTCCGCCACCCGGACAAGGTGTCTGTCGCGCGGGGTTTCCCTCGCGGCGACAGAGAAAACATTACCAGGCTTCGCGGGGTGCCCGATCACCCCCCGTCGCGGCGTGAACGGTGTGTGACGGGCCGCGGCCGGTCTTGGGCGGGGACGGTGGGAGAGAGAGGATGAGGGGGGACCACCAGCAGCGACAGCGCGGGAGGAAGCAGCGTGAGCGAGACGGACACGGCCAGGGGCGTCACCGGCGAGGACGAGGTCGTGGACCTCTGCCGCGAGCTGATCCAGATCGACACCAGCAACTACGGCGACCACTCGGGTCCCGGTGAGCGCAAGGCGGCCGAGTACGTCGCCGAGAAGCTCGCCGAGGTGGGCCTCGAGCCGAAGATCTTCGAGTCGCACCCGGGACGCGCCTCCACCGTGGCGCGGATCGCGGGGGAGGACCCCTCCCGGCCCGCGCTGCTCATCCACGGGCACACCGACGTCGTACCGGCCAACGCGGACGACTGGACGCACCACCCCTTCTCCGGCGAGGTCGCGGACGGGTGCGTGTGGGGGCGCGGGGCCGTCGACATGAAGGACATGGACGCGATGACGCTGGCGGTCGTACGCGACCGGCTGCGCAGTGGCCGCAGGCCGCCGCGCGACATCGTGCTCGCGTTCCTCGCCGACGAGGAGGCCGGCGGCAAGTTCGGCGCCCGGTTCCTCGTCGACAAGCACCCGGACCTCTTCGAGGGCGTCACCGAGGCGATCAGTGAGGTGGGTGGGTTCTCGTTCACCGTGAGCGAGGAGCGGCGGCTCTATCTGATCCAGACGGCCGAGAAGGGCATGCACTGGATGAGGCTGACCGTGGCCGGCACGGCGGGGCACGGCTCGATGATCCACCGGGACAACGCGATCACCGAGCTGTCGGAGGCGGTCGCCCGGCTGGGCCGGCACAAGTTCCCGGTGCGGGTCACCAAGACCACCCGGGCCTTCCTCGACGAACTCGGCGACGCCCTCGGCACCGAGCTCGACCCGGAGAACATGGAGGGCACCCTCGCCAAGCTCGGCGGCATCGCCAAGCTCATCGGCGCGACCCTCAGCAACACGGCCAACCCGACGCAGCTGACCGCCGGCTACAAGGTCAACGTCATCCCGGGCGAGGCCACCGCGCACGTCGACGGCCGCTTCCTGCCCGGGTTCGAGGGGGAGTTCCTCGCCGACCTCGACAAGATCCTCGGGCCGAACGTGCGGCGCGAGGACGTGCACGCCGACAAGGCCGTCGAGACCGGCTTCGACGGGGCGCTCGTGGCGGCGATGCAGTCCGCGCTGGTGGCCGAGGACCCGGCCGCGAAGGCGATCCCCTACATGCTCTCCGGCGGAACGGACGCCAAGTCCTTCGACGACCTGGGCATCCGCGGCTTCGGCTTCGCACCGCTGAAGCTGCCGCCGGAGCTGGACTTCGCGGGCATGTTCCACGGCGTCGACGAGCGGGTTCCGGTGGACGGCCTGCAATTCGGGGTCCGTGTGCTCGACAGGTTCATCGATGCGTCCTGAATTGGCCCGCTGAAAGCACACTTCAGAATTCGACCAGACGTACTGGCTGTGACCGGGGAGGGTGAACGCGCTCATCAGGTCGTAGCCCTATTAGTTCCTCCTCGTTACAGGTGATGCGATCAGCTACTTGTGATCGCATTGCCAACAAGGAGGAATAATGATCAAGAAGGTCGTCGCCGCTGCGGCTGCCACTGGTGGGCTGGTTCTCGCGGGCGCGGGCCTCGCCGTCGCCGATTCCGGTGCCCAGGGTGCTGCCGTGCACTCCCCGGGTGTCCTGTCGGGCAACGTCGTTCAGGCTCCGATTCACGTCCCCGTGAACGTCTGCGGCAACACGATCTCGGTGATCGGGCTGCTGAACCCCGCCTTCGGCAACACCTGCATCAACAAGTGACGTTGTGTCTCGCCCCGTGAATGGGGCTGAGCCCGTCGGCCCCGGAGCGCGTGCCATGCGCTCCGGGGCCGACCGGCCTTTTCTACAGCGTCGGTCGATTTCCGGCGTCGTATTTTCGGAACAAGGTCGAAGGCAGGTAACAAGCGAATGCGACAGGTCACCCGCAAGGGCCTGATGACCGTGGCGGCCGCGACCGGCATCGTCGCCGCCGCGGGCGGCGCCGCCCACGCGACCGGCTCGGGTGCGCACGGCTCCAGCGCGAACTCGCCCGGCGTGCTGTCGGGCAACACGGTGCAGGCGCCGGTGCACGTGCCGGTCAACGTCTGCGGCAACACGGTCGACGTCGTCGGGGTGCTCAACCCGGCGAGCGGCAACAGCTGTGGCAACCAGGGCGGCGGTTCGTCCGGCGGCCACGGCGGTTCGGGGGCGTCGGCCGGCGGGCACGCCACCGACTCGCCCGGCGTCGGCTCCGGCAACCACGTCCAGGCGCCGATCCATGTGCCGGTCAACGTCTGCGGCAACACCGTCGACATCATCGGCATCGGCAACTCCGCCGAGGACAACGACTGCTCCAACAACGGCGGCGGGAGTCACACCCCGCCGGGCGGCGGCCACGAGAACCCGCCCGGGTCGCCGGAACAGCCGGGCAATCCCGGGAACCCTGGAAACCCCGGCAACCCCGAGCAGCCGGGTAATCCCGGAAACCCGGGGAACCCCGGAAACCCGGGGAACCCCGAGCAGCCGGGCAACCCGGGCAACCCCGGAAACCCCGTCGAGCCGGGCAACCCCGGTTCCCCGAGCACGCCCCCTGGCACGGGCGGCCTGACTCCGGGCGGCTCCTCGCAGGGCAACCACCCGGGCGCCCACTTCGTCACCCAGCCCCGGGGCGACGCCGAGCTCGCCCAGACCGGCGTGGACCTGCCGATGGGCCTCGCCCTGCCGGTCGGCGCGGCGGCGCTGCTCGCGGGCGCGGTGCTGTACCGCAAGGCACGGCCCTCGGAGTAGAGCGCGGGCATCCGGCACGCAACGGAGCGGGCCCCGCCTCGGCGGGGCCCGCTCCATGTGTTTCCTGTTCTGCTGTCTCGTCCGTCCTGCGGGTCCCCGTCTCGCTGTGTGGCCTCTCAGCTCACCATGTGGCCCGCACCTGGCGAATGATCCGGCGCCGCAGCCGCACCCTGCGGCTGCCGTCGCGCAGCAGGCTCAGGCGGTCCAACTCCCAGTGTCCGTACTCGGCATGGTCCGTCAGCAGGCGTGTGGCGTCCTTGCGGGAGACCCCGCGCGGTACGTACACGTCGACAAATTCGTATTCCGGCATCGCATCTATTGTGCGGGCTGGGGCCCGGTACGGATAGCGTCTGCACTATGTCTGATGCTGTGCAGCCCACCGCTGCCGAGGTACGCGCCGCCGCCGAGGCGGTCAAGACCGCGCTCGACCGTCACCTGGCCGCGGTCGAACGCCGGTCGGGTGAGGACGACCCGGCCGTCTACGAGGCGTTCAACCAGCTGGCCGCAGCCGCCGAGGTCTACGACGAGCTGCTCTACGACCGCTACGACGAGGTCACGCCCTTCGAGATCCCCGGTACGGACGACGCACTGCCGCCGTACACGGGACCCGAGGAACCGAACGCTGTGAGTGTGCTGATCCGCCGTGACTACGTCGTGGTGGAGCCGCAGCGACTGCTGGCGCATGCCGAGCGGATCGAGGCGGCCGACTACGACGACGGTTCGGACGCGGATGCCTCAGGCACGGTGCACGGGGCGCTCGGCCTCCTGTTCGGCGAGTTCGAGCCGGACGAGATCGGGTCCCGGCACAAGGAGTTCGGCCTGGAGGAGGGCGACTCCACGCTCTGGGTGACCGCCTCGGACGAGCAACCCGAACCGGGGGAATGGCTGGAGGCGCCCTTCGAGGGGGTCGATCCGCAGCGGGTGGTCTGCCGCTTCGACGTCAGCACGGTGTTCGACGAGGACCTGGACGACGTCGACGAGGCGGAGGACGGTGACGAGGAGGCCGACGACAGCGACGACGGCGACCTCGAGGACGAACTCGACCGGGATCTGGACGAGGACGAGCTGGAGCCACTGGACGCCGATCGCTGACGCGGCTCGCTGAGGCGATTGCCGACACGGGCGCGGTTGTTTCGACGACGGCGGCGGCGGTCACGGACGAACACCGTGACCGCCGCCGCCGTCGTCGTGTGCGCGGCCCGGGTCAGCCCGCGGCCGGCACCTGCGTGCCGAGCAGGACGGGGAGGCGGGTCGTGCGTGGCTTCGCCGGGACCTCGGCGACAGCTCGGGGCAGGGCCTGCTCCACGCCGTGGACCACGGAGAGGTGACGGTCGGCCCGGCTGAAGGCCGTGTAGACCCAGGGGCGGCTCAGAGCCTGGGCCGCGTCGCCGGGGAGGACCACGACCACCGCAGGCCAGCGGGCGCCCGCCGCCTGGTGTGCGGTCAGGGCCCAGCCGTGCCGCACGGACTGCTCCACCCGTTCCTTCGGTACGACGACGGCCTCGCCCTCGCAGGACAGGTGCAGTCCCTCGGCGTCGGCCTTCACCACCCGACCGGGCACCGTACGGCCCGGCGCGGGGGAGTAGGCCACGTGGTCACCGGGGTCGAAGCCGCCGAAGCGGCCGGGGCCGGGATTGAGCCGCTCCTTGAGGGCGGCGTTGAGCGCGCGCGTGCCGGCGGCGCCGCCGTGGCCCGGCGTGATCACCCGGGTTTCCTCGGCGGGAACGCCGAACGCGCGGGGCACCGAGTCCGCGACGAGCTGCACGGTGCGGTGCACTGCCTCGCCCGGGTCCCGCACCGGCACGATCACGACTTCCTTGCCGGGCGCCTCGACCTGGTTGAGCTCGCCGATGCCGATACCGGACACCAACTCGCCCAGCGGGCCGGGATCCGGCTGCCGCGAGGCGATCTGCGGGCAGCCGCGCGCCGCCAGCAGGTCGGCGAACACCCGCCCGGGCCCCGCCGACCACAGCACCGCGGGATCCCCGGCCAGCACCAGCCGGGCCCCGTCCGGCAACGACTCCGTGAGCAGGGCGGCCGTCTCGACATCCACCTGCGGTGCGTCCAGCACGACGAGCAGATCGAGGTCGAACGCACCGTCCGCGTCCCGGCCGGGCCCTTCGGCACCGGAGAGCAGACCGGCCACGGTGGCGACGCCGGGTGCGTCGGCTCCGCTCAGCCGTGCGGCGAAGCGACTCCGCCCGATCGGGCTGTGGGCGGCCGCCCAGGCCCGCAGCCCGAGGTCGCGCGCCGCGTGCAGCAGCGCGGCCGGTTCGGCCAGGGAGGCCTCCCCGCCGGTGTGGAGGACCAGGCCATGGCTCGCCACCGCGCGGACCAGGTCGGCGGCGGGGCCCGCGTCGGCCGCGGCCCGCTCCCAGTCCTCGGCCGAACCGTCCTGCTTGGGCGCCGAGTTGATCAGACGGGCGAGCCCGTCGGCGAGGCTCTCCTCCGCGAGGGCGTAGCGCTCCAGACCGACGAGGACACGGACCGGCCGCTCCTCTTCCCCCTCCTCGGCCTCGTCGCCGGACCGGGCCGGGGCGCCGGGCGCGTCCAGGGCGTCCTGGAAGGCCAGGGCCTCGCCCTCGGACAGGGTGTTCTGCACGGCCGCATCGGCGTCGGGCACGCCCCGCTGGTTCAACGCGCCGGTGAGCGTCGCCAGTTCCAGGGCCGTGTGCCCGGCCAGGGCCGCCTGTTCCAGCAGCCAGACGGTGACCGCCCGGCCGCGCCGCTCGTCGTCGGGTCCGCACTCCGCGCCGAGCAGCGCCCGCGCGAACCCGTCGGCCTGCTCCGGCCGTACCCCGCCGATCCGCAGCAACTGCCAGGGGTCCGCCCGCAGTTGGTCGTCCGCGCCCTCGCCGAGGACCGCGGCGGCCTGCGGGGCGAGAGCCTCCGGTGCGCCGCCGTCGGCCAGCACGAGCCGCACGGATTCGACGGCCTCCGGCGCCGGAGCCGCGGCCCCGCCGGCCGCCACCGGCCGCGGCGGTCGCGCCGGCTCCGGGGCGGGGCGGCGCGGTGGCTCCGGCTCGCTGAAGACGGTGGCTGCCGGCTTCGCGCCGGTCTCCACGGCCCGTACTGCGGCGAGCAGATCGGCCGCCTTCCCGCTGAGCTTGGCCCCGCTCTCCACGGGCCCCTGCCGCTCGGCCTTGCGCCGCTCGATCCGCTCCCGCTCGATCCGCTGAGCGGCGATCTCGGCCTCTGCCTCCGACAACTGCGCCCCGTCGCCGCCGTCGCCGTCCCTGGCCGCGGAGTCCTGGACGGCAGCTTCCCCCTCGCCGCCGTCCGTCTCGTCACCGTCCGCCTCGACGGCAGGGCTTGCGCCTTCGCCTTCCGTGTCCTGGTGATCCGACCGCGAATCCGCGGCCTCGACCCCGGCAGGCCGCTCCCCGGCACCTCCGGCGCTCGCCCCCGGCGCGGCCTGGGTCGGCCCCGGCTCGGTGTTCCCCGTGGTCTCGGGCGGCTCCGTGCTCACAGCGTGCTCCAGTCGTGATCGGGATAGCGGTGCACGGGCGCCGACACATCGTCGAGCGCCCGGCAGATCTCGTCAGGAAGACTAAGGGCCTCCACTGACAATGCCGCCGTGAGTTGCTGCGCGTTGCGCGGGCCGATGACGGGCGCGGCCACCCCGGGCCGGTCGCGGACCCAGGCGAGGGCGACCTGCAGCGGGGTCACGGCCAGCCCGTCGGCGGCCGTCTGCACGGCGTCCACGATGCGGCTCGCCGTGTCGTCGAGGTACGGCGCGACGAAGGGCGCCAGATGCTCCGAGGCACCGCGTGAGTCGGGCGGTGTGGCGTTGCGGTACTTGCCGGTCAGGACGCCCCGGCCGAGCGGGGAGGAGGGGAGCATGCCGATGCCCAGGTCCAGCGCGGCCGGCAACACCTCGCGCTCCACGCCCCGCTGCAGCAGGGAGTACTCCAGCTGTGTGCTGGCCAGCCGGGTGCGTATGCCCGGCGCCGCGAGCTGCCATGTCCCCGCCTTGGCGAGCTGCCAGCCGCAGAAGTTCGAGACGCCGGCATAGCGGGCGCGCCCGCTGCTGACGGCCAGGTCGAGGGCCTGGAGGGTCTCCTCCAGCGGGGTGTACGGATCGAAGGCGTGGATGTGCCAGACGTCGACATACTCCGTGCCGAGCCGGGCCAGTGAGGCGTCCAGCGCGGAGAGCAGATGGCCGCGCGAGCCGTCGAAGCGGCGGTCCGGGTCGGGAACGCTGCCCGCCTTCGTCGAGATGACCAGGTCCCGGCGCGGGACGAGCCCCTCCATGAGCCGCCCGAGCAGGTACTCGGCCTCCCCGTCGCCGTACACGTCGGCCGTGTCGACGAGGGTGCCGCCCGCCTCCCAGAAGGTTTTCAAGAGGTCGGCCGCATCGTGCTCGTCGGTGTCCCTGCCCCAGGTGAGGGTGCCGAGTCCGATCCGGGACACGCGCAGGCCGGTGCGGCCGAGATGCCTCTGCTCCATGAACGCCGAGATTACTGGCCAGAACCTGCCATGTGGGGGCCTGTGGATAACCAGTTTTCCGGACGGTGACCGGGGATACCGACGGCCGTGCCACCGCCTGTGGAGCGACGCCCGCCACACTGGCCTCCCCGCGGGACGTCCCCCGCGCTAAGGTCGGGCCCACAAGGGACGTTACTGATCGGTAAGGGGATCGGCCATGCAGCTCGGGATCAACCTCGGCTACTGGGGTGCCGGAATGGACGCGGACAACCTCGCCGTCGCGCAGGAGGCAGACCGGCTGGGGTACGCCGTGTGCTGGGCCGCCGAGGCGTACGGCTCGGACGCGGCCACCGTGCTGAGCTGGGTCGCCGCCCAGACCGAGCGCATCGACGTCGGCTCCGCCATCTTCCAGATCCCGGCCCGCCAGCCGGCGATGACCGCGATGACGGCCGCGACCCTGGACTCGCTCTCCGGCGGCCGCTTCCGGCTCGGCCTCGGCGTCTCCGGGCCGCAGGTCTCCGAGGGCTGGTACGGCGTCAAGTTCGACAAGCCGCTTGCACGCACGCGTGAGTACGTCGAGATCGTCCGCAAGGCCATGACGCGCGAGCGCCTGTCGTACGAGGGTCAGCACTGGACGCTGCCGCTGCCCGGCGGCCCCGGCAAGCCGATCAAGCTGACCGTGCACCCCCAGCGCGAGCACATCCCGCTCTACATCGCCGCCATCGGCCCGAAGAACCTCGAGCAGACCGGTGAGATCGCCGACGGCGCCCTGCTGATCTTCCCCTCCGCCGAGCACCTGGAGGACACGACGATCAAGTACCTGCGCGCCGGGCGCGAGAAGGCCGGCAAGACCCTCGACGGGTTCGACGTCTGCCCGACCCTGCCGCTCGCCGTGGGCGACGACAAGGACGTGGCCACGCTGGCCGACACCTTCCGCCCCTACACCGCGCTGTACGTCGGCGGCATGGGCAGCCCCAAGCAGAACTTCTACAACCAGCTCGCCCAGCGCATGGGGTACGAGAAGGAAGCCGCCGAGATCCAGACCAAGTACCTCTCCGGCGACAAGCAGGGCGCCGCGGCCGCCGTACCGCACGACCTGATCGACAGGACCACGCTGCTCGGCTCCGTCGACCGCATCGCGGACCGGATGAAGGCCTACGCGGCGGCCGGGGTCACGACCCTGTCGCTGGCTCCAGCGGGCTTCACGCTCGACGAGCGGCTCGCCTCGCTCCGCGCCGGCACCGAGGCCCTGGAGCGCGCCGGGCTCGCCTGACGCCCGGCGTCAGCGGCCGGCCGTAGGGCCTGGCAAGTTCAGCGGCCGTGGTGGGGGCTCGGGGGTCTTCCCCGCCACGGCCGTCATGCAGAACAACGCGCGCGTGTCCACGCGGTTACGCCCGCGTCGTGACCCCGATCGTCATTCTTTTGGCGGAGTTGTCCGACACAGCTGTTGCAGCACCTCTCTTACCGCATTTGACTCGTTCTTTGCGGAATCCTGCGGCGTCCTGCAGAGAGGTGCCCCACGATGCTTTCGGCCAAGAGTCTGTTCCAGGAGATCATCGACAACGACGAGTCCTTCCGCCTGTTCTGCTCCATCGCGGCCAGCGGCGAGACCCAGGGCGGCTGGGAGAACGCGCGCATCGCCGCGCTCGTCCCGGAGAGCCAGCGCGCGCTCGCGCCCAAGATCACCCGGCACGGGGCGGACGAGGACAAGCACGGGCGGATCTTCAACGCCCTGATGAAGAAGCGCGGCCTCGAACCCGTCCCCGTCCCGCCCGAGACCGACTACACGATGCTGCTGGAGCAGCACGGCATCGGTCTCGCCCACGAGAAGCTCAAGTCCGAGCAGCCGCTCACGGTCGAGGACATCGTCGTCTACCTGTCGCACAGCCGGGTCACCGAGCAGCGGGCCGCCGACCAGATGGTGATGCTCAGGAAGTACTTCGCCGACCACCCGGACGTCGGCAAGGCCGTGCGGATGATCTCCAACGACGAGGACAATCACCTCGCGTACACCCATGAGGAACTGCTGCGCTTCGCGGCAGCGGGGCGCGGCCGGCTGATCCAGCGGACGCTGCGCGAGTGCGCGCTCGCCGAGATCCGGGTCTACCGGGACGTCAGTCTCGCGGTCATGGACCACATGGGGCGCATCCTCGGCTGGCCCCGCCCCAAGGCGGCCGTGCTCGCCGCGGGCATCCACGCCATGTACGTCTGGGAGCGGATCGCGGGCTGGCGGCGCATGGTGTCCCTGAGGATGCCGGAACGACGCGACGCCCTCGGCGGACCCGCCACGTCCGCGCCCGAGTTCGCCTGACCGCATCCGGTCCCTACAGCCAGCCCCGGCGTTTGAACAGCCGGTACAGCAGCACCTCGAGGGCGGCCATGGCCGCGATCAGCGCCGGATACGACCACCGCCAGGTCAGCTCCGGCATGTGCTCGAAGTTCATGCCGTAGATCCCCGCGATCATCGTGGGGACCGCGGCCATGGCCGCCCACGCGGAGATCTTCCGCATGTCGTCGTTCTGCCGGACGCTCGTCTGCGCGAGGTGCGCCGACAGGACGTCGGAGACGAGGCGGTCGAGGCCCTCGACCGCCTCGTTCACGCGCGTGAGGTGGTCGCTCACGTCGCGGAAGAAGGGCTGCGCCTTGCCGTGCACGAAGGGCACACCCGAGCTGAGCAGACCCGTGTCGGCGAGCTGTTCCAGGGGCTGCGCCAGCGGGCCGGTGGCCCTGCGGAACTCCAGGACCTGCCGCTTGAAGGTGTAGATCCGGGACGCCGTGTGCCGTGAGCCGCCGTGGGCCGGCGAGAACACCTCCGCCTCCAGCTCGTCCAGGTCCGTGCCCAACTCGTCCGCCACCTCCACGTAGTGGTCGACCACGGCGTCGGCGATCGTGTACAGCACCGCCGTGGGACCGTGCCGGAGCATCTCCGGCTCGTGCTCCAGGCGGCTTCGTACCGCCGCCAGCGGGGCCTCCTCGCCGTGCCGGACGGTCACCACGAACGAGTCGCCGATGAAGACCATCACCTCGCCGGAGGTGACGACGTCGCTGTCCGGGTCGTAGCCGACCGGCTTGAGGACCACGAACAGCGAGTCGTCGTACACCTCCAGCTTGGGACGCTGATGAGCGTTGAGCGCGTCCTCCACGGCCAGCGGGTGCAGCCCGAACTCCTCGGTGACCTTGTCGAACTCCTTCTCCGTGGGTTCGTACAGGCCGATCCAGACGAAGGCGTCGTCCTGGAGGCGGCACAGATCCAGGGCGTCGGAGATGTCACCCGGCCCCGGTATCCGGCGCCCGTCCCGGTAGATGGCGCAGTCGACGATCACGGAGCGTATTCTCCCGTCCTCCGGCCACGAACGCACCCCGTCGTGCGCCTACCCTGGGCGGCATGCCCACGCTGATCCTGGTCCGGCACGGACGTTCCACCGCCAACACCGAGGGACTGCTCGCCGGGTGGACGCCCGGCGTCGCCCTCGACGAGCGCGGGGCCGAGCAGGCCGCCGCACTGCCCGGACGGCTCGCCGCTCTGCCGCTGTCCGAGGTCGTCACGAGCCCGCTCCAGCGCTGTCAAGAGACGATGCGACCGCTCCTCGAAGCCCGGCCCGGACTCACCGCGCACACCGACGAGCGGATCGGGGAGTGCCACTACGGCGACTGGTCCGGCCGCAAGCTCGCCGAACTCAAGGACGAGCCGCTGATGGAGGTCGTCCAGGCGCACCCGTCGGCTGCCGCGTTCCCGGGCGGCGAGTCGATGCGGGCGATGCAGACCCGGGCCGCCGAGGCCGTACGTGAGTGGAACGCGCGCGTGGAGCGCGATCACGGCGGTGACGCCGTGTACCTGATGTGCTCGCACGGCGACATCATCAAGTCCCTTGTCGCGGACGCACTGGGTCTTCATCTCGACCTCTTCCAGAGGATCTCCGTTGAACCGTGTTCCATCACCGCGATCCGCTACACACGCCTGAGGCCGTTTCTCGTACGCCTCGGGGACACCGGTGATTTCGCGTCCCTCGCCCCGCGCGAGGAGCCGCCGGCCGGTGACGCGACGGTCGGGGGCGGCGCGGGCGCACCGTGATCGTTCGGCGCAGTAGGGTGAAGCGGTCGAAGCAGCGTCGTACCCACGATTCCGTCGACCCACGATTCGCCGTACTCACGATTCGCCTTACTCACGATTCCAATGGAGACAGGACGTGTCCCGTCAGGTGTTCCTCTACGACCCCCCGGACCGCTTCGTGGCCGGTACGGTCGGACTGCCCGGGCGCCGTACGTTCTTCCTCCAGGCCACCGCAGGCTCCCGGGTGACCAGCGTGGCCCTGGAGAAGACCCAGGTCGCCGCCCTCGCCGAGCGCATGGACGAGCTGCTCGACGAGGTCGTACGGCGGAGCGGAGGCAGCGCCTCCGTCCCTGCCATGGCGCCCTCCGAGATCGCCGACAGCGAGCCGCTGGGCACCCCCATCGAGGAGGAGTTCCGCGTCGGCACCATGGCCCTTGCCTGGGACGGCGAGGAGCAGCGGATGATCGTCGAGGCCCAGGCCCTGGTGGAGCTCGACGCCGACTCCGAGGAGGACCTCGCCGAGGCCGAGGAGCGGCTGCTTCAGGACGAGGAGAACGGGCCCCCGATGCTGCGGGTCCGGCTCACCGGCGCGCAGGCGCGAGCCTTCGCCAAGCGTGCCCTGGACGTCGTCAACGCGGGGCGGCCGCCGTGTCCGTTGTGCAGCCTCCCGCTCGACCCGGAAGGACACGTATGTCCGCGCCAGAACGGATACCGCCGCGGAGCGTGACCTCGGTGGAGCTGCTCACCGAGGGTGAGCTGACCGTGCGCGGCCGCATCCGCGAGGCGTCCAACGCGGCGCTGTTCTGCACGGTCGCGTACGAGGGGCAGGAGGCGTCCTGCGTGTACAAGCCGGTCGCCGGTGAGCGGCCGCTGTGGGACTTCCCCGACGGGACGCTCGCGCAGCGCGAGGTCGCCGCGTACGAGATCTCCGAGGTGACCGGCTGGGGCCTCGTACCGCCCACCGTGCTGCGGGACGGGCCGTACGGCGAGGGCATGGTCCAGCTCTGGATCGAGGCCGCGCCCGAGGCCGAGCTGCTCGCCCTGGTCGACGGCGAGGAACCCGAGCCCGGCTGGAAGGCCATCGGGTTCGCCGAGGTCGGCGAGGGAAAGACCGCGCTGCTGGTGCACGCCGACGACGAGCGGCTGCGGCGCATGGCCGTCCTGGACGCCGTGATCAACAACGCCGACCGCAAGGGCGGGCACCTGCTGCCCACGGAGGGCGGGCGGCTGTACGGCATCGACCACGGCGTCACGTTCAACGTCGAGAACAAGCTGCGGACCCTGCTGTGGGGCTGGGCTGGGGAGCCGCTGACCGGGGAGGCCGTCGAGGTGCTCGGCTCCCTGCACAAGGGGCTGGCGGCGGGCGGCGAGCCGGCCGTACGCCTGGCCGGCCTGATCACGGCCGCCGAGGTGGAGGCCACGCGCGCCCGTGTCGAGGCGCTGCTGACGTCCGGGAAGCATCCGGAGCCGAGCGGGGAGTGGCCGGCCATTCCCTGGCCGCCCGTGTAGGAAGCCTCTCCGGAGGTGTCGCGCGCAGCACAGCGGCCGGCATCGCGCAAGAACGCATCACCGGCCATCCGGCCTGGTCCGGTTCGTGTACGGAACATCCGTCCGGTTAGGCTCATGACATGTATGCCTGGCCCGCTTCTGAGGTCCCCGCCCTGCCCGGTGAGGGCCGCGACCTGAGGATCCACGACACCGCGACCGGGGGCCTGGTCAGCCTCGACCCCGGTCCCGTCGCCCGTATCTACGTCTGCGGCATCACGCCGTACGACGCCACCCACCTGGGACACGCGGCGACCTACAACGCGTTCGACCTCGTGCAGCGCGTGTGGCTCGACACCAAGCGCCAGGTTCACTACGTCCAGAACGTCACCGACATCGACGATCCGCTCCTGGAGCGCGCCGAGCGTGACGACATCGACTGGGCCGCCCTCGCCGAGAAGGAGACGGCCCTCTTCCGCGAGGACATGACCGCCCTGCGCATGCTGCCCCCGCAGCACTACATCGGCGCGGTCGAGGCGATACCCGGCATCGTGCCGCTCGTGGAGCGGCTGCGGGACGCGGGTGCCGCGTACGAACTCGACGGCGACATCTACTTCTCCGTCGAGTCCGACCCGAACTTCGGCAAGGTGTCCCACCTCGACGCCGCCGCCATGCGGCTGCTGTCCGCCGAGCGCGGTGGCGACCCGGACCGTCCGGGCAAGAAGAACCCGCTCGACCCGATGCTGTGGATGGCCGCACGCCCGGGCGAGCCCCACTGGGACGGCGGTTCGCTCGGACGCGGCCGGCCCGGCTGGCACATCGAGTGCGTCGCCATCGCCCTCGACCACCTCGGCATGGGCTTCGACGTCCAGGGCGGCGGCTCCGACCTCGCCTTCCCGCACCACGAGATGGGCGCCTCGCACGCCCAGGTGCTCACCGGCGAGTTCCCCATGGCCAAGGCCTACGTCCACGCCGGCATGGTCGCGCTGCACGGCGAGAAGATGTCCAAGTCCAAGGGCAATCTCGTCTTCGTCTCCCGGCTGCGCCGCGACGGCGTCGACCCCGCCGCCATCCGGCTCGCCCTCCTCGCCCACCACTACCGGGCCGACTGGGAGTGGACCGACCGGGTGCTGGAGGACGCCGTGGCCCGCCTCGACCGCTGGCGCGCGGCGGTGTCCCGGCCCGACGGACCGTCCGCCGAGGCGCTCGTCGAGGAGATCCGCGAGGCCCTGGCGAACGACCTGGACGCCCCGGCCGCGCTCGCCGCGGTCGACCGCTGGGCCGCCGCGCAGGAGGAGAGCGGCGGCACGGACGAGGGCGCCCCCGGCGTCGTATCGCGTGCTGTGGACGCGCTGTTGGGCGTGGCTCTCTAGGCGCACCCCGGGACAACCGCGGACACGAGAGGGGCGCTTCCTCCCCACGGGTGGAAGCGCCCCGACGCGTTTGTTCCAGGTGGCCGTCAGATTGTCCAGGTGGCCGTCAGAGTCGCTGGATCCGGACGCTGCGCAGCACACTCGGCGACTGGGTGTCCCAGATGCCGATCACCTGGTGGCCGAACGCGAAGGCCTGCTGGATCTGCTGGTGGATCTGCGGGTTCGGGTTGTTCAGGACCCGGAACTGGTTGTTGATCCGCAGGAAGATCTGATGCGGCTGCCCCTGCAGCGGGTGGACGATGTCGATGAAGCCGTTCGCCACACCGGAGGCCAGAGCCTGCGCCTGGACCTGCTGGACGACCTGCTGCACCGCCGCCAGCGCGACCTGCTGCAACTGCTGCTGCATCTGCTGCTCGGCCTGCTGTGCCTGCTGGTCCTGCTGCGGGTTCTGCTGCTGGCCCAACTGCTGGCCGCCGAACTGCTGCTGGCCCAGCTGCTGCTGGGGCTGCTGCTGCCCGAACTGCTGGCCCAGCTGCTGGAGCAGCTGCTGGTAGGGCTGTTGCTGGCCGAGCTGCTGGAGCTGCTCCAGCGAACCGCTCATGCCCATGCCGGACGGCTGCTGCTGGCCGTGGCCCTGCTGCTGTCCGTACGGCTGCTGCTGGTACGGCGACGTGCTCGGGAACTGCTGGCCCTGCTGTTGTCCCATGTGACTCATCTGCGGGGTGGTGCTCATACGGGTGTCACCTTCCCTTGATGTGATGGGCTGCGTCAGCCGGTGATCACCAGGCCGACGATCTCGTCGTCCGAGAACCACACTCGGACATCGGGCCGTCCCCCCGCGAAGGCGGTGTGGACCGCCTGGCGGATCTCCGGGGACGGGTGGTTGAGGTTCCGCCACTGGCCGGCCACGAACAGCCGGAGCCGGGGCGGGAGTTCACGCGGATACGGCAGCAGCTCGTCCCAGTACCGCTCGGCCCGGCCGGAGCCGACCGCCTGCGGCACCAGATGGGTGACGGCCGCCTTGATGTCGGGCCGGTTGCCGATCCGCTGGGAGGCCGGCCGGCCCGGCGCGTCCTGCTGCGGGGAACCCGTCGCCCGCAGCACGGCGCGCGCACGCTCGGGGGACATCGGCGGCTGGCCGGCCACCTTGAGTATGCCCTGCAGCGAGGCCAGCGCGCCGACCACGACCGGGGAGGCGGACGACGTCCCCGAGAACGTGTCGGTGTACCAGGCGATCTCCTCGGGCCCGCCCTGCAGATCGCCGGGCCGGTCCCAGGAGCCGCCGGTCGTCGTCACCTCGCGCCCCCAGCCCTGCGCGTCCACCCGGGCGCCGTAGTTGGAGAACGCCAGCCGTGAGCGGTCGGGGCCGTGGTCGCGGCCGTGCGTGCCGGGCGGCGGGGCGCCCGCACCGACCAGCACGGCGCCGGAGGACGGGTTGGAGGGGTTGAACGGGTTGCGCCACACCTCGGGGAATCCGTCCGTGCGGCGCTCGTAGACGGCGTCGTCGAGGGACTCGGCGCCGTTGCCCGCGGCGGCGACCACGAGGACGCCCTTGGCGGTGGCGTGGCGGACGGCGGCGAAGTCGTCCGGCCACCATTCGAGAGCGACGTAGCCGCGCTGGTCGTCGCGTTCGGCGTACTCGAACCGAGGCCCCGGGCGGTGGAGTTCGATCAGCAGGATGTCGCCGGGGCCCAGCCGGTCGGCCGCCGCGTGGATCGCGCCCGCCGTGCCGATGCCCTGGAAGGACGCGGCCGCGGTCACCGTGTCCGGCACGACGCCGGTCACGCCGCGTTCGCCCCGGTCACCGCCGATCACACCGATCACGGCGGTGCCGTGGTTGCGCCAGGCGAGGTCGGTCAGCGGGGTGCCGACGACGACGCCGGCCAGTTTGGCGGCCAGGTCCTCGTGGCCGAGCTGCCAGGAGCCCTCCACATCGATCACGGTGACGCCCTGACCCGTGCCGCCGGGCCGCTGCCACGCCCAGTGCGCGTCGACGCCCTCGGGCGCGGGCCGCAGATAGCCCTGCCGGCCGCTGAAGTCGGGCGTGACCGGCGCGCCCTCCTTCAGACGCCCGCTGTCCTCCCCGATCCGGCTGAGGGAGGCGGGCACCGCGCCCGGCTTCACATACGCCGTGTCGATGCCCGGCAACGCGGCGATGCGGGCGCGCAGTTCCTCGGCTCGGCTCTGCCCGCCGCGTACCCGGTAGAACAGCGCGAGGTCGGGCACGTCCTGCGCGCCGGTGTCCTGCTGCAGCCGTTCCTCGCTGCCGAACAGGGGCTGAAGTGCCAGCTGTTCGTCGGTGAGGAACATGTTGAGAGCCGAGACGTCGGCGCCCGCCACCGACCGCACGCCCTCGGCCCGGGCACGCAGCCGGGCCTCGGGCCGGGCGACGACGATCAGTTCCTGCTCGGCCCCTCGATAGGTGAATCCCGCTCCGTCGGGCCCCGGCCCGGACGCTCCCGGGCCCTGCGCCGGCTGTGCCTGGTCGGTCATCGTCTGCCGCTCCCTTCGGTCCTGCGGGTGGCAAGTGCGGGTGGTGCGGCGCGCCTTCGGGGGACAACCAAGCACTCGCGGAGCGTTCCGTCCAGACCGCTTTCGCCAACTCGGTTTGGAAACAAGTTGAATTGGGCAACGTGTGCATTCCGGCTGGAAACAGCTGTCACGCGGCAATCGGGTCAGATGTGTCCAGTCGCTGTCGAGAGGCTGTCTACGGCTGCGGGGGCGGTCGGCGTGTGGTGGGGTGGAGGAGTCAGTTGACCGTTGGACCGTCCGACGGCCGGTCCTGTCCGCGGAAGGACGCATCGTGGCCCCCGAGCACCGCTCCTTCGCACCTCATCCCACCCGCCGCACCCTCCTCACGGCCGGCGCCGCCACCGCCGGTGCCGTACTCGTCGGGTCCGCCGGCACCTCCGCCACGGCGGCCGGAAAGACCCGGCCCACCGTGATCAACCTCCCGAACGGCTTCCGCCCGGAGGGCATCACCATCGGCGGGGGACCGTACGCCTACCTGGGCTCCCTCGGCGACGGCTCGATCCTCCGCGCCGACCTGCGCACCGGCGAGGGTTCCGTCGTCTCGGCCGGGCCGGGCACGCCCTCGGTCGGCCTCAAACTCGATCACCGGGGGCGCCTGTTCGTCGCCGGACGCGGCCAGGGCGCCCGCGTCGTGGACGCCCGCAGCGGCAGGATCCTCGCCTCGTACGTCCTCACCACGGCGACCCCGACCTTCGCCAACGACGTGTTCCTGACCTCGCGCACGGCCTGGTTCACCGACTCCTACCAGCCCGCGCTGTACGCCCTGCCGCTCGGCCGGCGCGGCGAACTGCCGGACGCGGACGAGGTCGTGACGCTTCCCCTCAGCGGCGCCTGGAGCCAGGTCCCCGGCGAGGTCGTCAACGCCAACGGCATCACCGGCACCCCCGACGGCTCCGCGCTCCTGGTGGTGCAGTCCGGGGTCGGCGGCCTGCACCGCGTCAACCCGCGCACCGGCGTCACCGAGCTGGTCGACCTCGGCGACGCGGCCCCGCTCACCAACGGCGACGGGCTGCTGCTGACCGGGCGGACGCTGTACGTCGTCCAGAACCGGCAGAACGCCATCGACGTGTTCAGGCTCGCCGCCGACGGCCGCAGCGGCGTCTTCCGGCGCCGGATCACCGACCCGCTCTTCGACGTACCGACCACGGTGGCGGCGTACCAGGGACGCCTCTACCTGCCCAACGCACGCTTCACCACGACGCCGACACCGGAGACGACGTACGACGTGATCTCCGTGCCGGCATGATCTCCGTGCCGGCGTGATTTCCATGTCGGCATGATCTCCGTGCCGACACGACGAGCTCCGTCCCCGTGAGGCGAGCGAGGGCGGTGCGCCCGGCGCACCGCCCTCGTCCTCACTCCTCCGACGACTCGTCGTCGTCCGTGCCGCTCGGCCTGGGAGGCTTCGGAGGCTTCGTCCGGCCTCCGGGGTTGTCCTTCAGGAAGGGCCCGGTCTCCCCGCCGTCCGCCGTGGCGTGCCCGCCCGCCGACGGGCTGCCGCCGTCCCGTCTGCGCAGATACCGCTCGAACTCGCGGGCGATCGCCTCACCCGACGCCTCCGGCAGCTCCGCCGTGTCCCGGGCCTCCTCCAGCGACTGCACATACTCCGCGACCTCGCTGTCCTCGGCGGCCAGCTGGTCCACGCCGACCTGCCAGGCGCGCGCGTCCTCGGGCAGCTCGCCCAGCGGGATGCGTACGTCGATCAGGTCCTCGAGCCGGTTGAGCAGGGCCAGCGTCGCCTTCGGGTTGGGCGGCTGCGAGACGTAGTGCGGTACGGCGGCCCACAATGACACCGCGGGTACGCCGGCGTGTGTGCACGCCTCCTGGAGGACGCCGACGATGCCCGTCGGGCCCTCGTACTTGGTCTCCTCCAGGTCCATGCGGCGGGCCAGGTCCGGGTCGGACGTGGTCCCGCTGATCGGGACCGGACGCGTGTGCGGGGTGTCGCCGAGCAGGGCGCCCAGGATGACCACCAGCTCCACTCCCAGCTCGTGGGCGAAGCCGAGGAGCTCGTTGCAGAACGAGCGCCAGCGCATGGATGGCTCGATACCTCGGACGAGGACGAGATCACGCGGCTTCTCGCCGCTGATGCGGACCACCGACAACCTTGTCGTGGGCCACGTGATCTTGCGCACTCCGTCGTCCATCCACACCGTGGGGCGGTTGACCTGGAAGTCGTAGTAGTCCTCGGCGTCCAGCGCCGCGAACACTTCGCCCTTCCACTCCTTGTCCAGATGCGCGACCGCGGTGGAGGCGGCGTCGCCGGCATCGTTCCAGCCCTCGAACGCGGCCACCATGACCGGGTCGATCAGCTCGGGAACCCCCTCGAGCTCGATCACCCAGTGCCTCCTTCCGACGTGCCCTCGCCTGACGACCCAACCTTACGGCGTGCGACGGGGGCGCCCGCAGCCCCCTTGCATGGGGGAGTGAACGGATCACTGCCCCGTTCACCACCCCGGAACACCCCGCAGTCATCCGAGCTGTGTCCTGGCCGTCGGGTGCGGTTGACGGTCCCGTCACCCACTCGTGTGGCAGCGGCCGCAACCGGCTCCCGGCGTGGCCGACCTGCGGAACTCTTCGTCGGGTGAGCGGAGTTGCCCCCAGGTCGCGCGTACGGCGCGCCGGGATCGTCTACCTGGCCCTGTTCGCCGCGGGCACGCTGGGGGCACTGCTGATCGCCCCGCGTGTCGAGGACCCGGCGGCCGTGGTCGCGGCGCTGCTGCCGACGGGGGCCGGTGCCTATCTGGCGTGGAGCGCGTATCGGGCGGACCGCGCCGAGGCGGCGTCCGCGGCGACGGACCCCGCGGTCGTCGCCGACCGGCTCGCCGTCGCCGTACGGCGGCAGTGGGAGGCGGAGGCGCGGGCGCGGCGGCTGGCGGACCCGTATCCGCTGCCGGTGTCCTGGCGGGACGCCGACGCCGACCTGGCCGAGGTGACGGCGGGGCCGGCGGGCCGGGACGGGGAGATCGGCGCGGCCTTCGCGGACCGCGTCCCCGGCCGGCGGCTGCTGGTGCTGGGGGCGCCGGGGTCGGGGAAGACGCTGTTGCTGGTACGGCTGCTGCTCGCGCTGGTCGAGGACCGGACGGCGGGCGATCCGGTCCCCGTGCTCTTTCCCCTGGCCTCCTGGGACCCGACGGCCGTGGATCTGCGGGCCTGGATGGAACGCAAGCTGGTGCAGGACCACGCCGAGCTGGGAGCGGCGGCGCCGGGGGAGTATGGGGACGCGACCCTCGCCGGGATGTTGCTGGAGCGGCGCCGGGTGCTGCCGGTGCTGGACGGGTTCGACGAACTGCCCCCCCGGGATGGGCGGGTTGGCGCTGCACCTGATCGCCGAGGCATTGCCGTACGGCTGCGGTCTGGTGCTGTCCAGCCGCCCGGCCGAGTACCGGGCGGCGCTCCGGCCCCGGACGGGGGTGCCCGCGCGGCTGACGGGGATGGCGGGGATTCACCTCGAACCGCTGGGCGCCGACGACGTGGCCGACTATCTCCTGCGCGGCGCGGGCGGCCATGGTGCGCCGGCGGCGACGCGGTGGGCGCCGGTGGTGGCGGTGCTGGGGACGGACGCGCCGGTGGCGCGGGCGCTCGGCAGCCCGCTGATGGTGTCGCTGGCCAGGACCGTGTACAACCCCCGGCCGGGGGAGGTCGAGGGCGAACTGCCGGATCCCGCCGAGCTGTTGCGGTGCCCGGCGCGCAGGGCGGTGGAGCGCCATCTGCTCGATGCCTTCGTCGATGCCGCGTACCGGCCGCGCCGGGAGCGCCCGTGTCCGTGGACCCCCGGCCAGGCCCGGCACGCGCTGCGGTTCCTGGCGCGGCACATGGAGCGGGGCGCGGACGGGGCGGCCGAGGTGGCGTGGTGGAAGCTGGGCCAGGCCGTGCCGGGTGCCCTGCCTCAGGTACTGGCCGGTGTGCTGCTGGGCGTCCTGGGCTGGCTGGTCGAAGGCGCGATCATGGAGGTGATCCAGCTGTTCGCACCGCAGGTGCCGTCGCCGACCCGGTGGGAGGAGCGGGGCGGACTCGGGGTGGTGGCGGCCGGGATCTGCGGCGGGCTTGCGGGCGGCCTCGCGGCGGGCATGGCCATCACGCTGCTGTGCGTGGCGGCGGTCGCTCCCGACGTACCCGCCGCGCTTGTCCTGCACCGCCTGGCCGACGGTGGTTCGCTGGCGCTCGTCGGAGTGATCATCTCCGGATTCGCCTTCGGCAGCAGGACCGCCGTACGGCGGCCCGCCGACTGGGACTGGCGGCTCCCGGCGACGGGATGCGCGGCCGCGATCTGCTACGCACTCTGCTTCGGCAACGCCTGCGGAACCGTCAGCGCCCTGCTCTACGGCCTGATGGCGGCGGCCGTCGGCAGGGACGGCGTCGGTGCGGACCCCGCCTGCCCCGTGGCCCGGGCGCGCTGGCACTGGAGCCCGCGGGGCGTGAGCCGGGGACTGCTGGGCGGGCTGCTGCTGGGCGGCAGCATCCTGATCGAGGGCCTGCTCGCGGACGTCCTCTCGGGCGGGGATGCCCGGATGTACATCGCGCCCGCCGATCCCGTTGCGGCGGGCTGGGCGGCACTGCAGGTGGGCGCGGTGTTCGCGGTGGCCTGCCTGCTGGTGAACGGCCTGCGGACGGTGCCGGTCGACCTCGGCGTCTGCGTCGAGGGCCGCGCCCTCCTGGCCAACGACCGGCGCACGCTCGGCACCTGTGTGCTGACGGCGGCGGTGCTCGGCGCCGTGGTGATCGGCACCCAGGGCTGGTGCGCCACCGTCTGGGGCTCGACGGGCGTGTGGGGCGGGGCCGCCACCGAGGGCCGGCACTGGGTCTACGCCGTCGGGCTGGTCCCCTCGCTGCTGACCGGGCTGGCCATCGGCATCCGCCAGTCGGCCTGGAGCCGGTACGCGGTGGCCCGCGGCTACCTCGCCCTGCGCGCGAAGGTGCCCTTCGACCTCATGGCCTTCCTGGCCGACGCCCACGAGCATCACGGCGTGCTCCGCCGCACCGGCGCCGTCTACCAGTTCCGCCATATCGAGTTGCAGCACCGCCTGGCCGGCCCTGACCTCGGACCCTGACTTCAGACCCTGCCCCCCGCCCCGACTCACAGAGTGGAGCGCAGCCACTGCTCCACGCTCGCGATGTGCACCGTCGCCCACGACCGGGCCGCCTCCGCGTCGCGGTCCCGCAACGCCTCCAGGATCGCCCGGTGTTCGTGCAGGGTCCGGCTCACCGCGTCCTCCTGGGTGAGGCCGCGCCAGATGCGCGCTCGCGTGGTGGGCCCGGACAGGCCGTCCAGCAGCGAGCACAGGACCGAGTTGCCCGAGCTCTGCACGATGCCCCGGTGGAACTCCAGGTCGCAGGCGACCAGCTCCTCCACCGACGGGTCGTTGCCGAGCTTGTCCAACTGGTTCGTCAGCGCGCCCAGTTGCTGCTCGCTGATGCGCGACGCTGCCATCGCCGTGGCAGCCGGCTCCAGGATGCGGCGCACGGCGAGGAACTCCAGCACCGTGTCGTCGCGGTGGAAGTCGACGACGAAGCTCAGCGCCTCCAGCAGCAGTTGCGGATCCAGGCTCGTGACGTACGTGCCGTCGCCCTGCCGTACGTCCAGGATCCGGATCAGCGACAGGGCGCGCACGGCCTCCCGCAGGGAGTTGCGGGACAGCCCGAGTTCCGCGGCCAGTTCGCTCTCCTTGGGGAGCCGGTCGCCGGGGCGGAGCGCGCCGGAGACGATCATGCCCTTGATCTTCTCGATCGCCTCGTCGGTGACTGCCATGGCCGGCCTCCCTGCCGTTCAGGATGTCGCGCAAGACATCCGATGTCTGACGCCATTATGCGGGGTCGGCCGAGAGGGCGACCTATACTCCGGATCCATGGCCGACGCAGCGACCTCACCGGACCCCGACCTGGTCAGCGCCCTGCGGGCGTTGTCGAATCCGGTGCGCCTGCAGTTGCTGCTGTGGCTGCGTGAGCCCGAGCGGCACTTCCCCATCGACAAGGCCATCGCCGATCCCGGCGAGGTCGGGGTGTGCGTGAGCCACATCCAGGCCAAGGCGGGGCTGGCCCAGTCGACGGTGTCGGCGTATCTGGCGGAGTTGCAGCGGGCCGGGCTGGTGCGGGCGACACGGGTGGGGAAGTGGACCCACTACCGGCGCGACGAGGGCCGCATCGCCGGGCTGGTGGCCCAACTCGGGGTGACCCTCTAGTCGTTGGCGTGTCTCGCGCCGGGCGTGGCGTGTCTGCTGCGTCTCATATCGAGAATCTGCGATATTCCGATCCATGATGAATCTGGGAACGTTCGGCATCTACACCTTCGACTTCGAGCACCAGCCAGCCACACAGGTACGCGACTCGGCCCAGGAGCTGCAGGAACGGGGATGGCGGGCCCTGTGGGTCCCGGAGGTCGGCGGTCGCGAGGCCCTCACCCACGCCGGCTTCCTGCTCGCCGCCGCCGAGCGGTTGCACGTCGTCAACGGCATCGCCCAGATCTGGTCCCGCGAGGCCCGGGCGACGTACGGCGCGAGCGCGCTGCTGGCCGACGCCTACCCGGACCGCCATGTGCTCGGCCTGGGCTTCGGCGGGCTGAAGAGGCCAGGCGTCAAACCGCTGGCGGCGATGGCCGCCTACCTCGACGAGCTGGACGCCCTCGCCAAGGAGTCACCCGTCCACGCCCCGCAGACCCCGGTACGGCGCGTCCTGGCCGCGTACGGCCCCAAGATGATCGCCCTGGCCCGGGACCGTTCCCTCGGCGCGCACACCTACCACGTCAACACCGCCCACACCGCCGCCGCGAGGGAGATCCTCGGCCCGGACGCCTTTCTCGGCGTGGAGCACCCGGTCCTCCTGGAGCCGGACCCCGCCCGGGCGCGCGCGACGGCACGCGAGCATCTGGGGCCGTACCTCAACACCCCGTACAACCTGGCCAAGTTCCGCAGGCTGGGCTACTCGGACGAGGAGATCGAGCACGGCGGCAGCGACCGCCTCGTGGACGACCTGGTGTTCTGGGGGGACGTGGACACGGTGACCGACAAGCTCCGGGCCCACGTGGCGGCGGGAGCCGATCATGTCGCCGTCCAGGTGATCGGCATCGAGCCGGGCCGGTCCGCGTCGGCGCACTGGAGGCGGCTCGGCGAGGCGCTGCTTGCCTGAGAGACGGAACCCGAAAGACGGCAACCCTAAAGACGGCAACCCCTAAAGACGAAAGGGGCGGCTCCGTCGGCATGGAGCCGCCCCTTCCGGTGGTGGCCGGCCCCGGTGCGGAAGGGGCCGCCCTCGTGCGATCCGGCCTGGTCAGGGGAGTGGCCGGACCTGGCGCCGTGGGAGGCTCATCCGGCGAAACCCTCCCTCGGCGCGTGCGAGGTCATTTCTTGTCGAGCAGGTCCTGCACCTTCGCCCGGACGTCGTCCGTCGCCAGACCCCGGATCGTCAGCGTCGTACGGCGGCGCAGCACGTCGTCCTGCGTCTCGGCCCACTCGTTGTCGCGGGCGTAGACGACCTGGGCCCAGATCTCCGGGGCGTCGGGGTGGACGCGCTCGCCGAGCTCCGGGTTCTCGTTGGCGATACGGGCGATGTCGAAGGCCAGCGAACCGTAGTGGGTGGCCAGGTGCTTGGCGGTGTCGGCCGCCATGCGCGGACCCGGCGCCGGGCGGTCGGTGAGCAGACGGTGGGCGACCGCGCGCGGGTTGGCGATGCCCGGCAGGGGCAGCTTCTTCGGCAGCGAGGCGATCGGCTCGAAGTCGTCGCCCAGCGGGTGGCCCGGCAGCGCCTCCAGCTTCTTCATGATCGTGCGGCCGATGTGCCGGAAGGTGGTCCACTTGCCGCCCGCGACGGACAGCATGCCGCCCGTGCCCTCGGTCACGACCGTCTCGCGCTTGGCCTTCGCCGTGTCACCGGGGCCGCCCGGCAGTACGCGCAGACCCGCGAAGGAGTAGGTGATGAGGTCGCGGTCCAGCTGCTGGTCCCGGATGGAGAACGCGGCCTCGTCCAGGATCTGGGCTATGTCCTTCTCGGTGACCGCGACGTCCGCCGGGTCGCCCTCGAACTCCTCGTCCGTGGTGCCCAGCAGGAGCATGTCCTCCCAGGGCAGGGCGAAGGTGATGCGGTACTTGTCGATCGGGGTCGCGAGCGCAGCCTTCCAGGGCGCGGTCCGCTTCAGGACCAGATGCGCGCCCTTCGACAGACGGATCGACGGCGCGGCATTGGGGTCCTCCATCTTGCGCAGGTGGTCGACCCACGGGCCGGTCGCGTTCAGCACGAGGCGGGCGTTGACGCCGAACTCGTCACCGGTCGTGCGGTCCTTCAGGTCCGCGCCGGTCACCCGGCCCTTGGTGAAGCGCAGGCCGGTGACCTCGGCGTGGTTGAGCACGACCGCGCCCGCCTCGACGGCCCCGCGGACCGTCATCAGCGCCATGCGCGCGTCGTTCATCTGGTCGTCGCCGTACACGGCCACGGCCTTGAGGTTGTCGGTGCGCAGCTCGGGCACGTCCTGCGCCGCCTTGGCGGGGGAGAGGAGGTGTCCGACGCCGTCACCGAACGCGGAGAGCGCGGAGTAGGCGAAGACGCCCGCCCCGAGCTTCGCAGCGCCGTGCGGCCCGCCCTTGTACACGGGGAGGTAGAACGTGAGCGGGTTCGCCAGGTGGGGGGCCACCTGGCGGGAGACCGCACGGCGCTCGAAGTGGTTCTCCGCCACCAGCTTCACCGCGCCGGTCTGCAGGTAGCGCAGACCGCCGTGGAGGAGCTTGGAGGAGGCGGAGGAGGTGGCGCCGGCGAAGTCGCCGGCGTCGACCAGAGCCACCCTGAGGCCGGACTGCGCGGCGTGCCAGGCGGTGGAGATGCCCAGGATGCCGCCGCCGATCACGAGAAGGTCGTACGACGCCTTGGCGAGCTGCTCCCGGGTCTCGGCGCGGCTCGGGTTGGAGCCGGAGGCCGGGTGCGTACCGAGGGCAGGCACGGACTGCAGGGTGGTCTGACTGGTCATTTCGGGTTCTTACTCCTCATCAGAGTTCGAGAGCTGGCGAGTGCTGCTCTCAGCTCTCGTCGTCCTCGATCCAGCCCATGGTCCGCTCGACGGCCTTGAGCCAGTTCTTGTACTCACGGTCGCGGGTCTCCGCGTCCATGTGGGGGGTCCACTCGGCGGCCCGGCGCCAGTTGGCGCGCAGTTCGTCGGTGCCGGACCAGAAGCCGACGGCGAGACCGGCGGCGTAGGCGGCGCCGAGGCAGGTGGTCTCGGCGACCATCGGGCGCACCACGGGTGCGTCCAGGACGTCCGAGAGGGTCTGCATCAGCAGGTTGTTGGAGGTCATGCCGCCGTCGACCTTCAGGGCCACCAGCTCGTCGCCGGAGTCCTTGACCATGGCGTCGGCGATCTCCCGCGTCTGCCACGCGGTCGCCTCCAGGACGGCACGCGCGAGGTGCGCCTTGGTGACGTACCGGGTGAGGCCGGCGATCACACCGCGGGCGTCGGAGCGCCAGTGCGGGGCGAACAGGCCGGAGAAGGCCGGTACGAAGTAGGCGCCGCCGTTGTCCTCGACCGAGAGCGCGAGCGTCTCGATCTCGGCGGCGGTGGAGATCAGGCCCATCTGGTCGCGCATCCACTGCACCAGCGACCCGGTGACGGCGATCGAGCCCTCCAGGGCATACACCGTCGGCTCGTCGCCGATCTTGTAGCCGACCGTGGTCAGCAGGCCCGCGTACGAGTTGATGATCTTGTCACCGGTGTTCATCACCATGAAGGTGCCGGTGCCGTACGTCGACTTGACCTCGCCCTCGGAGAAACAGGTCTGGCCGAACAGGGCCGCCTGCTGGTCGCCGAGCGCGGAGGCGACGGGGATACCGCCGAGCAGGTCGCCCAGCTTGCCGCCGGTGACCTCGCCGTAGACCTCGGCGGAGGACCGGATCTCCGGCAGGATCTGCAGCGGTACGCCGATGGACTCGGCGATCTTCTCGTCCCACTCCATGGTGTGCAGGTTCATCAGCATGGTGCGTGAGGCATTGGTGACGTCCGTGACGTGCTTGCCGCCGTCGGCACCACCGGTCAGGTTCCAGATGACCCAGGTGTCCATGGTGCCGAAGAGGATGTCGCCGGCCTCGGCGCGCTCCTTGAGGCCCTCGACGTTGTCCAGCAGCCAGCGGGCCTTGGGACCGGCGAAGTAGGAGGCGAGGGGCAGACCGGTCTCGCGGCGGAAGCGGTCCTGGCCGACGTTGCGGCCGAGCTCCTTGCAGAGCCCGTCGGTGCGGGTGTCCTGCCAGACGATGGCGTTGTGGACGGGCTCACCGGTGTTCTTGTCCCACAGCACGGTGGTCTCGCGCTGGTTGGTGATGCCGATGGCCTTGATGTCGTCACGGGTGATGCCGGCCTTCTGGACGGCTCCGGCGACGACCTCCTGGACGTTGGTCCAGATCTCGTTGGCGTTGTGCTCGACCCAGCCCGGCTTCGGGAAGATCTGCTCGTGCTCCTTCTGGTCGACGGAGACGATGCGGCCGTCGCGGTCGAAGACGATGCAGCGGGACGAGGTGGTGCCCTGGTCGATGGCGGCGATGAAGGGCCCGGCGGTGTGGGCGTCGGTCACTGTGTGCTCCTGGAAGTTCCGTGGTTATGGGGCTTTACGTACGGCGCGTGCTGAGAGTTTCGGTGCTTCTCACTCAAACGGGTGAAGCTCGTACTCCTAAGCAAAAGCGACGTTGTATATGCCTGCCGCGATGGCGCCGCCGATCAGCGGACCGACCACCGGGATCCAGGCGTAGCCCCAGTCGGAACCGCCCTTGTTGGGCAGGGGCAGAAGGGCGTGGACGATACGCGGACCGAGGTCACGGGCCGGGTTGATCGCGTAGCCGGTCGGGCCGCCGAGCGACAGACCGATCGAGACGACCACGAGCGCGGTGATCAGGGCGCCCAGGGTGCCGAGGCCCTTGCCGCTGTCGTTCAGGCCCTGCGTGAGGACCGCGAGCACCAGCACGACGGTGCCGATGATCTCCGTGGCGAGGTTCTGCACCGCGTTCCGGATCTCGGGACCGGTGGAGAAGATGCCCAGGACCGGGCCGGCGCCCTTCTCCTGGGCCTCGACGGCCTTGGCCGACGTGGCCTGCGCACCCGGACCGCCGACGATCTCCTTGTCGGTGAGGTGGGCGTGGAACTGGCCGTAGTAGGCGACCCACACCAGCGCCGCACCGATCATGGCGCCGAGCAGCTGTCCGGCGAAGTACGTCGGAACGTTGCTCCAGTCGCTGTCCTTGATCGCGAGCGCGACGGTCACGGCCGGGTTCAGGTGGGCGCCGGACAGCGGCGCCGAGGTGTAGACCGCCGTGAGTACTGCGAAGCCCCACCCGAAGGTGATGGCGAGCCAGCCGGCGTTGCGGGCCTTGGAGGCCTTCAGCGTCACAGCGGCACAGACGCCGCCGCCGAGCAGGATGAGTATGGCGGTACCGATGGTCTCGCCGATGAAGATGTCGGAGCTGGACACCCGCGACTCCTTTGTCCTTCGTCCAGGGGAAGCCGAACCTCCGGGTCCCTCCGGTGGTTCGCGCCGCCCTCGGGTGAGAGCGGCGCCGGCCCTTGGCGTTGTCACACTCTAGCGCGTATTGCCGGTAGGTGTTCGACAATGCCGACCGATGGACGGGAGCTTGCCCCGGCGTCACACATGCGTCAAGGGTCGCGTCGTCGAATGTGCGATCGTTGTCGCTTGTGTTGATTTGTCGACACCAGTGACGGCAGTGCCGGGGAATGGCGAAGCACCGGAACGTCCTACGACGTCCCGGTGCCCACTTCTCGCCCCGTTCGGCTTCTCAGAACCGCCCTGCGCCCAGGTCCCGCGACACCGCGCGGGCGCAGTCCCGCACCGCCGCGACCAGCTCCGGGCGCAGCTCGCCGTCACGGCACAGCCGCTCCACGGCGCCGGTGATGCCGACCGAGCCGACCGGCATGCGGCGCCGGTCGTGGATGCAGGCGGCGACGGAGGCGACGCCCTCCCAGGTCTCCTCGACGTCGGCCGCGTAGCCACGCGCGCGTGTCATGTCGAGGATGTGCTCGAAGGCGTCCAGCTCGCACACGGTGCGGTCCGTGAAGGCCTTGCGGTCGGCCTCGATGGCCTCGCTGTGCGCGACCGGGTCGTACGCCGACAGGACCTTGCCCAGGGCTGTGGAGTGCAGCGGCTGCATGGCGCCGATCTCCAGCACCTGCCGGCTGTCGTCGGGGCGGAAGACGTGGTGGACGATCAGCACGCCCTGCTGGTGCAGCACGCCCAGATAGACGCTCTCCCCGCTGGAGCGGGCCAGGTCGTCCGTCCACACCAGGGCGCGGGCCCGCAGCTCGTGCACGTCCAGATAGGTGGTGCCCAGGCGCAGCAGCTCGGCGCCCAGCTGATAGCGCCCCGACGCGTCGTCCTGCTCGACGAAGCCCTCCTGCTGGAGGGTGCGCAGAATCCCGTGGGCGGTGCCCTTGGCGAGGCCCAGCGACGAGGCGATGTCGGACAGGCCGAGGCGCCGCTCACCGCCCGCGAGGAGCCGCAGCATCGCGGCCGCCCGTTCGAGCGACTGGATGTTCCGTGCCATCGCCGTGCTGCCTCCGTCCCCTTCGAGCGTCGACCGTGCGACGTCGCTGCCACCGTTCGGCAATGTCGAACACTACCGGTCGATGCCGACCTCCCGCTAATGGTCGGCGGTTATCGGTCCACCGGTGTTGCCTCGCGCGTGGCCGAAGATCGACCCTGCCGTCATCCTCGTCCCGCCTCGTGGACCGCCTGACCGTTCGACGGCGGTCCCGGCTACGCTGGCGGCGTGCGCCCACTGCGGACGGATCCGTAAAGGGCGCAAAGCCGACAGCCGTCGCACTCCAGGGAGCCCTTACATGGCCTCGTTGCCACCGACCCCTTCCGCCGACAGCCGGACCCGTGTGTCCGCGCTCCGCGAGGCGCTCGCCACCCGAGTGGTGGTCGCCGACGGAGCGATGGGCACGATGTTGCAGGCCCAGGAGCCCACACTCGAGGACTTCGAGAACCTTGAGGGCTGCAACGAGATCCTCAACCTGACCCGCCCCGACATCGTCCGCTCCGTCCACGAGGAGTACTTCGGCGCGGGCGTGGACTGCGTCGAGACGAACACGTTCGGCGCCAACCACTCGGCCATGGCCGAATACGACATCGCCGACCGGGTGTACGAGCTCTCCGAGGCGGGCGCCCGCATCGCCCGCGAGACTGCCGACGAGTTCGGCGCCCGTGACGGCCGCCAGCGGTGGGTGCTCGGCTCGATCGGACCCGGCACCAAGCTGCCGACCCTCGGCCACATCGGTTACGGCACGCTGCGCGACGGCTTCCAGGCGAACGCCGAGGGCCTGCTCGCCGGCGGCGCGGACGCCCTGATCGTGGAGACCACGCAGGACCTCCTGCAGACGAAGTCGTCGATCCTGGGCGCCCGGCGCGCCATGGAGGCGACCGGCGCCGAGGTGCCGCTGCTGGTCTCCATGGCCTTCGAGACCACCGGCACCATGCTGCTCGGCTCCGAGATCGGCGCCGCGCTGACCGCGCTGGAGCCCCTCGGCATCGACATGATCGGCCTGAACTGTTCGACCGGCCCGGCCGAGATGAGCGAGCACCTGCGCTACCTCGCCCGGCACTCCCGCACGCCCCTGCTGTGCATGCCGAACGCCGGCCTGCCGATTCTCACCAAGGACGGCGCCCACTTCCCGCTCGACCCGGAGGGCCTGGCCGACGCCCAGGAGACCTTCGTGCGGGACTACGGCCTGAACCTCATCGGCGGCTGCTGCGGCACGACCCCCGAGCACCTCAGGCAGCTCGTCGAGCGGGTCCGGGAGGCCACGCCCGTGGAGCGCAGGCCGCAGCCCGAGCCCGGCGCCGCCTCGCTCTACCAGACGGTCCCGTTCCGCCAGGACACCTCGTACCTGGCCATCGGCGAGCGCACCAACGCCAACGGATCGAAGAAGTTCCGCGAGGCCATGCTGGCCGCGCGCTGGGACGACTGTGTGGAGATGGCCCGCGATCAGATCCGCGAGGGCGCCCACATGCTCGACCTGTGCGTCGACTACGTCGGCCGGGACGGCGTCGCCGACATGGAGGAGCTGGCCGGCCGCTTCGCCACCGCCTCCACGCTGCCGATCGTCCTGGACTCGACCGAGGTCGACGTCATCCAGGCCGGTCTGGAGAAGCTCGGCGGGCGCGCGGTCATCAACTCCGTCAACTACGAGGACGGCGACGGCCCCGAGTCCCGCTTCGCGAAGGTCACCGAGCTCGCCCGCGAGCACGGCGCCGCGCTGATCGCGCTGACCATCGACGAGGAGGGCCAGGCCCGCACCCCCGAGAAGAAGGTCGAGATCGCCGAGCGGCTGATCGAGGACCTGACGACGAACTGGGGCATCCTCGAGTCCGACATCCTCATCGACACCCTGACCTTCACCATCTGCACCGGTCAGGAGGAGTCCCGCAAGGACGGCATCGCCACCATCGAGGCGATCCGCGAGCTCAAGCGGCTCCACCCGGATGTCCAGACCACCCTCGGCCTGTCGAACATCTCCTTCGGCCTGAACCCGGCCGCCCGCATCCTGCTCAACTCCGTCTTCCTCGACGAGTGCGTCAAGGCGGGCCTGGACTCGGCGATCGTGCACGCGTCGAAGATCCTGCCGATCGCCCGCTTCTCCGAGGAAGAGGTCCAGACCGCCCTCGACCTCATCCACGACCGCCGTGCCGAGGGCTACGACCCGCTGCAGAAGCTCATGGCCCTGTTCGAGGGCGCCACCGCCAAGTCCCTGAAGGCCGGCAAGGCCGAGGAACTGGCCGCCCTCCCGCTGGAGGAGCGCCTCAAGCGCCGCATCATCGACGGCGAGAAGAACGGCCTGGAAGCCGACCTCGACGACGCCCTCCAGGCCCGCTCCGCCCTCGACATCGTCAACGAGACGCTCCTGGACGGCATGAAGGTCGTCGGCGAGCTGTTCGGCTCCGGCCAGATGCAGCTGCCGTTCGTGCTCCAGTCCGCCGAGGTGATGAAGTCCGCCGTCGCCTACCTCGAACCGCACATGGAGAAGACGGACGCCGACGGCAAGGGCACCATCGTGCTGGCCACGGTCCGCGGCGATGTCCACGACATCGGCAAGAACCTCGTGGACATCATCCTGTCCAACAACGGCTACAACGTGGTCAACCTGGGCATCAAGCAGCCCGTCTCCGCGATCCTGGAAGCCGCCGAGGAGCACCGGGCCGACGTCATCGGTATGTCCGGGCTGCTGGTGAAGTCCACGGTGATCATGAAGGAGAACCTGGAAGAGCTCAACCAGCGCGGTATGGCGGCCGATTACCCGGTCATCCTCGGCGGCGCGGCCCTCACGCGCGCGTACGTCGAGCAGGACCTGCACGAGATCTACGAGGGCGAAGTCCGCTACGCCCGCGACGCCTTCGAGGGCCTGCGCCTGATGGACGCCCTCATCGGCGTCAAGCGGGGCGTGCCCGGCGTGCAGCTGCCCGAGCTCAAGCAGCGCCGGGTCAAGAGCGCCGCCGCGACGGCCGTCCTGGACGAGCGCCCCGAGGAAGGGCACGTCCGCTCCGACGTCGCCGTCGACAACCCCCTGCCCGAGCCGCCGTTCTGGGGCACCCGCGTCATCAAGGGCATCCAGCTCAAGGAGTACGCGTCCTGGCTCGACGAGGGCGCCCTCTTCAAGGGCCAGTGGGGCCTCAAGGAGACCCGCAGCGGCGACGGACCGTCGTACCAGGAACTCGTCGAGACCGAGGGCCGCCCGCGGCTGCGCGGCCTGCTCGACAAGCTCCAGACGGAGAACCTCCTGGAAGCCGCCGTGGTCTACGGCTACTTCCCGTGCGTCTCCAAGGACGACGACCTGATCCTGCTGGACGAGCACGGCAACGAACGCACCCGGTTCACCTTCCCGCGCCAGCGCCGCGGCCGCCGACTGTGCCTCGCGGACTTCTTCCGCCCGCAGGAGTCGGGCGAGACGGACGTCGTGGGCCTCCAGGTCGTCACCGTGGGCTCGCGGATCGGTGCGGAGACGGCCCGGATGTTCGAGGCCAACGCCTACCGGGACTACCTCGAACTGCACGGTCTGTCCGTGCAGTTGGCGGAGGCACTCGCCGAGTACTGGCACGCGCGCGTGCGGTCCGAGCTGGGCTTCGCCGGTGAGGACCCGGCCGAGATCGAGGACATGTTCGCGCTGAAGTACCGGGGCGCCCGCTTCTCCCTCGGCTATGGTGCCTGCCCCAACCTGGAGGACCGGGCCAAGATCGCCGACCTGCTCCAGCCGGAGCGCATCGGCGTCCACCTGTCCGAGGAGTTCCAGCTGCACCCCGAGCAGTCTACGGACGCGATCGTCATCCACCACCCCGAGGCGAAGTACTTCAACGCACGCTGAGGCGACCCCCGCCCGATCCCGGGCGGGTAACAGGTGTGCCCCGAGGCACACAGGTCAAACCAGGCGCTTCGTCCGCGCAGGTCGTACACTGGACGGTCCACCGCAGGCCGGTTCCCTCCGTGGGAACCGGCCTGATCGTCCCTTCAAGGAGGTACGTGGATGACCAGCACGGTCCCCGCACCAGTAACCCGTACGGCCGACGGCTCGGCCCTGCAGGCAGTCCTCCTCGACATGGACGGAACCCTGGTGGACACCGAGGGCTTCTGGTGGGACGTCGAGGTCGAGGTCTTCGCGAGCCTGGGCCACACCCTCGACGACACCTGGCGCCATGTCGTGGTCGGAGGCCCGATGAGCCGCAGCGCCGGATTCCTGATCGAGGCCACCGGCGCCGACATCGCTCTCGCCGAGCTCACGCTGCTGCTGAACCAGGGCTTCGAGGACCGTATCGACCGCGCGCTGCCGCTGATGCCGGGCGCGGCCCGGCTGCTGGCCGAGCTGGCCGCGTACGAGATCCCGACGGCTCTGGTCTCCGCCTCGCACCGGCGCATCATCGACCGGGTGCTCACCTCGCTCGGCCCTCAGTACTTCGCGCTGACCGTCGCCGGCGACGAGGTGGAGCGCACCAAGCCGCACCCGGACCCGTACCTGTTCGCCGCGGCCGGACTGGGCGCCGATCCCGCCCGGTGCGCGGTCGTCGAGGACACCGCGACCGGCGTCGCCGCGGCGGAGGCCGCCGGCTGTCATGTCGTGGCCGTGCCGTCGGTTGCGCCGATCAGTCCGGCCGCCCGGCGCACCGTGGTGACCTCGCTGGAAGAGGTCGATCTGGCATTTCTGCGCGGCCTGATCACCGTCTGACGACGACTGACAACGTCCGACAACTGAAATAGGGCCGGTGTTCACCCAGCGTGCAACATCGATAGCGCGGAAATTCCGCAAGGGAATTCGAGTGGCGCCGGATGGCCGAATTCCGGTGCGCGCCAAGACCGTTCAGTTTGTGACGTTTACCACTGTCCATGGGGTCGACAGGTGACTCGCCGTGTGCAGCACCCCCTGTGTCGAAGGTTTGGGGCGCACCCTTGTGTCCCGATTGATGGACCGGTGCACGAATCCTTCCGGTCCAAGGTTTCCGGTGCGTCCGCGACCGGCTCCACAGCGTGATGGGGCCTCAACTCCGGTCGCGGCGAACCCTCCTGCGGGCGCGGACTAACCTCATCGCGAGAACATCGAACTCACCCCGTGATCCGCCGCGACACCCCTGCATGCCGGGTACACGGAGTCGACAGCTGGAGAAACCCGAGCATGAACCGCAAGACTTTGGTGCTGCCGGCCGTCATCGGCCTGCTTGTGCCGGTTCTCGCCGCCTGTGGTGGAACCGACAGCGGCAGCGACAGCGGCGACGCGATCGTCGTCGGCACCACGGACGCGTTCACTGCCTCGAAGGACGCTCCCGCACCGCTCGATCCGGCCTACGCCTACGACGTCGGCACCTGGAACATCCTGCGCCAGACCGTGCAGACCCTGATGATCCAGCCGCGCGGCGAGGGCGAACCGGTACCGGAGGCCGCCCAGACCTGCGGCTTCACCGACAGCGGCAACGAGCGCTACGCGTGCACCCTGCGCAAGGACCTGAAGTTCTCGAACGGCGACCCCGTCACCGCGGACGACGTGAAGTACTCCATCGACCGCGCCCGCGCCCTCAAGGCCGACAGCGGCGTCTTCGCGCTGCTGTCCACCATCGACACCGTCGAGACCCGGGGCGACCGCGAGGTCATCTTCCACCTCAAGACCGCCGACGCCACCTTCCCGTTCAAGCTGTCCACCCCGGTCGCGGGCATCGTCGACCCGGACATCTACGCCAAGGACAAGCTGCGCGACGGCTTCGAGCTCGACGGCTCCGGCCCGTACACCCTCCAGGCCGAGGTCAAGAACGACGAGCTGGTCTCCGCCGTGTTCACCAAGAACCCCGACTACAAGGGGAGTCTGACGGTGAGCAACGACAAGGTCGAGCTGCGCAACTTCGCGGACGCCGACGAGATGGGCACCGCCCTCGACAAGGGCGACATCGACCTGATGACCCGCACCATGTCGCCCGAGCAGATCCAGAAGCTGTCGGCAGACTCCGACGACACCGTCGACCTCGTCGACATGTCCGGCCTGGAAATCCGCTACCTGGCCTTCAACACCAACGACGCGTCGGTCCGCACGAAGGCCGTCCGCCAGGCCATGGCACAGGTCATCGACCGCGGCGAACTCGTCTCCAAGGTCTACGGTTCCCAGGCCGAACCGCTCTACTCGCTGGTCCCCGCCAGCATCACGGGCCATTCCAACGCGTTCTTCAACAAGTACGGCGACCCGAGCACCGCCAAGGCCAAGTCCATGCTGGAGAAGGCCGGCGTCACCACCCCGGTCAAGCTCACGCTGCACTACACCACCGACCACTACGGCTCGGCCACGAAGAAGGAGTTCGAGCTGCTGAAGAAGCAGCTCAACGACAGCGGCCTGTTCGACGTCGACATCAAGGGCGCCCCCTGGGCGACGTTCCGCCCGGCTGAGCAGAAGGGCGAGTACGAGGTCTACGGCATGGGCTGGTTCCCGGACTTCCCGGACGCCGACAACTACCTCGCGCCGTTCCTCGACAAGGACAACTTCCTCGGCTCGCCCTACGCCAACAGCACGATCCGCAACACGCTCATCCCGGAGTCCCGCCGCGTCGCCGACCGGCTGTCGGCCTCCGGCAGCCTGACGGATATTCAGGACATCGTCGCCGATGACGTGCCCGTGCTGCCGCTGTGGCAGGGCAAGCAGTTCGTCGCCGCCGGCGACGACGTCACGGGCACGGCGTACGTGCTCAACTCCTCCTCGACCCTTCAGCTGTGGGAGCTCGGCCGTGGCGTGAGCGGCTGACCTCACCCGTGCCCGGCGGCCATGACCAGGGCGCCGGCTCGGCCCGGGATCCAGGACGGGTGCCCGGGTACCTCACAACCGACGACAAGGCACTTGTAAGTGAACATGCGCAACCAGTGGCCGGTCCTGCCCGTCGTGGCAGGGCTGGCCTCCGGCCTGCTGACCGGCTGTGGAACCGAGACCGCGGGCACCGGGGGGACCGGTACCTCGGTGGTCATGGGAATGTCGGACGACGTTCTCGCCACCGACCCCGCCTCCGGCTACGACCCCGGCTCCTGGCTGTTGTTCAACAACGTCTTCCAGTCGCTGCTCAGCTTCCCCAAGGGCGCCACCGAACCGCAGCCCGAGGCCGCCGAGCAGTGCGCCTTCTCCGACACGCAGACGACGGTCTACAGGTGCACGCTCAAGGACGATCTGAAGTTCAGCAACGGTGACGCGCTCACCTCGGAGGACGTCAAGTTCTCCTTCGACCGCATGCTGAAGATCAACGATCCCGACGGCCCCGCCGTCATGTTCCCCACGCTCGACAAGGTCGAGACGCCGGACGACAAGACGGTCGTCTTCCAGCTCAACACCCCCGACGCCACGTTCCCGAGCAAGATAGCCTCCGGCGCCGGCTCCATCGTCGACCAGGAGCAGTACGACGCGAGCGGCCTGCGCAAGGACGACCAGGCGGTCGGCTCCGGCCCGTACAAGCTCGACAAGTTCGACAACGACGAGGCCGTCTTCTCCGTCAACGAGAGCTACAAGGGCACCGCCGAGGTCCAGAACGACGGCGTGACCCTGAAGTTCTTCCACGGCGACCAGGACGCCCTGAAGAAGGCCCTGAGCGCCAACGAGGTCGACATCGCCTACCGCGGCCTCACCGCGGGCGGCATCGCCGACGTCGAGAAGTCCGGCGGCGACTCCGGTGTGGAGGTCGTCGAGGGCAGCAGCGCCGAGGTCCAGCACCTGGTCTTCAACATGGACGACCCGGTCGCCGGCAAGCTCGGCGTCCGCAAGGCCATGGCCTACCTCATCGACCGTGACGCCCTCATCAAGGACGTCTACCAGGGCACGGCCACCCCGCTGTACTCGATCATCCCGGCCGGCATCAGCGGCCACAACACGGCGTTCTTCGACACCTACGGCGCCCGCCCCTCCAAGGCGAAGGCCGCCGCGGCCCTGCAGGACGAGGGCATCGACGGCAAGGTCAAGCTGACTCTCTGGTCCACCCCGTCGCGCTACGGCCCGGCCACCGACCAGGAGTTGAAGACGATCGCGAAGCAGCTCAACGACAGCGGCCTGTTCGACGCCGATGTGCAGTCCGTCGCGTTCGACCAGTACGAGAAGGACATCGCCGACGGCAAGTACGGCGTGTACGTGAAGGGCTGGATCCCGGACTATCCGGACGCCGACAGCTTCACGGCCCCCTTCTTCGGCAAGGGCAACGTGCTGAGCAACAACTACAGCAACGACGCCATCACCGGCACGCTCATCCCGCGCACCGCCGCCGAGAGCGACCGCGCCGCGACGGACGACGAGTTCAACCGGCTCCAGGACATCGTGGCCGAGGAAGTCCCCGTCCTTCCGGTCTGGCAGGCCAAGCAGTACGCGGTCGTCCGCGACAACGTCTACGGCCTGGAGTACTGCCTCGACGCCTCCACCGTGTTCCGCTTCTGGGAGCTGAGCAAGGGCTGACGGAGGACGAAGTACGCAGAGGGCGCCCCTTCTCAGGAAGGGGCGCCCTCTGCGTCGCCGGGCAGTCGTGCCGTGCAGGCTCCTACTGGGCGCCCGGACGCACCAGCCCGCTCTCGTACGCGTACACCGCGGCCTGCACCCGGTCCCGCAGCCCCAGCTTGGTCAGGACGTGGCCCACGTGCGTCTTGACCGTGGTCTCGCTGACGAAGAGGTCGGCGGCGATCTCGGCGTTGGACAGGCCCCGCGCCACCAGCTTCAGCACCTCCACCTCGCGCTCGGTCAGCGTGTGCAGGGTGTCCGGAACCGGCTCGTCGCCCGACGGCAGATGCGTGGCGTACTTGTCGAGCAGCCGGCGCGTGATGCTCGGCGCGAGCATCGCCTCGCCGCCCGCGACCACCCGGATCGCCTGCACCAGCTCATTGGCCGGGGCGTCCTTCAGCAGGAAGCCGCTGGCTCCCGCCTTGAGCGCCTCCACCACGTACTCGTCGAGATCGAACGTGGTCAGCACCAGCACCTTCGCCGGGCCGTCCCGCCCGGGACCGGTGATCTGCCGGGTCGCCTCGACCCCGTCCATGCGAGGCATGCGGATGTCCATCAGAACCACGTCGGGCTGCAGGGCCCGCACCTGATCGAGAGCTTGCAGGCCGTCACCGGCCTCGCCCACGACCGCGATGTCCTGCTCCGCCTCCAGAATCATCCGGAAGCCGGTACGCAGCAGGGGCTGGTCGTCGACCAGTAGGACGCGGATGGCCACGTGAGTCTCCTTCGCCTAGTCCGGCCCCATTCTGCCCTGCGCACCGTCGCCGGACTCGCCCGCCCTGACCGGCAGCGGATACGGCGGGGGAGTGCCGCCGAATTCCGGGCAGTGGGCCTGGTGATCGCACCAGCCGCACAGCTTCGTCTGCCTCGGACGCCACTCACCCGTCTCGGTCGCCGTCCGGATCGCCTCCCACAGCGCCAGCAGCTTGCGTTCCACCCGCTCCAGGTCGGCGAGGACGGGGTCGTACGTCAGCACGTCGCCGCTGCCGAGATAGACGAGCTGGAGCCGGCGAGGGATCACGTTCTTCAGCCGCCACACGACCAGGGCGTAGAACTTCATCTGGAACAGCGCGCCCTCGGCGTACTCGGGCCGCGGCGCCTTGCCCGTCTTGTAGTCGACGATCCGCACCTCGCCCGTCGGCGCCACGTCGACGCGGTCGATGATGCCGCGCAGCCGCAGCCCCGAGTCCAGTTCGGCCTCGATGAACAGCTCCCGCTCGGCGGGCTCCAGCCGGGTCGGGTCCTCCAGACCGAACCACCGCTCCACGAGCCGCTCCGCCTCACCCAGCCAGGTCGCCAGCCGCTCGCCCTCGGGATCGTCCGCGAACAGCTCCAGGACCTCCGGCCTGCTCTCCCGCAGCCGGTCCCACTGGCCGGGGATGAGGGACTTGGCGCGCGGAGCGGTCCGCTCGGCGGCCGGGGCGTCGAAGAGGCGCTCCAGCACCGCGTGCACCAGCGTGCCCCTGGTCGCCGCCGCGCTCGGCTTCTCGGGCAGCCGGTCGATCACCCGGAACCGGTAGAGCAGCGGGCACTGCATGAAGTCACTGGCACGGGAAGGGGACAGCGAGGCGGGTGCTATCGCCGGGCGCACGGCCGTGCCGCCCGCTGCGACCGCGCTCTCACCCGCCTTGACCGCCGTCGCCGTACTGTCCGTCCCCACCGGGTACTCGTCCGTCACCGGCTCTGCCACCGGCGCGGTGTCACTGCCGCAGTCCGCTGCGGCACCCTCCGTGCTCGTCTCCATGACCACAGACCTTACGGCCCACCACTGACAGTGACCCACCCCCGGCCGTTACGGCTGTGGCGGACGGGGAAACAGAGGGGGTGCCGGGGCGAAACGCGTTGCGACGGCCGCATACCATCGACCCGAGACCCATCCGCCCGGCAGGCGCGGACGACGCTTCGAACGAGGGGACACCGTGGACGAGAGCGGCGGGAGCGGGCAGCCGCGGTCCGGCACCGACGAGTCGACCGAGCGCCGACCGGACCGTGAGGCCCCGGCCACCGGACCCGCGCGCCCCGATCCGGCCCCGTCCGACGAGCAGCCCAAGGACGACGCGAGCGCCGTCGCCGACAACGGCGACACGGCTCCCGGCCCCGCGGCACCGACCTCGTCCGGGTCCCGCGAGGAAGCCGACCCCGCCCCCGGCGACGCCACCGACCCGCGCACGCCTGACCGTCGCGACGCCGAGAGCCCGTTCACGCAGGCCTCCCACAGCGACCGGCACCCCGACACCCACCCCGACCGCCCCCTCGCCCACTCCGGCACCACCAAGGGCCGTCCGCCGCAGCGCCCCAAGGACCCCCGCGGCGGGCTGCTCATGGGCCGGCCGTTCGGCGTGCCCGTCTATGTCGCCCCCAGCTGGTTCCTGGTCGCCGCGCTGATCACCTGGGTGTTCGGCGGACAGCTCGACCGGGTGCTGCCCGAGCTCGGCGCCGCCCGCTACCTCGTCTCCCTCTTCTTCGCGGTCGCCTTCTACGCCTCCGTCCTTGTCCACGAGCTCGCCCACACCGTGGCCGCGCTCCGCTTCAAGCTGCCCGTGCGCCGTATCCAGCTGCAGTTCTTCGGCGGGGTCTCCGAGATCGAGAAGGAGGCCGAGACGCCAGGGCGGGAGTTCGTGCTGGCCTTCGTCGGACCGCTGCTCTCCCTCGTCCTCTCCGGCGTCTTCTACGGCGCCCTCCAGGCCGTCGAGCCCGGTACGGTCCCCGGCGTCCTGCTGGCCGGCCTGATGATCTCCAACCTCATCGTGGCCGCCTTCAACCTGCTCCCCGGCCTGCCCCTCGACGGTGGCCGCATGCTCCGCGCGGTCGTCTGGAAGATCACCGGCAGGCCGATGACCGGCACCGTCGCCGCCGCCTGGGTCGGCCGCGCCCTCGCCGTCTCCGTCCTGGTCGGGCTCCCGTGGCTCACCCAGTCCGGTGCGCTCGGCTCCGACGCCGTGGACAACGTCGGCATGGACACCGTCATGGACGCCCTGCTGGCCGCCATCCTCGCCGCGATCATCTGGACCGGCGCCGGCAACAGCCTGCGCATGGCCCGCCTGCGCGAGCATCTCCCCGACCTGCGCGCCCGCACCCTCACCCGCCGCGCGGTCCCCGTCGAGACGAACACACCCCTGTCCGAGGCGCTGCGCCGCGCCAACGACGCCGGCGCCCGCGCCCTGGTCGTCGTCGACCCCGACGGCAACCCCCTCTCCCTCGTCCGCGAGGCCGCCATCGTCGGCGTACCCGAACACCGTCGCCCCTGGGTCGCCGTCAGCGGCCTCGCCCAGGACCTGACCGACGGCATGCGCGTCTCCGCCGAACTCGCCGGAGAGGAACTCCTCGACGCCCTCCGAGCCACCCCCGCCACCGAGTACCTGGTCGTCGAGGAGACCGGCGAAATCTACGGCGTGCTGTCGGCGGCGGATGTCGAGCGCGCCTTCGTGAAGGCGATGGCCCGCCCGAGCTGAGCACCGCCCTCCTCAAGCGGTGCTTCCCAATTCCCGGTGGTCGGCGGCCCCCCGAAACGCCGGTAGGCTGTTCACATGTCCGAACCGACCGGTGCCGCCCGCAGGCGCGGGCCCTTCAAGGTCGGGGACCAGGTTCAGCTGACCGACCCCAAGGGCCGCCACTACACGTTCACGCTCGAGGCCGGGAAGAACTTCCACACCCACAAGGGTTCCTTCCCGCACGACGAACTGATCGGTGCTCCCGAGGGCAGCGTTGTCCGCACCACCGGGAACGTCGCCTACCTCGCGCTGCGCCCCCTGCTCCCCGACTACGTCCTGTCCATGCCCCGCGGCGCCGCCGTGGTCTACCCCAAGGACGCGGGGCAGATCCTCGCCTTCGCCGACATCTTCCCCGGCGCACGCGTCGTGGAGGCCGGCGTCGGCTCCGGCTCGCTCAGCAGCTTCCTGCTGCGTGCCATCGGCGACCAGGGCATGCTGCACTCCTACGAGCGCCGCGAGGACTTCGCCGAGATCGCGCAGGCGAACGTGGAGCGCTACTTCGGGGGACCGCACCCCGCCTGGCAGCTCACCGTGGGCGACCTCCAGGACAACCTGTCGGACACGGACGTCGACCGCGTCATCCTCGACATGCTCGCCCCCTGGGAGTGCCTGGAGGCCGTCTCCAAGGCGCTCGTCCCCGGCGGCATCCTCTGCTGCTACGTCGCCACCACCACCCAGCTCGCCCGGACCGTCGAGTCCATCCGCGAGATCGGCTGCTTCAACGAGCCGACCTCGTGGGAGACGATGATCCGCAACTGGCACGTCGAGGGCCTGGCCGTCCGCCCGGACCACCGGATGATCGGCCACACCGGCTTCCTGCTCACCGCCCGCCGCCTCGCCGACGGAGTGGAGCCGCCCATGCGCCGCCGCCGTCCCGCCAAGGGCGCCTACGGCGAGGACTACGAGGGCCCCAACGCCGACGGAGGCAACCGCCGCTGAGGCGGCCCTGTGCCGCGATCAACGTACAAGCGCTGTGGTCGAGTTCCCGGAACCCCCCTGGAACTCGACCACAGCGCCTTTCTGTTGACGTAAAAGCTCACAAACCCACAAGCCAATAAATCCACGAGACGACAAACGGCTGGTCCGAACGCCGCACGACACCCGCACGCCCCCCACGCGCTCCCAACCATCACACCGGCACGGGAACTCCACACCCCGCCGTTCCCCCGTACTGTGACGTGTGGCACCATGCTGGCCACCCCCACCGGCACAGCCCTCACAGGAGACGCTCCTAGTGCAGCAATCCGCCGTCCCGGAACTGGCACACACTCACACCCGCCCGATCCACTGGCTCGCCACCGCCACGGCGCTCGCCGGTGTCGTCGCCCTGTCCTCGGTCCTGCAGCCCAACTCGGCGACAGCGGCCCAGACGGCCGGCCCGGATGCGAAGAACGCCCCCGCGGCCGTCGCGCCCCCGGATCCCGCGAGCGTGGAGTTCCCCCTGGAATGCGGACCGGTGAAGGCGGTCGTGGTCAAGAAGGCCAGCGGGGACCTGGACGGCGACGGCAGCCCCGAAACCGTGGCCGTCGTGCACTGCGACGCCCCCATGGGCACCCCGCCCGACGGCGTCTACGTCCTCACCCGCGGCACCGAGGCGGCCACGCCCCGCGTCGTCGCCACCCTGGTGAAGCCGAAGGACAGCATCACCGTCACCGACCTCGCCGTCCGTGACGGAGCCGTCGTCGCCGACCTGCTCGGCTACTCGTCCGACGACGTGCCGCGCTGCTGCCCTGACGTGAAGGACAGCGCGAAGTGGCAGTGGAAGAACGGCTCGTTCGTCCGCTCGACACCCGCCGGCGCCCACAGCGTCTGACCCACTCCACCGACCCGTGTGAGAAATCAGACAGTCGTAACAGCCCGTATGCGCAAGGTCACTCGGCGTCCGGACCGAAGACTTCGACCTTGTCCGAAACGCGACGCACATGGATGCAGTCGCCCGGACATTCCTTCGCCGAATCCACCACGTCCGTGAGAAGCGGCAGCGGCACGGGCGTTGTGGCCCCCTGGGCCTGCAACAGCTCGTCGTCCGCGCCCTTCACGTAGGCCAGACCGTCGATGTCCAGCTCGAAGACCTCGGGCGCATACTGGGCACAGATGCCGTCACCGGTACAGAGATCCTGGTCGATCCAGACCTCCAGCGCCTGACCCTCGACCCCGGCCGTCTGTTCCACGCTCATCTCTCCTACCGTTCCTTACGTCGAGCCGGACGGGAATCCGGCCAGCTCTGAAGGGTGTTGAACACTTCGAGCCTACCTGCGGCGGCTTTCCAATCATGTTCGGTGGGTATTCCCCTGGCGTGAGGGAGAGCGCAAGGGTGAAGATCGGACACACCCCGACAGTCTTTGTGATCTAGGGGTTTCAATCGACACCCACCCAGGTAGGGTCTGGAAGCGTCCAGCTCCCCTTGGAGGAGGTGAGGACCGTGGCAGCCCACGACGACGACATGAACCGCGGCATCCGCCCGGGACGGGGGTCCGACGACCCGGCCGGGCAGATTGCCTACCTTGAGCAGGAGATCGCCGTCCTGCGACGCAAGCTCGCCGACTCTCCGCGGCACACGAGGATTCTCGAAGAGCGGATCGTAGAGCTGCAGACCAATCTGGCCGGCGTGTCCGCACAGAACGAGCGACTCGCCAACACGCTCCGTGAGGCCCGCGACCAGATCGTGGCCCTCAAGGAGGAAGTCGACCGGCTCGCACAGCCACCGGCCGGCTTCGGTGTCTTCCTGACGCAGAACGAGGACGGCACGGCCGACATCTTCACCGGCGGCCGCAAACTCCGCGTGAACGTCAGCCCGAGCGTCGAACTCGACGACCTCAGGCGCGGCCAGGAAGTAATGCTCAACGAAGCGCTCAACGTGGTCGAGGCCATGGAGTACGAGAGCGTCGGCGACATCGTCACCCTCAAGGAGATCCTCGAGGACGGCGAGCGCGCCCTCGTAGTGGGGCACACCGATGAGGAACGGGTGGTACGGCTCGCCGAGCCGCTGCTGGACGTCACCATCCGCCCCGGCGACGCCCTGCTGCTCGAACCCCGCTCCGGCTACGTCTACGAGGTCGTCCCCAAGAGCGAGGTCGAGGAACTCGTCCTCGAAGAAGTACCGGACATCGGCTACGAGCAGATCGGCGGCCTGGGCAACCAGATCGAAATGATCCGCGACGCGGTCGAGCTCCCGTACCTCTACCCCGACCTGTTCAGGGAGCACGAACTGCGGCCGCCCAAGGGCGTCCTCCTGTACGGGCCCCCCGGATGCGGCAAGACGCTCATCGCCAAGGCCGTCGCCAACTCGCTGGCCAAGAAGGTCGCCGAGGTGACCGGGCAGGCCACCGGCAAGAGCTTCTTCCTCAACATCAAGGGCCCCGAGCTGCTGAACAAGTACGTGGGTGAGACCGAGCGGCAGATCCGCCTCGTCTTCCAGCGTGCACGTGAAAAGGCCAGCGAGGGCACACCCGTCATCGTCTTCTTCGACGAGATGGAATCCCTCTTCCGCACCCGTGGCTCCGGTGTCAGCTCGGACGTGGAGAACACCATCGTCCCCCAGCTGCTCGCCGAGATCGACGGTGTCGAAGGCCTGCAGAACGTGGTCGTGATCGGCGCCTCCAACCGCGAGGACATGATCGACCCCGCCATCCTGCGCCCCGGCCGCCTGGACGTGAAGATCAAGATCGAGCGTCCGGACGCCGAGGCCGCCAAGGACATCTTCGGCAAGTACCTCACCCAGCGCCTGCCGCTCCACACCGAGGACGTCGGTGAGCACAGCGGCGACAAGGCCATGACGGTCCAGAGCATGATCCAGACCGCCGTCGAGCAGATGTACGCCGAATCCGAGGAAAACCGCTTCCTGGAAGTCACCTACGCCAACGGCGACAAGGAAGTCCTCTACTTCAAGGACTTCAATTCCGGCGCCATGATCGAGAACATCGTGGGCCGCGCCAAGAAGATGGCGATCAAGGACTTCCTGGAGCACAACCAGAAGGGCCTCCGCGTCTCCCACCTCCTCCAGGCCTGCGTGGACGAGTTCAAGGAGAACGAGGACCTGCCCAACACCACCAACCCGGACGACTGGGCCCGGATCTCCGGAAAGAAGGGCGAGCGGATCGTCTACATCCGCACCCTCATCACCGGAAAGCAGGGCGCAGACACCGGACGCTCCATCGACACGGTGGCAAACACCGGTCAGTACCTGTAAAAGACAGGGCGGCTGCGGGTGCCCCCACCGGGTACCCGCAGCCGACTGTTTTTCCGGCCACCGCCGGAACAAAGGCGAGCAACGCAATGACGCAAATGATCTCCCCACCAGCGCAAAGGCGTTCTAGGCTCTTCGGTACCGCCGAGTCGCGCAGTGCGGGGACGGGCACCGCACACGCACCGGAGCGCCAGCGGTACTTGAGCGGCGCCCCCGACCGAGGGTGCCGCCGGGCAAGGAGGGCCGCATGACCGTACGGCGAGTAATGGGCATCGAGACGGAGTACGGGATCTCCGTCCCCGGCCACCCCAACGCCAATGCCATGCTCACCTCATCCCAGATCGTCAACGCCTACGCGGCGGCGATGCACCGGGCCCGCCGGGCTCGCTGGGACTTCGAGGAGGAGAACCCGCTGCGGGACGCGCGAGGCTTCGACCTCGCCCGCGAGGCCGCCGACTCCAGCCAGCTCACCGATGAGGACATCGGCCTCGCCAACGTCATCCTCACCAACGGGGCACGGCTCTACGTCGACCACGCACACCCCGAATACAGCTCCCCCGAGGTGACCAACCCCCGCGACGCCGTCCTCTGGGACAAGGCCGGCGAGCGGATCATGGCCGAGGCGGCCGAGCGGGCCGCCCAGCTGCCCGGCGCCCAGCCCATCCACCTCTACAAGAACAACACCGACAACAAGGGCGCCTCCTACGGCACGCACGAGAACTACCTGATGAAGCGGGAAACCCCCTTCTCCGACATCGTGCGCCACCTGACGCCCTTCTTCGTCTCCCGCCAGGTCTTCGCCGGCGCCGGCCGCGTCGGCATCGGCCAGGACGGCCACGAACACGGCTTCCAGCTCAGCCAGCGAGCGGACTACTTCGAGGTCGAGGTGGGCCTCGAGACGACCCTGAAGCGCCCGATCATCAACACGCGCGACGAACCGCACGCGGACGCGGAGAAATACCGCCGCCTGCACGTGATCATCGGCGACGCGAACCTGTCGGAGATCTCGACGTACCTGAAGCTGGGCACCACGGCCCTGGTGCTGTCGATGATCGAGGACAGCTTCATCGCGGTCGACCTGGCCGTGGACCAGCCCGTTCGCACACTCCACCAGGTGTCGCACGACCCGTCCCTCAAACGCCTGATCACCCTCCGTAGCGGCCGCACGCTGACGGCGGTACAGCTCCAGATGGAGTACTACGAGCTCTCCCGCAAATACGTCGAGGAACGCTTCGGCGCCGACGCCGACGAACAGACCAAGGACGTCCTGACCCGCTGGGAGGACACCCTCAACCGTCTGGAGCGGGATCCGATGAGCCTGGCGGGCGAGCTGGACTGGGTCGCCAAGCGAGAGCTCATGGAGGGCTACCGGCGCCGCGACGACCTCGACTGGGACGCCGCGCGGCTCCACCTCGTCGACCTCCAGTACGCCGACGTACGCCCCGAGAAGGGCCTCTACAACCGTCTCGCGGCCCGCGGACGGATGAAGCGCCTCCTGGACGAGAACGAGGTCGAGAGGGCCCGCACGAAGCCGCCGGAGGACACGCGCGCGTACTTCCGCGGGCGCTGCCTGGAGCAGTACGCCGACGACGTCGCCGCGGCCTCCTGGGACTCGGTGATCTTCGACCTGCCCGGCCGGGACTCCCTCCAGCGCGTCCCAACCCTCGAACCGCTTCGCGGAACGCGAAATCACGTCAAGGAGCTCCTGGACCGCTGTCGCACGGCGGAAGACCTGGTCAAGGTCCTCTCGGGCGGCTGAGGGGTACTCGGGCGGTGTCAGTCGGACGTCGGCCGAGCAGGGTGGAAATCCCGGCGTCCGGGAATCATCGAGATGGCCCCCGTACGTTGGAGAAACTGCGGGGCCGATGTCAGACCCGGCTTGTAGGGTCTGATCATCACCGATCGGCAGGAAAGCCGACCTGTCGACCATGTCGGGCGAACTGAGCGGGGTGAGGGATATGGCAACCAAGGACACCGGCGGCGGACAGCAGAAGGCCACGCGTTCCACCGAGGAAGTCGAGGAGCAGACCGCGGAGACGCAGGCTTCGGAGGACCTCAAGGAGCGTCAGGAGAAGCTGAGCGACGACGTCGACTCGGTTCTGGACGAGATTGACGATGTCCTCGAGGAGAACGCGGAGGACTTTGTGCGGTCCTTCGTTCAAAAGGGCGGGCAGTAAACCGCCCTTTCCTTCGATCCGAAGGTAAACGGGGTGGAGTGGTGGACGGCGAGTCGGAGATGAAGCGCTGCGTGCGGTGCGGCGGGTCCAAGCCGCGCGCAGCGCTTCGCGTGACCGGCCGGTCGCCGCTCGGGCGAGCTCCGCGCGATCTGTTTCACGGGGCTTGCCGTTCATGTGGATCACCGCCACAAGACGGGTAGGGTCCGTGGCGTACTGTGCTTCAACTGCTTTTCCGGCCTCGGCCTGTTGAGGGAACGGTCCCGAAGCGATGAACCGAGCTGCCGATTACCTGGAAGGAATCGCGTGGAAGCCAACACTCGTAGCACCGGGCGTCTACCAGCTGCCTTCCTGACGCCTGGGTCGTCCTCCTTCATGGACTTTCTCTCCGAGCACCAGCCCGAGATGCTGCCCGGCAACCGCCAACTGCCGCCCACGCAGGGCGTGATCGAGGCGCCGCACGGCACGACCATCGTGGCCGTGACGTTCCCGGGCGGCGTCGTGCTGGCGGGTGACCGGCGGGCGACCATGGGGAATGTGATCGCCCAGCGCGACATCGAGAAGGTGTTCCCGGCCGACGAGTACTCGGCCGTCGGAATCGCCGGCACCGCCGGTCTGGCCGTGGAGATGGTGAAGCTCTTCCAGCTGGAGCTGGAGCACTTCGAGAAGGTCGAGGGCGCCCAGCTGTCGCTGGAGGGCAAGGCGAACCGTCTGTCGACGATGATCCGGTCCAACCTGGGCATGGCCATGCAGGGGCTGGCCGTCGTACCGCTCTTCGCGGGGTACGACGTCGACCGGGAGAGGGGGCGGATCTTCTCCTACGACGTGACCGGTGGTCGTTCCGAGGAGCACGGGTTCGCCGCCACCGGCTCCGGTTCGATCTTCGCGCGTGGCGCCATGAAGAAGCTCTTCCGTGATGACCTGAGCGAGGCCGAAGCCACGACCCTCGTGGTGCAGGCCCTCTACGACGCGGCTGACGACGACTCGGCGACCGGTGGTCCCGATGTCGCCCGCCGGATCTACCCGATCGTCACCGTGATCACCGATGACGGATTCCGCCGACTGGGCGATGACGAGTCCTCCGAGATCGCCCGTTCCATCCTGGCGCGGCGTCTGGAGCAGCCCGACGGCCCGCGGGCAGCGCTGCTGTAGCGGCGGCTCGGTCTTAGCAAGGTGATCCTGTGACTTCGACAGAAAGGGACGGATAACCGGTGTCGACGCCGTTCTATGTCTCACCCCAGCAGGCCATGGCCGACCGGGCGGAGTACGCCCGCAAGGGCATCGCCCGTGGCCGCAGCCTCGTCGTGCTGCAGTATGCCGACGGCATCGTGTTCGTCGGCGAGAACCCGTCCCGTGCGCTGCACAAGTTCAGCGAGATCTACGACCGGATCGGCTTCGCGGCCGCCGGCAAGTACAACGAGTACGAGAACCTGCGGATCGGTGGCGTGAGGTATGCCGATCTGCGTGGTTACACCTATGACCGTGATGACGTGACCGCGCGCGGTCTGGCCAACGTCTACGCCCAGACGCTGGGCACGATCTTCTCCTCCGCGGCGGAGAAGCCGTACGAGGTGGAGCTCGTCGTCGCCGAGGTCGGTGAGACGCCCGAGGGCGACCAGATCTACCGGCTGCCGCACGACGGCTCGATCGTGGACGAGCACGGCTCGGTCGCGGTCGGCGGCAATGCCGAGTTGATCAGCAATTACCTGGATCAGCGTCATCAGGACGGCGTGAGTCTCGCCGAGGCGCTGAAGCTGGCGGTCCAGGCCCTGTCCCGTGAGTCGAACGGCACGCAGCGGGAGATTCCCGCGGAGCGGCTCGAGGTCGCGGTGCTGGACCGTACGCGTCCGCAGTCGCGCAAGTTCAAGCGCATCGTCGGCCGGCAGCTCGCCCGGCTGCTGGCGGCCGAGGGTGCGGCCACCGAGGCCGAGAGCGCCGACAACGGGGAGGACCCCGAGGACTCCGAGGACTCCGGCAGTTCCGAGGAGTAGTCCGACCTCACCGAGGAGCAGTTCCGACCTCGATTCGCCCGTACCGTGCCCCGGCCGCCCGCTCGGCCGGGGCACAGGCGTTCACGCGGGCCTTCAGAGGGCGCTGGGCGGCGCTGTGGAGCCCCGTACGACCAGCTCGACCGGAATGTCGCCCTCCTCGGGCTCACGGCCTTCCAGGACCGCCAGGAGGGCCTGCATGCCGCGTTCCCCGAAGAGCTCGGCGTCCAGGCGGACCGTGGTCAGTTCGGGGTCGAGGGCGGTGGCGAGGGCGAGGTCGTCGAGGCCGGTCACGGAGATGTCGTCCGGGATGCGCAGGCCCAGGCGGCGCACGGCCTTGTAGACGCCGGCGGCGAGTTTGTCGTCGTCGCAGACGATGGCCGTGGGGCTGGGGCCCTTGGCCGAGAGGGCGGTCTCGGCGGCGGTGCGGGCGCCCTCGATGGAGATGGGTGCGCGGACGGTGCGAAGTGAGGTGCCGGGCACCTCGCCGATGCGTGCGGCGAGCTCACGTGCCCGTACGTCGAAGGTCCAGGAGGGCACGTCGGCCGCGAGGTGCAGGAAGCGGCGGTGGCCGAGGCGGAGCAGGTGATCGGCGACCTGCCGGACGCCGTCCGTGATGTCGAGGTTCACCGTCGCCGCCCCGAGGCTGCCGTCCGGGTCGCTGTCCAGCATGACCAGGGGCAGCTGGTCGCCGCGGATGGCGGTGAGGGCGTCGGCGGCCATGGAGGAGGCGATGACGCCGTCGAGGGCGGCCTGGGCGGAGGCGAAGGGGTCGCGGGCGGGGCCGATGCCTTCGGGGGAGGGGTAGAGGACGACACCGAAGCCGTGGTGGGCTGCGACGCGGGCGGCGCCGGTGTAGACCCCGGCGAAGAACTCGGTGGTGAGGGCGGGGACGACGAGGAGGACGGTGCGGGTGTGGCCGAGGCGCAGGTTGCGGGCGGCGAGGTTGGGCCGGTATCCGAGTTCGCGGGCGGCCTCGCGGACGCGTTCGGCGGTGGCCTCCGAGACCCGGCCGCGCCACTTCTCGCCGAGGACGAGGGAGACCGCGGCCTGCGAGACGCCCGCCGCCTGGGCGACGTCCCGGCTGGTGGGGCGGGTGCTGCCGTGTGCCACCGTCCGCCTGCTCCCTTGCTCCTGGTCGTTCGCGGCAGGGCGCTGAAGCCCTGCGGCTCACTCCGTTGTCTGGACTCGTGAACAGCGCACATGGTACGTATGACGAAGGACGTTATACGTAAAACTTATCCGGAGGGGCGGCGCTGCCGATGACGGGCGCATACCTGGAGGTCCTCAGGGCGAGGCATGCCGCCCGGCTGCTCGTCGGCACGCTCATAGGCCGGCTGCCGAACGCCGTGGCCGCACTCGCCATCGTGCTGTTCGTGCGCGCGGAGGGCGGCTCGTACAGCATGGCCGGCGGCCTGGCGGCCGTGTACGGGGTAGCCAATGCCGTGGGCCAGCCGCTGCTGGGGCGGCTGGTGGACCTGTACGGGCAGCCGCGGGTGCAGCTGCCCGCCGCCGTCGCGTCGGCGCTCGCGATGGGTGTGTTCGCCTTCGTGGGCATCGGCCCGCTGCCTCTCGCGTATGCGGCCGTGGCCGCCTCCGGTCTGTTCACGCCGCCCTTGGAGGGCGGTCTGCGGGCGCTGTGGTCGTCCGTCCTCCACAAGGAGGGCCAGGTGCACACGGCGTACGCGATGGACGCGGTGGCGCAGGAAGTCATGTTCACCATCGGACCGTTGCTGCTCACGCTGTGCGCCTCGCTGTGGTCGGCGCAGGCGGCGCTGCTGATCCTCAACGTGATCGGGGTGCTGGGCGCTCTGTCGGTGGTCGTGTCGCAGCCCTCGCGCGCGTGGCGTTCGGCGCCGCGTGAGGCGCACTGGCTGGGTGCGCTGCGCTCGGCCGGGCTGCTGGCGCTCCTGGCCGCCTTTCTGTTCGTCGGCGTGGCGATGGGGTCCATCGCGGTCGCGGCCGCGTCGTACGCGGACGACCACGGCGGGGATGTGGTGTACGGCTGGCTGATGGCGGGCCTGGGACTGGGTGCGCTCCTCGGCGGCATGGTGTACGGGGCGCGGCAGCGGGCCGGTGAGCCGGCCCGGCGACTGCGCTGGCTGGTCGCGCTTCTGGCGGTGTGTTACCTGCCGCTGACGCTGATGCCGGGTGTCGCCGCGATGACCCTGCTGGCCGTACTCGCGGGGGTGTTCCTCGCGCCGTGCATCGCCTGTGCCTTCGTGCTCGTGGACCGGCACGCCCCGCGCGGGACGGTCACCGAGGCGTTCTCCTGGCTTGTGACGACGTTCACCGTGGGTGCGTCGGTGGGAACGGGCCTGGCGGGGCCGGTCGTCGAGGCGGGCGGGGCGCTGTGGGGGTTTGCCGTGCCGGGGGCCGCGGGGGCCGTGTCCTTGCTGGTCCTGTTGGCCACGGGGCCGGTCCTCGCAGCTCCTGCCAGGGGTGCGGTCGTTGCGGCTTCATCGGAAAATGATCCAAACCGTGCTGTCGAACCCCGTTTCAGCTCAGGGGATCGGGCGTAATGTTCAGTCATGGACCGCCGCATTTTCGGGCTGGAGAACGAGTACGGCGTCACGTGCACGTTCAGGGGACAGCGCCGCCTGTCGCCTGACGAGGTGGCGCGGTACCTCTTCCGCCGTGTCGTGTCATGGGGCCGTAGCAGCAATGTCTTTCTGCGAAACGGCGCCCGCCTCTATCTCGACGTGGGCTCACATCCGGAATACGCGACACCCGAATGTGACAACGTGACCGAACTGGTCACCCACGACAAGGCCGGCGAACGCATTCTGGAAGGACTCCTGGTAGACGCGGAACGACGCCTGCACGAGGAGGGAATCGCGGGCGACGTCTACCTCTTCAAGAACAACACCGACTCGGCGGGCAACTCCTATGGCTGCCACGAGAACTATCTCGTCGCACGGCATGGGGAGTTCTCCCGGCTCGCGGACATTCTGATCCCGTTCCTGGTCACCAGGCAGCTTCTGTGCGGCGCCGGCAAGGTGCTGCAGACCCCGCGGGGCGCCGTGTACTGCGTCAGCCAGCGGGCCGAGCACATCTGGGAGGGCGTTTCCTCGGCGACGACCCGCTCCCGGCCCATCATCAACACCCGCGACGAGCCGCACGCGGACGCCGAGCGCTACCGGCGCCTGCATGTGATCGTGGGCGACTCGAACATGTCCGAGACGACCATGCTGCTCAAGGTCGGCGCGACCGACCTGGTGCTGCGCATGATCGAGGCGGGCACGGTGATGCGCGACCTGACCCTGGAGAACCCGATCCGGGCGATCCGCGAGGTCAGCCACGACATCACCGGGCGGCGCAAGGTGCGCCTGGCCAGTGGCCGGGAGGCATCGGCGCTGGAGGTGCAGCGCGAGTACTACGAGAAGGCCGTGGACTTCTGCGAGCGCCGCGGCATTCGTACGGGCACGGTCGAGCAGGTCCTGGAGCTGTGGGGCCGCACGCTGGACGCGATCGAGGCCGAGGACCTCGACCGGATCGGTACCGAGATCGACTGGGTCATGAAGTACAAGCTCATCGAGCGGTACCGGGCCAAGCACAACATGACCATGTCGCATCCGCGGGTCGCGCAGATAGACCTCGCCTACCACGACATCCACCGCCGTCGTGGCCTCTACTACCTCCTGGAGAAGAAGGGTCAAGCAGCCCGTATCTGCAACGACTTGAAGATCTTCGAAGGCAAGTCCGTGCCGCCGCAGACCACTCGGGCCCGGCTGCGCGGCGACTTCATCCGCAGGGCCCAGGAACAGCGCCGTGACTTCACGGTCGACTGGGTCCACCTCAAGCTCAACGACCAGGCGCAGCGCACAGTGCTGTGCAAGGACCCGTTCCGTTCGGTGGACGACCGGGTGGAGAAACTGATCGCCGGCATGTGAGCGGGCCGCGGCCGCCTCGGCTGCGTCCCGTACAGAACGCCCGGTGCCCGGAGGTGGTGATACCTCCGGGCACCGGGCGTTCTCCTCGACGGCGTGTCGGGTGACGACCGGTGCCGAGCGCATGTTCGTCGTAGAGTGGCGGCCATTGCCCGCCACCCCCGAGCCCAGTGGGACTGATGAACTACAACACGAAACGCCGCGTCGCGGCGCTGCTGGCCGTTCCCGCCCTGTTGTTCACCGCCGCGTGCGGATCGGACGACGACAGCAACGGGGGAGAGACGGCAGGGGTCGCCCAGGTCGACGGCAAGGTCGGGGAGAAGCCCAAGATCTCCGTACCCAAGGAGGGCGACCCGTCCGGGAAGACCGTGGTCGAGACGGTTTCGGAGGGCAGCGGCACCGCGATCAAGGCGTCCGACTTCGTCCGCCTGGACTGGACCGTCGAGAAGTGGGGCGAGGACCAGGAACTGGGCGGCACCTGGGCGGCCACGTCGACGGGTGAGAGCACCCCACGCAGGCAGTCCGTCGAACAGATCGGCAAGCCGAGCCAGCAGCTGCCCGCGAAGGTCCTCGACGCGGTCAAGGGGCAGAAGCCGGGCAGCCGGGTCCTCGTGCAGGGCACCGCGGGTGATCTGATCGGCGAGTCGCTGAACCCGTCCTCCGGCATCAACCAGAAGGACGTACTGATCTGGGTGGTCGACGTGGCCGGTGCCGGCACCGTCGACGCCAAGGGCGAGGCCAAGGGAGAGCAGGCGGCCACCGAAGCGGGCATGCCGGAGGTGAAGGCTCCGTCGCAGAAGGCGGCGACCATCACCATCCCCAAGAACACCAAGGCCCCCAAGGACCTCAAGGAGCAGGTGCTGATCAAGGGCGACGGCAAGAAGGTCGAGGCCGGCCAGGGACTCGTCGCCCAGTACACCGGGGTCAAGTGGGAGGACGGCAAGAAGTTCGACTCCTCCTGGGACCACGGCGGCGCGACCGCCTTCCAGATCGGCACCGGCTCTGTCGTGCCAGGCTGGGACAAGGGCCTCGTCGGCAAGAACGTGGGCGACCGGGTGCTGCTGGTGATCCCGCCCTCCCTCGGCTACGGCTCCAGCCCCAACAGCGAGCTGTCCAAGAACACACTGGTCTTCGTGGTGGATATCCTCGACGTCGTCTGACCGAGGTGTCCGTGCGGTCGTTTCGCGACCCAGGTCACGCAACAAGGAGTGATGAAGTGAGCATCGACAAGCCCGAGATCGACTTCCCGGGCGGCGAGCCCCCGGCGGACCTCGAGATCAAGGACATCTGGGAGGGCGACGGCCCCGTCGCGCAGGCGGGTCAGACCGTCACCGTGCACTACGTGGGTGTCGCCTTCAGCACGGGCGAGGAGTTCGACGCCAGCTGGAACCGCGGCGCGCCGTTCCGCTTCCCGCTGGGTGGCGGCCGCGTCATCAAGGGCTGGGACCAGGGCGTGCAGGGCATGAAGGTCGGCGGCCGTCGCCAGCTGACCATCCCGGCCCACCTCGCCTACGGCAACCAGAGCCCGACCCCGGCGATCCAGCCCGGCGAGACCCTGATCTTCGTCGTCGACCTGCTCGGCGTCTGATCGTCGCGTCCGGCCGGCGTACGGCTCGTCGCGTCTGATCGGCGCACGACCGGACCCGACTACCTGGGGCCCATGCCTGTCCGGGCATGGGCCCTCGGCTTTTGCCGGGCCACCGTGGGGCGGTAGGTTCATCGGTCGTAAGCACCATAGGGAGGCGAAGGGCGTCGATGGCCATTGCCAAGGCCGAGCGGCTCATGAACCTGGCGCTGTGTCTGCTCGGGACGCGGCGGCCGCTGAGCAAGCGTGAGCTGCGTGAGTCCATCGAGGCCTACCTCGAAGCCGGCTCCGACGACTCCTTCAACCGGATGTTCGAGCGCGACAAGGACGATCTGCGCGAGCTCGGCCTGGTCATCGAGACCGTGGAGAACCTCGACGGCGAGGTCGGCTATCTCGCCCGCCGTGACAGCAACCGTCTTCCGCCCATCACCCTCGACGCCGAGGAGGCCGCTGCCCTGGGCCTGGCCGCCAAGGTGTGGCAGCAGGTCCGGCTCGCGGGTGCGGCCAGCGGCGCTCTGCAGAAGCTGCGCGCGGCCGGGCTGCCGGAGGACGTCGATCCGTACGAGGCGCACGGCGCCCTGGAGCCCCGTATTCCGGTGCACGAGGCCGCATTCGAGCCGCTGATGCTGGCGTGCCGCGACCGCCGCCCGGTCGTCTTCGACTACCGCAAGGCAACCGCCGCCCGCCCCGAACCCCGGCATGTCGAACCGTGGGCGCTGGAGTGCTGGCGCGGCCACTGGTACCTGGCCGGCTGGGACCGGGACCGTGGCGCCGAGCGCGTCTTCCGGCTGTCCCGCATCACGGGCAAGGTGCGCTCGCGCGGCTCGCGGTTCACCGCGCCGGTCCCCGACGTCGTCACCGTCCGGGAGACCGTCATGAGCTGGGCAGGGGAGACCGCCGACCGCTCCGCGCGGATCCGGCTGCGCACGGACGCCGGTTACCCCCTTCGGGCGAAGGCCACCTCGGTCAGGGAACTCGGGGACGGCTGGGACGAGTTGGAGATTCCGTACGGCCACGGGCTGGATGCCTGGCTGGTTGAGTTCGGACCGGACGTGGTGGTCCTGGAGCCCGCGGAGCTGCGGGCCGACGTGGTGGACCGGCTGCGTGCCGTGGCCAAGGGCTGAGGGGGAGCGGAGCGACACAGTGGCAGGCAAACCGGTCAGGCCCGTCAACGCCATCGACCAGACCCGGCGGATGCTCTCCCTGGTGACCTATCTCAGGGAGCGTCCCGGCGCCCGCATCGAGGACGTCGCGCGCGCCTTCGGCATCTCCGAGGACGAACTGGTCTCGGACCTCGACGTCCTTCCCATGTGCGGCACCAGCTTCCGTGGCGGTGACCTGCTCGACATCGACACCGACGGCGAGCGCATCTGGTGGCACAACCCCGCCGCCCTGGCGGCAGAAGCGGCCGAGCCGCTGCGGCTCGCCGCCGACGAGGCGACCGCGCTGCTGGTGGCGGCCCGCGCGGTGTCCACGCTGCCCGGACTGCGTGAGAGCGACCGGCAGGCGCTGCTGCGGGCGACCGCCAAGGTGGAGGCCGCGGCCGGGGAGGCGGCCGGCGCCAGCTCTCGGCTGTCCGTGACCTTCGAGTCCGAGGGTGGCGTCTTCGCCGACGTGGACCGCGCGATCTCCGAGCGCCGCCGCCTGTGGATCCGCTACTACTCACCGGCCCGCGACGAGGTCACCGAGCGCGAGATCGACCCGATCCGCCTGGTCAGCGTCGGCCACACCTACGTCGAGGCCTGGTGCCGCCGCTCCGAGGCGCGCCGCACCTTCCGGCTCGACCGGGTCGCCGAGATCAGGATCCTGGACGAGCCGTCCGCGCCGCCCGAGATCGAGCTGCGGGACCTGTCCGAGGGCCTCGTGCAGCCCGCCGCTGAGGACCCGGAGGTCGTGATCGAGGTCGGCCCGGGCGGGCGCTGGGTCGCCGAGTACTACCCGCACGACAGCGCCGATGAGCTTGCCGACGGCGGGCTGCGTATCACTCTGCGCACCCCCGACCCCACGTCGCTGCGGCGCCTCGCACTGCGGCTCGGGCGCGACGGCCGGATCGTCTCACCGGCCGCGCTGGCCGACAGTGCCCGGCTCGCGGCCCGCGAGGCGCTGGCGGCGTACGACGGGGTCGAGGTGCGGGGCGAGCACGGGGCGCACCGGGTTCACGACGGACAGTAGGACAGCGCCCCCGAAGGCGAGCGACCACGGAGAAGGGGAGCAAGGGCTTTGAGCGACTCGGCGACGTCCGGTGCGGTGGGAATGACGGTGGCGTCCGCGTTCGCCGGGATGAGAAGCGCGACCCCGGTGAAGTTCAAGGCGGGCTGCCCGGACTGCCGGGGCCGCTTCGAGCTCGCCGCGAGCGCGCTGCGTCTCGCCATCGGCGCGAGCAGCCGTACGACGTTCTACTCGTTCACCTGCCCCGAGTGCGGCGCGTCCGTTCGCAAGCCCGCGGGGGAGCGGATCATCGAGCTGCTGACCGGCGGCGGGGTCAGCACCCTGCGGCTGCACTCCACGCTGTAGGACGGTCTAGGCTCGGCGTCATGTTCTGGCCGATGTTCGCGGTAGCTGTGGGTTTCCTGGGTCTCGCCGTTCTCGGTGTGCTCGCCGTGCGGGTCTTTCTGGAGGCACAGCGCCTCGGTCGGCAGGTGACGGACTCCGCGCGGCGCATCAGCAGGGCGGCAGAGGACCTGGAGCGGGCGAGTATGAGCGCCGCCCGGGCTGTGGACACGCTCTAGCCCGCCAAGGATCGGGTGTGAGTCCCTCCCCGCATGCCTTTTGGGCCACTTCGCCCTGTCAACTTGACGTCCCGGACGGGTACGCTGCTGATCGCGGCCCGGAGAACGAGGCCCGGTCCGCGGACAGGGAGTACGCACGGGGATTGCCTGACGTTTACCCCTGAGCGTTACGATCGCTGTCAACGCGATCGTTCGGACACATGTCCGACCGATCGGACAGCACCCCACCCCAGTAGCCTCGGTGAGAAGGTAAAGACTTATGTTCGGAAGGCTCGGAGCCCCCGAGATCATTCTCATCCTCGTCGTCATCATCCTGCTGTTCGGCGCGAAGAAGCTTCCGGACATGGCGCGCTCGCTCGGCAAGTCCGCGCGCATCCTGAAGAGCGAGGCGAAGGCGATGAAGGACGACGGCAGCAAGTCCGCCGCCCCGGCCGACCCGCCGAACAACACCAGCGACGACCAGCAGCCCCCGGCTCAGCGCGTGATCCAGGCATCTCCCGGCGACGTGACCAGCTCGCGCCCGGTCAACGAGCCCACGGACACGACCAAGCGCTGACGCAGGGCCGGTGACCTCCGGCCCGCCGCACGAGATGGGAACGTGGGTTGCTGAAGTCTGCCCGCAAAGAGGAGAAGGATCCCGAGGGGCGGATGCCCCTCGCGGAGCACCTTCGTGAGCTCCGCAACCGGCTCGCGAAAGCGCTGCTCGCGATCGTCGTCATCACGATCGTTGCTGCCTTCTTCTATCAGGACATCATCAACTTCTTCACCAAGCCGGTCCTCGAGTCGGTCGGCTGCCCGAAGTCGTTCGAGGAACTGGCCAAGACGTCGCGTGACCAGAACCCGTGCGCGCAGATCACGATCAACGGTCTGCTCGCGCCGTTCACGCTGGCCCTGAAGGTGTCCCTGATGGCCGGCGTCGTGCTGGCCGCACCGGTCTGGTTGTACCAGCTGTGGGGCTTCGTCGCGCCCGGCCTCCACAAGCACGAGCGGAAGTACGCCTACGCGTTCGTCGCCACGGGCTTCCCGCTCTTCCTCGCCGGCGCCTTCTTCGCCTACAAGGTGCTGCCCAAGACCGCCACCGTCCTGATCGAGTTCACGCCGTTCGGCGTCGACAACCTGCTGCCGCTGGACGATCTGCTCGACCTCGTCACGCGCATGGTGATCGTCTTCGGTCTCTCCTTCGAGCTGCCCCTGCTGCTGGTGATGCTCAACTTCACCGGCGCCATCACCGGCAAGCGCATGCTCGGCTGGTGGCGCGGCATGATCATGGGCATCACGGTGTTCGCGGCGATCGCGACCCCGAGCACCGACCCGTTGACGATGATGGCCCTCGCCGGACCGATCTGGATCCTGTACTTCGGCGCCGTCTTCGTCTCCCTGCTCAACGACCGTCGCAGGCGCCGCCGCGAGGCCATGGGCCCCGCCGACGACGAGGCGTCCGACCTCGATCTGACCCCCGAGAGTATCGGCGAGGTCGAGACCGTGTCCGCGAGCCGGGCCCTGCCCGAGCAGGCCACCACCGAGCGGGTCAACGGCTACGACGACGTGACCTGACCGAGGCGGAATTTCGGGAACAGTGCGGCCGGGCGCCTAACAGGGCGTGCCCGGCCGCTTCCGCTTTGCAGCCGTGAGCTGCACGGATCGCGGGTTTGTCCGGCGGCGATCCGGATAATGATCGTCCTGTTGTCAGTGGCGCCCGGTACGCTCGAAAGCACGATGACAGAGGACCTCTCACCGGCCGAGCGGTACGCGGCAGCGCGTCAGCGTGCTGCCGAGCAGGCCACGGCGCTCGCCTCATTCCGCGAGATGTACGACTTCGGCCTCGACCCCTTCCAGATCGAGGCGTGCCAGGCGCTCGAAGCGGGGAAGGGCGTGCTGGTGGCCGCGCCCACCGGCTCGGGCAAGACGATCGTGGGCGAGTTCGCCGTCCACCTCGCCCTGTTGCAGGGCAGAAAGTGCTTCTACACCACGCCCATCAAGGCGCTGTCGAACCAGAAGTACGCCGACCTGTGCCGCCGCTATGGCGACGGCATGGTCGGTCTGCTCACCGGCGACAACAGCATCAACTCCGAGGCACCGGTGGTCGTGATGACGACCGAGGTGCTGCGGAACATGCTGTACGCCGGGTCGCAGACCCTCCTCGGCCTCGGCCATGTGGTCATGGACGAGGTGCACTACCTCTCCGACCGCTTCCGCGGTGCCGTGTGGGAGGAAGTGATCATTCACCTCCCCGAGTCGGTCACGCTGGTCTCGCTGTCGGCGACCGTGTCCAACGCCGAGGAGTTCGGCGACTGGCTCGACACCGTCCGCGGCGACACCGAGGTGATCGTCTCCGAGCACCGGCCCGTGCCGCTGTTCCAACACGTGCTCGCCGGGCGGCGGATGTACGACCTGTTCGAGGAGGGCGAGGGCCACAAGAAGGCCGTCAACCCCGACCTCACGCGGCTGGCCCGCATGGAGGCGACCAGACCCTCGTACCAGGACCGCAGGCGCGGTCGCGCCATGCGCGAGGCCGACCGGGAGCGGGAGCGCCGACAGCGGTCCCGGGTGTGGACGCCGGGCCGCCCGGAGGTCATCGAACGCCTCGACGCCGAGGGCCTGCTGCCCGCCATCACCTTCATCTTCAGCCGTGCCGCCTGCGAGGCCGCCGTCCAGCAGTGCCTGCACGCGGGACTGCGGCTGAACGACGAGGAGGCGCGGGACAGGGTGCGCGCCCTGGTCGAGGAGCGCACCGCCGCCATCCCGACCGAGGATCTGCACGTCCTCGGCTACTACGAATGGCTGGAAGGCCTGGAGCGCGGCATAGCCGCTCACCACGCCGGCATGCTGCCGACCTTCAAGGAGGTCGTCGAGGAACTGTTCGTGCGCGGGCTGGTGAAGGCCGTGTTCGCCACGGAAACCCTGGCGCTGGGCATCAACATGCCTGCCCGGTCGGTGGTGTTGGAGAAGCTCGTCAAGTGGAACGGCGAGCAGCACGCCGACATCACGCCCGGTGAGTACACGCAGCTCACCGGCCGTGCGGGCCGGCGCGGCATCGATGTCGAGGGTCACGCCGTCGTGCTGTGGCAGCGCGGCATGAGCCCCGACCACCTGGCAGGGCTGGCGGGCACCCGTACGTATCCGCTGCGGTCCAGCTTCAAGCCGTCGTACAACATGGCGGTCAACCTCGTCGAGCAGTTCGGCCGGCACCGCTCGCGCGAGCTGCTGGAGACGTCCTTCGCGCAGTTCCAGGCCGACAAGTCGGTCGTCGGGATCTCCCGGCAGGTGCAGCGCAACGAGGAGGGGCTGGAGGGCTACAAGGAGTCCATGACCTGCCATCTCGGGGACTTCGAGGAGTACGCGCGCCTGCGCCGCGAACTGAAGGACCGCGAGAACGAGTTGGCCAAGCAGGGGGTGGCGGAGCGCCGCGCGGAGGCCGCGGTCGCATTGGAGAAGCTCAAGCCGGGCGACGTCATCCATGTGCCGACGGGCAAGTACGCCGGTCTCGCGCTGGTGCTGGACCCCGGGCTGCCGGCCGGGCGGTCCAACGGCCACCGCGGCTTCGAGCACCACGACGGCCCGCGCCCGCTGGTCCTGACCGCCGAACGGCAGGTCAAGCGGCTCGCCTCGATGGACTTCCCGGTGCCCGTCGAGGCGTTGGAGCGGATGCGGATCCCCAAGTCCTTCAACCCGCGTTCCCCGCAGTCCCGTCGGGACCTGGCCTCCGCGCTGCGCACCAAGGCCGGGCACATTTCGCCGGAGCGGCAGCGCAAGCGGCGCTCCCAGGCGGCCGACGACCGCGAGATCGAGCGGCTGCGCAAAGCCCTGCGCGCGCACCCCTGCCACGGTTGCAACGACCGTGAGGACCACGCCCGTTGGGCCGAGCGCTACCACCGGCTGCTGCGGGACACCTCGCAGCTGGAGCGCCGTATCGAAGGCCGTACGAACACCATCGCCCGGACCTTCGACCGTATCGTCGCGCTGCTGACCGAGATGGACTATCTGCGCGGCGACGAGGTCACCGAGCACGGCAAGCGGCTCGCGCGGCTGTACGGCGAACTCGACCTGCTGGCCAGCGAGTGCGTCCGCGAGCGGGTGTGGGAAGGGCTCAGCCCGGCCGAACTGGCCGCCTGCGTCTCGGCGTTGGTGTTCGAGTCGAGGGCCGCGGACGACGCCATGGCCCCGAAGCTGCCGTCGGGCAAGGCCAAGGCCGCGCTCGGTGAGATGGTCCGGATCTGGGGGCGGCTGGACGCCCTGGAGGAGGACTTCCGGATCACGCAGTCCGAGGGCGTCGGGCAGCGTGAACCCGACCTCGGCTTTGCCTGGGCCGCGTACATGTGGGCCAGCGGCAAGGGACTGGACGAGGTGCTGCGTGAGGCGGAGATGCCGGCGGGGGACTTTGTGCGGTGGTGCAAGCAGGTGATTGACGTGCTGGGGCAGATCGCGGCGGCGTCTCCTGCGGAGGGCTCCACTGTGGCCAAGAGTGCGCGTAAGGCTGTGGATGGGCTGCTGCGGGGGGTTGTCGCCTACTCGTCGGTGGGGTGACGCGTTCGTCGGGCGGGTGCGGGCGGGTTGTGGCCGGTCGCGCACACGCGGCGGGGCCGCACAGATGCGGCCCCGCGCCCGTCGGGCATGCACTCAGCGGAGGATGACCAGTTGCTGGGTCGCTCGCGTCATCGCCACATAGCGGTCCACCGCTCCCTCGATCCCCTCGCCGAAGCTCTCCGGGTCGACGAGGACGACCAAGTCGAACTCCAGTCCCTTCGACAACTCGGGGGGCAGTGAGCGGACACGGTCCGTCGGCTGGAATGCGGGGGCCCCGATGACACAGGCGGTGCCTTCGCTGTGGGCGGTGAGCCAGGTGTCGAGGATCGAGTCCAGGTCCGAAACCGAGCCCTGTACGACCGGGGTACCGCCGCTGCGGATGGAGGTCGGCACGTTCGCGTCCGGGAGCGCGGCTCGGATGACCGGCTCGGCCTCCGTCATGATCTCTTCCGGTGTCCGGTAGTTGAGGCTCAGGGAGGCCAGGTCGATCCGGTCGAGGCCGATCCGCTTCAGGCGTTCCTGCCACGACTCGGTGAAGCCGTGCCTGGCCTGGGCGCGGTCGCCCACGATGGTGAAGCTTCGGGACGGGCAGCGCAGCAGCAGCATCTGCCACTCCGCGTCGGTGAGTTCCTGGGCCTCGTCCACGACGACGTGTGCGAACGGGCCGGCGAGCAGGTCCGGGTCGGCACTGGAGACCTCGGACTCGTCGACGAGGCTGACCTGGGCGTCCTCGCCGCGCAGCATCGTCACCAGGCCGATGCCGTCGTCGCCGTCGGCACCGGAGTTGGCCACGGCCTCGATCAGGTTGTCGACGACCTGGGTCATGCGCTCCCGCTGGGCGGCGATGACGGCGTCGTGCCGCCGCTTGCGCCGCGACGCCTCCGGGTCGCCGAGCCGCTGCCGTGCCGCGTCCAGGAAGGGCAAGTCGGACACCGTCCAGGCCTGGGGGTCCGCGCGCTGCAGTTTCTGCACTTCGTCGCGGCTGAGCCAGGGAGCACACAGCCGCAGGTAGGCGGGGACCGACCACAGGTCGGAGACGAGGTCGGCCGCTTCGAGCAGGGGCCAGGCGCGGTTGAAGGCCGTGAGCAGTTCCCTGTTCTGCCTCAGCGACCTGCGGACCAGGTCGGGCGAGACGTGTGCGTCGTCACCGGAGGCGTCGCCCTGGTGCTTGTCCACCAGGATGGTGAGCAGTTCCTCCCAGACCTGGTTGCGCGCGTCGTTGTGCGGAGTGCCGGGTTCAGCCGCCTCGAAGGCCACGGCCCAGTCGGTGGCGCTCAGCCAGATGTCGGACCAGTGGGTCGTGACCGTCATGCCCTTCGTGGGCGGCTCCTCGTAGAACCTGACGGCCTTGTCGAGCGCCTTCACCAGCTCCGCGGACGACTTCAGGCGGGCCACCTCCGGATCGGCCTCGACGGTTGCCTCGGCTCCCTCGGCGACGAGGTCGCGCAGGATGCAGGTCTGCACGCCCTCCTCTCCGAGGCTGGGGAGGACGTCGGCGACGTAGTCCAGATACGGCCGGTGCGGACCGACGAACAGCACGCCGCCCCGGCGGTGACCGAGCCGGGGGTCCGAGTACAGGAGGTAGGCGGACCGGTGCAGGGCGACGACGGTCTTCCCGGTGCCCGGGCCGCCGTCGACGACGAGGGCGCCGCGCGACCCCGCACGGATGATGGCGTCCTGGTCGGCCTGGATGGTGCCGAGCACGTCCCGCATCCGTGGCGACCGGTCGCTGCCGAGGCTGGCGATGAAGGCGGACTGGTCGTCGAGCGAGGCATGGTGACCGGCGAACCCGTCCGGGGTGAACACCTCGTCCCAGTAGTCGCTGATCCGGCCGCGGGTCCAGCGGTACCGGCGGCGGCTCGCCAGGCCCATCGGGTCGCCGTGGGTGGCTCCGAAGAACGGCTCGGCCGCGGGGGAGCGCCAGTCGAGCAGCAGCCGCCGGCCCGTGCTGTCGGTCAGGCCGAGCCGCCCCACGTACACCGGCTCGGAGTCGTCCGCGCCGACCATGTGCCCGAGGCACAGATCCAGGCCGAAGCGGTGCAGGGTGCGCAGGCGGGCGGTGAGCCGGTGGATCTCCGTGTCCCGGTCCATGGCATCCCGGCCCATGCCGCCGGGTGCCCTGCGGGCGGTGTCGAGGCGGCCGGTCAGTTCGGCGATCGTCTCTTCGAGGCATCGCCCGATGGCCGCGAAGTGCTGCTCGTCGGCCGCGATCAGCTTCGGGTCGGCCTTGAGGGAGAGACGGTCGGGAAGATCGAACGCGCTGGTGGTCAGGTATGTCATGGCAGTTGCTCCGAATGTGCGGTCGATGGCGACCATCGCGCGGCGAAAGGCGGCGCCTGGGAAGAACACGCGTGGTTCACGCGGACGCGGGCGGCCAGTGTCAGCCGGCCATGTCGAGCAGCAGCTTCGCTGCCACGTCCGCCCCGTCGGTGCGGATCGTCGCCGCGACGGCGGCTGCGCGGGCGCGGGTCTCGGGGGCGAGGGCCGCTTCGAGCGCGGCCGACAGGGACTCCAAGGTCGGCGTCGGACCGTCGTGTGCGGTGCCGATGCCCAGGTCCGCCACACGGCCGGCCCAGTACGGCTGGTCGGCCAGCTGGGGCACCACGACCTGGGGCGTGCCGGCCCGGGCGGCCGTGGCCGTCGTACCCGCGCCACCGTGGTGCATGACGGCGGCCACCCGGCCGAAGAGCGCCTGATGGTTGGCCTCGCCCACGGCGAAGCAGTCGTCCTGGTCGTCGATCAGGGCGAGGTCGGCCCAGCCACGGGAGACGAGGACGCGGCGGCCCTGCGCGCGAACCGCGTCGATGGCCACCTCGGCGGCGTCCGCCGCAGCATGCATGGGCATGCTGCCGAAGCCCACGTACACCGGCGCGGTGCCGGCGTCCAGGAACGCCTCCAGCTCGGCCGGGAGCGGACGGACGTCGGGGAGGACCCACGCACCGGTCTGGACGACGTCGAGGCCGGGCATCTCGTGCAACGGATCCAGGACCGGGTCCGTCGCCACCCACGGGCTGTCGCCGAAGACGTGGTCGCGGACGTCGGCCACCGGCGGCAGACCGTTCGACGCCCGGTTCGTGTTGAGCGCCTCACCGAACAGCTCGTTGATGCTTTGGGCGTCCAGGTCCCACAGCGCCGGGTTGTCGGTCACCTCCGGCGGGAACGGGCGGCCCCGGTACGCCAGCGGCCGGCGGTGCGGCGACGGCAGGGTGAGCTGCTGGAAGATCACGGACACGGAGCGGATGCCCAGCTTCTCGGCCACCGACCGCGCGCCCGCCGCGGCCGGCATCATGCCGGTCGCCACCAGCAGATCGCAGCCCTCGGCCGCCGCGGCGACCGCCTCGAACTGGGCGGCGATCACCTGGGCCGCGCGCTCGGGCATCGACGGCGGCGGCACCGCCTGCGTCAGCTCGCGGGCCGACGGTCCGACCGGCACCATCGCCACCCCGACCTCGGCCAACCGCCGCGCGAAGTCCTCGTCCGGCGGCGCACACACCCGCACCTCGGCGCCGAGTTCCCGCAGGGGCACCGTGAGTGCCGCGAGCGGTTCGACATCTCCGCGCGACCCATAGGTCGACAACAACACACGCACTACGTGACTCCCCGTTTCCGCAGGTCTTGGCCTTAGGCCGGAGATTCTGCGGCAAGAGGGGGGCCTTGCCGCAAGCCCCCCAATGCGTTATAAGTTGATAGTGGCAAGGAGAGCGTGACCTCCTTGCCCTTCGTGTTTTAGGCGTCGTTCGTGTTCTCAGGCGTCGATCGTATTCTCAGGTGCGGTCTCCCCTGAGATACGCCCGCCAGCCGCCGTACGACGTGATGTCCTCGGCGCCCGCCAAGGCCGCAGGCTCGCACAGGAACCCCGGGACGTGGCTGCCGTCCGCCAGTTCCACGCGCCCCAGGGCCATCGGCCTGGGCAGGTCGGCGAGGAGCCGGCCGAGCCCATCCGCCGGGAGCCGCCACACCTCCGCCTCGATCGCCGCTCCTCCCGCGCCGGGGCCGACATGGACCAGGCCCGGCTTGGGCGGGGACGTGGGCAGCGCGTGCAGCCGGTAGACGGGGGCCGTGGCGATCGTACGGTCGAAACGGGCGCCCAGGGCGAGAAGCTGCGAGTTGAGGGGCTGGCCCGTGAGGTGCGCCCCGACCACCGCGAGGCGGACCTCCGGCTGGAGCAGTCCGGCGACCCGGGCCAGCCGGTCGTCCGTGAACGCGGGGCCGAGCAGCATCACGCCGAAGGGCAGGCCGTTCACCTCACCGGCCGGGACGGCGACCGCCGCCAGGTCGAACAGGTTCGTGGAGTTGGTGAAGCGGCCCAGCCGGGCGTTGGCGCCGAGCGGGTCGGCGGCCACCTCGGCGAGGGTCGGATGGCCCGGCGCGGTGGGGACCAACAGGGCGTCCGCGTCGTCGAGTTCGGCCTCGGCCCGTGCGCGCAGGGCGGCGAGCCGGTCCTGGTCGGCGAAGAGCCGGTGGGCCGGGATGTCGCGGGCGCGGGTGATGATGCCGGCGACGGTGGGATCGAGGGCCGTGTCGCCCTCGGCCATCGCCTTGTCGACAAAGCTCCCCACGGCCGTGTAGCGCTCGGCGACGAAGGCGCCCTCGTACAGCATCGCGGCGGCCTCGGTGAACGGGGTGAGGTCGAGGGGGCGGATCTCGGCGCCGGCGGCTGCGAGGTGCCGTACGGCTGCCTCGTAGGCCTCGGCCCAGCCCTCGTCCAGTTCGCCGAGCTGGTGAGTCGGCGGGACGGCGATGCGCCAGGGCCCCGGCGCCCGCACGGGGAGCGCGGGCAGGGCGCGGGCGGGCGGGGACGTCATGAACGACAGTGCCTGCTCGGCCTCCGGAAGCGTCCGCGCGAACACCGTCACGCAGTCGATCGACGCGCAGGCCGGGACGACGCCGGTCGTCGGCACCAGGCCCCGGGTGGGCTTGAGGCCGACGATGCCGTTGAAAGCGGCCGGGACCCGGCCCGAGCCGGCCGTGTCCGTGCCGAGCGCGAAGTCGACGATGCCGAGTGCCACCGCGACGGCCGAGCCGGAGCTGGAGCCACCGCTGATCCTGCCCGGGTCATGGGCGCCCCGGACCGCGCCGTAGGGGGAGCGGGTGCCGACCAGGCCCGTCGCGAACTGGTCGAGGTTGGTGGTGCCGAGCACGATCGCACCGGCCGCGCGCAGCCGGGCGACGACGGGTGCGTCGGCCTCGGGATCGTAGGCGTACGAAGGGCAGCCCGCCGTCGTCGGGAGGCCCTCGACGTCGATGTTGCCCTTGGCGGCGAACAGGCGCCCCGCGAGCGGGAGTCTCTCCCCGCCGGACACCCGTTCGTCGATCAGCCGGGCCTCGGCCTCCACCTCCTCCTGCGGGCGCAGGCCGATCCAGATCTCGGGGCGGCCCGTGGCCTCGATGCGGGCGTAGGCCGCGCGGACGCGGGAGGCAGTGGTGGACATACGGTGCTCCTCGACTTTCGACTCACCTGTCTGCAAGCTCGGTTGACGGGTCGCTTCCCCGGGCGGGCGCGAGGACCACCAGAGCCGTTCCCGCCTCCACCTGGTCCCCGGGCCCGGCCAGGATCTCGGCGACCACGCCGGCGACCGGCGCGTGCACCCTGGACTCCATCTTCATCGCCTCCAGGGCGAGCAGCGGCTGTCCGGCCGTCACCTCGTCACCCGGCCGTACGTTCACCTGCCAGACGGACGCCGCGAACTCGGCCTCGACGAGCCGGCCGCCGGCCGGGACGCTCACCTCGGCCGGGGGTGCGGCGGGCGCCACGGCCGCATCCGCCCGCGCGAACTCGCCGGCCGCCTCCCACGCGTCCCGCTCCGCCGCGAAGGCCGCCTGCTGCCGGCACCTGAACTGCGCGATCGACTCGGCGTGCTCGTCCAGGAAGGCCCGGTACTCGGCGAGCGAGAAGGTGCCCTCCTCGATGCGCGGCACGAACCGCCCGGACGTGAGGTCCGCCCGCAGCTCCAGAAGTTCCTCGGCGCTCACCGGATACCACCTGATCCGGTCGAAGAACCGCAGCAGCCAGGGCGACCCCGGCTCGAACGCCCCACGCTGCTGCCACCCCGACCACACCTGGGTCGTACGGCCCACGAACTGGTAGCCGCCCGGCCCCTCCATGCCGTAGACGCACAGGTACGCCCCGCCGATGCCGACCGAGTTCTCCGCCGTCCAGGTGCGAGCCGGGTTGTACTTGGTGGTCACCAGGCGGTGGCGGGGGTCCAGCGGGGTCGCCACCGGGGCGCCCAGGTACACGTCGCCCAGCCCCAGGACCAGGTACTCCGCGTCGAAGACCGTGCGGTACACGTCCTCGACCGACGCCAGGCCGTTGACGCGGCGGATGAACTCGATGTTCCACGGGCACCAGGGCGCGTCGTCCCGCACCCCCGCCATGTAGCGGGCGATCGCCTCGCGCGTGGCCGGGTCGTCCCAGGAGAGGGGGAGATGGACCGTCCGGGAGGGGACGACGAGTTCGTCGGAGGGCGGCAGTGCGGCCACCATCTCCCGCACCTCGGCAAGGAGTTCATCTTGCGGCAGCCGCGCCGGATCCGTGCGGATCTGGAGCGAGCGGATGCCCGGGGTCAGGTCGGCGATGCCGTCCCGGCCCGCCCCGGCCACCGTCTCCATCAGCGCGTGGACACGCATGCGCAGGGCCAGGTCCAGCTGCATCGGCCCGAACTCGACCAGCAGGTTGTCGTCACCGCTGCGCCGGTACGTCACATCGCCGTCGCGGGCGAGGATGCCGCCGTCCACGAGGGCCGGGCGGGGCGCGCCGGCCACGTCCACCGGCAGGAAGCGCACGGTGTCCCCCGGGCGGAGCTGGCCCAGTTTCCAGCGCTCGGAGCTGATCACGGTCGCCGGGCACACGAACCCGCCCAGCGACGGGCCGTCCGGGCCGAGCAGCACCGGCATGTCGCCGGTGTAGTCGACGGCTCCGACGGAGTACGGCGTGTCATGGATGTTGGACGGATGCAGGCCCGCCTCACCGCCGTCGGTGCGCGCCCAGCGAGGCCTCGGGCCGACGAGTCGGATGCCGGTCCGCGCGGAGTTGAAATGCACCTTCCACTCGGCGGCGTAGAAGTCGCGGATGTCGTCCTCGGTGAAGAACTCCGGGGCGGCATGCGGTCCTTCGGCGGCGGCCACCTGCCATGCGGAGCCGAAGGAAGGGCGGTCCGGCTCGGGAACCGGCCTTCCCTCGGTGACCGCCCCGCCGTGCAGTACGTCGCCCGTCCGCAGCGTGCGTCCGCCGTGGCCGCCGAAGCGCCCGAGCGTGAAGGTGCTCGCGCTGCCCAGGAACGCGGGGACGTCGAGACCGCCCGCGACGAGGACGTACGTCCGCAGACCGTGCTCGGCCGGCGCTGCGACCTCCAGTACGGCGCCCGCCGGCACCGTCACCGGCTCCCACTGCGGCACAGCCGTACCGTCGACGGTGACCGTGGCAGGGGCGCCCGTCACGCACACGGTGGTGGCGTGCGTGAACCTCAACGCCGGTCCCTGGAGCGTGCATTCGAGTCCCGGGGTGCCCTCGGGGTTGCCCAGCGCCCGGTTGCCGAGCCGGAAGGACCGGTCGTCCATCGGGCCGCTGGGCGGAACGCCGACCTGCCAGTAGCCGGTGCGGCCCGGCCAGTCCTGCACGGTGGTGAGGGTGCCGCCGGCGACGACCTCGATGCGGGGCGTCGGGTCGGCGACGGTGGCGAGGGTCGCCGTCGAGTGGGTGGCGTCGCGGAAACGGCGGTCGGCGAGCGCCGCGCGCACCAGGCCGAGGTTCGTCTCGATCCCGTCGACGCGGGTGCGGGCCAGCGCCTCGTCCAGCCGGCGCAGCGCGTGCGCGCGGTCGGGGCCGTACGCGATGATCTTCGCGAGCATCGGGTCGTACGACGTCGTCACCTCGGTGCCTGTCTCGACCCAGCCGTCGACCCGCACCCCGCTCGGGAACTCCACCCGGGTCAGCAGGCCCGCGCCGGGCCGGTGATCGCGTGCCGGGTCCTCGGCGTAGAGGCGGGCCTCGACGGCGTGGCCGCGCGGGGTGCCCGGATCGCGGACGACGTCCCGCTCGCCGCGCGCCAGGCGCAGCATCCAGGCGACCAGGTCGACGCCGTAGATCTCCTCGGTGACCGGGTGCTCCACCTGGAGGCGGGTGTTGACCTCCAGGAAGTACGCCTCCTCGCGGGCGGCGTCGTACACGAACTCGACGGTTCCGGCCGAGCGGTAGCCGACGGAGGCGCACAAGTCATGTGCGGCGGAGGCCAGTTGGTCGCGTATGAGGGCCGGGAGGCTTGGCGCCGGGGCCTCCTCCACCACCTTCTGGTTGCGGCGCTGCAGCGTGCAGTCCCGGTCGCCGAAGGTCACCACCGCGCCCGCGCCGTCGCCGAAGACCTGGACCTCGATGTGGCGGGCCCGCTCGACGAGCCGTTCCAGGAAGACACCGGCCGAGGAGAAGGAGGCGGCGGCGACACGCTGGACGCGCTCCCAGGAATCGGTCAGTTCGTCGGCGGAGCGACATGCCGACATGCCGATTCCGCCACCGCCGCCGGTCGCCTTGAGCATGACGGGATAGCCGATGACCCGGGCTTCTTCGAGTGCCTCGGTGAGTGACCCGAGCAGGCCCGTCCCCGGTGCCAGCGGTACGCCCGCCGCCGTCGCCGCCGCCCGCGCCGTGTGCTTGGCTCCGAACAACTCCAGCTGCTCGGGCGTCGGGCCGACGAACACGATCCCGGCGTCCTCGCAGCGCCGGGCGAACGCCGCGTCCTCCGACAGGAAGCCGTACCCGGGGTGGATCGCCCCGGCCCCGCTGTCCTTGGCCGCCTTCAGGATCAGGTCGGCGTCGAGGTACGACTCCTTCGCGGGCGCGGGGCCGAGCCGTACGGCCTGGTCGGCGAGCCGTACGTGGGGTGCGGACCGGTCGGCGTCGGAGTACACCGCCACTGTCCTGAGGCCCAGTTCGTGGGCCGTGCGGATGATCCGGACCGCTATTTCGCCCCGGTTGGCGACCAGCAGCGTGTCGAAGCTCATGCGCTGCCCGCCTCGGTGACCGTCATCTGCACGGACGTCGGCTCGAATCCGTTGCAGGGGTTGTTGATCTGGGGGCAGTTGGAGACCAGGACCAGGACGTCGCGCTCGGCACGCAGGGTCAGGGACAGCCCGGGTGCCGAGATGCCGTCGACGATCCCGAGGGTGCCGTCCTTCTCGACCGGCACGTTCATGTACCAGTTGATGTTGGAGACGAGGTCGCGCTTGCCGAGGCCGTGCTGGGCGCCCTCGGCGAGGAAGTTGTCCACACAGGCGTGCTGCGACCAGGTGTGGTGGCCGTACCGAAGCGTGTTCGACTCCTTGGAGCAGGCGCCGCCGACCGTGTCGTGGCGGCCGACGTCGTCCGCGACCACCGTCATCAAAGGGGTGTGCTCGTTCGACAACAGCACACTGCCCGTGGTCAGGAAGATGTTCCCCTGGGCGTGGATGGTGTCGGGGGCGCTGTAGCGGACCGATGTGTCGTGGGCGTCGTGGACGAGGAAGTCGACGGCCTGGTTGCCGTGCAGGTCGGTGATGGTGAGCGTCTCGCCGGCGCGGACGACGTGCGACCAGGCGGCGCGGGCGGCGACGACGGCCTTCATGCGAGCCCCCTCGCGGCCAGGAACTCGGCGGTGTTGAGGAAGGCGCGGCGGCCCTCGGGCGTGGCGTCCCACAAGGGGTCGCCGGGCGCGGTCGCCCCGGCCCGCCAGGCGAGGACCTCCAGCGGGGTGCTGACGTACTCGGCGCGGGGATCGATCGGATGCGGCACGTTGGCGATCAGAACGGTCACGTCCTGCTCGGCGCGCAGGGTCACGCTCGCGCCGGGTCCGGCCGAGCCGGTGAAGTCCAGGGTGCCGTCCTCGCGGACCTCCACGCCCTGGAAGAAGGACAGCGAGGGCGGCAGATCCCGAGGCTCCAGGCCGTTCTTCGCGGCGGCCAGCTTGAACAGTTCGCGGCCTGCGGGGGAGGGGGACTGCGGGGTGCCGTCGCCGTACCGCCCGGTGTTGCGCACGAGCGTGGAGGTGCCGCACAGGGCGTCGTGCCGGCCGGAGGTGTCGGCGACGACGGAGGCGAGGACGCGACCTTGGTCGGAGAGCAGCAGGCGGCCCTCGCCGAGGTAGGCGTTCCACTGCACCTTCACCGTGTCGGCGACGTTCAGCCGCTCCCAGGGGCGGTCGGCCGCGAACAGCAGCAGATGCGCGCAGGCATCGCCGCGCAGGTCGGTCAGCCGCAGCTCCGTGCCGCGGGCGAGTACCCGGTGCGTGTAGTTGCCGCCCGCCACCGTCTCCGCCCACACCAGGTGGCCCGCCTCGCAGGGCGGGTCCGGCCAGTCGGTGGCCGGGACGACGGGCATCGCCTCGGCCCGTGCCCCTTCCTGGGCACGGGCATGGTCACGGGCTCCGTACGTGGTCGCTGTCGCCATTCGCGGGACCTCCGGCTCGGGAGTGGGCCTGCGGGTTCATTTCTGTCGCGCGACAGAAATTAGGAGCCGGGCGCGTCACCGGCATTGCCCGGGTGTTGCCGGTCGGTTACCGAGCCCTCACGGAGGTCGCCCCCAGGCGCCCGCGCTGCGCGGGAAGATCTCCTGGCCGGGGCCGTGTGCGAGGATCGAACGCATGGGAACAGCGGGTGGACCGGCGGGTCGCCGGGTCGGCAGGCCGCGGGCGGCGCAGCGGCCGGACAGTGGTCTCCCGCCGCGCGACGAACTGCTCGCAGCTGCCGCGGAGTTGTTCACCACCCGGGGCTACGCCGCCACCACCACCCGTGCCGTCGCCGAGCGGGCGGGCATGCGGCAGGCGTCGATGTACCACTACGTCTCCGGCAAGGAGGAGCTCCTCGCCGAGCTCCTGGAATCCACGGTCACGCCCTCGCTCGCGTACGCCCGCGAGCTCCTCGCCGACGACTCGGCCCCGGCCGAGGACCGGCTGTGGGAGCTGTGCCGCACGGACGTGGAGCTGCTGTGCGGCGGACCGCACAACCTCGGCGGGCTCTACCTGCTGCCCGAGGTGCGCGCCGAGCGGTTCGCCGGCTTCCACGCCGTGCGCGCCGAACTCAAGGACGCCTACCGCCAGTTGCTCGCCGCCACTGCCGCCGGCGGTGCACTCGCCAAGAGCGAGCTGGAGCTGCGTACGGATCTGCTGTTCGGTCTGATCGAGGGCGTCATCCTCGTCCACCGGTCCGATCCGGAGCGCCCGGTATCGGTGTTCGCCGAGGCCACGGCCGACGCGGCGCTGCGCATCGCCGGGATCTGAACCAGCCGCCGACCGGCGACCGGAACCCGATCTTCACCCGTCACGGTGAGTATTCTTCGCACACCCGTACGCCGTGACGCACCGTGTGCGAATGTAATCCGAGCGTATAAATGGGCTTGAGGGTACTACCGCCGCGCGCGCCGTTTCAGGTGCTTGCTGAATATGACACGGCGATGATCCGGTCGGACTAAGCTCGCCCGCAGCGCACCGAGTTGAGGTGTAATCGTGCGCTTGTTCCCAAACATGCAAAAGATTCCGACATACCCATGACGTACCCCACTGCAAGCTCCCCCTACACCCACCCGATTCGTTTCAGAGGGCCCACATGGTGAGCGTTCAACCCCCGTCCAGACACCGTGAACTCCCGTACATGCGCGCACTGTTGCTCCCGGCGATAGTGATGGCCGCGGCGACCGGAGCAGCCGTCGCCGTGGTGGCTGAACCGGCACGGACGGCCGTCGGAGTGAGCGGTGCCGTGGCCATGCTGCTGGTGCTGGCAGCCGTGGCCGAAGCGGTGCGCCGCGGTCGCGCCCTGCGGGATGCGCGGGCCGAGCACGCCCGTCACGCTGCGTACCTGGAGCGGCGTATCGCCTCCCACGACGAGGAGATGAAACGCCTCGCCACGGAGATCACGCCCGCCGCGATCTACCGTCTGCGTTGCGACCATTCACCCCATGAGGTGATTCGCGACCTCGCCCTGATCGACCCCTCCTACGCGCAACTCCCACCTGCACAGGTGGAGTTGGTGAAGTCGATGCTCAACATCGTCGACCGCGAGGAAGCCCTGCGCGACTCCGCCCAGCGGTCCTTCGTCAACATCGCCCGCCGCGTCCAGTCGATCGTGCACCAGCAGTCCGAGGAACTCCGGGAGATGGAGGAGGACCACGGCCGTAACCCCGAGGTCTTCGACGACCTGCTGCGCATCGACCACGGCACCATGCTGATCGGCCGCCTCGCCGACTCCATCTCGGTGCTCGGCGGCGGCCGCCCCGGCCGGCAGTGGCCCAACCCCGTCCAGCTCTACAGCGTGCTGCGCGGCGCCATGTCCCGGATCCTGGAGTACCGCCGCATCAAGCTGGACTCCATCGTCTCGGTCAACGTCCGCGGCATCTCCGTCGAGCCGGTCATCCACGCCGCGGCCGAACTCCTCGACAACGCCACCCGGTACTCGCCGCCGCAGACCGAGGTGCACGTCACCGCGACCGAGGTGCAGACCGGCATCGCGATCGAGATCGAGGACGCGGGCGTCAGCCTCAGCGAGGAGGCCCGCGCCCGGGTCGAGAACATGCTGGAGCGCGCCAAGGAGGGCAGCGACCTCCAGGAGCTCGGCGAGTCCCCGCGGCTGGGTCTCGCCGTCGTGGGCCGCCTGTGCACGGCGTTCAACATGCAGGTCTCCCTGCGCACTTCCGCGTACGGCGGGGTCCGCGCGGTCCTCATCATCCCGCGCGAGATGCTGACCACCGACCCCGCGCCCGGCTACGCCCACGGCATTGGCGCCGCCGCCGCGCCCGATCTCAGCCCCGGCGCCCTTGAGGGTCCCAAGCGCACCCCCAAGAAGCGGCGGCCCACCAGCCCGAAGATCCCGGCCACGGTCTCCATGGAGGACGACGTCCCCGTGGTCACCGAGTGGACCGCCAACGGGCTGCCGCAGCGCCGCAGCCGGGTCAAGACCCCGCTCAGCAAGCGGATCGCCGAGCAGGCGGCCATCGAGCAGGCCGAACGGGAGGGCAGGCCGACGATCTGGTCGACGGCCAAGCCGGAACCCGAGCCCGAGCCGGCCGTGGACGAGCCCGCACCCGGTGCGTGGGTCGAGGCGTTCTGGAACGGACTCAAGGACAAGCCCGACCCCTACACACTCCAGCCGCGAACCCAACCGGGCCGACCGGCCCGTGCCGAGGCCGACGACGAGGGGGACCTCAAGTGATCCAGCAGCGCGCCAACTTCGACTGGATGCTCAAGGAGCTCCACGACGGCGTACCGGGCATCGAGATGATCGTGGTGCTCTCCGCCGACGGACTGCGCATCGCCCGCTACGGCGGCGACCCGGACACCGCCGACCGCGTCGCCGCGGCCTGTGCCGGTCTGCAGAGCCTGGCGACCGCCGTCGCCACGGAGATCCCCAACAGCGACGGCAAGATGAAGATGGTCCTCATCGAGATCAACGGCGGCTACTTCTATCTGATGGCCGCCGGTGCCAACGCGTATCTCGCCGTGCTCTCCGACACGTTCGCCGAGCCCGGTCTGATGAGCAACCGCATGTCGGACCTCGTCAGCCGCATCGGGGCCCATCTCACCAGTCCGTCGAGGCGCAACGGGCAGACCGTATGACGCCTCCGCAACGCCGGCGGCGATTTCCCATGGAGCCGTTGCCCCCGCCGCCACCGCCGCCGCGGCCGGGAGTGAAGAAGAACCCGGAACGGCTCTTCGTGGTGGCGGGGAAGGACGGTGCCGAGCGCGCCGAGCTCGACCTGGTCACCTTAATCGTGGCGAGCGCCGTCCCAACGCCCTCCTCCGCACCCGAGCAGACGGCGCTGCTCCGGCTCTGCACGACCCCTCTGTCCGTGGCCGAACTCTCGGCCTACCTGAATCTGCCGTTCAGCGCGATGACGGTCCTGCTCACCGACATGCTGACGGCCGACCTGGTGACGGCGCGCGCCCCCCTCGTGCGCCAGTCCGTCGCCGACCGGTCCCTTCTCGAAGCGGTGATGCATGGACTTCAAAGGCTCTGACACCATCCCCGGTCCACGGACCGAGGACCAGCTGCCGCACACGGCCGAGGCCGCGGTCAAGATCGTGATCGTGGGCGGCTTCGGGGTCGGCAAGACGACGATGGTCGGCTCTGTCAGCGAGATCAGGCCGCTGACGACCGAGGAGACCATGACGCAGGCCGGCATCGGTGTCGACGACAACTTCGGCTCGGACACCAAGACGGCCACGACGGTGGCGATGGACTTCGGCCGCATCAGCATCACCGACGAACTCGTGCTGTACCTCTTCGGCACCCCCGGCCAGGAGCGCTTCTGGTTCCTGTGGAACGGGCTGTTCGAGGGCGCGCTGGGCGCGGTCGTGCTGATCGACACCCGTCGGCTGGAGGTCAGCTTCGACGTCATAGGGCGTCTCGAGGAGCGCGGCGTGCCGTTCGTCGTCGCCGTCAACTCCTTCCCCGACGGGCCCCGTTACCCGGTCGAGGATCTTCGCGCGGCCCTCGACCTGGACCCGGAGATCCCCATCGTCGAGTGCGACGTACGCCGCCGGGCCTCCAGCCGTGACGTCCTGATGACCCTGATGCGCTTCCTGCACTCGCTCGCCATGTCGGGCGCGCTCAGGTAGACCCGTCCGCCGGATCGATCCCACCCCCGTGCATCCGGCGACCCCTGCAACCCCCTGCATCCGCATCCGCCCTGACTCCCCTGACACCGGATCCACTTCGGAGCGACCCCTGTGATGCCTGAATCCCATTCCACGACCGGTACGCACGACCCCCTGTCCACCCCGCCGCCCGGCTGCCCCGCCCACGGACTCGGACTCGGCCCCGGCGGACTGCACCGGCTCCACGAGGCGGAGGACCTGAGCGAGCTGTACGAGCAACTGCGCGAGCAGCACGGTGAGGTGGCGCCCGTACTCCTCCACGACGACGTGCCGATGTGGGTGGTCCTCGGTCACACCGAGAACCTGCACATGGTGCGCACGCCCTCGCAGTTCTGCCGGGACAGCCGCATCTGGAGCCCGCTCCTGGAGGGCCGGGTCAAGCCCGACCACCCGCTGATGCCGCACATCGCCTGGCAGCCGATCTGCTCCCACGCGGAGGGCGACGAACACCTGCGGCTGCGCAGCGCGGTCACCGGCGCCATGTCGACCATCGACCACCGCGGTATGCGTCGGCACATCAACCGCTCCACGCAGCGCCTCGTCAACCGGTTCTGCGAGGAGGGCCGCGCCGACCTGGTCAGCCAGTTCGCCGAGCACCTGCCGATGGCCGTGATGTGCGAGATCCTCGGCATGCCCGACGAGTACAACGACCGAATCGTCGAGGCCGCCCGCGACATGCTCAAGGGCACCGAGACGGCGATCGCCAGCAACGCGTACATCATGGACGCGCTGATGCGGCTCACGGCCAAGCGCAGGGCCCAGCCGGAGGAGGACTTCGCCACCCACCTCATCAACCACCCGGCACGGCTCACCGACGACGAGATCGGCCAGCACCTGCGGGTCGTGCTCATCGCCGCCTACGAGGCCACCACCAACCTCCTCGCCAACGTGCTGCGCGTGGTCCTCACCGACCCGCGGTTCCGCGCCCAGCTCAGCGGCGGCCAGATGACGGTTCCCCAGGCGGTCGAGCAGTCCTTGTGGGACGAACCGCCGTTCAGCACCGTCTTCGCCTACTTCGCCAAGCAGGACACCGAGCTCGGCGGCCAGCGCATCCGCCAGGGCGACGGGCTCCTCTTCGCCCCCGCCCCGGGCAATGTCGACCCGCGGGTACGCCCCGACCTGGCCGCCAACATGATGGGCAACCGTTCCCACCTCGCCTTCGGCGGCGGACCGCACGAGTGCCCCGGCGCGGACATCGGCCGTGCGATCGCCGAAGTCGGCGTCGACGCGCTCCTGATGCGTCTGCCCGACGTCGAACTCGACTGCGACGAGGACGAGCTGGAGTGGCGGCAGTCGATCGCCTCGGCCCACCTGGTGTCGATGCCGGCCCGCTTCGCTCCGAAGCCGCCACAGGACATCAAGCAGCGGCCCGGTCGCGCCCCGGTCCCGCCCCAGCGCCCGACCTGGCACGTGGGCACCCCGCAGCCGCAGCCGGCCGCCGCCCCGGCAGCCGAGACGATCGCGCCGCAACAGCCCGTACCGACCCCGGAACCGGTCCGCCCGAAGGGCGCCTGGCGGCGCTTCCTGATGTGGTGGCGAGGCTACTGAGCCGACCCGGTACGCGGCTCTCTTGCCGCCCAACCGCTGTACGAGACCCAGGCTTCGAGGGTTCTCGTGCTGCGGAACCGGTGTTCCGTCCCCGTGACCGGGTCGGTGAACTCCAGGGCTCGCGCCAGTAGTTGGAGCGGGCGCCGGAAGTCGTCGGCCGGGACGGGGGCGGTCACCTCCGGGTAGAGCGGGTCGCCGAGGATCGGTACGCCCAGGGCGTTCATATGGACCCGTAGCTGATGCGTCTGCCCGGTGGCGGGCGCCAGCCGGTAGCGGGCCAGTCCGTCGGCCCGGTGCTCGACGGCCTCGACCCGGGTGACGGCGTTCGGCTCGCCCTCGACCTCCCGGGCGGCGAGCACCCCGCGCTCCTTCAGGATGCGGCTGCGCACGGTCCGGGGCAGGGCGAGCGCGGGATCGTACGGCGCCACGGCCTCGTACTCCTTGCGCACCAGCTTGTCCCGGAACAGCGTCTGGTACGCGCCGCGCTCCTCGGGCCGCACCGTGAACAGCACCAGTCCGGCGGTGAGCCGGTCGAGCCGGTGTGCGGCGCCCAGCGCCGGGATGTCCAGCTCCCGGCGCAGCCGCGCCAGCGCGGTCTGGGTGACATGGCCGCCGCGCGGGGTGGTGGCGAGGAAGTGCGGCTTGTCGGCGACGACGATGTGCTCGTCGCGGTACACGACGTCCACAGCGAACGGCACCGGCACCTCTGCGCGCAGCTTCCGGTGGAACCACACGAACATCCCCGGCTCGTAGGCCGCGTCCGGCGCCACCGCCTTCCCGTCCGCCCCGACGACCTGACCTGCCTCGAACATCCCCGCCACGACCTCGGGCCCGGCCCCCGCGAGCCGATCCGTCAGATGCTCCCGCACGGTCGCCCACGCCCCGTCGAAGGGCAGGCGCACCCGCACCGCGTCGATTCCGTCGCGCTGCGGCAGGGGAGAGGGCGGGAGCGGGTTACGGCGTCTCATCACGAGCAAGCGTACGGTGCCGGAAAACCCGTTGGACCTGCCCGCGCGGGTTGGCAGGATCCCGCACATGCCCTTCCTGACCAGCCCCGTCCTGCCCGCCGGAACCCTCGCCCGCATCCCGCAGCCCACGCTCCGCACCGGTGACGGCCTGCTCCTGCGCCCATGGCGGGCCGACGACGCGCCCGCCGTGCACGCGGCCTTCCAGGACCCTGTGATGCACCAGTGGCACGCGCGGGCCGCCGACTCCGTGGCCGAAGTCTGCGGCTGGATAGCGGAGTGGCGGACGGCGTGGACCGAGGAGCGGCACCCTCAGTGGGCCGTCGTCGACGCGGAGAGCGACCGGCTGCTGGGGCGCGTGGCCCTGCGTGAGGTCCACCTCGACGACGGCACGGCCGAGGTCGCGTACTGGACCACCGCCGAGGCGCGCGGCCGGGGCGTCGCGGCACGCGCCACGACCACCCTGGCCCGCTGGGCACTCGACGACATCGGCTTCCATCGCCTCGAACTGCTGCACGCCGTCCGCAACGAGGCGTCCTGCCGTGTCGCCGGCAAGGCCGGCTTCCTCCTGGAGGGCACCAAGCGCAGCTCCGCCCTGCACAGGGACGGCTGGCACGACATGCATCTGCATGCCCGCGTGCAGGGCGACTGACCGGACGCTCCGCCGCGCGGGCCACCGCGCCCGGCTATCCGGCCGCTTCCCCGACCGCCGCCTCCGGTACGGCCGTCGAGACCGTCGCGCTGCGCCGCCGGTACGCCCGGAATCCCACTCCGGCGACCACTGTCACGCCCAGGAACAGCACGGTGAAGTACTGGAAGTACCAGTGCCCGCCCGCCGGGTCGTACACCGCCGCCCGCGGCCAGGCCAGGTTGACGGTCATGAAGAGGCCGTACAGGAGCGCGAGGGCGTTGACCGGGACGCCCCAGCGGCCCAGGGAGAACAGGGGGTTGCCCGTCTCGTCGGTGCCGTCGGTGGTGAACCGGCCGCGCAGGCGGGCCACCAGCAGCGGGCCGGTGACCATCGCGTACGCCAGGTACAGCAGCACGATGCAGGTCGTGCCGATGGCCAGGAACGCCTCCGGCGAGGCGAAGTTGAGCAGCAGCAGGGCCGCGGCGAGGGCGCCGACCACCACGGCGGGTGCGCCGGGCATCCCGGTGCGCGGATTGACCCGGGCGAGGCGGCGGTAGAAGGGGAGTTGGCCGTCGCGGGCCATCGAGAACAGCATCCGGCAGGCCGCCGTCTGGATGGCGAGGGTCGCCACGGTGATGGCCACGACCACGTCGGCCAGCAGGGCCCTGCCCACGCCGTCGCCCAGGCTGCTCGTCAGGACGTAGCTCAGGCCGTCGACCGCCAGCCGGCCGTCGGTGAGGCTGGGCGCGGCGAGCAGTCCGCCGAGGACGAGCAGTCCACCGAGCAGGCCGGCGGCGCCGAGCGCGGTGAGGATCGTGCGGGGCGCGGTGCGCCGCGGGTGGTGTGTCTCCTCGCTCATCTCGCCCGCGCTGTCGAAGCCGATCAGCACGTACGCCGCCGTGAACGAGCCGACCAGCAGCGCGCCCAGCAGGCCCGACTCGGCGCCCGTGGTGTGGAAGGTGATGCCGGGGGTGCGCTCGGAGTGGGTCAGCAGCAGCGCGACGATCAGTACGGCGCCGATGATCTCGGCGGTCACACCGACCCGGTTGATCACCGACATGACGCGATTGTCGAGGAGGTTCACCAGGGTGGTGAGCGTCAGCAGGACGACGCCGAGCAGCGCCGCGTTGGCCGCGCCGTCCGCCGACGTCGGCGCGGGGTCGGTGCCGATCAGCTGGAAGCCGGACCAGAGTGCGGGCAGCACCATCTGCAGGGCCAGTGCCGCCGCCGCGACCACCACGATCTGCCCGATCACCATGATCCAGCCGGCGAACCAGCCGAAGGTGACGTTCGACAGCCGTGACGACCACTGGTAGATCGCGCCCGAGATCGGATAGCGCGCGGCCAGCTCAGCGAAGCATGCGGCCACCAGCAGTTGCCCGGCGAGCACCACCGGCCAGGCCCAGAAGAAGACGGGGCCGCCGAACGCGTACCCGAACGCGAAGAACTGGAAGACGGTCGTCAGTACGGAGATGAAGGAGAATCCCGCAGCGAAGGAGGCGTACCGGCCGAGGCTGCGGTGCAGTTCCTGCCGGTATCCGAACGAGGCGAGGGAGCCCGCGTCGGGGTCGTGCGGTGGGTCGGGGCGGAGGTCTGCGGGGACGGTGCTCGTCATGGCGGCAACCTGCTTTCGCACAGCGGCGCGAGAGTTCCTGTCGAGCGACAGAAATTAGGGACGCGCTGTTTCGTCCGCATGACGTGGGCATGTCCGGGCCGGGCCCAAGTCCTCACGCCGCCGAGCGCCTCGCGATCCTTGGGGCAGAGCGCTCGCGATCGTCCGGGCACAGCGAAGGGGCGGTACCTTCGAAGGTGCCGCCCCTTGGAGGTATGCAGGCCTACGCGGCCGGTGCCGACCCCTCCTGCTCCGCCTCGATCCGCGCGTTCCAGTCCCGCTTGGAGGCCTGCCAGCCGTCCTCGTCGTGGCCGAGCCGCCAGTAGCCGGAGATCGACAGGTCCTCGCGGGACATGCCGCGCTCCACCCGCAACAGCTGACGCAATTCCTTCACGAAGTGCGCCTCGCCGTGCACGAACGCGTGCACCCGGCCCTCGGGGAACTCCAGTGTGCGTACGGCCTCGACCAGCGCCTCGCCGACGGGACGCGAGCCGCGGTGCAGCCAGACGACCTCGACGTCGGAGTCGATCTTCTGCTCCTCCTCGGGCCCGGCGATCTCCACGAAGGCGTACGCCTTGGCGCCGTCGGGCAGCGATTCGAGGGAGCGGGCGATCGCGGGCAGCGCGCTCTCGTCCCCCACGAGCAGATGCCAGTCGGCGTCCGGATCGGGGGCGTAGGCGCCGCCGGGGCCCATGAAACGCACGGTCTCGCCCGGATGGGCGCGCATGGCCCACGGGCCGGCCAGGCCCTCGTCGCCGTGCAGCACGAAGTCCAGCGTCAGCTCACGGTGCTCGGGATCCCACGCCCGCACGGTGTACGTCCGCGTCACCGGCCACTGCTCGCGCGGCAGCTCCTCGCGGATGCGCTCCAGATCGAAGGGCTCGGGGTAGTCCACGCCCGTGGGGGAGAACAGCATCTTCACGTAATGGTCGGTGCACGTGTCCGCCGCGAATTCGGCGAGCCCGTCGCCACCCAGCACCACACGCTGCATGTGCGGGGTCAGCCGTTCGGTGCGGATGACCTGCGCGCTGTGGGGCTTCCGCGGCTTGCGGGCAGGGCGTAGTGCCATCGCTGGCCTCCCTCATTCCAAGCTTAGGTTTACCTAAGTTAGCATCTCCCTCAGGCGAATGCCGCTCCGAACGTTCATGAAATGGTGCATGTCGCGCACGCAGGGACCGACTTCCCCGCGCCACGAGCCCCATGCGCACGATCGGGGCACCGTGCGCGCCCCCGGTGTCCTCACGCCCCCAGCGTCACCAGCAGCCGCTGCAGCGACCCGCCCAGCCCCCACCGCAGCGCCAGCTCGTCCAGCCCCGCCGGATCCCGGGGCGCACGCGGCAGCGTCGTGTCGACGTCGGGCAGCGGGACGTCGGCCGCGACCCGCACGACCGTCGGTGCGACGGCGACGTAGGGCCGGGACTCGTGCAGACGCTTGCGCTGCGAGGGCGTGAGCTTCGCCTTCGGGTCGTCGACCGCAGCCATGATCCCGGCCAGGTCGCCGAACTCGGCGAGCAGCTTCGCCGCCGTCTTCTCGCCGATCCCGGGCACACCCGGCAGTCCGTCGCTCGGGTCACCGCGCAGCAGCGCCAGATCGGCATACCCGCGGCCGACCACGCCGTACTTCTCGCGCAGCCACGCCTCGTCGGTGAGCTGGAGGGTGCCCACACCCTTGAGCGGGTACAGCACCCGGATCCCGCGGGCGTCGTCCACCAGCTGGTACAGGTCGCGATCGCCCGTGACGATGTCGACCGGACCCTTCGCCCGCGCGGTGAACGTGCCGATCACGTCGTCCGCCTCGTACCCCTCGACCCCCACACGCGCGATGCCGAGGGCGTCCAGGACCTCCTCGATGACCGGCACCTGCGGCGACAGCGTGTCGGGCACCTCCTCCTCGTCCGGACCCGCCTCGCGCTCCTCGGCGACGCGGTGCGCCTTGTAGGAGGGGATCAGATCGACCCGCCACTGGGGCCGCCAGTCGGCGTCCATGCAGGCCACCAGCGCGTCCGGGCGGTGGTCCTTGACCAGGCGGTCGATGAAGTCGAGGAGCCCGCGCACGGCGTTCACCGGCGTGCCGTCCGGGGCCTTCACGGAGTCCGGGACGCCGAAGTAGGCGCGGAAGTAGAGCGAGGCGGTGTCGAGGAGCATCAGTCGTCCGGTCACGCCACGCATCATGCCGTACGGCACTGACAGCGGCCCCGATCGAAGCGGCTGTGGCCTGGACCACTTGTGCGTTTGTGTCCGGGGAAGCAGGGCAGGCGCGCTCCCGGAGTGACGTCGCTTGCGTATTCAACTGTTGCGCCCGTCACTCCCTTCCTTTGCCGTCGAAACAAGAGGTACACGTGTCATCCAGGCTAGAAGCCGAACAGCTCTACAAGGTGTTCGGCAGACGACCGGACGAGGCCGTAGCGAGGCTCCGCCAGGGAACCGACCGGGAGGAACTGCGCGCGGACGGCACCACCGCCGCCGTCATCGATGCCTCCTTCACCGTGGAGCCGGGCCAGATCTTCGTCGTCATGGGCCTGTCCGGGTCCGGCAAGTCCACGCTGCTGCGCATGCTCAACGGGCTGCTGGAGCCGACCTCGGGGCACGTCCGCTTCGACGGCCAGGACCTGACCGCGATCAGCGACCGTGAGCTGCGCGAGGTCCGCGCGAAGAAGATCAGCATGGTCTTCCAGCACTTCGCGCTCTTCCCGCACCGCAGCGTGCTGGAGAACGCCGCCTACGGCCTGGCCGTGCAGGGCGTGCCCCGCGCCGAGCGCGAAAAGCGCGCCGGCGAGGCGCTGGCCCTGTGCGGTCTGGCCGGGTGGGAGAACTCCTGGCCCGACGAGCTGTCCGGCGGCATGCAGCAGCGCGTGGGCCTCGCCCGCGCGCTCGCCACCGACGCCGACCTGCTCCTCATGGACGAGTCCTTCAGTGCGCTCGACCCGCTGATCCGCCGCGACATGCAGGACCAGCTGCTGGAGCTGCAGCGCTCCCTGAAGAAGACGATCGTCTTCATCACCCACGACCTCAACGAGGCCATGCGCCTGGGCGACCGCATCGCCGTCATGCGCGACGGCCGCATCGTGCAGACCGGCACGGCCGAGGACATCCTGCTGCGCCCGGAGAACGACTACGTCGCCTCCTTCATCCAGGACGTCGACCGGTCCCGCGTGCTCACCGCGAGCGCCCTGATGGACACCACGGTCACCGCCGACACCCCCCTGTGCGCCTGCGAGACCGCGACCGGCGAGACGACCTTCGCGGAGCTGTGCGCCATCAGCGCCCGGCTGTCGCACCGCGTCTCGGTCGTGGACGAGGACAACAAGGTCATAGGCGTCGTGCCGCGGCAGCGGCTGGTCGGCTTCCTCGGCGACGAGAGTGCCGAACCAGCGCCCTGCGACACCCCGGACGGGAAGGTGGCCGCCCGTGCCTAGGCTGAATCTCGGTGACTGGGTCGACTCCGGCGTGGACTGGCTCGTCACCCACATGTCCTGGCTCTTCGACGCGATCAAGGCGGTCGTCGAGGGCATGTACGACGCCGTCAACGCCGTCCTGACCGCGCCCGAACCCCTGCTCCTCGCGGGCATCCTCGCCGTGCTGGCCTGGTGGCTGCGCGGCCTGGTCCCGGGAGTCCTGGCCTTCGCCGGCTTCGCACTGGTCGACTCGCTCGAACTGTGGGACCGGGCCATGTCGACGCTGGCGTTGGTGCTGGTCGCGACGGTGATCGCCCTGGTGATCTCGATCCCGCTGGGCATCTGGGCCGCCCGCTCCAAGGCGGTCAGCGCGGCCGTACGGCCCGTCCTGGACCTGCTGCAGACCATGCCGTCGATGGTGCTGCTGATCCCGGCCATCCTGTTCTTCGGCCTGGGCACCGCCGCCGGCGTCATCGCCACCCTGATCTTCGCGCTCGCGCCCGGCGTCCGTATGACCGAGCTCGGCATCCGCCAGGTCGACGCGGAACTGGTCGAGGCCGCCGAGGCGTTCGGTACGGCACCGCGCGACACCCTGCTGCGGGTCCAGCTGCCGCTCGCCCTGCCCACCATCATGGCGGGCATCAACCAGGTGATCATGCTGAGCCTGTCGATGGTCGTCATCGCCGGCATGGTCGGCACCGGCGGCCTCGGCGGCGCGGTCAACGAGGCCATCGGCCAGCTCGACATCGGCTTCGGCTTCGAGGCGGGCGTCGGCATCGTGGTCCTCGCCATCTACCTGGACCGCGTCACCGGCGCGCTCGGCGCCCAGATCTCCCCGCTCGGCCGCCGTGCGGCCGCCAAGGCCCGCGCCGCGGGCGGCGTCAAGGTCTGGAACCACCGGCCCCGCCCGGTCGTAGCCGTCGCCGGCGTGTCCGTCCTGGCCCTCGTCGCCGGCGGCCTGGGCGTCTTCGGCCCCTCCGCGGGCACCGCCGAGGCCTCCGCCACGAACGTCGGCAAGGGCAAGGAGATCAAGCTCGGCTACATCCCCTGGGACGAGGGCATCGCCTCCACGTTCCTGTGGAAGGAGCTGCTGGAGCGCCGCGGCTTCGAGGTCACCACCAGCCAGTACTCCGCCGGCCCCCTCTACACGGGCCTCGCCACCGGTCAGATCGACTTCGAGACGGACTCCTGGCTGCCCACCACGCACGCCGAGTACTGGAAGAAGTACGGCAAGCAGCTGGAGGACCTCGGCTCCTGGTACGGCCCCACCTCCCTGGAGCTCAGCGTCCCGTCGTACGTCAAGGGCGTCGACTCCCTGGAGGACCTCAAGAACAACGCCTCCAAGTTCAAGGGCAAGATCATCGGCATCGAGCCGAGCGCCGGAATGATGGGCCTGCTCAAGGACAAGGTCCTCAAGGAGTACGGCCTGGAGGACTCGTATGAGGTCGTCGACGGCTCCACGCCCGCGATGCTGGCCGAGCTCAAGCGCGCGTACGCCAAGAAGGAGCCGATCGCCGTCACGCTCTGGTCGCCGCACTGGGCGTACAGCGACTACGACCTGACGAAGCTCAAGGACCCCAAGGGTGCCTGGGGCAAGGGCGACGGCGTGCACACCCTCGCCCGCAAGGGCTTCGCCGGCGACAACCCCGAGGTCGGCAAGTGGCTGAAGAACTTCTCCATGACGGAGAAGCAGCTGACCAGCCTGGAGTCGCAGATCACCAAGGCCGGCAAGGGCAAGGAGCAGGACGCCGTCCGCTCCTGGCTGAAGCAGAACCCGGGCCTGGTGGACAAGTGGGCTCCGGTCGCCGGGTCGCAGAAGAGCAAGGCGGCCGGGTGACCTGACAGCCCCGGACCGCCGCCCGAGGGGTGGGTCTCGCCGTACGTCTTCCCCTGCGTACGACGGACCCACCCCTCGCGGTATGCGGGCCCGCATAGGCTCATGGCATGCCTACGAAAAGGATCCGGCCAACCACGCAGCGCTACCCCACCACCCGAGCCCGGCCCCGCCAACTCCGCGCTCCCGGCACCGATTTCAAGGCCGGTCCTGTACCCCCGCACAACCCCGCTGACCAGGCACTCCACCCCGCACGAGGTGAGGGAACACGGGGGAGCCCCGACGCATTGAACTGAACAACGACTCTCGCGTGCTGAGCGGTAGTCAGGGGCGGCACAGGGGTACCCGGCATATCGGCGGAGCCGATCCACTGGCGCGAACCGGTGGGTCGTACTCCCCCCGACGTGTCGTCGATGTGACAGGCGCATGAAACGGTTTGCCGAACATGCGTAGGGTGCAGAGAACCCAACAGAAGGTGTGCGCCGGGCGGCGGGCGCGAGGACCCTGGACCGACGAGCGAAGGAGGGAGCCGGAGCGATGGGCGACCACAAAGAACAGCCCCTTCGAGTGGGCGCGGCCGTGCGTCGGCGCCGTCGCGCCCTCGAGCTCACCCTCGCCGTCGTGGCCGAGCGCAGCGGCCTCTCGGTGCCCTTTCTTAGCCAGGTCGAGAACGACCGGGCACGCCCCAGCAGAAGCTCCCTAGAAAAGGTCGCCGACGCCCTGCGCACCACCGCGGTCGAACTCCTCGCCGCCGCCGACCCGGCGTGCAGCGTCGATGTCGTACGCGCCGACGGCAGCGAGTGGGGGCCCGCCCCCCGGGCGCGTTCCCTGGTGCGGGGTCATCACCAGATGCACGCCTCGGAGTTCACCGGCGACCATGACGCGGGCCGTGAATTCCAGTTTCGCAACGACCAGTTGATGTACGTCGCCGACGGCGCCGTCGAGATCGAGGCCGAGGGCCGCGCGTACCGCCTCGGCCGCGGCGACACCCTGTACCTCACCGGCGGGGTGCGCCACCGCTGGCGGGCGACCGTGCCGGACACACGCGTGGTCGTCGTCGCCGTGGCGGAACACATCGAGGCGGTCCGGGACCGGCCGGGACGCTGATGCGTGTCGTCTCCCTGGTGCCGTCCCTGACGGAGGCCGTCGCCGTCTCGGCCGCCCCCGGCGTCCTCGTCGGCGCCACGGATTGGTGCAGCCACCCCGCCGGCCTGGACGTCACCCGCGTCGGCGGCACCAAGAACCCCGAGGTCGACCGCATCGTCGCCCTCGCCCCCGACCTCCTGATCGCCAACGAGGAGGAGAACCGCGAGCCCGACCTCGCCGCCCTGCGCACGGCCGGCGTCGAGGTCCTGGTGACCGAGGTGCGGGACGTGCCGCAGGCCTTCGGTGAGCTGGCGCGGGTCCTGGCGGCCTGTGGAGTCGGGTCCCGCCCACGGTGGCTGGACGAGGCGGCGGACACGTGGTCGTCACTCCCGCCCCCGGACCGCCGTACGACGGCCGTCGTCCCGATCTGGCGGCGCCCCTGGATGGTGCTGGGCCGCGACACCTTCGCCGGCGACGTCCTGGCCCGCCTGGGCGTGGACCACTTTTACGCGACGCACGAGGACCGCTACCCGCGCATCCCCCTGGACGAGCTGCGCGCCGCGGCCCCCGACGTCGTCGTCCTCCCCGACGAGCCGTACCGCTTCACGGCCGACGACGGCCCGGAGGCCTTTGCCGGCCTGCCCTGCGCGCTGGTCAGCGGACGGCACCTGACGTGGTACGGCCCGTCACTGGCCGACGCACCACGGATACTGTCCGAGGCCCTGCGAGCAGCACGCCGCTGAGCAGACCGCGCGCTGTGCACACCGAAGCCACGAGCCAGGCGCCGAGGAGTACGACGTACAGCCCAACGGCGAGCGCCTCGTAGGCGACGAGCCCGGTGTGCCGTCCCAGTGCCTCGGCGCCGGTCACGCAGGTGCCGACCGGGAAGGTGAACGCCCACCAGGTCATCGCGAAGCCCATGCCGTGCCGCCGGGCGCGTACGACATGGGCGGTGGCGAGCCCGAACCACAGCAGCGCGAAGCCCATGACCGGGACGCCGTACAGGACGGCGAGAATGCCGAAGCCCTCGCTGTACGGTTCCGGGACCACGCCGGGGGCCACGTCCGCGAACATGCCGACGGCGGTGGTGGACTGCCCGAGCGGACCCAGCACCAGGAACAGCGTCGGCGTGAGGACGAGGGGCAGGGGACCGCCCGTGATCAGCCGCGCGAAGACGATCGGCAGCATCAGCAGGGTGGCGAGCAGACTGAGCCCGAACATCGCGAAGCAGGCGAGCAGCAGAGTCTCCCTGGTCTGCCCCGGCGGCAGATGCGGCACGAGCAGCGGGCCGAGCGCGGCGGACACCATGGGCGCGACGAGCGGCAGCAGCCACACCGGCGTGGCCTGCGAGGGCTCGACGCGATGGCGTACGGCCATCAGATACGGCACCGCGACCGCGGCCGCCAGCCCGACGACCGTACCGGCGCCGAACAGCACGACGTCGAGCGCGACGGCTGCTCCGGTCCCGATCCAGTCCCGTCCGACGGTGATCGCACCGCCGCCGACGGCCAGCAGGGCCATGGCGAGGCACCCGTAGAACGGCGCCGTGGCCGGGTCGAGGAGGTGGGCGCGGGCCTGGTCACGATGGTGGGTCCAGTGCAGGGCGCGGGCCGCGAGCAGAGTGGCGAGGAGGACGAGGGAGAGGGCCCAGACGCCCGTGCAGACGGTACGCAGACCGGGCACGTGGACCGGCAGCCCGGCTCCGGCGGTGGCAACGGCGGCGGTGCCCATGACGGCGGCGTACCAATGGGGTCCGAGATGACGGACGGCGGTGACCATGTGCTCAGCGTCGCGCGCTGTGCGGACCACGACCAGGGAGTTTGCCTCTATGAGCACATAAACTGGGCTTATGACAGAGGCGGCGGAGGGGCAGTTTCGTACGGGAACCCTGGCGCATCGCGTTCCGGAGCTCGGTGCGCTGGAGCTGCTGCTGGCGGTGGCGCGGCTCGGGAGTCTCGGTGGGGCGGCGCGGGAGCTGGGGATCACCCAGCCTGCGGCCAGCAGTCGAATCCGGTCGATGGAACGCCAGCTGGGGGTGGCGCTCGTGGACCGGTCGCCGAGAGGGTCGCGGCTCACGGACGCCGGGGCGCTGGTGACGGACTGGGCACGGCGCATCGTGGAGGCCGCTGAGGCGTTCGACGTGGGGGCGCAGGCGCTGCGGGACCGACGGGACTCGCGGCTGCGGGTGGCCGCCAGCATGACGATCGCGGAGTATCTGCTGCCGGGGTGGCTCCTCGCCCTGCGCGCGCAGCGCCCGGACACCGCGGTGTCCCTGCTCGCCGGGAACTCGGCGGCCGTCGCGGAACGGCTGCTGGCGGACGAGGCGGACCTGGGGTTCGTGGAGGGGCTCACCGTCCCCTCCGGGCTGGACTCCGTGGTCATCGCCCATGACAACCTGATCGTGGTGACAGCGCCGGGGCACGCCTGGGCCCGGCGGCGGAGCCCGCTGGAGGCGTCCGAGCTGGCGGTGACTCCCCTGATCCTGCGCGAGAAGGGCTCCGGTACGCGGCAGGTCCTCGACGTGGCGCTGGGCGGGTTGGCCCGGCCGCTGATCGAGCTGTCCTCGACCACTGCGGTCAAGGCCGCGGCGGTGAGTGGGGCGGGGCCCGCGGTGCTGAGCGAGCTCGCGGTGGGTGAGGAGCTTTCGATGCGGCGGCTGGTGAGTGTGCCGCTGGCGGACGTGTCCCTGGCGCGGGACCTGCGGGCGGTGTGGCCGACGGGGCACCGGCCGGTGGGACCGGCGAGGGAGTTGCTGTCGCTGACCCGGGGGTAGTCGGCCTGAACGGCCTCGTCCTCAAACTCCCCCAGCGGGGACACCCCCGGACCGGCTGGATTGCCTGGGCCGGCGCCGGAAATTGAACCGTCTCCGCGTCACGCACCCGCGCCCGCAGCCGCCTCCACCAACCCTCCCATCACCCGCACATCCACCCCCATCTCCGGATGCCACTGCACCCCCAGCACCCACCCCGCCGCCGACGGCAGTTCCACCGCCTCCACCGTCCCGTCCTCCGCGTACGCCGACGCCACCAGCCCCTCACCCAGCCGGTCCACGGCCTGGTGGTGATACGCGGGCACCGACGTCTCCTCCGGCACGACCCCGTCGTACAGAGTCCCCGGCACCGGCTTGACGGTATGGCTGCCGAAGACCCCTACGACGTCCGCATGCCCGTCGAGGTGCTGCACGAGCGTGCCCCCGAGGGCGACGTTCAGGAGCTGCATCCCCCGGCAGATCCCCAGCAGCGGAACCCCCGCCGCGAGCGCAGCGTCGATCAGGGCCAGCTCCCAGGCGTCCCGCTCCCGCGCCGGCGGCCCGGTGCGGGGGTGCGGTTCGGCGCCGTACCGCACCGGCTCGACGTCCGGCCCGCCCGCGATGACCAGCCCGTCAAGGCGGGCCACCGCTGCCGCGGCGTGCGCCGGGTCGTCCGGCGGCAGCATCGCGGCGAGGCCGCCCGCCCGTTGCACCAGCCGTGGATAGCCGACCGGCAGCAGGGCCGCCTCCAGCTCCCACACACCCCAGCGCGCACCCGACTCCAGATAGGTGCTGACCCCGATCAACGGCCTGCCCACGATGCTCGTACTCCTTCACAGCGATTTCACGGCGAAGCGTTCAGTCCCGTGCCAACTCTGCCTCGGCAGCCGCCAGCGCCGCGAACTCCTCCTCCGGCGCCTTCGCCACCAGCCGCTTACGGCTGTAGAGGCCGAAGTACCCGACGGCCACCACGTACACCGCCAGCGCGATCAGGGCCGCCGTCACGTCCACCAGGAACGTCGCCACCAGTGCCGCGCACGCCAGGACCAGGGCGACCGACGAGGTCAGCACCCCGCCGGGCGTGCGGTACGGCCGTGCCAGCTCCGGCTCCCGGCGGCGCAGCACGATGTGGGACAGGGACATCAGCGCGTAGGAGATGGTCGCGCCGAACACCGCGATGTTCAGCATCCGCGCGCCGTCGCCCGAGATCGCAGCCAGCAGGAAGCCGATCGTGCCGGGGACCAGAAGGCCCAGGTACGGCGCCTTGCGGCTGCTGGTCAGGGAGAGGAAGCGGGGGAGGTAGCCCGCTCGGGACAGGGCGAACAGCTGGCGCGAGCCCGCGTAGATGAGGGAGAAGAACGACGCCACCAGGCCTGCGAGGCCCGCGTAGTTCACGACCCTGCTCAGCGTCGTCGCCTCGCCGTCCGGCTGGAGCGCCTCGACCAGCGGGTTGCCCGCCTCCTGGATCGCCGCCGAGCCGCGTGCACCGGCCGCCGCGACGAAGGTCACCACGGCCAGCACCACCAGAATGGCCATCGACCAGCGGATCGCCTTCGGCAGCGTACGGGCCGGCTCCTTGGTCTCCTCGGCTGCCAGCGGTACCCCCTCGACGCCCAGGAAGAACCACATCCCGAAGGGGAACGCCGCCCAGATCCCGAGCAGCCCGAAGGGCAGCCAGGAGCTGGACCCCGCGGCCGACGTGTCGACCGGGATGTCGTCCAGCGAGCCGAAGGAGAAGTCGGGCAGTGCCGCCAGCGCGAACACGATCAGGGCGACCACCGCGATGCCGGTGACGACAAAGCTGAAGCGCAGCGCCTCGCCGACGCCCCAGAGATGGATGCCGAGGAAGATCGCGAAGCAGACCAGGTACATCGGCCAGCCGGACTCCAGGCCGAACAGGCCCAGCGACTCGACGTAGTCGCCGATGAAGATGACGATGGCGGCGGGCGCGAGGACGTACTCGATGAGGATCGCCGTACCGGTCAGGAAGCCGCCCCAGGGGCCCAGAGCGCGGCGGGCGAAGCCGTAGCCGCCGCCCGCCGTCGGCAGGATCGAGGACAGCTCGGCCAGGGCGAAGACCATGCACGCGTACATCGCGCCCATGAGCACCATGGCGATCGCCAGGCCGCCGAAGCCGCCTTCCGCCAGGCCGAAGTTCCAGCCGGAGTAGTCGCCGGAGACGACGTACGCGACGCCGAGACCGGTCAGCAGCACCCAGCCGGCGCTGCCGCGGCGCAGTGCTCTGCGCTTGAGATAGTCGTCCGCCTCAGCGGCGGCGGGTGTGCTTGTGGATTCGAGGGACATGGCCAACTCCCCACGTGCGATGGACACCGGGCTCTTCCGGGCACGGTGGGGTCGACCGGGCTCCGGCTCAATGGAATGGATGCATACCTTTGCGGTGTCGACCGCTCAAAGGCAAGACCCTTGCGTTAATCGCCTGTAAATCCACGCGCGGGGGACGTGGCCGCGCTCAGCCCAGGAAGCCGCGCAGCAGCGCCGCCGTCCCCCCGCAGTGCTCCCGCATGATCTCCCGTGCGCACTCGGCGTTCCCCTCGATCACGGCCTCCACCAGAGCGGTGTGCTGGCGCTGCGAGTGCTCCAGGTTGCGCACGAGCAGCGGGATGCAGTCGAGCAGGTCGTTGACCGTCGCACGTACGGCCGCGTACTGGGCGGTGAGCGTGGGCGAGCCGGACAGCTCGGCGAGCGTCAGGTGCAGCAGCGTGTCCAGGCGGCGGTACTCGGAGAGCGGGGCGTCGTGCGTGCGGGTCAGGGCCGCGCGGAGCCGGTCGGCCTGCTCCTCGTCGAGGCCGTGCGCCGCGCACAGCCCGGCCGCACCCACCTCGAGGACCTCGCGAAAGCGCAGCGCGTCCTCGACGTCGACGTCCTTGAGGCGGCGGCGCAGCTCCTCCTCGCCCGGGGTCACGGGCCGTGGCAGCACGAACGTTCCGCCGTAGCGCCCGCGCCGCGACTCGACCAGCCCCTGGTCCTGGAGCACCTTCAGCACCTCGCGCAGCGTCACCCGGCTGATCCCCAGCCGGTCCGCCAACTCGCGCTCCGCGGGCAGCCGTTCGCCGCCCGGCACCAGGCCGAGCCGGACCACCTGGAGGATCTGCTCCAGGGCCTCCTCGAAGCCGTTGCCGGCCCGCACCGGCCGCAGGACCGACGTCAGCCGGTCGTCGGCCCCGGGCGCCCCGTGCTCCGTGTCCGTCTGCGACATGTGGCCGTACCCCCTTCCCAAGCAATGGTCATCAGCAATACCTTATGGCTCCCGGCTGACCGAAGTAGCCGAATGGAGGCTCTCCCGTGGCAGACCGCACACCCCCGCTGAGCGTCGAGGAGCTGCACGCCCTCGTCGCGAGCGGTGAGATCGACACTGTCGTCCTGGCCTTCCCCGATATGCAAGGGCGGCTCCAGGGCAAGCGGTTCGCCGCCCGCTTCTTCCTCGACGAAGTCCTCCACCACGGCACCGAGGGCTGCAACTACCTCCTCGCCGTCGACACCGAGATGAACACCGTCGACGGCTACGAGATGTCGTCCTGGGACCGCGGTTACGGCGACTTCGCCATGCACCCCGACCTGGCCACACTCCGCCGCGTCCCCTGGAACGCCGGCACCGCCATGCTCGTCGCCGACCTCGCCTGGAGCGACGGCTCGCCCGTGGTCGCCGCGCCCCGCCAGATACTGCGCCGCCAGCTGGAGCGCCTCGCTGAGCACGGGTACACCGCCAAGGTCGGCACCGAGCTGGAGTTCATCGTCTTCAAGGACACCTACGAGCAGGCCTGGGACGCGAACTACAGAGGGCTCACGCCGGCGAACCAGTACAACATCGACTACTCGGTGCTGGGGACCGGCCGGATCGAGCCCCTGCTGCGTCGCATCCGCAACGAGATGGCGGGCGCCGGCCTCGTCGTCGAGTCCGCCAAGGGTGAGTGCAACCCCGGCCAGCACGAGATCGCCTTCAAGTACGACGACGCCCTGGTCACCTGCGACCAGCACGCGATCTACAAGACCGGCACCAAGGAGATCGCCGCCCAGGAGGGCGTCTCGATCACCTTCATGGCCAAGTACAACGAGCGCGAGGGCAACTCCTGCCACATCCACCTCTCCCTCGCGGACACGGCCGGCGACAACGCCATGCCGGGCGACGGCGAAGGCGACATGTCGGACGTCATGCGCCACTTCCTCGCCGGCCAGCTGGCCGCGCTGCGGGACTTCTCCCTGCTGTACGCGCCCCACATCAACTCCTACAAGCGGTTCCAGCCCGGCTCCTTCGCCCCGACCGCGGTCGCCTGGGGCTACGACAACCGCACCTGCGCCCTGCGCGTCGTCGGCCACGGCCGCTCGATGCGGTTCGAGAACCGGCTGCCCGGCGGGGACGTCAACCCGCACCTCGCCGTGGCCGGCCTGGTCGCGGCCGGCCTGTACGGCATCGAGCAGAAGCTGGAGCTGCCCGAGCCGTGCCCCGGCAACGCCTACACCGCCGGCTTCGAGCACGTCCCCACGACACTGCGCGAGGCCGCCCAGCTCTGGGAGAACAGCCCGATCGCCAAGGCCGCCTTCGGCGACGAGGTCGTCGCCCACTACCGCAACATGGCGCGCGTCGAGCTGGACGCCTTCGACGCGGCGGTCACCGACTGGGAGCTGCGCCGCTCCTTCGAACGCATGTGAGGCACCACTTGTCCGACCAGCTCCAGGTACTGAATCCGGCCACCGAAGAGGTCGTCGCCACGGTCCAGGCCGCCACCGCGGCCGACGTGGACGCGGCGGTCGTACGTGCCACGAAGGCGCAGGCCGTGTGGTCCGCGCTCGCCCCCGGCGAGCGTGCCCGACTGCTGCGCAGGTTCGCCGTCGCCGTCGACGAACACCTCGAAGAACTGGCCCAGTTGGAAGTCCGGGAAGCCGGGCACACCGTCGGCAACGCCCGCTGGGAGGCGGGCAACGTCCGCGATCTGCTCGACTACGCGGCCGGGGGAGTGGAGCGGCTGACCGGACAGCAGATCCCGGTTCCCGGCGGCCTGAACGTGACGATCCTCGAACCGCTCGGCGTCGTCGGCGTCATCGCGCCCTGGAACTTCCCGATGCCGATCGCGGCCTGGGGCACCGCCCCGGCGCTCGCGGCCGGCAACGCGGTCGTCCTCAAGCCCGCCGAGACGACCCCCCTGACCGCCCTGCGCCTGGCCGAACTCGCCCTGGAGGCAGGCCTTCCCGAGGGCCTCTTCCAGGTGCTGCCCGGCCACGGGCCCGTCGCGGGCAACGCCCTCGTCGAGCACCCGGGCGTCGCGAAGATCGTCTTCACCGGGTCGACGGCCGTGGGCAAGCAGGTGCTGGCAAAGGGTTCGGCCCTGCTCAAGCGTGTCACCCTCGAACTCGGCGGCAAGAGCCCCAACATCGTCTTCGCCGACGCCGACCTCGAAGCCGCCGCGGCCGCCGCCCCCATGTCCTTCCTCGACAACTCCGGCCAGGACTGCTGTGCCCGCACCCGCATCCTCGTCCAGCGCTCCGCCCATGACCGCTTCCTGGAGCTGCTGGGCCCCGCGATCGAGGCGGTGACGGTCGGCGACCCGGCCGACGAGAAGACCGACATGGGCCCGCTGATCTCCAAGGTCCAGCGGGACCGGGTCCGTTCGTACGTCACCGACGACCTCGACGGCATCCGCGGCAAGGCCCCCGAGGGCCCCGGCTTCTGGTTCCCGCCCACCGTCCTCACCGGCGTCGACCCGCACGCGCGCGTGGCCGTCGAGGAGGTCTTCGGTCCCGTGGCCGTCGTGATCCCCTTCGAGGACGAGGCCGACGCCGTCCGCCTCGCCAACGCCACCGACTACGGCCTCTCCGGCTCCATCTGGACCCGCGACGTCGGCCGTGCCCTGCGCGTCTCCCAGGCGGTCCGGGCCGGCAACCTGTCCGTCAACTCCCACTCCAGCGTCCGCTACTGGACCCCCTTCGGCGGCTTCAAACAGTCCGGCATCGGCCGCGAACTGGGCCCGGACGCCCTGACCGCCTTCACCGAGACCAAGAACGTCTTCATCAGCACGGAGGGCCCCGCACAGTGACCGAACAGATTGTCTGCCGACGCCTGGTCGGCCGTACCGCCGTCATCACCGGAGCCGGCAGCGGCATCGGCCTCGCCACCGCCCGCCGGCTCGCCTCGGAGGGTGCCCACGTCGTCTGCGGCGACGTCGACGAGCAGCGCGGCAAAGCGGCCGCGGAGGAGGTCGGCGGAACCTTCGTCAAGGTCGACGTCACCGATCCCGAGCAGGTCGAGGCGCTGTTCAGGACGGCGTACGACACCTACGGCAGCGTCGACATCGCCTTCAACAACGCAGGCATCTCGCCGCCCGACGACGACTCCATCCTGGAGACCGGCCTGGACGCCTGGAAGCGTGTCCAGGAGGTCAACCTCACCTCGGTCTACCTGTGCTGCAAGGCCGCGATCCCCTACATGCGGCAGCAGGGCAGGGGCTCCATCATCAACACGGCGTCCTTCGTGGCGAGGATGGGCGCCGCCACCTCCCAGATCTCGTACACGGCCTCCAAGGGCGGCGTCCTCGCCATGTCCCGCGAGCTGGGCGTGCAGTTCGCCCGCGACGGCATCCGGGTCAACGCCCTGTGCCCGGGACCGGTCAACACCCCGCTGCTCCAGGAACTGTTCGCCAAGGACCCCGAGCGCGCCGCGCGCCGGCTCGTCCACATCCCGGTGGGCCGTTTCGCCGACGCCGAGGAGATCGCCGCCGCCGTGGCCTTCCTGGCCAGCGACGACTCCTCGTTCGTGAACGCCACCGACTTCCTGGTCGACGGCGGAATCTCCGGGGCGTACGTCACACCGCTGTAGCCGCCCCACGGACAGCGCCGGCGATGCCCGCGGGCGGCGGCCCCGAGCCGTCGCCCGCACCGCCGCCGGAGCCGTCCCGGCTCACAGGAAGGTGTGGCCCTCACCCCGGTACGTCGGCACGGTCGCCGTGACCGCGTCGCCCTCGACGAGATGCAGCGTGTCGAACCGCTCGCACAGCTCACCGGCCTTGGCATGCCGGAACCACACCTTGTCGCCGAGCAGGAGATCGTCGGCGGGGGAGCCGAGCAGCGGCGTCTGCACCTCGCCGGGCCCCTCCTGAGGGTCGTACCGCAGGCCCTCCGGCAGATACGGCACCGGGAGCCGGTCGGGTCCGGCCGCACCCGAGGCCGGGTAGCCGCCGCCGAGGACGGTCACCACCCCGACCCCCGGCCGGCGCACGACGGGCTGGGCGAACAGCGCGGCCGGACGCCCGCTGAAGGACGTGTAGTTGTCGAACAGCCGCGGCACGTACAGTCCCGACCCGGCCCCGATCTCCGTGACACAGTCCTCGGCAGCGGTGAACTGCACACTGCCGGTCCCGCCGCCGTTGACGAACTCCAGCCCGGGCGCCACGGCACGGACGGCCCGCACCACCTCGGCCCGCCGCTCGGCGAGTTCCCGGCGGGCGGCCGCCTGCATCAGCCGTACGGCACGCGACCGCAGCGGCCGCCCCGCCAAGGAGTCCCCGACCCCGGCGATGTGCCCCTCGTACGCCATGATCCCGACCACCTCGAACCCCGGCCGCCGGGCGACCGCACGGGCCATGTCGGCGACCTGGGCGGGGGAGTGCAGCGGCGAACGCCGGGCGCCGACGCGCACCCGGCCGCCGAACAGCTTCAGCGAGGTGTCCAACTCCAGGCAGACCCGCACCACTTCCCGCCCGCCGGCCCGGGCCTCGTCTATGAGCCGCAGCTGAGCCGGGTCGTCGATCATCACGGTGACGGCGGAGGCGAGCTTGGGATCACCGGTCAGCTCGGCGAACCCGGCGCGGTCGGCGGACGGATAGGCGAGCAGGACGTCGTCGAACCCGGAGCGGGCCAGCCACAGGGACTCGGCGAGGGTGAAGGACATGAGGCCCGCGAAGCCGTCCCTCGCGAGGACGCGTTCGAGCAGGGCACGGCAGCGTACGGACTTGCTGGCGACCCGGATGGGCTTGCCGCCGGCCCGGCGGACCAGGTCGTCGGCGTTGGCGTCGAAGGCGTCCAGGTCCACGATCGCGAGTGGGGCGTCGAGATGGGCGGTGGCCCGGTCGTAACGGGCCCGGTCGGCGGCGCGCGCAGTCATGAACGAAGCCTGCCATGCAGGATTACCGCAGGGTAGGGGGATGTTCCGGGCAGATGCACACGGGGTCCCGGACTGGTTCCCGTTCGCCCAGGATCAACCCGTAGAGTGACGCGCACGCATGTGGGGAACATCCCCGGCCGCTCGGCGCGCCGGGATGACGCTCCATCTGTGCGGGTATGCGTGCCTGGTCGGACGAGTCCGCGCCGGGCCGGGCCCAGGGAGAACGGCACGACGGCCCCGCGTATGAGGACGGGCCCGGACACGAGGAAACGGGGGGGTGCATGAGCACGGAAGCGCGGCGCGCCCCCGTCCCTCCACGCCCCTCGACGCCGCCACCGCCCGTCACCCCGCCCCGCCCGTCGACCCCGCCGAGACCCGCGGAGCCTCCGACGTCCGCCGACACCCAGGGTGAGCAGCAGGACGGCGGCCCGGCCGCGGTCTCCGGTGCGCAGCCCCGCCAGAACCCGAGCGCCGCGGACACCGCTGCGACGGCCCCGCCGCCGCCCCGGGCCTCGGCACGCTTCCCGGACACCCCGCCGTCGGCCGGACGTCAGGACAGTGGCGGATCGTTGCACCGCGACAGCGCACCCGGCGATACGCCGCCCCGCCCGCCCGAGCGTCCCGCCCCGCCCCGGCGCCCGGCCGCTCCCGCGGAAACGGCAGCGGAGACCACGTTCCGACTCCGCCCGATCCGAACGACCCCGCCCCCGTCACCGGAGCAGGGCAACCGCCCGTACGCCGGACGCCCCCAGCCGACCGAGCGTCCGCAGGCGGGCTCCGGCAGGGCGCAGGCGAGCTCCGGACCGGCGCCGGGTTCCGCCGGCGTGCCCCAGAGGCCGTCCACCGGACCGGCGCAGGGCTCCGGCCCCATGCCCCCGCACGCCGCCACCGCCGCCACGCAGGGCCCCGGCGCCATGCCCCCGCACGCGGCTCCCGGCCCCGCGCAGAGCTCGGCCGGCGTGCCCCCCAAGCCCGCCACCCGCCCCGGCTCCGCCCCCGGCGAGCCCCCTCGCAGCCCCGCTTCCGTCCCGCTGCCCCCGCAGCGTCCTGCACCCGGGCCTTCGGCAGGGAACGGGTCGGAGGCACGCGGATACGCGGCGTCGGCCCCCGCCGGCTCCTCGCCCGACACCCAGCCCTACACGCACGCCGGCCACTCCTCGAACGGCCACACCACGAACGGTCACGGCTCCGCCGCGTTCTCCCCGGACCCGTCGCTCTCCTGGAGCGCCCCGATGGCGCCGGGCGGGAGCCCGGGGGCCGGTCGGCCGGTCGTCTCGTTCGGGCAGCCCGAGGGGTACGACGAGCAGGCGCGACCGCGGCCCCTCGGGCTGCGGATCAGGCCGCGGGTCGCCGTGGCAGCCGCCTGTGTCGTGCTCGGGCTGGGGCTCATCGGCGGGTCCGTGACCGGGAGTTGGCTGATCGGCGAGCCCGGCGACGGCGGCACGCAGGACACCTTCGCCACGGCCGGAAACCTGTGGCACAGCGTTCCCGTCGACCAGCTGTTCCCGCCCACCGTGATCGGCCGGGGCGCCGGCCCCGGTGGCGCCGACCGGACCTGGACGCGGATCGCCGTCGCCCCCGACACGGGCTGCGCGAACGCCTTCGACCCGCTCCTGCGCAAGGCTCTGTCCACCGTCGGCTGCGAGCGCCTGCTGCGCGCCACCTACATCGACGCCACCCAGAGCTACGTCACCACCGTCGGCCTGCTCTTCACCACGGCCGACGCCACCGCCATGCGCTCGCTCGACACCCGCTTCACCAAAGAGGGCCTGGACCGCCGTACGGACCTGATGCCCCGCCCCTACGCCGCGAAGGGCACCCCGGCCGCCGGATTCGGCGACGAACAGCGTGCCTCCTGGACCGTCTCCGTCCTCACCGACGCCCCGGTCGTCGTCTACGCCGTCTCCGGCTGGGCCGACGACCGCACCGTCGACGAGCCCGAGCCCGCCAAGCAGGCGATGGAGTCCGGCGACACCACGGCCGTCGCCCAGGCCGGCCTCGGCCACGAGGCACAGGGTCTCGCCGACCGCGTCGAGCGCTCCCTGCGCAAGAACGTCGGTACGTCCACGGAGCAGCCGTCATGAGCACCCGCACGAACACCGGCATGAACAGTGCGGCGGCCGGCGCCGTGACCAGGACTGTGAAGACCTTCATGACCCGCCGGACCGGCTCGCTCGCCGTCCTCCTCGGCGCCTGCCTCGCCGTCCTGCCGCCCACCGCCGCGCACGCCGACTCCATACGGGCCCAGCAGTGGGCCCTGGACGCCATGCACACCGAGGAGGCCTGGCAGACCACCAAGGGCAAGGGCATCACCGTCGCCGTCCTCGACACCGGCGTGGAGGACGACCACCCCGACCTGGCCGGCAACGTCCTCGAAGGCAAGGACATGGTCGGCTTCGGCGCCCAGCGCGGCGACCGCGCCTGGGCCCGGCACGGCACCGCGATGGCCGGCATCATCGCCGGGCACGGACACGGCGCGGGCAACGGCGACGGCGTCATGGGCATCGCACCCGAGGCCAAGATCCTCCCCGTCCGCGTCATTCTGGAGGACGGCGACCCCGCCCGCGCCAAGGCCCGCAGCAGCCGCGGCAACGCCCTCGCCGAGGGCATCCGCTGGGCTGCCGACCACGGTGCGGACGTCATCAACCTCTCCCTCGGCGACGACTCCAAGTCCGCCCACCCCGAGGCCGGTGAGGACGAGGCCGTCCAGTACGCCCTGAAGAAGGGCTCCGTCGTCGTCGCCTCGGCCGGCAACGGCGGCGAGAAGGGCGACCACATCTCCTACCCGGCCGCCTACCCGGGCGTCATCGCCGCCACCGCAGTCGACAAGTTCGGCACCCGCGCCTCCTTCTCCACCCGCCGCTGGTACGCCACCGTCAGCGCCCCCGGCGTCAACGTCGTCATCGCCGACCCGGACCACAAGTACTACGAGGGCTGGGGGACGAGCGCCGCGGCCGCCTTCGTCTCCGGAGCGGTGGCCCTGGTCAAGTCCGCCCACCCGGGCCTGACCCCGGCCCAGATCAAGAAGCTCCTGGAGGACACGGCCCGCAACGCCCCCGCCGACGGCCGCGACGACTCCCGCGGCTACGGCTTCATCGACCCGGCCGCCGCCATCAAGGAGGCCTCCCGCATGGAGCGGGAGAAGCTTCAGCCGGCGGCCTACGGCGAGGAGTACTTCGGCTCGGGTCCCGACGCCGCCGAGTCGGGGGACGACGCGTCGAGTTGGACGGCCCCCCTCGCGGGCGGCGCCGGCGGCCTGCTGCTGGTCTCGGCGGTCGTGGTGTGGCGGGGCCGACGCGGACGCCGCGAGTTCTAGCGGTCGGGCCCGGTGAACACCGACACCGCCGCCCCGGCCGCCGCCTCGACCAGCGAAATCCCCTTCGCCTTCGTCGAGTTGCCGCCGGACAGCACCGCCACCAGATACGCGCGGCCGTCCACGGTCACCCGCCCGATGCTGTTGATGTCCCACAGCCCGGTGGCGGTACGCGGCAGCCAGCCGTTCTTCAACGCCCAAGCGGAGCCGTCGGCCACGGCCGACACGCCCCACTGCTGGTCGACGGCGATCTCCCCCATCAACCCCCGCAGATACGTCCGCGAGGCCTCGCTCAGCTCCGAGTCCTCCCCGAACACCTGCTGCAACAGCCGCAGTTGATCGTCGGCGGTGGTCTGCGTCAGCCCCCACAGCATCCCGTCACCGCCCTCGGTCGCGGTGAGCCCCAGCCGCTTGTTCGCGGCGTCCAGCCCCGCCGCCTCCCCGATGGCCCGCCACAGCTGAGATGCGGAGGCGTTGTCGCTGTTCTCGATCATCGCGGTCGCGTACGACTTCTCCGCCGCCGTCAGCTGTCGCCCCGCGTCCTGTGCCTGGAGCAGCAGTACCGCCAGAATGTCGACCTTGACGACGCTCGCCGTGTCGAAGCTGCCGCTGCCGTACGTGGCGCTCTCACCGGACGCCGGATCCAGCACCGCCACGGACACCTCGGCGCCGTCCTCGACGCTCACCGACTCCATGGCCTCGGCAAGGGCTGCGTCGTGGTCCACCGCCGGCTGCGCCACGGGTTCCACGGAAGCCTCCTCACCTGCTTGAACCGACACCGACGCCGACGATACGGGGCTCTTGCCCGAGTGCGCCTGAGCCTTCACATACACGGTCCCCGCGGCCGCGCCGCCGACGACGGTGAGGAGGGCGAGCGCGGTGAACAGCAGTGACCGGCGTCGCCGGCGGGCGCGAGCTCTGGGGGACTCCATCCCGCGATCGTCGGGGCGGCGACTGTGCGGGCCGTTAGACGGACGTTAGATCTGTGTCAGGGAGAACTGAGAATCCGGTGAGGGCGTCACAGCGAGGTTTCCGGGGCCGCACAAGCGCAGCAGCATCCCCCCGATAGGGTCGGTGACCGTGGCGAACAAGAACATTCCCGACTCTCCCTTCTCCGACGACGACGGCTCCGCCGACCCCCGGCTGAGCGCCGCGCTCGCCGCCTGGGCCGAGGACCGCACCGCCGAGGGCCCGGTCCTGGAGGCGCTCAAGGCTGCCCGGCTGCTCGTCCCGGTCGTGGCCGTCCTCGGCGAGGTCGAGGAGGACGAGAACGGGCTGCGCCGTGAGAAGACCAGCGACATGGCGGTACCGACCCTGAAGGCCGGCGAGCGCACCGCCCTGCCCGCCTTCACGTCCACCGAGTCGCTCGCCCGCTGGGACCCGGCGGCCCGCCCCGTCGCCGTACCCCTGCACCAGGCCCTGCAGGCCGCGGCGCACGAGAAGGCGGACACGATCGTGCTGGACATGGCCGGCCCGGTGCCGTTCGAGCTGTCGGGGCGCTCACTGCTCGCGCTCGCCGAGGGCCGTACGACGACCGACCCGCTCACCGACCCGGCCGTGCTGGCGGCAGTACGCGCCGCCGTCGCCGCCGAGCCCGCCGTCCTGCGCGCCCACCTCGGCCCCGGGCAGGCCGACGGCACCCTCGCCCTCGTACTGGACCCGTCCGAGCCCCCGGCCCGGGCCGCGCGGGCGGTGGCGGAGCGCCTCGCCGCCGACGCGACACTGAGGGCCCGCCTGGTGCACGGCCTCGACCTGGCACTGCTGCCGGCCGAGGCGACGCCACCGGGCGAGCCCCTGTTCGTACGCGGATGAGCGGACGGATCCGGCGGACGGACCCGCCGCCGGGCTAGCCGTAGATCGGGCCGGTGTACTTCTCGCCCGGGCCCTGGCCCGGCTCGTCCGGGACGATCGACGCCTCGCGGAAGGCCAGCTGCAGCGACTTCAGACCGTCGCGCAGGGGCGCCGCGTGGAAGGAACTGATCTCGGTCGCGCTCGCGTCCAGCAGACCGGCGAGGGCGTGCACGAGCTTGCGCGCCTCGTCCAGGTCCTTGAACTTGTCGCCCTCCTCGGTCAGACCGAGCTTCACGGCGGCGGCGCTCATCAGGTTGACGGCGACCGTCACGATCACCTCGACAGCCGGGACCTCGGCGATGTCGCGGGTCATCTCGTTGAAGTCGGGCTGCTCGGCGGAGCCGGAGGGGGAGGTCTCACTCATGCCTGACACGATAGGTGCCGTGGCGGCCCGGCCCCCAGTTGGCCTCGGTTAGCCCTTCCCTTCCGGAGCTGCTAACCTTGTGTGACGACCGGCTGGACCACCCATGAGCAGTGCGGGTGTCCGGCCCACAAGTGGAGGCTCCGATCTCCCACCTGATCGTCCCCAGGGACGGCGGGTCACCCCGGTCAGGCGGCCACCATCGTTCCGTACGGACGATGGAGTCGCCCGAAAGTGCGCCCCGCGGTCATCGCGGCGGTGCTCCGGTAGTGCTTAGGAGCCCCGCCTGTGATCGTCCGGGGCATTTTTTTGTGCTTCGGTGCGGTTAGGTCTGTCTAGAAGAGACATACGCGGCTGTCCGCCAGACCGCCGTGTGGTGCTAACCGAGGAGGATCCATCAGCGCCGAGCCCCGCATCAACGACCGGATTCGCGTTCCCGAGGTGCGACTTGTCGGTCCCAGTGGCGAGCAGGTGGGCATTGTCCCGCTGGCCAAGGCACTGGAGCTTGCGCAGGAGTACGACCTGGACCTGGTCGAGGTCGCGGCGAACGCCCGTCCGCCCGTGTGCAAGCTCATGGACTACGGGAAGTTCAAGTACGAGTCGGCCATGAAGGCCCGTGAGGCGCGCAAGAACCAGGCGCACACGGTCATCAAGGAGATGAAGCTCCGGCCGAAGATCGACCCGCACGACTATGACACCAAGAAGGGTCACGTCGTCCGGTTCCTCAAGCAGGGCGACAAGGTCAAGATCACGATCATGTTCCGTGGTCGCGAGCAGTCCCGGCCCGAGCTGGGCTACCGACTGCTGCAGCGGCTCGCGACGGACGTCGAGGACCTCGGGTTCGTGGAGTCGAACCCGAAGCAGGACGGCCGCAACATGATCATGGTTCTCGGTCCGCACAAGAAGAAGACCGAGGCGATGGCCGAGGCCCGCCAGGCGCAGGAAGCCCGCAAGGCAGACGCGAAGGCCAACCCCGGCAAGTCGCAGAACGTTGCGGAGTCCGAGGACGCCGCGGAGTCCGAGGACGCCGTGGACGCCGTGGATACCGAGGCACCTGCCGAGGCTTCCGCCGAGGCGTGATCCCGGGGGACGCGAGTCCCCAGGACGTAACCGATACAACAGCGACGTTCCACCGTGCCCGGTTTCACGACCGGGCACCGGAACGCCACCGACGAGGAGAGAACGGCGCTATGCCGAAGAACAAGTCGCACAGCGGTGCCAGCAAGCGCTTCAAGATCACCGGCTCCGGCAAGGTGCTCCGTGAGCGCGCCGGCAAGCGCCACCTGCTCGAGCACAAGTCGTCCCGCGTGACGCGCCGCCTGACCGGCAACGCCGAGATGGCCCCGGGCGACGCCGCGAAGATCAAGAAGCTTCTCGGCAAGTGACATCGGGGCGCGGAACCACTTCGTGCCTGATCTCTGACCGGGACCCAATCGATACCGGGTCGTGTGAGTCCAACCGCGGCCCCGCTACAAGGAGTTAAAAAGTGGCACGCGTCAAGCGGGCAGTGAACGCCCACAAGAAGCGCCGGGCGATCCTCGAGCAGGCCTCCGGCTACCGCGGTCAGCGTTCGCGCCTGTACCGCAAGGCCAAGGAGCAGGTCACCCACTCGCTGGTCTACAACTACAACGACCGCAAGAAGCGCAAGGGTGACTTCCGCCAGCTGTGGATCCAGCGCATCAACGCCGCTGCCCGCGCCAACGGCATCACGTACAACCGCTTCATCCAGGGTCTGAAGGCCGCGAACGTCGAGGTCGACCGCAAGATCCTCGCCGAGCTGGCCGTCAACGACGCGAACGCGTTCGCCGCGCTCGTCGAGGTTGCCCAGAAGGCGCTGCCGGCTGACGTCAACGCCCCCAAGGCGGCCTGACGCCGACGCTCGGCCCAGCAGCCGACGTGACTGAGGGACCCGCAGGCTGAGAAGGCCTGCGGGTCCCGCTGTGTCCGCGACCCTCAGAACTCCAAGGTGAACCCATGCCCCCCGCCACCCCCGAGCTGATCTCCCCCCGTTCCCCCCGGGTCTCCGCCGCCCGGCGGCTGGCCAAGCGGAACTTCCGGGGCAAGGAGCGGCTGTTCCTCGCGGAGGGGCCGCAGGCCGTGCGGGAGGCGGCCGCGCACGACGGCACGCTGGTCGAGCTGTTCGCCACGCTGGAGGCCGCCGAGCGGTACGCCGACATCGTGGGGGAGGCCCGGGACGCGGGCGCCCGTGTCCACCTCGCCGCCGAGCAGGTCATCGCCAACGTCTCGACCACCGTGACGCCTCAGGGGCTCGTCGGCGTCTGCCGGTTCATCGACACCCCCTTCGAGGAGATCCTCGCCGCCCGGCCCAAGCTCGTCGCCGTGCTCGCGAACGTACGGGACCCCGGGAACGCCGGGACCGTGCTGCGATGCGCCGACGCCGCGGGCGCCGAGGCGGTCGTCCTCACCGATGCGTCCGTCGATCTCTACAACCCCAAGGCCGTACGAGCCTCCGTCGGATCGCTGTTCCACCTTCCCGTCGCCGTCGGCGTGCCCGTCGAGCGGGCCGTGGCCGGGCTCAAGGACGCCGGGGTGCGGATTCTCGCCGCCGACGGGGCAGGCACGGACGATCTCGACGACGAACTCGACAAGGGCAGCATGGGCGGCCCGACGGCCTGGGTGTTCGGGAACGAGGCCTGGGGGCTTCCGGAGGAGACGCGGGCGCTGGCCGACGCCGTCGTGCGTGTCCCGATCCACGGGAAGGCCGAGAGCCTGAACCTCGCGACCGCCGCGGCCGTATGTCTGTATGCGTCGGCCCGTGCACAGCGCGCCTCCGGAGGGTGCCGCACCGTCACCGAGAGCTAGTAGGGTGACCAGCTCGGGGGCCCCTCAGCCGTCGTGAGAGGTGGGGTACGGGGATGAGTGTCGGCACGAGCAGCGCACCGGGTGCACGGGAGGTGCGGCGGCCGTCCGCGTCCCGGCCCGGTGATCTCGCCGAGCTCGGTATCGATCCCGACGACCTGCCCGACGGCCTCGTCGTCGCCGACGAGCACGGGCACGTCATCTGCTTCAACGCCGCCGCCGAGCGCATCACAGCCGTCCGCGCCGCCGACGCCCTCGGGCAGCGGCTGGAGAAGGCGCTGCCGTTAGAGGACCTGGAGGGGCGGCGCTGGTGGCAGCTGACGGATCCGTACGGCGGCCTCGCCATCCGCCGTCGGCAGCCCGAGCGCAATCTCCTCCTGCCGGGCGGGCGGGAGGTGCTCGTCTCGGTGCGGTACGTCCGTGGCGAGCCGACCGGACCCGTCCGCCGCGTCGTCGTCTCCCTGCGTGACACCGAGGCCCGCCGCCGTACCGAGCGCTCTCACGCCGAGCTGATCGCCACCGTCGCGCACGAGCTGCGTTCGCCGCTCACCTCCGTCAAGGGCTTCACCGCCACGCTCCTCGCCAAGTGGGCCCGGTTCACCGACGACCAGAAGCGGCTCATGCTGGAGACCGTCGACGCCGACGCAGACCGGGTCACCCGGCTCATCGCCGAGCTGCTCGACATCTCGCGCATCGACTCCGGGCGCCTCGAGGTGCGCCGCCAGCCCGTCGACATGGGCGCGGCCGTCGGGCGGCACATCCAGGCCTACGTCGCCGCCGGCCAGCCCGCCGACCGGTTCCTCCTGCGGGTCGAGCAGCCGCTGCCCGACCTGTGGGCCGACCCCGACAAGATCGACCAGGTACTCAGCAACCTCATCGAAAATGCCGTGCGGCACGGCGACGGAACGGTCACCATTGACGTCACGGCCACGGCGTCCCCCCGCGAGGGCGAGGACACCGGCACGTCGGTCACCGTGAGCGACGAGGGGCCCGGCATCCCGGAGGAGTCCATGAACCGCGTCTTCACCCGCTTCTGGCGGGGCAGCAAGCGCGGCGGCACGGGCCTCGGGCTCTACATCGTCAAGGGCATCGTCGAGGCTCACGGCGGCGCCATCGAGGTCGGCCGCGCCTCGGGCGGCGGCGCGCAGTTCCGATTTACGTTGCCCGTGGCGGCACCGGCGTATCTCACCTGAGATCCGGCCCCGGCCCCACGGGCGCATTCGCATTCCTCAACCCCGTTAGACTCGGCCTTTGGCACCTTTGTGTCCCAAAAACCGTGACGATCTGTCCACGAGTCGGTACGGGGACCTTCAGCCAGCCAATCGGAAGCACGGGAAGAGATGTCGGCACCGAATAAGTCGTACGACCCTGTCGAGGTCGAGGCGTTGAAACCGGAAGAGATCGAGCGCATGCGGGACGAGGCGCTCGCCGCCTTCGCCGCCGCGGACTCCCTCGACGCGCTCCAGGAGGCCAAGGTCGCCCACACCGGCGGCACGTCCCCGCTGGCGCTCGCCAACCGCGAGATCGGCGCCCTGCCCCCGCAGGCCAAGGCGGAGGCCGGCAAGCGCGTCGGCCAGGCCCGCGGCGCCGTGAACAAGGCGCTCGCCGGCCGTCAGGCCGAGCTGGAGGCCGAGCGGGACCAGCGCGTGCTGGTCGAGGAGGCGGTGGACGTCACGCTGCCGTACGACCGCGTACCGGCCGGCGCCCGCCACCCGCTCACCACCCTCTCGGAGCGCATCGAGGACGTCTTCGTGGCCATGGGCTACGAGGTCGCCGAGGGCCCCCAGGTCGAGGCGGAGTGGTTCAACTTCGACGCCCTCAACATCGGCCCGGACCACCCGGCGCGCGGGGAGGCCGACACGTTCTTCGTGCAGGGCCCCGACGGCGGCACCGAGTCCGGTGTCGTGCTGCGCACCCACACCTCGCCCGTGCAGATCCGCTCGCTGCTCGACCGTGAGCTTCCGGTGTACGTGATCTGCCCCGGCGTGGTCTACCGCACCGACGAGCTGGACGCCACGCACACCCCGGTCTTCCGCCAGGTCGAACTGCTGGCCGTGGACGAGGGCCTGACCATGGCCGACCTCAAGGGCACCATGGACCACATGGTCCAGGCCCTGTTCGGCGAGGGCATGAAGACCCGGCTCAGGCCGAACTTCTTCCCCTTCACCGAGCCGTCCGCCGAGATGGACATGGTCTGCTACGTCTGCCGCGGCGAGTCCGTCGGCAACCCCGACCGGCCCTGCCGTACCTGCTCCTCCGAGGGCTGGATCGAGCTCGGCGGCTGCGGCATGGTCAACCCGCGGGTGCTCAAGGCCTGCGGCGTCGCCCCGGAGAAGTACAGCGGCTTCGCCTTCGGGTTCGGCATCGAGCGGATGCTGATGTTCCGCCACAACGTCGAAGACATGCGAGACATGGTCGAGGGTGACGTCCGGTTCACCCGGCCGTTCGGGATGGAGATCTGATGCGGGTCCCGCTTTCTTGGCTGCGGGAGTACGTCGACCTGCCGGCGACGGAAACCGGCCGCGACGTCCAGGAGAAGCTCGTCTCGGCGGGCCTGGAGGTCGAGACCGTCGAGCACCTCGGAGCCGACCTCAAGGGCCCGCTCGTCGTCGGTCAGGTGCTGACCATCGAGGAGCTGACGGAGTTCAAGAAGCCGATCCGCTTCTGCACCGTCGACGTCGGCCAGGCCAACGGCACCGGTGAGCCGCAGGAGATCGTCTGCGGCGCGCGGAACTTCCAGGTCGGCGACAAGGTCGTGGTCGTTCTCCCCGGCGCCACACTGCCGGGTGGCTTCTCGATCTCCGCGCGCAAGACGTACGGCAAGACGTCCCACGGCATGATCTGCTCCAGCGACGAACTGGGCATGGGCGACGACGGCACCAAGGGCATCATCGTGCTGCCGCCGGAGACCGAGGTCGGCAAGGACGCCATCGAGCTGCTGGAACTGGTCGACGAGGTCCTGGACATCGCCGTCACCGCCAACCGCGGCGACTGCCTGTCCATCCGCGGTGTCGCCCGCGAGGCCGCCATCGCCTACGGCCTCCCGCTGCGCGACCCGGCCCTCATCGACGTGCCCGGCCCGAACGCCTACGGCTACCCCGTGCAGGTCTCCGACCCGATCGGCTGCGACCGCTTCACCGCCCGCACCGTGACCGGCCTGAGCCCCGAGGCGCGCTCCCCGATCTGGCTGCAGCGCCGCCTGCAGAAGGTCGGCATGCGCCCGATCTCGCTCGCCGTCGACATCACCAACTACGTGATGATGGAGCTCGGCCAGCCGCTGCACGCCTACGACCGCAATCTGGTCCAGGGCACCATCGGTGTGCGCCGGGCGCAGGAGGGCGAGAAGCTCGTCACCCTCGACGGCACCGAGCGCAAGCTGCACGCCGAGGACCTGGTCATCACCGACGAGCGCGGCCCGATCGGCCTCGCGGGCGTCATGGGCGGCGCCAACACCGAGATCGCCGATCACGACAACGCGGAGAACGCGTCGACCGAGGTCGTCATCGAGGCCGCCCACTTCGACCAGGTGTCGATCGCGCGCACGGCACGCCGCCACAAGCTGTCCTCGGAGGCGTCCCGCCGCTTCGAGCGCGGCGTCGACCCGGCCGCCGCGGCGGCTGCCGCCCAGCGCACCGTCGACCTGCTGGTGCTGCTCGCGGGCGGCACCGCCGAGGGCGGCGTCACCGAGGTCATCGCGCCGTCCGCGCCGCACACCATCACCACCCCGGCCGACCACCCGGACAAGGTCGCGGGCGTGGAGTACGGCCGCGAGACCGTCGTACGGCGGCTGCAGGAGATCGGCTGCGACGTGTACGGGCAGGACGAGCTGATCGTCACCGTGCCGTCCTGGCGACCCGACCTGCTGGAGTCGAACGACCTGGCCGAAGAGGTCATCCGCCTGGAGGGCTACGAGAACCTGCCCTCCACGCTGCCCAGGCCGCCGTCCGGCCGTGGCCTGACGCACCGCCAGCGGCTGCACCGCCGGGTCGGCCGCGCGCTGGCCGGCGCTGGCTACGTCGAGGCGCCGAACTACCCCTTCGTCAGCGAGCAGGTCTTCGACCAGCTCGGCCTGGAGGCCGACGACCCGGCCCGCCGCGTCGTGAAGCTGGTCAACCCGCTCAACGACGAGGAGCCCGCGCTGCGTACGTCGCTGCTGCCGGGTCTGCTCGGTGCGCTGCGCCGCAACGACGGCCGGGGCTCGCACGATCTGGCCCTGTTCGAGACGGGCCTGGTCTTCCAGCCGCGTGCGGAGCAGCGCGTCGCCGGGCACCTGCCGGTCGACCGCCGCCCGACCGACGAGGAGATCGCCGCTCTCAACGCCGTGCTGCCCGAGCAGCCCCGGCACGTGGCCGTCGTCCTCGCCGGTGCGCGCGAGCAGGCCGGCTGGTGGGGCAAGGGCCGCCCGGCCGACTGGGCCGACGCCGTGCAGGCGGCGCGTGCCGTCGCCCTCGAAGCGGGCGCCGAACTGATCGTGCGGGCCGGGCAGTACGGGCCGTGGCACCCGGGCCGGTGCGCCGAGCTGGCGATCACCGTCGACGGTGCTCCGCGGGTCGTCGGTCACGCCGGTGAGCTGCACCCGAGGGTGCTCAAGGCGCTGGGTCTTCCCGGGCGTACCTGTGCGATGGAGCTGGACCTGGACGCGCTGGAGCAGGTCGGGGACGGTGTGCCGCAGGCGCCGGCCATCTCCACGTTCCCGGTCGCCACGCAGGATGTCGCCCTTGTCGTCGACAAGCCGGTGCCGGCCGCGGAGGTCGAGGCCGCGCTGCGTGAGGGGGCGGGCGGACTTCTCGAGGGGATCCGGCTGTTCGACGTGTACGTCAACGACGAGCAGCTCGGTGACGGGAAGAAGTCGCTGGCGTACGCGTTGCGCTTCCGCGCGGGGGATCGGACGCTGACCGTCGATGAGGCCTCGGCTGCTCGGGACGCTGCGGTGGCCCTCGCGGGCGAGCGGACGGGTGCGGTGCTCCGGGGTTAGTTCACCCAAGGAGTGGGGGACTGCTGTTTGTCCGGCGGCTGCGGGTTCGTAGTGGCTGGTCGCGCAGTTCCCCGCGCCCCGGGCGGGGCGCGCTGTGGTCACCTCACTCAAAAGGGTGACTTCTCTGGGTGATCTGGTACTTCCGGGTGCTCTGTCGACAGAATCGGACCGGCCTTTCGGGGTCGGTCCGTCTGCGTTGTCAGGGCCTATTGGGGGGCCATCGGCATGTTCCGCATCAAGGGTCGGGTTCCCCGCAAGGTGATCGCGTGGGGGCTGCCCACCGCCTGGGGCGCGATGGCCATCACGTACAAGCTGACCTGCCCGCTCGCCCAGCAGGACGGCCTCGGCGCCCGGGTCGTCACCAGTGCCGTCTTCTTCGCCGTGGGCACGGGGCTGATCGTGCACGTCCGGCAGGCCCTGCTGCGTGAGCTCCGGCAGGTCCGCAGGGTCGCCGGTGCCGCGCAGAGCGCGCTGCTGCGGCCGTTGCCCGCGCGCATCGACGGGCTGGACGTTGCCGCCGCCCAGCTCTCCGCGGATCGCGGCGCCTGTGTCGGCGGTGACCTGTACGAGGTCATCGCCACCGAGCACGGCGTACGGGCGGTGATGGGCGACGTACGCGGCCATGGCATCACCGCCATCGGCACCGTGGCCGCGGTCCTCGGCAGCTTCCGCGAGGCCGTGCACGACGAACCCGACCTGGGCCGGGTGCTGCAGAGACTGGACCGGGCCCTGGCCCGTCACGTGCGCGAGAGGTGCCGGGATCCGGACAGCCCGGCCGCCGAGGAATTCGTCACGCTCCTGCTGCTGGAGATCGGGCAGGACGGCGGACTCACCGTCCTCAACTGCGGTCACCCCTGGCCGTATCTGCTGAGCGGCACGGCCGTCGAACCCCTCGCCCGAGCCGATCCTCTACCACCCCTCGGCCCGTTTCCCCTCCCCGCCGAACTGACCCCACTGCCCTGCGGCTCGCTCCTGCCCGGCGACTCGCTCGTCCTGTACACGGACGGTGTCGAGGACGCGAGGGACGCGAGAGGCCGGTTCTTTTCGCTCCGGGCGGCGCTCATCGGCACCGTACGGAACTCCCCGATCACTCCCCAGGCGGTCCTGCGCACGCTCTTCACGGCCCTCATCCGCCATACGAAGGGAAGACCGGCAGACGACATAGCGCTGCTGGTCCTGCGGAACGACAGAACCCACGTCCACTGCAGCGCCCCTTCAGGGGCGCGGGGAACTGCACGACCAGCCCCGCACGACCCGCAGCCGACCAACCACCTCTAGCGCAATGGCGATTGGTCGCACGGCCCAGCTGACGGCAGGCCATCCGCCCAGCCACGGAGTGTCGGGCAGGCAGCTGGGCGGACGGCGCGGATGCGGGCCGCCGCACTGTACGAGGGGGAGCCGGCGGCCCGGCCGGCCTCTTGCGAGGCATTTCAGTCAACCGGTCGGAAACTCTCCGCAACAGCGCGCGCACGCTGCGGATTCGCGTACTCCGTTCACACCCCGTGTGAACCGGTTCGCACTACTCTGACGACACCGAGGCACCCGGGGGGCATACATGCAGCCCAACACTCTGCTCGACGCGATCCTGGATGAGGCGGGGGTCTCGCACGCGGGGCTGGCCGCACACGTGAACCAGGCGGGGCGGGCGCGCGGGCTCGCGCTGAGATACGAACACACCGCCGTCGCGCGGTGGTTGAAGGGGCAGCGGCCACGCGGCCAGGTGCCCGACCTGATCTGCGAGGTGCTCGCCGCCCGGCTGCACCGCACCGTCACGCTCGACGACATCGGCCTCGGCGTGCCCGGCGAGCAGTCCGCCCTGCACACCACCTCGCTGTCCGGCTTCGTGGAGCGGGCCACCGCCCTGTGGCGTTCCGACGAGCAGCAACGACCCCATATCCTGGGCGCGCCGGCGGTCACCGGCACGCCCGCCGTGATGCCGGTGTGGGAGTGGGAGAACCCGCCCGAGGACGTGGATGTCTCGCGCGGTGGCCGGCACCGGGTCACCCCCGCCGACCTGGAGATGCTGCGCTCGGCCCGTACGCACTACGAGCAGATGTACCGCAAGGCGGGCGGCATGGCGACCCGCACCCGGATCGTCGGCTTCCTCAACGCCGAGGCCGCCCCGCTGCTGCGCGGCAGCTACACCGATGCGACGGGACGTCAACTGCACCGGGCGACGGGCGGGTTGGTGGCCATCGCGGGCATCTGTGCCTACGACTCCGACGCACACGGGCTCGCCCAGCGGTACTTCCATCAGGCGCTGCGGCTCGCGAAGGCCAGCGGGGACCGGGGGCTCGGCGCCTATGTGATCGCGCTGCTCGTCAACCAGGCCCTGTTCATGCGGGAGTTCCGCCAGGCCGTCGCCTTCGCCGAGGCCGCACTGCGGGCCGCGGGCAAGCACATCACCCCGGCGCTCGCCTCCGACCTGTACGCGATGCAGGCGAAGGCGTACGCACACCTCGGCGACGGCACGAGCGCCCTGTCCTGCATACGGCGTGCCGAGCAGGCCGCAGATCGCATCCGGCGCGGATACGAACCCGATGAGACCGGCTATGTCCAGCCGGGGTTGGTCAATGTCCAGGTGGCGGAGGCGCTGCTCAGCCTCGGGGAACTGGCAGCCGCTGGAGAGCATGCCGCGGCCGCCGTCGACAATCCCGCGCACGACCGGGGCCGGGTGCACCGGCTGGCCATGCTCAGCACGATCGAGCTGCGTCAGGGCAACGCCGACAAGGCGGTGGCCATCGCGGTGCAGATGGCCGAACAGGCCCGGGGAATGGAGTCCCAGCGCCTGCGCGACAGACTCCGGGCGGTACGCGAACACCTGGTGCGCAACGGCTGTGCGGGCACGGCCGAGGCGGCCGAACTCATCGACGGAGCACTGCGCGTACCGCTGTAGCCCGGCCGCGACGGGGCACCCGAGCACCGACACTTCATAGTCCCTGCTGCGATATTGCCACTTACTCGACGGAAGGTGGCAGAACCGTGCAGTGGACGAAACAGAGCGAACAAACTGTGTATGAAAACCGCTGGTTCACCGTCAACCTGGCAGACGTGGAACTGCCGGACGGGCGGCACCTGGACCACTTCCTGATACGGATGCGGCCGGTCGCCGTGGCCACGGTGGTCAATGAGGCGGGCGAGGTCCTCCTCCTGTGGCGCCACCGCTTCATCACCGACAGCTGGGGCTGGGAACTCGCGGCAGGCGTCGTCGAGGACGGTGAGGACATCGTCCGGGCGGCCGCCAGGGAGCTCGAGGAGGAGACCGGCTGGCGGCCGGGACCCCTGCACCACCTCATGAGCGTGGAGCCCTCCAACGGGCTCACCGATGCCCGGCACCACATCTACTGGGCCGACGAGGGCGAGTATGTCGGGCATCCCGTGGACGACTTCGAGTCGGACCGCCGGGAATGGGTTCCTCTCAAGCTCGTCCCCGACATGGTCGCCCGGGGGGAGGTCCCGGCCGCCAACATGGCGGCCGCGTTACTGATGCTGCACCATCTCCGGGTCTAGCGTCCCACCGCCTGCCAGATCGCCACGACGAGAGCACCCACGGCGGTGATGGCGGCGATCGCGGGCAGTGGCCAGCGTGCGTGTTCCAGTGTGTTGATCCGGGTGTTCAGCTCGTCCAGCTCCTTGGCGCTCTCCTCGGTGCGGTGCGTGAGCAGAGCCAGCCCGCCCTCCACACGGGCGTAGGCGACGTCGAGGCGACGTCGTAACTCTGCGAGTTCCCCTTGTACGACGGGATGCTCGGGATCGGCGGTCACTTGTCCGCTCCTTTCCGTAGTCATCTCACATCCCTGGCATGCGCAGGGAAAGTGAACTCGCCTGGTGGGTGCGTGGGGAGCGTGTGCGAGGGGCATATGCGAGCCCGGAGCGCACACGGTGTGTGAATGACGCGGGCCCTCGGTGCCGGGCCCGTGCGGTTGGCCGGAATCTGACCGTCCGTAATCAGCCGTAGGTGTAGAAGCCGGAGTTCGTCTTGCGGCCCAGCCGGCCCGCGTCGACCATGCGCAGCAGCAGCGGGGGAGCGGCGTACAGCGGCTCCTTGAACTCGTCGTACATGCTCTGCGCCACCGAGGCGACCGTGTCCAGACCGATCAGGTCGGACAGCTTCAGCGGGCCCATCGGGTGGGCGCAGCCGAGCTCCATGCCGTTGTCGATGTCCTCGCGGCTGGCGATGCCCGACTCGAACATCCGGATCGCGGAGAGGAGGTACGGGATCAGCAGCGCGTTCACGACGAAGCCGGACCGGTCCTGGGCGCGGATGGCGTGCTTGCCCAGCAGCTTCTCGGCGAACGACTGGGCACGGGCGATCGTGCCCTCGGAGGTGGTGAGCGCCGGGATCAGCTCGACGAGCTGCTGCACCGGGGCCGGGTTGAAGAAGTGGATGCCGATCACCTGGTCGGCGCGCGAGGTGGCGACCGCCAGCTTCACCAGCGGGATCGAGGAGGTGTTGGAGGCGAGGATCGCGTCCGGCCGGGTCACGACCTGGTCGAGCACCTGGAAGATCTCGGTCTTCACCTGCTCGCTCTCGACCACGGCCTCGATCACGAGGTCACGGTCGGCGAACTCGCCGAGGTCGGTGGTGAAGGACAGCCGCGCCTGCGTGGCGTCCCGCTCCTCCTCGGTGATCTTGCCGCGCTCGGCGGCCTTGGCCAGGGAACTGAACAGCCGGGTGCGGCCGAACTCCAGGGCCTCGCCGGTGGTCTCGGCGACCCTGACGTCCAGGCCGGCGCGGGCGCACACCTCGGCGATGCCCGCTCCCATCTGGCCGCAGCCCACCACGCCGACGCGTGCAATATCTCCGGAGATGCCGGTCACATCGTCCCCTTCGCTGATCCACGACTGCGGCAGGTCCGCCGTTGTTCGACGCCTGCTCCAAACCTGCACGTTACCTTCGGCGCAGCTTGATCGATCGTTCGGGTGCCTCATGAAAGGCTGACGCGGGGCCGGTCCTCAGGTGCGGACCGGTCGCGGGGTGGGCCCTTGACCACGGCACACGGAGGTACGAAGAGATGCTGCACCGGAAGTCACGGATGTCACGACGGGCTTTTTCGGTGACCGCCCTGGCGGCACTCGTGGCGTCAGGAAGCGCGATGGCGGCCGGCTCCGCCACGGCGGGCGGAACGGACCGGGCCCGGCGACGGGCGACCCGGGAGATGCGCGGCGTGTGGGTCGCCACCGTGGCGAACCGGGACTGGCCCTCCAAGCAGGGTCTGAGCGCCGACGAGCAGCGCGCCGAGCTGATCACCCACTTGGACACGGCGGTGGAGCGCCGCCTGAACACGGTGATCCTCCAGGTGCGGCCCACGGCCGACGCCCTGTGGCCGTCGCCGTACGAGCCCTGGTCGCAGGTCCTCACCGGCACCCAGGGCGAGGACCCCGGCTGGAACCCGCTCGGCACGGCCGTCGAGGAGGCCCACGCCCGCGGTCTTCAGCTGCATGCCTGGTTCAACCCGTACCGCATCGCCAACCACACGGACCTCGGCAGGCTGGCCGAGTCGCACCCCGCCCGTGAGCACGAGGACTGGGTGGTGACCTACGGCGGCAAGCTCTACTACAACCCGGGCCTGCCCGACGTCCGTGCGTTCGTGCAGCGGGCCATGCTCGACGCGGTGGAGCGGTACCCCCTCGACGGGGTCCACTTCGACGACTACTTCTATCCCTATCCGGTGGCCGGCCAGAGCTTCGACGACGACGAGGCCTACGACCGCTACGGCGGCGGCTTCACGGTCCGGGCCGACTGGCGGCGGGACAACATCGACAAGCTGGTGCTGGAGATGGCGGACGCCATCAGGCAGATCCGGCCCACCACCCAGTTCGGCATCAGCCCCTTCGGCGTGTGGCGCAACGCCGGCACCGACCCCCTCGGCTCCGACACCCGGGGCGGTGTGGAGACGTACGACGATCTGTACGCGGACACCCGTAAATGGGTCCGTGAGGGCTGGATCGACTACATCTGCCCGCAGTTGTACTGGAACATCGGTTTCGCGGCCGCCGACTACGCCGAGCTCGTGCCCTGGTGGGCGGAAGTGGCGCGGGGCAGCCGGACGAAGCTGTACGTGGGTGAGGCGCTCTACAAGGCCGGTGACCCGGCGCAGCCCGCGGCCTGGCAGAACCCGGCCGAGCTGTCCCGGCATCTGACGCTGGCCAAGGAGCACGCGGAGGTGGGCGGGCACGTGTACTTCGCCGCGAAGGAGGTGGCGACGGACCGGATCGGGACCATGGCGAGGGTCGTCGCCGACCACTACGGGCAGCCGGCGATTTCCCCGCGCTGATCTGATCGCCGGGTTACTTCATCGTGTTCCTGTGACGGATCTCGGTGTCGGGGCCGGGGGAGCACAGACCCTCGTGCCCGTCCTCGAAGCGGACGCGGTACGGGGGATTGCCCTCATGGCCCAGGATCTCGACGATCTCGCCGACCTTGTCGTGTTGCCCGACCACCCTGCCGTGCTGGACAAGCTGGTCGCCCACGGTTGCACGCATCTGTTGGGCCTCCTCACCAGGTGCGGGAGCAGCGGTCCGTGGCCTTGAGTCTACGGCGTGGAGCGGTGGTTGGAGGTGGGTCGTGCGGCCCGCTCAGCCACGCGCCCGCTGGGTCACGGCGATGCACACGAGCACCGCCGCGGCCGTCAGCGGGGCGGCCACTGTCAGGTGCTCGCCCAGCAGCAGCACCGACCACACCAGTGTGAGCAGGGGCTGGGCCAACTGCAACTGGCTGGCCTTCGGGATGCCGATGGCGGCCATGCCCCGGTACCAGACGACCATGCCGAGGAACTGCGAGCCCGCCGCGACCCACAGCAGCCCGGTGATGCCGTGCCAGGTCAGGTGCACGGGTTCGTGCGACAGCGCCAACGCGGCGACCGGGACGGTCAGCGGCAGACACAGCACCAGCGCCCAGCCGATCACCTGCCAGCCCGGCATGACCCGGGCCAGCCGGCCGCCCTCGGTGTAGCCGGCCGCGCACCCCAGCAGCGCCGCGAAGAGATAGAGGTCGGCCGTGGTCAGGGCGCCGCCGCTCTGCTGCACGGTGAAGGCGACCACCGCGGCGGCGCCCGCCAGCGCCGCCGTCCAGAAGGTGCGCGAGGGGCGGGTGCCGACGCGCAGGGCGGAGAACAGGGCCGTGGTCAGCGGGAGCAGACCGACCACGACGGCGGCGTGCGCGGTGGTGGAGGTCTGCAGCGCCAGCGTGGTGAGCAGGGGGAAGCCGAGGACCACTCCGGCGGCGACCACCGCCAGGCCCGCCCAGTGCCGGCGGGCGGGGAGCGGCACGCGCAGCGCCATCAGACAGACCCCCGCGATCAGCGCGGCCAGCAGGCTGCGCACGGCGACCAGGGACCAGGGGCCGAAGCTCTCCAGGCCCCAGGCGGTGGCGGGGAAGGTGAGGGAGAAGGCCGCGACCCCCAGCGCGGCCTGGAGGGTGCCTCCGACGGCCGTGGCGGCTGGGGCGACCGGCATTGGCTTGCCGCCGGTCACTGCTATCGAGCTTGGAGCGGTAGCGCTATTCTTGGTCCTCATGCAAGAGCGTAGCAGTGTCGGTGAACTGGCGAATCAGCTGAGGCGGGAGCTGGACCGCTACTCGCCAGGTGGAAAGCTGCCGTCGAGCCGTGCCCTCGTCGAGCGGTATCGCGTGAGCCCGGTGACCGTCTCCCGCGCCCTCGCGCAGCTGGCCGCCGAGGGGCTCGTGGTGACCCGGCCCGGCGCCGGAGCCTTCCGCGCCGAGGCGCACACGCGGACTCCTGCCGCCGGGGACACCTCCTGGCAGGAGGTGACGCTCAGCGCGGACGCCGCCGCGGAACAGGTGCCGCGCTCGGTGGACGCCTCCGGGGTGCTGGCCTCGCTCACCGCGCCGTCGCCCGGTGTGATCGAGTTCAACGGCGGCTATCTGCATCAGTCGCTGCAGCCGGAGCGGGCCATGGCCGCCGCGCTGTCCCGGGCCGGCCGACGGCCCGGGGCGTGGGGGAGGCCGCCCATGGAGGGGCTGCCGGAGCTGCGGGAGTGGTTCGCGCGCAGCATCGGCGGGCCGGGCGGCGCCGTCACCGCGGCCGAGGTGCTGATCACCTCTGGCGGCCAGTCGGCCCTGACGACCGCGCTGAGGGCACTCGCGCCGCCGGGCGCACCGGTGCTGGTGGAGTCACCGACGTACCCGGGCATGCTGGCGATCGCCCGCGCGGCGGGACTGCGCCCGGTCCCCGTCCCGGTCGACGCCGACGGCGTACGGCTGTCCCTGCTCGCCGACGCCTTCAAGGCGACCGGCGCCCGGGTCTTCGTCTGCCAGCCGCTGTTCCAGAACCCGACCGGCGCGCTGCTCGCCCCCGAGCGGCGCGGCGAGGTGCTGCGCATCGCACGCGAGGCCGGTGCCTTCGTCGTGGAGGACGACTTCGTACGACGGCTGGTGCACGAGGACGCGGGGCCGCTGCCGCGTCCGCTGGCCGCCGAGGACCCCGACGGCGTCGTCGTCCACGTCTGCTCGCTGACCAAGGCCACCTCGCCCAGCTTCCGGGTCAGCGCGCTCGCCGCCCGCGGCCCGGTGCTGGAGCGGCTGCGCGCGATCCAGGTCGTGGACACCTTCTTCGTACCGCGACCGTTGCAGGAGGCGGCGCTGGAGCTGGTCGGCTCGCCCGCCTGGCCGCGCCATCTGCGGGCGATCTCCGCCGAGTTGAGGACCCGCCGCGACACGATGACGGCCGCCCTGCGCCTCGACCTGCCCGAACTCGCCCTCCCGCACATCCCCTCCGGCGGCTACCACCTCTGGCTCCGCCTGCCCGACGGCAACGGAGGCACCTCCCAGGCTTTCGGCTCCGGGGGAGAGTCCGCCCTGACCTCCGCCGCCCTGCGCTCGGGCGTCGCGATCACCCCCGGCCGCCCCTACTTCAGCGCGGAGCCTTCGGCCGGGCACCTGCGGTTGAGCTTCGCGGCGGTGGCGGGGACGGGGGAGATCACGGAGGGGGTGCGGCGGCTGCGGGCGGCTTGGGACGAGGTGCGCTAGGTGCGGGACGGCGGTGCGAGGCCGCCCGCGAACTCCGCGGCAGTCGTCACCCCGGTCATGCCCGCAGCATCGCACCCGCCACTGACAACGCCCCGCTCACCGGGGAAAACCGCTCGACGCCGGCGCCCCCGGCCTGCGACTCTCGCCGCATGACCGACACCCCGCCCCTCGCCGAGGGCTACGAGATCTCCACCGAGGCCGACCGCATCGACGCCGAGCGCGTGCACCGCTGGCTGTCCACCGACGCGTACTGGGCGATGGGGCGGGAGCGGGAGAAGCAGGACCGGGCGATCGAGGGTTCGCTGAACTTCGGGGTGTACGAGATGGTTTCGGGGGAGCAGGTGGCGTATGCCCGGGTCGTCACCGACCGGGCGACCTTCGCGTGGCTCTGCGACGTGTACGTCGACCGGTCGGTGCGCGGCAAGGGGATCGGGACGGCGCTCGTCGGGGCCGTGCGCGAGCAGGTGCGGTCGTACGGGGTGAAGCGGATGCTGCTCGCCACGCACGACGCCCACGGGGTCTACGAGAAGCACGGCTTCGCGCCGCTGGAGAAGCCGGACCAGTGGATGGCGCTCTACTTCTGAGCTCGGGCCGTCTTCGAGGGCCGGGCGTCCGCTGCGGGGCGGACGTCGTGCTTGAACTTTCCAACTGATCGTTTTCCAGCGACATGTCCGTCTGATCCTGACCCCGCAGTAAAGCTTCGCCAACCCTCGGTGACAGCTGCACAACCTCTCTTGACCTGCGCACCTTCGCGACACACCATCGCCGCATGTCGCTTCGGGTCACGTTCGTCGCCGCCGCGCGCAGCTCCCCGCTGCTCGCCGAGCGCTTCGAGGACGGCCGGCCGCTGGACCAGGCCGGCTGGGACGAGGTGCAGCTCGCCGCGCGCGACCTGCTGCCGCTGGCGGCGGCCGAGCTGCGCTACTGCTCGCCGACCCCGCGCAGCCGTGCCACCGGCGACGCCCTCGGCTATGCACCGCTGGTGCAACTCGCCCTGCGCGACTGTGACATGGGCCGCTGGCGCGGGCTCACGCTCGGCGAGGCGATGGCCCGTGAGCCGGAGGCGGTGGACGCCTGGCTGGCCGACCCGCGGGGCACACCGCACGGCGGCGAGTCGCTGCTCGCGTTCATCGCCCGGGTCGGCAACTGGCTCGACACCCGGCCCGTGGAGGACGGCGGTCGTATCGTCGCCGTGGCCGAGCCGTCGGTGATCCGTGCCGCGCTGGTGTACGCGCTGAAGGCGCCGCCGTCGACGTACTGGAACATCGACGTGCGTCCTCTGTCGACGACCACCGTGACCGGCCGGGCCGGGCGTTGGTACCTCCGCCTCGAGGGGGCGCCGGTTCAGCCCTCGCGGGCGTAGTCGGTGGTGAGGACCAGGTCCTTGGCGGGGCCGCGCACCCGCCACACCGTCCGCCAGTGGTCCTCGTCGACGACGGTGAACTCGCCCCGGTAGAGGTCGGCCGAGCAGGGGTGGTCCGCGATGTGGTGCCCGGAGGTCAGATCGAGGTCGTGGAAGGGGCGGCCGTCGGAGAACCGGACGTCCGCGGTGCCCCGCGCGGTGCCGGGCAGGAAGCGCAGCGTCCGTTCGGCGGGCCTCGGGACGCCCCGCCAGACGAAGGTGCCGGACTCGTGATGCAGTAGCCCGCCGCCCTCCAGCGGGCCGAAAACCGTCGTACCGGAGAACACCCCCTCGTCCCCGCTCGCCAGATCCCGCACGGATCGGACGGCTCGCCAGCTCCCGGCGAGGTACGCCAGTGCATCCGGTACCGGCCAGAACTCGCCCATCCCGCCCTCACTTCCGACACTTTCGATACCGCGCGACCCGTTGACGCTCCGGATCCCCCTCCCTATCTTGCCGTTCGAAGTGTTGATCAGCGTCTGATATTTCGAACATCGAGCCGCGGAGTATCCATGCCACGCACCCCCAGCCGCTGGAGATTCGGCGTCGCCGCCACCGCCTTCCTGGCGGCAGCCGCCCTGATCCCGGCCCCCGCCCACGCCGAGGACGTCACCGACTACGCCATCACCGTCGACCCCACCGCTCAGGGCGCGAAGATCGACGACACGATGTACGGCGTCTTCTTCGAGGACATCAACCGGGCCGCGGACGGCGGTCTGTACGCCGAGCTCGTGCAGAACCGGTCCTTCGAGTACTCCACCGCCGACAACGGCTCCTACACCCCGCTCACCTCCTGGACGGCCGACGGCACCGCGCAGGTCGTGAACGACTCCGGCCGGCTCAACGAGCGCAACCGCAACTACCTCTCCCTCGGCGCCGGTTCGTCCGTCACGAACGCCGGATACAACACCGGCATCCGGGTCGAGCAGGGCAAGAGGTACGACTTCTCGGTGTGGGCGCGCGCCGAGAGCGGCAGCACCTTGAGCGTGGGCCTCAAGGATGCCGCCGGCGCGCTGGCGACCGCCCGCCAGGTGGCCGTGAAGGGCGGCTGGGCCCGGTACAAGGCCACGTTCACCGCGACCCGCACCAGCAGTCGCGGCCGTCTCGCCGTCGCCGCCACGGACGCGGCGGCCCTCGACATGGTGTCGCTGTTCCCGCGCGACACCTACAAGAACCAGGCGAACGGCCTGCGCAAGGACCTTGCGGAGAAGATCGCCGCGCTGCAGCCGGGCTTCGTGCGCTTCCCCGGCGGCTGCCTGGTCAACACCGGCTCCATGGAGGACTACAGCGAAGCCTCCGGCTGGCAGCGCAAGCGCTCCTACCAGTGGAAGGACACCATCGGCCCGGTCGAGCAGCGCGCGACCAATTCCAACTTCTGGGGCTACAACCAGAGCTACGGCCTCGGCTACTACGAGTACTTCCGCTTCTCCGAGGACATCGGCGCCATGCCGCTGCCCGTCGTCCCGGCCCTGGTGACCGGCTGCGGCCAGAACAAGGCAGTCGACGACGAGGCGTTGCTCAAGCGGCACATCCAGGACACCCTCGACCTCATCGAGTTCGCCAACGGCCCGGCGACCTCCAAGTGGGGCAAGGTCCGGGCGCAGATGGGCCACCCGAAGCCGTTCCACCTCACCCACCTGGAGGTCGGCAACGAGGAGAACCTCCCGAACGAGTTCTTCGCTCGGTTCCAGCAGTTCCGCGCCGCGATCGAGGCCAGGTACCCGGACATCACGGTCGTCTCCAACTCCGGTCCGGACGACAGCGGCACGACCTTCGACACCGCCTGGAAGCTGAACCGCGAGGCGAACGTCGAGATGGTCGACGAGCACTACTACAACAGCCCCGACTGGTTCCTGCAGAACAACGACCGCTACGACTCCTACGACCGCAGCGGCCCCAAGGTCTTCCTCGGCGAGTACGCCTCCCAGGGCAACGCCTGGAAGAACGGCCTCTCCGAAGCCGCGTTCATGACCGGCCTGGAGCGCAACGCGGACATCGTCAAGCTCGCCTCGTACGCCCCGCTGCTCGCCAACGAGGACTACGTCCAGTGGCGGCCGGACCTGGTCTGGTTCAACAACCGCTCCTCCTGGAACTCGACGAACTACGAGGTCCAGAAGCTGTTCATGAACAACGTCGGCGACCGGGTCGTCCCCTCGAAGGCGACCACCACGCCGGACGTCAGCGGCCCGATCGCCGGTGCCGTCGGCCTCTCGACGTGGGCGACCAGTGCCGCGTACGACGACGTGAAGGTCACGGCGGCGGACGGGTCGACGCTGCTCAGCGACGACTTCTCCGGCGACGCCTCGAAGTGGACGCACTCCGGCGGCGGCAGCTGGAGCGTCCAGGACGGCCAGTACGTGCAGAGCGACGTGGCCGCCGAGAACACGATGGTGTCGGCCGGCGACCCGAGCTGGCACGACTACGACCTGCATGTGAAGGCCACCAAGAAGTCCGGCAAGGAGGGCTTCCTCGTCGCGTTCGGCGTCAAGGACACCGGCAACTACTACTGGTGGAACCTGGGCGGCTGGAACAACACCCAGTCCGCGATCGAGCAGGCCGTGGACGGCGGCAAGGGCACGCTGATGACGAAGGCCGGGTCGATCGAGACGGGCCGTGCCTACGACATCGACATCAAGGTGCGCGGCCGCCAGGTCACCCTCTACCTCGACGGCAAGGAGTGGGGCAGCTTCACCGACGACAAGCCGGCCGAGCCGTTCCGCCAGGTCGTCACCGAGGACACCCGCACCGGTGACCTGATCGTCAAGGTCGTCAACGCCCGGTCGGCCCCGGCCCGCACGGCGATCGACCTGGGTGGCGCCGAGGTCGCCGCCAAGGCCCGGGTCACCACCCTGGCCGCCGACCAGGACGCGGTGAACACCGAGACGGACGCCCCGGTCACGCCCGTGACGTCCACCTTCTCGGGGGTCGCCGACGAGTTCACGTACACCTTCCCGGCGAACTCCGTGACGTTCCTGAGGATCAAGCAGAGGTGACGAAGCGCGTCAGCTGCCGGCGGCCCATCCCGGGACCGTCGGCAGCACCTTCTCGGCGACCCGCAGCAGTACGGCGTCGTCCGGCACCATGCCGTCCGAACGCCACAGGGTCACGTCGTAGGATCCGCCGCCGTCCTTCGCGTCCTGGGCCACCATGAGGGCGCGGAGCGGGACGCCGGTACCGGCCTCGGCGTCGCCCCCGTCGAGGCGGAAGTTGATCCTGATGGTCCGGTCCGAGTACAGCACCGCCGGACGGTCCAGAACCGTATGCTGCTCCCCCTCCCCGAGCAGTGCGTGGGACCCGGCCACGGGGAGGTCGTCGTAGGTGGCCGACAGCGTCACGGTGTAGGTGTCGAACTCGACCTCCGCGGAGGGCATCGGGATGTCCTTGCCGCCTTCGAGTCCGGCGGAGCCGTCGTTGCCGAAGGCGGTCTTCGCGGTCTCGGCCGGTGTGCCCAGCAACTTCGCGAGATCGGGGCGCAGCAGGGCCTCGCACAGCTGCTTTCCGGTCACCCGCCCGGTGCTCTTGCCGGGTTCCTCGTCGGAGCACGTGGCTGCCGGTGGACCGCTGTTCCCGGATGTCCCCTCGGACACCCACAGACCGGCGGCGATCGCGGCGAACAGCGCCACGGCCGCGACGGCCTGCCCCCACGCGTTGTGGCCTTGTTCCGGCGTGCCGATCTTTTCGGCCATGTGCCCCCACCTGCCGTGATCCCCTGATGTTCGCCGGGGGACAGTAGCTCATGGGCATGTCCTGGACAAAGCTGGTTCTCCCGGCCCGCTTCGGGGGCGGGACACCATGAATCCTGATTGCATAAACCTGCGGCGAAACGTATAGTCATGCCGTCTAGGAGGAGGAGTCCATGGCGGTACGTGCGGCAGTGGCCGGAGCGAGTGGGTACGCGGGCGGGGAACTGCTGCGTCTGCTCCTGGCGCACCCCGAGGTCGAGACAGGGGCCCTGACCGGGCACTCGAACGCGGGCCAGCGGCTGGGTGCGCTGCAACCGCACCTGCTGCCCCTCGCCGACCGTGTGCTCCAGGAGACCACCCCCGAGGTGCTCGCCGGGCATGACGTCGTCTTCCTCGCGCTGCCGCACGGCCAGTCCGCCGCCGTCGCCGAGCAGCTCGGCCCGGATGTGCTGGTCGTCGACATGGGCGCCGACTTCCGGCTGAAGGACGCGGGCGACTGGGAGACGTTCTACGGCTCCCCGCACGCCGGCACCTGGCCGTACGGCCTTCCCGAGCTGCCGGGCGGCCGCGCCGCGCTCGCGGGGTCCAAGCGCATCGCGGTACCCGGCTGCTACCCGACCGCCGCCTCGCTCGCCCTGTTCCCGGCCTACGCCGCCGGCCTCGCCGAGCCCGAGGCCGTGATCGTCGCCGCCTCCGGCACGTCCGGCGCGGGCAAGGCGCTCAAGCCCCATCTGCTGGGCAGCGAAGTCATGGGCTCCATGTCGCCGTACGGCGTCGGCGGCGGGCACCGGCACACGCCCGAGATGATCCAGAACCTCAGCGCGGCGGCGGGGGAGCGGGTCTCTGTCTCCTTCACTCCGACCCTCGCTCCCATGCCCCGCGGCATCCTCGCCACGTGCACCGCGAAGGCGAAGGACGGGGTCAGCGGCGAGTCCGTCCGCGCCGCCTACGAGAAGGCCCTCGCCGACGAGCCCTTCGTCCACCTCCTCCCCGAGGGGCAGTGGCCCGCCACGGCGTCCGTCTACGGTTCGAACGCCGTTCAGGTGCAGGTCGCATTCGACGCCGCCGCGAACCGCATCATCGCGATCAGCGCCATCGACAACCTGACCAAGGGCACGGCCGGCGGCGCCGTCCAGAGCATGAACATCGCCCTCGGGTTTCACGAGAACACCGGGCTTTCCACGATCGGAGTCGCACCGTGAGCGTCACGGCCGCAAAGGGATTCACGGCGGCGGGCATCGCCGCCGGGATCAAGGAGAACGGCAACCCGGACCTGGCCCTCGTGGTCAACAACGGGCCCCGCCGCGCCGCCGCCGGTGTCTTCACCTCCAACCGAGTGAAGGCAGCGCCGGTGCTGTGGTCCGAGCAGGTGCTGAAGAGCGGCGAGGTGTCCGCCGTCGTCCTCAACTCCGGTGGCGCCAACGCCTGTACGGGCCCCAAAGGGTTCCAGGACACCCACGCCACCGCCGAGAAGGTCGCCGAGGTGCTCGGCCGCGGCGCCATCGAGGTCGCCGTCTGCTCGACCGGCCTGATCGGCGTCCTGCTGCCGATGGACAAGCTGCTCCCCGGCGTCGAGACCGCCGCGGACCAGCTCTCCGAGCACGGCGGCGAGAAGGCCGCCATCGCCATCAAGACCACGGACACCGTCCACAAGACGTCCGTCGTGACCAAGGACGGCTGGACCGTCGGCGGGATGGCGAAGGGCGCGGGCATGCTCGCCCCCGGGCTCGCCACCATGCTGGTCGTCCTCACCACCGACGCCGTCCTCGACAGCGACGTACTGGACAGGGCACTCCGGGCGGCGACACGCACGACCTTCGACCGCGTCGACTCCGACGGCTGCATGTCCACCAACGACACCGTGCTGCTGCTCGCCTCCGGGGCGGCGGACGTCACCCCGGCATACGAGGAGTTCGCCGAGGCCGTACGGCAGGTCTGTGACGACCTCGGTCAGCAGCTGATCCGGGACGCCGAGGGCGCCAGCAAGGACATCAAGGTCGAGGTGATCAACGCCGCGACCGAGGACGACGCCGTCGAGGTGGGCCGCTCCGTCGCCCGCAACAACCTCCTGAAGTGCGCCATCCACGGCGAGGACCCCAACTGGGGCCGTGTCCTCTCGGCGATCGGCACGACGTCCGCCGCCTTCGAGCCGGACCGGCTCAACGTCGCCATCAACGGCGTCTGGGTGTGCAAGAACGGCGGCGTCGGCGAGGACCGCGAGAAGGTCGACATGCGCTACCGCGAGGTGCACATCGTCGCCGACCTCGCCGCCGGGTCCGAGACCGCCACCATCTGGACCAACGACCTCACCGCCGACTACGTCCACGAGAACAGCGCGTACTCCTCATGAGCAACTCACCCGCGCGCAAGCACACCGCGCTCCCCAAGGCCCAGATCCTCATCGAGGCCCTCCCCTGGCTGGTCCGGCACAACGGCAAGACCGTCGTCATCAAGTTCGGCGGCAACGCCATGGTCGACGAGGAGCTGAAGGCCGCCTTCGCCCAGGACGTCGTCTTCCTGCACCACGCCGGCCTCAAGCCGGTCGTCGTGCACGGCGGCGGCCCGCAGATCAGCGCCGCCCTCGACAAGCACGGCATCGTCAGCGAGTTCAAGGCGGGGCTCCGGGTCACCACCGAGGACGCCATGGACGTCGTACGGATGGTGCTGGCCGGGCACGTCCAGCGGGAACTGGTCGGGCTGCTCAACCAGCACGGTCCGCTGGCCGTCGGCCTGACCGGCGAGGACGCGCACACCATCACCGCCACCCGGCACCAGCCCGAGATCGACGGCGAGCTCGTCGACATCGGCCGGGTCGGCGAGATCACCGCCATCGACACGGGCGCGATCGAGGCGCTGCTGGCCGACGGCCGGATCCCGGTCGTCTCGTCGATCGCCCGGAGCCAGGACGACGGACATGTCTACAACGTCAATGCTGATACGGCGGCTGCGGCACTCGCTGCTGCGCTGGGCGCCGAAACCCTCATGGTCCTCACCGACGTCGAGGGCCTCTACGAGGACTGGCCCCACTCCGACGAGGTGATCAGCCGCCTCACCGCTTCCCAACTGGAGAAGCTGCTGCCGGAGTTGTCCTCCGGCATGGTGCCGAAGATGGAGGGCTGCCTGCACGCGGTCCGGGGCGGCGTGACCACCGCCCGCGTCATCGACGGCCGGGTCCAGCACTCGATCCTGCTGGAGATCTTCACCGACGAGGGCATCGGCACGATGGTCGTGGCGGACGCCGAAGAGGGGGATGCCGAATGACCGGCAATCAGGAGCTCACCCAGCGCTGGCAGGGCTCCCTCATGAACAACTACGGCACCCCGAGGCTGCCCCTCGTCCGCGGTGCGGGCCTCAAGGTCTGGGACACCGAGGGCCGGCAGTACCTCGACTTCGTCGGCGGCATCGCCACCAACGCGCTCGGCCACGCCCACCCCGCGATCGTGGAGGCCGTGAGCAAGCAGGTCGCCTCCCTCGGCCACATCTCCAACTTCTTCATGGCCGAGCCGACCGTCGCCCTCGCCGAGCGGCTGCTCCAGCTCTTCGGCCGGGACGGCAAGGTCTTCTTCTGCAACTCCGGCGCCGAGGCCAACGAGGCCGCGTTCAAGATCGGCCGGCTGACCGGGCGGACCCACATGGTCGCCACCGACGGCGGCTTCCACGGCCGGACCATGGGCGCCCTCGCGCTCACCGGCCAGCCCGCCAAGCAGGAGCCCTTCCTGCCGCTGCCCGGCGACGTCACGCACGTGCCGTACGGGGACGCGCAGGCGTTGGCCGCCGCGGTCACCGAGGAGACCGCCCTCGTGATCATCGAACCGGTCCAGGGCGAGAACGGCGTGGTCGTGCCACCCCCCGGCTACCTCAAAGCGGCCCGGGCCATCACGGCGGCGACCGGCTCGCTGCTGGTGCTCGACGAGGTGCAGACCGGTGTCGGCCGGTCGGGGCACTGGTTCGCGTACCAGGCCCACGAAGGCGTGCTGCCCGACCTGGTCACCCTCGCCAAGCAGCTCGGCGGCGGGCTGCCGCTGGGCGCGACCGTCGCCTTCGGGCGGGCCGCGGAGCTGCTGCAGCCCGGCCAGCACGGGACGACGTTCGGCGGGAACCCGGTCGCGTGTGCCGCCGGTCTAGCCGTGCTGGACACCATCGCGAACGACGGGTTGCTGGAGAACGTCAAGCGGCAGAGCGAGAAGTTGCGGGACGGGATCGAGGCGCTGGGCCACCCGTTGATCGGTCATGTCCGGGGCGCGGGACTGCTCCTGGGTATCGTGCTCACCGAGCCGCACGCCGCCAAGGTGCAGCAGGTGGCTCAGGACGCCGGTTTCCTGGTGAACGCGCCCGCCCCCGATGTCGTACGGCTCATGCCGCCGCTGAACCTCGGTGACGACGAAGTGGAGGCGCTTCTTCAGGCCCTTCCCGGCATCCTGGACCAGGCCAACGGGGACGGATCCGGAGAATGAGACGACGATGAGTCAGGCGCAGGACCACGGGCACAACGAGGCGAACGGGGCCGTCGGGCCTGCCGTGCCGCAGACCCGCACCGCACGCCACCGCCGGATCGTGGACATCCTCAACCGGCAGCCCGTGCGCTCGCAGAGTCAGCTGGCGAAGCTGCTGTCGGACGACGGGCTGAGCGTCACTCAGGCGACGCTCTCCCGGGATCTGGACGAGCTCAACGCGGTGAAGATCCGCAACAACGACGGTGACCTGATCTACGCGGTGCCGAGCGAGGGCGGCTTTCGTACTCCTCGGGCGCCGCTCGGGGAGTCGGCGAAGGAGGAGCGGATGCGGCGGTTGTCGCAGGAGCTGCTCATCTCCGCGGAGGCCTCTGCGAATCTCGTGGTCCTGCGTACCCCTCCGGGGGCCGCGCAATTTCTGGCCTCGGCCATCGATCAGGCCGAGCTGCAGGACATCCTGGGGACGATTGCCGGTGACGATACGTTGCTGCTGATCAGCCGGAACCCAACGGGGGGTCAGGCCCTGGCCGATCATTTGTTGAGGTTGGCTCAGAACGGCCACTGAGCGGGGGCGGTGGGTTCCACACGCCCCCTGGCATCTCGACTTACCCGAGTCGAGATGCCAAGCCGCCTGTGCATCTCACCTCGTCGCCTGCCGTGATCAGCAGGGCCTCCACGTCGGGCAGCGACTCCAGCCAGCGCAGGCCCTGCCGCGAACCCATCGCGAAAGCCGCCGTCGCCCAGCAGTCCGCCCAGGTCAGACTGGGTGCCACCACCGTCACCGCCACCAGGTCCGTCACCGCTGAGCGGCCCGTGCGGGGGTCGACGATGTGGTCGCCCCGTTCTGCCGTGCCGGAGGTGGCGACCGCCAGTTCGGACGCGCCGGCGGCCGAGATGACTGCCGCGAGGCCGCCGGGGCGCAGGGGGTCGGAGACGCCCACCCGCCAGGGGCGCTGAGGGCCCGGCACGCCCAGCAGCTGGACGTCGCCGCCGCCGTTGAGGCTGACGCCGGTCACACCGGGGAGGTCCACGAGGCGGCGGGCCGCGCGTTCGGCGGACCAGCCCTTGACGATGCCGGTCGGGTCGAGGCGGCCCTCGTACCTCGTGCTGAACCAGCCCTCGCTGAGCCGCTCCGCCTCGGCGCCCAGCTCCAGCACTTCGGCGACCTCCGGATCGCACTCCTCGACGGTCAGCTCACCGCGCGCCAGCCGGGAGATCTGGCTGTCGTCGCGGTAGGTGCTGAACACCTCGTCGACCCGGTGCAGCCCCGCGACGGCCTCGCCCAGCGCCGCCTGCACGGCACCGGGGTCCCCGCCGCGGACGTCGAAGGAGAAGACCGTCCCCATGACCTCCTCCGCATGACGCACCGCGGCGGGAGCTTCTGCCGGTTCCGCCACCGTGTCAGCCACCGGCCTGATCCAGTGCGGACTGGAGGGATTCCTTGTAGCCGTTGCTGGTGTAGGTGGCTCCGGAGACGGCGTCGACGTCGGCGGTTCCGGTGGCGACGGCGGCCTGGTTGAGTTTGGGTACGGCGTTGGCGGTGATCTGGTCGCTCTGGCCGCCCTTGGGTGCCTGGACGGCCTCGGCCTTGGTGATCTTTCCGCCGGCGACGGTGATGCGGACCTGAACCGCGCCGTACTGCGTCTGGGAGACGCTGCCGGTGACCGTGCGGGCCTGAGCGGCGCCGCCGCCCGAACCCTGGGAGCCGGAACCCTGTGACGAACCCGCGCTCGCCTTCGCCTTGTCCAGAGCCGACTGGAGCGATTCCTTGTAGCCGTTGCTGGTGTAGGTGGCTCCGGAGACGGCGTCGATGTCGGCGGTTCCGGTGGCTACGGCGGCCTGGTTGAGCTTGGGTACGGCGTTGGCGGTGACCTTGTCGCTCTGGCCGCCCTTGGGTGCCTGGACGGCCTCGGCCTTGGTGATCTTTCCGCCGGCCACGGTGACACGGACCTGAACCGCGCCGTACTGCGTCTGGACGGCGTCGCCGGTGACGGTGGCGGCCTGGGCGGAGCCGCCCGAGCCCTGGGAGCCGGCGCTCGCGTTCGCCTTGTCGATCGCCGACTGGACGGACTTCTTGTAGCCGTTGCTGGTGTACGTCGCCCCGGACACGGCGTCGACGTTCGCGCTCTGGGCGGTGACCACCGCCTGGTTGAGCTTGGGTACGGCGTTCGCGGTGATCTGGTCGCTCTGGCCGCCCTTGGGTGCCTGGACCGCCTCGGCCTTGGTGATCTTTCCGTTGGCCACGGTCAGCCGCACCTGCACGGCGCCGTACTGGGTCTGCGCCGCGTCACCGGTGACCGTGCCGGACGCCGCCTGGGCGCCGCCCTGGGCCGAGGCCGCCGGCGGTGCGCCGACACCCGCCGCCTGCGCGGAGCCCGGGTCGGTCGCCGGCTTCAGCGACAGCAGCAGCACGATCCCGGACACGGTGGCGGCACCTGCCAGCACAACGCGGCGGATCGGGTGACTCTTCCTCATGGCTTCTACAGCTCCTGAAGTCTTGAAGTCTCGAAGTCCCGTCGCTCACATCTCGAACGACTCGTGATGGATGCGGCGGGCGGGCACACCCGCGCCGCGAAGTGCCTCGTAGACGGACTGCGCGAAGCCGGCCGGCCCGCACATGAACACGTCGTGCTTGTCGATGTCGGGCAGCTTCTGCTGCAACCGCTCCGCCGAGATGTCGGGCCGCTCCCCGTCCGGGCTGTTGACCGCGTACATCAGCCGGGCGCCGCGCTCGTCGGCGATCTTGGAGAGCTCGTCCCACAGCGCCAGGTCCTGGGTGCTGTTGGCCCGGTAGAGCAGGGTGATGTCGCCGGACGCACCCGGCAGCGTCTCGAACAGGGCCCGCATCGGGGTGATGCCGACCCCGCCGGCGACCAGCAGCACCTTGCCGCGGCTGCGCCGCTGGGCGGTCAGCGCGCCGTACGGCCCCTCGGCCCACACCTTGGTGCCGGGCTTCAGGTCGCGCAGTCGCGAGGTGTGGTCGCCGATCGCCTTGACCGTGATCCGCAGCATGTCGGGGCGGGGCGCGGCGGACAGCGAGTACGGGTGGGAGCTGAAGCGCATGCCCGGCGCCTTGAACCGCCACCGGAAGAACTGCCCGGCCTCCGCCCCGATCCGGTGCAGCTTGCGCCCGCCGATCAGCACGGACACGATGCCCGGCGTCTCCTCGATGACCGCCTCGACATACATCCGGTGCCGCAGGTTGAGGCGGATCGGCGTGAGGATCCGGTACCAGACCACCAGCGCGGTGACCACGCCGTACAGCCCGTACCAGAAGGTCTTCGCGGCGGGCTCGACGGCGAACTCGTTGCCGGTGGAGATCTGGTGCCAGAACGTCAGGTACACGGCCGCGTACGTCAGCAGGTGCACGTGGTACCAGGTGTCGTACGGGATGCGGCGGCGGATGCCCCCGATCGAGATGAAGGCGATGAAGAACAGCAGCCCCGTGCCGATGGCGGCCTTGCCCATGTCCGGCAGCGTGTTGACCGAGTCGATCGTCTGCTGGACGACGTCGCCGAGCGTCTTGCCGGCCTGGAGCGCGTAACCCCACATGATGAGGAAGACATGCGCGATGACCAGGCAGATCGTGTACCGCCCGCTCATCGCGTGCCAGCGCGCGACCCGGTCCGAGCCCACCCGTCGCTCCAGCGCGGGCACCCGGGCCATCTGGAGCACCACGAGCGCCATCAGGTAGCCGGCGAGCAGGCCGGTGATCCGGCCCGCGGCGATGATCTTGGCCGTGTTGTCCGCGAGGGACGGCGTGTTGTCCCACCACAACCACAGCACCGCCGCCGCGCCCGCCCATAGGGCGATCACCAGCGGAACGGCCGGGGAGCGGCGCGGGCGGATGCGGCGCATCGTCTGGCGGCGAGCGGCACGGCCGCCTGCGAGCGTGGTGGTCACGGTTCCTCCGGGGACGGGAGCAAGGGGGTGGTGATGGGCGTGGTCCCTTGGCCCAGAGGTACGTGCGGGGAGGTCAGTGTGTTCAGTGGTGCTTTCTCAGTAACGGGTGATCGCCGTGGCCCCGCCCGTCGTCCCGATCGCGATGTGCGGCTTCCGTCCCGGATCGGCCCACTTGAGGATCCGCTTCATCGCCGCCTCGGACACCGACACACAACCGGCCGTCGCCGTACGCCCCTTCACATGGAGGAAGATGCCGGCGCCGCGGCCCTTCACGGGGCGCTCGTAGTTGAAGGCGATGACGAGCGCGTGGGCGTACAGCGCTCCGTAGGAGACCAGGTGCTCGGACTCGGCGGCACGGCAGTCCCGTGCCAGCGGCTCGCTCCAGCGGTTGTAGGCGCGGGAGTCGTTGTCCTGGCACCACCAGGAGTCCTGGTGCACACGCCGGTACTTGTACGCAGTGCCGGGCGGCGCCGCCTTGATGCCGAAGGCGTACGGCAGCCCGTACAGCCCGGTCGGTGTCGTGTTCGTGCCCTGCTTGCGGCTGGTCCCCTCGACGAGGCCCTTCGCCCCGAAACGGGCCGGCGCCGAACCGGCCTTCACCCATGTCCCGCCGACCCGGTCCCACCAGGTGACCGTGCCCGACGTCGAGCCCTTCCCCGGCGCCACAGCGGTGATCAGCTGGGTGCCGCCCCCGGTGTCGGCCATGCGTGCGGGCAGCGGCTCGGGCGTTCCGGTGCCGGCTGCGGCACCGAGCACGAGAAGGGACGCGGACGCGAGGGCTACGACACCGGGGCGCATGGCTCAGACGCTAGAGGGCGGGAGCGGCAGCGGCAGCCCGGGTAGGCCATCCAGGCTGGTCGCGATGTACTCCTTCTTGCTGAAGTACGCGCTCAGCGAGTCGTCGTCCTCGCGCGCGAACCGCTTGCTGTGCAGGTCGCGGTCCTCGTCGTACGTCATCAGGGGCACCGCGTACCCGCAGGAGTCGCGGATGACGTCGGCCCGGACCACGATGATCGCGCGCAGCCCGTGCAGGGACGGGTCGATGTCGGGAAAGTGCCCGAGCAGCTCCTTGAACCGCGGGTCATCGCGGAAGACGGCGTCACCGCGGCCGTGGACGCGGACGATGTTCGGCGGGCCCTGGAAGGCGCACCACATCAGGGTGATCCGGCCGTTCTCCCGCAGATGCGCGACGGTCTCGGCGTTGGAGCCGGCGAAGTCGAGGTAGGCGACGGTCAGTTCGTCGAGGATCGCGAAGGAACCCTTGAGGCCCTTGGGGGAGAGGTTGACCGTGCCGTCGCCGGACAGGGGAGCGGTCGCGGTGAAGAAGAGGGGCTGCTCCTCGATGAAGGTCCGCAGCCTGCCGTCTATGCGTTCGTAAGTTTTTCCCACGTCAACCGAGTATGAACGCGGATCGTTCGCCTGTCTAAGGAATGGCGTGGTCCATGTGGAGTCACCATGGCCGCCCCGGCCGGCGTGCCAACGGGGCGGCCATGGCTGCCTGTCACGTCACTGGGTGAGCGAGCAGGCGGCGAACGCCTCCAGTCCTTCCGGCTTTGCGGCTGCGCGGCCGATGGAGGTTTCGATGCGGTTGAGGGCGGCGACGCGCTTGTCCTCCAGAGGGCCGAGGATGGCGTTCTGGACGAAGTTGGGTCCGCCTTGGCCGACGGTGTCGACGAGGCGTTGGTTGGCTTCCTGGATCTGGGTCTGGAGCTGGGCGAGGTTGCGGTCGACCTCGGCCTGCGCGGAGGCCGGGATCGCGGGCAGCTCGCCCGTCACGTCCGGGCAGCTGATCGTGCCGACGCCGGCGTTCCCCGCCTCGCCTCCGGCGTCCTCGCCCGCCGCGCCGCCGGCCTCCTCGGTGGCCCCGCCGCCCGGGGTGGCCGCGGCCCCGTCACCGGCGTCGTCACCGGCACCGTCCTCCGCGTCCGCACCGGCTCCCGCTTCCGCACCGGCCTCCTCGCCCGCGCCCGCACCGCCCTCGGCGTTGAGCGTGCAGGCGGCGAACGCCTCCAGTCCTTCCGGCTTTGCGGCCGCGCGGCCGATGGAGGTTTCGATGCGGTTGAGGGCGGCGACGCGCTTGTCCTCCAGGGGGCCGAGGATGGCGTTCTGGACGAAGTTGGGTCCGCCCTGGCCGACGGTGTCGAGAAGGCGCTGGTTGGCTTCCTGGATCTGGGTCTGGAGCTGGGCGAGGTTGCGGTCGACCTCGGCCTGCGCGGAGGCCGGGATCGCGGGCAGCTCGCCGGACACGTCCGGGCACGAGATGGTGCCCGGGCCGGCCAGCGTCCGGGCGTTCGTGCCGGCGCTCTTCGAGGACGATGTCGTCTCCCCGGCCAGGGCGAAACCGGCGATCACCGTGCCGGACAGCGCCACCGCGGCGGCGCCGCCGACGAACGCGACGCGACGCTTGTTGTACTTCGGAAGAGCCCTGGACATGCGGATGCCTCACTCGGGTTCGGGGGTGTCTTCTTCTTTACAAACGCGGCGCCTGCGTTCGGCGAGAGGTACGGGTAAGCGGTTTCTCGCGTTCAAAGGGAGCCCAAAATTTCCACCCGCTCCGACCGAGATTGACGAATCATGCAGAGCTCTGCATACTCATGCAACAGCCTGTCGTCGAGCATTCCCGCTCAGCGTCCGTCGGGGGCATAGCCTGACGTCGACCGGCGCAACGCCGACCAACCCTCCCTAGGAGCAACGCAAGTGAGCAGCAACAGCGGTGACGTCCGGCTCTGGGGCGGCCGTTTCGCCGACGGTCCCGCCGAGGCACTGGCCAAGCTGTCCGCATCCGTCCACTTCGACTGGCGGCTGGCGCCGTACGACATCGCCGGCTCGCGTGCCCACGCGCGCGTGCTGCACAAGGCGGGGCTGCTCACGCCGGACGAGCTGACCCGGATGATCGCCGGGCTGGACCAGCTGGAGGCGGACGTCGCCGACGGCTCCTTCGTGGGCACGATCGCCGACGAGGACGTCCACACCGCCCTGGAGCGCGGGCTGCTGGAGCGCCTCGGCCCGGACCTCGGCGGCAAGCTGCGGGCCGGTCGGTCGAGGAACGACCAGGTGGCGACGTTGTTCCGGATGTACCTGCGCGACCACGCCCGCACCGTCGGCGGCCTGATCGCCGACCTCCAGGACGCCCTGATCGGCCTCGCCGAGGCCCACCCGGACGTGGCGATGCCCGGCCGCACCCACCTGCAGCACGCCCAGCCGGTGCTCTTCGCCCACCACGTGCTGGCCCACGTCCAGTCCCTGTCCCGGGACGCCGAGCGACTGCGCCAGTGGGACGAGCGGACGGCCGTCTCGCCGTACGGCTCGGGCGCCCTTGCGGGATCGTCCCTCGGCCTCGACCCGGAGGCGGTGGCGAAGGACCTCGGCTTCGAGCACGGGTCCGCCGCCAACTCCATCGACGGCACGGCCTCCCGTGACTTCGTCGCCGAGTTCGCCTTCATCACCGCGATGATCGGCGTGAACCTCTCCCGGATCGCCGAGGAGATCATCATCTGGAACACGAAGGAGTTCTCCTTCGTGACCCTGCACGACGCGTTCTCCACGGGCTCGTCGATCATGCCGCAGAAGAAGAACCCGGACATCGCGGAGCTGGCGCGCGGCAAGAGCGGCCGCCTGATCGGCAACCTGACGGGTCTGCTGGCCACGCTCAAGGCCCTGCCCCTCGCCTACAACCGCGACCTCCAGGAGGACAAGGAGCCCGTCTTCGACTCCTGCGACCAGCTGGAGGTCCTGCTCCCCGCCTTCACCGGCATGATGGCCACCCTCACTGTCAACCGTGAGCGCATGGAGGAACTGGCCCCGGCCGGCTTCTCCCTCGCCACCGACATCGCCGAGTGGCTGGTCAAGCAGGGCGTCCCCTTCCGCGTCGCCCACGAGGTCGCCGGCGAGTGCGTCAAGGTGGCCGAGGCCGAGAACAAGGAACTGGCCGACCTGACGGACGAACAGTTCGCGAAGATCTCCGCCCACCTCACGCCTGAGGTGCGCTCGGTGCTGAACGTGCCGGGGGCCCTGGCTTCCAGGAGCGGCCGTGGGGGTACCGCCCCGAGCGCGGTGGCGATCCAGCTGGCCGAGGTGAAGCAGGACGTGGCGGCCCAGCACGAGTGGGCGACCGCCAAGGACAAGCGGTAGGAACGCTCTGAAGGGGCGCGGGGCTGTATCGATTTGCGGCTCCGCCGCGCGGGCGCGACGGGCCACGACGAGCCGCACCCGCCACATCACCCCACGAACCGAGCTCTGAGGCGAAGGTCATCCCGGGTTACGTTGGTCGGAAGCCGTAGCGGACCCGACCAAACGGAGCCCGAGATGCCCTTTGCCCGACTGGCCACAGCGACGACCCCCACCTGCCACATCGGACTGGGCCTCGCCGCCGTCGGCCGCCCCGGCTACATCAATCTCGGCCGGGACGAAGACCTCGGAGAGCACCGCAGCCCCGAAGCGCTGCGCACCCGCACCCACGAACTCCTCGACGCCGCCTACGCCCAGGGCGTCCGCTACTTCGACGTGGCCCGCTCCTACGGCCGTTCCGAGGAGTTCCTGGCCGACTGGCTGAAGGCCCGTCCCGCATTCGACGACATCGTCGTGGGCAGCAAATGGGGCTACACGTACACCGCCGACTGGACCACCGACGCCGAGAAGCACGAGGTCAAGGACCACGGCCTGCAGACGTACGAACGTCAGCGCGCCGAGACCGACGACCTGCTCGGCGACCGGCTCGACCTCTACCAGATCCACTCGGTGACCCCGGACAGCCCCGCCCTCACCGACAAGGACCTCCACGCGAGGCTCGCCGAAGCCGCCGCCGCCGGCCTCACCATCGGCTTCTCCACCAGCGGCCCCGCCCAGGCCGACGCGATCCGCGCCGCCCTCGCCGTGACGGTCGACGGTGAGCCCCTCTTCCGTACCGTCCAGTCGACGTACAACGCCCTGGAGACCTCGGCCGAACCCGCCCTCGCCGAGGCCCACGACGCCGGGCTCACGGTGATCGTCAAGGAGGGTATGGCCAACGGGCGGCTCGCTGACCCGTATGCGCCGGATGCTCTGAAGGCCGTGGCCGAGGAGACGTCCCTCGGGTGTGACGCCGTCGCCCTCGCGCTGATCCTGCGCCGACCGTGGGCCGGCGTGGTCCTCTCCGGTGCCGCGACGGCCGTACAGCTCGCGTCCAACCTGCACGCCGCTGTCGTCGATCTCGACGAGGGGCAGCTGGAGAAGCTCGCCGCGCTGGTGGAGGAGCCGGGCGCGTACTGGGAGCGGCGCGGGCAACTGCCCTGGCACTGAGACCCCCTGCGAGCAGGCGGTCATGAGCTTCGCATGCCTTGAATGAGACAATGATGTCTCACATGGGCTATGGTTGTCTCATGGCCGTCGATCGTGACCACGTACTCCGCAGTGCCGCCGCACTGCTGACCCGCAAATCCACCGCGACCATGGACGAGGTCGCCAAGGCCGCCGGAATCAGCCGCGCCACACTGCACCGGCAGTTCGCCGGCCGGGACGCGCTCGTGCGGGCCCTCGAGTCGCTCGGCATCGCTGAGTGCGAGGCCGCGGTGGACTCGGCGCGGCTGGACGAGGGGGCGGCGAGTGACGCCGTACGACGTCTCGTCCGCGGGATCGAGCCCGTCGCGGGCCTCCTCGCCTTCCTCTACACCGAGAACCAGCTGTTCGAGGGCGAGGAGGTGGACGAGGGCTGGTCCCGGATCGACGCCCGGATCGCCGCGCTGTTCCGGCGCGGACAGGACAACGGCGAGTTCCGGATCGACCTCACGCCCACCTGGCTCACCGAGGCTCTGTTCGGGCTGCTCGCCTCCGGCGCCTGGGTCGTGCAGAGCGGCAAGGTCGCGGCCAACGACTTCCACCACATGATCGTCGAGCTGTTGCTCGGCGGCGCGCTCAGAAGAGAGGAATCATGACCAGCACCCTGCAGTCGGCGACCACGACCGAGGCGGTGACCAAGCGCCCCGGCCGTTGGCTCGCGCTGTCCGTCCTCGTCCTCGCCGTGCTGCTGGTGGCCGTGGACGCGACCGTCCTCGGCCTCGCGACCCCCTACATCAGCGAGGACCTGAAGCCCTCCGGCACCCAGCTGCTGTGGATAGGCGACGTCTACTCCTTCGTCATCGCCGGTCTGCTGGTGTCGATGGGCAGCCTCGGCGACCGAATAGGCCGCAAGCGGATCCTGCTCGTCGGTGCCACCGCGTTCGGCGCGGTGTCCGTGCTCAACGCCTACGCGACGACCCCGGAGATGATGATCGTCGCCCGGGCCCTGCTCGGTGTCGCGGGCGCCACCCTGATGCCGGCCACGCTCGCCCTGATCCGCAACCTCTTCCACGACCCGCGCGAACGCAGCCTCGCCATCGGCATCTGGGGCGCGACCGCCTCCGCCGGTACGGCCGTCGGCCCGATCGTCGGTGGCTTCCTGCTCGAACACTTCTGGTGGGGCTCGGTCTTCCTGATCAACCTGCCCGTGATGGCGGTCCTCGTCGTCGTCGGCATCAAGCTGCTCCCCGAGTCCCGCAACCCGAACCCCGGTCCCTGGGACATGATCAGCGTCGTGCTGTCCCTCGTCGGCATGATCGGTGTCGTGTACGCCGTCAAGGAGGCGGCCGCGGTCGGCTTCACCTGGGTCATGGCCGCCGCGGGCCTGCTGGGTGCCGCCGCGCTGTACGGCTTCGTACGCCGCCAGCTCACCCTGCCGACCCCGCTGCTGGACATGCGGCTGTTCCGTCACCGCGGCTTCAGCGGCGCGGTGCTGGCCGACCTGCTGACCATCCTCGGCCTGTCCGGCCTGGTGTTCTTCCTCTCCCAGTTCCTGCAACTCGTCCAGGGCAGGGGCCCGTTCGAGGCGGGCCTCGCCGAGCTGCCCGCCGCGATCGGCGCGGTCGTCGCCGGCCTGATCGCCGGCCGTGCGGCCCGCCGTTACTCGGTACGGGCCGTCGTCTCCGGCGGCCTCGCGGCCATCGGCCTCGCCCTGGCCGTGCTCACGGTCATCGACCGCTCGACCGGCTACCCCCTGCTGGGCGCCGCCCTGCTGGTGGTCGGCGTCGGCGCCGGCTTCTCCTTCACGGTGACGTCGGACGTGATCCTCTCCAGCGTGCCGAAGGAGCAGGCGGGAGCGGCGTCGGCGGTGTCGGAGACGGCGTACGAGCTGGGTGCCGCTCTGGGTATCGCGGTGCTGGGCTCGATCGTGACCGGCGTCTACCGGGACTTCACGGGCCCGGCGGGCACTCCGACAGAGGCGCATGAGTCACTGGGTGGTGCCGTGGAAGCCGCGGCGGGAATGCCGGCCCAGACCTCCGAGGCGATGCTGGACGCGGCTCGCAGTTCCTTCGTCGACGGTCTCGCCCTCGCGGCGGGCGTCGGAGCGGCCGTACTGCTCGCGGCGGCGGTGGCAGCGTGGTTCCTCCTGCGCGGCCAGCGGCTCGACAACACGGCCTGAGGTCCTTGACCGACCTGCCCTCCCCGCGCCCTCAGGGGTGCGGGGAGAAGGGGTGCGGGGCCGTGTCCGATGTGCGCCGCGCGGGCGCGCCTCACGCGGCTGAGGCGCTTGAGTGATCCGCCTTCCTCGCGCCCCTCGGGGGCGCGAGGTTGCGTCTGACGGGCGGCTCCGCCGCGCGGGCGCGTCCAGCCAGATCGGTCCCGCAGCCGAGAAGAGTCCGTGGCCCCCTGGACTTCGGGGCCGCTGAACCGCGGGGAATGCCCGGCGTCGACGCCCCTTCGGGGGCGCGGGGAACTGCGCGGCCAGCCGCATCGGACCCGCACCCGCAGACAGCCCGCGGCCCCCCGACCTCCGCCCGCCGAACCAGCGGAGCTACGCCGCCTCTTTGGCCTTGCTCGCGTACATGTCCACGTACTCCTGCCCGGACAGCCGCATGACCTCCGCCATCACGGAGTCGGTCACCGCGCGCAGCACGTACCGGTCCCGGTCCATCCCCTCGTACCGCGAGAACTCCATCGCCTCGCCGAAGCGAACCGTGACCTTCCGCGGCCGGGGCATCCCCGCCCCACCCGGCTGGATCTTGTCCGTGCCGATCATCGCGAACGGAACGACCGGCGCCCCGGTCATGAGCGTCAGGCGTGCGATGCCGGTGCGGCCCCGGTACAGCCGCCCGTCGGGAGACCGCGTGCCCTCGGGGTAGATCCCGAAGACGCTGCCCTCCTCCAGGATCCGGCGCCCGGTCATCAGCGCGGCCACACCGCCGCGGCCGCCGTCACGGTCGACGGGGATCATGCCGACGCCGGTGAAGAACCACGCCATCAGCCGGCCCTTGAGGCCCTTGCCGGTGACGTACTCGTCCTTGCCGATGAAGAGGACCTGTCGGTCGCAGACCAGCGGCAGGATCATCGAGTCGATGAACGTGAGGTGGTTGCCGGCCAGGATGACCGGACCATCGCCCGGGATGTGCTCCGCGCCCTCCACCTGTGGGCGGAACATCAGGCGCATGATCGGTCCGAGCACTGCCTTGATGAGCACGAAGCGGGACAACGGGCCCTCCGGTGTCAAGGGATTCGGTATAAGTCTGTGCAGGTGAGGACGATACTCGCGGTTCCCCGGGTCCCGCACATCGGGTGGGCCGACTTCACCTACGCCTTACGCACTGTTGACGCACGTTTACCTGCGGTGGCGCGTCGAGAACGGCACGTAACGCGTTCGCCATGATGTGACGGACATCGCCCCGAGGGCCTGTCGGACGCGTTCCCCGGACGGCCCAAGGCATTCCGACGGGCCGTCACCTCACCATTCCGGTACGACATTCAGCATCACCCGCGAGTTCCGCCGAAGGTCTCCCATCCGTCATGGACACGCACCTACGATCACCCCGCACTGAAATGGGCGGACGGTCAGGAGGGCCCACATGGGAACCCAGGAGAACGAGCAGACGGGCGTCACCGGAAGGCGGATGCTTCTCGGCGCAGCTGTGCTCGGCGCGGGCGGAGCGGTCCTCGGGCTGTCCGGTACGGCGCGAGCGGCCGAGGCACGGCACGGCGGCTCGGGCGGCGGCCTGAAGAACCTGCCCAAGCCGACGATCATCGGACACCGCGGCGCCAGCGGCTACCGGCCCGAGCACACCCTCGGCTCCTACCAGCTGGCCCTGGACATGGGCGCCGACATCGTCGAGGCCGGCGACCTGGTGCCCACCAAGGACGGCCACCTCGTCTGCCGGCACGAGCCGGAGATCGGCGGCACGACCGATGTCGCGGACCACCCCGAGTTCGCCGACCGCAAGAAGACCAAGTCCCTCGACGGCGTGGCCACCACCGGCTGGTTCACCGAGGACTTCACGCTCGCCGAGCTGAAGACGCTGCGTGCGACCGAGCGCATCCCGGCCAACCGCCCGCACAACACCCTGTACAACGGCCGCTGGGAGATCCCCACCTTCGAAGAGGTCCTGCGGTGGCAGGACGAGCAGAGCCGCAAGCGCGGCAAGCAGGTCTGGATCTACCCCGAGCTCAAGCACCCCACCTACTTCCGCAAGCAGGGCCTCGCCCTGGAGGAGCGGGTCGCCAAGGTGCTCCACAAGCACGGCAAGGACCGGCGGAACTCGCCCGTCATCCTCCAGTCCTTCGAGCCGACCAGCATCCAGCGGCTGAACAAGCTCGTCGACAACCCGCTGGTGGTCCTGCTCTCCGGCGCGACCACCCGGCCCTGGGACTTCGTCGAGACGGGCGACCCGCGTACGGTCGCCGACCTGGTCAAGCCGGCCGGTCTCAGGGAGATCGCCTCCTACGCCCAGGGCATCGGCCCCACCCTGGACCTGGTCATCCCGAAGGACGCGAACGGCAACCTCACCCAGCCCACGACGCTGGTCGCCGACGCACACAAGGTCGGGCTGATCCTGCACCCCTACACGATGCGCAACGAGAACCCCTTCCTGCCGACCAGCTTCCGCAGGGGCACCGACGCGGACGCCTACGGTGACGTCTTCGGCGCCTACAAGACGTACTTCGCGACCGGCATCGACGGCGTGTTCACCGACAATCCCGACACGGGCCTGCTGGCCCGCGAGGACTTCGTCAACGACTGAGACCCGCGCCCCGGTTGGGGTGACTGTCGGCCGTCCGGGCAACCCCATGCCCGGGCGGCCGCGTCGTGCCGCATATGACGGACGACCTGGTTGCCGCCCTGCGCCCGCTGCTCCTCGCGGAGGCCTCAGCCGAGGCACCCGCCGCCGGAACGGAGCCGGGCGACCTGGAACAGGCGGTCTGGCTCCGCCTCCTGGAACGCCTCGACTCCGACGGCCCGCCCGCGGACCCACCGGGCTGGCTGCGCAGGGCGGTCCGCTCCGAGGCCCGCCGAAGCCGCCGTACGACCCGCCATGAACGGCCGTACGAGCACGAGCCCGCCGCCGACACCGAGCGTCACGACCCCGAACACCTGGCCCTCGCGGCCGCCCGCCGCCGCGCCCTGCGCGAAGCGGTCCGCCGTCTCCCCGGCCGCTGCCCCCGCCTCGTCGAGGCCCTGCTCTCCCCGAACGACCTGACATACCGGGAAATCGCGGGGGAGTTGGGTATCTCACAGGGCAGTCTCGGCCCGGAACGTTCCAGATGCCTGGGATGTCTGCGTCGAATGCTCACGCCGGAGGTTGCGGCCCGCGGAGCGCGGGGATAGGAGTGAGGGACGACAGGTGATCAGGTGAGCGGGAGGCGTGCGCACATGGGCATGAGCGTGACCATCTCGGCGGCGACCGAGCAGGACGCGGAGCAGATCTTCAGGCTGCAGTACCTGTGCTTCCAGAGCGAGGCGGCGCTGTACGGCAACTACCGCATCGACCCGCTCGTCCAAACACTGGACTCGGTCCGGGGGGAGGTCGCCGCGGACTGTGTCTTCGTGGCTCGGCTCGGTGAGGAGGTGGTCGGCTCCGTCCGCGGCAGCGTCACCGAGGACGGCGCGGCGGCCATCGGCAAGCTCTGCGTCCACCCCCGCCTCCAGGGCCACGGCATCGGCGCCCGCCTCCTGCGCGCCGCGGAAGCCGCCCTGACCGAACAGCGCGGCGCCAAGCGGTTCCGCCTGGAGGCCGGCCACCGCAGCGAGGGCAACCTGCGCCTGTACCGCAAGGTGGGCTACGAGGCGGTGGGCACGTCGAAGGGCGCCGACGGCGTTCCGATGGTCGTCCTGGAGAAGCCGGCAGGCGCGTACGCGACCACGGCGTGACCAGTCACGACAGGCAGGATGCCGCCTGACAACCTCAGGCGGCATCCTCGCGAGGCGCCCGCTTCCGCAGCCAATACAGTGCGGACAGAGGCAGAAGCACGGGAATGAACAAGTACCCCATGCCGAAGTCGGACCACACGGTCGCATCGGGAAACGCCGACGGCTCGACGACGGTCCACGTGCCTACGACCAGTACGCCTACCAGTTCGGCCGCGCAGCAGATCCGCGCTGCCTTGCGGGCCGTCTCGCCGCCGCGTACCAGCGTGTACGTGATGAAGCCGTAGACCACGCCCGCCACCGCCGACAGTGAATAGGCGAGCGGCGCCCGGTCGAACTCGGTCGCGATCTGGTACGCCGATCGCGACACGGCGCCGACCACCATCACGCCGTACAGCCACACCAGCACGATCCCGGGCCCGCTGATCAGCCGTGCCCTGCCGGGCTTCTCCTGTGTCACGGCCACCTCAGCCTCCCCAGATGTCATACAGCCGCACCTCGAGCACGGCCAGCACCACGCCGCCCGCGGCGACCGTCACCGAACCCCACTTGCTCCGCTCGGCCAGCGACATGAACCCGGCGGCCGGAATGCACGCGAGCGATCCCAGCAGATACGCCACGAAGATCGTCGTGCCCTGCTCCGGCTTCTCGCCCCGCGCCAGCAGCACGATCCCGATCACCAGCTGCACCAGAGCCAGGACCGTCACCACGGCCATGCCGATGAAGTGCCAGTCCTTGGTCGGCTGATCACGGTACGCCGCCCAACCGCACCACGCGGCGAGCAGCAGCGCGGCGACCCCGGTCACCAGCGTCAGGGCATCAAACATGTGGCGAGCCTATTACGGGCCAAAAGGCCTGATGCGCCCGGCCCCGGCGCCCGCCCCCGACTTCGACGATCGCCTACCGATCGACGCCCGAGGCCGTGTCCGGCACGCTCCGGCGGACCCTTAGGGTCTAGACCATGACGATCCACGCACGCGCTCTCCTGTTCGACAACGACGGCACCCTGGTCTCCTCCCTCGACTCCGTGGACCGCTGCTGGGCGCGGTGGGCCGGTGAGTACGGGATCACGGCCGAGGCGTTCGGGCGGATCGAGCTGCACGGGCGGCCGGCCGTGGAGATAGCCGCCGACCTGCTGCCCGCCGACGTCGTGCCGGAGGCCCTCGCGCGGATCGAGACGCTGGAGGTGGAGGACGTGCCCAACGGCGGCGTGCACCTGCTGCCCGGCACCAAGGCCTTCCTCGACTCGCTGCCCGCCGACCGCTGGGCCGTCGTCACCTCCGCGACCCGGCGCCTCGCCGAGGCTCGCCTCGACGCCGTCGGCATCCTGCCCAAGACCCTGATCGCCGCCGACGACATCACGCGCGGCAAGCCCGACCCCGAGCCCTATCTCCTCGCCGCCCGGCAGCTGGGCGTGGACCCCGCGCACTGCGTCGTCTTCGAGGACGCCCCCGCCGGTCTGGCGGCCGGTCGCGCCGCCGGAATGACCACCGTGGCGTTCACCACAACCCACCAGGCCCACGAGCTCGACGCCGACTACGTGGTGAAGGACCTGTCGGCCCTGTCCGCCCTGGTCACCGACACCGGAGTCGAGATCTCCGTACGCGCCTGAGAGCTGTCCGCCGCTGTCCAGTATGCGGACAGCGGCGGTCGGTAAGGACCGTACGTCTGGTTTACTGATCGCATGACCACGACGAGCTGCCGCACCCTTGCGACCGAGGCGACCCTTGCGCCCGGTGCTCGTTGTATGTGTCGAATGTGCGCCTTCTAGAGGGCCCCTGCACCATCTGAGCCTCGCGCCCCGAAGCGAGAGCCCGCTCATGTCCACCCGTACGCCCCACGTACGTGACTGAGCCGCGCCCCACGCACACGTCCTTCCCCGGTTCCACCGCGTTCGCGGGAAACCGTGCTGCGCTCCGGCCGCCTTCGACCACGAATACTCGTGTTCGGTGCCCACGATGCGCCGTGCACTCGACAGTGACGGAAACCCAGTGATCACCACCTCGGGCCTGACCAAGGTCTATCGCTCGCGCGGCCGTGAGGTCACCGCCCTCGACGGCGTCGACCTGCACGTCCGCGAAGGCGAGGTCTACGGCGTCATCGGCCAGTCCGGCGCCGGCAAGTCCTCCCTCATCCGCTGCATCAACCTGCTGGAGCGCCCCACCGCCGGCACGGTGTCCGTCGCCGGGCAGGACCTCACGGCCCTGGCGGGACGCGGTCCCCGGGCCGGCCGGGAGCTGCGCCGGGCGCGCAGCCGTATCGGCATGGTCTTCCAGCACTTCAACCTGCTGTCCTCGCGGACGGTCCAGGACAACGTCGAGCTGCCGCTCGAAATCCTCGGCACGTCCGGCAAGGACCGCTCCCGCAAGGCACTCGAACTGCTCGACCTGGTGGGCCTCGCCGACAAGGCCAAGGCCTACCCCGCCCAGCTCTCCGGCGGCCAGAAGCAGCGCGTCGGCATCGCCCGCGCCCTGGCCGGCGACCCCAAGGTGCTGCTCTCCGACGAGGCCACCAGCGCCCTCGACCCGGAGACCACCCGCTCCATCCTCCAGCTGCTGCGCGACCTGAACCGACAGCTGGGCCTGACCGTTCTGCTCATCACCCACGAGATGGACGTCGTGAAGTCGATCTGCGACTCGGCCGCGCTCATGGAGAACGGCCGCGTCGTGGAGTCCGGCACGGTCAGCGAGCTGCTCGCGACCCCCGGCTCCGAGCTGGCCTCCGCGCTCTTCCCGGTGGGCGGCGAGGCCTCCGCCGACGACCGCACCGTCGTCGACGTGACCTTCCAGGGCGAGGCCGCCACCCAGCCGGTCATCTCGCAGCTCTCGCGCACCTACAACATCGACATCTCGATCCTCGGCGCCGCCATCGACACCGTCGGCGGCCTCCAGGTCGGCCGGATGCGCATCGAGCTGCCCGGCCGCTACGAGGACAACGTCGTGCCGATCGGCTTCCTGCGCGAACAGGGCCTGCAGATCGACGTCGTCGGCCAGGAGGCCCGGGAGACCGTCTCCGCGCTGGTGAAGGAAGGTGCCAAGTGACCTGGTCCGAGATGCAGCCCCTGCTGGAGCAGGCGTGTTGGGACACCCTCTACATGGTCGGCTGGTCCACCCTGATCGCGGTCGTCGGCGGCCTCCCGCTCGGCATCCTCCTCGTCCTCACCGACAAGGGCGGCCTGCTGCAGAACGTCCTCGCCAACAAGGTCATCGGGCAGATCGTGAACGTCGCCCGCTCGATGCCGTTCATCATCCTGATGGTCGCGCTGATGGGCTTCACGCGCTCGATCACCGGCACGACCATCGGCCGCGAGGCCGCCATCGTGCCGCTCGCGATCGGTGCGATCCCCTTCTTCGCCCGCCTTGTCGAGACGGCTGTCCGTGAAGTGGACGGCGGGCTCGTCGAGGCCGTGCAGTCGATGGGCGGCAACACCTGGACCGTCGTCCGCAAGGTCCTCGTGCCCGAGTCGCTGCCGTCCCTCATCGCCAGCACCACGACCACGATCGTCGCCCTCATCGGCTACTCGGCCATGGCCGGCACGGTCGGCGCCGGCGGCCTCGGCGACATCGCCATCCGCTACGGCTACCAGCGCTTCGAGACCGAACTGATGTGGCTGACCGTCGCGGTCCTCGCCGTCGTCATCTCGCTCATCCAGTTCGCCGGCGACTACGCCGCCCGCTCCCTGCACCGGCGGGGCGGCCACTCGGGCGCGGCGCCCAAACTCCGCCTGCTCAAGGCCTCCACGGCCACGAGCAAGACCGTCTGAACCCTCCCGGACGGGCACCCAGAACTCCCCGAGAACCAAGTCGGGGTCGCACCACCCATAAGGAAAGGCACTTTTCGTGCGTAACACCGCCAAGATCACCACTGCTGTCCTCGCCGCCGGAGCCCTCACCCTCGGGCTCTCCGCCTGCGGCTCGGACAAGGACTCCGGCTCCGACGCGAGCGCCCCGCTGAAGGTCGCGGCCACGCCGACCCCGCAGGGCGAGATCCTCACCTACATCAAGGACAACCTCGCGAAGAAGGCGGGCCTCGACCTCGAGGTCCGGGAGTTCACCGACTACGTGACGCCGAACACGGCCGTCCAGCAGGGTGAGGTCGACGCCAACTACTTCCAGCACCAGCCGTACCTGGACGACTTCAACAAGAAGAACGGCACCGACATCGTCGCCGTGCCGAACGCCACCGTGCACCTGGAGCCGCTCGGCGTGTACTCCCAGGGCGTCAAGAAGCTCACGGACCTCAAGAAGGGCGCCACGGTCGCCCTGCCGAACGACACCACCAACGAGGCCCGGGCGCTCAAGCTCCTGGAAGCCAACGGCGTCATCAAGCTGAAGTCGGGCGTCGGCTACGACGCGACCCCCAAGGACGTCGCCTCCAACCCCAGGAACCTGAACTTCAAGGAGTTGGAGGCGGCCCAGCTGCCGCGCTCCCTCGGCGACGTCGACGCCGCCGTCATCAACGGCAACTACGCGCTGGAGGCCGACCTCAGCCCGGCCGACGACGCCATCGCCGCCGAGTCGCCCAAGGACAACCCGTACGGCAACTTCCTCGCGGTGAAGAAGGGCAACGAGGACGACCCGCGTGTGCAGAAGCTCGCGAAACTCCTCACCTCGCCCGAGGTGAAGAAGTTCATCGAGGACAAGTACGACGGCGCGGTCGTCGCGGCCTTCTGATGAGCATCGTGAAGCGCCGACGCCCCGTACTGCTCTCGGCCGCGCTCGCGGGTGCCCTCTCACTCGGCCTCACCGCCTGCGGCTCGGGCTCCGGCGGCGGTGACGACGACACCCTGGTCGTCGGCGCCACCGCCGTCCCGGCCGGCGAGGTCCTGACGTACGTCAAGGACGATCTCGCCGCGAAGGCCGGGCTGGAGCTGGAGATCAGGGAGTTCACGGACTACGTCCTGCCGAACACCGCCCTCCAGGAAGGCTCGCTGGACGCGAACCTCTACCAGAACGAGCCCTACCTGGACGAGTTCAACAAGTCCAAGGGGACCGACCTGGTTCCCGTGGTCAAGGCCTATCTGCCGCCCATGGGCGTCTACTCGAACAAGGTCACCGACGTCACGAAGCTCGCCGACGGAGCCACCGTCGCCGTGCCGAACGACACCACCAACGAGGGCCGCGCCCTGAAACTGCTCGCTTCCAAGGGCGTCATCACGCTCAAGAAGGGTGCGGGCACGGACGCGTCCCCGGCGGACATCGCCGCCAACCCCCGGCACCTGAAGTTCCAGGAGCTGGAACCCGCCCAGCTGCCCCGCTCGCTCGACGACGTGGCCGTGGCGGTCATCAACAACAACTACGCGCAGGACGCAGGCCTCAGCCCCACCGAGGACGCCATCCTCCTGGAGTCGGCGAAGGACAACCCCTACGCCAACCTCCTGGCCGTGAAGAAGGGCAATGAGGACGACCCGCGTGTGCAGAAGCTCGCGAAGCTCCTCGCCTCGTCCGACGTGAAGAAGTTCATCGAGGACAAGTACAAGGGCTCGGTCCTGCCGGTCACTTCGGGCTGACGGGGCGTATACGGCGTATCGCCACGCACGGGGTCCACTCCTTCACGCGGGGTGGACCCCGTGGTGCAGTTCAGTGCTTTCATGCTGCATGCTGGGCAGTTCAGCAGGCCCTGCAGGTTTTCCGAAGGTTACGGAGTGGCGCATGACTAGCACCTTCCCCAACATCTCCATCAGCACGGAGCGGTTGGTGCTGCGGCCCTTCGAAGACCTGGACATCGAGTCGTTCACCGAGATGATGAACGACGAACTGGTCACCGCCTGGACCTCCGTGCCGCAGCCGTACACCGAGGCCGACGCCCGCGACTGGATCACCGAACTCGCCCCCGCCGAACGCACCGAGGGGCGCGGCATCGTCCTCGCCGTCACCGAGTTCCTCACCCAGCGTCTCGTGGGCATCGTCCACCTGCAGCACACCGACTGGCGTGTCCGCTCCAGCGAGATCTCCTACGTCGTCGCGCCCTGGGCCCGCGGCGAGGGCTACGCCTCCGAGGCGGCCCTGGCCACCGCGCAGTGGCTCTTCCAGGACCAGAAGTTCGAACGGCTGGAACTGCGCACCGCCGCCGACAACACCGCCTCCCAGCAGGTGGCGCAGAAGATCGGCTGTATCAGCGAGGGCGTGCTGCGCGGCGCCTGGATAGCGCGCGCCAGGACCGACAGCGGCGAGTGGATCGACGTCCGCACGGACCTCATCATCTGGAGCCTGCTGCCCGAGGACCTCGAAGGCGTCGGCGATCAGCCGGCCGACGGTTTCACCTCGTTCGGTGACTGGAACTGACGGGTAGCGAACCCACGGGCACCCCGGGTGCCCGCGGCGTGACCAGGTACCCTCACGGAGCCTGCACCTCGGGCTGTCCGACGACGACCTGCGCAAACTCTGGAGAGAGACGACGATGGCCGACCGCGTCACGGTGATCGGCTGGGACGGCTCGCCGCTGACCGCCGCGGCACGCTCCGCTCTCGGCGCCGCCACGCTGGTGGCCGGTGCCGCCCACCACCTGGCGCTCCCCGCGGTGCCGCCCGCCGCGGAGCGCATCCGCCTGGGCAGCGTCGCCCTCGCCGCCCGTCGGATCGCAGGCCACCGCGGCACCGCGGTCGTGTTCGCCGACGGCGACCCCGGCTTCTTCGGAGTCGTACGGACCCTGCGCGCGCCCGAGTTCGGCCTGGAGGTCGAGGTCGTCCCCGCGGTCTCCTCCGTCGCCGCCGCCTTCGCCCGGGCGGGCATGCCATGGGACGACGCACAGGTGGTCGTCGCACATCCCCGCACCCTGCGCCGCGCGGTCAATGTGTGCCGTGCCCACACCAAGGTCGCCGTCCTCACCTCACCCGGCGCGGGCCCCGCCGAACTCGGCCTCCTCCTCGAAGGCGTCCACCGCACCTTCGTCATCTGCGAGGAACTGGGCACCGAACGCGAACAGGTCACCGTCGTCACCTCCGACAAGGCCGCCGACCACACCTGGCGCGACCCGAACGTCGTGATCGTCATCGGCGGCAAGATGGCCGCCACGGAGGGCGGCGGGTGGATCGCCGGCCGCGACTCCTATGCCGCGCCGCGCGGCTGGACGCTGCCCGCCGAGGCCTACGGCGGTCTCATGGGCGAGGGCGAGCTGGAACCGCTCCGCTCGGCCCAACTCGTCCGGCTCGGCCCCCGTGCCGGTGACCTGGTGTGGGACATCGGCTGCGGCAGCGGCGCCTTCGCCACCGAGGCGGCCAGGGCGGGCGCCGCCGTCATCGCCGTCGACCGCGACCCGCGGGCCTGCGAGCGCACCGAAGCCAACGCCCGCGGCTTCGGGGTCCAGCTCCAGATCGTCCACGGCAGGGCCCCGCACGTGCTGGAGAACCTCCCCGAACCGGACGTCGTCCGTGTCGGAGGCGGGGGAGCGGCCGTCGTCTCCGCCGTCGCCGACCGGCGCCCGCAGCGCATCGTCACCCACGCCGCGACCCGCGACGAAGCCGAACTCATCGGCCGCGACCTCACCCAGCACGGCTACGACGTGGAGTGCGCCCTCCTGCAGTCCGTGCAACTGGACACACGTGCCTGGACGGAGCGGGAGCGGACGGTCGCGTTCCTGCTCAGCGGGGTACTGAACGACCGCACAGTGTAATCGCGGAGGCCTCCCCGTGATCCGGTTGTCGTACCGCGCGCGGTAGGCTGGCCGATCGTTGTACCGCACTCGGTCGCCCGGCACTTCGTCGGTCAATGTCCGGAAAAACGCTCCCCATTTGGGGTGGGTGTGGTACGGCGAAACCGGAGGACGCGCAACGTGGCGCAGTCCACAGCGGCCTGTCGCGGATCAACCTGTCGCGACGGTCGAACGGCCACGACAATGCCACTCAGTGGCTTTGTCGCCTTTTTGGGCGGGTCGCTCGTGCCGCTGGGCACGCACGCTCGTTCTTCACTACGGGGGCGGTCGGTGCGCCGTCCCCGGTGAGCTGGTCGTGGAAGCACTAACCGATGGGCGAGGGGTACGCATGACCGACACCGGCCAGGTCCCGGGCGAGGGACTGCCGGAGAGCGCAGGCATGGTGGAGCAGCCGGGCGCCCCCGCGGCGCACGGTACGTACACCTACCTCTCCGAGACAACCGCCGAGGACGAAGACCTGCTGCTGCCCGGCTCGCAGGGCGCCTGGGGCACCGAGGTCGTCCCGCCCGCGCCGGAGCCGGTCCTCGAGGCCATGCACGAGCCGGGTGCGCACGAGATGTCCGGCCGCGACAGCGGTTCGGTCGACCTCAGCGCTGTCCGCCTGCCGTCCCCTTCGGCGCCGATTCCGCCGATCACCCCCCGGCGCCCCCTGCACCTCGGCCCGCCGATCCCCGACGCCTCCGCCAGCCCGGTCCGCTCCCTTGCCGACCGCGGCGCCGTCGCCGCCCCCGCCCGCCAGCCCGGCCCCGAGTACCTGGACGCCCCGCAGCACCGCGAGGCATCGGCCCCGCAGCCGGCATCCGCCTGGGGCACGCCCGCCCAGGCCCCCGCGCCGGTGAGCACCGAGGCACCGGCTGCCGAAACGGTTGTTCCGACCGGACAGCAGGCGACTGGGGTGCAGGTGGCCATGGAGGGCGGCGCCGAAGCGGGTGCCGTTCAAGAGGCCGAGGTCGGCGCGCCTGCTCCGCAGGAGGGCGTGCACGACGCCCAGGAGCCGTCGGGCGTCGACGCCGCGTCGGCTGCCGAGCCGGGCTCAGTCGCGGGAGAGGGCGTCGTTCCGGCCGCCGATGAGGTGGCGGGGGCAGCGTTTGCTCCTGCCCCCGACGAGGTCGCGGCTGCTCCCGTTCCCGAGGCCGACCAGGTTGTGGCCGTGGGTTCGGACGCCGACGACGCTGTGGTGGACGCGGCCGATTCCGGTGCCGATGAGGTCGCAGCTCCCGCGGCTGTGCTTGATACCGCTCCTGAGGACGTCCCGGTGAGCGAGGCCGACGCGGGTGCCGGGCAGGCGCCGGGGGACCTCGCTGCGGATACGGCCGTGGACGGGGCCGCCCAGCTTGCCGAGGCGCCGGTTGCAGACGCCGGGCACGGTTTGGAGACGTCCGCGGCTGAAGCCGTGCAACTGCCTGAGCAGACGGCTCCTGAGGCCGTGCTTCCTGAGCAGGCGGCTCCTGAAGCCGCGCCGCTGCCCGAGCAGACGGTTCCTGAGGCTGCGCTGCCTCCCGAGCAGACGGTTCCTGAGGCTGCGCTGCCTCCCGAGCAGACGGTCCCTGAGGCTGCGCTGCCTCCCGAGGCGCCGGCTCCTGAAGGCGCCCCCATCCCCGGCGTCCCTGCCCCTGAAGCTGTCCAGGTCCCGGACGCCCCGGCTCCGGAAGCGGCCCCGCTTCTCGACGCTCCCGCGCCCGAGGCCCCCGCGCAGGTCGCCGAGCCCGCAACACCCGAGGCGGCCCAGTTCCCGGAAGCCGCCCAGTTCCCGGACGCGCCCCAGACTCCCGAGGTCTCCGTCCCCGTGGACCCGCAGCCGGCCCCGGCCGCGCTCGACACGGCGCAGCAAGCCGAGCCCGCGGAGGCCGAACACCTCGCGCCGATCGTGCAGCCCACGGACGCCGTCACCGTGCCCACCGACGACGCCTCCGCCGCCGTAACCCCCGACCCGGCGCCGCAACTCGCGGACGCCGAGCAGGCGTTCCAGCAGCAGCCGCCACAGCACGCCGCTCTGCCCGACGTCGAAGCCGAAGCACAGGCGGTCGCCGTGACCGCGCCCGCCGCCGACGGAGAAGTCCCCGTGGTGGACCCGGCGGCCGTCGCGGCCCCCGTGGCACAGTTCCCGGACGCCCAGCAGGCCCCGGACGTCACCGCCGAGCCCGCCGCGGCCCCGCAGCCACTCGCCGCAGTCTCCGCCGAAGCCGAAGCCGAAGCCCTCCCGCAACCGGCCGCCGCCCAGCCCGCCCCGGCCGCGGCGCCCGAGGGCTTCGTCGCCGAGCCCGCCGGACCGCAGCTGCGGGCCGTGGCCGCGCAGCCCGCGCAGGGCACCGAGGACGCGGCACAGTCACCCCTGGAGCCCACTGCCTCCGGCGAGGGGGAGGCCCCGGCCTTCGTCCCGACCGGTAGCGCCCAGGAGCCCGCGCCCGACCAGCCGCTGGGGCAGTTCGTCCCGGTCGAGGGCTCGGTGCCCACCACCCCGCACCTCGCCCCGACCCCGCCGCAGCCGATCGTCCTCCCCACTCAGGAGGCACCGGCTCCCGTCGCCGCCGTTCCGGCACCCCGCGACGGAGACCCCGAGCTCGTACAGCACGCGGACGACCTGGACACCCGGGCCGCCGACCAGGAAGACCCCGGAGAAGAGAGCACGGCGTCCGTGGAAGAAGCACCGCAGCCCACCGGCCCGGCCGCGCCCGCCTACGACGACGCCGAACGCGAGGCCGTCCTCAAGGTCATGCGCGAGCGGCGCGACATCCGCAACGGCTTCCGCAGCGACCCCATCCCGCACGAGGTGCTGCTCCGCGTCCTGGAGGCCGCCCACACCGCGCCCTCCGTCGGTCACTCCCAGCCCTGGGACTTCGTCGTGATCCGCTCGGCCGACACCCGGCGGACCATGCACGAGCTCGCCATGCGCCAGCGCGAGGCGTACGCCAAGTCGCTGCCCAAGGGCCGGGCGAAGCAGTTCAAGGAACTGAAGATCGAGGCCATCCTCGACACCCCGGTGAACATCGTCGTCACCGCCGACCCGACCCGCGGCGGCCGCCACACCCTCGGCCGGCACACCCAGCCGCAGATGGCGCCGTACTCCGCCGCGCTCGCGGTCGAGAACCTCTGGCTCGCCGCCCGCGCCGAGGGCCTCGGCGTCGGCTGGGTCAGCTTCTTCGACGAGCGCGAGATGGTCCGCGCCCTCGGCCTGCCCGAGCACCTGGAGGTCATCGCCTACCTGTGCGTCGGGTACGTCGACGAGTTCCCGGACGAGCCCGAGCTGCTGCAGGCCGGCTGGTCCAAGCGCCGCCCGCTGTCGTGGGTCGTGCACGAGGAGACGTACGGCCGTCGCGCCCTGCCCGGCGAGGAGCCGCACGACCTGCTCGCCGAGACCGTCGCCCAGATCCGCCCGCTGGACGCCAAGGCGCTCGGCGAGGCCTGGGAGCGGCAGAAGCGCATGACGAAGCCGGCCGGCGCGCTCGGCATGCTGGAGATCATCTCCGCTCAGCTGTCCGGGCTGTCGCGGCAGTGCCCGCCGCCGATCCCGGAGCCCGCGGCCGTCGCGATCTTCGCCGGTGACCACGGCGTCCACGCCCAGGGCGTCACTCCCTGGCCGCAGGAGGTGACGGCCCAGATGGTCGCCAACTTCCTCGGCGGCGGCGCGGTCTGCAACGCGTTCGCGGGCCAGGTGGGCGCGGAGGTGTGCGTCGTGGACGTCGGCGTCGCGGCCGACCTCCCGGCCACCCCCGGCCTGCTGCCCCGCAAGGTCCGCGCGGGCACCTCCGACATGACGACCGGCCCCGCGATGTCCCGCGAGGAGGCCAAGCAGGCCATCGAGGTGGGCATCGAGACGGCCCGCGACCTGGTGGCGGCGGGCAACAAGGCGCTGCTGACGGGCGAGATGGGCATCGCCAACACGACCGCCTCGGCCGCCCTGATCTCCGTCTTCACCGGCGCCGACCCGGCCGAGGTCACCGGCCGCGGCACCGGCATCAACGACGAGACCCTCGCCCGCAAGACCGAGGTCGTCCGCCGCGCCCTCGAGGTCCACCAGCCCGACCCGGCCGACCCCATCGGCGTCCTGGCGGCGATCGGCGGCTTCGAGCACGCCGCGCTGGTCGGCCTCCTGCTGGGCGGCGCGTCGCTCCGTACGCCGGTCATCCTGGACGGCGTCAGCGCCGGCGCCGCCGCCCTGGTGGCCCGCGCCATCGCCCCCGAGGTCCTCGCGGCCTGCATCGCCGGCCACCGCAGCGCGGAGCCCGGCCACGTGGCCGCCCTCAACAAACTGGGCCTGCGTCCCCTGGTCGACCTCGACCTCCGCCTGGGCGAGGGCACCGGCGCCCTGCTGGCCCTCCCGCTGGTCCAGAGCACGGCACGGGCCATGCACGAGGTGGCGACCTTCGACTCGGCGGGCGTCACCGAGAAGTGACTCCGGATACCGGGGTGGGGCATGCGCTCCTGCGTGCACCCCACCCCGGCCGTACTCTGAACCAACCCCTTAAAATCCGCACGTCAGGGCTGCTCCAGTGCCGTAGCACCCACCGCATTGCCAGGACGAGGAGCCGCACCTCATGGCCGAACACCCCGCCTACCCCGTAGGCCTCCGCCTCACCGGCCGACGGGTCGTCGTCCTCGGCGGCGGCCAGGTGGCCCAGCGCCGCCTCCCGGCACTCATCGCGGCGGGCGCGGACATCCACCTGGTGTCCCCGGACGCGACCCCCTCCGTCGAAGCAATGGCGGACGCGGGCGAGATCACCTGGCAGAAGCGCCCCTACGAGGACGGCGACCTCGCCGACGCCTGGTACGCCCTGATCGCCACCAGCGACGACGACGCCAACACCCGCGCCTCCCTCGAAGCGGAACGCCACCGCGTCTGGTGCGTCCGCTCCGACGACGCCGACGCCGCCACCGCCTGGACCCCGGCCACGGGAACCAGCGAGGGCGTCACCGTCGCGGTCCTCACCAGCGACGCGCGCGGCCGCGACCCCCGGCACACCGCCGCGATCCGCGACGCGGTCGTCGAGGGCCTGCGGGACGGCACTCTCGTCGCCCCGCACCACCGCACCCGTACCGCCGGAGTCGCCCTCGTCGGCGGCGGCCCCGGCGACCCGGACCTGATCACCGTGCGCGGCCGCCGCCTGCTCGCCGAGGCCGACGTGGTCATCACCGACCACCTGGGCCCGCGCGACCTGCTCGCGGAACTGCCGTCGAGCGTCGAGGTGATCGACGCGGCGAAGCTGCCGTACGGCAGGTTCATGGCCCAGGAGGCCATCAACAACGCGCTGATCGAGCACGCCAAGCAGGGCAAGTCGGTCGTACGTCTCAAGGGCGGGGACCCCTTCGTCTACGGCCGCGGCATGGAGGAGGTCCAGGCGCTGGCCGAGGCCGGCGTCCCGTACACGGTCGTGCCCGGCATCTCCAGCTCGATCTCGGTGCCGGGCGCCGCCGGCATCCCGGTCACCCACCGGGGCGTCGCCCACGAGTTCACCGTGGTCAGCGGCCACATCGCCCCAGACGACGAGCGCTCCCTGGTCGACTGGCCGTCCGTCGCCAAGCTGACCGGCACGCTGGTGATCCTGATGGGCGTCGCCACGATCGGGAAGGTCGCCGAGACCCTCATCGCCCACGGCAAGTCCCCGGACACGCCCGTCGCCCTGGTCCAGGAGGGCACGACGGCCGCCCAGCGCCGGGTGAACGCGACCCTCGCGACGGCCGCCGAGACCGTGCTCGCCCACGAGGTGAAGCCGCCGGCGGTCATCGTCATCGGCGACGTCGTGAACGTGGGGCCGAGCGGACCGAACCCTTCCGCGTAACCGCGGGTAACCCAACCCGTACCGAACCGTTGGCACCACACCCAGGACAAGGCAGTATCACCCTGTGGCCGATCTCATCACCGTCGATGACCCCGACGACCCGCGCCTGCGCGACTACACGGGCCTGACCGACGTCGAACTGCGCCGCAAGCGCGAGCCGGCCGAGGGCCTGTTCATCGCCGAGGGCGAGAAGGTCATCAGACGGGCCAAGGAAACCGGCTACGAGATGCGGTCGATGCTGCTCTCGGCCAAGTGGGTCGACGTCATGCGCGATGTCATCGACGAGCTCCCGGCCCCGGTCTACGCGGTCAGCCCGGAGCTCGCCGAGCAGGTCACCGGCTACCACGTGCACCGCGGCGCGCTCGCCTCCATGCAGCGCAAACCGCTCCCGACGGCCACCCAGCTCCTCCAGTCCGCCCGCCGTGTGGTGGTCATGGAGTCGGTCAACGACCACACCAACATCGGCGCCATCTTCCGCTCCGCCGCCGCCCTCGGCATGGACGCGGTCCTGCTCTCCCCGGACTGCGCCGACCCCCTGTACCGCCGCAGCGTCAAGGTCTCCATGGGCGCGGTCTTCTCGGTGCCGTACGCCCGTCTCGACACCTGGCCCAAGGGCCTCGAAACGGTCCGCGAGGCGGGCTTCACCCTCCTCGCCCTCACCCCGGACGAGAAGGCCAAGACCCTCGACGAGGCCGCCCCGCACCGGATGGACCGGGTCGCCCTGATGCTCGGCGCCGAGGGCGACGGTCTCTCCACCCAGGCCCTGGTCGCCGCCGACGAATGGGTCCGCATCCCGATGTCCCACGGCGTCGACTCCCTCAACGTCGGCGCGGCGGCAGCGGTCGCCTTCTACGCGGTGGCCTCGGGCCGCCCGCAGATCTAGGCCGTACGGCGATGGCACCGCGCGAGGCGATCGTGGCGGTCCTCCTGCGCGCCGACCGAGTCCTCGCCATCCGACGCGGACCGGCCGTCGCACGCCCCGGCTACTGGCAACCCCTCAGCGGCAAGATCGAGCCGGGGGAGACCCAGCGGGAGGCCGTCGTCCGTGAGGTCGGCGAGGAGGTCGGTCTCACCGTCGTACCCCTGGCCAAGGTCTGGGAGTCCGAGACGGACGACGGCCGCTTCCGCCTCCACTGGTGGACGGCGAACGCCGAGACCGGCGACGTCGTCCCCGACCCGGGCGAGGTGGCCGAGGCCCGCTGGGTCACACCGCAGGAGTTCCTGTCACTGGACCCGGTCTTCGAGGGCGACCGGGAGTTCTTCGAACGGATCCTGCCGACCCTGTGAGGCCCCTTCCGCTCGGGGCCGTCGCCTAGTCGCGGATCTCGAACGTCGACTCGTACCGCTGGGACATCAGGTCGTCCTCATCCAGCGGCGTGTATCCGGGTTCCACCTGCTCCTGCTGCGGCCGCACAACGTCCCCGTCACCGCCGAGCCCGCGGTCCGGGCCCTGGCAGCCCTGCGCCGCCGCGATGCCGAGCGCCACGAGCAGCGTCACCACGACGAACACGAACAGCCGCTGCCGCAGCAGCTGCGGGTTGGCGGGCCGCCGACCGGTTCCCGTCCGCGGCGCCGGACGGCCTGCGCCGTTGCGTGGCGCGGGCCGGCTGCCGCCGCCCGAGCGTGGGGCTTTGCGCGAGGCGGGGATCGGCCGGGGGCCGGGCCTGGACGACGCCGTACCGCCGGGCGAGGCGCCGCCGTTCCGCGGGGGAACCCCGTCGCGCGCGGGACCGGGACCTCGGGAAGCACCGTTGCCGCGGGGGGCGACAACACCGCGCGGCGGGGGAGTGCCCTGCGGGCGGCGCTGGAGACGCTGCTGTTCCGGGTAGGTGTCGGCGAGGCGCCCGGTCGGCCGGTCCGCCTCTCCGGAACGCGGCGCGGGCGGGCGTACGTCCGCGAGCCCCTGCGCCTCCCGGGCCGCGATCTCCTTCAGACGCAGCGAGAGCTGCAGCGTGCTGGGCCGCTCCTCCGGGGCCTTCGCGAGACATGCCCGCACCAGCGGAGCGAGCGCGTCCGGCACGCCGTGCAGCTGGGGCTCCTCGTGGACGACGCGGTACAGCATCACCTCGGAGCTGCCGTGTCCGAAGGGCGAGTCGCCCATGGACGCGTAGGCGAGGGTGGCGCCGAGGGAGAAGACGTCCGTGGCCGGGGTGACGGCGGCGCCGCGCACCTGCTCCGGGGCTAGGAAGCCGGGGGAGCCCACCGCGGTGCCGACGTGGGTGAGGGTCGAGGCCCCCGTCGCCCAGGCGATGCCGAAGTCGATGATCCGCGGGCCCTTGGGGGACAGCAGGATGTTGGAGGGCTTGAGATCCCGGTGGACGACACCGGCCTCGTGGACGGCGACCAGGCCCTCGGACAGGGCGGCCCCGACGGCGGCGACATCGGCCGCGCCGAGCGCACCCTCGTCGACGACCTTGTCGTGCAGGGAGGGCCCGGGCACGTACTGGGTGGCGAACCACGGCCGATCCGCTTCGAGGTCCGCGGCCACGAGGCGTGCCGTACAGCCACCGCGGATCCGCCGTGCCGCCGACACCTCACGCGCGAACCGAGAGCGGAACTCCTGATCCTCCGCCAGATCGGGCCGGATCACCTTGAGCGCGACCCGTTGCCCCTTCTTGTCGGAGCCCAGGTAGACGACACCCATTCCGCCTGCGCCGAGCCGTCTGTGAAGCCTGAACGAGCCGACGACGCGCGGGTCCTCGCGCCTCAGGCGCATCATCGCCATGTTCATCCCCGCTACCCGGTCCGTCTGACGAGCCACAGCTTACGTTTCCACGGGCCGCCGTGCGCAGAGGCCGCGCCCTCTCGGGCCGATGGATTGTCAGTGGTGGGTGGGAGACTTGAAGGGTGGTCAGGGGGCCGGTGAGCAGGGCGACTTCGCCCCGCAATGTCCCCCAACCACCCATCGCAGAAGGGGGATTGAGCCCATGAAGGGTGATCGCGTGGAGATAGTCGTGGATGCGGGAGACACGACCCGCACCTACGAGGTCGTGGCGAGCAGGGCGGGCCGCAGGGTGGAGACGGCGGTGCGCCGAGGTGTCGTGGAAGTGAGCGAAGTCACCCGAAGCGGGACTGTCGTGCGTACGGCGCGCTTCATGGCGAACCGGGTTCTCGCGCTGGTCGAGCAGCCTGTACCGCGCGAGGACAGCTCGGAGAAACCGGTGTAGACCGGGCGTCCCCTCGGGGAAGACCCCGAGACCTAGGACCTCGTCTCCACCCAGGGGAGTACTCCTCAGGTGATGGCTCATCCTCCGGGAGGCCCGCCAATCGGTACGAGGGCATGACGCCCGGCGTGGCCAGGCCGCCTAGATTTGAGGTCAAGCGGCGGGTGCAGCACTCGTCCCCCGAGGTCAGACACCCGCCGCTGCCAAGGACAACCGACACAGGTCAGGAGAGGGACCATGGCCCAGACGGCACCGCGGACACTGATCCGCACGCAGCAGCGCACGCTGCTGCGCCCGCGCCGCCAGGGCCGCCGCCACCCCTTGGTGGCGACGCTCATGGCCCTTCCCCTGGCGGTCCTGCTCCTCGTCGTCTTCGACGGCTGGGAGACAGTGGCCACACAGGCGTCGTCCGTGGGTGTGATGCTGGGGCGCTGAGCGGCGACCCCAGGCCCGGAAGAGCGGTCCGGGCGGGGACATCCATCCATGAAACCCCGTGGGGACGGGGGTGCGGCGGACGGCAAAAATGCCGGCGCAGCTGGGGAGCTGCGCCGGCATTGCTTTTACCAAGGGCTGATGGGCAGAGGGCCTTCCCCTCTTGATGCAGGCCCAGGTACTTCAGCCCGTCCGGCGTTTGAGGGCGAGGCCGTTCAGGCCGACGGGAGTCCAGGGGACGGAGCCCCCTGGCGGGGTCGAAGGGGCGGAGCCCCTTCAAGGACGGGAAGGGTAGGGGCCGCGGGGGCGAGACATTCCGGGGCACCCCCGGCGTCCGGCCCGGCCACCAGCAAGCAGCCCCACCCAAGCCGACCCGTCACCCACGTACCCTCGGCCCACACCCCCGCACACAAGGGACCCCAGTGACCCCGAGCCCCCTCCTGCCCGCCCTCACCGCACACGCCGAGGCCACGGCACACACACGCCCCCACCCCTGTCCCTGCGGAGCAACCGTCACCCTTGCCGACCGCCCCGACGCCACCGTCGTCCGGCACGCCGACACCGTCGCCAAGGCCCACGCCCCGGACCTCACCCCCACCGAACTCACCCCCCGCCTCACCACCGCCGCCGGCCTCCCCGGCATACTCCTGGCCCCGCTCACCCCCATACCCGCCGACCTGCACGGCCGACTGGTCACCTTCTGGCCGTACGGCACCCCCGTGGACCCCGGCGATCCCGACGCGGCCCCCTGGGAGGCGGCAGCCACCCTCCTCGCCCGCCTCCACCTGACCCCGACCGACGCCTCGGCGACGCTGCCTCCCATGCGCGGCCCGGCCAAGGCCGCCCACGCCGTGGACCGCCTGCGCGCACAAAAGGGCGACAGCCCAGCCGCCGCCGGCACCGCCGCCGTCCTCCGTGCCTGGGACACCCTCCCCGCCTGGGCCCGCGCCGAGGCCCCGCAGCCCGACACCAGCACCCTCTGCCACGGCGACCTCCACCTCGGCCAACTCGTCCGCCACCCGGCCCCGGACGGCCCTTGGCTGCTCATCGACGTCGACGACCTCGGCGTGGGCGGGCCGGCCTGGGACCTCGGCCGGCCAGCCGCCTGGTACGCCTGCGGGCTGCTGTCGCCCGAGGAGTGGGAGCGATTCCTGTCCGCGTACCGCGCCGCGGGCGGACCGGCCGTTCCCGCGGACGGCGACCCCTGGCCCGCCCTGGACATCCCGGCCCGCGCCCTCACCGTGCAGACCGCCGCGAGGGCGATCACCAAGGCCTCGGCCGAGGGGCGTCTCCTGGACGAGGTCGAGCAGTCGCTCGTGGACGCCTGTGACCGAATGGCCTCCGTCCCCCCTGAGTTGACCCGGGATTACGCAAAGTAGGGTGCAACCGACCGCAGCCGGACAGAGTCTGTTCTGGCGATACGCGAAGCAGGATCGACCGGCGAGGAGTTGAGCCGACCATGCAGTGTCCGAAGTGCCGAGCCCCGATGCACACGTACAACCGCAACGGCGTCCAGATCGAGCAGTGCAGCGGTTGCCGCGGCATCTTTCTCGACTACGGCGAGCTGGAGTCGCTGACCCGCCTGGAGTCCCAGTGGGCCCAGCCGGCCCCGCCGCCTCCGGCCGCCCCGCAGGCCTACCCGGCCGCCGCCCCGCAGGCCCCGGCGTGGGGCGCCCCGCACGGTGGCCACCACGGCGGTCACGGTGGTCATTACGGCCACAAGCGTCACAAGAGTTTCGGCCACATGCTGTTCTCCAGCTGAGCCGCAGCAGCACGAAGAAGCCCCCGGTCGTAGGACCGGGGGCTTCGGTGTGTGGACGATACTGGGATTGAACCAGTGACCTCTTCCGTGTCAGGGAAGCGCTCTCCCGCTGAGCTAATCGTCCTCGGGACCGTGATCGAACAAACATGTCTGAAGATCACGAACTTGCTGCGTGCGCGATACTGGGATTGAACCAGTGACCTCTTCCGTGTCAGGGAAGCGCTCTCCCGCTGAGCTAATCGCGCGGGTCAGACCTTCGATGATCTGTCGAAGATCCAGTGGACGATACTGGGATTGAACCAGTGACCTCTTCCGTGTCAGGGAAGCGCTCTCCCGCTGAGCTAATCGTCCTTGGAGGTGGAGACGGGATTTGAACCCGTGTAGACGGCTTTGCAGGCCGTTGCCTCGCCTCTCGGCCACTCCACCAGGAGTGTAGGGGGTCGGGAAGATCCCCTGTTCCTTCGAGCGGACGACGAGGCTCGAACTCGCGACCTCAACCTTGGCAAGGTTGCGCTCTACCAACTGAGCTACGTCCGCTTGTCGTTTCGTTCCGCTCCCGCGGCCCGGCGACGAGTTGAACTCTAGCGGATTCCGGGGCCAGCACAAAAACGCGTTTGTGCAGCGTGCTGCGCTGCGCCTGCTCAGGGACCTGCCGACGGCTCCCGACGGGACATGGCCAGGTCACCCGCAGGACACCAGCCATAGACTCGACTGCGTGTCCGACCTCCCTCCCCTCGCCCGCTTCGGCGATCGCGTCGCCACCGGCCTCCTCGATGTGACCAACGACCCCGCGGCCCTGGACTCCAGCGGTTTCTGGGCAGTCTGTGCCGACTTCGAGGGCGGTCTGACCTGCGCCCGCTTCCGGGACGTACGAGAGGAGCCGGTGCCCGCGCCGGTGCCGGGGCGGTGGCTCGGTCCTGCTGCCGGTGACTGGACGTCCTCGCTCGACCGCGCCGCGTACACGGCGGGCGTACGGCGCATCCGCGAGTACATAGCGGCCGGCGAGGTCTATCAGGCGAATCTGTGCCGGGTCCTGAGCGCGCCGATCGGGCCGGACGCCGATGTGGACGACCTCACGGCCCTGCTGGCCCGCGGCAACCCGGCGCCGTACGCAGGAACGATCCGGCTGCCGCGGCATGGGGTTGAGATAGCCACCGCGTCACCCGAGCTCTTCGTGCGCCGCGACGGGCGTGTTGTCGAGTCCGGGCCGATCAAGGGAACCGGGCGGACCGAGGCGGACCTGCTGGAGAAGGACTACGCCGAGAACGTGATGATCGTGGATCTGGTGCGCAACGACATCGGCCGCGTGTGCGCCACCGGGACGGTGACCGTGCCCGATCTGTGCGCCGTCGAGAAGCACCCGGGACTTGTCCATCTGGTGTCCACCGTCCGCGGCGAGCTGGGCGCCGGCGCCGGCTGGCCCGAGCTGCTCGGCGCCGCCTTCCCGCCCGGCTCGGTGACCGGTGCGCCCAAGTCGAGCGCCCTGCGGATCATCGACGCGTTGGAGACGGCGCCCCGGGGCCCGTACTGCGGTGGCATCGGGTGGGTCGACGCCGACCGGGGCGTCGGCGAGCTGGCCGTCGGGATCCGTACCTTCTGGATCGACCGGGCCGAGGGCGTGCTGCGTTTCGGCACCGGCGCGGGGATCACCTGGGGGTCGGACCCCGAGGGGGAGTGGCGGGAGACCGAGCTGAAGGCGTCGCGGCTGCTCGCGGTAGCGTCGGGGGCGTACGAGGTGAGTGGAGAGGGACTGCAATCGTGAAGATCTGGCTGGACGGCGGGCTGCAGGACATGGAGGCCGCCCGTGTCTCCGTCTTCGACCACGGGCTGACCGTGGGCGACGGCATCTTCGAGACGGTGAAGGCGGTGGACGGCCGTCCGTTCGCGCTGACCCGGCACCTCGACCGGCTGACACGCTCGGCACGCGGTCTCGGTCTGCCCGACCCCGACCACGACGAGGTGCGCCGCGCCTGCGCCGCCGTCATGGCGGCCAACCCGATGCCGCTCGGCCGGCTGCGCATCACCTACACCGGCGGCCACGGTCCTCTCGGCTCCGACCGTGGCGAGCACGGACCGACCCTCGTCGTCGCTCTCGGCGAGACCGCCCGGCGCCCCGACTCCACGGCCGTCATCACCGTGCCCTGGACCCGCAACGAGCGCGGCGCGCTCACCGGACTGAAGACGACCTCCTACGCCGAGAACGTCGTCGCCCTCGCCCGCGCCCACCAACACGGCGCCTCCGAGGCCCTGTTCGCCAACACCGTCGGGCAGCTCTGCGAGGGCACCGGGTCGAATGTCTTCGTCGTCCTGGACGGCGAGATCCACACCCCGCCGATCGCCTCGGGCTGCCTCGCGGGCATCACGCGCGTGCTGGCCATCGAGTGGACCGGCGCGAAGGAGACGGACCTGCCGCTGGACGTCCTCGAGCGTGCCGACGAGGTCTTCCTCACGTCCACTCTCCGGGACGTGCAGGCCGTGCACCGCGTCGACGCCCGCGAACTGCCGGGCGCACCGGGGCCGGTGACCGCCAAGGCCATGCGGATCTTCGCCGAGCGGTCGGGCGACGACCTCGACCCGTAAGAGCGACGAGCGCGCGAGAAAATGAGCTGCCGTGGGCCGGTGCGGTGGGTAGAACACCCCTGATGACCACGACCCTGCGGCCGATCGAGCCGCTTCAGCACAACGAGGACGGGACCCGTTCGCGCCGCTTCCAGGTGTGTGTGAACGGCCGCCCCGTGGGCGTACTCCACCTCGGCACTCATCCCGTCTTCGGTGACACGGTGGCCCGGATATCCGAGCTGCGGATCGAGGAACCGGACCGGCGCCGCGGGCGGGGCACGGTGGCCGCCCTCGCCGCGGAGGAGGTGGCGCGCGGCTGGGGCTGTCGGCGCATCGAGGCGACGGTCCCCGGTGACGCCGGACCGGGCCTGCGCCTCGCCACGGCGCTCGGCTACGTCGTACGCAATCGCGGTATGGAGAAGGCGCTCGGCGACACTCCGCCCGATCTGCCCCGGGGCAGCCGGGCACGGCCCATGACGGACGCCGAGTACGGGCCTTGGCTGGACGAGAGCCAGGAGGGATACGCCCGCAGCTGGGCCGAGCGTGGGGTCCCGGAGGCCGAGGCACGGGCCAAGTCCGAGCGGGACCACGGGGCACTGCTGCCGGACGGTCTGCGCACGCCGGATGTGTTCCTGAGCGTCCTGGAGCACGAGGGAACTCCGGTGGGCACGCTGTGGGTGGCGAAGCGCGAAGGCCGTGCGTTCGTCTTCGACGTGGAGACCTACCCGGCCCACCGGGGGAAGGGACACGGACGCACGCTGATGCTGGCGGCCGAGACCCAGGCGATCGCCGCGGGGCATCGGGTCATCGGCCTCAATGTCTTCGCGGACAACGTCCCGGCCGAGCGGCTCTACGAGTCACTCGGCTACGAGACCACGCAGTACGCCCTGTACAAGACGCTGCTGTAGCCGTCGGCCGGCCGAGGGCCACGGCAAAGTCAGGCACTCGGCTCGGCCAGCAGCCGGTCGGCGATCTCCTCGATGCGCTCGCGCAGCCCCTCCTGGCTCTTGCCGCCGTCGAGGCGCTCGCCGCCGATCACATACGTGGGCGTGCCGGTCACGCCGATCGCCTTGCCCTCGGCCTGGTCGGCGTCGACGATCAGGATGTGCCGGCCGTCGACCAGCGCGGTGTCGAACTCCTCGGTGTCCAGGCCGAGTTCCCCGGCCACCTCGACCAGGAAGGGTTCACCCTTGCGGTCCAGCTCCTCGACCCGGCCCAGCACGGCCTCCACGTACGGCCACCCCTGCCCCTGCTCGACAGCCTCCTCGGCGGCCTGTGCACCGGCGAAGGCGTGCTTGTGCTTCTCCAGCGGGAAGTGCCGCAACCGCAGCTCCAGCCGGTCGCCGTAGCGGGCGCGCAGGGCACGGAGATCGTCCAGGGCGCTGCGGCAGTCGGGGCCCTGCAGCTCGCACCAGACGTCGAGGACGGGGGCGGCGGGGCGGGCGGGGGAGGAGTCGCTCATGGCTCCAGTCTCCCAGCACCGGTTCGGGTCACCCAACCCGACCGGCACCCTGCCAGCCCGCCGGACGAGGCCCGGACGCCGACGCCTTGCCGTGCTGCGGCGACCGGGACCTGGCGGAGGAACCGGGACCTGCGGAGGAGATGACCCGGAGATGTCCCTGATGTCGGGCCCAGGCGTGGCCGGGCGGGGTTGCCACGGTGCAGGATGGAAGGGACGAAGTGCCCCGACCGACTCAGCCTGCCCTGGAGGACCGGATGATTGCCGAGACCGTCTGTTCCGCCGCCGCCGCGGCCGGCCTGGGCATCGCGGCGGTCACGGCGTACCGCAAGCGTTTCCTCGCGGCCACGCGCATCGCCGCGTACTCGCTGGTGCCCCTGGGGCTGGTGATGACCGGTGTCGTCGACTGGCTGGCGGACACCGCGTTCAGCCCGACCGCGTGGGCGGGCTTCGGAGTGCTCGGCGTCGCGTGGCTGCTGTTCGCGAGCAGCCGCGCGGTGGAGCGCCGCCGTGGCGGCACGCGCAAGGAGCGCAAGGAAGCCAAGGCCGGCGCACAGAATGAGGCGGTGGCCCCGGCGGCCTCGGCGCCCTCGCTGGGTGCCGGCTCCCGTCAGTCGACCCGGCCCGCGGCCGCGCCCAGGGCCGAGGCCTCGGACGACTTCACCGACATCGAGGCGATCCTCAAGAAGCACGGCATTTGACGGCCGCACGCAGGACTGAAACGACACAGTGGGTCGCCGTCCGGCCGTAAGTGATCATCACTCGAAGCGGACATCGCGGAATTCGGCGAACTCCCGCTCATTCCGGGCGTGTTGATCGCGCGACGAGGGACAACTACGTCATCATCGCCGCGAGATGCTGGACACGACACAAAGCGAGGCCGCGCCACCTCAGGACGAGCCCCGCGGGTGCCTCTTCGCCCTTTCCCAGCCACCGCTGATGATCTTCCTTGCGGTGATCGGGTGTCTGCTGCTCATGGCTGCGCTGCACGATCTGCTGCTGCTCTGAGCCGTACCCGCGGGCCCCGGCGCCACCCGCCGGGGCCCGCGAAGACACCGGCATCTCGGGGAGCGCTCAGCCCGCCGCTTCCTTGCGGCGAGCCCGGTAGGCGGCCACATGCAGACGGTTTCCGCAGGTGCGGCTGTCGCAGTACCGTCGCGAACGGTTGCGGGAGAGGTCCACGAAGGCGTGCCGGCAGTCCGGCGCCTCACAGCGCCGCAGCCGCTCCTGCTCCCCGGCCACCACGAAGAACGCCAGCGCCATGCCGCAGTCGGCCGCCAGGTGGTCGGCGATGGAGGCGCCGGGGGCGAAGTAGTGCACATGCCAGTCGTAGCCGTCGTGGTCCGTGAGGCGGGGGGTGGTTCCGGCGGCGGCGATCAGATCGTTGATCAGCCCGGCAGCGGTCCGCGCGTCGGGCTCCGCGAAGATCTCGGCGAACCGCCCGCGCACCTTGCGCACCGCGGACAGGTCGAACTCCGAGAGGACACCGACATCGCTGATTTCGTGCTTTTCTACGAAATCGGCGAGCGCCGCGAGGTCCGGCAGTGCGTCCGGCGTCTCGTCGCCTTCCGGTGCGGTGTTCACCAGATCCACCACGGCATCGAGCGCACACCGGGTGTCATGGGTGATCAGCACGTTTCGCTCCCTGGCCTGAGGTCGGGCGGGGCGCCCGCCGATGCTGGCCGATGGTAGTGGCTCGCAGCGCCCACAGACCGGCCACGACCGTACGTGGCTTCGAATACAACGCCGCAGCGGCGCCGACGGTTCCCGTCCGGGCCGGCACGGACGGGAACCGTCGGCGTGTACTCACGGTCACCGACACACCCGCCTCCCCGAGCGCGCCAGCGCCGCCTCCGCGGAGCGGAGGCGGCGCTGATGTGTGCCGTATGCGGTTGTCTTGGCCCGAGCCGTCTCCCCGAGTCGACGGCGCCGGGCGGCTTGCGGGGGCCTCGGCCTAGCTTTCCGCCAGGATGTGCGAGAGCTCCTGATCGAGATCGAAATGCCGATGCTCCGTACCGGGGGGCACCGCGGCATCCGTTCGCTTCAGGAAGGACTCCAGAGCCCGTGCCGGGGCCTCGAGCAGAGCCTCGCCCTCCGGAGAGCTCAGGGCGATGCAAACGACGCCCTGACCGTGACTGCGCGACGGCCAGACGCGGACGTCGCCGGTTCCGGTGGGCCGGTGGAGGCCCTCCGCGAGGAGGTCGCGGGCGAACACCCACTCGACGGTCTCCTCGGCTCCGGTGTGGAAGGTGGCGTGCACGGCGTAGGGGTCGGCCGTGTCGTACCGCAGGCCTGCGGGGACAGGCAGGGATGACTCGCTCGACACAACGAGGCGCAGGTGCAGCTCGCAGCTGACCGTGGTGTTCATAAGCGCCAGGGCCTTTCGCTCAGTGTGCGCTCGGGGATTCGCACGTCGGCGAAATCGACATGCCACCTACGGTGCCGTTGTAAACCCCTCTGAGTGTTTTGCGTGTGTTTACGTAACTCTTCCGGCCGAGAACCCGTTCGCGAGGTACGACCATTCCGGTGACTGGTTTCCGTCCGGTAGGGTTTGGCCGTATGAATACGGGGAGTAACGAGCCGGGCGGGGTTGCCGTGGCTGACGACGAGACCGAAGTGGACGGTGTGAAGGGCGACAGCGAGCAGGGGCTCGGCTCAAGAGCGCCGGAGTTCGTCAAGGCGCGTAGAGCGCTGCATCTGAGCTGGCAGGTGGGCGTCTTCGTCATCGGCCTGGCGATAGTCGTCACAGGCATCATCCTGCTGCCTCTGCCGGGTCCCGGCTGGGTGGTCATCTTCGGGGGCATGGCGGTCTGGGCGACCGAGTTCGTATGGGCCCAGCTCGTGCTGCGCTGGACCAAGCGCAAGGTCACCGAGGCGGCCCAGCGGGCTCTCGACCCGAAGGTGCGCCGTCGCAACATCATCCTGACGTCGATCGGCTTGGTGATCGTGGGTGTGATCCTCGGGATCTACCTGTGGAAGTTCGGCATAGTGATGCCCTGGAAGATCAAGGACCAGTGATCCGCGACGGGGGTGCGGACGTCGGCCGGTGCGGGTTCACACTGGTCACTCGCACCCCCTGACATGGGGTAATGTTCTCCCTGCGTCCGGGCGATTAGCTCAGTGGGAGAGCGCTTCGTTCACACCGAAGAGGTCACTGGTTCGAACCCAGTATCGCCCACCCGGATCCGGCGGCCCGCCTGCGACTGTGCAGGCGGGCCGCCGTCGTTTCCGGCCCGGCATGCGCGGCGCGCCGCTCGGCAGGAGCGTGCCCTGCGCAGGTGGCATCCCGTCAAGTCACCCGTGAGCAACCGGCCTTCGGCCGACCGGGACGGACGTACGCCGCACTCGCCGTTCGACGCCCCGATCTCACGCCCCTGACCTGCGCCGACGCGAGAAACCCGGGCACACGGCCCGGCCGACTCGCCGCCATGTGCCGTCGCGTCGCCCCGCCGGCCGACAAGAAATTCCTGTCCGAATCATTGACGCACCCCGAGGCCCTCCGTAACTTGTGCCAGCAAGCGCTTACTTGAAACGATTCATGCAGGCGGCAGCGACGCTGCGGGGAGGCTCGACCGTGAGAACCAGCAGGAATGTTGAGAGGCGTACGATCCTGAAGGCCGCCGGCGCAACGGCGGCCACACTCGGGCTGGCCGCGACGACCGGCTGCGGTGGGGACGGAGGGGTCTCCGCCGATGGGACGGTGACGATCCGTTACGCGTGGTGGGGTGCCGAGGACCGCGCCGAGCGCATCAACAAGACCATTGAGCTGTTCCACAAGAAGTACCCGAAGATCAAGGTCAAGACGGACTTTCAGCCGTACACCGACTTCTGGAAGAAGTTCAACACCCAGGCCTCCGGGGGGAATCCGCCGGACGTGTTCCAGAATGCCATCGGCTTCCTGCGCAAATACGACGCGAAGAATGTGCTGCTCGATCTCAATGAGCAGGTCGAGGCCGGCAATCTGTCGATGGCCGGCTTCCGCGCGGGACTGGAGAAGTTCGGCGAGATCGACGGAAAGCTCCTCGGAGTTCCCGTCGGCTCCAACTCGATGGCCCTGGTCGTCGACAAGCCCGTCTACACCAAGGCGGGCGTGAAGCCGGAACAGGGCTGGACCTGGGACGACTTCGACGCGGCGATGACGAGGATCCGCGACAGGGCGGGACGCGCCGGCGACAGCGGCATGTACGGGGTCATGTACCTCTACGACCTCTACCTGCGACAGAACGGCAAGGCGTTCTTCACCGAGGACGGACTCGGCTTCACCGAGGCGGACCTGACGGACTGGTGGACCAAGGCCGAGAAGGGCGTGCGGGAGGGCGTCTACGCCGACGCCAAGAAGGTCGCCCAGATCAAGCCCAAGTCGGCCGTCTCCGCCGAGCTCGCCGGCGGCGAGTTCACCTGGGACAACTTCACGGTCCGCTACACGTCCGAGGGCAAGAGCGAGTACGGCCTCGCCCCCATCCCGACCACGGACGGCAAGAGGACCGGCCAGTACCTGGGCTCCTTGATGCTCAGCGCTTCCAGGCGCACCGAGCACCCCAAGGAGGTCGCCCAGTTCATCGACTTCATGGTGCACGACCCCGAGGTCGCCAAGATCATGGGCTACGACCGGGGTGTGCCCGCGACCCAGGCCCAGTTCGACGCGTTCCAGCCGACGGACGAGGTCAACAAGGGGATCGCCGCCTACGAGACCTCCCTCGTCGAGGCGGGCGTCCTGGAGCCCATCACCCCGCACCCGAACGGCGCGGACATCTGCGAGGCCGCGTTCCTGCGCATCGCCGAGGAGCTCGCGCTGGGCAAGCGGTCGGTGGACGAGGCCGTCAAGCAGTTCTTCACCGAGTCGAAGACGGCTCTCGCCGGCTGATGGGAACCGCCGTGACACACGCCCCTGCGGTGGCGGGCCCGGCCAAGGGCTCCGAGCCGCGGCACGGCCCGGTGCAGCCCGAGCGTCCCGCCGCCCTCAAGCGGCGGCTCCGCCGGGAGAACCTGGCCGGCTATCTCTTCATGTCCCCCTGGATCGCCGGGTTCCTGCTGCTCACGGCAGGCCCGATGATCGCCTCGCTCTACTTCGCCTTCACCGACTACAACCTCTTCGACGCGCCCAAGTGGATCGGCCTCGACAACTTCTCCGAGATGTTCGGCGACCCGCGCTGGCGCCACTCGGTGCAGGTGACGCTCTGGTACGTCGTCGTCGGCACGCCGCTCAAGCTGCTCGCGGCCCTCGGCGTGGCGCTCCTCCTGGCCCAGAAGCGGCGCGGGCAGGCCTTCTACCGGGCCGCCTTCTACGCCCCCTCGCTGATCGGCGCGAGCGTCTCCGTCGCCATCGTCTGGAAGGCGATCTTCTCGGACGACGCGATCGTCGACCGTACGCAGCAGATCTTCGGGATCGACGTCGGCGGCTGGACGGGCGATCCGGACCTGATCATCTACAGCCTGGTGGCGCTCACCGTCTGGCAGTTCGGCGCCCCCATGGTCATCTTCCTCGCCGGCCTCAAGCAGGTCCCGCGCGAGCTGTACGAGGCGGCCGAGGTCGACGGGGCGGGCAAGCTGCGGCGGTTCTGGAACATCACCCTGCCGATGATCTCCCCGGTCCTCTTCTTCAACGTCCTGCTGGAGACCATCCACTCCTTCCAGATCTTCAGCTCGGCCTACATCGTCGGCGGCGGCGCCGGAGGCAACGCCTGCGGTCCGGCCGACGGCTCGATGGTCTACACCTGCTATCTGTACGTCCAGGGCTTCGAGAACAGCCGGATGGGCCTGGCCTCCGCCATGGCCTGGATGCTGCTCGTCGCGGTGGCCCTGGTGACGGCGGTGCTGTTCTGGTCCCAGAAGCGCTGGGTGCACTACGAGGAGGGCGCCTGATGAGCGCACCGGCAACCGACATCAAGCCGGCGCACATCAAGCCGGCGCCCTCCGCGCGGGCCGGGGCGCTGCGCCGCCGACTGCCCGGTTCCGTCGCCTGGCACATCGGATCCCTGCTGGTCCTCGCGGTGATCCTCTACCCGGTGATCTGGGTCGTCGGCGGCTCGTTCAAGAACAGCGAGGACATCATCGGCAGCCTGGACCTCTTCCCGGGCGACCCGAGCGTCTCCAACTACACCAGCCTCGCCGACGGCATCGCCGACATCTCGATCTCCACCTTCTTCCTCAACTCGCTCTTCCTCGCGGTCGGGTCGGTGATCGGGATCGTGGTGTCCTGCTCGCTGACGGCGTACGCCTTCGCGAGGATCCGGTTCGCGGGCCGGAATCTGCTGTTCACGCTGATGATCGGCACCCTCCTGCTGCCGTATCACGTGCTGCTGATCCCGCAGTACGTGCTGTTCCGCAACATGGAGATGATCAACACCTACACCCCGTTGCTGCTCGGGAAGTACCTCGCCACGGAGGCGTTCTTCGTCTTCCTGATGGTGCAGTTCATGCGGAACCTGCCCAAGGAACTCGACGAGGCGGCCCGCCTAGACGGCTGCGGGCACTTGCGGATCTACTGGTCGATCATGCTGCCGCTGTGCCGGCCGGCCCTGATCACCAGCGCGATCTTCACCTTCATCAACGCCTGGAACGACTTCATGGGCCCGCTGATCTACCTCAACGAGCCCGACAAGTACACCGTCTCCCTCGGCCTGAAGATGTTCGTCGACCAGGAGGGCATCGCGAACTACGGCGGCATGATCGCCATGTCGCTCGTCGCCCTGCTGCCGGTCCTCGCCTTCTTCCTGGCCTTCCAGCGGTATCTGATCGACGGCATGGCGACCTCCGGACTGAAGGGCTGAGGGGGCGGTCACGATGGCCCAAGCGCGGGTGAAGGCTCGTACGTCACGCGGGGAGTCCTTCTTCGCCGAGAAGTTCGGTGTGTTCGCCGAGTGTCTGCTGACCGGTGTCTGGATCGCGGTGGCCTCCCTCGGCGTGGTCACCTATCCGGCCGCCTTCGCCGCCGGGGCCCGGCATCTGCATCGCCGCATCACCCACGAGGGCGGTGGCCTGCGGGAGTTCGTCGCCGACTTCCGCGTGGCCGTGCGGCGTGGGTGGGTCGTCGGGCTCGCCGGGTGGGCCGTGGCCGGCGCGGTCCGGGTGGACGTCCAGGCCGCGCGGGCCGGGATTCCCGGCGGGCCGCTCGTCGGGGCCATCGGGGTGTTCGCGCTGATCGGTGCCGTCGTGGCCCTGCTGCGGGCCGCGGCGGTCTGGACACCTGAGGCCGGCTGGCGGGCGCTGCTCGCGGGCGCCGGGCGCCGTGCCGTGCTCGACCTCGCCGGGTCCTTCCTGATCATCGGCGGGCTGGCCGTCGTGGCCGCCTCCGCCTGGTTCGCCGCGCCGCTGGCGGTCCCTGTCCTGGGGGCCGTCGTGGCGGCGGCCGTCGCCGTGGAGGAGCGGTACCGGCACCGCTGAACCGACGGTGTCTCGCACAAGGCCGGCGCTCCGGGCGCCGCCTCTCTCTGTCATGCCCCTGACCACCTGCCCATGGAAAGGAAAGGCCATGTCCCCCATCCCCCGCAGGTCCCTCCTCAAGGCGGCCGCCGTCGCCGGAGCTGCCGCGCAGTTCAGCTGGGCGCTTGGAGCCAAGGGCGCGCAGGCCGCGCCGAGTGGCGCCGAAGCCGACGATGACCCTGTGACCCTGGACTGGCTGGAGGACGGCGGCCTCGGTGCCGCGCCCGGCTCCACCGTCGGCGTCCCCTGGCCGAAGGGCGCCTACCGGCAGGACCAGGATTTCGCGGTCAGGGACGCCGACGGCAAGGAGGTGCCGGTCCAGTCCTGGCCGATCGCCCACTGGCCCGACGGCTCGCTCAAGTGGACGGCACACGCGGTCAGTTCGGGCAACGGCAAGCTGTCTCTGAGCGCCGGTGAGGCCGCCGTACCGGAGCAGAAGGTCACCGTCGACAAGAGCGGTGGCGCGATCACCGTCTCCACCGGCGTCATCACCGCGAAGATCGGCAAGTCGGGCGCCACGCTCATCAAGTCGGTCACCCGCGGCTCCACCGAGATCGCCAGGAACGGCCGCCTCGTGCTGATCCGCCAGCCCGAGATCGAGGACGAGGACCAGGGCGCGGTGAGGACCGAGCGCTTCGAGGGTGCCATCTCCGAGGTCACCGTCGAGCAGGAGGGCCCCGTCCGCGCCGTCGTCCGCATCGACGGCAAGCACCGCAAGGGCGGCCGGAGTTGGCTCCCCTTTTCCATCCGCCTCTACTTCTACGCAGGCGCCGACTCCTTCCGCATGGTCCACACCATCACGTACGACGGCACGCAGGAGCCGGGCAAGGCGAGCGGCGACTTCATCCGCGGCCTCGGCGTGCGCTTCACCGTCCCGATGCGGGACGAGTCGTACGACCGCCACGTCCGCATCGGCGGCGAGGGCACCGGCATGCTCCGCGAAGCCGTCAAGGGCATCACCGGACTGCGGCGCGATCCGGGGGCGGCCGTACAGGCGGCGCAGTTCGCCGGGGAGAAGCTGCCCGACCCGTCCACCTGGGACCAGCGCGTGACCACCCGGCTGCAGTACATCCCGGAGTGGGGCGACTACACCCTCTCCCAGCTCTCCGCCGACGGCTTCACCCTGCGTAAGCGCACGAAGAAGGGCTACGGCTGGATCGGCGCCGGCGGCGGCGGGCGTGCCTCCGGCTTCGGATACGTCGGGGGCGTCAGCGGCGGACTCTCCTTCGGGCTGCGGGACTTCTGGGAGAAGTTCCCCGCCCAGCTCGACATCCGCGACGCCCACACCGACGCGGCCGAGGTCACCATGTGGCTCTGGTCGCCCGAGGCGCAGCCCATGGACCTGCGGTTCTACCACGACGGCATGGGCCAGGACACCTACCCCGAGCAGCTCGAAGGCCTCAACATCACCTACGAGGACTACGAGCCCGAGTTCGGCACCCCCTACGGCATCGCCCGCACCTCCGAACTCCTCTTCTGGGCCAACGAGTCGACGCCCTCACCCGAGACTCTGGCCCAACAGGTCGAGGCCGTACGGGTGCTGCCGCAGCTCGCCGCCCCGCCCGCGCAGCTCATCAAGGCGGGGGTCTTCGGGCCGGGCCTGTACTCCGAGCCGGACCGCTCCACGCCGGCCAAGGCGAAGATCGAGGACCACCTCGACTTCCTCCTCACCTACTACAAGGACCAGGTGGAGATGCGCCGTTGGTACGGCTTCTGGGACTACGGCGACATCATGCACACCTACGACACCGTCAGACACCAGTGGCGGTACGACATCGGCGGCTACGCCTGGGACAACTCCGAGCTCTCGCCCGACCTGTGGCTGTGGTTCGCGTACCTGAGGAGCGGACGCGCGGACATCTTCCGGTTCGCCGAGGCCATGACCCGGCACACCGGTGAGGTCGACGTCTACCACCTCGGCGAATGGGCCGGCCTCGGCACCCGGCACGGTGTGCAGCACTACGCCGACAGCGCCAAGCAGCAGCGCATCGCCAACACCACCTACCGCCGCTACTACTACTTCCTCACCGCGGACGAACGCGTCGGCGACCTCATGCACGCCAACGTCGACTCCGACGAGACCTTCCTCGTCCTCGACCCGATCCGCAAGATCCGCACCGAGCCGTACACCCCCGACCGGCACGCCCTGTCGATCGGCTTCGGCACCGACTGGAGCGGACTGGTGTCGGCCTGGCTGACGGAGTGGGAGCGCAAGGGCCCCAAGTGGGAGAAGGCCAAGGCGCGGGTCCTGTCCAGCATGGAGACGATCGCCGACCAGCCCAACGGCTTCGTGCAGGGCAGCGGCCTCTACGACCTCGACACGGGCAGGTTCGCCGTCGCCGACAAGCCCGTCGTCGGCGTCTCCCACCTCTCCGCGGTCTTCGGTCTGAACGAACTGTGCGCCGAGCTGATCGACCTGGTCGACATGCCGAAGTTCAACGAGGCGTACTACGACTACTGCCGCTACTTCAACGCGACGAAGACCGAGCAGGCGGCACGCTACGGCTCCAACTTCGGCTCCCTGCTGCTCTTCCAGGGGCACTCGCGCCTGGACGCGTACGCCGCCGTCCGGACCGGCGACGAGAAGCTCGCCACGCGCGCGTGGGAGAAGTTCTACAACTCCGACGGCTACAAGGAGTCGGCACCGTGGCGGACGGAGAAGCTGAGCGGCCCCGACGCGCTGGTCCCGGGCAGCGAGGCCGCCTGGGTGTCCACCAACGACACCGCGCTGTACGGGCTCGCGGCCATTGAGAACCTGGCGCTGCTGGGCGACAGGATGCCGTAACAGGTTGTGGGGAACTGCGGGGCCGTTGTGGCTGGTCGCGCAGTTCCCCGCGCCCCTGGGTGGGCTTCAGTGCATGTTGCCCAGGAAGTCCCGCATCTTTCGGGCGTTCCTGAGGCGTTGCTCGTACGTCGCTCCGATGGCCAGCAGGAGGAGGCCGGCCAGGGCGGGCGGTACCCAGCGGGGGAGTGCATCGGTCACCTGGGCGATGTACGGGGCGAGTTCGTGCAGGGCGTCCAGGGCCAGCACCGCGCCGCCGAGGAGGAGCGGTGCCTGGAGGTGGTGGCGGGCGCCGAGCAGGGTGACCGCCAGGGCCGCCAGGCCGAGGAGCAGGGGGCGCGTCCACTGCGGGTCGCCCCAGGCCGCGAGGAGGCTCGGCACGAGGGTGGCGGCGAGTCCGGGGCCGTACGCCGTCCAGGACGAGGCCTGCGGATCGCGGCGCCTGAGCAGGGCGCCGACCAGCAGGGCCGGGACGGTGACCGGCAGCGTGTACGCCTCGGGCGTCCCGACGTCCCAGGCCGCCAGACGCACCCACGTGGCCAGCACGAACAGAGCGGCGGAGGCGTAGGCCACGGACCGGCGTTCCGGACGGACCGCCGTACCGGCCGTGATCACACCGCACAGCGCCAGCACCAGGGCCAGCATCGGCAGGTCGGCCGGTGCCGCGGCCAGCGCGACGGCGAGCAGCGCGGCGATCGCGCCCGTCACCTCGACCGGGACCGTCGCCCGCGCGTCACCGAGCCGCGCCGCGAGCAGAGCCGCCGCCACCGGGACCACCAGGACCAGCAGGGCGACGTACTGCGCCTGCCAGCCGGCCGCGGCCCCCGCCGCACAGGCCAGCCCGGCGGCGTACGCGAGCCCGGCCGGGGCCGTGACCGGAGCGAGGTGCGCCTTCCAGGAGGCCGTCGCGAAGAGCGCCGTCAGCGCGGCGAGCACGGTGAGGGTCGCGGCCTCGGTGGTCAGCGAGAGGAAGGCGAGCGGGAGTGAGGTGAGGAGGGCGAGGACCGTGGCGGTCGCGCGGGGGGTGGGGACGCCGATGGGAGTGGCTGTCACGGCTGCGGGCTCTCCCACGGCGGTGGTGGCGGGTTCCTCCGGCGAGGTCGCCGACGGCTCCTGCGCCGTCGCCGGCTGTTCGGACGGTCGTATCCACGCGGCCGCCGCGAGGGCGCCGGCCGTGGTGATTGCCAGGGCCACCAGGCCCACGGCGTAGGGGACTTCGAGCACGGCGGGCAGGACCAGCGCCGCTGCCCATGCCAGGACCAGCACGCCGGTCAGGGCCCGGGTCCGCCACGCGGTGTCGCGTGCCGCGAGGAGCAGTACGGCGGCGACCATGGCCAGGACGACCGGCACCGTCTCCGTGTACGGGGGCCAAGGAGCGTCGACCGCCGTCGCATGCCGCACATCGCCGGGCGCCCCGGACCACACCTGATCCACCCAGGCCACCGGACCCACGAGCGCGATCGCCACCAGCGGCAGCGTCCACAGCAGGGCGAGTCCCTGCACGGTGGCGGAGGCCCGGGTGAGCCCGTCGCGCAGCGCCTGCGGCAGCCGGTCCGCCCGGATCGCCGCGAGCAGGGCGATGCCGCATGCCAGATACACCGGAACCGTCCAAGCCTCTGACAGCACGGGGCGGGCGGTGCCGCCGAGCGCGGCGACCGTGAGGAGACCGGCGGCGACGGAGAGGCCGAGCGCCTGCTTCGCGGCGGCCTGCTGCCACGCCACCGCGACCGCGATGCCCGCGGCCAAGAGGAGGAGCGCCGCCGCACGGGCGGCGGCGCTCGGGCCGGTGGCCGTCCAGGACAGCCAGCCGGCGGCCCACACGCCCCAGGCGCCCATGCCGTACGCACCGATCACCGCGGTGATCCGCACGGACCCGGCAGGCACCCGGAGCGCAACACCCGCGTCGACCCCGGCCGTCACCAGCACGGCGGCCATGATCCCGAACAGGCTCGCGTCGGCCGCCACCGCCCACAGGGTGAGCGGGAGTTGGGCGGCGATCAGAGCGGCCGGCAGGGGCAGACGCAGCTCGGAGGTGCGCGGCAGCAGGCCGTACGCCGTCCACAGAGCCGCCAGCACGGCCGAGGCGGCCGCGAGGTAGCCGGTGGCGTCCACGTCGGCCAACCCGACCTCGTGCAGCGCGTAGGCGTCGAGCGCCGTCAGCACGAGCCCCAGGCCCGCCACCGACTCGGCCGTCGACCGCAGCCCGCGCTTCAGCAGCGGCAGCGGCGCGGCGAGCACCGCCACCGTGACCGCGCCGAGCACCAGGCCCCGCCCGGCGATCCCCATGTGCCCCCAGCTGACCAGCGTGAACGCCATCGCGGCGACCGTCAGCAGGACACCGCCCAGCACCAGCAGGACGTTCTGCACCCGGGGCGCCGAAGCCTCGGGGCGGGGCGGGACGAGAGGCGCCGGAGCGGACCGGGAGGCCGCCGCTTGCAGCGCGGTGACGAGCCAGGCTCGGCGGTGCAGCAACTGGGCCCGACGGGCGTCCAGCTGGCGCAGCTCGAGGTCGAGAAGCCGCAACTCCTCGGCCGGGGGCGGAAAGTGCGTCATGGCAGGAGTGTGGTCCGTGTCACGCCGCAGGGCATGAGTGCTCATACTCAGTACGTACTCAGATGCGGCGGAAACCCCTTGGCGGGGGCAGACTCGGCCCATGGACTGGAGCCACTACCGCTTCCGCAGCCTGTGGGCCCTGCCCGCACCGCCCGACATCGTCTACGACCTGCTGGAACAGGCCGAGGGCTACCCCCGCTGGTGGCCCCAGGTGCGCGAGGTGAACCGGATCGACGACACCAGCGGCGTGATCACGATCCGCTCCGTCCTCCCGTACGACATGACCTTCACCGCGCGCGAGGTGCGGCGGGAGCGCGGGGCGGGCGTGCTCGAGATCGCCATGTCCGGCGACCTCGACGGCTGGGTGCGCTGGACCGTCACCCCGCGCGGCGGCGGGAGCCTGGCTCGCTACGAGCAGGTCGTCGACGTGAACAAGCCGCTGCTGCGGCGGCTCGCGGTACCCGGGCGGCCCGTCTTCCGTGCCAACCACTGGCTGATGATGCGCTCCGGACGGCGGGGCCTGGCGGCGCACTTGGCCCGTGCGCGGCAAGGCGGCCATGAAGACGGCCATCAAGCGGTTTGAAGGAACCGTGAGGGGACCTGTATTGTTCAGTCCGTTCCCGGGCGATTAGCTCAGTGGGAGAGCGCTTCGTTCACACCGAAGAGGTCACTGGTTCGAACCCAGTATCGCCCACCGGGAAAGGCCGGTCCGCCACAGCGGACCGGCTTTTTTTGTGCTCTCCACCTCCTATGCGGCCGCCGGCAGATCCGGGCGCAGCGGCCACGCCGGGTCCACCGCCTCGTCGCTGCCGCTGCGGGCGAACCACGCCTGCAGCCCGCGTGCCTGTGCCGCGTGCCACACCGCCTGAAGCGTGTGCAGCTCGGCGGGGGACAGACGCTCCAGGCGGGCGGCGAAGCGGCGCCCCACCGCCCGTACGACCTCCAGTGAGGCCAGTGCGTCGGCCGCCGCGTCGTGCGCGCCGTCCAGCGTGACGCCGTAGTGCGCACACAGGTCGGTCAGGGTGCGGCGACCCTTGCGGTAGCGGTCCAGATGCTTGTCCAGGACGCGCGGATCGAGCACCAGCAAGGGCGTCGTCTCGAACCAGTGGTCCAGCGAGGAGGCGCGATGACGGCGCAACTCGCGGTCCAGCAGCGTCAGATCGAAAGGCGCGTTCATCACCACGATCGGCCGGGCCGTCGCGGCCTGACCGGCCAACTCCTCGGCTATCTCCTGCATTACCGGCGCCGGCCAGCGGCCGTTGCGCTGGAGATGCTCCTCCGTCAGTCCGTGTACCGCCGTTGCCGCTTCCGGCACCGGGACACCCGGGTTCACCAGCCACTGGGTCACCCGTGGCCGGGTACCCGGGGCGTCCTGTACGACGACGGCCGCCGAAACGATCCGGTCGGTCTCGACGTCCACGCCTGTCGTCTCCGTGTCGAATGCCACCAGCGGGCCCTCATACCAGCACGCCATACCTACACAACCCCTCGTTCACCCACGGCAGCTGACGTACCGTCTTCTGCCCGTTTGGTGATACCCGGGCTGTTTGCGGCGTACGCCGGGAGGACACAACAGGAGTGCGGGTCTTTGCAGTTCAGCGGCCCGATACGGGGATTCACCTTGCGTGGAAGGCTGTTGGTCATGGCGATAGCGCAGCCCGAGCGGGGCGGGCTGCTGCCCGAACTCACGGGCCCCCATCGCGGTTCACTCGCCACCACCGCCTGCATGGAGACACTGCAGGTGGGGTATCTGCACGCGGTCGCGGCGGCGGCCGGGTGCTCCCTTTCGCAGCCATTCCCGGACAACGGCATCGACTGGCACGTCAGCCACAGCGCGCCCGGTCACACGGTCGACGACGAAGTCACCATAAAGGTGCAGCTCAAGGCCACTTACCAGATCGCGCCGAACCCGCGCGGCCGGTTCTTCTCCTTCACGCTCGACAACGACCACCTGGCGAAGCTCGCCCGCACCCCGGTCTCGGTGCACAAGATCCTCGTCGTGATGCTCGTTCCGCGCACCCAGGACGACTGGTTGCGTGCCAGTCACGACCGGCTCGACCTGCGGCACTGCTGCTACTGGGTCAACCTCGCCGGCCACGCGATCACCGGCCGGCGCCGCACCACCGTGCGGATACCGACCTCACGCATCTTCGACGACCGGGCGCTCTGCGAGATCATGACGCGGGTCGGTACGGGAGGCAGACCATGACACACCGCCCCCTGGAAGAGCCGGTACGGCCAGTCAGGCCGCACCCGGTCCACGCGTCCTGGGACCGTCCCCCCGAGCCCGGCGAGGTGGACCCCGCGGTGCTCAGCGCCCTGCTGCACCGGCACGGCTGGCAGCGACGCGGGGGAGCGGCGGGACGCTACGGCCGCTGGACCCCGCCGGGACCGGGCGGCAACGGCACGAGCCTGCTCGTCCCCGAGTCCCGCGCCTTCCCCGACAGCGACGACCTGCTCGGCGAGGCGCTCGTCGCGCTCTCCCGCAGCGGCATGCCCTCCGCGCGCGAGGTGCTGGTCGGGCTGGCCGTTCCCAGCGACGAGGTCCGCTGGTGGCGGGACGCGCCGAGCGGGCCCGCCGGGGCCGCGCCCTGGACCGTCGAGGAGGAACTGCGCACCGCCGCCCGCCAGATGCTCCTCGCCGCGGCGCTCGCCACACGCGCGCGTGCCGGCTACTACGGCGCCCGGCACCGCCGCTCGGCCGCCGCGATGCTGGAGAGCGTCTTCGTCGGCTCCGCGGCCGGCGGCGGCCACCTCGCCGCCTTCGTGCCCGTCGGTGCGGGCCGCCCGCTCGCCGTACGTCTCCACCAGGCCCTGTACGCCGCCCGCGAGGCCATCGACTACCAGCGGGCCACCGGCGGCATGGACGCCTTCGACGGTGCCGTCGAGGCCGGCGTCAGCCGCGAGCTCACCGAGGCTCTGATCGCCCTCGTCCGCGGTACGGAGGGGGCGCGCATCGCCGTCCAGTGGGCGCCCGCCGCCGGGGTGCCCGAGGACTGCGCGAGCGGGGTAGAGCCGGTCGAGTTCTCGCCGGGCGACCTGCCCGTGCTGCGCGAGGCCGGGGCCCGCTACCTGCGCGAGGAACCCTCCGTGCCGGTCAGGATCACCGGCGCGGTCGTACGGATGCGCCGCTCGGGAACGCGCGGGGAGGGCACCGTACGGCTGCGCGTCATCGCCGGCGCAGAGATCCCGTACGTCCGGCTGACCCTGGACGAGGAGTCGTACCGCATCGCCGGCCACGCCCACCTCGTCGGGCTGCCGGTGCGGGTGCACGGGCGCCTGGAGAGCCGGGGCGGCTTCCGCAAGGTCACCGGGGCCTGCGGCGTCGTACCGGTACAGGTGGACGAGGCCGAACGGGACCGGCTGATGAAGTCGCTCCAGGAGGACCTGGACTTCTTCGAGGAGGCCTGCGGCGGGGAGGACGCCGGGGACTGAGGGATGCCCGCCCGGGACTGAAGGTGACCGTTTCGCGGTCGGCCCTCCGAGGTCGGTACGATCGCGTAATGCGCGCGCTCCTGGTATGGCGCCGCATTCCACCTTCAGTCAGGAGAGACCGGTGTCAGACGTCCGTGTGATCATCCAACGCGATTCCGAGCGGGAAGAACGCGTGGTGACGACGGGCACTACGGCCGCCGACCTCTTCGCCGGCGAGCGCTCGATCATCGCCGCGCGCGTGGGCGGCGAGCTCAGGGATCTGTCGTACGTGCTCTCCGAGGGCGAGGAGGTCGAGGGCGTCGAGATCTCCTCCGAGGACGGCCTGAACATCCTGCGCCACTCCACCGCGCACGTGCTGGCGCAGGCCGTGCAGGAGCTCTTCCCCGAGGCCAAGCTGGGCATCGGCCCGCCCGTCAAGGACGGCTTCTACTACGACTTCGACGTCGAGAAGCCGTTCACGCCCGAGGATCTCAAGGCCATCGAGAAGAAGATGCAGGAGATCCAGAAGCGCGGGCAGAAGTTCGCCCGCCGTGTGGTGAGCGACGACGACGCCCGTGCGGAACTCGCCGCCGAGCCCTACAAGCTGGAGCTGATCGGCCTCAAGGGCTCCGCCTCGTCCGACGACGGCGCGGACGTCGAGGTCGGCGCCGGCGAGCTGACGATCTACGACAACCTGGACGCCAAGACCGGCGACCTGTGCTGGAAGGACCTCTGCCGCGGTCCGCACCTGCCGTCGACCCGCGCGATCCCGGCGTTCAAGCTGATGCGCAACGCGGCCGCCTACTGGCGCGGCAGCGAGAAGAACCCGATGCTCCAGCGCATCTACGGCACCGCCTGGCCGACCAAGGACGAGCTCAAGGGCTACCTCGACTTCCTCGCCGAGGCCGAGAAGCGCGACCACCGCAAGCTGGGCAACGAACTCGACCTGTTCTCGATCCCCGAGCAGATCGGCTCCGGCCTCGCCGTCTTCCACCCCAAGGGCGGCATCGTCCGCCGCGTGATGGAGGACTACTCGCGCCGCCGCCACGAGGAGGAGGGCTACGAGTTCGTCTACACCCCGCACGCGACGAAGGGGAAGCTCTTCGAGACGTCGGGCCACCTGGACTGGTACGCCGAGGGCATGTACCCGCCCATGCAGCTCGACGAGGGCGTGGACTACTACCTCAAGCCCATGAACTGCCCGATGCACAACCTGATCTTCGACGCGCGCGGGCGTTCCTACCGTGAACTGCCGCTGCGCCTCTTCGAGTTCGGGACCGTGTACCGGTACGAGAAGTCCGGCGTCGTGCACGGCCTCACCCGCGCGCGTGGCTTCACGCAGGACGACGCGCACATCTACTGCACCCGCGAGCAGATGTCGGAGGAGCTCGACAAGACGCTCACCTTCGTCCTCGGCCTGCTCCGCGACTACGGCCTGACCGACTTCTACCTGGAGCTGTCCACCAAGGACCCGGAGAAGTTCGTCGGCTCGGACGAGGTCTGGGAGGAGGCGACCGAGACGCTGCGCCAGGTCGCCGAGAAGCAGGGTCTGCCCCTGGTCCCGGACCCGGGCGGCGCCGCCTTCTACGGGCCGAAGATCTCCGTCCAGACCAAGGACGCGATCGGCCGCACCTGGCAGATGTCGACCATCCAGCTCGACTTCAACCTGCCGGAGCGCTTCGACCTGGAGTACACCGGTCCGGACGGCGCCAAGCAGCGCCCGGTCATGATCCACCGCGCGCTGTTCGGCTCGATCGAGCGGTTCTTCGCGGTGCTCCTGGAGCACTACGCGGGCGCCTTCCCGGCGTGGCTGGCCCCGGTCCAGGCCCTCGGCATCCCGATCGGCGACGGGCACGTCGACTACCTGGAGAAGTTCGCCGCGGCGGCCAAGAAGAAGGGCCTGCGGGTCGAGGTGGACTCCTCCTCGGACCGCATGCAGAAGAAGATCCGCAACGCCCAGAAGCAAAAGGTGCCCTTCATGGTCATCGCGGGCGACGAGGACATGGCCAACAACGCCGTCTCCTTCCGCTACCGCGACGGCTCGCAGGAGAACGGCATCCCGTTCGACGAGGCCATCGCGAAGATCGCGAAGGTGGTCGAGGAGCGGACGCAGATGTGATCCGGCCGTACACGATCACGAGGCCCCCGGGAGGCTCAGCTCCCCGGGGGCCTCGTGTCGCTCTCGCGGGAGAAGATCTGTAGCAGCCACGAGGAGAACGATCCCGTCACCGCGCCGAGCAGGGCCAGCCCGCCGGCCATCATCCCGACCGCGATCGTCCGGCCGCGCGTGGTCACCGGAGTGATGTCGCCGTATCCGACGGTGGTGAGGGTTGCCGAGGCCCACCACAGCGCGTCCCCGAACGTCCGCATGGTGGCGCCGGGCGCCCCGCGTTCGGCCTGGTAGACCGCGAGGGAACCGGCGAATCCGAGCAGCAGGGTTGCCAGGCTCGCGTAAGCGATCACGCGCGCGTGCAGCGAGAGCCGGGGCTGCCCCTGTCGGCGCTGGATCACGTCGTAGAGCGGCACGATCCGCAGCGGCCGCAGGAGCGGCAGGATGACCACGACCGTGTGCAGGAAGTGGGTCCTGGCGAAGTGCAGAAAGCGCCCCCCGACGAGCCGCCAGCGCGTGACGTAGTCCGCGGCGAACAGCAGCCAGAGCGCGAGCATCGTGTACAAGCACACGTCCTCCCAGAGGGACGGCATGCTCACTGCAAGCACACGGGCGGCATAGGCACCCAGGAAGACCAGCGACGCCATGAACAGCGGGATCTCGGTGCGCTGCTCCCAGCGGCTGTAAGGGCTGTCGTCGTCCACCGGCCCAGCTTGGCGGGTGACCTTCCTCCCGCCGCCCCGGCGACACGCCGCGAACGGGCGAAGCAATATGCTGCACGCATGACGAGTGAGCCGGAGCAGCAGTGGGGAGTGGGGATCCAGGACGCGTTCCAGCGCCTGTGGACGCCCCATCGGATGGCCTACATCCAGGGTGAGAACAAGCCGACCGGTCCCGGCGCGGACGACGGCTGCCCCTTCTGCTCGATCCCGGCCAAGTCCGACGAGGACGGGCTGGTCGTCAAGCGCGGTGAGCAGGTGTACGCGGTCCTCAACCTGTACCCGTACAACGGCGGCCACCTGATGGTCGTGCCCTACCGTCACGTCGCCGACTACACCGACCTCACGGAGCCGGAGACCGTCGAGCTGGCCGCCCTCACCAAGCAGGCGATGACGGCCCTGCGCAGCGCCTCCGGGGCCCACGGCTTCAACATTGGCATGAACCAGGGCACGGTCGCCGGCGCCGGCATCGCGGCCCACCTCCACCAGCACATCGTCCCGCGGTGGGGCGGCGACACGAACTTCATGCCGGTGGTGGGCCACACACGGGTACTGCCACAGCTGCTGGCCGACACCCGGAAGATGCTGGCAGAGGCCTGGCCGGCGGTTTGACGCTTGGGCCGACGGTGCCATGAACCAGCCCGTCCGGCGCTTGAGGACGAGGCCGTTCAGGCCGAAGGGGGTCTGGGGGGCGCAGCCCCCGGGGCCGGTCACCCAGACCCACCTTGCGGCTCCACCGCCGGAGGCCTACGCGTCGTAGACGTCGGCCTTCCGCGGCATCGGATCCTGCACCGCCGTGCTCAGGAACGCCGAGCGCGAACCGAACTTGTCGGTGTCCACGCCGTTCTCGTCCAGCACCTTGATCGCCGCGGCATGCACCACCCGCAGCACCGGCGTGGCCGCGCGCAGCGCGTCGTCGGCCATGAACCGGTGCCGCCACGGCTGGTCCGCCCACGCGTGCCGCAGTCCGAACGGCTCGGGCAACCCCATCGTCCCGCCGAGCCAGTTCAGCAGCGGCGGATACCAGGAGATCGGGGCCCGCACCGCCAGCCGCACCACCTCGTCGGGATTGACCAGCGGAAGCTTCACCTTGCGGGTCTCCCACGGCTTGAACGACTTGGTGACCTCCTTGGTCGGCGCCTCGGGCTTCTCCTGGAAGAGCCCGTTCACCGGACCGAGGGCATGACCGGTCACCTCGATGCGCAGCGTCTCGTGCAGCACGGTCACCGTGATCAGCATGGTGATGATCAACTGGCCGTCCCAGAGCGTCCACTGGACGCCCAGGTAGTGCCGGTCACCGCTGCCGAACTGCTGCTTGTTGCAGATGTCCTGTATCGCGTGGTTCTTGACCTGGTACGCCTCGACGTCCGTGCCCTCCGGCCGGGACACCGCCTTCGCGCCCTCCGCGATCGGCGTGACGACCCAGTGCCGTATCGAAGGCTTGGGGAAACCACCGGTGTTGAGCGGACCGCGCTCCAGCATGCGCAGTTGGTCGTGGATCGAGCGGATGACGTCCCAGCTGCGGAACGGGTGGATCTCCCGCGTGGAGTCCGCGGCCACCAGGTCCTCGGCCAGCTGCCAGCTGCCCCAGCGTGTGCCCATGCCCAGTATCCCCTTGGGCCCGGCGTAGAACACGGAGTTGGACTGCTGTTCGGCGCTCAGCTTGGCCAGGGACTGGCGCAGCTGCTCGGCCTGGGTCTCGGTGGGGCTGGTCGGCACCGCCTCCGGCACCTTCGCGCCGACGCTGCTGCCGGCCAGCAGACTGTCCCAGCGCTCCCGCAGATCCCTCGCGGTGCGCTCGCAGACCTGCTTGGCCCAGAACCAGCCGACCACGGGCATGAGGACCGAGGCCCGCGCATACCAGCCCCAGAAGCCGGTGAACGGCATGCGGAGCAGGAAGAGCACGGCGAGCGCGCCCGCCGCCACGAGCAGCACCGAGGCGAGGGCGCCGCCGCGCTTCTCGTCCCGCTTGACGATGGTGGTGCGCAGCGTGAAGACCAGCAGCCACACGAACAGGCCGGGCAGGAACAGCACGCCGCAGATCACCATGATGGCGCTGAGCATCCGGTCGCGCGCCTTGCGGATGTTGTTCGCGGCCAGACAGTGCTCGACGACGACCTGCGGCTCGGTGCCGAAGGACTGGATCAGGGGCTTGCGGCCACTGCCGAGCATGCGGTCGACCACGGCCCTCGAGAAGGCCTCACCGAGGTTGGGACGGAAGATCCGCGCCCAGCCGCGGCCCGCCTTGATGTCGGTCTGGTGCCATTCGTTGTCGGCCTTCTTGATGTCCTCGTACGGATTGTCCCGATAGGCCGCCGAGGCCAGCGCGAACGTCGCCGTCTGGCCCTCACCTGCCGTGCGCGGCACCTGCGGACCGAAGATGTCCGCGTAACCGCTCTCAACGGTCATTCCCGCCCCCGATCGCCGCCCACTGTCGCTTCTGCGGCCTTCCCGACTTCCGTACTTCGCACACCTGTTGATCAATGATCAGCGTATCCTCCGCCACCGACAATCGTCGGCGGACGGCCGAAGCCGCCCGCCGACGCGGAGGGGAGCGATCCGCACAGGCCACTTGGTGGCGCCGGGCGCCAACTACGAGGCGGCGCGCGCCTCTTCCCGAATCCTTTCCGCGATCTGCGCCGGCATCGGTTCGTGCCGCGCGTACGCACGGTTGAAGCGTGCGGTGCCGTGCGACACCGAGCGGAGATCGACGGCGTACCGCCCGATCTCGATCTCCGGCACCTCGGCCCTGATGAGCGTGCGGCTGCCGTTGGTCTGCTCGGTGCCGAGGACCCGGCCGCGCCGCCCGGACAGGTCGCTCATCACGGCGCCGACGTAGTCGTCACCGACCAGGACGGACACCTCGGCCACCGGCTCCAGCAGATGGATCTTCGCGTCGGCAGCCGCCTCGCGCAGCGCCAGCGCACCGGCCGTCTGGAAGGCGGCGTCGGAGGAGTCCACCGAGTGCGCCTTGCCGTCGAGCAGCGTGATCCGGACGTCGACGAGCGGATGGCCCGCCGCAACTCCCTTGGCCGCCTGGGCCCTTACGCCCTTCTCCACCGAGGGGATGAACTGCCGTGGCACCGCGCCGCCGACGACCTTGTCCACGAACTCGATGCCCGAACCGCCCGGCAGGGGCTCCACCTCGATCTCGCAGATCGCGTACTGCCCGTGCCCGCCGGACTGCTTCACATGCCGGCCGCGGCCCGCCGACTTGCCCGCGAACGTCTCCCGCAGCGAGACCATGTGCGGTACGACGTCGACCTGGACGCCGTAGCGGCTGCGCAGCCGTTCCAGGGCGACGTCCGCGTGAGCCTCGCCCAGACACCACAGCACGACCTGGTGGGTGGCCTGGTTCTGTTCCAGTCGCATGGTCGGGTCCTCGGCGACCAGCCGGGACAGGCCCTGCGAGAGTTTGTCCTCGTCGGCCTTGCTGTGTGCCTGGATGGCGAGCGGCAGCAGCGGGTCGGGCATCTGCCAGGGCTCCATCAGGAGCGGGTCGTCCTTGGCCGACAGCGTGTCGCCGGTCTCCGCGCGGCTCAGCTTCGCCACGCACGCGAGGTCACCGGCAATGCAGTGGCTGAGCGTGCGCTGCTGCTTGCCGAAGGGCGCCGACAGGGCGCCGATACGCTCGTCGACGTCGTGGTCCTCGTGGCCGCGGTCCTCCAGGCCGTGCCCGGAGACGTGCACGGTCTCGTCGGGGCGCAGGGTGCCGGAGAAGACCCGTACCAGCGAGACCCGGCCGACGTACGGGTCGGACGCGGTCTTCACCACCTCCGCGACGAGCGGCCCGTCCGGGTCGCACACCTTCAGTGCGCGCGGTTTGCCGTCGATCGTGGTGACCGCGGGCGCCTCGCGTTCCAGCGGGGTCGGGAACCCGCGCGTGATCAGCTCCAGCACCTCGATCGTGCCGAGCCCCTGCCGGGCGCCGTCGGCCGCGGGCGCCGCGGCCAGGACGGGATGGAAGGCACCGCGCGCGACGGCCCGTTCCAGGTCCTCGATCAGCGTCTTGACGTCGATCTGCTCGCCGCCGAGGTACCGGTCCATCAGGGTCTCGTCCTCCGACTCGGAGATGATCCCCTCGATCAGCCGGTTGCGGGCCTCCTCGATCTGCGGCAGCTGGTCGTCGCCGGGCTCGGACTCCTTGCGTTCCCCGGAGGAGTAGTCGAACAGCTGCTGTGACAGCAGCCCGATCAGTCCGGTCACGGGGGCGTGCCCGTCGGGGGCCTGCGGGCCGCGCAGCGGCAGGTACAGCGGGAGCACGGCGTCGGGGTCCTCGCCGCCGAAGGCCTCCGCGCAGATCCGCGTCATCTCCTCGTAGTCGGCCCGCGCGGACTCCAGGTGCGTGACGACGATCGCGCGCGGCATGCCGACGGCCGCGCACTCCTCCCACACCATGCGGGTCGAGCCGTCCACACCGTCCGAGGCCGAGACGACGAAAAGGGCCGCGTCCGCCGCTCGCAGACCGGCCCTGAGTTCCCCGACGAAGTCGGCGTATCCGGGGGTGTCCAGAAGGTTGACCTTGATGCCGTCCCATTCGACCGGCACCAGGGAGAGCTGTACCGAGCGTTGCTGCCGGTGCTCGATCTCGTCGTAGTCCGAGACGGTGCCGCCGTCCTCGACGCGGCCCGCCCGGTTCACCGCCCCCGCCGTCAGTGCGAGAGCTTCCACCAAGGTGGTCTTGCCCGATCCGGAGTGGCCGACCAGTACCACATTCCGTACGGACGCGGGGTGGTCGGCCGCTGTAGCCCTGCCGGCGGCTCCGGGGTGTGCGTTCGCCTTGTCGCCCATGATCTTGCCTCCCGTGCACGGTGAGGTCACTGTGGGCGCGGACATACCTTTCCGCGTGCGAGGCGGCTCCGGTGACGCCCGCGGTCCTTCGAGCTTTCCACTCCCGTCACGGTGCGTCCATACGGCGGACGCGATCGCGCCATCCGCCGAGAGTGGACCTGCCCGCCGGACCCGGGTACGAGTGCCCGGCGGTCGCACGAACGCGCGCGTGGCTACGATGGGCCAGCCGGTGGCCAGCAGGGGCCGCGGCGCCACACCGACCCTCGGGAAGGCCATGCTGAACAAGTACGCGCGTGCATTCTTCACGCGTGTTCTCACACCGTTCGCCGCGTTTTTGATCCGGCGGGGCGTCAGCCCGGACACGGTCACGCTCATCGGCACCGCCGGGGTGGTCGCGGGCGCGCTGGTCTTCTACCCCATGGGCGAGTTCTTCTGGGGCACGGTCGTGATCACGCTGTTCGTGTTCTCGGACCTCGTCGACGGCAACATGGCCCGCCAGCTCGGCCGCTCCAGCCGCTGGGGTGCCTTCCTGGACTCCACGCTCGACCGGGTCGCCGACGGCGCGATCTTCGGCGGCTTCATCCTCTGGTACGCCGGTGGGGGCGACGACCTCGTCCTGTGCGCCGTCTCGATCTTCTGCCTGGCCAGCGGCCAGGTGGTGTCGTACACCAAGGCGCGCGGCGAGTCGATCGGCCTGCCGGTGGCGGTCAACGGTCTCGTCGAGCGCGCCGAGCGACTGGTGATCTCGCTGGTCGCGGCCGGTCTCGCCGGCCTGCACAAGTTCGGGGTGCCGGGCATCCAGTACCTGCTGCCCGTCGCCCTGTGGATCGTCGCAGTCGGCAGCCTCGTCACGCTGATCCAGCGGGTCGTCACGGTCCGTCGCGAGTCCGCCGAGGCGGAGGCCGCCGAGGACGCGCAGGACAAGCCGCGAGGGGCCGCCCAAGGGAGCGAGGCCGCCAAGTGAGCGCCCAGGACCGCCTCACGGACGCGCTGTACGGACTCGGCTGGGGCACCGTCAAGAAGCTCCCCGAGCCGGTGGCGGTACGGCTCGGCCGCACCATCGCCGACCTCGCCTGGAAGCAGCGGGGCAAGGGCGTCCAGCGGCTGGAGAGCAACTACGCGCGTGTGGTGCCCGACGCGACCCCGGAGCGCCTGGCCGAGCTCTCGCGCGCGGGCATGCGGTCGTACCTGCGCTACTGGATGGAGTCCTTCCGGCTGCCCGCCTGGAGCGCCGAGCGCGTCAAGAGCGGCTTCGACGTCAAGGACGTCCACCACCTGACCGACGGCCTGGCCGCCGGCAAGGGCGTGGTCCTCGCCCTGCCGCACCTGGCCAACTGGGACCTCGCGGGCGCCTGGGTCACCACCGAGCTGGAGACGCCGTTCACCACCGTCGCCGAACGCCTCAAGCCCGAGACCCTCTACGACCGCTTCGTCGCCTACCGCGAGGGCCTCGGCATGGAGGTCCTGCCGCACAGCGGTGGCACCGCCTTCGGCACGCTGGCCCGCAGGCTGCGCGACGGCGGCCTGGTCTGCCTGGTCTCCGACCGTGACCTGTCCGCGTCCGGCGTCGAGGTCGACTTCTTCGGCGACACGGCCCGGATGCCGGCCGGACCGGCCCTGCTGGCCCAGCAGACCGGGGCGCTCCTGCTTCCCGTCACGCTCTGGTACGACGACTCGCCCGTCATGCAGGGGCGGGTCCATCCCCCGATCGAGGTACCCGAGACAGGTACCCGGGCCGAGAAGACGTCTGTCATGACACAGGCGCTGGCCGACGCCTTCGCCACGGGGATCGCCGAACATCCGGAGGACTGGCACATGCTCCAGCGCTTGTGGGTCGCCGACCTGGAACCACGACCGGCCGACGGCCCGGCAGGAGAGCGTCCGTGAGGATCGGCATCGTCTGTCCGTACTCCTGGGACGTGCCGGGTGGCGTCCAGTTCCACATCCGCGACCTCGCCGAGTACTTCATCCGGCTGGGCCACGAGGTGTCCGTCCTGGCCCCGGCCGACGACGACACTCCGCTCCCGCCGTACGTCGTCTCGGCGGGCCGCGCGGTGCCGGTGCCGTACAACGGCTCGGTCGCCCGCCTGAACTTCGGCTTCCTCTCGGCGGCCAGGGTCCGCCGCTGGCTGCACGACGGCCGGTTCGACGTCATCCACATCCACGAGCCGACGTCGCCGTCCCTCGGCCTGCTGGCCTGCTGGGCCGCGCAGGGCCCCATCGTGGCCACCTTCCACACCTCCAACCCGCGCTCGCGGGCGATGATCGCCGCGTACTCGATCCTCCAGGCGGCCCTGGAGAAGATCAGCGCCCGGATCGCGGTGAGCGAGTACGCCCGCCGCACGCTGGTGGAACACCTCGGCGGCGACGCGGTCACCATCCCCAACGGCGTCGACGTCGACTTCTTCGCCAAGGCCGAGCCCAACCCCGACTGGCAGGGCGACACGATCGGCTTCATGGGCCGTATCGACGAGCCCCGCAAGGGCCTGCCGGTCCTGATGAGAGCCCTGCCGAAGATCCTCGCCGCCCGACCGCAGACCAGGCTTCTGGTGGCGGGCCGCGGCGACGAGGAGGAGGCGGTGGAGTCCCTGCCCGCCGAGCTCCGTCCCCGCGTCGAGTTCCTCGGCATGGTCAGCGACGAGGACAAGGCCCGCTTCCTGCGCAGCGTCGACCTGTACGTGGCCCCCAACACCGGCGGCGAGAGCTTCGGGATCATCCTGGTCGAGGCGCTGTCGGCCGGCGCTCCCGTCCTGGCCTCGGACCTGGATGCCTTCACCCAGGTCCTCGACCAGGGCGCGGCGGGCGAACTCTTCGCCAACGAGGACGCGGACGACCTGGCCGAGGCGGCGGTACGCCTCCTGGAGGACCCGGTCCGCCGGGCCGAGCTGCGCAAGCGGGGGAGCGCGCACGTGCGCCGCTTCGACTGGTCGACCGTCGGGGCGGACATCCTGTCGGTGTACGAGACGGTGACGGCGGGCTCGACAGCGGTGGCCGCGGACGAGCGGACCGGGAGCGGTGGGGCCGGCGGGTTGCGGGCTCGGCTGGGGCTGGCACGGGACTGAGGGCGAGCGAGCGCCGTTGTTTCAGGCGCCGGTCCCGGCATTTCAGCCCGTCCGACGTTTGAGGACGGGGCCTTGCAGGGCCGAAGCGGGGGTCCGGGGGCGGCAGCCCCCGGCGACGCTCACGCCGACACCCCGCACGAACACCGACGCCCCGCACGACACCCTGCCCACCCGGCGTCGCTAGTGTGCCGCCCGTGACCGCAACTCTGATCTGGATCCTCGTTGTCCTCGTGGCGATCGGCCTCTACCTGAGCTGGACGGCAGGCCGCCTGGACCGGCTGCACGCCAGGATCGACGCGGCGCGTGCCGCGCTCGACGCGCAGCTGCTGCGCCGCGCCTCGGTGGCCCAGGAACTGGCCACCTCCGGTGTGCTGGATCCGGCCGCGTCGATCGTCCTGTACGAGGCCGCCCACGCCGCCCGGCAGGCCGAGGAGGAGCAGCGGGAGGTCGCCGAGAGCGAGCTGAGCCAGGCGCTGCGGGCCGTGTTCGCCGAGCCCCAGCAGGTGGAGGCCGTCCGGGAGGCGCCCGGAGGCGAGGAAGCGGCCCGTGAGCTGACGGAGGCGGTCCGCCGGGTACCGATGGCCCGCCGCTTCCACAACGACGCCGTACGGGCGGCCAGGGCGCTGCGGCGCCACCGCAAGGTCCGTCTGTTCCGCCTGGCGGGCCACGCCCCGTTCCCGCTGGCCTTCGAGATGGACGACGAGCCGCCGACGGCCCTGGCGGACCGGCCTGCCTAGGACGTGCCGAAGTCGGGGATCGTGAGGGAACCGTCGGCGGCGAGCTGGAACCCGGGGTTGTGCGCGACCTCCCAGGCGTGGCCGTCGGGGTCGACGAAGACGCCGGAGTAGAAGCCGACGGCGTTGGTGGCCGCGGGCTTGGTGACGGTTGCCCCGGCCCGTTCCGCGGCCGCGAGCAGCTCGTCGACCTCGGCGTCGGATCGCACGTTGTGGGCCAGGGCGATCCCGCCGAAGCCGGCCGGCGCGCCCGCCGTACCGTCGGTCAGCCCGCAGTCCTGCGCCAGTTTGTCGCGGCCCCACAGCACCAGGGCCAGTCCGCCCGCCTGGAAGAAGACGGTCTCCTCGACCTCCTGGCCCCGCCAGCCCAGGGCCTCGTAGAAGGCCCGGGAGCGCGTCACATCGAGGACGCCCAGCGTGACCAGGCTGATGCGCTGTTCCATGGCAAGGACACTAACGCGGCACCGTCCGGACGGCGCCCCGCAGGCAAAACGATCCACCGCCTCACCATTGGCCCTTGAAGTGGCCCGTACACCTCACGTTTCCTCGATGCTTGCAGTAACCCTCTTTCACACAGCGAGGTCAACCCGTGTCCAACTCCGAAAACCAGGCCCCCGAGACCGGCACCGCACGCGTGAAGCGCGGCATGGCCGAGCAGCTCAAGGGCGGCGTGATCATGGACGTCGTCACGCCGGAGCAGGCGAAGATCGCCGAGGACGCGGGCGCCGTCGCCGTCATGGCCCTCGAGCGGGTCCCCGCCGACATCCGCAAGGACGGCGGCGTGGCCCGGATGTCCGACCCGGACATGATCGAGGGCATCATCGATGCCGTCTCCATCCCGGTCATGGCCAAGTCCCGCATCGGCCACTTCGTCGAGGCCCAGGTCCTGCAGTCCCTCGGCGTCGACTACATCGACGAGTCCGAGGTCCTCACCCCGGCCGACGAGGTCAACCACTCCGACAAGTTCGCCTTCACCACCCCCTTCGTCTGTGGTGCCACCAACCTCGGTGAGGCCCTGCGCCGCATCGCCGAGGGCGCGGCCATGATCCGCTCCAAGGGCGAGGCCGGCACCGGCAACGTCGTCGAGGCCGTCCGCCACCTGCGCCAGATCAAGAACGAGATCGCCAAGCTGCGCGGCTTCGACAACAACGAGCTGTACGCCGCCGCCAAGGACCTGCGCGCCCCGTACGAGCTGGTCAAGGAAGTCTCCGAGCTCGGCAAGCTCCCGGTGGTGCTGTTCTCCGCCGGTGGCGTGGCCACCCCGGCCGACGCCGCCCTGATGCGCCAGCTCGGCGCCGAGGGCGTCTTCGTGGGCTCCGGCATCTTCAAGTCCGGCGACCCGGCCAAGCGCGCCGCCGCCATCGTCAAGGCGACCACCTTCTTCGACGACCCGAAGATCATCGCGGACGCGTCCCGCAACCTCGGCGAGGCCATGGTCGGCATCAACTGCGACACCCTCCCCGAGACCGAGCGCTACGCCAACCGCGGCTGGTAAGGCACCACATCCCATGAGCAACACCCCCGTGATAGGCGTCCTGGCCCTCCAGGGCGACGTACGGGAGCACCTCATCGCCCTGGCCGCGGCCGACGCCGTGGCCAGGCCGGTGCGGCGCCCCGAAGAGCTCGCCGAGGTGGACGGCCTCGTCATCCCCGGCGGCGAGTCCACGACCATCTCCAAGCTGGCCGTCCTCTTCGGCGTGATGGAGCCCCTACGCGCGCGCGTGCGGGACGGCATGCCCGTCTACGGCACCTGCGCCGGCATGATCATGCTCGCCGACAAGATCCTCGACCCGCGCTCGGGCCAGGAGACGATCGGCTGCATCGACATGATCGTGCGCCGCAACGCCTTCGGACGTCAGAACGAGTCCTTCGAAGCGGCCGTCGACGTGCACGGCATCCCGGGCGATCCTGTGGAGGGCGTCTTCATCCGCGCCCCCTGGGTCGAGTCCGTCGGCGCCGAGGCCGAGGTCCTCGCCGAGCACGACGGCCACATCGTCGCGGTCCGCCAGGGCAACGCGCTCGCCACGTCGTTCCACCCGGAACTGACCGGTGACCACCGCGTGCACGGCCTGTTCGTCGACATGGTGCGCGCGAACCGGACAGCCGAGTCCTTGTAGGATCTCTGGCGTTCGTTCATAGATGGGTTACGCGAAGGAGACAGGCAGATGTCCGGCCACTCTAAATGGGCTACGACGAAGCACAAGAAGGCCGTGATCGACGCCAAGCGCGGCAAGCTCTTCGCGAAGCTGATCAAGAACATCGAGGTCGCGGCCCGCATGGGTGGCGTTGACATCGAGGGCAACCCGACGCTGTACGACGCCATCCAGAAGGCGAAGAAGCAGTCGGTTCCGAACAAGAACATCGACTCCGCGGTCAAGCGTGGCGGCGGTCTCGAGGCCGGTGGCGCCGACTACGAGACGATCATGTACGAGGGCTACGGCCCGAACGGCGTCGCCGTGCTCATCGAGTGCCTCACCGACAACCGCAACCGCGCCGCCTCCGACGTCCGCGTCGCCATGACCCGCAACGGCGGCAACATGGCCGACCCGGGCTCGGTGTCGTACATGTTCAGCCGCAAGGGCGTCGTCATCGTCCCCAAGGGCGAGCTGACCGAGGACGACGTCCTCACCGCCGTCCTGGACGCCGGCGCCGAGGAGGTCAACGACCTCGGTGAGTCCTACGAGGTCATCAGCGAGGCCACCGACCTGGTCGCGGTCCGCACCGCCCTCCAGGAGGCCGGCATCGACTACGACTCCGCCGACTCCAGCTTCGTGCCGTCCGTCCAGGTCGAGCTGGACGAGGAAGGCGCCAAGAAGATCTTCAAGCTGATCGACGCGCTCGAGGACAGCGACGACGTGCAGAACGTCTTCGCCAACTTCGATGTCAGCGACGAGATCATGGAGAAGGTCGACGCATAGCGCTGTCGCGAGCTGCACCGGCTCAACGGGCCGACGGGACGCACCCGTCGGCCCGTCGCTTTGCCGGGAGTTGCTGCCCGGCGTTGTCAGTGGCACCCGATAGCCTGCACAAACAGGCAATCGAACGGAAGGTACCGGGGTGCGTGTACTGGGGGTGGACCCGGGGCTGACCCGATGCGGAGTCGGCGTGGTCGAGGGCGTTGCCGGACGCCCGCTCACCATGCTCGGCGTCGGCGTCGTACGGACGCCCGCGGACGCCGAGTTGGGACACCGCCTCGTCGCCATCGAGCAGGGCATCGAGCAGTGGCTGGACGAGCACAAGCCCGAATTCGTCGCCGTGGAGCGGGTGTTCAGCCAGCACAACGTCCGTACGGTGATGGGCACCGCCCAGGCCAGCGCCGTCGCCATGCTCTGCGCCGCCCGCCGCGGCATCCCCGTCGCGCTGCACACCCCGAGCGAGGTCAAGGCCGCCGTCACCGGCAGCGGCCGCGCCGACAAGGCCCAGGTCGGTGCCATGGTCACCCGCCTGTTGCGGCTCAGCGCCCCGCCCAAGCCGGCCGACGCCGCCGACGCCCTCGCGCTCGCCATCTGCCACATCTGGCGCGCCCCCGCGCAGAACCGACTTCAGCAGGCCGTCGCCCTGCACACAGCCAAAGCACCGAAAGGCCGTACGGCATGATCGCCTTCGTCAGTGGCACAGTGGCCGCACTCGCTCCGGACGCTGCGGTCGTCGAGGTGGGCGGAGTCGGCATGGCCGTCCAGTGCACGCCGAACACCCTGTCCACCCTGCGCCTCGGCAAGCCCGCCAAGCTGCACACCTCGCTGGTGGTCCGCGAGGACTCCCTCACGCTGTACGGCTTCGCGGACGACGACGAACGGCAGACGTTCGAGCTGCTCCAGACCGCGAGCGGAGTCGGCCCGCGCCTGGCCCAGGCGATGCTGGCGGTGCACTCGCCCGACGCCCTGCGCCGAGCCGTCGCGACCGCCGACGAGAAGTCGCTCACCGCCGTCCCCGGCATCGGCAAGAAGGGGGCCCAGAAGCTGCTCCTGGAGCTGAAGGACCGCCTGGGCGAGCCCATCGGCGCGCCTGCGGTGGGCGCTCCGGTCACCCAGGGCTGGCGCGACCAGCTGCACGCCGCACTGATCGGCCTCGGCTACGCGACCCGCGAGGCCGACGAGGCGGTCGCCGCGGTGGCGCCGCAGGCCGAGGCCGCCGAGGGCACGCCCCAGGTGGGGCAGCTGCTGAAGGCCGCCCTTCAGACCCTGAACAGAGCCCGCTGATCGAGGGGTGCTCCGGACAGGCCCGAAGACGCCGTTCCAGGGACGCCCTCATCCTCGTACGATCCACCCGACCGCGACCGCGAGGCACACTCCATGAACTGGGACGACACCACCGACACCCCCGCCGCCGAGCGGCTCGTCGGTGCGTCCGCCGACCGTGAGGACCAGGCCGTAGAGGCCGCTCTGCGCCCGAAGGACCTGGACGAGTTCATCGGCCAGGAGAAGGTCCGCGAACAGCTCGACCTCGTGCTGCGCGCCGCCCGCGCGCGTGGCGCCACCGCCGACCACGTGCTGCTCTCCGGCGCCCCCGGCCTCGGCAAGACCACACTCTCGATGATCATCGCGGCCGAGATGGGCGCCCCCATCCGTATCACCAGCGGCCCCGCCATCCAGCACGCCGGCGATCTCGCCGCGATCCTTTCCTCCCTGCAGGAGGGCGAGGTCCTCTTCCTCGACGAGATCCACCGCATGTCCCGGCCCGCCGAGGAGATGCTGTACATGGCGATGGAGGACTTCCGCGTCGACGTCATCGTCGGCAAGGGGCCGGGCGCCACCGCCATCCCGCTGGAGCTGCCCCCGTTCACCCTGGTCGGCGCCACCACGCGCGCGGGCCTGCTGCCGCCCCCGCTGCGCGACCGGTTCGGCTTCACCGCGCACATGGAGTTCTACGAGCCCGTCGAGCTGGAGCGCGTCATCCACCGCTCGGCCAACCTCCTCGAGGTGGAGATCGAGGCGGACGGCGCCGCCGAGATCGCCGGCCGCTCCCGCGGCACGCCCCGTATCGCCAACCGCCTGCTGCGCCGCGTCCGCGACTACGCCCAGGTCAAGGCCGACGGGATCATCACGAGGGACATCGCCGGCGCCGCCCTCGCCGTCTACGAGGTCGATGCGCGCGGGCTCGACCGTCTCGACCGCGGTGTTCTGGAGGCCCTGCTGAAACTGTTCGGCGGCGGCCCGGTCGGCCTGTCCACGCTTGCCGTCGCGGTGGGGGAGGAGCGCGAGACGGTCGAGGAGGTCGCGGAACCCTTCCTCGTACGGGAGGGCCTGCTCGCCCGCACCCCGCGCGGCAGGGTCGCCACCCCGGCGGCCTGGGCGCATCTCGGCCTCACCCCGCCGGGCTCGCACGCTACGGGAAACGGACAACAGGACCTGTTCGGGACGTGATGGCCCGGTCACGGCGAGCACAGTGGCCGGAGCAGGAACCCCAGTGCCATGCTGAGCGTTGTTCCATGCGCGGAGACTCGCTTAGACTCCGCCGATGCCGCCCTAGTCGGCGGCACACATACCCCCAACCATCAGGCCGCTCACCATCGCGGTCGTGTGAAGGAAGTTCCGACCCGTGAGTCTCGTGACCCTCCTCCCGTTCATCGTGCTCATCGGGGCCATGTTCCTGATGACCCGGTCGGCCAAGAAGAAGCAGCAGCAGGCGGCCGACATGCGGAACCAAATGCAGCCCGGCAGCGGTATCCGCACCATCGGGGGCCTGTACGCCACCGTCAAGGAGGTCAGCGACGACACGGTCCTCGTTGACGCCGGACCGGGCGTGGAGCTCCTCTTCGCCAAGAACGCGATCGGTGCCGTCCTCTCCGACGACGAGTACAACCGCATCGTGCACGGCATCGAGCACGACCTGAAGTCCGACGTCGTCCCGGACGACGCCTCCTCCCTCACTGAGGCCGACGAGCCCGCCGCCTCCGACGAGAAGTCCGTCGACCTTGGTAAGAAGGACGCGGACGACGAGGTCGAGGAGCCGTCCGACGCCGTTGCCGCCGAGGCGAAGACGGACGACGAGCCGAAGAAGACCGACGGCGACACCGACGCGAAGTAGCGATGCTCCGGGGCGCGCGGGCCACGCCTGCGCGCCCCCGGGCATGCTGAGCTCGCACGGGATCCCGACACCATGTCATGGCCGCCCGCCCGTTGATCCGGAGCGAGGCGGCCCGAGAGGGAGTACGAGAAGGTGGCAGCACCTAAGAAGGGCCGGAACGCGAGCGCCCAGAGCAAGCCAGGGCGCTCGCTGGCCCTCATCCTGATCGCCATCGCGGCGCTCACCGGAGGGATGTTCGCCTCGGGGCACACCACTCCGCGACTCGGTATCGACCTGGCCGGCGGCACGAGCATCACGCTTCGCGCGGTTGCCGAGCCCGGCCAGGAATCCGCGATCAACAAGACCAACATGGACACCGCGGTCGAGATCATGGAGCGCCGTGTCAATGGTCTTGGTGTCTCGGAGTCCGAGGTTCAGACCCAGGGCGACAAGAACATCATCGTCAACATCCCCAAGGGCACGAACTCCAAGGAAGCCCGGGCCCAGGTAGGCACCACCGCCAAGCTGTACTTCCGACCGGTCCTGCAGCGCGAGGCCGCGGGCGGCGCTACGCCCAACCCGAGCACGAGCCCCAGTGGGAGCGGTTCGCCGAGCGCGTCCAGCACCGACAAGGCCGGCGCCAAGGACTCCGCCACCTCGAGCTCCGCCAGCCCGTCGGCCACTGCCACCACGCAGGGCCGCGCCGTCACCGGCGCGCTGAAGGCTGACGCCACGCCGTCCGCGACCAAGAGCCCCGAGGGCTCCGGCAGTCCTTCGCCGTCCGCGTCCGGCACCTCGTCCAGCGACCTGGAGAAGCAGTACACAGCGCTCAACTGCGCCGATCCGAAGCAGCGCGCCACCGCCGGCCAGGGAGCCAAGCAGGACGAGCCCACCGTCGCCTGTGGTCAGGACGACAAGGTGTGGAGCAAGTTCCTGCTGGGCCCGGTCGACGTCGACGGCACCGAGATCAAGAAGGCAAAGGCGAGCTTCAACACCCAGAGCGCCGCCGGCTGGCAGGTCGACATGACCTTCAACTCCGCCGGTGCCAAGAAGTTCGCCGACACCACCTCCAAGCTGGCGCAGCAGACCTCCCCGCAGAACGAGTTCGCGATCGTTCTGGACGACGAGGTCGTCTCGCACCCGTTCGTCCAGAGCGCCATCAGTGGCGGCAATGCGCAGATCTCCGGCAGCTTCACACAGGAGCAGGCTCAGAGCCTCGCCAACATGCTGTCGTACGGCGCCCTGCCGCTGTCCTTCGAGGAGGACAGCGTCACCACGGTGACCGCCGCGCTCGGCGGTGAGCAGCTGAAGGCCGGTCTGATCGCCGGTGCGATCGGTCTCGCCCTGGTCGTCATCTACCTGCTGGTCTACTACCGCGGCCTGGCGCTGATCGCGATCCTCTCGCTGCTGATCTCCGCGGCCCTGACCTACACGATCATGGCTCTGCTCGGCCCGACCATCGGCTTCGCGCTGAATCTGCCGGCCGTCTGCGGTGCCATCGTCGCCATCGGCATCACAGCGGACTCGTTCATCGTGTACTTCGAACGCGTCCGGGACGAGATCCGCGAAGGCCGCTCGCTGCGGCCCGCCGTCGAGCGTGCCTGGCCACGCGCCCGGCGCACCATCCTGGTCTCCGACTTCGTGTCGTTCCTCGCCGCCGCGGTGCTCTTCATCGTCACCGTCGGCAAGGTCCAGGGCTTCGCGTTCACGCTCGGCCTGACCACCCTGCTCGACGTGGTGGTCGTGTTCCTGTTCACCAAGCCGCTGCTGACGCTCCTGGCCCGCAGCAAGTTCTTCTCCAGTGGCCACAGCTGGTCCGGTCTCGATCCCAAGCGACTGGGTGCCAAGCCGCCGCTGCGCCGTAACCGACGTCCCGCCCACCCCGCCGGCCCTGTCGACCCGAAGGAGGCGTGAGTATGTCGAAGCTCGGCAACCTCGGCGCCCGACTGCACCGTGGCGAGGTCGGCTACGACTTCGTCGGCAACCGCAAGCTCTGGTACGGCCTCTCGATCCTGATCACCATCACGGCCATCGTCGGCCTGGCGGTGCGCGGCCTGAACATGGGCATCGAGTTCCAGGGCGGGGCCGTCTTCAACACCCCGAAGACCAGCGTCTCGGTGTCCCAGGCGCAGGAGTACGCGGAAGAGGCGTCCGGCCACGACGCGATCGTCCAGAAGCTCGGCGACGGCGACGAGGCCACGCTGCGCATCCAGGTCGCGGGCATCGACACCACGCAGGCCAACAAGGTCTCGGCGGAGCTGGCGGAGAAGCTCGGGGTCGACGAGGACGACGTCACCGGCGAGCTGGTCGGTCCCAGCTGGGGTGAGCAGATCGCCAACAAGGCCTGGCAGGGCCTCGGGATCTTCCTGGTCCTTGTGGTGATCTATCTGGCGATCGCGTTCGAGTGGCGCATGGCACTCGCGGCGTTCGTCGCGCTGATCCACGACATCACGATCACGGTCGGCATCTACGCCCTCGTCGGCTTCGAGGTCACACCGGGCACGGTGATCGGTCTGTTGACGATCCTCGGTTATTCGCTCTACGACACGGTGGTCGTCTTCGACAGCCTCAAGGAGCAGACGAAGGACATCACCAAACAGACCCGCTGGACCTACAGCGACATCGCCAACCGCTCGATCAACAGCACCCTGGTCCGTTCCGTGAACACCACGGTGGTCGCGCTGCTGCCGGTGGCGGGCCTGCTGTTCATCGGTGGCGGGTTCCTCGGCGCGGGCATGCTCAACGACATCTCGCTGTCGCTGTTCGTCGGTCTCGCCGCCGGTGCGTACTCCTCGATCTTCATCGCCACGCCGCTCGTCGCCGACCTCAAGGAGCGCGAGCCGCAGATGAAGGCCCTCAAGAAGCGGGTCCTCGCCAAGCGGGCGCAGTCCGCCGCGCAGGGCGAGTCCCCGGACGTCCCGGCCGGCGACGAGCCGCGTGACGACGAGCCCGAGGACGCCACCCCCGCGGTGGTCGGGCCGCGCAACCAGCCCGCGTCGCGCGGCCGCGGCCGTGGCCGACCCTCGGGGAAGCGGCGATGACCGACATCGAGGAGCTGCTGCTCAGCCGTATCCGTGATGTGGCGGACTACCCGGAGCCGGGCGTGATGTTCAAGGACATCACCCCGCTCCTGGCGGACCCGGCGGCATTCACGGCGCTCACCGACGCGCTGGCCGAGATCGCCGGGAGCACCGGTGCCACGAAGATCGTGGGCCTGGAGGCCCGCGGCTTCATCCTCGGCGCTCCGGTCGCCGTCCGCGCGGGCATCGGCTTCATCCCCGTACGCAAGGCCGGCAAGCTCCCCGGGGCGACCCTCAGCCAGACGTACGACCTGGAGTACGGCTCCGCAGAGATCGAGGTCCACGCCGAGGACCTGCGCACAGGCGATCGCGTCCTGGTCGTCGACGACGTCCTGGCCACCGGCGGCACCGTCGAGGCCTCCCTCCAGCTCATCCGTCGTGCCGGAGCGGATGTCGCGGGTGTCGCGATCCTCATGGAACTCGGATTCCTCGGCGGGCGGCGGCGGCTCGAGCCTGCTCTGGCAGGCGCACCTCTGGAGACGTTGATCCGCGTCTGAGGCCGGCCGAGCGCGGTGATGGCGGGTGCTCCGGGTTTCCCGGGGCGCCCGTTCTTCTTGGCGCGCACAGTGCATCAGCAAAGTTGAATTGTCATGTATCAGTCGGAAAGCTCAGATCTTACTCAAGATCCTTGATGCGTCGGGACGTGGTTGCAATGATCGATTTCGACCACCCCGCCTGCCTGACCAGCCCCTTTGTGGGTGCAAGCGGGAACCCGAACACGGAGGATTCAAGTGTTGATCTCGCGCAAGATTGTCACGGGGGCCGTGACGCTCGTGTCTGCGGCAGCAATCACCGCGGCGGCGGCGCCCGTAAACGCAGCCCCGGCAAGCGCCTCGTCCGAGGTCGCTGGTACGCGCTGTTCGAGTTCGTGGAAGAACGCGGGCTCTGTCCCCGGCCGCTGGAGCAAGGTCAAGGACTCCAGCTGCAGCATCATCGGTCGCGACGGTTTGAAGGTCGGCTACCAGTGGGCGGTCGAGCGCGGCGGCCGCATCTGCGTCAAGGTCAAGGGCTCCGACGCGCAAGGCCGGGTGAAGTGGTACGACGCCGGCTGCGGCAAGAACGGCTCGGTCAAGGTGCATTGGGGGAACGTCGCCGACATCAAGGAGATGAAGGTCAAGGGCGCGGCCCTCTTCAAGTGGCGCTGATCGCTCTGCAGCTGACCGCGAGCGAGTCAGTCACGTAGGGTGACCGAGGTGGGCCCGGAGGAATCCGGTGCCCGCCTCGTGCGTTACTCGCGTAGACGGTCCTCACATCCGGCTGCAGGCGATCCCGGGGCGCAGGATCGCTACCATGGGATCTCCGGAGCCTGACCGGGGGACCCGGATCGCGCACGAGGAGCCCTCTTGCCAGACGAGGCCCAGCACCTGACCGCCGCCAAGCCCGAGTCCGCCTCGGGGCCCGCGGCGAAGCCGGCGCCCAACGCGTCGCACGCGAAGAACGACGCGCGTGGGGCGGTCGAGCATGCCCAGTCCGCGCCCGTCGACAAGCCGGCCGAGCAGACGCGACCCAAGCCCGCCCCGCCCGAGCGCCCGGCACCTGCCGTGCGCCCGAACACCGGCCAGCCCGCCCGCACCGGCTCCTCCAACCGCGTTCGTGCCCGCCTCGCCCGTCTCGGCGTCCAGCGCTCCAACCCGTACAACCCGGTGCTGGAGCCGTTGCTGCGCATAGTGCGCAGCAACGACCCGAAGATCGAGACCGCCACGCTCCGCCAGATCGAGAAGGCCTACCAGGTCGCCGAGCGCTGGCACCGCGGTCAGAAGCGCAAGAGCGGCGACCCGTACATCACGCACCCGCTCGCCGTCACCACCATCCTCGCCGAGCTGGGTATGGATCCGGCCACCCTGATGGCGGGCCTGCTGCACGACACCGTCGAGGACACCGAGTACGGCCTCGACCAGCTCCGCCGTGACTTCGGCGACTCCGTCGCGCTGCTCGTCGACGGCGTCACCAAGCTCGACAAGGTCAAGTTCGGCGAGGCCGCGCAGGCCGAGACCGTGCGCAAGATGGTCGTGGCGATGGCCAAGGATCCCCGCGTCCTGGTCATCAAGCTCGCCGACCGCCTGCACAACATGCGCACCATGCGCTATCTCAAGCGCGAGAAGCAGGAGAAGAAGGCGCGCGAGACCCTCGAGATCTACGCGCCCCTCGCCCACCGCCTCGGCATGAACACCATCAAGTGGGAGCTGGAGGACCTCGCCTTCGCGATCCTCTACCCCAAGATGTACGACGAGATCGTACGGCTGGTGGCCGAGCGGGCACCGAAGCGTGACGAGTATCTGGCCATAGTGACCGACGAGGTCCAGCAGGACCTGCGGGCCGCCCGCATCAAGGCGACCGTCACCGGCCGCCCGAAGCACTACTACAGCGTCTACCAGAAGATGATCGTCCGCGGTCGCGACTTCGCGGAGATCTACGACCTGGTGGGGATTCGTGTACTTGTCGACACGGTCCGCGACTGTTACGCCGCCCTCGGCACCGTGCACGCGCGATGGAACCCGGTCCCCGGCCGGTTCAAGGACTACATCGCGATGCCCAAGTTCAACATGTACCAGTCGCTGCACACGACGGTCATCGGTCCCAACGGCAAGCCGGTCGAACTCCAGATCCGTACGTTCGACATGCACCGCCGCGCCGAGTACGGCATCGCCGCGCACTGGAAGTACAAGCAGGAGGCCGTCGCCGGCGCCTCCAAGGTGCGCTCCGACGCACCCAAGTCGTCCGGCAAGGGCAAGGACGACCACCTCAACGACATGGCGTGGCTGCGCCAGCTCCTCGACTGGCAGAAGGAGACCGAGGACCCGGGTGAGTTCCTGGAGTCCCTGCGCTTCGACCTGTCCCGCAACGAGGTCTTCGTCTTCACCCCGAAGGGCGACGTCATAGCGCTCCCTGCGGGCGCCACTCCCGTGGACTTCGCGTACGCCGTCCACACCGAGGTCGGCCATCGCACGATAGGAGCGCGGGTCAACGGCAGGCTCGTACCGCTCGAATCCACCCTGGACAACGGCGACCTCGTCGAGGTCTTCACCTCCAAGGCAGCCGGCGCGGGCCCCTCCCGCGACTGGCTCGGCTTCGTGAAGTCGCCGCGCGCCCGCAACAAGATCCGGGCCTGGTTCTCCAAGGAGCGCCGCGACGAGGCGATCGAGCAGGGCAAGGACTCCATCGTCCGCGCGATGCGCAAGCAGAACCTGCCGATCCAGCGCATCCTGACCGGCGACTCGCTCGTCACGCTCGCCCACGAGATGCGCTACGCGGACATCTCCGCGCTCTACGCGGCGATCGGCGAGGGCCACGTCTCCGCGCAGAACATCGTCCAGAAGCTCGTCCAGGCTCTCGGCGGCGAGGAAGCCGCCACGGAGGAGATCGACGAGTCGGTCCCGCCGGCCCGTGGCCGCAGCCGCAAGCGCCGTTCCAGCGCCGACCCGGGCGTGATCGTCAAGGGCGTCGAGGACGTGTGGGTCAAGCTGGCCCGCTGTTGTACGCCCGTACCTGGCGATCCGATCATGGGCTTCGTCACCCGCGGCAGTGGAGTATCGGTTCACCGCACCGACTGTGTGAACGTGGACTCCCTGTCCCGTGAGCCCGAGCGCATCCTCGAGGTCGAGTGGGCGCCCACCCAGTCCTCGGTCTTCCTGGTCGCCATCCAGGTCGAGGCCCTGGACCGCTCCCGGCTCCTCTCGGACGTCACGCGCGTCCTGTCCGACCAGCACGTCAACATCCTCTCCGCGGCCGTCCAGACCTCCCGCGACCGCGTCGCCACCTCCCGCTTCACCTTCGAGATGGGCGACCCGAAGCACCTCGGGCACGTTCTGAAGGCCGTCAGGGGCGTCGAGGGCGTCTACGACGTGTACCGGGTGACGTCGGCGCGCAACCGGACGTAAGGCATACGACGAGAAGGGCCCCGTACGCGATGTACGGGGCCCTTCTCGTCGTAGGGGCTGTCGAACCGCCTGTCAGCCGCCGAACTCCTGGAGACCCTTCAGAGCCTGGTCCAGCAGCGCCTGGCGGCCCTCCAGCTCACGCTCCAGCTTGTCGGCCTTGGAGTTGTTGCCCTGCGCACGTGCCTGCTCGATCTGGCCCCGCAGCTTGTCCACGGCGGCCTGGAGCTGACCGGTCAGCCCCTCGGCACGCGCGCGTGCCTCCGGGTTGGTCCGGCGCCACTCGTTCTCCTCGGCGTCCTGGATGGCCCGCTCGACGGCGTGCATCCGGCCCTCGACCTTCGGGCGGGCGTCGCGCGGCACGTGGCCGATGGCCTCCCAGCGCTCGTTGATCGAGCGGAAGGCGGCACGCGTGCCCTTCAGGTCGCCGATCGGCAGGAGCTTCTCGGCCTCGCCGGCCAGCTCCTCCTTCAGCTTCAGGTTCTCCGACTGCTCGGCGTCACGCTCGGCGAAGACCGAGCTGCGGGCGGCGAAGAAGATGTCCTGGGCACCGCGGAAGCGGTTCCACAGGTCGTCCTCGTGCTCGCGCTGGGCGCGGCCGGCCGCCTTCCACTCCGACATCAGCTCGCGGTAGCGCGCCGCCGTCAGACCCCAGTCGGTCGAACCGGACAGCGACTCGGCCTCGGCGACCAGCCGCTCCTTGGTCTTGCGTGCCTCCTCGCGCTGCGCGTCCAGCTGCGCGAAGTGCGCCTTGCGGCGCTTGGAGAACGCCGACCGGGCGTGCGAGAAGCGGTGCCACAGCTCGTCGTCCGACTTGCGGTCGAGTCGCGGCAGGCCCTTCCAGGTGTCCACCAGGGAACGCAGCCGCTCACCGGCAGCCCGCCACTGGTCGGACTGCGCCAGCTCCTCCGCCTCGGTGACCAGCGCCTCCTTGGCGTGGCGTGCCTCGTCGGACTGCTTCGCCCGCTGCTGCTTGCGCTCCTCGCGGCGCTTGCCGACCGTCTCGACCAGCTTGTCCAGCCGGGTCTTCAGGGCGTCCAGATCACCGACCGCGTGATGGGCGTCGACCTGCTCACGGATGTGGTCGATCGCGGTCTGGGCGTCCTTCGCCGACAGGTCGGTGGTCTTCACTCGCTTTTCGAGGAGGCCGATCTCGACAACCAGACCTTCGTACTTGCGCTCGAAATAGGCCAGCGCCTCTTCAGGAGTGCCTGCCTGCCAAGAGCCGACAACCTGCTCGCCGTCGGCCGTACGCACGTACACGGTCCCCGTCTCGTCGACGCGGCCCCACGGGTCGCTGCTCACAGCGCCTCCTCCACATGATGCCTGCGAGGGGCTCGTTTTCCCCCGGGCATCGTCCACAGTTTCGTCACGGCCAACATAGGCGACCGGCGGGTTGCCTGTCCGCATCCCGCGCGACCGAAATTTCGCAGTTGAGGCTCAGGATTTCGTGACCGTGGCCTTGTTGATCACGACCGTGGCATTGGGGGCGGTGTTCCCGGTTGTGGGGTCCGCGGCCTGGGCTCCGGCATCCGCGATCTTCTTCAGAACCTTCATGCCCGCCTCGGACACCGTGCCGAACGGTGTGTAGTCGGGCGGCAGCTGACTGTCCTGGTAGACGAGGAAGAACTGGCTGCCTCCGGTGTTGCGCCCCTGCTTCGCCTGTGCGTTGTACTGGTTGGCCATCGCCACCGTGCCCGCCGGGTACACACCCCCCTTGAGGCTCTTGTCCTTGAGGTTCTCGTCCGGAATCGTGTACCCCGGCCCGCCCATTCCGGTGCCCTTCGGGTCGCCGCACTGGAGCACGTAGATGCCGCTGTCGGTCAGCCGGTGGCACTTGGAGTGGTCCAAGTAGCCCTTGCCGACGAGGAAGTCGAACGAGTTCACGGTGTGCGGTGCGGCTGACGCCTTCAGCGCGATGTCTATGTCACCGCACGTCGTCGCGAGCTTCATCGTGTACTTCGCCGACTTGTCGACGGTCAGCTCCGGTTCCTTCTTCCAGGTCGCCGTCTTGACCTTGCCCGCAGCGGGCTTCTCGCACGGGTCCGGGGCCTTGCTGGTCGGAGTGGGGCTGACCTCCGCGCCCGCGTTCTCCTTCTTGGCGCCGTCGTCCTTGAGTACCCCGGTCGTGTACAGCGCGAGGCTGCCGATGACGACCACTCCGAGCACCGACGCGATCACCGAGTTGCGCATCCGCGCCTTGCGCCGGGCTGACGTACGCCGCTGCTGCTGCCGCAAGAACTTCTCCCGGGCGAGCTGACGCCGCCGCTGTTCCTGGCTGACCACCGGGTTCTCTCCTCATGCGTCGTGGGTGTCGACCGGTACGCGTGCGTCCGGTGAGCCGACTGCCTGCGTGTGCCCCGTACCGTATATGGGTTCGCTGAGGAATCGGCAGCGCCGGTAGGCTCTGACGTCAGGCGAAGCCCGCCGACAAACCACCCGTGTCGACACAAACGAAGGACGATCGTGCTCATTGCCGGGTTCCCCGCCGGGGCCTGGGGGACGAACTGTTATCTCGTCGCCCCCGCCGCCGGTGAGGAGTGCGTGATCATCGACCCGGGCCACGAAGCGGCCCCAGGAGTCGAGGAAGCGCTGAAGAAGCATCGGCTCAAGCCCGTCGCCGTCGTCCTCACCCACGGCCACCTCGACCACGTGGCCTCGGTCGTCCCCGTGTGCGGTGCGCACGACGTACCGGCCTGGATCCACCCCGAGGACCGGTACATGATGAGCGACCCCGAGAAGGCGCTAGGCCGGTCCATCGGCATGCAGTTGATGGGCGAGCTGACCGTCGGGGAGCCGGACGACGTCAAGGAGCTGACCGACGGCGCGAAGCTGGCGCTGGCGGGGATGGAGCTCACCGTCGCGCATGCGCCCGGCCATACCAAGGGGTCGGTGACCTTCGGCCTGCCCGAGGCGGCGGACATCCCGCCGATCCTGTTCTCGGGCGACCTGCTGTTCGCCGGCTCCATCGGACGCACCGACCTGCCCGGCGGTGACATGGCCGAGATCCTCGACTCGCTGGCCCGCGTGTGCCTGCCGCTCGACGACTCGACCGTGGTGCTGTCCGGCCACGGCCCCCAGACGACCATCGGCCAGGAGCGCGCCACCAACCCCTATCTGCGGCAGGTGGCCGCCGGCCCGGGAGCCCCCGAAGCTCCCCGACGAGGAATGTGACGAGACTTCCGTGAGCACGTTTCAAGCACCCAAGGGCACGTACGACCTGATCCCGCCGGACTCCGCCACGTACCTGGCCGTCCGTGAGGCGATCGCGGCTCCCCTGCGCAACTCCGGCTACGGCTACATCGAGACGCCCGGCTTCGAGAGCGTCGAGCTGTTCGCGCGCGGCGTTGGCGAGTCCACCGACATCGTGACCAAGGAGATGTACGCCTTCGAGACCAAGGGCGGCGACAAGCTCGCCCTGCGCCCCGAGGGCACGGCCTCGGTCCTGCGCGCGGCCCTGGAGGCCAACCTGCACAAGGCGGGCAACCTGCCGGTCAAGCTCTGGTACTCCGGCTCCTACTACCGCTACGAGCGCCCCCAGAAGGGCCGTTACAGGCACTTCTCCCAGGTCGGCGCCGAGGCGATCGGTGCCGAGGACCCGGCGCTGGACGCCGAGTTGATCATCCTGGCCGACCAGGCCTACCGCTCGCTGGGCCTGAGTGACTTCCGCATCCTGCTCAACAGCCTGGGCGACAAGGAGTGCCGTCCGGTCTACCGGGCCGCGCTCCAGGACTTCCTGCGAGGCCTGGACCTGGACGAGGACACCCTGCGCCGGGCGGAGATCAACCCGCTGCGCGTCCTCGACGACAAGCGCGAGTCGGTCCAGAAGCAGCTCGGGGACGCCCCGCTGCTGCGCGACTACCTCTGCGACGCCTGCAAGGCGTACCACGAGGAGGTCCGCGAGCTGATCACGGCGGCCGGCGTCGCCTTCGAGGACGACCCCAAGCTGGTGCGCGGCCTGGACTACTACACGCGTACCACCTTCGAGTTCGTCCACGACGGTCTGGGTTCCCAGTCCGCGGTGGGCGGTGGCGGCCGCTACGACGGGCTGTCCGAGATGATCGGCGGCCCCGCGCTGCCGTCCGTCGGCTGGGCGCTCGGCGTCGACCGCACGGTGCTCGCCCTGGAGGCGGAGGGCGTGGAGCTCCAACTCCCGTCGTCCACCAGTGTGTTCGCGGTGCCGCTCGGCGAGGAGGCTCGTCGGGTGCTGTTCGCGAAGGTCACCGAGCTGCGCAAGGTCGGCGTCGCGGCGGACTTCTCGTACGGCAACAAGGGCCTCAAGGGCGCCATGAAGAACGCCAACCGCAGCGGCGCCCGCTACACGATCGTCGCCGGCGAGCGCGACCTCGCCGAGGGCGTCGTCCAGCTCAAGGACATGGAGTCCGGCGAGCAGGCGGCCGTCGGCGTCAACGAGATCGTGGCCGAACTGGAAGCCCGGCTGGGCTGAGTTCGGAAAGTTCGGGAAAGGGCGGGCACCGCTTCGGTGTCCGCCCTTTTGCCGCCCTGAAGGCACCTGCAGGCACCCTGAAGGGCCTTGACGTCGTCCTGACGGTGTCCTGAACAGTGCGCCCCGGGACAGTCGCGCGTATTTCCTTATCCCCAGCGAACGGTGGGAAGGCGTGCGTGTACGGCACAATGTGCCCTGTCCGGAGAAACTCCAAGTCTCAAGTGACGGAATCGGCGTGATGAGCAAGACGACAGTCAAAGACGTCTCCACCGAGCCCGAGCCGGAGCGTGCCGAGGCGTCGCCCGGTTCGGCGGGCAGCAGCCGTGCGTTCGCCCTGATGCTGGTGATCACCGGTGCAGCCGGCGTGCTTGCCGCGTGGGTCATCACGATCGACAAGTTCAAGATCCTCGAGGCGAAGGTCGAAGGGAAGTCCTTCACGCCCGGCTGCAGCCTGAACCCGATCGTCTCCTGCGGCAGCATCATGGAGAGCAAGCAGGCGGCCGTCTTCGGGTTCCCCAACCCCATGCTCGGCCTGGTCTGTTACGGCATGGTCATCTGCGTCGGTATGAGCCTGCTCACCCGCGCCCGCTTCCCGCGCTGGTACTGGCTGACCTTCAACTTCGGCACGCTCTTCGGCGTCGCCTTCTGCACCTGGCTGATGTACCAGTCGCTGTACAACATCAACGCGCTGTGCCTGTGGTGCTCGCTCGCCTGGGCCGCGACGATCACGATGTTCTGGTACGTGACCTCCTTCAACGTCCGCAACGGCTTCCTGCCCGCGCCGCGCCCGCTGAAGATCTTCCTCGCCGAGTTCACCTGGGTGCTCCCGGTGACGCACTGCGGTGTCATCGTCATGCTGATCCTGACCCGCTGGGGCAGCCAGCTCTGGGCCGCCTCCTGACCCGCTCGGACGTCGATGTCAGTGGGGTGAATTAGGGTTTCCAACGTGGAGCCCGACCTATTCACCGCCGCCGCAGAAGAACGCCAGGAGAAGGACCCAGCCGGAAGTCCCCTGGCGGTGCGCATGCGCCCGCGCACCCTGGACGAGGTCGTGGGCCAGCAGCACCTGCTCAAACCGGGCTCGCCCCTGCGCAGACTCGTCGGCGAGTCCGGTGGCGGGCCCGCCGGACCGTCCTCAGTGATCCTCTGGGGCCCGCCCGGCACCGGCAAGACGACCCTGGCGTACGTCGTCTCCAAGGCCACCAACAAGCGCTTCGTCGAGCTCTCCGCCATCACCGCCGGGGTGAAGGAGGTCCGCGCGGTCATCGAGGGCGCGCGGCGCGCCACCGGCGGCTTCGGCAAGGAGACCGTCCTCTTCCTCGACGAGATCCACCGCTTCAGCAAGGCCCAGCAGGATTCCCTCCTCCCGGCCGTCGAGAACCGCTGGGTGACCCTGATCGCGGCGACCACCGAGAACCCGTACTTCTCGATCATCTCCCCGCTGCTGTCCCGCTCCCTCCTGCTCACCCTCGAACCCCTCACCGACGACGACGTCAGAGGCCTGCTGAAGCGGGCCCTGAGCGACGAGCGGGGACTGAGCGACGCCGTCGGACTCCCCGAGGACACCGAGGAGCACCTGCTGCGCATCGCCGGCGGTGACGCCCGCCGCGCCCTGACCGCCCTGGAGGCGGCAGCCGGAGCGGCGCTCGACAAGGGCGAGTCGCAGATCGGCCTCCAGACGCTGGAGGAGACGGTCGACCGGGCGGCGGTGAAGTACGACCGCGACGGCGACCAGCACTACGACGTGGCCAGCGCCCTCATCAAGTCCATCCGCGGCTCCGACGTAGACGCCGCTCTGCACTACCTGGCCCGGATGATCGAGGCAGGCGAGGACCCCCGCTTCATCGCCCGCCGCCTGATGATCTCCGCCAGCGAGGACATCGGCCTGGCCGACCCGAACGCCCTGCCGATCGCGGTCGCCGCCGCCCAGGCCGTCGCCATGATCGGCTTCCCCGAGGCCGCCCTCACCCTCAGCCACGCCACCATCGCCCTCGCCCTCGCGCCCAAGTCAAACGCCGCGACGACCGCGATCGGCGCCGCCATGGACGACGTACGCAAGGGCATGGCGGGCCCCGTGCCGCCCCACCTGCGTGACGGGCACTACAAGGGCGCCGCCAAGCTCGGGCACGCGCAGGGGTACGTCTATCCGCACGACCTCTCCGAGGGCATCGCCGAGCAGCAGTACGCCCCGGACGCCCTCAAGGACCGCGAGTACTACACCCCGACCCGGCACGGCGCCGAGGCGCGGTACGCGGACGCGGTGGAGTGGACCAGGAAACACCTCGGTCGGAAGCGGTCCTGAGCACCCTGTAGAATCCGTGGCAGTGCTGTGTCCCGTGCAGTCAGAACGGGACGGTCAGCCGGAGCCCGGTCCTCCTCGGAAGGTCGGCTCCAGGAGCGTCGCGCACCGTCGATTCGGTGTCGCGGGCAGCCCACCACCACTCGTCGCACGACGAGAACGGTCGGTGGGCCACTCGCGTGCTGCACGTATGTGCCCAGACCAGGGGAGCGGCTGCCCGACAGGTCCTCGGACCTCAAGGGTTTCCCCGGCTGCGGATGCGACCTCCCTCAACCCTGACAAGCCGAGAACAAGGAAATGAGAAGCAGTGGCGAATCAGTCCCGCCCCAAGGTCAAGAAGTCGCGTGCCCTCGGCATTGCGCTGACCCCGAAGGCCGTCAAGTACTTCGAGGCCCGTCCCTACCCGCCGGGTGAGCACGGCCGTGGCCGCAAGCAGAACTCGGACTACAAGGTCCGTCTGCTGGAGAAGCAGCGTCTGCGTGCGCAGTACGACGTGTCCGAGCGCCAGCTCGTCCGCGCCTACGAGCGTGCCTCCAAGGTTCAGGGCAAGACCGGTGAGGCCCTGATCATCGAGCTCGAGCGTCGTCTCGACGCCCTGGTGCTGCGTTCGGGCATCGCCCGCACCATCTACCAGGCCCGTCAGATGGTCGTGCACGGCCACATCGAGGTCAACGGCCAGAAGGTCGACAAGCCGTCCTTCCGCGTCAAGCCCGACGACGTCGTGATGGTTCGTGAGCGCAGCCGCGAGAAGACCCTCTTCTCGATCTCCCGCGAGGGTGGCTTCGCCCCCGACGGTGAGACCCCGCGCTACCTCCAGGTGAACCTCAAGGCCCTGGCGTTCCGCCTGGACCGTGAGCCGAACCGCAAGGAGATCCCGGTGATCTGCGACGAGCAGCTCGTCGTCGAGTACTACGCCCGTTGATCCTTCAGCGGTCGTAGGCTTCTGCGCCTCAGCCCGCCGTCTCCTCGCCCCTCCGGGTGGGGGAGGCGGCGGGCTTTCGCATGGTCACGGTCGCCGTGACATGCCGTACCGGACCTCGCGGCGACGGAACGCCGTCCGACGGCAGCCGCGCCCGGCGCACCGCCTCCTCGCGGCCGAGCGCCGCCCCCTGCCGTGCGCACTCCTCGTACCGCTCGTCGCCCAGCCGTTCCCGAGCTGCCGTCTCGCACAGCTCGTGCGGCGCGTTGAAGCACGCCGAGCCGAACAGCGGCAGCCCCACCGACGGCCACATGCCTGACGCGGCGCCCTGCAGCACCGCTGCCTCCACGGGATCGCCCTCCGCACCGGTCAGCAGGGCCAGCAGTTCCACCGCCAGCACCGAGCCGAGCAGGTCGTGGAAGGAGTGGGCGCTGCCGAGGCAGTCCGACAGCAGCGCGCGGGCGCCGGGCAGGTCGCCGTCGGCCCAGGCGGCGTACGCCAGGACGTACAGCGCGTAGGAGCGCGCCCAGCGCTCGCCGTGGTCCTCGCACACCCGGCGGACGTCCTCGCACAGCCGCACCGCGTCCGGCAGGTCGCCCTGGAACGCCCGCGTCATCGCCAGCTCCACCTGGCCCATCAGCACATTGCTGTTGAGCTCGCCGATCTCCTGATAGCGGCCGAGTGCCGAGCGCAGCAGCGTTTCGGCACGCTCCATGTCGTCCGAGAGCAGGGCCAGACAACCGGTGCGATGCTCGGCGTACGCCACCGCCGTGGGGTCGGCGGCATGTTCCGCCTCCTCACGGCACTGAGACAGCACCCCCAGGGCGGGCACCGTGTCGCCCTGCAGGATCGCCACATAGCCCAGCACCCACAGGGCCTTCAGCCGGGACTGCTCATGACCGGAGTCCAGCGCCACGGCCTGCTCCAGCCAGTGCCGCCCCTCCGACAGCCGGCCGCAGCCGACCCAGTAGAACCACAGGGAGCCCGCGAGGTACTGGCCCAGATGCGCGTCGTCCGGCTCGCTCAGACAGTGGTCCAGGGCGCGGCGCAGATTCGGCAGCTCCGCCTCGACCCGCGCGGCCACCTCGTCCTGTCGCGGTGAGAACCACTCCAGCTCGCACCAGGTCGTCAGGCCCAGATACCAGTCGCGGTGCCGGCGCCGCAGCCGGGCCGCGTCCCCGGTCGCCGCCAGCCAGTCGGCGCCGTACACCCGGATCATGTCCAGCATGCGGTAGCGCACGCCGGCCGCGGTCTCCTCGCGTGTGACCACGGACTGCGCGAGCAGCTGGGAGAGCACCTCGAGGATGTCGTCGGAGTGCAGGCCCTGGCCGCCGCACACGTACTCGACGGCCTCCAGGTCGAACCGGCCCGCGAAGACCGACAGCCGCGCCCACAGCAACCGCTCCTCGGGCGTGCACAGTTCATGGCTCCAGCCGACCGCCGTACGCAGCGTCCGATGGCGCGCCAACCCGTCCCGCCCGCCGCCGGTCAGCAGCCGGAACCGGTCGTCGAGCCGCTCCAGCACCTGCCCCGGGGACAGCATCCGCAGCCGCCCGGCGGCCAGCTCGATCGCCAGCGGGATCCCGTCCAGGCGACGGCACACCTCCCGTACGTCCGCGTCGTCCGCCACGACCACCGAGGGCTGGGCCGCCCGGTCCACGAGCAACTCCACCGCCTCGTCCTCGCCGAGCGGTGCCAGCGGAAACAGCAGCTCGCCCGTCACGCCCAGCGGTCTGCGCCCCACGGCGAGCACCCTCAGGCCCGGCAGCCGGCGCAGCAGTCCGCTCACCAGCTCCGCACAGGCGTCCACCAAGTGCTCGAAACCGTCCAGGATCAGCAGGAGTTGACGCCCGGCGAGGTGCGCCAGCAGTGTCTCGTAGGGCAGGCGGGTCGTGTGGTCCGTCAGCCCCAGCGCCTCCACGACCGCGTAGTCGACGAACTCCGGATCACGCACCGACGCCAGGTCCACGTGCCACACACCGTCGACGGGCGTGCACCGCGAGGCCGCGCGTGCCGCCAGCCGTGACTTGCCGACGCCGCCCGCCCCCGTCAGAGTCACCAGCCGCGCGGCACCGAGCGCCCCGGCCAGCCCGGCGAGTTCGGCCGAGCGGCCCACGAACGTGTTGAGCTCCAGGGGCGGACCGACGGACTCGGGGGAGTGGGCGCGCTGTTGATCCCGCATGGGATACGGAGCGTACTGAAGCGTGTTCGGTCCGTACAATCGCTTCTCGCGACTCGGCTCCGTGCGGGGCGGTAATCCGGTGTGGAGCGGCATCCCCGGCGCGATAGGCTCGGTGCACGACTTTTTCGATGTAGACCGATGTAGAGGCACGTTTCAGGGAGCGGGTGCACACAGTGTCCGGTGGAGAGGTGGCCGGGATCCTGGTGGCCGTCTTCTGGGCGATCCTGGTCTCCTTCCTCGCCGTTGCACTGGTGAGGCTGGCCCAGACGCTCAAGGCGACCACCAAGCTCGTGGCGGACGTGACCGACCAGGCCGTCCCGCTCCTGGCAGAGGCCTCCACGGCGGTGCGCTCCGCACAGACCCAGATCGACCGGGTCGACGCGATCGCCACCGACGTTCAGGAGGTCACGTCGAACGCCTCGGCACTGTCGACCACCGTCGCCTCCACCTTCGGCGGCCCACTGGTCAAGGTCGCGGCCTTCGGTTACGGCGTCCGCCGGGCCCTCGGCGGCCGCAAGGACGACGCGCCCGCCAAGGCGCCCCGGCGTACCGTGATCGTGGGCCGCACGGTTCCGGCCTCGCGACGGGACAAGCGAAACCTCCGCGGAAAGAGGGACTGAGACCCAGCATGTTCCGCCGTACGTTCTGGTTCAGCACGGGCGTTGCCGCCGGTGTGTGGGCCACCACCAAGGTCAACCGGAAGCTGAAGCAGCTGACCCCCGAGAGCCTCGCCGCGACCGCGGCCAACAAGGCGATCGAGGCCGGTCACCGGCTCAAGGACCGCGCGGTGGGCTTCGCCCTCGACGTCCGCGACAACATGGCGCAGCGGGAGGAGGAACTGGGCGACGCGCTGGGCATCAACGCCCCCGTCGACCACGAACTCCCCGCACCCCGGCGGTACGCCGCCATCGAGAACCGCAATGACCCGAAGTACGTCGACAGGACGACGTACTCGCACAACCGAAACGAGGACCACTGATGGAGTCGGCCGAGATTCGCCGCCGCTGGCTGAGCTTCTTCGAGGAGCGCGGGCACACCGTCGTCCCTTCGGCGTCGCTCATCGCGGACGACCCGACTCTGCTCCTCGTCCCGGCCGGCATGGTGCCGTTCAAGCCCTACTTCCTGGGTGAGGTCAAGCCGCCCTACGCCCGCGCCACCAGCGTCCAGAAGTGCGTGCGCACGCCGGACATCGAAGAGGTCGGCAAGACCACCCGGCACGGCACTTTCTTCCAGATGTGCGGAAACTTCTCCTTCGGCGACTACTTCAAGGAAGGCGCCATCAAGTACGCCTGGGAGCTGCTCACCAGCCCCCAGGACAAGGGTGGTTACGGCCTGGAGCCGGAGAAGCTCTGGATCACCGTCTACAAGGACGACGACGAGGCCGAGCGCATCTGGCACGACGTCGTCGGCGTGCCGAAGGAGCGCATCCAGCGCCTCGGCATGAAGGACAACTACTGGTCCATGGGTGTCCCGGGTCCGTGCGGCCCCTGTTCCGAGATCAACTACGACCGCGGCCCCGAGTTCGGCGTCGAGGGCGGCCCCGCCGTCAACGACGAGCGGTACGTCGAGATCTGGAACCTCGTCTTCATGCAGTACGAGCGCGGCGAGGGCATCGGCAAGGACAACTTCGAGATCCTCGGCGAGCTCCCGAGCAAGAACATCGACACGGGCCTCGGCCTGGAGCGACTCGCCATGATTCTGCAGGGCGTGCAGAACATGTACGAGATCGACACCTCCATGGCCGTCATCAAGAAGGCCACCGAGCTGACGGGTGTGGCCTACGGCGACGCCCACGACTCGGACGTCTCCCTGCGCGTGGTCACCGACCACATGCGCACGTCCGTGATGCTCATCGGCGACGGCGTGACCCCCGGCAACGAGGGCCGCGGCTACGTCCTGCGCCGCATCATGCGCCGCGCCATCCGCAACATGCGTCTGCTCGGCGCCACCGGCCCGGTCGTCAAGGACCTGGTCGATGTCGTCATCGGCATGATGGGCCAGCAGTACCCCGAGTTGGTCACCGACCGCGAGCGCATCGAGAAGGTCGCCCTCGCCGAGGAGAACGCCTTCCTCAAGACGCTGAAGGCCGGCACCAACATCCTCGACACGGCCGTCACCGACACCAAGGCCTCCGGCTCCACGGTCCTTCCCGGCGACAAGGCCTTCCTGCTCCACGACACCTGGGGCTTCCCGATCGACCTCACCCTGGAGATGGCCGCCGAGCAGGGGCTGTCCGTGGACGAGGACGGCTTCCGCCGTCTGATGAAGGAGCAGCGGGAGCGCGCCAAGGCCGACGCCCAGGCCAAGAAGACCGGCCACGCCGGCGCCGGCGCCTACCGTGAGATCGCCGACAAGACCGGCGAGACCGAGTTCATCGGCTACGGCGACACCGAGGGCGAGTCCACCATCGTCGGCATCCTCGTCGACGGGGCCTCGTCCCCGGCCGCCACCGAGGGCGACGAGGTCGAGATCGTCCTCGACCGCACCCCGTTCTACGCCGAGGGCGGCGGCCAGATCGGCGACACCGGCCGGATCAGGGTCGACACCGGTGCCGTCATCGAGATCCGCGACTGCCAGAAGCCGGTGCCGGGTGTGTACGTCCACAAGGGCGTCGTCCAGGTCGGCGAGGTCACGGTCGGTGCCAAGGCCCACGCCTCGATCGACTCGCTGCGCCGCCGCGCCATCGCCCGCGCCCACTCGGCCACGCACCTCACCCACCAGGCTCTGCGTGACGCCCTCGGCCCGACGGCCGCCCAGGCCGGTTCCGAGAACCAGCCGGGTCGCTTCCGCTTCGACTTCGGTTCCCCGTCCGCCGTGCCGACGGCCGTGATGACCGACGTCGAGCAGAAGATCAACGAGGTCCTTGCCCGCGACCTCGACGTGCACGCCGAGGTCATGGGCATCGACGAGGCCAAGAAGCAGGGCGCCATCGCCGAGTTCGGCGAGAAGTACGGCGAGCGCGTCCGCGTCGTGACCATCGGCGACTTCTCCAAGGAGCTGTGCGGCGGCACGCACGTGCACAACACCGCCCAGCTGGGTCTGGTGAAGCTGCTCGGCGAGTCGTCGATCGGCTCCGGCGTGCGTCGTATCGAGGCTCTCGTCGGCGTGGACGCCTATAACTTCCTCGCCCGTGAGCACACGGTCGTCGCCCAGCTCCAGGAGCTGATCAAGGGCCGCCCGGAGGAGCTCCCGGAGAAGGTCTCCGCCATGCTCGGCAAGCTGAAGGACGCCGAGAAGGAGATCGAGAAGTTCCGCGCCGAGAAGGTGCTCCAGGCCGCCGCCGGTCTCGTCGAGTCCGCCAAGGACGTCCGTGGCATCGCCGTCGTCACCGGTCAGGTTCCGGACGGCACCACGCCGGACGACCTGCGCAAGCTGGTCCTCGACGTGCGCGGCCGCATCCAGGGCGGACGTGCCGCCGTGGTCGCCCTGTTCACGGTCAACAACGGCAAGCCGCTCACGGTCATCGCCACCAACGAGGCCGCCCGCGAGCGCGGCCTCAAGGCCGGCGACCTGGTCCGTACGGCCGCCAAGACCCTAGGCGGCGGAGGCGGCGGCAAGCCGGACGTCGCCCAGGGCGGCGGCCAGAACCCGGCCGCCGTCGGCGACGCCGTCGACGCCGTCGAGCGGCTCGTGGCGGAAACGGCCAAGTGAGCGACGACACACAGTCGAGCGGTGACGGCCGCGGCATGCGCCGCGGCCGTCGCCTGGCCGTCGACGTCGGGGACGCCCGCATCGGCGTCGCCTCCTGTGACCCCGACGGGATCCTCGCCACCCCGGTGGAGACGGTCCCGGGCCGGGACATCCCGGCAGCTCACCGGCGTCTGAAGCAACTCGTCGACGAGTACGAGCCGATCGAGGTCGTCGTCGGTCTCCCACGCTCCCTCAAGGGAGGCGAGGGCCCGGCCGCGGCCAAGGTCCGGGGCTTCACCCAGGAACTGGCCCGCATGATCGCGCCCGTACCGGTCAGGCTCGTGGACGAGCGGATGACGACCGTGACGGCAAGTCAGGGACTGCGTGCCTCTGGCGTGAAGTCGAAGAAGGGCCGGTCGGTGATCGATCAGGCCGCCGCTGTGATCATCCTGCAGCAGGCGCTCGAATCCGAACGGGTGTCAGGTAAAGCACCGGGAGAGAGCGTCGAAGTGGTTATCTGATCGCGATACGGTAACGTTCCGCGCGATGCGCCGGTGTTCGAACAGCCGGCGCACAAAGAGAGGCGGGACGGGATCCGGATCGTCAGCAGCCGCGTGACCGCCGCCTCGCGGCTCTAGGGGATCGATGACTGAGTATGGCCGGGGCCAAGGCTCCGAACCGTGGCATCCGGAGGACCCGTTGTACGGGGACGGCGGATGGGAAGGGCAGCAGCAGGCCCACACGGGCCAGCAGGCTGCCTACGGCGGCCAGCCGCAGCACTATCCGGAGCAGCAGCCTCAGCAGCCGCAGCACTACGGCGACTGGGGCAACGGTCAGCAGGCCTCGTACGGCCAGGCGCAGCAGTACCAGCAGCAGGGCCAGCACGACCCTCAGCAGGGTCAGCAGTACCCCCAGCAGTACGACCAGCAGCAGTACGCGGGTCACGGGCAGCAGGGCTACGACAACAACGGCTGGGCCACCGGCTCCCACCCGCAGGTCCAGTACCCCGACCCGGCGGACCCCTACGGGCAGCAGACCGCGGCGTACGGCGGCGACCAGCACGACTACTACGGCACGCCCGAGGCGTACCCGCCGCCGGAGCCGCCGAGCCGTCGGCAGGCCGAACCGGAGCCGCCCCAGACCGACTGGGACCCAGGTCCTGACCAGGGCGAACACGCCTTCTTCGCGGGTGGCGACGACAAGGACGACGACGAGTCGGGCGGCGGCCGGGGGCGCGGTGACCGCCGGGGCGGGCGCGGCGGCGGGAAGCCCAAGAAGCGCCGCAGCGGCATGGCCTGTCTGGTGGTCGTGCTGGTCTTCGGCGCAGGTGTGGCCGGAGTCGGATATTTCGGTTATCAGTTTTACCAGGATCGTTTCGGCGATGCGCCGGACTTCGCGGGTGACGGCACGAACGAGACGGTGAGCGTCGAGATCCCCAAGGGCGCGTTCGGGTCCGATATCGGTCAGAAGCTGAAGGCGGCCGGCGTCGTGAAGAGCGTCGACGCTTTTGTCGCCGCCCAGGAGCAGAACCCCGACGGGGACAAGATCCAGGCGGGCGCCTATCTGCTGAAGAAGCAGATGTCCGCCGAGAGTGCCGTCGAGATGATGCTCAGTCCCGACAGCCAGAACAACGTTCTGGTCAGGCCGGGCGAGCGCAATCTGAGCGTCTACAAGGCGATCGACGAACAGCTCGAATTGTCGTCCGGGACCACCGAGAAGGTCGCCGAGGAGAAATACAAGACCCTCGGACTTCCCAGCTGGGCGAACAGCAACAAGGAGATCAAGGATCCGCTGGAGGGCTTCCTCTACCCGGGCACCTATGCCGCCGCAAAGGGCATGAAACCCGAGGCGATCCTGAAGGAGATGGTGTCCCAGGCCGCCGACAAGTACGAGGCGCTGGACCTGGAGGCCAAGGCGAAGGCCCTCAAGCTCGACAACCCGCTGCAGGTCATCACGGTCGCCAGCCTCGTCCAGGCCGAGGGCAAGACGAACGACGACTACCGCAAGATGGCGGAAGTGGTCTACAACCGCCTCGATCTCGCGAACCCTGAGACGTACGGCGCCCTGCAGTTCGACTCGACCTTCAATTACCTGAAGGGTCAGAGCAATATCGACATCAGCGAGTCGGAGATCAAGAGCAACAAGGACCCGTACAACACGTACACGCAGAAGGGTCTGCCGCCCGGTCCGATCGACAACCCGGGTGAGGGTGCACTCAAGGGGACGCTGAATCCGACGAACGAGGGTTGGTACTACTTCGTGGCGACCGACGGCGTGAACAAGACAGAATTCGCCAAGACCCACGACGATTTCCTGAAGCTCAAGGACAAGTTCAATGAGAGCAGGGGCAACTGACGCCCGCCGAGCCGCCGTGCTCGGTTCGCCCATCGCCCACTCCCTCTCCCCGGTACTGCACCGGGCCGCCTACGCGGAGCTGGGGCTGACGGGCTGGTCGTACGACCGGTTCGAGATCGACGAGGCCGCGCTGCCCGGGTTCGTCGCGGAACTGGGGCCGGAGTGGGCCGGGTTGTCGTTGACCATGCCGCTCAAGCGGGCCGTCATCCCGCTGCTCGACGAGGTCACGGAGACGGCTGTCTCGGTCGAGGCGGTCAACACGGTCGTCATGACCCAGGACGGCCGCCTGGTCGGCGACAACACCGACATCCCCGGCATGGTCGCCGCGCTCCGGGAGCACGGCATCGAACAGGTCGACTCGGCGGCCATCCTCGGCGCGGGCGCCACGGCGTCCTCCGCCCTGGCCGCACTCGCGCGCATCTGCACCGGCGAGGTCGTGGCGTACGTACGCAGCGAGGCCCGCGCGGCCGAGATGCGGCAGTGGGGCGAGCGGCTCGACGTCGAGATCCGTACGGCCGACTGGGCCGAGGCGGAGCGTGCGCTGCACGCGCCGCTGGTGATCGCGACCACCCCGGTAGGTGCGACGGACGCCCTGGCCGCCGCCGTACCCGAGCGCCCGGCCACCCTGTTCGACGTGCTCTACGACCCCTGGCCGACCGCCCTCGCGGCGCGCTGGTCGATGTACGGCGGTGCCGTCGTCAGCGGGCTCGACCTGCTGGTGCATCAGGCGGTGCTGCAGGTGGAGCAGATGACGGGCCGCGTCCCGGCGCCCCTTGAGGCCATGCGAAAAGCGGGGGAGCGCGCTCTCGCGAACCGCTAGGATCCGCTGGGTTCCGCAGGGGGCGGAGCGGTTCGAGGGGGAGTACAAGCAGTGTTCACTGGTGTGCCGCTGGCGTCCGGTAAGGGCGAAATATTCGAGATCGTCCTGCAGTTCATGCCGGACTGGGTGCAGATCCCGGTGCTCGTCCTGATCGTGCTGCTCGTCGTCGGGTCGTGGGTCTTCAAGCTGAAGCGCAAGATCGACCGACGGCGTGCGAGCCGCCAGGGCCAGGCCGTTCAGGTGCCGCTTCGGCACGGGCAGGGGCGGGGCGCCGACTATCTGGGCCCGTACGCTCCGCAGCAGCAGACGCCGGAGCCCCAGCAGCCGAGCGGCGCCGATTTCCTCGGCGCGTACGCCCCTCAGCAGCCCCAGGGCAACCGTCCCGCGTGATCTCCGCCGCTGTCCGGCGTTGTCCGCCCGGCCGTCCGTCTGGTGGACCGGCGGCCGGGCACCGGCCCGGGACGTGGGAGGATCGAAGGTGGCGGGCCGGGGCCGCGCACCTGGTCACGCCGTCGACGTACGCGAGGACGCGCGTACGCAGGGCAGTACCAGGGCGCGAGCACTGAGGAGCACCGTTGAGCAGGTTGCGCTGGCTGACCGCGGGGGAGTCCCACGGTCCCGCACTCGTGGCGACGCTGGAGGGCCTTCCCGCCGGCGTGCCGATCACCACGGAGATGGTGGCGGACCACTTGGCCCGGCGCCGCCTCGGTTATGGACGCGGTGCGCGCATGAAGTTCGAGCGCGACGAGGTCACGTTCATCGGTGGCGTCCGGCACGGTCTGACGCTGGGTTCCCCGGTCGCGATCATGGTGGGCAACACCGAGTGGCCGAAGTGGGAGCAGGTCATGTCGGCCGACCCGATCGACCCCGAGATCCTCGCCGGCCTCGCCCGCAACGCGCCGCTGACCCGCCCGCGCCCCGGCCACGCCGACCTCGCGGGCATGCAGAAGTACGGCTTCGACGAGGCTCGGCCCATCCTGGAGCGCGCCTCCGCGCGTGAGACGGCGGCGCGGGTGGCGCTGGGCGCGGTCGCCCGGTCGTACCTCAAGGAGACGGCCGGCATCGAGATCGTCAGCCATGTCGTGGAGCTGGCCGCCGCGAAGGCGCCGCAGGGTGTGTACCCGACGCCGGCCGACGTCGAGAAGCTGGACGCGGACCCGGTGCGCTGCCTGGACGCGGACGCGTCGAAGGCGATGGTCGCGGAGATCGACCAGGCCCACAAGGACGGCGACACCCTCGGTGGCGTGGTCGAGATCCTCGCGTACGGCGTTCCCGTCGGACTGGGCTCGCACGTGCACTGGGACCGCAAGCTGGACGCCCGTCTCGCCGGCGCGCTGATGGGCATCCAGGCGATCAAGGGCGTCGAGCTCGGCGACGGCTTCGAGCTGGCGCGGGTGCCCGGCTCCAAGGCGCACGACGAGATCGTGAACACCCCCGAGGGCATCCGCCGCGTCTCCGGCCGCTCCGGCGGCACCGAGGGCGGCCTCACCACCGGTGAGCTGCTGCGGGTCCGCGCCGCGATGAAGCCGATCGCGACCGTGCCGCGCGCCCTGCAGACCGTGGACGTGACCACGGGTGAGGCGACGCAGGCTCACCACCAGCGCTCCGACGTGTCCGCGGTCCCGGCCGCCGGCATCGTCGCCGAGGCCATGGTGGCGCTCGTCCTCGCGGACGCGGTGGCGGAGAAGTTCGGCGGCGACTCGGTGACCGAGACCCGCCGCAACGTGACCTCGTACCTCGAAAACCTGGCCATCCGGTGAGCGCAGTACCCGTGGTCGTCCTCGTCGGCCCGATGGGCGTGGGCAAGTCCACAGTGGGGCAGATGCTGGCCGACCGGCTGGGCGTGGGCTACCGGGACACCGACGACGACATCGTCGCCGAGCAGGGCCGGACCATCGCCGAGATCTTCGTCGACGAGGGCGAGCCCGCCTTCCGGGCGATCGAGAAGCAGGCGGTGCACCGGGCGCTCGCCGAGCACGACGGCGTCCTCGCCCTCGGGGGCGGCGCGATCCTCGACGCGGACACGCGTGCGCTGCTGGCCGGCCAGCGCGTGGCGTACCTGTCGATGGACGTCGAGGAAGCGGTCAAGCGCACCGGCCTCAACGCCGCCCGCCCGCTGCTCGCGGTCAACCCGCGCAAGCAGTGGCGCGAGCTGATGGAGGCCCGCCGCCACCTGTACGAGGGGGTGGCCACGGCGGTCGTGGCCACCGACGGCCGTACCCCCGAAGAAGTGACCCAAGCCGCCCTGGACGCACTGGAGTTGAAGGACGTATGAGTGAGGCAGTGACGCGGATCCAGGTCGGCGGCACCGCGGGCAGCGAACCGTACGAGGTCCTGGTGGGCCGTCAACTCCTGAGCGAGCTCGGCGGGTTGATCGGTGAGAAGGCCAAGCGGGTCGCCGTCATCCACCCGGAGGCGCTGGCCGAGACCGGCGACGCGCTGCGGGCCGACCTGGTCGAGCAGGGCTACGACGCGGTCGCCATCCAGGTACCGAACGCGGAGGAGGCCAAGACCGCCGAGGTCGCCGCCTACTGCTGGAAGGCGCTGGGCCAGTCCGGCTTCACCCGCTCCGACGTCATCGTCGGCGTCGGCGGCGGCGCGACCACCGACCTTGCCGGTTTCGTGGCCGCGAGCTGGCTGCGCGGGGTGCGCTGGATCGCCGTACCGACCACCGTGCTCGCCATGGTCGACGCGGCCGTCGGCGGCAAGACCGGCATCAACACCGCCGAGGGCAAGAACCTCGTGGGGGCCTTCCACCCGCCGGCCGGTGTGCTGTGCGACCTGGCCGCGCTGGAGTCCCTCCCGGTCAACGACTACGTGTCCGGGCTCGCCGAGATCATCAAGGCCGGTTTCATCGCCGACCCGGCGATCCTGGAGCTCATCGAGTCCGACCCCGAGGCCGCCCGCACCCCGGCCGGCCCGCACACCGCCGAGCTGATCGAGCGCTCCATCCGGGTCAAGGCCGAGGTCGTCTCCTCGGACCTGAGGGAGTCCGGCCTGCGGGAGATCCTCAACTACGGCCACACCCTCGGTCACGCCATCGAGAAGAACGAGCGCTACAAGTGGCGGCACGGCGCCGCGGTCTCCGTCGGTATGCACTTCGCCGCCGAACTCGGCCGCCTCGCCGGGCGGTTGGACGACGCGACGGCCGACCGTCACCGCACGGTCCTCGAAGCGGTCGGCCTGCCGCTGCACTACCGCTACGACCAGTGGCCCAAGCTGCTGGAGAACATGAAGGTCGACAAGAAGTCCCGCGGGAACCTGCTGCGCTTCATCGTGCTGGACGGCCTGGCCAAGCCGACCGTCCTGGAGGGACCTGACCCGGCCGTGCTGCTAGCTGCGTACGGCGAAGTCGGCCAGTAAGTCCACCAAAAGCGCGCTTCCGTCCGATTCGCCTGTGGCGATGGGCACTTCGGACCGCCCCCGGCCGTTCACCAAACGACGGCCGGGGGCGGTACCGTTCGGTAGCGAGCGGGTTGTGCCCGCTGCCAGCGTCAATGGCCATGGAAGACGAGACGGAGTGGCACCGGATGCAGCACGCAGTGGGTTCTCCGCTGCCGCCGCCCCACCAGTCGGGGAACGGCTGGTCGCCGGCCGCACAACACCCGGGTCCGCATCACCCGGGCACGCACCAGGGACCCGCCCCGCACCAGGGACCCGCCCCGCACCAGGGACCCGCTCCGCATCAGGGCTCCGCCCCCGTGCCTCCGCCACCCCCGGCACCGGGCTTCACACCCCCTGGAACACCACCCGGCACTCCCTCCGGACCGGTCCCGCCCGCGCCACCGCACGCCCATGTCCCGCCCGCGCCGGAGACCACGGGCCATGTACCGCTGCCGCCCGGCGGCCCGGTCGGCATGCCGAGCGCCCCGCCCGCCACCGCGGTCCCGGACCCGGCGACCACCACCCTCGCCGTGCTGCTCATCGGGCCGGCCGGCGCCGGCAAGACCAGCGTCGCCAAGTACTGGGCGGACCACCGCCGCGTCCCCACGGCCCACATCAGCCTCGATGACGTCCGCGAATGGGTCCGCTCGGGCTTCGCCGACCCTCAGTCCGGGTGGAACGACAACTCGGAGGCCCAGTACCGCCTGGCCCGCCGCACCTGCGGCTTCGCCGCGCGGAACTTCCTGGCCAACGGCATCTCGTGCATCCTCGACGACGCGGTCTTCCCCGACCGCCCCGTGGTCGGCCTCGGCGGCTGGAAGCGCCACGTGGGACCCGGCCTCCTCCCGGTCGTCCTGCTCCCCGGCCTGGAGATCGTCCTGGAACGCAACGCCGAACGCACGGGCAACCGCCGCCTCACCGACGAGGAGGTGGCCCGCATCCACGGCCGCATGGCCGGCTGGTACGGCTCAGGCCTCCCGATCATCGACAACTCCCAACTCGACGTCCCCCAGACAGCCCAGATCCTGGACGACGTACTGGCAAGATCAATCGCCAGCCCTCCCAAGTGGTAACCCACCTGAGTGGACGCCCTTAAGGGGCGCGGGGAACTGGGCGACCAGCTCCCACCGGCCCGCAGACGGCCCACAGCCTCATGCCGCACCCCCGCCCCCGAACTGGCAACCAACGCGACCGGAGCCACCTAAGGGGCGCGGGGAACTGCGCGACCAGCCCCCACCGGCCCGCAGACGCCCCACAACCTCATGCCGCACCCCCGCCCCCGAACTGGCAACCAACGCGACCGGAGCCACCTAAGGGGCGCGGGGAACTGCGCGACCAGCCCCCACCGGCCCGCAGACGCCCCACAACCTCATGCCGCACCCCCGCCCTCAGACGGCACCACACCAACCCGCATAATCCGGACAACGCCCACTCAGACGCCCTCAACCGGCGCCAACCCAGCGAAGCTCATACGCTCGGGTCATGTCAGAGGTGTACGCCACCCGCCGCTCCAGGCTGAGGGACCGCTGCCAGGCCAGCGGCAGCGCCACCGCGCTGATCTCCCGCCCCGCCAACGTCCGCTACCTCGCGGGCGCCGCCCCGCAGGGCTCCGTGCTGCTCCTCGGCAAGACCGAAGATCTGCTCGTGTGCACCGGCCCGCCCGACGACCGCCCCACGGAGGGCCGCCCCGACGAGGCACTGCGGATCCACAACCTCCCCGGCGCCGGAGGCGACCCCGCAGTCGCCGCGGCCGACCTCGCGGCGGCGCAGGGCGGAGTCTGCCTCGCCGTGGAGGAACACCACCTCACCGTGGCCCGCCACAGAGCCATTCGCTCGGTCGTCCCACGGCTGCGTCTGACCGACCTCGGCGGAGCCGTGGAACAGCTCAGGGTCGTCAAGGACGAGGAAGAGATCTCCTGCATCCGGATCGGAGCGGAGATCGCCGACCAGGCCCTCGGGGAACTGCTCGAGTCCATCCTGGTCGGCCGCACGGAACGCCACCTCGCCCTCGAACTCGAACGACGCCTCGTCGATCACGGCGCCGACGGCCCCGCCTTCGCCACGTCCGTCGCCACCGGCCCCAACGCCGGCCGCCGCGCTCATCGGCCCACCGACCGCCGCGTGGAGGAGGGCGACTTCCTCTCCGTCTGCCTCGGGGCGACGTATCGCGGATACCGCTGCGAGATCGGCCGTACGTTCGTCATCGGTACGTCCCCCGCCGACTGGCAGATCGAGCTGTACGACCTCGTTTTCGCCGCTCAGCGCGCCGGACGGGAGAGTCTGGTGCCCGGCGCCGCCTATCGTGATGTGGACCGCGCGGCACGGCAGGTGCTGGACTCCGCGGGGTACGCGCAGGGCCTTCCAGCACTGACGGGGCACGGCGTGGGACTCGAAATCGACGAGGACCCGCAGTTGGCTCCCGCGGCCATGGGTAAACTGGACGCTTGCGTGCCGGTCACCGTCGAACCGGGGGTCCACCTCCCGGGCCGGGGCGGTGTCCGGATCGATGACACGCTCGTCGTTCGCCCCGAGGCGGACGGCGGACCCGAGCTACTCACCATCACGACCAAGGAGCTGCTCGCCCTCTAGGCAGTGGCGTGCCCCGGGGTCGTCCACGTCAGTCCAGGAGATTCCGCAACCGTGGCTTCCACGAACGACCTCAAGAACGGCCTGGTGCTCAAGCTCGAAGGCGGCCAGCTCTGGTCCGTCGTCGAGTTCCAGCACGTCAAGCCCGGCAAGGGCCCGGCCTTCGTGCGCACCAAGCTCAAGAACGTGCTCTCCGGCAAGGTCGTCGACAAGACGTTCAACGCCGGCGTCAAGGTCGAGACGGCCACTGTCGACAAGCGCGACATGCAGTTCTCCTACATGGACGGCGAGTACTTCGTCTTCATGGACATGGAGACCTACGACCAGCTCATGGTCGACCGCAAGGCTGTCGGCGACGCCGCCAACTTCCTGATCGAGGGCTTCACGGCCACCGTCGCGCAGCACGAGGGCGAGGTGCTCTTCGTCGAGCTGCCCGCCGCCGTCGAGCTCGTGATCCAGGAGACCGAGCCGGGTGTCCAGGGCGACCGCTCCACCGGCGGCACCAAGCCCGCCATCCTGGAGACCGGCCACCAGATCAACGTCCCGCTCTTCATCACCACCGGTGAGAAGATCAAGGTCGACACCCGCACGAGCGACTACCTCGGCCGGGTGAACAGCTAAATTGGCTGCCCGCAACACGGCCCGCAAGCGCGCCTTCCAGATCCTCTTCGAGGGTGACCAGCGCGACGCCGGAGTCCTGACGGTCCTGGCGGACTGGATCCGGCTCTCCCGGGACGACACCCGGCAGCCGCCGGTGAGCGAGTACACGATGCAGCTGGTCGAGGGCTACGCGCAGCACGCGCGGCGCATCGACGATCTGATCGCTCAGTACGCGGTCGGCTGGACGCTGGACCGGATGCCGGTCGTGGACCGCAACATCCTGCGTCTCGGCGCGTACGAGCTGATCTGGGTCGACGAGACCCCGGACGCCGTCGTGCTGGACGAGATGGTGGCGCTGGCGAAGGAGTTCTCCACGGACGACTCGCCCTCGTTCGTCAATGGCCTCCTCGGTCGGCTCAAGGACCTGAAGCCCACGCTGCGCCGCGAGGAAGCGTAAGGGTTTCGACCGAAGACGCCGGAGGGCCCGCAGCAAGGATGCTGCGGGCCCTCCGGCGTCCCTGTGCCCTGGGGCCCCTTCAGGCCCGCAGAACGCCGCCGGGGCGGCCGGAACCGCAAAGTTCCGGCCACCCCGGCGGCACGTTTCTTCTCAAGTGGCTCAACGCGTGAAGCGCTCAGCTCTCCTCGGCGTGGGAGACCGCGCGACGCGCGTCCGCGTCCAGCACGCCCCAGCTGATCAGCTGCTCGGTGAGGACCGAGGGGGACTGGTCGTAGATGACGGCGAGTGTGCGCAGGTCGTCCTGGCGGATCGAGAGCACCTTGCCGTTGTAGTCACCGCGCTGCGACTGGATCGTCGCGGCGTACCGCTGGAGGGGGCCCGCCTTCTCGGCCGGTACGTGGGCAAGTCGCTCCAGGTCCAGGACCAGCTTCGGCGGCGGCTCGGCGGCCCCGCCCGGCGTGGTGCCCGGCAGCAGCTCCTGCACCGGAACGCCGTAGAAATCCGCCAGCTCGGCGAGGCGCTGCACGGTCACGGCGCGGTCTCCGCGCTCGTACGAACCGACCACGACGGCCTTCCAGCGTCCCTGGGACTTCTCCTCGACACCGTGAAGGGAAAGGCCCTGCTGGGTGCGGATGGCCCGGAGCTTGGCCCCGAGCTGTTTGGCGTATTCGCTGGACATATAGCTCCCCGGCACTGGGTCGACGCGACGTGGCTTGGGTTCCATGCCGCGCGGTTGGTAACTCACTGTGAGGTTACGCAGCGTTACTCTGGCGCGTCAAGCCGAATGGTCCACACCGACGCTTCCGTGCTATCGGTGTCCGATTGGGCCAAGTGGGTGACAGGGGGTGCCCCACCGGCCTGCTACGGTGGACGACGTAAACCAGACGTCCTTTAAGGTCCGTCCCGTGAGGCGGAGAAGGAGGTCCCTTTCGTATGGACAGGCAACAGGACACGCAAGCGTCCGATGCCCGGCCCGTTCTCGAAGGCCCTGACATCGCGCGGGTGTTGACCCGCATCGCCCACGAGATCGTCGAACGCGCCAAGGGCGCCGACGACGTGGTGCTCCTCGGCATTCCCACCCGAGGTGTCTTCCTCGCCCAGCGGCTCGCCGCCAAGCTCGAGGAGATCACCGACCGGAAGATCCCGGTCGGTTCGCTCGACATCACGATGTACCGCGACGACCTGCGCATGCATCCCCCGCGCGCGCTGGCCCGCACGGACATCCCCGGTGACGGCATCGACGGCCGGCTGGTCGTCCTCGTCGACGACGTCCTCTTCTCGGGCCGCACCATCCGTGCCGCCCTCGACGCCCTGAACGACATCGGGCGTCCGCGCGCGGTGCAGCTCGCGGTACTCGTCGACCGAGGCCATCGCGAACTGCCCATCCGTGCCGACTATGTCGGCAAGAACCTCCCCACGTCGCTGCGGGAGACGGTCAAGGTCCAGCTCGCCGAGGAGGACGGTCGCGACACCGTGCTGCTCGGTGCCAAGCAGACCTCCCAGTAGCGCCCACGGCGTACGCCGCTGTCGTACGCCCGCTCAGTGCGCGTTCCAGCGCACCCGTCTGCCCCGCTGGGCCTCCTGGGGGACATCCCCCGGACACCCCGGATCCTGACTTAACTGCCTTACGGAGCCTGACAGATGCAGCGTCATCTCATCTCGGCCGCCGACCTCACCCGCGACGACGCCGTCCTGATCCTCGACACCGCCGAGGAGATGGCCCGGGTCGCCGACCGGCCGATCAAGAAGTTGCCGACCCTGCGCGGCCGGACCGTCGTGAACCTCTTCTTCGAGGACTCCACGCGCACGCGTATCTCCTTCGAGGCCGCCGAGAAGCGGCTGTCCGCGGACGTCATCAACTTCACCGCCAAGGGATCCAGCGTGTCCAAGGGCGAGTCCCTGAAGGACACCGCCCAGACCCTGGAGGCCATGGGCGTCGACGCCGTCGTCATCCGGCACGGCGCCTCCGGGGCGCCCTACCGCCTCGCCAACTCCGGCTGGATCGACGCCGCCGTCATCAACGCCGGCGACGGCACCCACCAGCACCCCACGCAGGCCCTGCTGGACGCCTTCACCATGCGCCGCAGGCTGGTCGGCCGGGACGCCGGGATCGGGCAGGACCTCGACGGCAAGCGCATCACGCTCGTCGGCGACGTGCTGCACAGCCGGGTCGCCCGCTCCAACGTCGACCTGCTGCACACCCTCGGCGCCGAGGTCACCCTGGTCGCGCCGCCGACCCTGGTGCCGGTCGGAGTTGAGAACTGGCCCTGCGAGGTCTCGTACGACCTCGACAGCACGCTGCCCAAGACCGATGCGGTGATGATGCTGCGCGTCCAGCGCGAGCGCATGAACGCCGCCTTCTTCCCGACCGAGCGCGAGTACTCGCGGCGCTACGGCCTCGACGGCGACCGCATGGCGCGGATGCCCGAACACGCGATCGTGATGCACCCCGGCCCGATGGTGCGCGGCATGGAGATCACCGCCGAGGTCGCCGACTCCGAGCGCTGCACCGCCATCGAGCAGGTCGCAAACGGAGTCTCCATCCGGATGGCCGTTCTGTACCTGCTGCTCGGCGGCAACGAGCCCGCCGCGACCCACACCCGTACCGAGGAGAAGTAAGACAGATGAGCAAGATCCTGATCCGTGGTGCGAAGGTGCTCGGCGGCGAGCCCCAGGACGTCCTGATCGACGGCGGGACCATCGCCGAGGTGGGCGCAGGGCTGAGCGCCGAGGGCGCGGAGGTCGTCGAGGCCGCAGGCAAGGTGCTCCTGCCGGGGCTCGTGGACCTGCACACCCACCTGCGCGAGCCCGGACGCGAGGACTCCGAGACCGTGCTGACCGGCACGCGCGCGGCCGCCTCGGGCGGTTTCACGGCCGTCTTCGCCATGGCCAACACCTTCCCGGTCGCCGACACCGCCGGTGTGGTCGAGCAGGTCTACCGGCTCGGCCAGGAAGGCGGCTACTGCGACGTGCAGCCCATCGGCGCCGTCACCGTCGGTCTGGAGGGCAGGAAGCTCGCCGAGCTGGGCGCCATGCACGAGTCGGCCGCCGGTGTCACCGTCTTCTCCGACGACGGCAAGTGCGTCGACGACGCCGTGATCATGCGCCGGGCCCTGGAGTACGTGAAGGCCTTCGGCGGCGTCGTCGCCCAGCACGCGCAGGAGCCGCGGCTGACCGAGGGCGCCCAGATGAACGAGGGCGTCGTCTCCGCCGAGCTGGGGCTCGGCGGCTGGCCCGCGGTGGCCGAAGAATCGATCATCGCCCGGGATGTCCTGCTCGCCGAGCACGTCGGCTCCCGCGTCCACATCTGCCACCTGTCGACCGCCGGGTCCGTCGAGATCGTGCGCTGGGCCAAGTCCCGCGGCATCGACGTCACCGCCGAGGTCACCCCGCACCACCTCCTCCTCACCGACGAGCTGGTGCGCAGCTACAACCCGGTCTACAAGGTGAACCCGCCGCTGCGCACCGAGCGTGACGTGCTGGCGCTGCGCGAGGCGCTCGCCGACGGCACGATCGACATCGTCGCCACCGACCACGCCCCGCACCCGCACGAGGACAAGGACTGCGAGTGGGCCGCCGCCGCCATGGGGATGGTCGGCCTGGAGACCGCGCTGTCAGTGGTGCAGGAGACCATGGTGGACACCGGGCTCCTCACCTGGGCCGGGGTCGCCGAGCGCATGTCCTTCAAGCCCGCCCAGATCGGGCAGGCGAAGGGGCACGGCCGTCCCGTCTCGGCTGGTGAGCCCGCCAACCTCACGCTCGTCGACACGGAATACCGTGGGTCCGTGGACCCCGCGGGCTTCGCCTCGCGCAGCCGCAACACTCCGTACGAGGGGCGTGAGCTGCCGGGCCGTGTGACGCACACGTGGCTCCGGGGCAAGGCCACGCTCGTCGACGGGAAGCTCACGTGACACCTGCAACACTGCTCGCAGCCGGAACCGGACTCGCGGCCGAACAGAAGTCGGCCGACGTGACCGACTGGGCCGCCCGCATCGGCTGGGTCGTCGGACTCGCCCTCTTCGTCGCGCTCGTCTACTGGCTGATGCGCGAGGGCTGGAAGTGGCGCGGCACGCTCCAGGGCGACCTGCCCGAGCTGCCCAGCGCGCCGGACGACCCAGGCCCGGCGAGACTGAGCATGAGCGGCCGCTACCACGGCTCGACCACCGCCGGTCAGTGGCTGGACCGCATCGTGGCGCACGGCCTCGGCACCCGCAGCCGCGTCGAGCTCACCCTCACGGAGGCGGGACTGGACGTCGTACGCCCCGGCGCGGCCGACTTCTTCGTCCCGGTCGCGCAGCTGCGCGAGGCCCGGCTCGACAAGGGCATCGCCGGCAAGGTCCTGACCGAGGGCGGACTGCTCGTGGTGACGTGGGCGCACGGCGAACGGCTGATCGACTCCGGCTTCCGCTCGGATCACGCGGCGGAGCACAACGAGTGGGTCGACCTCATTAACTCCATGATCAAGAACAACAGCACGGAAGGCGCCGAACGATGACGACCTCCATCCAGGGGACCGCCTCGCGCAGGCACAAGGCGGCTCCCGCCGTACTCGTCCTGGAGGACGGCCGCATGTTCCGCGGCCGTGCCTACGGGGCCGTGGGGGTGACCTTCGGCGAGGCCGTGTTCTCCACCGGCATGACCGGCTACCAGGAGACCCTGACCGACCCGTCGTACCACCGCCAGGTCGTCGTGATGACCGCCCCGCACGTCGGCAACACCGGCGTCAACGACGAGGACCCCGAGTCCAAGCAGATCTGGGTGGCCGGCTACGTGGTGCGCGACCCCGCGCGCGTGCCGTCCAACTGGCGCTCCCGGCGCTCGCTGGACGACGAGCTGCGCCACCAGGGCGTCGTCGGGATCTCCGGCATCGACACCCGCGCGCTGACCCGCCACCTGCGCGAGCGCGGCGCCATGCGCGTCGGCATCTTCTCCGGCAACGCGCTGCCCGACGAGGGCACCATGCTCGCCGAGGTCCGCCAGGCCCCCGAGATGAAGGGCGCCGACCTCTCCGCCGAGGTCGCCACCAAGGAGGCGTACGTCGTCCCCGCGATCGGCGACAAGAAGTTCACCGTCGCCGCCGTCGACCTCGGCATCAAGGGCATGACCCCGCACCGGATGGCCGAGCGCGGCATCGAGGTGCACGTGCTGCCCGCGACGGCGACCGCCGAGGACGTGTTCGCCGTGAACCCGGACGGTGTGTTCTTCTCCAACGGCCCGGGCGACCCGGCCACCGCCGACCACCCGGTCTCCGTCATGCAGGCGGTCCTGGAGCGCCGCACCCCGCTGTTCGGCATCTGCTTCGGCAACCAGATCCTGGGCCGCGCGCTCGGCTTCGGCACCTACAAGCTGAAGTACGGCCACCGCGGCATCAACCAGCCGGTGCAGGACCGCACGACCGGCAAGGTCGAGGTCACCGCGCACAACCACGGCTTCGCCGTGGACGCCCCGACCGACCAGGTCTCCGACACCCCCTACGGCCGCGCCGAGGTCTCCCACGTCTGCCTCAACGACAACGTGGTGGAGGGACTCCAGCTCCTCGACCGCCCGGCCTTCAGCGTCCAGTACCACCCCGAAGCGGCAGCCGGCCCGCACGATGCCGCCTACCTGTTCGACCGCTTCGTATCCCTGATGGAGGGCCAGCGTGCCTAAGCGCACCGATATCCAGTCCGTCCTGGTCATCGGCTCCGGCCCGATCGTCATCGGCCAGGCCGCCGAGTTCGACTACTCCGGCACCCAGGCGTGCCGCATCCTGCGCGCCGAGGGCCTGCGGGTCATCCTCGTCAACTCCAACCCGGCGACGATCATGACCGACCCGGAGATCGCCGACGCCACCTACGTCGAGCCGATCACCCCCGAGTTCGTCGAGAAGATCATCGCCAAGGAGCAGCCGGACGCGCTGCTGCCCACCCTGGGCGGCCAGACGGCCCTCAACACGGCGATCTCGCTGCACGAGGCGGGGACGCTCGAGAAGTACGGCGTCGAGCTGATCGGCGCCAACGTCGAGGCCATCAACAAGGGCGAGGACCGCGACCTCTTCAAGGACGTCGTCGAGGCCGTCCGCGGCAAGATCGGGCACGGCGAGTCCGCCCGCTCGGTCATCTGCCACTCCATGGACGACGTCCTCGCGGGCGTCGACACGCTCGGCGGCTACCCGGTCGTGGTCCGCCCCTCCTTCACCATGGGCGGCGCCGGCTCCGGCTTCGCGCACGACGAGGAGGAGCTGCGCCGCATCGCCGGCCAGGGCCTGACCCTCTCTCCCACCACCGAGGTGCTCCTGGAGGAGTCCATTCTCGGCTGGAAGGAGTACGAGCTGGAGCTGATGCGAGACAAGCACGACAACGTCGTGGTCGTCTGCTCCATCGAGAACTTCGACCCGATGGGCGTGCACACCGGTGACTCGATCACCGTCGCGCCCGCGATGACGCTGACCGACCGCGAGTACCAGACCCTGCGCGACATCGGCATCGCCGTCATCCGCGAGGTCGGCGTCGACACCGGCGGCTGCAACATCCAGTTCGCGGTGAACCCGGAGGACGGCCGGGTCATCGTCATCGAGATGAACCCGCGCGTGTCGCGTTCCTCGGCTCTCGCCTCCAAGGCGACCGGCTTCCCGATCGCCAAGATCGCGGCCAAGCTGGCCGTCGGCTACACGCTCGACGAGATCCCGAACGACATCACGAAGGAGACCCCGGCCTCCTTCGAGCCGACCCTCGACTACGTGGTCGTGAAGGCTCCGCGCTTCGCCTTCGAGAAGTTCCCGCAGGCCGACTCCACGCTGACCACCACCATGAAGTCGGTCGGCGAGGCCATGGCCATCGGCCGCAACTTCACCGAGGCCTTCCAGAAGGCGCTGCGCTCGCTGGAGAAGAAGGGCAGCCAGTTCACGTTCGTCGGCGAGCCCGGCGACAAGACGCTTCTCCTCGAAGAGGCGGTCCGCCCCACCGACGGCCGTATCAACGCCGTCATGCAGGCCATCCGCGCGGGCGCCACGCCCGAGGAGGTCTTCGAGTACACGAAGATCGACCCCTGGTTCGTCGACCAGCTCTTCCTCATCAAGGAGATCGCCGACGAGCTCGCCGAGGCCCCGGAGCTGACCCCGGACCTGCTGGCCGAGGCCAAGCGGCACGGCTTCTCCGACCTGCAGATCGCCGAGATCCGCGGCCTGCGCGAGGACGTCGTGCGCGAGGTGCGGCACGCGCTGGGTGTCCGGCCGGTCTACAAGACGGTCGACACCTGCGCCGCCGAGTTCGCCGCGCAGACGCCGTACTTCTACTCCTCCTACGACGAGGAGACGGAGGTCGCCCCCCGCGAGAAGCCGGCCGTCATCATCCTGGGCTCCGGGCCCAACCGCATCGGCCAGGGCATCGAGTTCGACTACTCCTGCGTGCACGCCTCCTTCGCGCTGAGCGACGCCGGGTACGAGACGGTGATGGTCAACTGCAACCCTGAGACCGTCTCCACCGACTACGACACCTCCGACCGGCTGTACTTCGAGCCGCTGACGCTGGAGGACGTGCTGGAGATCGTCCACGCGGAGCGGCAGGCCGGCCCCGTGGCGGGTGTCGTCGTGCAGCTCGGTGGCCAGACCCCGCTGGGGCTGTCGCAGGCGCTGAAGGACAACGGCGTGCCGATCGTCGGTACGTCGCCGGAGGCCATCCACGCCGCCGAGGACCGCGGCGCCTTCGGGCGGGTCCTCGCGGAGGCGGGCCTCCCGGCCCCCAAGCACGGCACCGCCACCACCTTCGCCGGCGCCAAGGCCATCGCCGACGAGATCGGCTACCCGGTCCTGGTGCGGCCCTCGTACGTCCTCGGCGGGCGCGGCATGGAGATCGTCTACGACGAGACCCGGCTGGAGGCCTACATCGCCGAGTCGACCGAGATCAGCCCCTCGCGGCCGGTCCTCGTCGACCGGTTCCTGGACGACGCGATCGAGATCGACGTCGACGCGCTCTACGACGGCGAGGAGCTCTACCTCGGTGGCGTCATGGAGCACATCGAGGAGGCCGGCATCCACTCCGGCGACTCGGCGTGCGCGCTGCCGCCGATCACGCTGGGCGGGTTCGACATCAAGCGCCTGCGGGCCTCCACGGAGGCCATCGCCAAGGGCGTCGGCGTGCGCGGCCTGATCAACATCCAGTTCGCGATGGCCGGCGACATCCTGTACGTCCTCGAAGCCAACCCGCGCGCGTCCCGTACGGTCCCCTTCACCTCGAAGGCGACCGCGGTGCCGCTGGCGAAGGCCGCCGCCCGGATCTCGCTGGGCGCGACCATCGCCGAACTGCGGGCCGAGGGGCTGCTTCCGGCGACCGGCGACGGCGGCGAGCTGCCGCTCGACGCGCCGATCTCCGTCAAGGAGGCCGTCATGCCGTGGTCGCGCTTCCGCGACATCCACGGCCGCGGCGTCGACACCGTCCTCGGCCCGGAGATGCGCTCCACCGGCGAGGTCATGGGCATCGACTCCGTCTTCGGCACGGCGTACGCCAAGTCGCAGGCGGGCGCGTACGGTCCGCTGCCGACGAAGGGCCGCGCCTTCATCTCGGTCGCCAACCGCGACAAGCGCTCGATGATCTTCCCGGCGCGTGAACTGGTCGCCCACGGCTTCGAGCTGATGGCCACGTCCGGCACCGCCGAGGTCCTCAAGCGCAACGGCATCAACGCCACCGTCGTGCGCAAGCAGTCCGAGGGCGAGGGCCCGAACGGCGAGAAGACCATCGTCCAGCTCATCCACGACGGCGAGGTCGACCTCATCGTCAACACGCCGTACGGCACCGGCGGCCGCCTCGACGGCTACGACATCCGTACGGCGGCCGTGGCGCGGTCGGTTCCGTGCCTGACGACGGTTCAGGCGCTCGCCGCCGCCGTCCAGGGCATTGACGCCCTCAACCACGGTGACGTGGGCGTCCGTTCGCTTCAGGAACACGCGGAACACCTGACCGCGGCCCGCGACTAGCAGCCGACGAGGGGGACACCGGAAACGGTGTCCCCCTCTTCATGAGGACACCATGTACAAGATCTTCTTCAACCTCGTCTTCAAGCGAATGGACCCCGAGAAGGCCCACTACCTGGCCTTCCGCTGGATCCGCATCGCCGTCCGCATCCCGGTACTGCGCACGTTCGTCGCCGCCGCGCTCGCGCCCCGTCACAAGGAACTGCGCACGGAGGCCTTCGGGCTGCGGATGCACGGCCCCTTCGGGCTCGCCGCCGGCTTCGACAAGAACGCGGTCGCCATCGACGGGATGTCGATGCTCGGCTTCGACCACATCGAGATCGGCACGGTCACGGGCGAGGCGCAGCCGGGCAACCCCAAGCAGCGGCTGTTCCGCCTCGTGAAGGACCGGGCGCTGATCAACCGCATGGGCTTCAACAACGAGGGCTCGCTGGCCGTGGCGGCCCGCCTGGCCTCCCGTACGCCCGTCTTCAGGACTGTCGTGGGCGTCAACATCGGCAAGACCAAGGTCGTCCCGGAGGCGGAGGCCGCCGGTGACTACGTGAAGTCGACCGAGCGGCTGGCGCCGTACGCCGACTACCTGGTGGTCAACGTCTCCTCGCCCAACACGCCCGGGCTGCGCAACCTGCAGGCCACCGAGGCGCTGCGGCCCCTACTGACCGCTGTCCGCGAGGCCGCCGACCGCACGGTGACCACCCGCCGGGTGCCGCTGCTGGTGAAGATCGCGCCGGACCTCGCCGACGAGGACGTGGACGCGGTCGCCGACCTGGCCGTCGAGCTCGGCCTGGACGGGATCATCGCCACGAACACCACCATTGCGCGCGACGGACTCGGTTTGAAATCCGAACCCTCGCTGGTGAAGGAGGCCGGCGGTCTCTCCGGCGCACCCCTGAAGGCGCGCTCCCTGGACGTGCTGCGGCGCCTCTACGCGCGTGTGGGCGACCGGATCACCCTCGTGGGCGTCGGGGGCATCGAGAACGCCGAGGACGCCTGGCAGCGGATCCTGGCGGGCGCCACGCTGGTCCAGGGGTACAGCGCCTTCATCTACGAGGGGCCCTTCTGGGGCCGCGCCATCCACAAGGGACTCGCCGCACGCCTCCGTACCAGCCCGTACGACACCCTCGCCGACGCCGTCGGCGCCGACGTCAGGAAGGCAAGGAAGACCGCATGAGTGCTCTGGAACCTTTTGGCGCACGCCTGCGCCGGGCCATGGACGAGCGTGGCCCCCTGTGCGTCGGCATCGACCCGCACGCCTCGCTGCTCGCCGAGTGGGGCCTGAACGACGACGTGGCCGGCCTGGAGCGGTTCAGCCGTACGGTCGTCGAGGCGATGGCCGACCGGGTCGCGGTGCTCAAGCCGCAGAGCGCGTTCTTCGAGCGCTTCGGCTCGCGTGGCATCGCCGTCCTGGAGAAGTCGGTCGAGGAGGCGCGGGGAGCCGGGGCGCTGGTGCTGATGGACGCCAAGCGGGGCGACATCGGCTCGACCATGGCCGCGTACGCCGAGTCCTTCCTCCGCAAGGACTCCCCGCTGTTCTCCGACGCGCTGACCGTCTCGCCGTACCTCGGCTACGGCTCGCTCTCGCCGGCCGTCGCGCTGGCCCGGGAGAGCGGCACCGGCCTGTTCGTGCTCGCCCTGACCTCGAACCCGGAGGGCGGCGAGGTCCAGCACGCGGTCCGCGCGGACGGCCGTAACGTCGGCGCGACGATGCTGGCGCACCTGGCTGCCGAGAACACGGGAGAGGAGCCCATGGGCTCCTTCGGGGCGGTCGTCGGCGCCACGCTCGGTGACCTCTCGTCCTACGACCTCGACATCAACGGTCCGCTTCTCGCGCCCGGCATCGGTGCGCAGGGCGCCACGCCGGCGGATCTTCCTCGCGTCTTCGGGGCCGCGGCGCGCAATGTCGTCCCGAACGTCAGCCGGGGAGTGCTGCGGCACGGGCCCGATGTCGTCGCGCTGCGTGACGCCGCGTCACGCTTCGCCGACGAGGTCACGGTCGCTGTGTCGGGTGCCTGACCGCCGTCAGGGGTGTTCGAGTCGCTCGCGCGAGTCCTCCGATGAGTGGCGCGGGTCGACTTGAGTCTGAATACATCCTCAAATCCGGGGCATTATGTCCTAAATGTCCGGCCTGGCGGAGGCTGACCAGGACTTTTCCGCTGTTCTCGCTGACTCTGGCGGACTTGGCCGCTAGTCTCCGACGAGTGGGAGCACCTCCCACGCTCCCTAAAGCAGTGGGGGAGAACGGGCAGCGTGTTGCTCGTGCCTCCCCAGGTGTGGGGCGACTAGGTTCCTCACCGGTCCGTATCCGACAGTTCAACATCCGAGGTGACGTAGGCGTGGCTCTTCCGCCCCTTACCCCTGAACAGCGCGCAGCCGCGCTCGAAAAGGCCGCCGCGGCTCGCCGGGAGCGGGCCGAGGTCAAGAATCGACTCAAGCACTCCGGCGCCTCCCTTCACGAGGTCATCAAGCAGGGCCAGGAGAACGACGTCATCGGAAAGATGAAGGTCTCCGCCCTGCTCGAGTCCCTGCCCGGCGTGGGCAAGGTCCGCGCCAAGCAGATCATGGAGCGACTCGGCATCTCCGAGAGCCGCCGCGTGCGTGGCCTCGGCTCGAACCAGATCGCCTCCCTGGAGCGTGAGTTCGGCAGCACGGGCTCCTGATCCGGGCACTTGGGACCGGGAGTCCCGGGCACTCCGGGATTGCTGGAATAATCGCTGCATGAGTGAACGTCCGCGGCTGACCGTGCTCTCCGGCCCCTCCGGGGTCGGCAAGAGCACGGTCGTCGCCCATATGCGCAAGGAACACCCCGAGGTCTGGCTCTCGGTGTCGGCGACGACCCGCAAGCCCCGCCCCGGCGAGCAGCATGGAGTCCACTACTTCTTCGTCACCGACGAAGAGATGGACAAGCTGATCGCCAACGGGGAGCTGCTGGAGTGGGCCGAGTTCGCCGGCAACCGCTACGGCACGCCGCGTGCGGCAGTGCTGGAGCGGCTGGAGGCGGGTGAGCCCGTTCTGCTGGAGATCGACCTCCAGGGCGCCCGGCAGGTCAGTGAGTCGATGGCCGATGCCCAGCTGGTGTTCCTGGCTCCGCCCTCCTGGGAGGAGCTCGTACGCAGACTCACCGGACGTGGCACCGAGCCGCCCGAGGTGATCGCACGCCGCCTGGACGCGGCGAAGATCGAGCTGGCGGCCGAGCCGGAGTTCGATGTGACCTTGGTCAACACCTCCGTCGAGGACGTGGCGCGTGAGCTGCTAGCCTTGATGGACGTTGTGTGATCGTGACTGCTCATCAAGAGTGATCACATCGACTGATTCTTTCCCATCCATCGGAAGGTAGAGCGTGTCCTCTTCCATCTCCGCGCCCGAGGGCATCATCAACCCGCCGATCGACGAGCTCCTCGAGGCCACCGACTCGAAGTACAGCCTCGTGATCTACGCGGCCAAGCGGGCCCGCCAGATCAACGCGTACTACTCGCAGCTCGGCGAGGGCCTCCTCGAGTACGTCGGTCCGCTCGTGGACACCCACGTCCACGAGAAGCCGCTGTCGATCGCCCTGCGCGAGATCAACGCGGGTCTGCTGACGTCCGAGGCCGTCGAGGGCCCGGCGCAGTAAGTAATATCTGCAGCTTGCAGAAGGCTTTTCCACAGGCCCGGCAGCGCGTCTGCCGGGCCTGTGGTGTGTCATGGATGTCGTACGTTTCCGAGGTCCGGGGAGAGACGGTGGACAAGCCGAAGGTCGTTCTGGGGGTCAGCGGCGGTATCGCGGCGTACAAGGCCTGCGAGCTGCTGCGCAGACTCACCGAGTCCGGACATGACGTCCGGGTCGTGCCGACCGCCTCGGCGCTGCACTTCGTCGGTGCCGCCACCTGGTCCGCCCTGTCCGGCAAGCCCGTCTCGACCGAGGTCTGGGACGACGTCCACGAGGTCCCGCACGTCCGCATCGGCCAGCAGGCCGACCTGGTGGTCGTCGCCCCGGCCACGGCCGACACGCTCGCGAAGGCCGCGCACGGCCTCGCCGACGACCTGCTGACCAACACCCTGCTCACCGCCCGCTGCCCGGTGATCTTCGCCCCCGCCATGCACACCGAGATGTGGGAGCACGCGGCCACCCAGGAGAACGTGGCGACACTGCGCCGGCGCGGCGCGATCGTCATCGAGCCCGCCGTCGGCCGCCTCACCGGCGTCGACACCGGCAAGGGCCGGCTGCCCGAGCCCGCGGAGATCTTCGAGGTCTGCCGCCGGGTGCTCGCGCGGGGCGTCACCGAGCCCGACCTCGCGGGACGGCACGTCGTCGTCAGCGCAGGCGGCACCCGCGAGCCCCTCGACCCGGTCCGCTTTCTCGGCAACCGCTCCTCCGGCAAGCAGGGCTACGCCCTCGCCCGCACCGCCGCCGCCCGGGGTGCCCGGGTGACGCTGATCGCCGCCAACACCGGGATGGCCGACCCGGCGGGCGTGGACGTCGTCCAGGTCGGCACGGCCATACAGCTGCGGGAAGCGGTCCTCAAGGCGTCCGCGGACTCCGACGCGGTCGTGATGGCGGCGGCGGTCGCGGACTTCCGCCCGGAGTCGTACGCCACCGGAAAGATCAAGAAGAAGGACGACCACGAGCCGGACCCCATCGTCCTATTGCGGAATCCGGACATCCTCGCGGAGATCTCCACCGACCGCGCCCGCCCCGGCCAGGTGATCGTCGGCTTCGCCGCCGAGACGGACGACGTGCTGGCCAACGGCCGCAAGAAGCTGGAGCGCAAGGGGTGCGACCTCCTCGTGGTGAACGAGGTGGGCGAGCGCAAGACCTTCGGCTCCGAGGAGAACGAGGCGGTCGTCCTCGGCGCCGACGGCAGCGAGACGCCCGTGCCGTACGGGCCCAAGGAAGCCCTGGCCGAAACCGTGTGGGACCTGGTGGCGCGCCGGTTGGGGGCACATGGTTGATGCGCTGCGGACTTCCCGCCGGCCGCACTCGATTCGGGTGTGGCGCCCCTGGCCAAGGGCACATGAGATTGGGCAGAATGCCCGTGCCGCAGGTCACAGCCCTCCCGAGAGGCGAGACAGGGGGTCCGTGGCCGAACGCGACAGATAAACTGTCCTCGGACGACGCCGGGCGCAGCCCCCGTCCCGTCCAACAATGATCAGCCAGCAGCCGCTGCAACCCCAGGGAGCGTTGTGTCCCGTCGCTTGTTCACCTCGGAGTCCGTGACCGAGGGTCACCCCGACAAGATCGCTGACCAGATCAGCGACACCATTCTCGACGCGCTTCTGCGCGAGGACCCGTCATCCCGGGTCGCTGTCGAAACCCTGATCACGACCGGCCTGGTGCACGTGGCCGGAGAGGTCACGACCAAGACGTACGCGGACATCGCGACGCTGGTTCGCAACAAGGTCCTCGAGATCGGCTACGACTCCTCGAAGAAGGGCTTCGACGGCGCCTCCTGCGGCATCTCGGTCTCGATCGGCTCGCAGTCGCCGGACATCGCGCAGGGCGTCGACACGGCTTACGAGTCCCGTGTCGAGGGCGACGAGGACGAGCTGGACCGCCAGGGCGCCGGCGACCAGGGCCTGATGTTCGGCTACGCGACGGACGAGACGCCCACGCTGATGCCGCTGCCCATCTTCCTGGCGCACCGCCTGTCCAAGCGCCTCTCCGAGGTTCGCAAGAACGGCACGATCCCCTACCTGCGCCCGGACGGCAAGACGCAGGTCACCATCGAGTACGACGGTGACAAGGCGGTCCGTCTGGACACCGTGGTCGTCTCCTCGCAGCACGCGAGCGACATCGACCTGGACTCCCTCCTCGCGCCCGACATCCGGGAGTTCGTGGTCGAGCCGGAGCTGAAGTCCCTGCTCGACGACGGCATCAAGCTCGACACCGAGAACTACCGCCTCCTGGTCAACCCCACCGGCCGCTTCGAGATCGGCGGCCCGATGGGTGACGCGGGTCTGACCGGCCGGAAGATCATCATCGACACCTACGGCGGCATGGCCCGCCACGGCGGCGGCGCGTTCTCCGGCAAGGACCCGTCCAAGGTGGACCGCTCGGCCGCGTACGCGATGCGCTGGGTCGCCAAGAACGTGGTCGCGGCCGGTCTGGCCTCGCGCTGCGAGGTGCAGGTGGCGTACGCGATCGGCAAGGCCGAGCCGGTCGGTCTCTTCGTCGAGACCTTCGGCACCGCCAAGGTCGAGACCGAGAAGATCGAGAAGGCCATCGACACGGTCTTCGACCTGCGTCCGGCCGCGATCATCCGCGACCTGGACCTGCTCCGCCCGATCTACGCCCAGACCGCCGCATACGGCCACTTCGGCCGTGAGCTGCCGGAGTTCACCTGGGAGCGGACGGACCGGGTGGAGGCGCTGCGCAAGGCAGTGGGTCTGTAAGGCCCGGCTCCACGGTTTGTTCGAGGCCCGGCGTCCCTGGTGGGGCGCCGGGCCTCGGTGTACCCGCGCTCGTGGGGGAACTCGGGCTCCGGCGGTTGTCAGTGGCGTTTGGTAGGAATGCAGGCGTGAGCAGCGAGAACGAGACCGATGGTGGCGGCGCCGAGGGGGCGTCGCCCGAGCAGCTCGCGCTCATTCGGGACAGTGTGCGCAAGGCCAAGGTCCCCCGGGCCAAGCCCCGGACCTGGCGGGGCGCCGCGCTGGCCAAGGAACTGCCCGTGGCGCGGGTGCTGGTCGACAAGGGCGTGCTGCACCTCGATCGGTACTTCGACTACGCCGTGCCCGAGGAGCTGGACGCCGAGGCGCAGCCCGGCGTGCGCGTGCGGGTGCGGTTCGGAGCCGGGCGGAATCGGGTGCGCGAGGGGCGGCGTGAGGGCGGGGGGCTCATCGACGGCTTCCTCGTCGAGCGGCTCGCCGAGTCCGACTACTCCGGGCCACTGGCGGCGCTCGCGCAGGTCGTCTCGCCCGAGCGGGTGCTGAGCGAGGAACTGCTCGGGCTCGCGCGGGCCGTGGCCGACCGGTATGCCGGAGGGCTCGCCGATGTGCTGCAGCTGGCCGTGCCGCCGCGCAGCGCCCGGGCCGAGCAGCGGCCGTCACCGGAGCCGCTCCCGGCGCCTGGCAGGCCCGAGACGGGGTCCTGGGGGCGGTACGAGCGGGGGAGCGCCTTCCTGGAGTCCCTGGCCTCCGGGGGCGCGCCGCGGGCCGTGTGGAACGCACTGCCCGGCCCCGAGTGGAGCGAGGAGCTGGCCCGGGCCGTCGCGGCGACGCTCGCCTCCGGGCGCGGGGCGCTCGTCGTGGTGCCGGACGGGCGAGCCGTTGCCCGGGTCGACGCTGCCCTGACCTCGCTGATGGGCGAGGGGCGGCATGCGGTGCTGACCGCCGATGCCGGGCCCGAGAAGCGGTACCGGGAGTGGCTGGCCGTACGACGCGGGAGCGTGAGGGCGGTCGTGGGGACGCGGGCCGCCATGTTCGCGCCCGTGCAGGACCTTGGGCTGGTCGCCCTCTGGGACGACGGCGACGACAGTCACAGCGAGCAGCACGCCCCGCAGCCCCATGCGCGTGAAGTGCTGTTGCTCCGCGCCGCGCAGGACAAGTGCGGCTTCCTGCTGGGGAGTTGGAGCTGCACCGTCGAGGCCGCCCAGCTCGTGGAGAGCGGCTGGGCCCGGCCGTTGGTCGCCACCCGGGAACAGGTGCGCGGCGCGGCTCCCCTCGTACGGACCGTGGGGGACGGGGATCTCGCGCGGGACGAGGCCGCGCGAGCCGCTCGGCTGCCCACCCTGGCCTGGCAGGCGGTGCGGGAAGGGCTGCGGCACGGGCCGGTCCTCGTGCAGGTGCCGCGGCGCGGTTATGTGCCGCGGATGGCCTGCGCCAACTGCCGGGCTCCCGCCCGCTGTCGGCACTGTTCCGGGCCGCTGGAGGCGCAGGGCTCCGGGGCGGAGCTGCGGTGTGGATGGTGCGGGCGGGACGAAGGGGCCTGGCACTGTCCGGAGTGCGGTGCGTTCAGGCTGCGGGCTCAGGTGGTGGGGGCGCGGCGGACCGCCGAGGAGCTGGGGCGGGCCTTTCCCGCTGTTCCGGTGCGGACCTCCGGGCGCGAGCACGTGCTGGACACCGTGCCGGGCACGCCCTCGCTGGTCGTGAGCACACCGGGTGCCGAGCCTGTCGCCGAGGGCGGGTATGCGGCGGCGCTGCTGCTGGACGGCTGGGCCATGCTCGGGCGTCCCGACCTGCGGGCGGGTGAGGACGCGCTGCGGCGGTGGATCGCAGCCGCTTCGCTGGTACGGCCGCAGGGCGCCGGGGGGACCGTGGTCGTGGTCGCCGAGCCCACGCTGCGACCCGTGCAGGCGCTGGTGCGATGGGACCCCGTCGGGCATGCGGTGCGGGAACTCGGCGAGCGGTCCGAGCTGGGGTTTCCGCCGGTGTCCCGGATGGCTTCCGTGGCCGGGCCGCCCGAGGCGGTGGCCGAGTTTCTCCGTACGGTCGAACTACCGCCGGATGCTGAGGTGTTGGGCCCTGTGCCGGCGCCCGTCACGGCCGTGGGACGGCCGCGACGCGTGGGGGGTCCGCCGCCCGGAGAGCAGTGGGACCGGGCGCTGATCCGGGTTCCGCCGGGAAGCGGGGCGGCGCTGGCGTCCGCGCTGAAGGCCGCTCAGGCGGCGCGGATGGCGCGGGGGGCCGGGGAGATCGCGGTGCGGGTTCGGATCGATCCGCCTGACATCGGGTGACGTTGGTGCTGCTTGGCGCCCTGCGGTGCCGCGCAGGGCCCGAGGGCAGGTATGCCTCTGCCCTCCCGGGTGCGCATCGGGAGGGCAGAGTGAGGTGGGGGCAGTCGCGGGGTCAGCCGTTGCGAGGGCCGGGGAACACCGTGGGCCTGGCCTCGTCGCGCAGGCCGGGACTGCCTGCCGTCGGCTGCGTCGGCATGGAACGGGCCGCGGGGACCGTCGGCACCGGGGGGAGAGCGGTGGTGACGTTGACCGGCCGGCTGCCCGCCGGCTCGGTCGTCCGCTCGGCCTCGGCCGCCGCCTGGGTGGCGGCGCGGCGCGCGCCGTAGCGTCGGTGGACCGCCTGCTTGGTGACGCCGAGGGCGGAACCCACCGCGTCCCACGAGAAGCCGAGTGAGCGGTCGAAGTCCACGGCTGCCGTGACCAGGGTTTCGACACTGTCCCGCAGCTCCTGGGCGAGACGGACCGTCGGGGCGGGGGCGCGTCCGTAGACGACGAAGCCCGTGGAGGGGCCGGAGCGGCGCGGGCGGTAGACGTTGCCCAGCTGGGCGGTGAGCGTGCGCAGTGCGTCCACCTGCCGGCGGACCCGCTCGATGTCCCGCACCAGCAAGTGCAGGCTGGCCCGAGCCTGGGCGTCGTGGGTTGCGTGGTCGGCCATGAACAAGCCTCTCGAACCGGCGTTGAAAAGGAAGGGGCCGCGGATACGGCGGGTGCGGCCCGTTGTGGTCAACTCTTTCTTGACCAACGCGGGAGCGCTCCGCGGGTCACGCACTGGGGGCGTATGGGCATATGCCTACGCCCCTGGGTGGGGGTACGCGCCGCGATGTCCGGGCCTTCTGCCTCGGGTGCCTGCCCGTCCCTCCCGGGCGCGTGGCGATTTCCTTCGTGGCGCTGCCGACGTGAGCCCTCCGCGCGCCCGCACATAGACTTGTGTGCTGCCCCAACCAACCCCGCCCGAGAGGCCCGTGCCCACCCATGAAGCTTGTCTTCGCCGGTACCCCCGAGGTCGCCGTTCCCGCTCTGGACGCTCTGATCGCCTCCGGGCGGCACGAGGTGGCAGCCGTCGTGACGCGGCCCGACGCGCACGCCGGGCGGGGACGCAGGATGGTGGCGAGCCCGGTGGCCGAGCGGGCCGAGGAGGCGGGCATCGAGGTGCTCAAGCCCGTCAGGCCGCGCGACCCCGAGTTCCTGGAGCGGCTCCGGGAGATCGCGCCCGACTGCTGCCCCGTTGTCGCCTACGGCGCCCTGCTGCCGCGCGTCGCCCTCGACATCCCGGCCCATGGCTGGGTCAACCTGCACTTCTCGCTGCTGCCCGCCTGGCGCGGGGCCGCGCCGGTGCAGCACTCCATCATGGCCGGGGACGAGATCACCGGGGCCTCCACCTTCCTGATCGAGGAAGGGCTCGACTCCGGGCCCGTCTACGGCACCGTCACCGAGGAGATCCGGGCCACCGACACCAGCGGCGACCTGCTGACCCGGCTGGCCTTCGCGGGCTCCGGGCTGCTCGCGGCGACCATGGACGGCATCGAGGACGGCACGCTGAAGGCCGTACCGCAGCCTGCCGAAGGGGTCACCCTCGCCCCCAAGGTCAACGTCGAGGACGCCCACATCGACTGGGCCGCTCCCTCCCTGCGTGTCGACCGGGTCGTGCGCGGGTGCACCCCGGCCCCGGGTGCCTGGACCACCTTCCGCGGCGAGCGGCTCAAGCTCATCCAGGTGCAGCCGGTCCCGGGACGGGACGACCTCGCGCCCGGCGCGCTCTCCGTCGGCAAGAACAACGTGTACGTCGGGACCGGGTCGTACGCCGTCGAGCTGCTGTGGGTGCAGGCTCAGGGCAAGAAGCCGATGCGGGCCGCGGACTGGGCGCGGGGCGTGCGGATCGGGGACGGCGAGCGCGTCGGGGAGTGAGGGGCCCTGCGCCGGGCCGGGCGTGCGACGTAGGCTGGTCGGTACATCTCATCCAGCAATCCGGAGCACCTTTTTCGTGAGCGACACCACCCGTCGGCCCCGCAAACCCGGCAAGCCCTACCGACGGCCCAAGAAAGACCCCGTCCGCGTTCTCGCCTTCGAGGCACTGCGCGCCGTGGACGAGCGGGACGCGTACGCCAACCTCGTACTGCCGCCGCTGCTGCGGAAGGCGCGGGAGCAGGGCGACTTCGACGGGCGGGACGCCGCGCTCGCGACCGAGCTGGTGTACGGGACGCTGCGGCGGCAGGGGACCTACGACGCCGTGATCTCCGCGTGTGTGGACCGGCCGCTGCGTGAGGTCGACCCGCCCGTGCTCGATGTGCTCAGCCTGGGTGTGCATCAGCTGCTGGGGACGCGGATTCCCACGCATGCCGCGGTGTCGGCGTCCGTCGAGCTCGCTCGGGTCGTCCTCGGTGACGGGCGCGCGAAGTTCGTGAACGCCGTCCTGCGGAAGGTCGCGCAGGACGACCTCGACGGGTGGATCCAGCGCGTCGCGCCGCCGTACGACGACGATCCCGAGGAACACCTCGCGGTCGTGCACTCGCATCCGCGGTGGGTCGTCTCGGCGCTGTGGGACTCGCTCGGTGGCGGGCGGGCCGGGATCGAGCGGTTGCTGGAGGCCGACAACGAGCGGCCCGAGGTGACGCTTGTCGCGCGGCCGGGCCGGGCCACGACCGAGGAACTCCTCGGCGAGGAGGCCGCGGTGCCGGGGCGTTGGTCGCCCTTTGCCGTGCGGCTGGCCGAGGGCGGGGAGCCGGGGGCCATCGAAGCCGTGCGGGACGGTCGGGCGGGGGTGCAGGACGAGGGGTCTCAGCTGGTTGCGCTCGCCCTGGCGAACGCGCCGCTGGACGGGCCCGACGAGAAGTGGCTCGACGGGTGCGCCGGGCCCGGCGGCAAGGCGGCGCTGCTCGGGGCGTTGGCCGCCGAGCGGGGGGCCGTGTTGCTTGCCTCCGAGAAGCAGCCGCACCGGGCGGGGCTCGTGGCCAAGGCGCTTGCCGGCAATCCGGGGCCGTATCAGGTCATCGCCGCCGACGGGACGCGGCCGGCCTGGCGGCCCGGGAGCTTTGACCGGGTGTTGGTGGATGTGCCGTGCACGGGGCTCGGGGCGTTGCGGCGGCGGCCGGAGGCTCGGTGGCGGCGGCGGCCGGAGGATCTGGAGGGGTTCGGTCCGCTGCAGCGGGAGTTGTTGCGGGCGGCCCTGGAGTCCGTGCGGGTCGGGGGTGTCGTCGGGTATGCCACGTGTTCGCCGCATCTCGCTGAGACTCGGGCTGTGGTGGACGACGTGCTGAAGCAGGGGGGTGCGGGGGAACTGGTTGATGCGCGGCCCTTGCTGCCGGGGGTGCCGGAGCTGGGGGAGGGGCCTGATGTGCAGTTGTGGCCTCATCTGCATGGGACCGATGCGATGTATCTGGCGCTGATTCGGCGGGTGGGGTGATGTCGCCCCCGCCGCCCCTGCCCTTCCCGTACCTGGGGGCTGTTGCCCCCAGACCCCCGCTGTCGGCCTGAACGGCCTCGTCCTCAAACTCCCCCAGAGGGGGTACCCCCAGACGGGCTGAAATGCCCGGGACCGGACGGGCTGAAATGCCCGGGACCGGACGGGCTGAAATGCCCGGGACCGGCGTGGAGAGGCGCCGCTGTACGCACCCCCTCAGCCGCCCCTCCCCGTCACGCCCTCCTCCGGCTCCCGAACCGCCGGAGTTCCCCCGTCCTCCCGGGACAGGCGGTTTGGCCACCAGACCTTCGGGCCCACGTCCAGGAACAGGGACGTCACCAGGACCGAGCGGACGATGAGGGTGTCCAGGAGTACGCCCAGGGCCACTGCGAAGCCGATTTCGGCGAAGGCGACCATGGGGAGGGTGCCGAGGGCGGCGAAGGTGCCGGCGAGGACCAGGCCTGCCGAGGTGATGACCGCGCCTGTGGCGGCGAGGCCGGTGATCACGCCGGGGCGGGTGCCCTGGTGGGCTGCCTCCTCGCGGATGCGGGTGGTGAGGAAGATGTTGTAGTCGATGCCGAGCGCCACCAGGAAGACGAAGACGAACAGCGGGAAGTCGGTCGACTCCCCGGCGTAGTCGAAGATGTGGCGGAAGGCGAGCGCGCTGATGCCCAGGGCTGCCGCGAAGGAAAGGATCACCGTGCCGATCAGCAGCAGCGGGGCGATCAGGGCGCGCAGCAGGGCGCAGAGGATCAGGAGCACGACCAGCAGGACCAGCGGGATGATCAGGATGTTGTCGTGCGTCGTCGCCTCGTCCATGTCCAGGAGGGCCGCCGTGCCGCCGCCCACCTGGGCATCGGCGTCCGGCACCGCGTGGACGGCGTCGCGGACCCGTTCCACGGTCTGTTTTGCGGCCTCGCTGTCGGCGGGAGCGGTCATCGTCGCCTCGAAGAGGGCCTTGCCTTCGAACGTCGGTTTTGTGCCTGGTGGCAGGCCCAGCGAGGTGGGTACGACGCCCTGTGTCTCCGCAACCGCGCGGCCGACCTCCACGGCCTGGGCCTGGTTGCTGACGATGACCAGCGGGTCGCCGCTGCCGGCCGGGAAGTAGCGCGCGGAGACCTCCTGGCCGGTGATCGAGTCCGGCTTGTCGGTGAACGCGTCGGCGTTGCTCAGCCCCTCCGCGCGCAACTGGATCAGGCCGAGGGAGCAGACCGCGAGAGCGATCGCCGTGACGACCCAGACCATGCGCGGGCGATGGGAGATACGGCGGCCCATGCGGGCCCAGATGCCTGTCCTGTCCGGGTTCTCGGTCCCCAGGTGCGGGATCACCGGCCAGAAGATCCAGCGGCCGAAGATGACCAGGAGCGCCGGGAACAGGGACATCATCGCGAGCAGGGCCACCGCCACGCCGATCGCGGCCACCGGGCCGAGGCCTCTCGTGGAGTTCATCTCCGCCGCCAGCAGCACCAGCATGCTCAGCACGACGGTCGCGCCGGACGCGATCACCGCCGGGCCGGCGCGGTGCAGGGCAAGGGCCATCGCCTCGTGGCGGTCCTCGTGACGGCGCAGTTCCTCTCTGTAGCGGGCGACGAGCAGGAGCGCGTAGTCCGTGCCCGCGCCGAACACCAGGACCGTGAGGATGCCCGCGCTCTGGCCGTTGACGGTCAGGCCCGCGTGTTCCGCCAGGAGATAGATCAGGGCCTGCGCGGTGAACAGGGCGACGATCACGGCGATGAGGGGGACCACCAGCAGGGTGGGACTGCGGTAGGTGAGCAGGAGCATGACGATGACGACCACCATCGCCGAGAACAGCAGCGTGGAGTCGATGCCCTCGAAGGCCTCGGAGAAGTCCGCGGACGTGCCGCCCGGGCCCGTGATGTGCACGGTCAGCCCGCCGCCGCCCTCGCCGACGACGTCCTTGATGGAGTCCACGGCGGGTGCGATGCGTTCCCAGCCCTGCTCGTCCATCGTGATCGGGACCTGGACCTGGGCCGCGCGCGGGTCCAGCTCGCGGTCGAAGACCGGGCCCCGGGTCTCGGCGCCGCGGATGCCGTGATCGGTGAGCTGCTTGAGCTGCGCCACGTCCTCGGTGATCGCCGCGCGGTCCTGTGCCGTCAGGCCGCCGTCGCGGGCGTAGATGACGACCGCGGGGATCTGCTCAGGCCTGAAGTCCTCGGAGATCTCAAGGACTTGGGTGGATTCGGCGGACCCCGGAAGCCAGGAGGCGGCGTCGTTGTCCTGCGCGTCGGTCAGCTTCTGCGCGAACGGTGCCGTCAGGAACAGTGCCGCCAGCCACAGAATGAGCACCACCCACTTGGCGCGCCGCCCGCACACCAGATGGGCGACGCCCCGCTGTCCCGAAGGGGACTGCCCCTTCTCCTGGGTCTGAGTCATGGCCACCCCCGCAGCTCTCCGTGGAGCCGGTCGGCCGCCCAGCATGGCACGCACGAACCGGACACAACATCCGATGAACGTCTTAGGTCTGTACTGGCGCGAACATTCGTGCTCCGGCATGGCAGTCTTGGGTCATGGCCGCGCAGATCAACCCCAGCATCCTGTCCGCCGACTTCGCCCGCCTCGCGGACGAGGCCAAGGCGGTCGAGGGAGCCGACTTCCTCCACGTCGACGTCATGGACAACCATTTCGTCCCGAACCTCACGCTCGGCGTGCCGGTCGTAGAGTCCCTGGCCCGTGCGACGGACACTCCGCTGGACTGCCATCTGATGATCGAGGCCCCCGATCGGTGGGCGCCCCAGTACGTCGAAGCAGGGGCCTCCTCCGTCACCTTTCATGTCGAGGCCGCCGCGGCTCCGGTACGGCTTGCCCGGGAGATCCGGGCCAAGGGCGCCCGTGCCTCCATGGCGCTCAAGCCCGCGACGCCCATCGAGCCGTACGAGGATCTGCTCCCCGAACTCGACATGCTGCTGATCATGACGGTCGAGCCGGGCTTCGGTGGTCAGGCGTTTCTCGACATCATGCTTCCGAAGATTCGCCGCACCCGCGAGTTGATCAGCAAGCACGGCCTCGACCTGTGGCTCCAGGTCGACGGCGGTGTCTCGGCCTCGACGATCGAGCGGTGCGCGGAGGCGGGCGCGGACGTCTTCGTCGCCGGTTCGGCGGTGTACGGGGCCGACGACCCGGCCGCGGCGGTCCGTGCGCTGCGCGCGCAGGCGGAGGCGGTGACGAAGTCGGCGGCCTGGGCATGCGACCACTGAGCCAAGGGAACGTGAACGGCGCCCATCAGGGCGGATCAAGAGCGCCGGATCTGCAAGGATGAACGGCGAATCCAGAGTGTGAACAGCAGTGAGGAGATCGCCGTGTCGGGTATGTCGGCGGGCCGGTCAGCCATGCGGATGGGACCCGCTGAGCTGGTGCAGGCGGCGGCCATGGCCCGCCGCTTCTACCTCGAGGGCAAATCCAAGATCCAGATCGCCGAGGAGTTCGGCGTCAGCCGCTTCAAGGTGGCCCGGGTCCTGGAGACCGCTCTCGAACGGGATCTGGTGCGCATCGAAATCCGCGTGCCGGCCGAGCTGGACGCCGATCGCTCGGACGCGCTGCGCGCCCGGTACGGCCTCAGGCACGCCGTCGTGGTCGAGTCCCCGGCCGAGGCCGAGGAGTCGCCCGACCCCGAGAACCTGGGAGAGGTGGCCGCCGACCTGCTCGGCGAGCTGGTGAACGAGGGGGATGTGCTGGGCCTGGCCTGGGGCCGGTCCACCATCCACATGGCCGCGGCCCTGGACCGGCTGCCGCCGTGCACGGTGGTGCAGTTGACCGGCGTGTACGACGCCGGGACCGCCGAGCGCGGTTCGGTCGAGGCGGTGCGCCGTGCCGCCCAGGTGTCCGGCGGCGACGCCCACCCCATCTACGCGCCGATGCTGCTGCCGGACGCGGCCACCGCGGCGGCGCTGCGGCACCAGACCGGGATCGCCCGGGCCTTCGAGTACTTCGACAAGGTCACGGTCGCCTGCGTCTCCATCGGCTCCTGGGAGCCCGGCATCTCGACGGTGCACGACATGCTCAGCGACGAGGAGCGGGCCCACTACGCCTCGCTCGGCGTCGCCGCCGAGATGTCCGCGCACCTCTTCGACGCCGAGGGGCGCCGGGTCGGACGGGACCTGGGGGAGCGGTGCATCACGGTCAAGGCCGACCAGCTCCGCCGTATCCCGGAGGTCGTCGCGATCGCGGGCGGGCAGCGCAAGGGACCGGCGATCGACGCGGTGCTGCGCTCCGGTCTCGTCACCAGCCTGGTGACGGACACGTCGGCGGCGGACTACCTGTTGACGGCGGGTCCGTCGCCGAAGCCGACACTCAACAGGACCGATCCGGACGGACACTGACGGTATGTCAGGAAGGGGGCGGCCCCATGGTCGCCCCCTTCGTTCATCTGCTTCATCCGATCACTACGACCTTGGCGGTACTGAGATGACGGAGCTCGTGGTCCCGCTGGACCTCGACGGGATCACGGACAAGGCCGGCCTGATGGACCGCTGCGCCCGTGCCCTGGACCTGCCCGACTGGTTCGGCCGCAACTGGGACGCGCTCGCCGACTCCCTCTCCGACCGCACCGTCTGGCCGGAGGGCGCCGTGGAGCAGGGGCTGCTGGTCGTCGTACGGAACTGGCGGGCGTACGCGAAGGCGCGGCCCAACGAGTGGGAGACCGCCCAGGACGTGTTTTCCGAGGCGGTGGACCGGACACAGGCGCTCACAGTCGTGCTCGCTCTTGGAGGATCCTCCTAGGGGGTGTCTGACCTGCTTGGATGATGTGACCGTGCACCGCATTCCGGTCAGCATGGGACAATGAAGTACGTGCTCTTCCCCCTGGCTGACCTGTCCGGGGGCCACCTCTGATCGACTGGGATGTGCAGCACGTGCGTTTCCTCAATGACATCCAGCCCGCGTACGACCTGACGTACGACGACGTCTTCATGGTCCCGAGCCGCAGCGCGGTGGGCTCGCGGCAGGGCGTGGACCTCAGCTCCCCGGACGGCACGGGCACCACCATCCCGCTGGTCGTCGCCAACATGACCGCCATCGCCGGCCGCCGGATGGCCGAGACGATGGCCCGGCGCGGCGGCCTGGTGGTCATCCCGCAGGACATCCCGATCGAGGTCGTCACCGAGGTCGTCTCCTGGGTGAAGAGCCGGCACCACGTCCTCGACACCCCGATCGTGCTGGCCCCGCACCAGACCGTCGCCGACGCGCTGGCCCTGCTGCCCAAGCGCGCGCACAACGCCGGTGTGGTCGTCGACGACGACTTCAAGCCGATCGGCGTGGTCACCGACTCCGACCTGTCCGGCGTGGACCGCTTCACGCAGCTCGAAGTGGTCATGTCCCGGGACCTGCTGCTCCTGGACGCGGACCTCGACCCGCGCGAGGCCTTCAACACCCTCGACCACCACAACCGGCGCTACGCCCCCGCCGTCGACAAGGACGGCCGTCTCGCGGGCATCCTCACGCGCAAGGGCGCCTTGCGCGCCACCCTGTACTCGCCGGCCGTCGACGCCAACGGCAAGCTGCGCATAGCGGCCGCCGTCGGCATCAACGGCGACGTGGCGGGCAAGGCCAAGCAGCTGCTCGACGCGGGCGTCGACACGCTCGTCATCGACACGGCGCACGGCCACCAGGAGTCGATGATCGCCGCGATCCGGACCGTGCGGGCGCTCGACCCGCAGGTGCCGATCGTGGCCGGCAACATCGTGGCCGCCGAGGGTGTGCGGGACCTGATCGAGGCCGGCGCGGACATCATCAAGGTCGGTGTCGGCCCCGGCGCCATGTGCACGACCCGCATGATGACCGGCGTCGGCCGGCCGCAGTTCTCCGCGGTCCTGGAGTGCGCCGCCGAGGCGAAGAAGTACGGCAAGCACGTCTGGGCCGACGGTGGCGTCCGGCACCCGCGTGACGTCGCCATGGCGCTGGCCGCCGGTGCGTCCAACGTGATGGTCGGGTCCTGGTTCGCGGGTACCTTCGAGTCGCCGGGCGACCTCCAGCAGGACGCGAACGGCCGCCTCTACAAGGAGTCGTTCGGCATGGCCTCCGCGCGTGCCGTGGCCAACCGTACGTCCGACGAGTCGTCGTACGACCGGGCCCGCAAGGCGCTGTTCGAGGAGGGCATCTCCACCTCGCGGATGTTCCTCGACCCGGCCCGGCCGGGCGTGGAGGACCTCATCGACTCGATCATCGCGGGCGTGCGGTCCTCCTGCACCTACGCCGGCGCGGGCTCCCTGGAGGAGTTCGCCGAGAAGGCGGTCGTCGGCATCCAGAGCGCGGCGGGATACGCGGAGGGCAAGCCGCTGCACGCCAGCTGGAGCTGACCCCAACTCGCTTGCCCGTGGCCCCCGTTGTCCCGTTCGCCGGGAAAATCGGGGGCCGTTCGGCGTGCGCGCGTTCTACTGTCGCGGCATGGAGATCACCGTCTGTACGGCCGGCGACGTCGCCCTGCTCGACCGGCACCTGGGCTCGCCAGGTCGCACCTCGTTCCACGCCCGGCGATTCGCTCGGCAGGAGGCTGGGGCGTGCACGTATCTCGTGGCCTGGCTGGAGGGGCGGCCGGTGGGCCACGCCGAGATGCGGTGGAGCGGCTGTGACGCGCCCGAGGTGACGACCGCCTGCCCCGAGATCGGTGGGCTCGGCGTCCGCGAGGAGCTCCGCTCGCGCGGCATCGGCACCGCGCTGATCCGCGCTGCCGAGGGCCTTGCCCGGGAACGCGGCCTGCCGGTGGCCGGTATCGGTGTCGGCCTGGACAACCCGCGCGCGGCCGCCCTGTACGGCCGGCTCGGCTATCGGCCCCTGGTCGACTACCTCGACCGCTACTCGTACGAGGACGTCGACGGCGCCCTGCGCGAGTGCGTCGACCCCTGCGCTTTCCTGATCAAGAAACTGCGCTGATCGGACCGCTGCGCAACGGTCGAAAGCCGCCGCGCAACGAACACTCACCCTGCCCCGAGGAACGCAATGATCTTGCGGGCATGCGCAAGGTTGCTGCATTTCACCAGCAACGCCGATCCTCGTAGGCTGTCGCCTCGTACGTGGCGTGGCAGGGACCCCGCTCGGTGGGTCCCTGCTCGAAGGGGTGCCGCCGGTCCCTGCCGCCCTGACCGGCAGCGATAAGGAGCCCAGCGCGTGCTCGATCAAGGCGCACCCCCGCAGAACCCAAGCCAGACCGCCGCCCCCGCGTCCCTCGGAGTCGGCGCGCGCCTCATGCGTCGCAAGCCCGTGGAACACCTGGTCGCGGAGGGTGGCCAGGGTGAGGGAGGGTCCCTGCGGCGCTCTCTCGGCATGTGGCAGCTGACCATGATCAGCATCGGTGCCACCCTCGGCACCGGCATTTTCGTCGTCCTCGGCGACGCCGTCCCGGAGGCCGGTCCCGCGGTCACCCTGGCCTTCGTGATCGCCGGTCTCACGGCGCTGTTCTCGGCCCTGTCGTACGCCGAGCTGGCCGGCAGCATCCCGGTCGCGGGCTCCTCGTACTCGTATGCGTACGCAACGATGGGCGAGCTGGTCGCGTGGGTCTGCGGCTGGTGCCTGGTGTTGGAGTACGGCGTGTCGGTGGCCGCCGTCGCCGTCGGCTGGGGCGAGTACCTCAACGAGCTGCTTGACGGGACGATAGGCGTCACCATCCCGTCCGTGCTGTCCTCGGCGCCCGGTGAGGGTGGGATCATCAACCTGCCCGCCCTGATCGTCGTGCTGCTGGCGATGATCTTCCTGCTCGGTGGCGTCCGGGAGTCCGCCCGGGCCAACACGATCATGGTCGCCGTCAAGATCGCCGCGCTGGTGCTGTTCTGCGCGGTCGGCTTCATGGGCTTCAAGTCCGGCAACTACGAGGACTTCATGCCGCTCGGCATGGCGGGCGTGAGCGCGGCGGGTGCGACGCTGTTCTTCTCGTACATCGGCTTTGACGCCGCCTCCACCGCGGGCGAGGAGGCGAAGGACCCCAAGCGGGACCTGCCGCGGGCGATCATGCTGTCGCTGATCATCGTGACCGCGCTGTACGTGCTCGTCGCGGGTGTCGCCGTCGGTGCCTGGAACTGGACCAAGTTCGAGGGCTCCGAGGCCTCCCTCGCCGCGATCATGAACGACGTCAGCGGGCAGACCTTCTGGGGCACCCTGCTCGCCCTCGGTGCGGTCATCTCCATCGCGAGCGTCGTCCTCACCGTGCTCTACGGCCAGACCCGCATCCTCTTCGCGATGTCCCGCGACGGCCTGGTCCCGAAGGCGCTCGGCAAGGTCCACAAGAAGACCGGCGCGCCCCGTCTCAACACGATCATCGTGTCCCTCTTCTGCGGTGCGCTCGCGGCCCTCATCCCGCTGGGCAAGCTCGTCGACGCGACCAGCATCGGCACGCTGTTCGCCTTCGCGCTGGTCAACATCGCGGTGATCATCCTGCGGTACCGGCGGCCGGAGCTCGAGCGCACGTTCAGGGTGCCGTTCGGGCCGGTGCTGCCGGTGCTGGGCTTCCTGTTCTGCGCGTACAACATGTTCAGCCTGGACACCGTGACCTGGGTGGTCTTCGGGTTCTGGATGGCGGCCGGTCTCGTGTTCTACTTCGTGTACGGCTATCGCCGTTCCCGTCTTGCGACACCAGAAGTGAAGTGAACCACCAGCAGTGCTGAACGATCTCGACGAACGCATCGTGCACGCCCTCGCCGAGGATGCCCGCCGCTCCTACGCGGACATCGGGCAACTGGTCGGCCTGTCCGCGCCCGCCGTGAAACGGCGCGTGGACCGGCTGCGCGCCACCGGAGCGATCACCGGATTCACCGTACGGGTGGATCCGGCGGCGCTCGGCTGGGAGACCGAGGGGTTCGTCGAGATCTACTGCCGGCACAACACCTCGCCGGAGACGATCCGGCGGGGGCTTGAGCGGTACCAGGAGGTCGTGGCGGCGTCCACGGTGACCGGTGACGCGGATGCGGTCGTGCAGGTCTTCGCCTCCGACATGCGGCACTTCGAGCGGGTCCTCGAGCGGATCGCGGGGGAGCCGTTCGTGGAGCGGACCAAGTCTGTGCTGGTGCTGTCGCCGTTGTTGCGGCGGTTTTCTTCCGGGTCGCCCACGTAGTTTTCCGGGTGCGGGTGGGTGGGGGCTTGTCGTGCCAGTTCCCCGCGCCCCTTAGGCGGCGTTCTCGCGGACCTTCGTCAGCATGTGCCGTACGACCAGTGCGTGGGCGCCGGTGCCTATGACGAGGCGTCGGTAGACGGCACCCGCCGGGCCGGGGAAGCTGGCCCGTGTCTCGGCCCGCAGGTGTGTGTGGCCCTGCTCCGTCTCGTCCAAGTGGAAGATCAGCGCGTACCTCGAGAAGGGGTGATGGCCGACCAGGGCCAACTCCCGGCCCGGGGTCGACACCGCCACCCGGAATCCTCGGGCGCCGTCCATCCGGGCGGTCAGGTCGCGCCAGACGGCGTCGGCGTTCGCCTCGACGGTCGTCGTGTGCTCGTCCACGAACGGCAGGGCGGGGATCTCGGTGGCGTCCATGGGGGAAGTCTCGCCCGGTCGCCCAGCACGGGGCCTCCTCCAGCAGGTGGAGGCGGGTAGCCGTTCGGGGGAGGGTCAATCGGCCGTCTTGCGGGCCAGGGCGTTGTTGTCGATCGAGTTGTGCACGCTGAAGCTCACCGCGTCCGAGCGGTAGCGGTCGTCCGACCACTCCACCGGGCGACCCTCGCGGGTCGTCGTCACGCGGCGGACCCGGAGCAAGGGGCTCGTGCGGCGGATGCCCAGCAACTCGGCGTCCTGGGCGCCCGCTGACACCGCGTCGATGACGTGCTCGCCGTAGGCGAAGACCAACCCCGTGTCGTCGTACAGGCGTTGGGTGACGGAAGGGCAGTCGGGCTCTATGGCCTCGACGGCCGGGGCGATCCAGTCGGCGTAGACCGTGCGCTCCAGCAGGACCGGCTCGCCGTCCAGGCCGCGCATCCGCAGGACATGCAACACCGGGGTTCCGGGGCTCAGTTGGAGGCGTACGGCGTCCTCCTTCGTCGCGGGCCGGTGTTCCTGCGCGACCACGTGGCCGGTCGCCTCCCGCCCCATCGCGTGCGCCCACTGGGCGAAGCTGCGCAGTTCGGCGAAGCTCTGGCTGCGGCGGCTGGCCAGGACCACCCGTCGGGCGCCCTGGCGTGAGCCGATGAGGCCCTCGGCGGTCAGTGCCGCGACGGCCTGCCGGACCGTCCCGCGCGAGACGCCGTACTGGGCCGCGAGATCCGTCTCGGCGGGCAGCAGCGAGCCGACCGTGTACTCCTCGCGGTCGATCGCCCGACGCAGTTCGTCTGCGATCTCCTCGTGTCGCGCCGTCATGCTTCCCCTCTGAGTCCGTTGCTGTGCACAGCGTGACCAGCCTAATCGAGACCGTCCGGCGCTCCGTGTCAGTGGAGAGTGTGCACGAATTCAGGGCAGAGGCTTTCGCCAGTGTTCATGAACGTGTCACCATCGGCGGGCCTACTGGGGCCAACTTGTTCAGACAAGTTCGAGACCTTTCCTGGACAAGATCCTCCTGCACCCTCGCGCGTCCCCTGGAGAACCCGTGTCCGTTTCCCTGCCGAGAAACGCCGCTCTCGGCGGTGCGCTCGCCGTCGTCGCCGTGCTCGCCCTGAGCGCCTGTGGCGCCGCCCCCGACAACGCGTCCACCTCCGCCGACGGCAAGAGCGCCGCCACCGCCACCTCCGCCGCAGACCTGGGCGGGATGGACAAGCTGGTCGAGGCGGCCAAGAAGGAGGGCACGCTGCACGCCATGGCGCTGCCCCGCGACTGGGCCAACTACGGCGCCCTCATCGACGGCTTCGAGAAGAAGTACGGCATCAAGGTCGAGGTCGAGAACCCCGACGGCTCCAGCCAGGACGAGATCAACGCCGTGACGTCGCGCAAGGGGCAGGACCGCGCCCCTGACGTGCTCGACCTCGGCAGCTCCTTCGCGATCAGCGCCGCCCAGCAGGGGTTGCTCGCGCCGTACAAGGTGGAGGCCTTCGCCGACATCCCCGAGGGCCAGAAGGACGCGCAGGCCCGCTGGTTCAACGACTACGGCGGCTACATCTCCATCGGGTGCGACGCCAAGCGCGTCAAGGAGTGCCCGAAGACCTTCGCCGACCTGCTGAAGCCGCAGTACAAGGGCCAGGTCGCCCTCAACGGCAACCCCACCAAGTCCGGCTCGGCCTTCGGCGGCGTGTACGCGGCGGCGCTCGCGAACGGCGGCTCCTTCGACGACATCCAGCCCGGCCTGGACTTCTTCGCCAAGCTGAAGAAGAACGGCAACTACACGCCCGTCGAGTCGACCCCGGCCACCGTCGAGAAGGGCGAGACGCCCATCAGCATCGACTGGGACTACCTCAACGCCGGATACGCCGAGGAGTTCAAGTCCAAGGGCGTCGACTGGCAGGTGTCGGTGCCGAGCGACGGCCAGTTCTCGCAGTACTACTCCCAGGCGATCAACAAGGACGCCCCGCACCCCGCGACCGCCCGCCTGTGGCAGGAGTACCTCTACAGCGCCGAGGGCCAGAACCTGTGGCTCAAGGGCTATGCCCGGCCGGCCCTGATGACGGCCATGGACAAGGCCGGCACCCTCGACAAGGCGGCCGCGGCCAAGCTGCCCGAGGTCTCCGGCACGCCCTCCTTCCCGACCGAGGAGCAGCAGAACAAGGCCAAGACGGTCCTCGGCCAGGGCTGGGCGAAGGCCGTCTCCGGATGACGACCACCCTCACCCGGGTCGACACGGCGCCTGCCGCTGCGCGCAAGCGGCGGCGCCGTGCCCTGGGCGGCTCGCTCGCCGTCGCCCCGCTGCTCGTTTTCACCGCGCTCGCCTTCGGACTGCCCGCCCTGGCCATGCTGGACGGCGCCTTCACCGTCAAGGACCCGGCCACCGGCGCGACTTCGTACAGCGCCGACAACCTGACCGCCTCGCTCCAGGGCGCGTACCTCACGGCACTGCTCGGCAGCGTCAAGCTGTCCGCCGTCTCCGCCGCGCTCGGCGCCCTCCTCGGGCTGCCGCTCGCCCAGGCCGTGGTGACCTCCCGTTTCCGCGCCCTGCGTGAGGCCGTGCTCACCGCGTCCGGGGTACTCGCCAACTTCGGTGGCGTCCCGCTGGCCTTCGCCTTCGTCGCCACGCTCGGCAACGCCGGTGTGCTGACCCGCCACCTGGGCCTCACGGACAAGGGCTGGGACCTCTACAGCTTCTGGGGCCTGGTCCTCGTCTACCTGTACTTCCTGATCCCGCTGATGGTCCTCACCATCACCCCGGCCCTGGACGGCCTGCGCTCCCAGTGGCGCGAGGCGGCGCAGAACAACGGCGCCACGGCCGTGCAGTACTGGCGCCATGTGGCCCTGCCGGTCCTGCTGCCCACGCTCCTCGGCGGGTTCGTCCTGCTCTTCGGCAGCGCCTTCGCCGCCTACGCCACCGCCGCCGCGATGGTGGGCAGTTCCGTCCCGCTGGTCACCCTCCAGATCGCCGACGCCCTCTCCGGCAACGTGCTGGTCGGCCAGGAGAACGTGGCGCTGGCCCTCAGCCTCGACATGGTTCTGGTCGCCGGCCTGGTCATGGCCGTGTACCTGCCCCTGCAACGACGGAGCGCGCGATGGCTCGCCTGAACCTGTGGCGGTGGGGCGTGCTCGGCCTCGCCGGCCTGTACTTCCTGGTGCCGCTCGCCGCGTCGGTGATCTTCACGGTCGACGTGCCCGGGCAGGGCCTCACCTTCGACGCCTACGGCCAGATCTTCTCCACCGACGGCTTCACCTCCAGCCTGCTGCTCTCCCTGGAGCTGGCCCTCGCCACCATCGCCGTCGTCCTGCTGCTGATGGTGCCCGCGATGGTCGCGCTGCGGCTCGGCGCGCCCCGGCTGCGGTCCGTCGTCGAGATCGTGTGCTCGCTGCCGCTGGTCGTGCCGCCCATCGCGTTCGTCGCCGGGATCGGGACGGTGCTGAAGTGGGGGCCCGAGCACCTGTCGCGGACGCCGCTGTTCCAGACGTTCGTCGCGATCCAGAACCCCGACTTCCCGTTCGTGCTCGTCCTCGCCTACGTCGTGATGGCGCTGCCGTTCGTGTACCGGGCACTGGACGCCGGGCTGCGTGCCATCGACGTGCCCACCCTCGTGGAGGCCGCCCGCAGCTGCGGAGCGAGCTGGCCGCAGGCGCTGGTGCAGGCCGTCCTGCCCAACCTGCGCGGCGCCCTGCTCAACGCCTCCTTCCTCACCCTCGCCCTGGTGCTCGGCGAGTTCACCGTGGCGCAGCTGCTCGGCTTCCAGCCCTTCGCGGTGTGGATCGTGAACGTCAGCGGCTCGCAGGCCCAGCTGTCCGTCGCCGTGTCCGTGCTCAGCCTGCTCGTGACCTGGGTGCTGCTCCTTGTGCTCGCCGGCTTCGGCGGCCGTACCCGTCCTACCTCCCGGGGATGAACCATGACCGTGCTTGAAAAGACAGCGCCCGAAAAGGCAGTGGCGCAGGCCGCCACCGTCGAATTCCGGGGACTGCGCCGGGAGTTCGGAACCACCGTCGCCCTCGACGGACTCGACCTGACCGTGCGACCGGGTGAACTCCTCGCTCTGCTCGGCCCGTCCGGCTGCGGCAAGACCACCGCGCTGCGCATGCTCGCCGGGTTCGAGCACCCCGACTCCGGCCAGGTGCTGGTGGACGGCGAGGACGTCACCGGTATCCCCGCGCATCGCCGGGACGCCGGGATGGTCTTCCAGTCGTACAGCCTCTTCCCGCATCTGAGCGCCCTCGACAACGTGGCGTTCGGGCTGCGCATGCGCAAGGTGCGCACCGCCGAACGGCGTGCCCGCGCCGCCGAGTTGCTGGAGCTGGTCGGCCTCGCCGACAAGGGCGAGAGCTACCCGCACCAGCTCTCCGGTGGCCAGCAGCAGCGCATCGCCCTGGCCAGGGCCCTCGCCCTGCGCCCGCGCGTCCTGCTGCTCGACGAGCCGCTGTCGGCGCTCGACGCCAAGGTGCGGCTGACGCTGCGCGAGGAGATCCGGCGGCTCCAGCGGGAGCTGGGCATCACCACCCTGTTCGTCACCCACGACCAGGAGGAGGCCCTGTCGATGGCCGACCGGGTCGCGGTCATGCGCTCCGGACGGCTCGAACAGTGCGCCGCTCCGGCCGAGTTGTACGGCCGCCCCGCCACGGCCTTCGTCGCCGAGTTCGTCGGCACGATGAGCCGCATTCCGGGCCGGCTCGTCGAGGACGGCGTCGAGGTGCTGGGCCGGCGGCTGCCGGTCGACGGCGACGCACCCTCGGTGTCCGACGTCGACGTGCTGGTGCGGCCCGAAGCGGTGACGGTGCGCGCCGACGACGCGGCCGACGCACGCGTGGTCGCCACGGCGTTCCTCGGCGCCACCACCCGGCTGACCGTACGGCTCGCCGACGGCACCGAGGTCAAGGCCGACCTGCCCGCGCACGAGACGGCCGCGCTCGGCGCCGGCACCGCGGTCAGCGTGTCGCTGCCGGAGCGGCCGGTGCTGGTGGCCGAACGTAGCCGCTGACTTCCGTACTACCTGCTGATCCCCCCCACGCATGAAAGAGACAACCGTGACCCGACTCCCGCTCCAGGCCGTCTTGTTCGACATGGACGGCACGCTCGTCGACACCGAGCGGCTGTGGTGGGAGGCGGTGGAGCAGGTGGCCGGCCGGGCCCTGACCGAGGCGGACGAGCCTCAGGTGCTCGGCCGGGCCGTCGAACACACCGCCGACTGGCTGTCCGGTGTCACCGGCACCCCGGCGGACACGCTCGCCGAGGTGCTGCACCGGGAGTTCGCGGATCGCGTCCGCGCCGGCATCGTGCCCCGACCGGGCGCGCTCGACCTGCTCGACGCGCTCGCCCGCGAGGGCGTACTGACGGCTCTGGTGACCGCGTCCCCGAGAGCTGTCGCCGAAACCGTCCTCGAAGCCCTCGGCGCCGACCGCTTCGCCGTCTCCGTCACCGCTGACGACACCGACCGCACCAAGCCCGCCCCCGACCCCTACCTCGCCGCCTGCCGCCTCCTCGACGTCGACCCGGCGGCCTGCGTGGCCGTCGAGGACACCGAGACGGGCGTCGCCTCCGCCGAGGCCGCGGGCTGCACGGTGCTCGCGGTGCCCTCGCTCGCCCCGATCGACGCGGGGCCAGGCCGGACCGTCCTGGACGGCCTGACGGGCGTCACCCCGCAGCGGCTGCGCGCCCTGCTGCCGTACCGGCTCCGCGTCATGAGCTGGAACCTCTGGTACGGCGGCACCAAGGTCCACGACCACCGTGCCAAGCAGCTCAAGGTCATCGCCGAGACCGACGTGGACGTGGTCGGGCTCCAGGAGACGTACGGCACCGCCGCCGAAGAACTCGCCGAGGCACTCGGCTGGTACCACCACCGCGCCGGGGAGAACCTCGGGATCATCAGCCGGTACCCCGTCACGGCCCCCCTCGGCGACCCCGACGTCGGGTTCTACGGGGCCGCCGGGGTTCGTGTCCGCGTAGGAGGCGAGGAGGTCGACGTCTGGACGGCCCACCTGGACTACACGCCGTACGGGCCGTACGAGTCCGCGTTCGACGGGCTGCCGGCCGCCGACCTGATCGCCCACGAGGAGGTCCGGCTCGACCAGATGCGGGAGACCCTGCGCCGGATCGAGGAGACGGCCGACCCCGCCGCGCCCGTCGTCCTCGTCGGCGACTTCAACAGCCCCTCCCACCTGGACCGGCCGGACGTGGAATGGCCGGTGACCAAGGCGGCCGAGGAGGCGGGGCTGCGGGACTCCTACCGCGAGGCCCACCCCGACCCGAGGGCCCACCCCGGCCACACCTGGTCGCCGATCCACCCCGTGCACGAGGACGGCAGCGGGCGCCCGGAGCCGCAGGACCGGATCGACTTCGTCCTCCACCGTGGCCTGCGCGTGCTCGACTCCGAGACCTGCGTCAGCGGCCACCCGCGCCCCTGGCCGGACGTCGAGCACAACGAGTGGCCGTCCGACCACGCAGCCGTCATCACCACCTTCGCGCTGCCCGCCGCCCACTACGAGGGAGCCACAAACTCCCTGCACGAGTGAGCCGGATCGGCCTACCATCGATGCCATGACCTGGCGACATTGATCCACCAGCCGTGCCTCCCGAGGGCCACCTCGGCCGCCGTACCCCCGGCGTCCGAACTGTCCCTGCGGGAAGGCCTCATGACACTCTCACCTGCACGCGTGCCCGAACTCGGCGTCCGCCGCCTCACGGCCACGCTGTACGGCTACTCGTTCCTCGACGACTTCGTCCTGCTCTACCCGGTGTACGCGCTGCTGTTCGCCGACACCGGCATGTCGCTCTGGCAGATCTCCTCCCTGTTCGCCCTGTGGTCGATCACCGGCGTCGTGCTGGAGGTCCCCTCCGGCGCCTGGGCCGACGCCGTCTCGCGGCGCCGGCTGCTGTGGATCGGCCCGCTGCTCACGGCCGTCGGCTTCGGACTGTGGGTGGCCGTCCCGTCGTACTGGGCCTTCGCGGCCGGCTTCGTCCTGTGGGGCGCCGGCGGCGCACTCGGCTCCGGTGCGCTGGAGGCGCTGGTGTACGACGAGCTGGACCACGTCGGCGCCGCCGACCGGTACGCCCGGGTCATGGGCAGGTCCCGGGCCGCGCGACTGCTGGGCACCGTCGCCTCCACCGGCCTCGCGGGGCCCGTCTTCACCCAGGGCGGCTACACGGCCGTCGGCGCCGCGAGCTTCCTGGCCTGTGTGCTGACCGCCCTCACCGCGACCCGGTTCCCGGAGCACCGGGTGCGGCCGGAGACCGGGGGTGACAGCTGGGCGACGACCCTGCGGACCGGACTCGCCCAGGTACGCAGGGACCGTTCGGTGCGTGGTGCCCTGCTGCTGCTCCCGGCCGTGGCCGCCGTATGGGGCGCCCTCGACGAGTACACCCCGCTGCTGGTCCGGGAGATCGGCTTCGCCGAGGCGACCGTCCCCTACCTGATCATGCTGATCTGGGCGGGCGTCACCGCCGGCAGCCTCCTCGCCGGACCCGCCGAACGCCTCGGCACGAGGGGGCTCGCGGCGCTGCTCGCGGGCGCGGCGCTCGCCCTTGCCGTCGGCGCCGCGGCCCGCTCACTGGCCGGTATCGCCCTGCTGAGCCTCGCCTTCGCCGGGTTCCAGCTGGCGGAGGTGCTCGCCGACGTCCGCCTCCAGCACCGGATCGACGAGTCCCGCCGGGCCACGCTCACCTCCGTGGCGAGCCTCGGCACCGAGCTGGCCACGGTCGCCACCTTCGGTGTGTACGCGCTGCTCGGCACGGGCGCCGCGCACAGCACGGTCTTCGCGGTGCTCGCGGTTCCCTACCTCGTGACGGCGCTGGCTCTGGCTAGAAGCCGGGCCGCCACGGCACGACCGTGAAGTCGCCCGTCCCCTTCTTGACCTTCTCGAAGGGGGCGGAGCTCACGCACTTGGGCAGCTCCTTCGTCTCGACGGGGCTGCCCGTGGAGGCCCAGCTGTAGCCGAGCCGGTCGTGGCCGCCGACGTCGTGGACGGTGACGCCGACCCGCTTGCCCTCGGCGCCCGGCAGGTCGGAGGAGGTGATGACCCCGGAGACGACGGCCACCTTCCCACCGGTCAGCAGACAGTCGACCTTCGCCTTCGCCCGGGCGCCCTCGCCGTTCAGGTAGTGGCTGAACTCGAAGGTGCCGGTGGCCTTCGTCGGGTCGGCCGTGTCCTTCGCCGCCAGGTGCGCGTCGAACGAGAACGTGATGTCGTCCCCGGCCGAGCGGTACAGCTTGGCGGTGCCGGTCAGCGCGGCGGCCTCGCGCTGCCGCGGCGCGTCGCCGGACGCGGTTGCGGTGGCAGCGGCTCCGGCCGTGAGCAGGAGTGCACAGCCGAGCACAACGATCTTTGCACGGTGGTTCATCGTGGTCCTTTCCGCAGGTCAAGCCGGGTCGAGTGGACGGCCCCCACTCTCCCGGCGGCGCGCCCGCGGCACATCGCGCCCGGGGCGCAACCCGCTCTCCGCCGTCCGGCGGGGGAGACCGGCCGGACCTGCGCTGCCAGGAGGAGCGGGACTACGACCGGGGTCACGCAACGAATCGCCGCCGACCTGTCAGTGCACGCAACAAACCGCTCACCGGCGCGCAACGGCTCCTCCTTGTCCGCCCCTGCCGGCCGCCCGTACCGTCTACATGGCCCCTACACGGCCCTCAACCCCCCTTCCGCCCGGTGAGGAACACGCATGCGCTCCGCCCTGCTCCAGAGCTCCGGCCGCCCCGGCTCGACCGTCGAGAACCTCAAGGTCCTCGACGAGGCCGCGGGCCGCGCCGCCGCGGCGGGCGCCGGACTGCTGGTCACGCCGGAGATGTTTCTGACCGGGTACGCGATCGGCGACGACATCGCCCGCCTCGCCGAGCCCGCCGACGGCGAGTGCGCGGACGCGATCGCCGAGACAGCCACCCGGCACGGCCTGGCCGTCGTCTACGGCTACCCCGAGCGGGACGGCGACGCCGTCTTCAACTCCGCCCAGTTGATCTCCGCCGACGGCACCCGCCTCGCCAACTACCGCAAGACCCACCTCTTCGGCTGCTTCGAGCGCGACCACTTCACGCCGGGCGAGCAGCAGGTCGTCCAGGCCGACCTCGAAGGCCTCCGCGTCGGGCTCCTGATCTGCTACGACGTCGAGTTCCCGGAGAACGTCCGCGCCCACGCCCTCGCCGGTACGGACCTCCTCGTCGTGCCGACCGCGCAGATGCACCCGTTCCAGTTCGTCGCCGAGTCGATGATCCCGGTGCGCGCCTTCGAGAACCAGATGTACGTCGCGTACGTCAACCGGGTCGGCCGGGAAGGGGAGTTCGAGTTCGTCGGTCTCTCCACGCTCGCCGGCCCCGACGGGGTCGCCCGTACCCGCGCCGGCCGCGGTGACGAGCTCGTCCTCGCCGACGTCGACCCCGTCTTCCTCGCCGCCTCGCGCGAGGCGAACCCGTATCTGACCGACCGCCGCCCCGGCCTCTACGGGACGCTCGTCTGAACCTCCGCCGCTTCCCCCTCGCAGTCGCAGTCGCAAGGAGTCCGTACCCCATGACGTCCACGGTGCCCAACGCCGTCCAGCACGCCGACGAGCAGCAGCCGCCGATCACCATGTTCGGCCCGGACTTCCCGTACGCCTACGACGACTTCCTCGCCCACCCGGCGGGGCTCGGCCAGATACCCGCGACCGAGCACGGCACCGAGGTCGCGGTCATCGGCGGCGGCCTCTCCGGCATCGTGGCCGCGTACGAGCTGATGAAGATGGGCCTCAAGCCCGTCGTGTACGAGGCCGACGAGATCGGCGGCCGGCTGCGCACCGTCGGTTTCGACGGCGCCGGCACCGAGGGCCTCACGGCGGAGATGGGCGCGATGCGCTTCCCGCCGTCCTCCACGGCCCTCCAGCACTACATCGACCTCGTGGGCCTGCAGACCAGCCCCTTCCCGAACCCGCTCGCCGAGGCCACCCCGTCGACCGTCGTCGACCTCAAGGGCGAGTCGCACTACGCCGAGACGGTCGAGGACCTTCCGCAGGTCTACCGGGATGTCGCCGCGGCCTGGAACAAGTGCCTCGAAGAGGGCGCCGACTTCACCGACATGAACCGCGCGATGCGCGAGCGGGACGTGCCGCGCATCCGTGAGATCTGGGCGCAGCTCGTCGAGAAGCTCGACAACCAGACCTTCTACGGCTTCCTCTGCGACTCCGAGGCCTTCAAGTCCTTCCGGCACCGCGAGATCTTCGGCCAGGTCGGCTTCGGCACCGGCGGCTGGGACACCGACTTCCCGAACTCCATCCTGGAGATCCTGCGGGTCGTCTACACCGAGGCCGACGACCACCACCGCGGCATCGTCGGCGGCTCCCAGCAGCTGCCGCTGCGCATGTGGGAGCGCGAGCCGGAGAAGATCGTCCACTGGCCCTACGGGACCTCGCTCGCCTCGCTCCACGACAACGGCGCGCCCCGCCCGGCCGTGACCCGGCTGCACCGCACCGCCGGCAACCGGATCACCGTGACGGACGCGAACGGCGACATCCGCACCTACCAGGCGGCGATCTTCACCGCGCAGTCCTGGATGCTGCTGTCGAAGATCGCCTGCGACGACTCGCTCTTCCCGATCGACCACTGGACGGCGATCGAGCGCACGCACTACATGGAGTCCAGCAAGCTCTTCGTGCCCGTCGACCGGCCGTTCTGGCTGGACAAGGCCGTCGACGACAGGGGAAATCCGACCGGCCGGGACGTCATGTCGATGACGCTGACGGACCGCATGACGCGCGGGACCTACCTGCTCGACGACGGTCCGGACAAGCCCGCCGTCATCTGCCTCTCCTACACGTGGTGCGACGACAGCCTGAAGTGGCTGCCGCTGTCCGCGAGCGAGCGGATGGAGGTCATGCTGAAGTCGCTCGGCGAGATCTACCCGAAGGTCGACATCCGGAAGCACATCATCGGCAACCCGGTGACCGTCTCCTGGGAGAACGAGCCCTACTTCATGGGCGCGTTCAAGGCCAACCTGCCGGGCCACTACCGCTACCAGCGCCGTCTGTTCACGCACTTCATGCAGGACCGGCTGCCCGAGGACAAGCGGGGCATCTTCCTCGCCGGCGACGACATCTCCTGGACGGCCGGCTGGGCCGAGGGCGCCGTCCAGACCGCGCTGAACGCGGTCTGGGGCGTCATGCACCACTTCGGCGGGGCGACCGACGGCTCCAACCCCGGGCCGGGCGACGTCTACGACGAGATCGCGCCGGTCGAGCTGCCGGAGGACTGACCAGGGTCAGATCCCGGCGGCCCGCGCCTTCTGGTACACCTCCGCGGCGACGTCCTTGAGTTCCTGGCCGTCCCGCAAAGTGGTCTGCAGGTCGAGGAGGACCTCGTCCACGCCGACCTCGGCGTACGCCGCGAGGTCCGTCACGATCTGGTCGGCGCTGCCCTGGAAGGGCTGACGGTCGTCACCGTCGTAGGCCTTGGCCGAGTACATGGCGTTCACCCGTGGCACCCGCTCGATCGGCATGGTGCGTCCGCGCTGGGCGGCGATGTCCTGGATCTGCTGCCATGCCGTGGCATACCCCTGCACGTCCATGGCGACCGGGATCCAGCCGTCGCCGTGGTCCACGACCCGCGTCAGGGCCTTGCCGCCTCCCGCGGCCACGAGGATCGGGATCGGCCGTACGGGCTTGGGGCCCACCACGGCCGCATCGATCTTCGTGATCCGGCCCTCGTAGGACACCGGGTCCGGGCCCCACACCGCCCGGCAGACGTCGATCACCTCGTCCAGCACCCGGCCGCGCTCCTCGATCGGCCGCACCGACGCGGCGGCGAACTCGTCGGTCGACCAGCCCGTGCCCAGACCGGCGACCACCCGGCCGCCGCTCGCCGCGTCCAGCGAAGCCAGGGCCTTGGCCAGCTGGATCGGTCCGTGCAGCGGCGCGACCAGGATGCCCGAACCCAGCCGGACGCGTTCGGTCACCGCCGCGGCCAGGGTCAACGTGACCAGCGGATGGGCCATGCCGCGGTACCAGTCCGGCCAGGGCAGGCCCGGGATGCCGTACAGACCCTGGGTGGGGGACTCGGGGACCAGCAGCCGCTCGTAGACCCACAGGCTGTCGTAGCCGATCTGCTCGGCCGTGCGGGCCACGTCCGTCACGTCCTTGGCGAGGTCGTACTGCCGGAGCTGGGGAAGACCGAGTCCGAGACGGATGGCCATGACTGGGTACTCCTTCACGATCGGTGTCCCCCCACCGGCCAACGTACTGCGAGCACGGGGAACTGCCACTCGAAGACCGGTCAGTCCGGCAGGGGCGTGAGGAGCATGCGTCCCGCGAACCCCACGGCCGCGTCCAGCCGCTCGGTGAACTCCCCGGCGAGGTCCGGGAGCCGGCGCAGCGCCCACAGCGCCCGCGCCGCCGACCAGGTGGCGTCCCGGGCCCGCTCCAGGCTCCAGGAGCCGAGCAGATGGGTGAGCGGGTCGGCGATCTGGAGCAGGTCGGGACCCGGCATCAGCTCTTCGCGGATGCGCTCCTCCAGCGAGACGAGGAGATCACCCACCCGGTCGAACTCGTCCTCCAGCTCGGCCGGTTCGCAGCCGAGGCTACGACAGGCGTCCACCACGGCGAGCGTCAGATCGTGGCCGATGTGCGCATTGATACCCGCGAGCGCGAACTGCAACGGGCGTACGCCGGGATGCCGGCGCATCTGGAAGAGCGGCCGCCAGCACGCGGGCGGACGCCCCTCCCGCTCGGCCCTGTCCACCGCCGCGAGATACCGCTCCGCAAACCGCACGTCCAGCGTGATCGCGGCCCGCGCGTCGGTGAACCGACCGCCGTCGATGTGCCCGTCCACCGCCTCCGTGACGGCGAGGTAGACGCGGTTGAAGACCGCGACTCCGTCCCGTTCGGGCAGGGCCGCTTCCAGGGCGCGCATACGGGAGATGACCGCGTCCACGGGCGTGGTGAATTGTTCGCATTGCGCCATGGGGGCAGAGTCCCAGCTTTAGGCTGACGGGAGTGTCGGCGGGCCCGGCGCTTCCCCAGAACGGGGGAACGCGCTCGCTGTGGCGGAGGGGGAGCGGGAGGGTGCCAGGCTTACGTGCCCAGCGACTGGCCGCACGCAGGTCCGAGCGCAGGAGGGCGGCCCGGCGCCATGCCATGGTCGTGGCGGCCTCGGTCGTGGTCGCCGTCGGCACGGTGACCGGCATGATGTCCGCGCTCGACGACAGAGGGCGTTCCGACCAGGCAAGGACGCCCGAGGTGACCCGCTCGCCGAGCCTGGAGCCCCTGCCGCTCGTGCCCTCGCCCTCCCCGTCGCTGACGAAGTCCCCTTCGCCGACGTCCGCTTCACCGACACCGAAGAAGAAGCCCGCCCCCAGGAGCCCCACGCCCTCGCCGACCAGGACCGAGAGGAAGCAGCAGCCCGCCGTGGTGTCCGCCCGCCTCTACCGCCACCCCGACTCCCAGGTCCTCGACTGGGTCCGCGACAACGCCGGAGACCCGCGCCACGCCGTCATCGCGTCCCGGATCGCCGCCCAGCCGGCCGCGGTGTGGTTCGCCGACTTCACGCCGGACACCATCACCGCCCGGGTCCGCGCGGTCACTTCGGGCGGGTCCGCGCTGGGGCGGGTGCCGGTGGTGGTGCCCTACGCCATCCCGGGCCGTGACTGCGGCGGGTACTCCGAGGGCGGGGCGCCCGACCTCGACGCCTACGACGCCTGGATCGACAGGTTCGCCGCGGGACTGGGCTCCGGCGACGTCATCGTCATCCTGGAGCCCGACTCCGTCGCCCAGTCCGAGTGCCTCTCCGCCGGTGAGCGCGCCGACCGCTTCGCCTCGTTGGCCCGCGCGGGCCGCGCCTTCAAAGCGGCGAACCCCAGGGCGCGCGTCTACTACGACGCCGGGCACTCCGGCTGGAACGCGCCCGGCAAGCAGGCCGGGTGGCTGAAGCAGGCCGGCGCCGCCTCGGCCGCGTCCTCCGACGGCATCTTCAGCAACGTCTCCAACTTCCACGCCACGACCGACGAGATCGCTTACGTCCGACAGGTCCTCGACGCCCTGGACGGCCCCGCGAGCCTGGGCGCCGTCATCGACACCAGCCGCAACGGCGCCGGAGCTCCGGCCGACGGGGAGTGGTGCGACCCCGCCGGCCGCAGGCTGGGCCGGGCGCCGACGCTCAGCACCGGCGAGGCGCGGATCGACGCCTATCTGTGGGTGAAGCTGCCGGGGGAGTCGGACGGGTGCAAGGGCAGGCCCGGGACATTCACCGCGTCGTACGCCTATGACTTGGCGCGCTGAGACCCCTTGCCGGTGTCGCTCTCGCTCTCCTCGTCGTAGGAGGACGTGCCCTCGTCGAGCAGCGGGTGCTGGGTCTTGAGGTGGGCGGGGGCGAACGCCCGCAGCGCGTGGTAGCCGGTGATGACCACCAGCGTGCCCAGCGCGATGCCGCTGAGCTCGAAGGTGTCGGTGAACTCCAGGGTGACGTTGCCGACGCCGATGATGATGCCCGCCGCGGCCGGCACCAGGTTCAGCGGATTGCGCAGGTCCACCTTGGCGTTGATCCAGATCTGCGCGCCGAGCAGGCCGATCATGCCGTACAGGATGACGGTGATGCCGCCGAGGACGCCGCCCGGGATGGCGGCGACCACCGCGCCGAACTTGGGGCAGACCCCGAAGAGCAGCGCGAAGCCGGCGGCGGCCCAGTAGGCGGCGGTGGAGTAGACGCGGGTCGCGGCCATCACGCCGATGTTCTCGGAGTACGTGGTGTTGGGCGGGCCGCCCACCGCGGTGGAGAGCACCGAGGCGGCGCCGTCCGCGGAGATCGCGGTGCCCAGCTTGTCGTCCAGATTGTCGCCGGTCATCTCGCCGACCGCCTTGACGTGCCCGGCGTTCTCGGCGACCAGCGCGATCACGACGGGCAGCGCCACCAGGATCGCCGACCACTGGAAGGACGGGCCGTGCAGATCGGGCAGGCCGATCCAGTCGGCCTTGGCGACGCCGGAGAGGTCGAGCCGCCAGTGGTCGGTGACCTTGCCGCTCGCGTCGGCCGAGTGGATCCGGCCGAAGATCCGGTCGAAGGCCCAGGAGATGCCGTAGCCGAAGACCAGGCCCAGGAAGATCGCGATCCGGGACCAGAAGCCGCGCAGGCAGACCACCGCCAGACCGGTGAACAGCATCACCAGCAGCGCCGTCCACTGGTCCTGCGGCCAGTACGTCGAGGCGGTCACCGGCGCGAGGTTGAAGCCGATGAGCATGACCACGGCGCCGGTGACGATCGGCGGCATCGTGGCGTGGATGATCCGCGCACCGAAGCGCCGTACGGCGAGACCGATCAGGAATAGCACGGCACCGACGACGAGGACCGCGCCGGTGACGGTCGCGCTCGAACCGCCGTCGGCCCGGATGACCGCCGCGACGCCGACGAAGGAGAGGGAGCAGCCGAGGTAGCTGGGCACCCGGCCGCGGGTGGCGAGCAGGAAGATGACCGTCGCCACGCCGGACATCATGATCGCCAGGTTGGGGTCGAGCCCCATCAGCACCGGCGCCACGAAGGACGCGCCGAACATGGCCACCACATGCTGGGCGCCGAGCCCGGCGGTGCGGGGCCAGGAGAGCCGCTCGTCGGGGCGGACCACCGCTCCGGGCGCCGGAGTGCGTCCGTCGCCGTGCAGTTTCCAGCGGACGCCGAGATCCATGGTGCGGTTTCGCTTTCGTCGTGCGTGCGGGTGACCGGACCATTGTCAGGGACGTCAGAGGTGGCTCCGACCGGGGCTGAGCAGGGCAGACCCTGCTCGCGAGGAGTTCACGGGCGCGGGTCGGGAACCGCCGCGTCCGGGCGGCTGATCTTCGGGCGGTCGCGGTCCCCCGCGCGCAGGACGCGCGCGAAGACGACCAGCCCGGAGGACAGCACGGTGACCAGGCAGAAGGACACCATCAGACTGGTGGCCTGGGCGATCCCGCCGATCGCGCTCGGTGCGACCAGACCCGAGGTGTACGTGATCGTCGCGACGCCCGCGATGGCCAGCGAGGGGTTGCTGCCGCTGCGGCCCGCCGCCGCGAAGCACAGGGGCACGACCACCGCGATGCCCAGTCCCAGCAGCGCGAACCCGGTCATCGCCAGAGCCGGACTGTCCGAGACGACGATGAGCAGGCCGCCGAGCGTGGCGAGGACGCCGCCGGAGCGGACCGTGCGCACGGCGCCGTAGCGGTCGACCACCCTGTCGCCGGCCAGCCGGGCCAGCGCCATGGTCAGCGTGAAGCCGGTCGTGCAGGCCGCCGCGAGACCGGCCGTGGTGTCCAACTGGTCCCGCAGATAGACCGCCGACCAGTCCAGGCTCGCCCCCTCCGCGAAGACCGCGCAGAACCCGACCGCGCCGATGAGCAGCGCCGAGCGGGGCGGCAGCGCGAACCGGGGCGGCGGCTCCTCGTCCTCGGCGGGCTGCAGATCGAGCACCCACCGGCAGGCCAGGATGCCGAGGCAGGTGAGGGTCACCGCGGCGAGCGCGTGGTGCAGCCGGGCGTCCGAGCCCAGGTGGGCCGCGAGCGTGCCGGCCGCCGAGCCGATCAGGGCGCCGGCGCTCCACATGCCGTGCAGCCCCGACATGATCGACCGCCCGAGGCGGTTCTCGACCTCGACGCCGAGCGCGTTCATCGCCACGTCCGCCATGCCCGCCGTGGCGCCGAAGGTGAACAGGGCCAGGCACAGGGTCAGCAGGTTGGGGGCGAGGGAGGGCAGGGTGAGCGCGAGTGTCCACAGGGCGATCAGTCCGCGCAGGGCGTTGCGGGCCCCGAAGCGGTGGCTGATGCTGCCCGCCACCGGCATGGAGACGGAGGCGCCGAGCGCGGGGAAGGCGAGCGCCAGCCCCAACTGGCCCGCGCTGACGCCGGCATGGTCCTGGATCCATGGCACGCGTGTCGCGAACGACCCGGTGACGGCGCCGTGCACGGCGAAGACGGACGCCACGGCATACCGGGCCCGCCTCACCTCGCGCAGGTCGTAGACCACTTCGCCCATCGTCCGGCCCCTCCCGGTTCTCGCTTCGTGCCGTGCGCCGCCGTAAACTATCAGGAACCCTGCCTGATAGATAGAGAATGTACCGGCCCCCGGCCCAGGCCCCCCGGCCCAGGCCCCCCGGCCCAGGCTCCCGGGCTCGGCCCCCGCCGTCCGCTCCCCGCCCCGCCGATCTGGAAGGATCCCGGCATGCCCGCATCCCCGAGCACCGCCCGGGCCATCAACGACCGGCTCGCCCTGCGACTGCTCCAGCAGGACGGCCCGTTGACGGCAGGGCAGTTGAAGCAGCTGACCGGACTGTCCCGGCCGACCGTCGCCGACCTCGTCGAGCGCCTCACCGACGCCGGCCTGATCGCGGTGGTGGGCGAGGCCGGGGAACAGCGGCGCGGCCCGAACGCCAAGCTGTACGGCATCGTCGCCGACCGCGCCCATCTGGCGGCGCTGGACGTCCGTACCGAGGGGGTCTCCGTCGTCGTCTCCGACCTGGTCGGGGCCGTGCTCGCCGAGGCGTCGGTGCCGATCGGCGGCGAGATGGGGACCGGGCCCGCGGTGGAGCAGGCGGTGGCGCTGGTGGAGCGGGTCGCCAAGGAGGCGGGGGCGGACCGGCTCCATACGGTCGGGATCGGCGCGCCGGGCCTGATCGACCCGGCGACCGGTGAGCTGCGTGACTCCACGGGCCTGCCCGAATGGCACCGCCGCCTGGTGGCAGCCCTCCAGGAACGGCTCCCCGAGGCGCGCGTCAACGTCGAGAACGAGACCAACCTCGCCGCCCTCGCGGAACAGTGCGACGGGGTGGCCCGGGACCGTGACACCTTCGTCCTGCTGTGGCTCGGCCACGGCACCGGCGCGGCGGTTGTCCTCGACGGCGCGCTGCGCCGCGGTGCCTCGGGCGGTACCGGCGAGATCGGATTCCTGCCGGTGCCGGGCACGTCGGGGCCGCCGTCTGCGGTGGACTGCGAGGGCGGTTTCCACTCACTCGCGGGGTCGGCGGCGATCGTGGAGCTGGCGGGGGCGCACGGGGTGAGTGTTGAGGGGGCATCCGTGCATGAGCCTGCGGCGGCGGGGGTGGTGAGGGAAGCGGTGGCGTTGGTCGGCGGACACGCTGCCGGCGATTCCGACCGCTTCCTCGACGCCCTGGCCGACCGCCTCGCCCTGGGTGTGGCCTCCGTCGTCGCGATCCTCGACCCCGGCTGTGTGGTCCTCGGCGGGGAGGTCGGGCAGGCCGGTGGGGCGGTGCTCGCCGCGCGGGTGGAGGAGCGGGTCCGGCGGATGTCACCGCTGGCAACGGTGGTGCGACCCAGTGGTCTGGGCGGCGGCGCCGTCCTGCGCGGAGCGCTGCTCACCGCACGGGACGCCGCCCAGGACGATCTGTTCGCCCCGCCCGACCGCTGACGTGCTTGGCCGTACGGGCCGCCTCAGCCCCTTCCCGGCGAGGATGCCGACGCCGCGGCTCAGGGCCGTCAGACCCCCCGCCCACCCCCGAACTGCCGCTCCAAATACTCCTCGAACGTCCCCTTCCCCACCGCATGCCCCGGCGCCAGATGCCCGCCCGAGCGGAACCCCTCGTACCCCTTGCCCCACAGCGGCAAGTTCACCACCGCCCGCTTCCGGCCCGTCGCCTTCAGGTAGGCGCGGGCCAGGGAGTCGAAGGTCCGTACCTCGGGGCCGCCCATGTCCTCGACCCGGCCGGCCGGGTCGGCGAGGGCCAGTTCGGCGAGGCGGTCCGCGACCTCCGCCACCTCGATGGGCTGGTCCTTCACGCGGGCCGGCAGCAGCAGCACGGGCAGCTTGGACAGCATGCCGAGCACCCTCACCAGCAGGTCGTGGAACTGGGTCGCGCGCAGCACGGTCCAGTTGAGTCCCGACTCCTCGATCAACTTCTCGACGGCGAGCTTGGACCTGTAGTAGCCGTACGGCACCCGGTCGACGCCGACGATCGAGATGTAGACCAGGTGCCGTACCTCGGCCCTGCGCGCAGCCGCGATCAGATGCGCCGCCGCCTTCTCGTCGCCGCCGCCCTGCGAGCTCGCGCAGTGCACGATCGTGTCCACGCCTTGCAGCGCCACGTCCAGGCCCGGGCCGCCCTTGCGAAGATCGACGGCATACGGCTGGGCACTCCTGCTGAGCACCCGCACCTCGTGCCCGTCCGCGCGCAGCCGTTCGCTGACGAGCCGGCCGAGTGTTCCGGTACCGCCGGTCACCAGGATCGTGGTCATGCTGTTGGTCCCTTCGGACGCCGGGCGCTCCCGGGTGGAGCGCCCCTCATCAGCTGAGACCGAGTACCCCGCCTGAAATGTGACAGCGCCGGACGTGCCCCTGCGACGACCCTTCTACGCCCGCGCCAGCTGCCGGCGTACGAAGTCCAGCTTGTCCGGGTTCACCGTGGCCCACGCGTGCGCGATCAGCCCGTCCCGCAGCTCGAAGGCCACCACCGTGAGCAGCGTGTCGCCCTCCCAGGCGGCCAGCGCGGTCGAGCCGTTGATCTCGACCGCCGTGAAGTGCATGCCGGCCAGGAACGTCCGCGTCGCACCCGCCAGGAAGCGGAACACCTTGTCCCGGCCCTCGATCGGCCGCCGGGCCGCCGAGACCTTGCCGCCGCCGTCGCTCGACCAGACGACATCGGCCGCGAGGAGCTTCTCCAGTCCACCGAGGTCCCCGTCGCGGGCCGCCGTGAGGAACGACCTGACCAGTTCCTCCTGCCGCTCGGGAGTCGACTCGAACCGCGACCGCTCCTCACCCACCCGCTGCACCGCCCGCCGGTACAGCTGCCGGCAGTTGGCCTCGGTCAGCTCCAGCACCTCGGCGATCTCCCGGTGGCCGTACGCGAACGCCTCCCGCAGCACGTACACGGCCCGCTCGGTCGGGGTGAGCCGCTCCAGCAGCACCAGCATCGCCATGGACACCGCGTCCCGCTGTTCGGCGGACTCCAGGGGCCCGAGTGTGCCGTCCGAGGTGACCACGGGCTCCGGCAGCCAGGGCCCGACGTACTGCTCGCGCCGGGCCCTGGCCGACGTCAGACGGGTGAGACAGAGGTTGGTGACGACCTTGGCGAGCCAGGCCCCCGGATACTCGATCACGTCCCGGTCGGCACCGCTGAAGCGCAGGTAGGCGTCCTGGACGGCGTCCTCGGCCTCGTCGGCGGAGCCCAGCAGGCGATAGGCCAGGCCGAACAGCCGGGGGCGGTGGGTCTCGAACTCGTCGGCGATCGCGGTCGTCATGACCTTCACCCTGCCAGAGCCGCCGGCGGCGGTCGTTGGGAGACCCGGCGGCGGGCAAGGGCCGTCGTCACCGCCGCCGGGTCGTCTGCGCGGGGCTCAGCAGGCTCCGAGGTCCTGCCACACACCCCAGTCACCGGTGGTGCCGGGCTTCTCGCCCTTGGTCCACCACTTGGCCTTCCACGAGTGCCCCTCGTGGGACACCGTGCTGCCTCCGCCGTATTCCGTCGCGGCGTTCCAGACGGGGCCGGTGCACGCTCCACCGGAAGAGGTCGGAGTGGGGGACGGGGTTCCCGGCCCCGGCTGCACGACGGTCGTCCCGCGTGCCAGGTCCCCGGCCAGCGCGTACGTCCTCCCGCCGAACGTCACCGTCCAGTTCGACGGTGTGGACACCGGCAGGTAGTACACGAAGACCAGCTCCGCCGACGCCCCCGGCGCCAGTGTCTGCCAGCCCGGCAGCTTCAGCGAGACCCGGTGGTGGTCGCCCTTCAGCCCGCCGACGTTGCTCCCGGTGTGGTCGCTGCGGATCACCGAAGTCCCCCAGCCCGACTGGTCCTTGGCGTTCCCGGGCGCCGAGGTGCCGTAGTCGAACTGGAACTCCGTTCCGCCGGGCAGCGTCGCCGTCGAGTTGTTGGTGATCCTCAGCTTGGGGCTGATGGGGTAGTTGGAGTCGCCGAGCGGGAACTGCCCGAACTCGACGTCGATGTCCAGCGCCTCGGCCGGAAGGTCGATCGTGGACCGCTTCGCGCCGTACGGGGAGGCCGACTTGAACTTCTCGTACATCGCGGAGGTGAGCGTCGTCCCAGGCTCGTACTGGCCCTTGCCCGCGTTCCAGCCGTAGTCCCCGGCCAGCTCCCACACCATCGTGCCGCCGATGCCCTGGTCGACGACGTAGTCGGCCTTGGCGTTCACCGACTGCTCGTCCTCGGTGGACAGGAACACCTTCTTCTCGGCGTTCCACAGCCAGGGCGCCACCAGCGTGGAGTCGTACTTGCGGGCGTACGTGCCGCTCAGCCGGGTGTCGGCCGGGAAGCCGTACCTGGTGACGTAGTCCCCGACGACCCCCTTCTCCAGGTTCTTGGCGTGCCACATGGGGTTCGAACCCGCCGGTGACTCCTTGCCCGCGGTGTCGAGGTCGTGCCACAGGTTGTCGATCCCGACGGCCCCGTCGCCGCACTTGGTGAGTCCGGAACCCGCCGGACACGTCGTCGAGGGCGCCTTGCCCCACAGCCCGTCCGTGCCGCCCGTGACGTTCTTGAATCCCCTGGTGTAGTAGGGGAGTCCGATGTTGATCCGGCCCGCGGGCATCGAACCGCGGAAGTAGTGGTAGGCCCAGTCGGTGTTCAGATAGCCGATTCCGCCGTACTGGGACGTGGAATACACGCCCGCCGCCGCGAGTTCGGCGTCCCTTCCGTCGTCGAAGAGCGAGGCGTTCGGGCCGACGTACTCGTTCCAGGCGCCGTGCAGGTCGTACGACATGATGTTGACGTAGTCCAGGTACTTCTGGACCTGGAACGTCTCCATGCCGCGCAGCAGATATCCGCTGGAGGGCGCCGCGACGGAGAGCAGATAGTGCCTGCCGTCCGCCGCGCCCGCGTGGTCGAGCTTCTCGCGGAGCGTCTTCATCAAGACCGCGTAGCCCTTGACCAGGCCGGACCGGCGGGCGTTGGAGACGGACCAGTCGAAGGGGTGGCCCGCGTCCTTCATGGACGTCGGGTACTCGTAGTCGATGTCGACGCCGTTGAATCCGTACTTCCTGATGAACCCGACCGCCGAATCCGCGAACGTGTCGATACCGGCCTGATTGACCGAGCCGTCGGCGTTCGTGGCCATCGAGTAGAAGCCGCCCGAGTTCACGCGCGTGCCGCTGTCGTCGAAATAGCCGCCCGTCTCGGCCCAACCGCCCACCGAGATCAGCGTCTTGACGTCCGGGTGCTGCTTCTTGAATTTGTTCAGCAGATTGAAGTGGCCCTGGTAGGGGAACGCCGGGTCCATGTCCGCGCCGCTCACGCCGGGCCAGGTCATGCCCGTCGCCGGGTTGGCCGCACCGTCCGAGCCGACGGAGATCTTGTTGCTGTCGTCGATGTGCGCGAAGGCGTAGTTGAGGTGGGTGACCTTGTCCCACGGGATGTCGGAGGCGAGGTAGGCGGGGGTGCCGTCCTTGCCGGTGCGCCAGCCGGTGAAGTAGCCGATCACCCGGCGCTGGTGGTCGGCGCCCATCTTCTCGCGGCCGGCGGAGTCGTAGACCGAGCAGTACGGGGCCTCGACACCGGGCGTCCGGTAGAGGCCGTCGGGGCGGCAGGACTCGTTGTCGGCGGCATGCGAGACGGTCGCCGGGAGTCCGGCGAGAACCAGGCCGGCGACCGTGCCGAGGACGGCGAGCAGGGCGGGTCTCGCCCGGGTGTGTGAGGGGGACAGCAAGTCGGTTCCTCTCCACGGAAGTTGGGCAGACCCTAAAGAGGACTAGACCAGTCAGTCAATAGGTATGGACCAATAGGAGAACGGTCCGTGAGTACGGCCGAATCCCGGCGCCGCCTCCGAGTGGAGAAGTCCAGCCAAGCGGCCTGTGAGCCACCCCACAACATTCGCCCGTATGGACGCCGATCAGGCGTGGCACACTGGCTCTGTACCAGTAGCAGCGCACTCCGGGGTCGGTGAAAGTCCGAACCGGCGGTTACAGTCCGCGACCCGGTCGCCTCCAGCGGCCGGTTGACCAGGTGAAATTCCTGGACCGACGGTTAAAGTCCGGATGGGAGGCAGTGCGCGGCGGGCGGGCATTCGTGCGCGCCGCCGTACCGGTTCGTCCTCGAGGCGAGCCCTGTCCGGCGTCGCCCTCGGTGTCTCTGCTCGTACATTCTGTCGTCATCGACAGCCCCGGAGTCCGTGCCCCGATGTGGCAGGAGGACCCGGGAAGTGTTCACCGGAATCGTCGAAGAGCTGGGCCAGGTCACGGCCGTCGAGACCCTCGACGACGCCTGTCGCTTCCGACTGCGTGGCCCCGTCGTCACCGAAGGCGCAAAGCACGGCGACTCCATCGCCGTCAACGGCGTCTGCCTCACGGTCGTCGACCACGAGGGCGACGAGTTCACCGCCGACGTCATGGCCGAGACCCTCAACCGCTCCAGCCTGGGCGCCCTCACCGTCGGCTCCCGCGTCAACCTCGAACGCCCCACCGCCGTGGGTGACCGCCTCGGCGGCCACATCGTGCAGGGCCACGTCGACGGCACCGGCGAGGTGCTGGACCGCAAGCCCTCCGAGAACTGGGAGATCGTGAAGATCTCGCTCCCCGCGGACCTCTCCCGGTACGTCGTCGAGAAGGGCTCCATCACCGTCGACGGCATCAGCCTCACCGTCGTCGACGCCGGACCCGACTACTTCACCGTCAGCCTCATCCCCACCACCCTCGACCTGACCACGCTCGGCCTCAAGCAGCCCGGCGACCCGGTCAACCTCGAGGTCGACGTGATCGCCAAGTACGTCGAGCGGATGCTGGGCGACCGGGTCTCCTCCGACCAGGCCTCCGCCGGCCGCGGCTCGTCCGAAGGGGCGACGGCCAAGTGAACTCGCTGAACTCCGAGGCCTTCACCCTCTTCGGCCAGCACATCCTCTGGTCGGACATGGTCGGCAACCTCTTCGGGCTGGCCGCCCTCGCCCTCGGCTGGCGGCGCTCGATCTGGACCTGGCCCGTGCAGTTCCTGGCCGGCCTGATCCTCTTCGGCGCCTTCTACGGCCACCTCACCGGCAGCGCCGGCAAGCAGGCCGTCGTCATGCTCGTCGCCCTGTTCGGCTGGTGGCAGTGGCAGCGCGGCAAGGGGCAGGGCGAGGACGGCCACATCGCCGTACGGTTCGCCACCTGGCGCGAGCGCGGGGCGATGGCCGCGGCGGCCGCCGCCGGCACCGTCGCGGTGGCGCTGCTCTTCAAGGCGTACCCGACCCTGTCCTGGGACCCCTGGCCCGACGCCTACATCTTCGTCGGCACCGTCGTCGCCATGTACGCGCAGGCGCGCGGCATGGTCGAGTTCTGGTTCGCCTGGCTGCTCGTCGACCTGGTCGGCGTGCCCCTGAACTTCGCCAACGGCTACGCCTTCTCCGGCTTCGTCTACGTCATCTACGGCGCGCTCGTCCTGTGGGGCATGCGCGACTGGTGGCTGCGCTCCCGCAAGGAAGCGCGGCCCGTCCTGGAAGGAGCGCCGGCATGACCACGGCACCCGTTCTGCACAGCACCCACAAGGCCGAAGGCTTCGAGGACTGGTCGCTCGACCCCGTCGAGCAGGCCATCGCCGACATCGCCGCGGGCCGCCCGGTCGTGGTCGTCGACGACGAGGACCGGGAGAACGAGGGCGACCTCGTCATCGCCGCCGAACACGCGACCCCCGAGATCGTCGCCTTCATGATGAGCGAGTGCCGCGGCCTGATCTGCGCCCCCATGGAGCCCGAGGAGCTGGACCGGCTGGGGCTGCCGCAGATGGTCGAGGACAACACCGAGTCGATGAAGACCGCGTTCACGGTCTCCGTGGACGCCTCGGGCGCGCACGGCGTGACCACGGGCATCTCGGCCTCCGACCGGTCGACCACGCTCCAGCTCCTCGCGAGCGGCAAGGCGGAGCCGTCGGACCTCGTCCGCCCCGGCCACATCTTCCCGCTGCGCGCCAGGCCCGGCGGCGTCCTCGTCCGCAACGGCCACACCGAGGCCGCCGTCGACCTCGCCCGGCTCGCGGGGCTGCGCCCGGCCGGCGCCATCGTCGAGATCGCCGGCGAGGACGGCGAGATGCTGCGCCTGCCCGAGCTGATCCCGTTCGCCCGCAAGCACGGCCTGACGATCATCTCCATCGAGGACCTGATCGCCCACCTCCAGGGCACCGAACTCCAAAAGCCGGCCGCGCAGGAGCCGACCCGGGCCGAGCAGCGACCGGTACCGGCCGAGCCCACCGTCCGCCGCGAGGCCGAGGTCCACCTGCCCACCGCGCACGGCACCTTCACGGCGTACGGCTACCGCTCCACCGTCGACGGCGTCGAGCACGTCGCCCTCGTCCACGGCGAGATCGGCGACGGCGAGGACGTCGTCGTCCGCGTCCACTCCGAGTGCCTCACCGGCGACGTCTTCCACTCCCTGCGCTGCGACTGCGGCCCCCAGCTGGAGGCGGCCCTGGAGCGCATCCAGGCCGAGGGCCGGGGCGTCGTCGTCTACCTGCGCGGACACGAGGGCCGGGGCATCGGCCTGATGTCCAAGCTGCGCGCCTACGAACTCCAGGAGCGCGGCCGCGACACCCTCGACGCCAACCTCGAACTCGGCCTGCCCGCCGACGCCCGCGACTACGGCGCCGGCGCACAGATCCTGGCCGACCTCGGCGTGCGCAGCGTGCGCCTGCTGACCAACAACCCCGACAAGTCCGACGCGCTCCTCGGGCACGGCCTCAAGGTCACCGAGCGGGAGCCGATGCCCGTACAGGCGGGCGAGCACAACCTGACGTACCTGCGCACCAAGCGCGACCGGATGGGACACGACCTGCCCTGGCTGGACCCGGCACCCGTGGCCCCCCTGACCACCTGCACCAACCAGTAACAGCACACCGAGGAGACCTGAGAACGTGAGCGGCAAGGGCGCACCCGAACTGTCCGTACGCAATGTGGGCGACCTGCGGGTCGCGGTCATCGCGGCGCAGTGGCACGAGAAGGTGATGGACGGTCTGGTGGACGGCGCCCTGCGCGCCCTGCACGACCTGGGCATCGACGAGCCGACCCTGCTGAGGGTCCCCGGCAGCTGGGAACTCCCGGTGGTCGCCAAGGTCCTCGCGGGCCGCGGCTACGACGCGATCGTCGCCCTCGGCGTCGTCATTCGCGGCGGCACCCCCCACTTCGAGTACGTGTGCCAGGGCGTGACCCAGGGCCTGACGCAGGTGTCGGTCGAGACCGGTGTCCCGATCGGCTTCGGCGTGCTGACCTGCGACACCGAGGAACAGGCCCTGGACCGTGCGGGCATCGAGGGGTCCAACGAGGACAAGGGGCACGAGGCGGTGACGGCGGCCGTGGCGACCGCGGCGACCCTCCGCTCAGTATCTGAACCCTGGCACTGACGAAAGGCACATGTGGCATAGGCTGAGCGTCACCATGTCCAATAAGACGTTCGAGGAGCTCTTCACCGAGCTCCAGCACAAGGCCGCCCACGGCGACCCCGCCACTTCCCGCACCGCCGAGCTGGTCGGCAAAGGCGTCCATGCCATCGGCAAGAAGGTCGTCGAAGAGGCCGCCGAGGTCTGGATGGCCGCCGAGTACGAGGGCAAGGAAGCGGCCGCCGAGGAGATCTCGCAGCTGCTGTACCACGTCCAGGTGATGATGGTCGCCCGCGGCATCTCCCTGGACGACGTCTACGCCCACCTCTGAGCACCACCACCCCAGCACACCGCAAGAGCGAACGAAGGAAGCCGACCTCATGCTGCGCATCGCCGTCCCCAACAAGGGTTCCCTGTCCGGCCCTGCGGCGGAGATGCTGCATGAGGCCGGCTACCAGCAGCGCCGCGAGTCCAAGGAACTGCGGATCGTCGACCCGGTGAACGAGGTCGAGTTCTTCTACCTGCGCCCGCGCGACATCGCGATCTACGTGTCCTCCGGCAAGCTCGACATCGGCATCACCGGCCGCGATCTGCTGATCGACTCCGACGCGGACGCCGAGGAGATCCTGCCGCTCGGCTTCGCCCGCTCCACCTTCCGCTTCGCCGCCAAGCCCGGCACCGCGCACGGCATCGAGGACCTCAAGGGCAAGACGGTCGCCACCTCCTACGAGGGCATCGTGGCCGGCCACCTGGCCGAGCAGGGCATCGACGCCTCCGTCGTCCACCTCGACGGTGCCGTCGAGACCGCCATCGAACTCGGGGTCGCCGAGGTCATCGCCGACGTCGTCGAGACCGGTACCTCCCTGCGCAACGCGGGCCTGGAGGTCTTCGGCGAGCCCATCATGAAGTCCGAGGCCGTCGTCATCCGCCGCACCGGCGCGGACGCCGAGGAGACCAAGGTGCAGCAGTTCCTGCGCCGCCTGCAGGGCGTCCTGGTCGCGCGGACGTACGTGATGATGGACTACGACTGCCGCGTCGAGCAGCTGGAGAAGGCCGTCGCCCTCACCCCGGGCCTGGAGTCGCCGACCGTGTCGCCGCTGCACAACGAGGGCTGGGTCGCCGTCCGGGCGATGGTCCCGGCCAAGGAGGCCCAGCGGATCATGGACGACCTGTACGACATCGGGGCGCGGGCCATCCTGACCACGGCCATCCACGCCTGCCGCCTCTGAGTCGAGGGGCCGTACACCGATGTCTTCCGAACTGCCCACCCTGCCCGTCACGTTCCGGCCGGGTCGCACCCGGGCCGTCCTGCTCACCGCCGGCACCGCGATCTTCGTCGTCATCACGGCGGTCGCGCTGCTGCTGGAGAAGCTCGGCCCGGGGGAGCGGCTCAGCTTCGTCTTCACCGGCGCGCTGATGTTCGGCGTACTGGCCATGCTGGCGCGCGTGAAGGTCGTCGCCGACGAGTCCGGCGTCACCGTGGTGAACATCGCCACCAGGCGCCGTCTGGCGTGGGCCGAGATCGTTCAGGTGAACCTCCGCCCCGGCGACCCCTGGGTGTTCCTCAACCTCAGCGACGGCACCAGCCTGCCCGCGCTCGGCATCCAGCCGGGCATCGCCAAGCAGCGCGCCATCGCCGACGCACGCACCCTGCGGGCGCTCGCCGAGGCCCGCTCCATCAGGGATACCGAGGAGCAGCAGGGCTGAGAGGGGCCACAAGGGCTGACTCGGGGGCATTCCCCCTGCCGTAAATCGCGATGTCTTGATTAATCTGTTGGCGGAGGCGTTTCTATGACGCCTCCGCCTTTGGTGGTCCAACCGGCCATCAGAGGTCCCCTGCTACCCGAGGAGTGATTCCCTCCAGCGATGGACGGATCGTCCTGTAGTACCTGCGCCGCCCCCTCCCGACATACCGGGGCGGCGGCATCATGAGCATCCCCTTGCTGCTTCTCGCAGCCGCGTTCCTCCTGATTCTCGCCAACGGCTTCTTCGTGGCCGCCGAGTTCGGCCTGGTCACGGTCGAGGCGACGGACGCCGAGAAGGCCGCCGCGGAAGGTGACCGACGGGCCCACCGGGTCGTCGAGTCGCTCAAGGAACTGTCCTTCCAGCTCTCCGGCACCCAGCTCGGCATCACCATCACCTCCCTGGTCGTCGGCATGCTCGCCGAACCGGCGCTCGCGGAGCTGCTGGGCGGCCCCTTCTCCGCGATCGGCATCCCCGAGGGCGCGGTGTCCGGTGTGGCCGTGGTCGTCGGCATGCTGCTGGCCTCGGCCGTGCAGATGGTGATCGGCGAGCTCGTGCCGAAGAACTGGGCGGTGTCCCGGCCGATGCAGGTCGCGCGCTTCGTCGCCGGCCCGCAGCACGCCTTCGCAACTCTGTTCCGCCCGGTGATCGCCGGCCTGAACTCCGTCGCCAACCGTCTCGTCCGCGCGCTCGGCATCGAGCCCGCCGAGGAGCTGGCCTCCGCCCGCACGCCGGGGGAGCTGGTCTCCCTGGCACGGCACTCCGCCCAGGCCGGCGCCCTGGAACAGGACACCGCCGACCTCTTCGTACGGACCCTGTCGCTCGCCGAACTCACCGCGCAGCACGTCATGACCCCGCGCGTGAAGGTCAGCGCGCTCCAGTCGTCGGCGACCGCCGAGGACGTGGTGAACCTGACCCGCGCCACCGGTCTGTCGCGCTTCCCGGTCTACCGGGAGAAGATCGACGAGATCGTCGGCATGGTCCATCTGAAGGACGCCCTGGCGATCCGTTCGAGTGATCGTCTGCGCACCCCGATCGGCCGCATCGCCCGCCCGGCACTGCTGGTCCCCGAGACCCTCCCGGTCCAGCCCCTCCTCGCCCAGCTGCGCAGCGAGCAGCCCATCGCGGTCGTCGTCGACGAGTACGGCGGCACGGCCGGGGTGGTCACGCTGGAGGACATCGTCGAGGAACTCGTCGGTGAGGTCCGTGACGAGCACGACGACGTGCTCAACGAACCGCCCGAACTCGCCGCCGCTCCGCCGGAGGACGGCCGCCCCGCCTGGGACGCCGACGGCAGCTGCCGCGTCGACATCCTCCTGCGCATAGGACTCGACGTGCCCGAGGGCCCGTACGAGACCGTCGCCGGGCTGGTCGCCGACCTGCTCGGGCGTATCCCGGCCGTCGGCGACAAGGCGGAACTGCCGGGCTGGCGGCTGTCGGTGCGCCGGGTCGGCCACTACCGCGCCGAGCGCGTCCGGCTGGTCCGGACCGGTGCCGTGGTGGAGGTCGCCCGATGAGCGTGCTCCAACTCCTCTTCGCCGCGCTGCTCGTGCTCGCCAACGGATTCTTCGTCGGCGCCGAGTTCGCCCTCGTCTCGGTCCGCCGCAGCCAGATCGAACCGCTGGGCACGGCACGGTCCCGCCAGGTGCTGTACGGCCTGGAGCGGCTGCCGCAGATGATGGCGGCGGCCCAGTTCGGCATCACCGTCTGCTCCCTGACGCTCGGCGCGGTCGCCGAGCCGACGGTGGCGCACCTGCTGACGCCGGTGTTCGAGTGGATCCACCTGCCGCACGGCCTGATCCACCCGCTCACCTACGTCATCGCGCTCGCCGCGGTGGTCTTCTTCCACCTGGTCATCGGCGAGATGCTGCCGAAGAACCTGGCGATGGCGGCGCCGGAGAAGGCCGCGCTGTGGCTCAGCCCCGGCCTGGTCTGGTTCGCCCGCTTCTGCAAGCCGATCACCGTGGCCCTCGGGGCCGTGTCGCATGCCATCCTGCGGCTCTTCCGGGTCGAGCCCAAGGACGAGGTCGAGGCGGTGTTCACGAGCGAGCAGCTGAACCGGCTCGTCGAGGACTCCGGCCAGGCGGGGCTGCTCGACCCCGAGGAGCAGGAACGTTTGGAGGACGCCCTGGAGCTGGGTTCCCGCCCGGTGACGGACGTCCTGCTGACGCGTGAGTCCCTGGTGACCGTCAGCCCGTCGGTCACCCCCGGCCAGATCGTCGCGCTCACTGCCCGCACCGGTTACTCCCGCTTCCCGGTCGCGGCGGAGAACGGCGCCTTCATGGGCTATCTGCACGTGAAGGACGTACTGGACCTGGAGGAGTCGCAGCGCGCGGTGCCGCAGCAGGTGTGGCACCCGATGACGACGCTGCGCTCCGAACTGCCCCTGGACGACGCCCTCACGGTCATGCGCCGGGCCGCGACACACCTCGCCCAGGTGGCCGACGCGTCCGGCAAGGTGCTGGGGCTCGTCGCGCTGGAGGACGTACTGGAACTCCTGGTCGGCGAGGTACGGGACCCTGCGCACCGGGAGCTGCCGGAGGTACGGGTGACGGCGCCGCGGGTGAACACCGGGGAGCCGGAAGAGGCACTGGCCGGCTGATCGCGCACCGGCTCGCGGGATCCGTCACATGGCCGACGGATCCTGCGGGCCCCTTCCCGACAGCACTTCTCCGTACGCCTGCATCAGATCAGGCAGCCGCAGCGTCGACAGGTCGTCCCTCGTCAAGGCTCCCGGATAGGTCGACAACCGCAGATCCCGGTACGCACAGCTCTTCTCGTACAGCGTCCGCAGGAACCGCCCGTTGCCCAGTTCGTCGATCCACCCCTGATCGACCACATGCCCGGCGATGGAGCGCAGCTCGTCCAGCGCCTCCTCGTCCCACACATCCCCGTTCTCCGCGGCGAGCACCTCGCCGATCGAGGTCAGTTCGAGGGGACGGTACGAGGGGAAGTCGACGCGGGTCGTGAAGCGCGAGGACAGGCCGGGGTTCGCGGCCAGCAGCCGGTCCATGCCCTCGGGATAGCCGGCGAGGATCACCACCAGGTGGTCCCGGTTGTCCTCGGCCCGCTTCAGCAGCACCTGGAGGGCCTCGTCGCCGTACGCGTCGCCCTTGCCGTAGCCGGAGTTGGAGAGGGAGTAGGCCTCGTCGACGAAGAGGACCCCGCCGAGCGCGGAGTCGATGAGTTCGTTGGCCTTCACGGCGGTCTGGCCCAGATACTCGCCGACCAGGTCGGCCCGCTGGGCCTCCACGAGATGGTCGCCGCCGAGGAGCCCGAGGGCGTAGAAGACGCGGCCCAGAATGCGGGCGACTGTGGTCTTGCCGGTGCCGGAGGGGCCGGAGAAGACGAAGTGCCGTTTGGGCGGCTGCACCGGCAGGCCCTGCCCGGTGCGCAGCCGGGCCATGTTCAACTGGGCGGACAGCGCCTTGACCTGCCGTTTCACGGGCTCCAGCCCGACCATGCGCTCGAGCTCGGCGAGCGCCTCCTCGAGTAACTGGGGGTCGGTGGGCCCGGCGGGCAGGTGATGCGCCGGTACGGCCGTCTTCTCGCGCACCGCGGGGTCGACCACCGACGGCAGCGGACCGGTCGGCGGTAGATCGGGGTCCGACAGCTTCAGGTCCCGTCCCTCGAAGCCGAAGAGCGGGTCGAGTCCGTCGGGTCCGTCGCCCAGGTCCGGGCCGATCCCGGTGAGGGTGATCGCCGCGAGGTCGGCCGGGTCGTCGTATCCGTCGCCCTCGGCGATGGCCGCGAGCCGGGCCGAGGTGTCCATGAAGGCGGGGTCGACGCGGTGCACGGCACGGTAGAGCGGGAGAGCGGCGGCGGACCGGCCCGTGCCCTCGTGCGCGCGGGCCAGCCAGTACCGCAGCTCCTTGCGCTGCGGCTGCTCGCTGCGGCACCGCATCAGCGCGGCCGACAGCAGCGGCTCGGCCTGCCCGTACATCTCCAGCCGGACCCGCGCCATGCCGCCGAACAGACCCGCCTCGATGCCGAGCATCGTGTCGTCGAGCAGTGGGTCGGTGTGCCGGACGAGCTGGTCCCAGTCCTTGACCAGATAGGCGCGGCAGGCGTGCAGGAAGCGGACCTGGTGATCGGTGTCCACGGGCGGGAGCCCGGCCAGTGCCCGGTCCAGCTCCGGGACGTGCCGGCCGTCCAGCCAGTGCGAGGCGTGCGCCAGCAGCAGATCGCGCGGGCTCTCCAGCACCGGCTGCACCCACCAGCCAAGCCAGTACCAGGAGTTGATGCTCCGCCGGTGCCGCGCGCGCTGTTCCCCGAAGCGGTCCCGGTGCCGGAACATCCGCAGCAGCGCGGTCGTCGTGTCGACGCGCAGCGCGTGCAGACCGAGCCAGCCGTCGGCCATCCCGGGATCGATCCGTACCGCGGTGCGGAACTCCTCCTCCGCCTGCGGATAGGCCCCCATCGTGTAGGCGTCCACACCTCGCAACCAGGCGAGGTCGGCCGGGGCCTCGGGGCCCCGCGTGCCGAAGTCCATCACGTCCCCCACAAACCGTGCCCCCGTCGGTTGGCCGACCGCTCGTCCGTCGGCCGCCGTGGTCGAACCGCCGTGCCGCGGACCGGAGTTGCAACGGTGCGCAGAGCAGCCGTCCGTAGGTCGCACCGATGGCATCGTACCTGCGAGGGTGTCGCCCGCCCCAGGGTGCCGCACCGGCCGTTTGTCGAGGTGGGAGCAGATCGGGCGGAGCGCCCTCGGTGACCGAGGGTGAGCGAATCGCGCCTCTCGGCGTCCGAAAAGTGGAGTGAGGGCAGAACGAAGCCCCCGATCACGGGGGAACAACCGGGGGCTTCGCGTCTGCGGGGCGGCCTCGAATGACCGCACATTCAGAACGTAAGTCCTGTACGGCCCCCGGGTCAAGCAGAGTTGAGGCACTCCGCGAACTTGCCCAGAAGGGCTCTTCACAAGTTCAGCACATTGCCGATGGGTCGTCACCCTGTGTGATGGCGTGGTCCGGTCCATTGGTCCCGGCAGGCCCACGAACCACCTCATATCCCTTCCCGCACTGCAGAACCAGAAGGTCGGCGAAGGGTCTGGACGGGTCCTCGGTGAAGTGCTTTCGCTCCGCCCCGACCCACCCGTCCCAGAACTCCCGCTGCTCCTCCCCGTCCCGCGCGCGGCCCCTCGCCCAGGACTCCTCGCGGGGCACTTCCATCCAGAGCAGCTGGGCGAGATACGGGCGCAGCGCACGGCGGCCGGCGCCGACACCCTCGACGAGCATCACCGGAGCGGGCGGCAGTGCGCGGGGCGGTCCGAATCGGCGGGCCCGCCAGTCGTAGGGCGTGCAGTGGGCGGTCCCGCCCTGTGCGAGCGGTTCGATGACCTGGCTCAGCAGTCGCTCGGTCCACTCGAACAGCTCGTCGTGGCTCGCGATGTCGTCGAGGCGCAGCACCGGGGCGTCGCCGAGTGCCCGGGCCAACTGCCCGGCGAACGTGGACTTTCCGGAGCCGGCGTGTCCGTCGACGGCGATCAGGCGGACCGGGCCGCAGGACGGGGGGAGACGGCGGAGCCGGGTGGCGAGGTCGTGAATCGTTTTTCCTGAAGTGAGACGGGGCGGTGGGCATATTTCGTTGGAACATTCTAGTAGTGGGTGAAAGCGGATGCGGAGACGGGATGAGAAAAGGTGTCGCTTTGAACTAGCCGGCGGATGTCCACAATGCCGCCGAAAAACTCAAGCCACCACACTGAAATCTGCGTTCCGGTTGAGCCGCACGCTGAGTAAGGTGCCTGGTGTGCAACTGTGAGGCGCCGTAACGGGGATGGGCTGGGACAGATGGCCGCGGGGTTATTCGAGGGGCAGTATGTGTGGCATCCGGCGGCCGACGACCGCGTGCTCGCGAGCGTATGCGTCGATGTCCGGGCCGGGCGGTATCTGAGCGCCCGCGATGCCCTGACCGAAACGCGCGGTCACTTCGCCCTGCGGGCCCATCGCTCCCTCGTGCTCGCCTCGGAGGCCGCCGACTCCGATCTCGTCGAGCGCTGGCTCGCCGAGGAACCGGGACCCGAGGCGGCGCTGCTGTGGGCGCGGGTGGCGGTGCTGCGGGCGCTGCGCGCGGCCGACGTGCGTGACCCGCGCACCGAGGCGCTGGAGCGGATAGCGCTGGCGGCCTGCGACCGGGCCGCGACGGCGGACCCCGACGATCCCACGCCCTGGGTGGCCAAGCTGGCCATGGCCCGGCTGCACCGGCTGCGCGACCGGGCGCCCCGCGGACTGCTCACCGCCCCGCCCGGGCCGTGGCGCCTGTTCGCGCACATCCTCTCCATCGACCCCTGGCACCGCGAGGCCCACCACCGCTTTCTGGCCTGCTTCTTCACCCGGTACGGCGGCTCCGTGACCGCCGCCTGGGACGTCGCCGCCTTTCTCGGCCAGCGGGCGCCCGCCGACTCGCCGCTGAGGCTGTTGCCGCTGGTCGCCCTGGTGGAGTGCTACGACCCGACCCAGCTGCTCGCCGACCGGGTCTGGGAACAGCCGCAGTGGCGCACGACCGCCCTGGCGATCCACCACCACTGGCTGCCGACGGTGACCGACTACCCCTTCACGCCGGTCCTCGACCTGGCCTATCTCGCGCATGCCCTGGTCATGGCCCGGCACGAGGAGGAGGCACGCGCCGCCTTCACGGCGATGGGGCCGTACGCCTCGCGCATGCCCTGGTCCGTCTTCGGCGACCCGGCCGAGCAGCTGTCCCGGGCGCGCCGCGCCTGCGGCCTGCTCGTGCCGGGCGCCTGACGAACCGCAACCCCCCACCAAGAGAAAGGTCCGGCCCGTGTCAGAACGGATGACGGCCCCGCGTGCCCGAGCACGCGGGGGAGCCGATCCGAGCGCGCTCGACGACGACGCGACCCTGCATGCGATGGGTTATCCGAGAAAACTCACCCGCCGCTTTCAGGCGTTCGACAATTTCGCCATCTCATTCACCATCATCAACATAATCTCGGGAATCTTCTCGGGTTTCGGTTTCGGTCTGAACGCGGGCGGTCCGAGCGTTCTCGTCTTCGGCTGGATCGGCGTCTCCGTCATGGTGCTCTTCGTGGGAGCAGCAATGGCGGAAGTCGCCTCCGCCTATCCGACGAGCGGCGCTTTGTACTTCTCCGCCGGAAAGCTCGCCAAACGGCACAAGGGCGCCTGGTCCTGGTACACCGGCTGGCTGAACTTCGTCGGCCAGGTCGGCGGCACGGCCGCCACCGGGTACGCCGCCGCGACCTTCATCCAGGCGTTCATCGCCCTGCAGTGGCCCTCCTACGAGCCGTCGGGCCACCGGACGGTGCTGATCACAGCGCTGATCATCGTGCTCCAGGGGCTGGCCAACACCTACACCGTGCACCTGGTGGCCGTGCTGAACCGGATCTCCGTGTGGTGGCTGCTGATCGGGCTGGTCGTCATCGTCAGCGCTTTGATCGTCATGCCCGATCAGCATCAGTCGGCTTCGTTCGTCACGCATTTCGCGAACAACACCGGTTTCACGAGCGGCCTTTACGGCGGGATGCTCGGTCTGCTGGTCACGAGCTGGACCTTCACCGGCTTCGACGGCAGCTTCCACATGTCCGAGGAAACGGTCCGGGCGACGGTCAATGCCCCGCGGGGCATCACGCGGGCGATCGCATACTCGGCGATTGCGGGACTGCTGCTGATGCTCGCATTGGTCTACAGCATTCGTGACTACGACCGCGTGGCGAGCGCCGACGCACCGCCCGTGCAGATCCTGATCGACGGGCTCGGAGTGGGCACCGCCAAGGTGCTGCTGCTGGTCGTGATCGGCGCGATGCTCTTCTGCGGCCTCGCCAATCTCACCAGCAACACCCGGCAGATCTTCGCCTTCTCCCGGGACGGCGCGATGCCCGGCTCCCGCTGGTGGCACTCGGTCTCGCCGCGCACCCGCACCCCCGTCAAGGCGGTGTGGCTCGCGGTCGCCTGCTCGCTGGCGCTCGTGCTGCCCGGCTGGTGGTCGCACACGGCGTTCACGGCCATCGTCAGCGTCAACGTCGTCGGCCTGTTCCTCGCGTACGCCGTCCCGATCCTGCTCCGGCTGCGCCTCGGTGACGAGTTCCAGCCGGGGCCGTGGCATCTGGGCCGCTGGGGGCGGCCGGTCGGGGTGGTGGCAGTGACCTGGATCCTGCTCAGCAGCGTCCTGTTCATGCTGCCGCACGCCTCGCCGGTCACCGCCGACACCTTCAATTACGCACCGGTCGCGCTGGCCGGCGTCCTGGCGGTGGCCACGGTGTGGTGGTTCGCCTCGGCCCGCCGCCGCTTCCACGGCCCGGTCAGCTACGGCCGCCCCGACGAGGTCGCCGCCATGGACCTCGTCTGACGATTCGTCACCCTTCCCGGCGTACGCCACTGCGGCGGCGTACGCCGGGACCCCTGCTCGCTCATCCCACCCCGCCCGCACGGCGGTTACAGGGCCGGCAACCGCCCTCAGGTCATGCCACTGGTCGACACCAATATTGGTGGGGCGCGCCAGGCGCCAAGTGCTGGCAGACGAAGGCGCCCGCGGTCATAGTGGGCGGACAACCGTGCACCGGACCCGCCCGACTCGGACACCTGGGGGTTCTTCCGCCCATGAGCAGAGCCGAACAGCCGTCCCGCAGAATCGTTCTGGCAGCCGCGGTCGCCGCAGCCGTCACCGGCAGCGCGGGCTCCGCGGTGGCCGACGTCCGTCCCGAGGCCAAGGACCCGGCCTCCGCCCCGGCCCGCACCGTCGACAACCGGTTCTGGACCTCGTACGCCGACTGGCGCAGCGGCGCGGCCCGGGGCACGCGTGCCGTCGCCGGCGCCCGCCCCGGCATCGTGATCGCCAAGCCCGCCGGCAGCACCGACTACACGGACCCGCACACCGGCAGGACCGCCCGCTGGGAGTACGCGACCTGGACGTCCCCCGTCCACCGGCTCGCCGTCCCCGCGACCGAGGCGATCGCCTCCTGGAACGCGCACACCCCCGACGGCAGCTGGCTGCAGATCGAACTGCAGGGGACGTACTCGGACGGCGGCGCCACCCCCTGGTACGTGCTGGGCCGCTGGGCCGCCGGCGACCAGGACATCCGGCGGACCTCGGTCGACGACCAGAGCGACGGCAAGAGCAGCGTGTGGACGGACACGTTCGCCATCGACGACCCGGCCACCGGGTTGCGCCTGGCCTCCTACCGGCTGCGGCTGACCCTCTACCGCAAGCCCGGCACGAAGATCACCCCCAAGGTCTGGCGGGCCGGCGCGATGGGCTCCGACGTCCCCGACCGCTTCACCGTCCCGGCCTCCACACCCGGCCGCGCCCGGGAGCTGACCGTCCCGCGCTACTCGCAGGAGATCCACGTCGGCCAGTACCCCGAGTACGACAACGGCGGCGAGGCCTGGTGCAGCCCCACCTCCTCGCAGATGATCGTCGAGTACTGGGGCGGCCGGCTCACCCAGGAGCAGCTGGCCTGGGTCGACCCGGCGTTCGCCGACCCCCAGGTCTGCCACGCGGCCCGGTTCACGTTCGACTACCAGTACGACGGCTGCGGGAACTGGCCGTTCAACGCCGCCTACGCGGCCACCTTCAAGGACATGCAGGGCGTCGTCACCCGGCTCGGCTCGCTCACCGAACTGGAGAGGCTGATCGCGGCGGGCATCCCGGCCATAACGTCCCAGTCCTTCCTGAAGCAGGAGCTGACCGGAGCCGGGTACGGCACGGCCGGGCATCTGATGACCGTCGTCGGCTTCACCGCCGACGGCGACGTGATCGCCAACGACCCGAACTCGCCGAGCAACGAGGCGGTGCGGCGCGTCTACAAGCGGCGCGAGTGGGAGAACATCTGGCTGCGGACCAAGCGGTACAACGCCGACGGCAAGGTCGTCTCCGGCACCGGCGGCGTGTGTTACCTCTACTTCCCGGCGCGTCCGACCCCGAGCCAGCGCGCGGCGCTCGCGGCGGTGGGGGTGCGCTGAGCGGGTTTGTGCTGTGAGCAACCTCTCTGCCGCATTTGCCGTTCGCGGTGGCAGGGTGGGCGTATGACCGCGCACTCAGCCACCGCCACCCGCGTCCGTACCGGCGGCCCGAAGGAAGACGGCCCTAAGTTCCTCGAGCACGTGATGGGCTGGACCCTCGTGGTGGTCGTCGCGATGCTGGTCACGCAGCTCGGTCTGCTGTGACGTGACACACACGGGTCCCTTTGACCGGACATCTGCCGACTCTGCTGTAGAGCGGCTCCATCAAAGTCGATCAGAATCGAACGAGCAGCTGGCGTCCCTCTGCCATACTGCGGATGTCCTGCCGCCCGTTGGATAACAGGGTCGAAATTGAATATCAGTCAACAGCGCGACGCGGCCCGCCCCCGGGCCCACGGCACCGAGCGCTCGATGGCGCGCCGTGCCGAACTCATCGTCATCGGGCGGAAGCTGTTTGCCGACACGTCGTACGACGCGCTCTCCATGGACGACATCGCCCGGCAGGCCCATGTCGCCAAGGGGCTCATCTACTACTACTTCCAGTCCAAGCGCGGCTACTACCTCGCGATCATCGAGGACTCCGTCGCCGACCTGGTCACCTTCGCCGCGAGCGGCCTCGAACTTCAGCCGGTGGACCGCGTCCACCGCACCATCGACAGCTATCTCCGCTACGCCGAGCACAACCAGGCCTCCTACCGCACCATCGTGAGCGGCGGCGTCGGCTTCGACACCGAGGTGCATGCCATCCGGGACGGTGTGCGCGAGGCGATCGTGGCGACCCTGTCCGAAGGCGCGTACGGCCGTACCGACATCGCCCCGCTCGCCCGGATGGGCCTGCTCGCCTGGGTGTGCAGCGTCGAGGGCGCCACCCTCGACTGGATCGACCGCCCCGAGCTGCCCCGCGACACCATGCGCGAACTGCTGGTGAAGACGCTGGGCGGCGCCATGCGCGCCATCGAGGAGATGGACCCCGCCTACCCGGCACCGGAGCCGGCCCGCCGCGACGGCTGACCCGGGACACGACAAAGGGGCGGAGGTCTCGTGGTCCTCCGCCCCTTGCCCCCCGTGCGACCGGCTAGTTGATCGCCTTGATCAGCTCACCGCCCGTCGTGTCCCCGCTGAGCTCCCAGAAGAACGTCCCGCCGAGCCCCTGCTGGTTCTTGTACGTCATCTTCGTCGCGATGGTCGCGGGGGTGTCGTAACTCCACCAGTTGTTCCCGCACTTGGCGTACGCGGTGCCGCCCACGGTCCCGGTCGCCGGGCACTTGGTCTTGAGGACCTTGTAGTCCTCGATGCCCGCCTCGTAGGTGCCTGCGGCCGCCCCGGTCGCCGTGCCGCCGGGTGCCGACTGGGTGACGCCGGTCCAGCCGCGGCCGTAGAAGCCGATGCCGAGCAGCAGCTTGGACGACGGGATGCCGAGGCCCTTGAGCTTGGCGATGGTCGCCGAGGTGTGGAAGCCGGCCTTCGGGATGCCGGAGTAGGAGTTCAGCGCGGAGTGCGGAGCCGTCGGACCGGTCGCGTCCCAGGCCCCGAAGAAGTCGTACGTCATCGGGTTGTACCAGTCGACGTACTGCGCCGCACCCGCGTAGTCCGCCGCGTCGATCTTGCCGCCGCTCGTCGCGTCGGCCGTGATCGCCGCGGTGACCAGGTTGCCGGAGCGGAACTTGGCGCGCACCGCCGACATCAGGTTCTTGAACGACTCCCGGCCGCTTGTGTCACAGGTGGCGCCGCAGGCGTTCGGGTACTCCCAGTCGATGTCGATGCCGTCGAAGACATCGGCCCACTTGGAGTTCTCGACCAGGTCGTAGCAGGACTGGGCGAACGCGGCGGGGTTGCGGGCCGCCTCGCCGAAGCCGTTCGACCAGGTCCAGCCGCCGAAGGACCACAGGACCTTCAGGCCCGGGTGCTTCTTCTTGAGTTCGCGCAGCTGGTTGAAGTTGCCGCGCAGGGGCTGGTCCCAGGTGTCGGCGACGCCGTCCACGGACTCGGCCGCGGTGTAGGTGCGTTCGGTCGCGGCGTAGTTGTCGCCCATCGCGCACTTGCCGCCGGTGACATTGCCGAACGCGTAGTTGATGTGGGTCAGTTTGGCCGCGGAGCCGGACGTCTCGATGTTCTTGACGTAGTACTTGCGGTCGTACGTGCCCCATTCGGTGAAGTAGCCGATGACCTTGGAGCCGGCGGCCAGTCGCGGCGCCGAGGGGGCGGGTTCCGCCGTGGCGGTGCCGGCGCCGGCGAGCAGCCCGGCGCCGAGGACGGCCGCGCAAGCGGCGGACACGAGCGCCCGGAACCGGACGCGGGGGCGGTGCGAAGTGTGCATCGGGATGTCTCCTCCGTGGGGGAGAGGGGAGCTGTGCCGATTGGCATGAACGCGATGATGTGAACCGCTCCGCCAAGGTAGGAGGACTAGACCAGTACGTCAATGGTTCGGACCAATTTCGGTACCGCGGATAACTTGCTGGATACTTCTTGGAGTGAGCGGTCGTTAACTGGTGACCGGTTGCCTCCGATCGGGCATACTCACAGCGCACAGCCGCTGTTCAGCAGCTTCCGAGACCCGGAAATTGCGAGCATCGGACCGGCACCAGTGAGACCCGGCGGAGCCGCCCCACCCAAGGCGTACGTCCGCCGACGTGCCCGACAGGGAGGATCGTCGACATGCCCGACCGCGCCCCGCAGCCGGTGGACCGTCAACTGCCCACGGACGAGGCCCGGGATCTGATCTCGCTCGTCCGCGACATCGCGCAGCGTGAGATCGCCCCGAAGGCGGCCGAGGAGGAGGATGCCGGACTCTTCCCGCGGGAGGTCTTCACCCTGCTCTCGGAATCGGGACTGCTCGGCCTGCCCTACGACGTCGAGTACGGCGGCGGCGACCAGCCGTACGAGGTCTACCTCCAGGTCCTCGAGGAACTCGCCGCGGCCCGCCTCACCGTCGGCCTCGGCGCCAGCGTGCACACCCTGGCCTCCTACTCCCTGGCCGCCTACGGCACCAAGAAGCAGCAGGTCGAGCACCTGCCCGCGATGCTCGGCGGCGGACTGCTCGGCGCGTACTGCCTGTCGGAGCCGGCGTCGGGATCGGACGCCGCCTCGCTGCGCACCAAGGCGGTGCGCGACGGCGACGACTGGGTGATCACCGGCACCAAGGCCTGGATCACGCACGGCGGCATCGCCGACTTCTACACGGTTCTGGCGCGCACCGGCGAGGACGGCCCGCGCGGGATCACCGCCTTCCTCGTGCCGGGTGACGCGCAGGGGCTGAGCGCGGCGGCGCCCGAGAAGAAGATGGGGATGAAGGGCTCGCCCACGGCCCAGGTCCACTTCGACGGGGTCCGGGTCGGTGACGAGCGGCGCATCGGCGACGAGGGCCAGGGTTTCGCGATCGCCCTGTCCGCGCTGGACTCCGGACGGCTCGGCATCGCGGCCTGCGCGATCGGCGTCGCTCAGGCGGCGCTCGACGAGGCGGTGACGTACGCGACCGAGCGCCGGCAGTTCGGCAAGCCGATCGCCGACTTCCAGGGCCTGCGCTTCATGATCGCCGACATGGCGACGCAGATCGAGGCCGGCCGCGCGCTGTACCTGGCGGCGGCGCGGCTGCGTGACGCCGGCCGGCCGTTCTCCAAGCTGGCGGCCATGGCCAAGCTGCACTGCACCGACACGGCGATGAAGGTCACCACCGACGCCGTCCAGATCCTCGGCGGGTACGGCTACACCGCGGACTTCCCGGCCGAGCGTTACATGCGCGAGGCCAAGGTCCTGCAGATCGTCGAGGGCACCAACCAGATTCAGCGGATGGTCATCGCCCGTCACCTAGCAGGTCCCGAGGGACGCTGAACTGACCGCGCTTGACCTGCGGCGCCGCGAGCCGGATCCACTCCGGGTCGTGGTGCCCGGGCAGGGTGCGGCCACGGTCGGCCCAGGTGCGCATCAACTCGCGGTAGATGGGCGGATCCGGCTGCTGCGGAGGCGCCGGTGCAAGCGTTCCTGCGGGCCGCGGCACGAAGATGCGGCGCTGCGGTCCGGTCGCCGAATAGGTGGGGGGCATACCAGGGCAACGCGGAGGTGGGCGGACAAGTCACCGCTCGCCGAAATCGGGCGTGAGTTCACGGACGTCCGGCTCGCTCTCTGGTCACGTACGGCTGTCTGACGTACCGTCAGCCCAGCCGCCGCCAGGGAGGTCAGCCATGGCCGACGACCACCGTCCCGTACCGCTCGACGAGTACCCGGTGCACCAGGTTCCGCTGTCCATGAGGTACGTCGCGACCAGCGACCGCAACGCCTACGACCGCTGCATCTTCCACGTCCTCGACCACGAGGGGCGTGCCCTGCTCATCCTCGGCCTCGGGGTCTATCCGAACGCCGGCGTGATCGATGCCTACGCGACCCTGCGGGTGGGCGACACGCTGCACGCGGTGCGGGCCTCGGACGCCCTCGGCGAGGACCGCATGCGGCTCGCCGTCGGACCGCTTCGCATCGAGGTCGTCGAGCCGCTGCGGCGTCTTCGACTGATCTGCGACGACGACGAGTTGTCGTACGACATCACGTGGACCGCCGAGTTCCCCGCCCTCTGGGAACCGCACCACCTCCAACGCCGCGGCGACCGGCTCACCCTCGAAGGGCGCCGCTTCGTGCAGGCGGGCGGCGTGCAGGGGGTCGTGCGCGCGGGAGGTGCGGAGTTCCGTGTCACGCCCTCCGAGTGGACCGGCACCCGCGACCGCAGCTGGGGGGTGCGCCCCATGCCGGGCGAGGAGGGCGGGCGGTTCGCCGAGGAGCATCCGACCGAGGGCTTCCACTGGATCTGGTGCCCGGTGCGCTTCGAGGACCGGTTCCTGATGGTGATCGTGCAGGAGGACGCCGACGGACATCGCTCGCTGAGCGACGCGACCATGGTCCGACCCGGCCACCGCGACCGCCAACTGGGCTGGCCCCAGGCCGAGATCGGCTACCGCTCGGGCACCCGCCATCCGGAACGCGCCCTCATCCACCTCGGCGACATCCGCAAGCCGCAGGAGCTCGAGGTGGAGGTCCTGGCCTCCTCCCCGCTCGCCGTCGGCGCCGGCTACCCGCCCGCGGACGACTGGCAGCACGGCATGTGGCGCGGGCGGGGATGGACCGACCGCCACACCTACGACCTCACCGAGGCCCACCCGTTGGCCGCGTATGGCGTCACCGACCACGCCGCGCGCTTCCGGCTGGACGGCCGGGTCGGCCACGGCATCTTCGAGCACGGCTCGTTCGGACGGCACGACCCGAGCGGGTTCGCGGACTTCAAGTCGGTCGCACCGTAGGGGGTTTGCAACATGGCAGCCACGGCACCCCGGCCCCGCCCGCGCACCACCACCCGCGACCCGGAGGAGGTCGCCCGCCGCCTCACCGCCTGGCTCGGCACCCGACTGCCGGGGGCCAAGGCGGTCGGCATCAGGGTTCCCGAGTCCAACGGCATGTCCAGCGAGACGCTGCTCTTCGACATCGAGCACCCCGAGACGCCGGCGCGCGCCTGCGCGTTGCGGCTCGCGGCGGACCCGGCGGCGTACACCGTCTTCCCGGTGTACGACATGCCGCGCCAGTACCGGACCTTGCGCGTCGTGGCCGAGCACACGGATCTGCCGGTGCCGAAGGCGCTGTGGCTGGAGGAGGACCCCGGTCCGCTGGGGGTGCCCTTCTTCGTCATGGAGCGCGTCGAAGGCCGCGTGCCGCCGGACGTCATGCCGTACACCTACGAGGGCAACTGGCTGCATGCCGCGAGCGACGAGGAGCGTGAGCGGCTGGAGGGGGCCACCATCGGGCTGCTGGCCCGGCTGCACGACCAAGTCCCGCCGCAGGAAGCCGAGTTTCTCACCCTCCCGGGTGAGGGCGACACGCTGCGGCGGCATGTCGCGGCCCAACGCGCCTACTACGAATGGGTGGTTGACGGACTCGCCCGCTCACCCCTCATCGAGGACGCCTTCGACCGCCTGGAGGACCTCTGGCCGAGCGATCCGGGCGCACCCGTGCTCAACTGGGGCGACGCGCGCATCGGGAACGTCATCTACGTCGGGTTCGAGCCCGCTGCCGTCCTCGACTGGGAGATGGCGGCACTCGCCCCGCGCGAGGTCGACCTCGGCTGGACCGTCTATCTGCACCGCTTCTTCCAGGACCTGACGGTCGCCTTCGGACAGCGCGGGCTGCCCGGCTTCCTGCGCCGCGACCGCCTCGAGGCCCGCTACGCCGACCTCACCGGTCACACACCGCGGGACATGGACTTCCACACGCTGTACGCGGCTCTGCGGCACGCCGTCGTCATGCTGCGGATCGCCTACCGCCAGGCCTACTTCGGCGAAGTCGCCGTCCCGGCGGACCCGGACACACTGATCCTGCACCACGGCAGCCTGCGAGCCATGGTGCAGGGCAGCTACTGGGATTGAGCGATGCGGCGGTGGCGCCGCGCGAGGCGGAGTGCGCTCAGGCGGCCTGGCGCCGCATGTCCGGGACCCTGATGGGACGCGAGCCCGGGCCGCCGACGTGCGAGAAGGGCTGGGTCCGCCAGTCCAGCCCCTGAGGGAGCGTCAACAGCAGGGCGGTGTCCTGCTCGTGGGGCTCCTCCGACTCGTCCGCGGAGCGGGCCTCGGCCGCCCTGCGGCCCGTACCGGCGCAGACCGTGAGGCCGAACGGATTCCACGGAGAGGCGCACAGCGCGTGCTCCGGCAGAACCTCCTCGTCCGCCAGCAGGGCGATGGGCTGCGCGCAGTCCGGGCAGATCACCCGGAACATCTCGAACGTGTCGTACGCGTCGAGTTCGTCGTCGAAGGCGTCGGGTTCGACGCCCTCCGGAGCGGGCTCGTCGACCGGCTGGAGCCGCTTGGGTGCGGTACGACCAGGGCGCTTAAGACTCTGCATTGGGTTCTCCCCCTCGAGCTGGGCCGTGAAGGCACTGCGGCCTCGACCACAGCAAGCACTTCCCGTCCGGTCTCGGCGGTAATCACGAGAACATCACGGAGCCTGTTCGAGGCCTGTGGCGTTCGTCACATGCCGCTCGCAGGTGCCCGTGGCGGCCGGTTTGTCCCTCAGTCGGCTCACAGCAGCCTCTCGGAGACATCACAAACCGGGCATGACCTGGGCCGCTCAGGTATCCGGGGAGATCAGCCGCACTGTAGGTTCTTGCGCCATGGAGGAGCTGGACCGACAAATCGTGCAGCTGCTCGTCAAAGACGGGCGGATGAGCTACACCGACCTGGGCAAGGCCACGGGCCTGTCCACGTCTGCCGTGCACCAGCGGGTGCGCCGGCTCGAGCAGCGCGGCGTCATCCGTGGCTACGCCGCGGTCGTGGACTCCGAGGCGGTGGGGCTGCCCATGACCGCGTTCATCTCGGTGAAACCGTTCGACCCCAGCGCCCCCGACGACATCGCGGACCGGCTGGCGGGAGTTCCCGAGATCGAGGCCTGTCACAGTGTCGCCGGCGATGAGAACTACATCCTGAAGGTCCGTGTGGCCACGCCGCACGAGCTGGAGGAGCTGCTGGCCAGGCTGCGGTCGCTGGCGGGGGTTTCGACCCGGACCACCGTGGTGTTGTCCACGCCCTATGAGGCCCGGCCGCCCAAGATCTAGTGCCCCGTGTCCGGGGCGGTCCCGGTGAGGCGCGAGACTGTTCTCCATGAGTGAGCGCAGCGCCGAACCGAAGACCGTCCTTCTCCGCCGCGGAGAAGTCCACAGCCCCGCCGACCCCTTCGCCACCGCGATGGTCGTCGAGCGCGGGCAGGTCGCCTGGGTCGGCTCCGAGGGTGCCGCCGATGCCTTCGCGGACGGCGTGGACGAGGTCGTCGATCTGGACGGTGCTCTGGTCACGCCCGCGTTCACCGATGCGCATGTGCACACCACCGCCACGGGCCTCGCCCTCACCGGCCTCGACCTGTCCGGCGCTCCCTCCCTGGAGGCGGCGCTCGCCCTCGTACGGGACTTCGCCGCAGCCCGTCCGAACGACCGCGTCCTGCTCGGTCACGGCTGGGACGCCTCGCGCTGGGCCGGCGGCCGGCCGCCGACGCGTGCCGAGCTCGACGCGGCCACCGGTGGCCGCCCCCTGTACCTCTCACGCATCGACGTCCACTCGGCGGTCGTCACCACGGCCCTGCTGGACCTGACGCCCGGCGACGTCGGCGCGGCGGACGCCCCGCTCGTGGCCGGCGCCCATCACGCCGTACGCGCCACCGCGCTGGGCGCCATCACCCCCGCCCAGCGCATCGAGGCCCAGCGCGCAGCCCTCGCCCACGCCACCTCCCTCGGCATCGGCACCGTCCACGAGTGCGCCGGGCCGGACATCTCCTCCGAGGACGACTTCACCGGGCTGCTCCGGCTCGCCGCCGAAGAAGTCGGACCGCGGGTCGTCGGCTACTGGGCGGAGCAGGACGTCGACAAGGCGCGCGAGCTGGGCGCGATCGGCGCGGCCGGTGACCTGTTCGTCGACGGCGCCCTCGGCTCCCACACCGCCTGTCTGCACCAGCCGTACGCCGACGCCGCCCACACCGGCACCGCCTACCTGGACGCGACCGCCGTCGCCGTCCACGTCGCCGCCTGCACCGAGGCCGGCCTCCAGGCGGGCTTCCACGCGATTGGCGACGCCGCCGTGACCGCGGTCGTCGAGGGCGTCCGCGCCGCAGCCGAGAAGCTCGGGCTCGCCCGCATCCGCGCCGCCCGCCACCGCGTCGAGCACGCCGAGATGCTCAGCCCCGACACCATCGCGGCCTTCGCCGAGCTGGGCCTGACCGCCTCGGTGCAGCCCGCCTTCGATGCGCTGTGGGGCGGCGAGGAGGGCATGTACGCCCAGCGCCTGGGCGCCGAACGCGCCCGCTCACTGAACCCCTTCGCGGCCCTGCTGCGCGCCGGCGTACCCCTCGCCTTCGGCTCCGACAGCCCCGTCACGCCCCTCGACCCCTGGGGCACGGTCCGCGCCGCCGCGTTCCATCACACGCCCGAGCACCAGGTGTCCGTGCGCGCCGCGTTCACGGCGCACACGCGCGGCGGCTGGCGGGCGGTCGGGCGCGACGACGCGGGGGTCCTGGTGCCGGGCGCCCCCGCCGACTACGCCGTGTGGCGCACCGACGAACTGGTGGTCCAGGCCCCCGACGACCGGGTCGCGCGCTGGTCCACCGACCCCCGCTCCGGCACCCCCGGCCTGCCCGACCTGACCCCCGGCCGGGAACTCCCCACCTGCCTGAGCACGGTTGTGGGCGGACGCACGGTCTTCGTACGGCCGGGCGAGTGATCTCCCGGGGTGGCGCGAACCGGATCGATCCGCTCCGCCCTGTCGCGCGACCTGCGCATCCTCTGCGCTGACCAGGGAATTGGGCGCATTTTTGCAGGTCAAACGGCTGTTGACAGGCGGAGGCCCGAGGCCGGTAGGTTCGGCCGAGTCCACCACCGGACGCCCGACCGGGGAACCGCGGAACTTCCGGGAACCCGTCGCAACGCCGCTGGGTCAGGGACGGTGTGCCGTACCGGGGCACCGTCACTGGGAGCCAGGCTCAGTGTCCGCGCGGCGACGACGGAACGTTCCGGCCGGTCGGGGAGGTGTGACCCGGGTGGGGCCCGGGCGCTCAGTAGACAACGGCTTTCGGTCGACCCGCAGCCAGCGGGTCCCAGGTCGGCCCGAAGGGCGCCGGGCCCCCATCCGCAGGAGGCGTGCCCCGGTGTACCGACGCGCAAAATCCCATGCTTACCCGGCTCTTGCGGAATCGACACCGCCATACGAACGTGCTGTCACGTCAGCGCAGGCCGCGCCCACTATGGTGGACGTCTGCGTACGGATGTGAAGGGGCAGCAGTGAACGACGGCGACGGGACCCTCGCGGCTCATGACCGGGGGAAGCGGTTCGGGCCGCTCGGCACGGCGTTGGTGATCATTCCGACCTACAACGAGGCGGAGAACATCAAGAGCATCGTCGGCCGGGTCCGCAAGGCGGTTCCTGAGGCGCACGTGCTCGTGGCCGACGACAACAGCCCCGACGGCACCGGCAAGCTCGCGGACGAACTGGCCGCCGAGGACGACCACGTACAGGTCCTGCACCGCAAGGGCAAGGAGGGCCTCGGCGCCGCGTACCTCGCGGGCTTCCACTGGGGCATGGAGAACGGCTACGGCGTCCTGGTCGAGATGGACGCCGACGGCTCCCACCAGCCCGAGGAACTGCCCCGACTGCTGACCGCCCTCAAGGGCGCCGACCTGGTCCTCGGCTCCCGCTGGGTGCCCGGCGGCCGGGTCGTGAACTGGCCCAAGTCCCGCGAGTTCATCTCGCGCGGCGGCAGCCTCTACTCCCGGGTCGCCCTGGACCTGCCCCTGCGCGACATCACCGGCGGCTACCGGGCCTTCCGCCGCGAGACCCTCGAGGGTCTCGGCCTCGATGACGTCGCCTCCCAGGGCTATTGCTTCCAGGTCGACCTCGCCCGCCGTGCGGTCAAGGCCGGCTTCCACGTCGTCGAGGTGCCGATCACCTTCGTCGAGCGCGAGCTCGGTGACTCGAAGATGAGCCGGGACATTCTGGTCGAGGCGCTCTGGCGGGTCACGTCATGGGGCGCCCGGGAGCGGGTGGGCAAGCTGCTGGACCGCTCGAAGTCGTCGCCGCCGTCGCGACCGTCGTAGCGGCCATCGGCCCGCTTATCCCGCTCTGAGCCGCGTCCAGGCACACTGGACGCATGACGACTGGTGCTCCGCCCCCCACCTATCCCACCCGGCCCCGGCGCTCCCGGGTGCGCACCTTCCTGCCGCTGGGCGTCGCCGCCTGGCTGGTGCTGGAGATCTGGCTGCTGACCGTGGTCGCGGACGTGGCGGGCGGGCTCACGGTGTTCCTGCTGCTGCTCGCGGGGCTCGTGCTCGGCTCGGTGGTCATCAAGCGGGCGGGGCGACGCGCTTTCCAGGCACTGAACGAGGCGCTGCAGCGCGGCGGCACCCCGGAGCGCGGCGGTGGCAACGGCCTGATGATGCTCGGCGGCCTGCTGATCATGCTGCCGGGCCTGATCTCGGACGCGCTGGGCCTGATCCTGCTGATTCCGCCGGTCCAGAAGGCGCTGAGCAGCTATGCGGAGCGGACCTTCGACCGAAAGCTGCGTGAGGCGGGGCAGGGTTCGTTCGGCGACGCCTTCCAGCAGGCCCGTATGCACCGGCCCGACGGCAAGGTCGTGCAGGGTGAGGTCATCAGGGACGAGCCCGGGGATGCCCCGCAGGGCCCCAGGCCGCCGCTGAACAGCAGCTGAGGTGGTCCGGGGCGGAGCCCCGGCCCCCGGCCTCCTCGATCTGCCCCTCGTCGAGAGCAGACCGAGAGCGTCGAGAGTTAGCCGAGAGCGTCGAGAGCAACGCACGAAACCGCAGGTGCCGTACGTCTGAGTGACGTACGGCACCTGCGGTTATCAGCTTGTGTTGTTGGCGGCGTCCGCTACGCGGACTTCCGGCTGTCCCGGGGATGAACCGCGATGTTCATCGCCCCGGAACGCAGAACGGCGAGCCGTTCCTCGAGGACCTCTTCGAGTTCCTCGCGGGTCCGCCGCTCCATCAACATGTCCCAATGCGTACGCGCGGGCTTGGCCTTCTTCTCCTCAGGGCCGTCGCCGTCCACGAGGAGTGCCTGGGCCCCGCAGACCTTGCACTCCCACTCCGGCGGGATCTCCGCCTCGACCGAGAAGGGCATCTCGAACCGGTGCCCCTTCTCGCATGCGTACTCCACGGCCTGGCGCGGGGCCAGGTCGATGCCGCGGTCCGTCTCGTAGCTGGTCACCACGAGGCGCGTGCCGCGAAGAGCTCGCTCACTCATGAATCGTGCCTCCCGGGCTTGTCGCCCACAGGACAGGTGTCGCTGTCGTCGTCATCCGGTCAACGTCCGGTCGGCGGTAAAGATTCCCGTTCCGTGTCCCGTTCCGGGTGATGCGTCGCCGTCGTAGCCGCAGCCTTGCTGACCAATGTCGTACCCACCGGCGCCCGGTTTGTCACATCTGCTAGCAGATGTAACCCAGCGTTTCGGCATCTTTGACGCGCAGTAACGGTACGCCTGGCAGGCCAAACGCGTACACTACCGCCCTTTGACTCGGAACGCTAAATCGTGGTCGGCACCGGATTGCCCGCGTCGCTGATCGCCCGGCGCACCGGGACCCTCGCGAGCAGGGCGAATCCGATGACGAAGAAGGCCACCAGGGAGATGATCGCGTCCCGGTAGCTTCCGGTCAGCTGGTACGTGATCCCGAACAGCAGTGGCCCGAGCCAGCTCATGCCCCGGTCGCTCATCTCGTACGCCGAGAAGTATTCGGCCTCCTTGCCCGGCGGGATGAGATGCGAGAACAGGGACCGGGACAGGGCCTGACTGCCGCCCAGGACCAGCCCGATGCCGGCCGCCAGCACGAAGAACCACATCGGCGCCCCGGCCGGCAGGAAATACCCCGCCGCCAGCGTCACCGTCCAGGCCACCAGAGAGCCGAGGATCGTCCGCTTCGCCCCGTAGATCCGCGCCAGCCGCCCCATCGCCAGCGCCCCCACCACCGCCAGCACCTGGACCAGCAGCACGGCGCCGATAAGGGTCGACTGTTCGAGGCCCAGTTCCTCGGAGCCGTAGATCGACGCCTGGGAGATCACCGTCTGGATGCCGTCGTTGTAGACGAGGTAGGCCAGCAGGAAGGCGAGCGTCAGGGGGTGGCGGCGCATGTCGCGGATGGTCGCCGCCAGCTGGCGGAAGCCCTGGACGGTGGGCTTCCCGGCCGCCTCCGCGGTCTTTGGGCTCGCCTTCGCCGGATCCGCTGCGGACCTGCGGTCGCGCAGGCGGCGCAGCGGGATGATCGCGAACGTGCCCCACCACAGGCCGGCTGAGGCGAGGCAGATCCGGACGGCCATGCTCTCCGAGACGCCGAAGGAGTCGTGTGCCAGGTACAGGACCAGGTTCATGACCAGCATCAGCGAGCCCGACGCGTAGCCGAAGGCCCAGCCCCGGGAGGAGACCGCGTCGCGTTCCTCGGGCGGGGCGATCTGGGGGAGGTAGGAGTTGTAGAGCATCATCGCGACCGACTGCGCCGCGTTCGCGACTATCAGGAGCAGCCCGCCGAGCACATAGCGGTCGCCGTCCAGGAAGAACATGGCCGTGGTCGCCGTGGCCCCCAGATAGGCGGCGGCCGCGAGAAGGGGCTTCTTGCGGCCGGTGCGGTCCGCTGCCGCGCCGACCAGAGGCATCACCAGGACGGCCACGATCACCGACAGGGACACCGAGTACGCGAAGAAGGAGCCCGCGCGCACCGGGATGCCGAGGGGGTGGACGAACCCGTCCGCGTCCGCCGCCTTCTCGGCGACCGACGTCAGGTAAGGGCCCAGGAAGACCGTGAGCACGCTCGTGGAGTAGACCGAGCACGCCCAGTCGTAGAAGTACCAGCCGCGCTGCTCGCGCCGGCGCCCGGCGGCATCGTCGGCCGCCTCCGTCCGCACGGTGTCGGTGCCCACCCGCGCCCTCGCTCTTCCGTTGATCCCGCGCGCGGGTGGAGTCCGGACGGGGGCAGACCCAGACGGTCAGACCCAGACGTCCCGGTCCTCCATGACCTTGCGCAATGTGTCGATGTGATCGGTCATGATGCCATCGACTCCCAGGTCCAGGAGCCGGTGCATCGCATCGGGATCATTGATGGTCCACACGTGCACCTGGAGCCCGCGCGCGTGGGCCGCGCGTACGAAGCGGTGGTCCACCACCTGGATCCCGGACTGCGTCTCGGGCACCTGGGCGGCGACCGCCGAGCGGCGCAGCGCTGCGGGCACGCCCCAGGAGCGCAGCCGCAGATTGAGCACGCCCCGGGTGCCGTACGACGTCGCCAGCCGCGGTCCGGCCAGTCGCTGGGCGCGGATGACGCGGGCCTCGGAGAAGGAGCCGACGCAGATGCGGTCCCAGGCGCCCGTGCGTTCGATCAGGTCGAGGAAGGGGTGGAGCGACGGCTCCGCCTTGAGGTCGACGTTCCAGCGCACGTCGGGGAAGGTCTCCATGAGCTCTTCGAAGAGCGGCACCGGCTCCTTGCCCGCCACGCGCGCCTGCCGTACGTCGCCCCAGGGCAGGTCGGCGATCCTGCCGGCCCCGTCCGTCACCCGGTCCAGGGTCGCGTCGTGGAAGGCGACGAGCTTGCCGTCGCGCGTGGTGTGGACGTCGGTCTCGATGTACCGGTAGCCCGTGTCGACCGCGCGCCGGAACTGCAGCACGGTGTTCTCCAGGCCGTCCGCGGCCCCGCCCCGGTGGGCGAAGGGGATCGGTCCGGGGTGGTCGAGATAAGGGTGGCGTATGCGCGTGGTGCTCACGGACGCAGTATCGCGCGCCGGGGTTGCCCGGTGGCAACGACCGCGCTGCCGTCCGATGCCGACGGGACGGCGAACACGCGCAGGAAGAGCTGGGCGAGCGGGCCGATGGACACCGCGTAGAGAAGGGTGCCGACGCCGACGGTGCCGCCCAGGGCGAAGCCGGTGACGACGACCACGATCTCGACGGCCGTGCGCATCAGGCGGATCGAGCGGCCGGTGCGCAGATGCAGGCCGGTCATCAGGCCGTCCCGGGGACCCGGTCCGAAGCGGGCGGCGATGTAGAGGCCGGTGGCGACGCCGTTGAGCAGGATGCCGGCCAGGAGGAGGGGGATCTGGACGGTCAGGGTGTGCGCCTCGGGGGTCAGGGCGAGCGTGCCGTCCATGGCGATGCCGACCACGAAGACGTTGGAGACAGTGCCCAGGCCCGGACGCTGGCGCAGCGGGATCCACAGGAGCAGTACCGCCGCGCCCACGATGATCGAGACGACGCCGATCGTGAGGCCGGTGCGCTCGGCGAGGCCCTGGTGCAGCACGTTCCAGGGCTCCAGGCCCAGGCCCGCCTCGACGAGCAGTGCCGAGCTCGCGCCGTAGAGCGCGAGCCCGATGTAGAGCTGCGACAGCCGCCGTACGAGATGCCGCTTTGTGGTGCCTTGTGCGGACAAGATGCGCCCCCCTGTGGTGGTAGTGGCCTGCTGCGTGACACCCTGTGGCTTGGGAGGCGTCGCCCTCCATGGCCAATTCGGGGAAGGTGGACTGGAAATCATGGCGCAGTGGACTTCTGCGGTGGGGGCCGCGCAGCTGGCCCGGCTTCTCACGTCCCAGCAGGACCGCCCCGCCGGCCCCGGCACCAAGCGCCCGCCCGCCTACCGTGCGCTGGCCGACGGTATCCGGCTGCTCGTCCTGGAGGGCCGTGTCCCGGTCGCCGCGCGGCTGCCCGCCGAGCGTGAGCTGGCCCTCGCACTGTCCGTGAGCCGTACGACGGTGGCCGCGGCCTATGAGGCGCTGCGCGCCGAGGGGTTCCTGGAGTCCCGGCGCGGGGCCGGCAGCTGGACCGCCGTACCGGCAGGGAACCCGCTGCCCGCGCGCGGCCTTGAGCCGCTGCCGCCCGAGGCGCTCGGCTCCATGATCGACCTGGGCTGCGCGGCGCTGCCCGCGCCCGAGCCGTGGCTGACCCGTGCCGTGCAGGGCGCCCTGGAGGAGCTGCCGCCGTACGCCCACACCCACGGCGACTATCCGGCCGGGCTGCCCGCGCTGCGCTCGACGATCGCCGACCGGTACACCGCGCGCGGGATTCCGACCATGCCCGAGCAGATCATGGTGACGACCGGGGCGATGGGCGCCATCGACGCGATCTGCCATCTTTTCGCGGGCCGCGGTGAGCGGATCGCGGTCGAGTCGCCGTCGTACGCCAACATCCTCCAGCTGATGCGGGAGGTGGGAGCCCGGCTTGTGCCCGTCGCCATGGCCGAGGGGCTGGCCGGCTGGGACATGGACCGCTGGCGGCAGGTCCTGCGGGACGCCGCGCCCCGGATCGCCTACGTCGTCGCCGACTTCCACAACCCGACCGGGGCGCTGGCCGACGACGACCAGCGCAGGCGGCTGGTGGACGCGGCGCGGTCGGCGGGGACGGTGCTCGTCGCCGACGAGACGATGAGCGAGCTGTGGCTCGATCCGGACATCGAGATGCCGCGGCCCGTCTGCGCTTTCGACCCCGCGGGGTCGACCGTCGTCACCGTCGGGTCGGCCAGCAAGGCCTTCTGGGCGGGCATGCGGATCGGCTGGGTGCGGGCGGCTCCGGATGTGATCCGCAGCCTGGTTGCCGCGCGCGCGTACGCCGACCTGGGGACGCCGGTCCTGGAGCAGCTGGCCGTGAACTGGCTGTTCGGCACCGGAGGTTGGGAGCAGGCGGTGGACCTGCGGCGCATCCAGGCCCGGGAGAACCGGGACGCCCTCGTCACGGCCGTGCGGCGGGAGCTGCCCGAGTGGGAGTTCGAGGTGCCGCGTGGCGGCCTCACGCTGTGGGTGCGGACGGGGGGCCTGTCGGGATCGCGGCTCGCGGAAGTGGGCGAACGGGTGGGTGTTCGGGTGCCGTCCGGGCCTCGCTTCGGGGTGGACGGGGCCTTCGAGGGGTATGTGCGGCTGCCGTTCACCGTGGGGGGCGCGGTGGCCGAGGAGGCAGCGGTGCGGTTGGGGGCGGCGGCGCGGTTGGTGGAGAACGGGGCTTCTGGGGGCGGCGATGCGGTGAGGCCGTTCGTGGCGTGAGTGGCGTGAGTGCCCGGCGGCGCCTCTGTCCGAGTTCGCTGCAGAGGCTGTGGTGAGGGGGTGCCCGGCCGGACAGCGCTGCCGCCGCCCAGCCGCCCGCCGTAGCTCGCGCAGCCCCTGCCCCGTCTGCGGGCAGAGTCGTGCCGCCGGGGCGGCACGGGTGGGCGCAGGCGGCACCACCGCAAGCGCGGGCGAGCGTCCCACCCCCCCACGCCACGGCTGTGGTGGGCGGCCGCTCGGCTGCACCTGTGTCCGCGCCGGCTGCGTCCGTGCACTCCTACGAAGTCTCGGCCACCACGGCCTCCGCCGGCACCGGCTCCGGCTGCTGTTCCGGCTTCTCCAGCTTCGGGAGTGCCTCCGCCTCGACCGGCGTCGTCCGCTCCGGCAGCAGGTCCAGAACCGCCTGCCGGTGGGCGTCGCTCGTTGCGTCGTCGTACGGGTCCGGGGTCGCCGGGACCTGGATGCGGTGGACGGGGCCCGTGCCGAGGCGGGCGTAGCCGCGGCCGGGCGGGACGTCGGCGACCGGGGTGGTGTGCGGGGGAGCGCCCAGCACCGTCCGCAGCTGCTCAGCCGTCGCGGGGCCGAGCACGACGCGCGCGCGTGTGTGCTGTCGTACGGCTTCGGACAGGGCGTCCATGGCGTCCCACTGCTCGGCCACGACCACCGTGACGCCCACCGCGCGGCCGTGTCTGAGCGGGACCTGGAGCAGGGACTGCGGGTCCTTGCGGTGGTCCGCCGCGGCGAGGTGGGTGAACGCTGTCGGGCGGTCGAGGAGGATCCACAGCGGGCGCTTGGTGTCGTCCGGGGGCGGGTTGCCCGCCTGACGGGCGCGGTTCACGGCGATGAGGCGCCGCTCCGTCTCCGTCGCCGCCCACTCCACGCTCGCCAGGGCCCCCGACAGACCGCACTCGACCGCCAGGACGCCGTCGCGCCCGATCAGACAGGCGTACTCGCCCGTGCTGCCGCCCTCGACGATGACGACGTCGCCGTGCTGCAGGGCCTGCAGGGCGATCGAGCGCAGCAGCGTCGAGGTGCCGCTGCCGGGCTCGCCCATGACCAGCAGATGGGGCTCGGTGGAGCGGATACCGGTGCGCCAGACGACCGGCGGTACGTCGCGCTGCTCCGCGCCGTGGGTGAGCGGGAGCGTGCGCTGGACGTGGGTGGGATCGGTGAAGCCGAGGACGGTCTCGCCGGGGGTCGTGACGAAGCGCTGAGCGGCGATGTCGGTGGGCAGCGCGGCGAGGACGGTGACCGCCAGCTCGTTGCCCTCCTCGTCCCAGGCGAAGTGGTACTCCCGGCCGCGGCCGGACTTCGCGGTCAGCAGGTGCTCGATCCGCGCGCGGGACTCCGCCTCGCCGTCGGTGAAGTAGGCCGGGTAACGGATCAGCAGGCTGCTGACGCGGCCCGTGCCGTCGAAGTCGAACTCCGGGAAGGCCTTCTCCCACTCGCCGCCGTGGGTGTACAGCGGCGCCGGGTCCTCGGCGGCCGAGAAGTACGGGACCAGGGCCTCGTAGAGCGCCCTCAGCCGCTCCGTCTGGGACTCGTCGGGTCCCTCGGGCGTCGAGGTCTTGCGGTCCCGGCCCTGCCAGGCTGCCGCCGCCATCAGGCTGATGACGGCGAGCAGCGGTCCGTACGGAACCAGCGCCACGACCAGGATCACCGAGGCCACCAGGAAGAGCAGCGGACCGCGTTTGTCCTTGGGGGTGTCGGCCCACTTGCGCCGCCCGGCCGAGGCCAGCCGGCGCAGACCACGGGTGATCGTGATCAGTGGGTGGAGGACGTCAGAGGCGCTGTCGCCCGCCGTCCGGGCCAGCTCCCGGCTACGGGCGAACTGCGCCCGGGCCAGCTCCCGGCTTCGGGTGATCTGCGCGCTGCCTGTGCTCAGGATGCGGGGGAGGGGGCGGCGGGCCACTGCTGTCTCCTACAGGTGCGTACGGGCGGGTGGGGCGGCGTCAGAACTGGATGCCGCCCAGCAGGCTCGCCAGGCTCTCGCCGCCGGCCTTGATGCTCGGGGCGATGGCCGTGCTTGCCAGATAGAAGCCGAACAGGGCCGAGATCAGGGCGTGCGACGCCTTCAGCCCGTCCTTGCGGAAGAAGATGAAGACGACGATGCCCAGCAGAACGACGCCTGAGATGGAGAGGATCATGTGAGTGCTCCTGGTTTGGTGGGGACAGTCACCATGAGTACTTCCAGGCTCACAGGATGTATCCATACTATAAAAGGTGCAACTGGGTGAAATTCGTCAGATTTCCCCCTGTTGGCGGAGTGTCCTGAGGTGGATGAGCTTGGGTCTTGCGTCCGGCCGTGTCTGCGATGATCTTTGCCGCGAGCGCATCAGGTCATGTGCCGCGCGAGCCAGTACCCTGGCGAATCACTCGTACGGCCGAGCACCGCTCGCGGTCGCACCTGTGCTCCCCGCAGTTCCCAGCAGTTCCCCGCAGTCCCCGTGTACGTAGTGAGAGGCGGTCCGGCCGATGACTGATGCCCCCGACCCGGAGGTCGTGGAGCTGGCGACCAAGATCTTCGATCTGGCCCGGCAGGGGCAGACCGAGGCGCTCGTGGCGTACGTCGACGCGGGCGTTCCGGCCAACCTCACCAATGACCGCGGCGACTCCCTCGTGATGCTCGCCGCCTATCACGGGCACGCCGAGGCGGTGCGCGCCCTGCTTGCCCGGGGTGCCGAGGCCGACCACGTCAACGACCGGGGCCAGACGCCGCTCGCCGGTGCCGTCTTCAAGGGTGAGACGGAAGTCATCAAGGCGTTGCTCGAGGGCGGCGCCGACCCCGCCTCCGGAACGCCGTCGGCCGTCGACACGGCCCGGATGTTCGCCAAGACAGAACTGCTCGAACTGTTCGGCGCACACTGATCCGAATGTTCTGACCAGCGAAAACGCAGAAAACGGGGGAGGCGGTACAGGGCCGCCGAAATTTCGGTCGCGGCAGATGGAAGTGCCGAGTCATCATGACGTCGTGATTCACGGACGCGATGGCTGGGCAGGTGTTGCCGCACCGCGCGGGCCGTGATGCGGTCCGCATGGGCCACCGACGAGAGGCAGAGGAAGATGGTCTACAGCAAGCAGGAAACGGCGGGCGCCCCGACGTGTTGTCACGCGGCCAGGTGAAGCAAGAACCCCGGTTGCGTCGACGCTTGATGTGAGGCTGTTTCCCATGTTCGAACCGGTCATAGCGCCCAGCGGTACGCTGCTCGGCCTGCTTCAGCGGGGCCGTGGCGACGGCACACTGCACGCGCTCACCGCCCCGCGCGCCGAAGCGCTCGCGGCCCTGAACCACTGTGTGCTGCGGGACCCCCGCCACGACTGGCAGGTGGAGAACCGCTCCCTGTACTACGCCCGTCTCTACCTCGACCTGAACGGCGAGCTGGACGAGATCGAGGCGCACCTCTTCGACGTCGAGGACGCCCTCGACACCGAGGAATCACGCACGGGGCTGGCCCTCGCCGTCCTCGGCCACCTCGCCTCCTACGGCAGGCTGGACGCGCTCGCCCTGCTGCGCAGGTACGCCGCCTCGGGCTCCAACTGGGCCTGGGCCCTGGACGAACTCGCGCTCAGGGACGACGACGCGGGGCTGCGTGCCCTCGCCGCGCCCGTGCTGGCGCGGTTCCCGGCCGATCCCGAGGGCGAGGCCGAGCTGGCCGCCGTCGTACGCGATGCTTTTGAGCCACGCCCGTGGCGGCTGTGGGCCGAGGATCAGCGCGAATCGATCGCCACACGTGTGCGTGCCGCTCACGAGGCAGGCTGCTTCGACCGCTGGCAGCGGCAGATGCGACCTACCGGGCCCCGTCCGGGGTGGAGCGTGCAGGCGGTCTTCGAATGGGCCCAGCAGGGCATGGAGCGCGGAGCCGCGCTCCATGTGCCGGCCGCGCGGTGCCTCATGGCCGTCGCCGGCCCCGAGGACCGGCCCGAAATCGTCGCTGCCGCCGAGGACGGCACCGACGGAGCCCGCTGCACCGCCCTGCGCTACCTGGCCGACACCAACGATCCCGGCGCCCTCGACCTGATCGAGGCGGCCGTGATCACCGGCTCTTCGGCGGTCGTGGATGCGGCCCTCGACGCCTTCGAACGGATGCGCAGCGTCGCCGCCATCGACCGCGCGCGCGGCTGGGCCCGAAGGCCCGATCCGCTCGGTGCCGCCGCCGGACGCATGCTTGCCTGCCGGGGCGGGGCCGAGGACAAGGACCTGGTCCTGGCGGCGCTGCGCGAGGCCGTACGGGGCGAAGGTCCCGACGCCCCGACCCTGTGGACCCTGGTCGACGGCACCGGACGGCTCGGCATCGCCTGCGCGGCCCCCGTGCTGCGCCACATCTACCGCGAGACGGCGTCCTCCCATCTACGGGGCCGCACCGCTCGCGCCCTCGCCGCCACCGACCCCTCCTACGCCTCGGGATTCGCCGTCGAGTGTCTCTGGGACTGCGAGGAGACCACCCGCGAGATCGCCGCCCGGCACGCCGAGACCGGTGACACCCGCGTCGTCGAGCGACTGCGCCGGCTCGCCGCCGATCCGGCCGAGGAGGCCGAGGTCCAGACGGCCGTACGCAGCCGGATCGGACCCGACGCAACCACCGGCTGATGATCGGCCGGGACATGTGACCGCACGGTGAACGTCCGCGGAGATCCGCCCGCAAGGTGAACTCGGGGTGGCCGACGGGTCAGGTGTGCATGGCCGGAACCTGACCCGCTCGGTCGCGGAGCGGAACGCTCATGGGACGTTTCTTGTTTGGAAAGATCCACGTTGACGCGGCCACGTCCAGCACGGCGACAACACGGGTATGCGTGTCGTCATCGTGACCGAATCCTTTCCCCCCGATGTGAACGGCGTGGCCCACTGCGCGCTCCAGACCGCCCGACACCTCGTCGACCGCGGTCACGCTCCCCTCGTCGTCACACCCGCTCCCGCTCCCGGGAACAAGGCGGCCGCCGCCCTGGCGCCCTGCCCCGTAGTCCATGTCCCCTCCCTTCCGCTCCCCGGCTATCCCCAGGTCAGGGTCGCCCTCCCCAGCCGGCGCCTGGCCGCCGCGCTGATCCAGCACCAGCCCGACATCGTGCACCTGGCCAGCCCCTTCGTCCTCGGCGTCCGGGGCATGGCCGCCGCCGCCCGGCTCGGCATCCCCGCCGTCGCCGTCTACCAGACCGACCTGGCCGGATACGCCCGCACCTACATGGGCGCCGGCGAGGCAGCGGCCTGGCGGCGCATACGGTCCGTCCACTCCGCCGCCGACCTCACCCTCGTCCCGTCCAGCGCGTCCATGAACGACCTCGAGGCCCACGGGGTGCCCCGGCTCAAGCTGTGGGCACGCGGCGTGGACACCGCGCGCTTCCGCCCCGAGCTGCGCGACGAGAAGCTGCGCCGGGAACTCGCCCCGAACGGCGAGGTCATCGTCGGCTACGTCGGGCGGCTCGCCCCGGAGAAGCACATCGAGCTGCTCTCCGGCGTGTGCGGCCTGGCGGGCGTGAAGGTCGTGATCGTCGGCGACGGGCCGAGCCAGCCCGCGCTCGCCGAGGCGCTGCCCGGCGCGGTCTTCCTGGGCCGCCGCGGCGGGGACGACCTCGCCCGGATCTTTGCCTCGTTCGACATCTTCGCCCACACGGGGCCGTTCGAGACCTTCTGCCAGACCGTGCAGGAGGCCATGGCGAGCGGGGTGCCGGTCGTGGCGCCGGCCGCCGGCGGTCCGCTGGACCTGGTCGACCACGGCCGCACCGGGCTCCTGGTGCCGCCGCGCGACGCCGACGCCGTACGGGACGCGGTGGCCTCCCTGGTCGCCGACCCGGCGCTGCGGGCCGCGTACGGGGCCGCCGGACACGCGACGGTCGACGGCCGCACCTGGGCGGCCATCGGCGACCAGCTCATCGCCCACTACGAGGCCGTGCTCAAGGCGCGGAGGCCGGCGGTGGCGGTATGAACTCCTCGGTGAACTCCTCAGGCAACCCGTCCGTGAACCCGTCGACGAACACCGGGCTGCGGATCGTCCGGCTGGCGAACTTCGTCGCCCCCGCCTCCGGAGGCCTGCGCACCGCGCTGCGCGAACTGGGCAAGGGCTTCAAGCTGGCGGGCCACGACCCCGTCCTCATCGTGCCGGGTGAGAAGTACAGCGACTGCGAGACCGAGCAGGGCCGTGTGATCACCCTGCCCGGCCCGATGCTGCCCGGCACCGGCGGCTACCGCGTGCTCGTCGACAAGCGGCGGGTCGCGGCCCTCCTGGAGGAGCTCGCCCCCGACCGCCTGGAGGTCTCCGACCGGACGACGCTGCGGTGGACCGGCAAGTGGGCCCGCCGCGCCCGGGTCCGCGCGGCGATGGTCTCCCACGAGACCGCCGACGGCGTGCTGCGCACCTGGGGCCTGTCGGAGAACCTGTCCCGGCGGGCCGCCGACGCCCTCAACCTCCGTACCGCCCACACCTACTCGAAGGTCGTGTGCACCACCGAGTTCGCCGAGCGGGAGTTCGTGCGGATCGGCGCCCGCAACGTGGTGCGGGCTCCGCTGGGCGTCGACCTGATGAACCGGCGGCCCACCCTGCGGGACGCGGCGCTGCGCGAGACCCACGCGCGTGCGGACGAGAAGCTGCTCGTGATGTGCTCCCGGCTCTCCGTGGAGAAGCGGCCCGGCACCGCCCTGGACGCCCTGGAGTCGCTCCGCCGGCGCGGCGTGCGAGCGGTGCTCGTGGTGGCCGGCAACGGGCCCCTGCGGGCCGGCCTGGAGAAGCGGGCGCAGGAGCGCGACCTGCCGGTGACCTTCCTCGGGCATGTCGCCGACCGCAGCCTGCTCGGCGCGCTGCAGGCCTCCGCCGACATCTGCCTGGCCCCCGGGCCCGCCGAGACGTTCGGGCTCGCCGCGCTGGAGGCCATGGCCTGCGGCACGCCTGTCGTGGCGAGCGCGTCCTCCGCGCTGCCTGAGGTGATCGGCTCCGCCGGAGCCACCGCGGCGGACAACGGCGACGCCTTCGCGGACGCCGTGGAGATGCTGCTCGACCGTTCCGAGCGCGAGCGCCGCGAGGCGGCACGCGCGCGTGCGGAGTGCTTCGGCTGGGGCACGGCGGTGGACGCCTTCCTCGCCGCGCACGAAGCGGCGGTGCCGGTACGTCCCTTCGCCCGTGCGGAGGGCGCGGCATGAGACCGCTCCGCTACGTCGCCCTCGGGGACTCGCTGACCGAGGGGGTGGGCGATCCCGTGGGGAACGGGTGGCGCGGCTGGGCCGCGCTGCTCGCCGGCGGACTGTCCGAGCCGGCTGCCGAGTTCACCAACCTCGCCGTCAGCGGGGCCCAGACGCGGGACGTGCTGGAGAAGCAGCTGCCGACGGCGCTGTCCCTGCGGCCCGACGTGGCGTCCGTCCTCGTGGGCGTCAACGACACGCTGCGCAGCACCTTCGACATCGAGCAGATCGCCGAGCGCCTCGACAAGGTCTACGCGTCCTTCACCCGTCAGGGCACGGCCGTGCTCACGGCATGCCTGCCCGACCCGGGCACGATGCTGGGCCTGCCGGGAATCCTGGGCAGCCCGCTGGCCCGTCGGCAGCGGGCCGTCAACACGGTGGTCCACACGTTGTCCGAGCGGTACGGGGCGCTGCACCTGCACGCGGTCGACGACGCCTGGATCATGGAGCGCGCGATGTGGAGCTCCGACCGGCTGCACCCCGGGGAGCGCGGGCACCGGCAGATCGCCCTGCGCTTCCACGCGATGCTCGCGCACCGGGGCCTCGCGACACAGACGGCGCCCTCGCCCGAGCCCGAGTTCCCGCCGCCCACCAAGTCGGCGAGCCTGCTGTGGCTGGCCACCGCGGGTACGGCCTGGATGATCCGGCGCTGCAACGACCTGCTGCCCCAGCTGGTCCGCCTCGCCGTCGTCGAGATGCGGCACCGCGCGAAGGGCACCAGCGACCGGCTCGACCTGCGCGCGGCACAGTCGGTGTCCAGGGCGCTGGCCGTGCTGTCGATGCCGGACGGGTTGGCGTCGGCCGGGCACCGGTCGGTGCCCGATCACCGGTCGGCGGCCGAGCACCGATTGGTCCCCGATCGTGGGTCCGTGCCCGAACACCTGTCACGGCCGGAAGGGCTGTCGGTGCCGGTGCCGGTGCCGGTGCCGGTGCCCGTGCCCGGACAGCGCTCGGTCCAGGAGCAGCAGCCCGCACCTGAGGCGGCGTAGCGGTCCCGGGCCAGGGCTCGGCCTCCGGAGCGGCATCCCACGCCGCCTGAGGCGGGCGCCACGCACGCGCGCGTGTGGCAGGAGGTGGTCGGCGCAGTGGCGTGCGTCAGCGACGGCGTACGGCCACGAAGCGGACTGGCGTCCCCGGTACCGCCTGTGCGGCGGCCGGGAGGTCGGCCGCGCGGACGACGGCGATCACCGGGTAGCCGCCCGTCGTCGGGTGGTCGGCCAGGAACACGACCGGCCGGCCGTCGGGCGGGACCTGGACGGCGCCCAGGACCACGCCCTCGCTGGGGAGTTCGCGGGTGAGCGCCCGTTCCAGGGCCGGGCCCTCGGTGCGCAGCCCGATGCGGTTGCTCGAGGCGGACACGCGATAGGGGTGGGAAGTGAAGGCACGTACGGCCGCCGGGGTGAACCAGTCGTCGCGCGGGCCCGGCGTCACCCGCAGGACCAGTTCGGAGGGGGGCGCCGGCTGCGGTGCGACGTCCACGCGCGCGTGCGGCTGCGTCGGCCGGCCCAGGGGGAGCACCGTGCCGTCCGTGAGAGGCGCTGGGCCGAGGCCGGACAGCAGGTCCGTGGAGCGGCTGCCGAGGACGGGCTCGACGGCGATGCCGCCGGACACAGCCACATAGCTCCGCACGCCGGACATGGCCCCGCCGACGTCCAGAAGCGCATCGGCGGGCACGCGCACCGCAGCGCCCCAGGCGACCGGACGTCCGTCCACCGTGACGCGGCAGGGCGCGCCGCCGACCGCCACGGTCACCGTCGAACGGGGCCGTACCGCACAGCCGTTGAGCGTGGTCTCCAGTACGGCTGCCTCCGGAGGGTTGCCGACCAGGCGGTTGACCAGCGCCGCCGCGGGCCCGTCCAGCGCACCCGAGCGGGGCACCCCGAGGTGGGCGTGCCCGGGCCGGCCGAGGTCCTGCACGGTGGTGAGCGCCCCGGCGCGTACGACGGACAGCGCGCGGTCGGTCATGAGCTCCCCACCGGAACGAAGCGCACGCGCGTGCCCGGCGACAGCAGCGCCGCCGGCACACGCGTGTGGTCCCACAGCACGGCGTCCGCGGTGCCGATCAGCTGCCACCCGCCCGGCGACGAGCGCGGATACACGCCCGTGTACGGGCCCGCCAGCGCCACCGCACCGGCGGGGACGGCCGTACGCGGCGTGGCCCGGCGCGGGACGTCGTAGCGCGGCGGCAGGCCGGTCAGATAGCCGAACCCGGGGGCGAAACCGCAGAAGGCGACGCTGAATTCGGTGTCCGCGTGGATGCGGGCCACCTCGGTCGGGGAGACGCCCCAGTGCGCGGCGACGTCGGCCAGGTCCGGGCCGTCGTAGCGCACCGGGAGCTCGACGACCTCACCCGCGCGTGGGGGAGCGTGCGGCACTTCGGAGGTGGTCAGTTCGGAGGCCAGGCGGGCCGGGTCGGCGAGCCCGTCGAGCAGCACCGTACGGGCCGCCGGGACGATCTCGCGGACGGACAGCGAGCCCTGCGCGCGGCGGCGCAGCAGATCGGCGTGGAGCGCCCGGGCCTCCTCGCCCGAGGCCACCTCGACGAGCAGGGCGTCGTCGCCGACGGGCACCGCCCTCATACGAAGGCCTCCACGCGCACACCCGACTCCTCCAGCCGCGCCCGCACCAGCCGGGCCAGTTCGACGGCGCCGGGCGTATCCCCGTGCAGGCACAGGGAACGCGCGCGTACCGCCACGGGAACTCCGGAGTGGGAGGTGACCACGCCCGAGCGGGCCAGGCCCACCGAGCGCTCCACGACGGCCTCCGGGTCGGTGACCACGGCGCCCTCCTGCCCGCGCGGCACGAGCGTGCCCTGCTCGGTGTACGCGCGGTCCGCGAACGCCTCCTTGACGGCCCCGAGCCCGGCCTTGGCGGCCAGCTCCAGCAACCGCGAGCCGGGCAGACCGAGCACGGGCAGCGCGGCGTCCGCCAGGAGCACGCCGTCGACGACCGCGCCGGCCTGCTCCTCGTCGTGCACGACGCGGTTGTAGAGGGCGCCGTGCGGCTTGACGTACGACACGCGCGTGCCCGCCGCCCGCGCGAAGACCGCCAGGGCGCCGATCTGGTAGGCCACTTCGGCCGCCAGCTCGGCGGGCGGCACGTCCATCGCGCGCCGCCCGAACCCCGCCAGGTCCCGGTAGGAGACCTGGGCGCCGATCCGTACCCCGCGCTCGGCCGCCTGCTCGCACACCCGCCGCATGGTGGCCGCGTCCCCGGCGTGGAAGCCGCAGGCCACGTTGGCGCTGGTGACGACCGACAGCAGCCGTTCGTCGTCGGTGAGCTGCCAGCGGCCGAAGCCCTCGCCGAGGTCGGCGTTCAGGTCGATGGAGGTCATCGGTCCGTCGTTTCTCCTGTCGGGTGACTTCTCAGGCGATGCGGTACTGCTCGTCACGGGCGTCGCTCAGGAACATCTGGCCCGGTGCGTGGGTGATGGCGAACGGCGGCCGCGAGGCCATCACAGCGGCTTGCGGGGTCACTCCGCAGGCCCAGAACAGCGGGATGTCGTCCGGCTCCGCCTCGACCGGATCGCCGAAGTCGGGGCGGCCGAGCTCGGCGATGCCCAGCGCCGACGGATCGCCGCAGTGCACGGGGCTGCCGTGCACCGCCGGGAGGAGACCGGTCTCCCGCAGCGCCGCCGCCACATGCTCCGGCGGCACCGGGCGCATGGACACCACCATCGGGCCGTGCAGCCGCCCCGCCGGCCGGCACTGGCGGCTGGTCACGTACATCGGGACGTTGCGGCCCTGCTCGATGTGGCGGATCGGGACGCCGGCCTCGGCCAGCGCCCACTCGAAGGTGAAGCTGCAACCGATGAGGAACGACACCAGGTCGTCGCGCCAGTGCGCACGTACGTCCTTCGGCTCGTCCACCAACTCGCCGTCCCGCCACACCCGGTAGCGCGGCAGATCGGTCCGCAGGTCGGCGCCGTCGGCGAGGACGGTCGTCCAGGAACCGGCGTCCGTGACGTCCAGGACGGGGCAGGGCTTGGGGTTGCGCTGGCAGAACAGCAGCATGTCGTACGCCCAGTCGGCGGGCACCGAGATCAGGTTGACCTGGGTGTGCCCCGCGGCGACCCCGGCGGTGGGCCCGGCGAGGCCTTCCCGGAAGCGGGCGCGTGCGGTTTGCGGGCTCCACGCGTGCGCGTGCTTGTCGACGAGGGTGAGGGGGCGGTCCGCTTCGAGGCTGAGCGGACGGGCCTCCGTCAGGGCGGGCGGACGGTCCTCCGTACGGTTCACGCCAGCTCCTTCCCGCGCGTCTCCGGCAGCCCGAGCAGGGCCAGTGCGGCGATGCCGTAGCCGATCGCGCCGAAGACCAGCGCACCGCCCACGCCCCAGCTGTCGGCCAGGAAGCCGACCATGGTGGGGAAGACGGCACCCACCGCGCGGCCGGTGTTGTACGTGAAGCCCTGTCCCGTGCCGCGCACCGCCGTCGGGTACAGCTCGCTCAGGTAGGACCCGAAGCCGCTGAAGATCGCCGACATGCAGAACCCGAGCGGGAAACCGAGCACCAGGAGCAGGGTGTTGGAGCCACTGGGGATGTTCGCGTACGCCAGGATGCAGACGGCCGACAGCAGCGCGAACAGCCAGATGTTGCGCCGACGGCCCAGCCGGTCGGTGAGGTAACCGCCGGTGAGGTAACCGATGAAGGCGCCCGAGATCAGGAACGTCAGATAGCCGCCCGTACCGACGACCGACAGGTCGCGCTCGGTCTTCAGATAGGTCGGCACCCAGGTGGCGAGGGTGTAGTAGCCGCCCTGGACGCCCGTGGAGAGCAGTCCGGCGAAGATCGTCGTACGCAGCAGCCCGGGCTTGAAGATGGCCGCGAACGAACCCTTCTGGGGGCTCTGTTCACGTACGGCGACGGCCTCGGGGGCGTCGTGCACCCGGCGCCGCATCCAGATGACGAGCAGCGCGGGCAGTGCGCCGGTCCAGAACATCACGCGCCAGGCCAGGTCGTCGTCGACGAGCGAGAAGACGACGGTGTACATGATCGCGGCCAGGGCCCAGCCGACGGCCCACGAGCTCTGGATCGCTCCGAGCGTGCGGCCACGGTGCTTGGCGCTCGCGTACTCGGCTACCAGGATCGCGCCGACCGCCCATTCGCCGCCGAAGCCGAGGCCCTGGAGGGCGCGGAAGACCAGCAGCCACTCGTAGTTGGGGGCGAAGCCGCAGGCGACGGTGAAGACCGCGTACGTGATGACCGTGATCATCAGCGCCTTGACCCGGCCTATTCGGTCGGCCAGCACGCCGGCGAGTGCGCCGCCGATCGCGGAGACCACCAGCGTGACGGTGGTGAAGAGGCCGGTCTGGCCGCTGTCCAGGCCGAAGTAGGCGGCCAGCGCGACCATGCTCAGCGGCAGTGTGAAGTAGTCGTACGAATCCAGGGCATAGCCGCCGAAAGCGCCCGCGAAGGCGCGGCGGCCACGCGGGCCGAGGGCGCGCAGCCAGCCGAACGCGCCGTCGTCGTCGGCGCGTTCGTCGGTGGTGGCCTGGGTGTCTTTCAGAGCCTGCGGTGGAGGGGTCGTGCTCATGGGCACCTCGCAGAGAGGGGACGGGGGTGCGGAACTGAGCCGAACGGAGCTGAACTGAGCTGAACGGTGAGCAGCAAGGTAGAGGATCGTTGAACGATCCTTCAATACCCCTGTTGTTTCGTTCTCGGGTCTGCGGTTGAATTCCGGGCATGGCAGAGCAGCTGGGCGGACTGGCCGACGACCGTGCCCTCCTGGGTCGTACGAGCACGGCGGAGCGGGTCTCGGACATCCTCAGAAGCCGCATCTCCGAGGGCTACTTCGCACCCGGCACCCGGCTGTCGGAGGACAGCATCGGAGGGGCGCTGGGTGTGTCCCGCAACACACTGCGCGAGGCGTTCCGGCTGCTCACCCATGAACGGCTCCTCGTCCACGAGCTGAACCGGGGCGTGTTCGTGCGGGTCCTCACGGTGGAGGACGTCGAGGACATCTACCGCACCCGTCGCCTCGTCGAGTGCGCCGTCGTCCGCGGGCTCGGCGAACCGCCGTACCCCCTGGAGGGGCCCGCCGAAGCCGTCGCCGAGGGGCAGCGCGCGGTGCGTGAAGGTGACTGGAAAGGGCTGGGGACGGCCAACATCCACTTCCACCGCGAACTGGTGGCCCTCGCGGGCAGCGAACGCACCGACGAACTCATGCGCAGCGTCTTCGCCGAGCTGCGGCTCGCTTTCCACGTCGTCGACGATCCGCACCGGCTGCACGAGCCGTACCTCGCACGCAACCAGCAGATCCTCCGGGCCCTGGAGGCGGGGGACCGGAGCGGGGCCGAGAAGTTGCTCGCGGTCTATCTCGAGGACTCGCTGGAGCGGGTGGTCGAGGTGTACCGGCGGCGGGTGGGGGAGGGTGAAGCACTCGCCTAGGTGAAGTCGTTGCTCACGTAGATGAAGCCCTTGCTCACGGGGCTCTGTCGGCATGGGGCTGGGGGCGCGGGGCCGAGTTGACACGCGGCGCCGCCGCGACGGCGCGCCCGCCTCCACCGGCGCGCAGACGAGGACGACCGTGGTCGTCCGGCCACCACAGGGGGCGATCGGCGTCGTTTGGGACGTTGTCAGACCTAGGACCTAGTCTGTGCACCGTGACTTCACCCGCATCGACGGACCGTGTTCCGCCCCAGCTCAGCGCGGGGTCGCGCCCCGCTCCGGGCCCGGCCGCCGACGAAGGGCTGGCGCGACGGCTGCGTGCGCTGGCCTGCACCGCGCCGCTGCACGACCTCGATGCGCGCAAGGCCAACCTCGCCGGGGAGTACTCGGTGTACGGCATGGCGGAGGTGGCGCTCGCCGCCATCGACCTGGTCACGCTGAACATGGACTTCGACACGGGTGCCGATCACGACCAGATAGTCGCCAGGCTCATCCCCCGCATCGCCGCCCAGGCCCCGCGGCGGCCCGTCGCCGAGCACGAGCGAGTGGCCCGCTGGGTCCTGGAGAACCTGATCAATGTCGGCAGCGTGGACCGAGGCTTTCGTGCCGTTTACGGCACGTTCGCGCCGGACGGCAGCTATGTCCGCCGTGACTACGACTTCAAGCTGATCGAGGAGGTGCCGGGGCCTGGCGGCACGGTGTATCTCCGTACGACCGATGAGGCGGTCAACGTCCTTGTCGGAGCCCTCGACACCGACGTCACCAGCGCCCAGATCGCCGCCGAGGTCAAGCTCGAAGTGCTGATCAACCGCGGGCGGCTCGCCGACGCCCAGCTGGCCGCCGAGCAGGCCCGGTACCGGACCGTGCAGTACTCGGAAACGCTCCGCAGGGCCCTGGACGCGACCCGGCGCAACGTGCGGGCGGTCGACTGGCTGAACGCCGTACCGGACATGATCGCCGAGGCGCTCGACCATGTCGCCGACCGGTACCGCCATGAGAACGCGATCCTGACCAACATCCGCAAGGCGCGGGACGAGACCGAGGACCCCGAGCACAAGCGCCGTGCGGCCGAGCTCGTCGACATCGTCAAGGACTGCATCCGACGCCACACCCAGCTGCAGTCCCGCCTGCTGGAGGCCGGGCCGCTGTTCCGCGCCGAGCAGGACCGGCAGGCCTTCGCAACGCCGATGACGACATCGGGGATCGACCTGTACGGCCATCTCCTCGCCCCCGTCCTGCCGTTGCCCCTGGAGCAGTCCGTCCGGGTCACGGACGCCTTCTTCGCGCGCGGGACCGGGCTGCGTACGCCGGTGTCGGTCCGGGTGGGTGATCTCGTCGACATACTGCTGACGCCGCCCGTGGAGCGGGAGCACCTGGGCGCCGAGATGCCCGAGCCCGACCTCATCGCGACACCGGACGACAGCCGGTTCAGCGAGGAGCAGTTGGCCTCGGCGATGGAGCTGCTGGACCTGCCGGCCGACGCCCCGCGCAGACTGTCGGGGCTGTTGGCCCAGGCACGTCGGCAGGATCCCGAGCTGCCCTACCTGGTGGCTCTGCTGGCGGTCCACGCGGCCAGTCCGCCGGTCGGTACGGCCTACCGGCAGGGTGAGGAGAAGCTGCTGTTCGCCGTGGACGACGGGACGGAGCTGGAGGATCCCGAGTTCGGCGGCGCCGACCTGATCGTGGGGACGGCCCTGCTGGACGCGGCCGGGATGGCGGCGGACAGGACGGAAGCAGCATGAGTGAGCAACAGCGCAGCAAGGAGCCCGGACCGTGAGCGAGCACGCCGAGTGGAGTGACACCGAGGCCCCCGCCCCGTCGGCGACCGCCGCCGTGACTCCCGCCGACGCGGCCGACGCGGCCCGGCTGGTCGCCTTCGGGCTGCAGCCGAAGTTGCAGCCCGCGCGCGATCAGGAGTACACGGAGCTGCTGCGGCGATACCGGGAAGACCCGCCGTTCGCGCGGCTCGCGGACGCAGTGGCCGCCGGGCTCGGGCTGGTGGTGCTGGAGGTGTCCCCGCGCGCGGGGATGGCCGTCACGGCCGCCGAGGACTCCGTGTTCGCCGTCCGCATGGGCGACTACGCGCGTCGTACGTCGGCCGACGGCAGCGACCGCTTCCTGCACGGGCTGGCCCATCTCGCCATCGCCGCCATGGCGTTTCCGCGGCCCGAGGACCTGGCCGACGACGGGTACATCGGGCGCGTGACGGTCAACGGCGTCGACGCCTTCGTCCGGCAGGCCTGCCGCCGGCTGGAGGAGCGCGCGGACGAGCAGGGGGAGAACACCGACCCCGCCACGGACGCGCCCGGCCTGGAGGCCGCCTGGCGAATCTGGGTGAGACGCAGCGCGACCGGCGCCACCAAGGACGCGCGCAGACTCGCCGGTTCGACGACCGGCATCGTCGGCAAGGCGGCCGCGTTTCTCACCGACTCAGGGTTTCTCCAGCGCACGGGCGACGACAGCGGCGGCACCTTCCGGACGACCGCCCGTTATCAACTCCAGGTCCGTGACATGGCGGGCAGCGCTGCCATGGCCGAACTGCTGGAGCTGGGCGTGGTCCCGGTCACCGACGGCACACCGACGCTGCTGGCCGCCGAGAACACGGACGACCTGGAGCTGGTGGCCGACGCCGGGCTGCCGTTCCACTCCGCCTGAATCTACGAACCGGTCTGAATCTCCGATCCACCTGAATCTTCGATTCCGCCCGAACCCCCGAACCCCCGAACTTCCCCGATCTGACGAAGACTTACGAGAGTCCGCCATGTACGAGCTGTCCCGGGTCCGCCTCTACTCCATCGGGCCGGCCGGTGCGCGCTACGCCGACACCGTGCTTGACCTGCGCGGTGTCGGCGAGCCCGTCCCCGATCCCGCGCCCATGCAGGCGGAGTTCTTCGAGGAGGAGCCCGTCGGACCGCCGCGCCGGCCCGCTCCCGCGGGGGTGCTCTTCCTGGAGAACGGCGGCGGCAAGTCGGTCCTCCTCAAGCTGATCTTCTCCGTGATGCTGCCGGGCCACCGCAACACCCTCGGCGGCGCCAGCTCCGGCGTGCTGCGCAAGTTCCTGCTCGCCGACGACTGCGGGCATGTCGCGCTGGAGTGGCAGCACACGCTCACCGGCGAGTGCGTCGTGGTCGGCAAGGCCAGCGAGTGGCGCGGGCGCCAGGTCTCCAACGACCCGCGGAAGTTCGCCGAGGCCTGGTACTCCTTCCGCCCGGGACCCGGGCTGAGCCTGGACAACCTGCCCGTCGCCGAGTCCACCGCCGTACGGCCGCCCGCCGAGGGCCAGTCGGGCGCGCGGGGCCGGCGGCGCACCATGAAGGGCTTCCGGGACGCCATCACGGAGGCGGGCAAGGCGTATCCGCATCTGGAGGTGCACTGGGAGGAGATCCACGACCGCTGGATCGAGCACCTCGGCGACCTCGGCCTCGACCCCGAACTCTTCCGCTACCAGCGGGAGATGAACGCCGACGAGGGTGAGGCGGCCGGCCTCTTCGCGGTCAAGAAGGACTCCGACTTCACCGACCTGCTGCTGCGGGCCGTGACAGACACGCGCGACACCGACGGCCTCGCCGACCTGGTCGGCGGCTTCGGCAACAAGCTGGGCCGGCGGGCCGAGCTCATCGCCGAGCGGGACTTCACCGCCGGTTCCGTCGACCTGCTCGGGCGGATCGTCGAAGCCGCCGAGGCCCGCTCGCGCGCGCGTGACATCCACGCCGGGGCCGAGCGGCGCACCCGGACCCTGGCGAGGCGGCTGTCCGCGCGGGGCGTCCAGGAGCGCGTGCGGGCCGGCGACCTCGCGCAGCGGGTCACCGCCGCCGCCTCCGCCGTCACCCACGCCGAGGCGGGCCGGGACCGCAGCGCGCTGATCGCGGCCGAACTGGCCTACCGGCACGCCTCGCTGGCACTCGCGGCTGCCGAGAAGTCGGCGGCGGCGCAGAAGCGCGAGCTCGCCGACGCCCGCACGCTGCACTCGGCCTGGCAGGGCGCCGAGGCCGTCCTGCGGCACCGCGCCGCCGCAGACCGCGTCGCGCGCGTGGCCGCCGCCATCCAGGAGGCCGAGCGCGACGCGGCGCCCGCCCTGGCCGCCCGCGCCAAGGCCGCCGTCGATCTCGTACGGGCCCTGCACGCGGCCGCGGAGAGCGCCGAGACCCTCGCCAACGAGGGGGAGGAGCGGTCCGCCGCCCTCCAGGAGGTCAGCGAGTCCGCGTACCGGGACTCCACCGCCGCGGCCACCGAGGCGCAGCGCGCCCGCAGTGAGGTCGGGCATCTGCGCCAGCGGCTGTCCGAGGTCGAGCAGGAGACCGCCGAGGCCGTGCGGGCGGGCTGGCTCGACGACAGCGCGCCCAACGCCGACCCCGCCCGCGCGGCCCTTGCGGCGAGCGACGCCGAGAAGACGGCCGTCGCGGCCTGGGACACCGCCCGTGAGGCCTCCCGGCGTGCTTCGGAACACGCACGCGAGGCGGCCTCGGCCGAGTCCCGCGCCGAACTGACGGCGGCCCGCGCGGCGGACGCGGCAGCCGGCGCGGAGCGTTCCTACGACGCCGAGCGCCGCCTCGCCGAGGGACTTGCGGCGGAGGAACGGCTCGCGGAACTGATCGGCCTGACCGGCGAGTCGGGCGCGAAGCGCCGCGCCGCTCTTGCTCCCGGAGCCGTTCCCGCTCCCCGCGCGGGTGACGACGGCGAGGGGAACACGGCAGCGCAGAACGCCGCGGAGGCGGTCGCCCAGGGCTCGGTCGACGAAGGCGCCCTCACGCCGGAGGAACTGGACCGGTTCGCCGACGAGTTGCGCGAACTGCTCGACGACAGCGTCTCCACCGCTGAGCGGCAGCTGTTCGAGCTGCGTACGGCAGCCGCCGACGACTCCCGGATCCTGGGCGCGCTCGGTGACGGCGGGCTGCTGCCGCCCGGACCGGACGTGCTGGCCACCGTGGAGTTCCTCGGCGAGCAGGGCATCCCGGCGCTGCCGGGCTGGCGTTACCTCGCGCAGGCGGTCGACCCGGCCGACCACGCGCGTGTGCTGGCCGCCCGCCCCGAACTGGTCGACGGCGTGATCATCACCGACCCCGCCACGCACGCGCGTGCCCGCGAGGTGCTGAGCGACGCCGCCCTGCTGCCCCGGTCCGCCGTGGCCGTCGGCACCGCAGCCGCCCTGCTCGCCCCGACTCCGGCGCCGGATTCCCCGAGCGGCGCCTCTCCTGACGTCTTCCTCGTGCCGCCGAACCCCGCCATGCACGACGAGCACGCCGCCGACGAGGAACGACAGGCGCTGCGCGCGCGGGCCACCGAGCGGGACGAGGAGATCCGCGCCCTCGCCGCACGGCTCGGCAAGGACCGGGAACTGGCGGCGCGCCTCGCCTCGTGGCGGACCGGCTGCCCGGCCGGCCGGCTGGTCGAGCTGGCGCTGGCTGCCCGGGACGCGCGCGCGTTCGCCGAGGAGTCCGAGGCGGAACTGGCCGAGGCGCGGACCGTGCGGACCGAGGCCGACGAAGCCGCCGCCGAGGCCGCGCAGGTCCGCGACGAGCGGCAGGAGGCCGCCCAGAAGGCACGGCGAGCCGCCGACGCCCTGGCCGGGCTGGCATTCCGGCTGCGCGAGCGGGCCGGCTGGCAGGTCAAGTTGCGCGAACTCGCCGATGAGGCCACCGAGTCCGAGGCCCGCGCGCAGACCTGCCTGGAGCGCGCTCGCGCCGCCGACGAGGACCGTCGTGCCGCCCAGCGCGCCGCCGACGACGCGCGCCGCACCGCGCGTGCCCTGCGGGCCGAGCGCTCGGAGATCGCAGGCGCCCCCGACGACGTGCCGGAAGCCGACGCGGAGGCCCCGAGGGCGTCCCTGCCCGCGCTGCGCGAGGCATACCGGGCCGCCTCCCAGGTGTACGAGAAGGTCGGCGTCGGCGCCGATCTGCGCGCCGAGCAGGCCCGCGCGGAGAGCGACGAGAGCGCGGCACGCGCGGAACTGGACCGGCTCAGCAACAAGGTCCGCACCCGGGCCGAGCAGCTCCTTGAGTCGACCGACGGCTCCGACGGGCCCTCCCGGCAGGCGGCTGCCTCGCGTGCGGAGGAACTCGTCCAGCTCCTGGAGACCCGGATGTCCAGCGCGAGCGAGCAGCTCGGGCGGTTTCGTGGCGAGGCCGAACGGCACGCGCCCGAGGACGGCGAGACCCACACCGACCTGTCCGAGGAACTCCAGCCGCGTGACGCCGAGCACGCGCAGGTCCTGCTGCGCACGGCTACCGCCGAACTCGCCTCCCGCACCGAGGCGTTGACGCAGGCCCGCGAGGCGCACGCAGAGCTCCTCGACGCCCACCGCGCCGCCGAGGACGCGGCCGGCGGCTTCGACGAGATCGCCGCAATGCTGCGCGACCTGCTGCGGGAGCACACCTCGGACGAGGAGCAGGAGGCACCGGAGCCATACCCCGGCAGCACTGAGGAGGCCCGGCACTCCGCCGCCGAGGCCCGCCGGTCGTTGCGCGGCTGCGCCGCCGACCTCTCCGCCGCCGAGGCCGCCGTCCGCGAGGCGAGCGACGTGCTCGTACGGCACGCCAACTCCACGCGCTACGAGCAGGTCCGTACACCGGCCCGCCAGCAGATCCGCGAACTGCCCGCCTCCGCACTGCCCGAACACGCGCAGAAGTGGGCGGACGCCTTCGCGCCCCGACTCCGCGTGCTCACCGATGAGTTGGCCCAGTTGGAACGGAACCGGGACTCCATCGTGGACCGCCTGCGCGGCCTGGTCGAGTCGGCGCTGACGACCCTGCGGTCCGCGCAGCGGCTGTCCCGCCTGCCCGAGGGCCTCGGAGAGTGGTCCGGACAGGAGTTCCTGCGCATCCGCTTCGAGGAGCCCGACCAGGCGACCCTCACGGAACGACTCGGCGAGGTCATCGACGAGGCCACGCGCGCGGCGGTGAAGAAGAACTCGGACTTGCGGCGCGACGGCATGTCCCTGCTCCTGCGCGGCGTTGCCGCGGCGCTTCAGCCCAAGGGCGTCGCCGTCGAGATCCTCAAGCCGGACGCCGTGCTGCGTGCCGAGCGGGTGCCCGTCGGGCAGATGGGCGACGTGTTCTCCGGCGGCCAGCTGCTGACGGCGGCCATCGCCCTGTACTGCACGATGGCCGCCCTGCGGTCGAACGACCGGGGCCGGGACAAGCACCGCCACGCCGGCACGTTGTTCCTGGACAACCCCATCGGACGCGCCAACGCCACCTACCTCCTGGAGTTGCAGCGAGCCGTCTCGGACGCCCTCGGCGTCCAACTCCTCTACACGACCGGCCTGTTCGACACGACCGCCCTGGCCGAGTTCCCGCTGGTCATCCGACTGCGCAACGACGCCGACCTCAGGGCGGGCCTGAAGTACATCAGCGTGGAGGAACACCTCCGCCCGGGATTGCCGCAGCAGCCCCAGGCGGGGGAGGCGGTGCGCAGCGAGATCACGGCCACGCGGATGTTCAAACGCCCGGCGGCGCCTGCGACCCCCTAGCCCCGCGGCCGGAGCCGGGAAACAAGCGGTGAAGTCCCTTTCCTCTCAGGTAAGTTCAGGCAATCGATCAGATGTCCGAAGAGAGGAACCTTGCCTTGCGCATGACCTACCGTCGTCTGACGACTGTCCTCGGGATGGCTGCGGCCTCCGCGTCGGTGATCGTCCTGGGAACCGCCCCGGCACAGGCCGCCGGCAACATCTTCGACGCCTACAACGCGATCAGCTCACCGAGCGCGAAGACCGAGTTCGCCGAGGACGGCGAGCTTCTCTCGGCGCTCGACCTGAAGCGTGACGGCCATGGCGTCGCCGCCCAGTGGCGCTACAACTCGAGCTCCGCCACCCACTCCTACTACCACGGCGGCGGCTACGCCACCGTCGGGAAGTGGAACCTGTCCTTCGCAGAGGGCACAACCCTGCAGATCCGTGCCTGCCTCCAGGACACGTCCAGCGGGACCCCGTACAGCTGCGGCGGCTGGGAGTACGCCAGGGCCTGACCGTCACAAGTAGGCGAACGGGCGGGCCCTCGGGCCCGCCCGTTCGCGTTCGCGGCCTACTGCTCGTCTGCGTCGGCCACCACTAAGGGTGCGACAACTGCCCCGTCCCGCCCTGCCGGCGTATGCGCTCCTGAGTCCGCTCCACAGCGCGCGCCTGCCGTCGTGCCCTGCGTCGCTCGCGCCGCAGGGACCGGGCGGTGCTGCTGGGCGCCGACACCACGCCGTGGCGCTGGTTCCACACCTGGCGCGTCACCCACACGTCGAGCGCGGCCCACGTCGCCACCACGGTGCTCGTCACGCTGCTGATGACCATCGGGAACGCCAGCCATGATCCCGCCAGCGTGCACAGGAACGCCACCATTGCCTGGATCAGCGTCAAGGCAATGATCAGAACGGCTCGGACCGCGGCTGTACGCACCGGATCGGGCATCCGGCGCCGCCGCGCGGGCTCCTCGATCCACAACGGCTGGTAATGCGGCTGATCCTGAGCCGCGGCACTCCCGGCGGTCCCGCCTCCGGGTGCCGGAATGTCGCGATCCAGTGCCTCGGGGTCCTGGCGCGCTGTCCGGCGCGCCGCCTCGCCGTCCTCAGGCGCCACGCGCCGCTCCACCGTGCCCATCACCGTGCCACTCCCCACCGTCCGCAGACCGCTCGCCCGCATCCGAAGACTCAGCTTCCCAGCGGTTGCCCGGCTTGCGCTGTTTTACGCTGCCCGGGGGCTGGATGCGGCTCCTGTGGCCCAATCCGTCCCCATTTCCCGTAGAGAAGGACGATCGGCACGTCCTGAAGATTCCCAAGGAAGGTAGATTTCCGGCCAACTGGCCGGACAGACCGGCCCGATCCGTCCTCCAGGGTGCCCCGGGTTTGCGGGAGGCAATCTCCCGCAATGGCCGGACAACTCCGCATGTCTCGTCACCAGTGCGGAAGTTCAGATTCCGGATCTCTCTTCGAGTTACGTCTGCGTCGGTAGTAGGCTCGCGCCGATTGTTGACGCACATGTGTGCCCCCTGTCCGGGTGGGGGTTTGAGCTGGGGGAGGCCATGCGCTTTCGCGGGACGTCGATCCGCCGGAAGATGGTGGCGCTGCTTCTCGTGCCGCTGGTGTCCCTCACCGCGATCTGGGGTTTCGCCACGGTAATCACGGGGCGGGGTGCGGCGCAGCTCTTCACGGTGTCGTCCCTCGTCGAGAAGATCGGCTACTCCACTGAGGACGCCGTCCGCGTCCTGCAGCAGGAACGCCGCCAGGCGCTGGTCTATCTCGCCGACCGCCGGGCCTCGGACGCGCTGTCCGCACTGCGGGTCACCCGCAACGCAACCGACGCCGCCGTCGCCGAGATCCGCAAGAACGCCAAGGACCCCGACGTCCGCGACGGGCTGGACCAGGGCGACAGCGAGCGCCTCACCGCCGTACTGGACGCCTTCGACGGCATCAACCCCCTGCGTCGCAGCGTCGAGGACGCAACGGTGAGCCGCGCCGACGCCCTCCACCAGTACAACCTTCTCGTAGACCCCTGCTACACCCTCCTGGCCTCGCTCGACGGCGTCGACAACGTGGCGATGGACAAGCAGGCCCGCGCCCTTCTCAACGTCACCCGCGCCCGCGAACTGCTCTCCCGCGAGGACGCGTTGCTCAGTTCCGCCCTCGTGGTCGGCAAGCTCTCCGGCGACGAGATACGCGACGTCTCCGATCTCGTCGCCCAGCGCACGCTCATGTACGAGGTCAGCCTGACGGACCTGCCCTCGGCCGAGCGCGCCCGCTTCGAACGCTTCTGGAAGAACGCCTCCACCGCTCCGCTGCGCGTCGCCGAACAGGACGTCATCTCCTCCCAGGCGGGCAGGCCCAGCACGGTCGACGCAAAGCGCTGGGACACCGTCGCCGGCAGCGTCCTCGATGAGCTCAGCAAACTCAACGACGAGGCGGGCGCCCGCTATCAGGACCGCGTCAGCCCCGTCGCGATGAGTGTCATCGTCAAGGCGGCCGTCGCCGGCGTCCTCGGACTGCTCGCCCTGCTGTTCTCCCTCTTCCTCTCCGTGCGCATCGGCCGCAGCCTCGTCCGCGACCTGCGCCAGCTGCGCCTGGATGCCCACGAGGCCTCGGGCGTACGACTGCCCAGCGTGATGCGCCGCCTCTCCGCCGGAGAACAGGTCGACGTGGAGACCGAGGTCCCGCGTCTGGAGTACGACAAGAACGAGATCGGCGAGGTCGGACAGGCCCTCAACACCCTGCAGCGCGCCGCCGTCGAGGCCGCCGTCAAGCAGGCCGAACTGCGCGCCGGGGTCTCCGAGGTCTTCGTCAACCTCGCCCGCCGCAGCCAGGTCCTTCTCCACAAGCAGCTCACCCTCCTCGACACCATGGAACGCCGGACCGAGGACACCGACGAACTCGCCGACCTGTTCCGCCTGGACCACCTGACCACCCGTATGCGCCGGCACGCCGAGGGCCTGGTGATCCTCTCCGGCGCCGCCCCTTCCCGGCAGTGGCGCAAGCCCGTGCAGCTCATGGACGTCGTGCGCGCTGCGGTCGCCGAGGTCGAGGACTACGAGCGCATCGAGGTCCGCCGCCTGCCCCGGGTAGCCGTCACGGGCCCGGCCGTCGCAGACATCACCCACCTCGTGGCCGAACTCCTGGAGAACGCCACCGTGTTCTCCCCGCCGCACACCGCCGTCCAGGTGCTGGGCGAGCGGGTCGCCAACGGCTTCACCCTGGAGATCCACGACCGCGGCCTGGGGATGGCGGCCGACGTGCTGCTGGACGCCAATCTCCGACTGGCCGAGACACCCGAGTTCGAGCTGTCCGACACCGACCGGCTCGGCCTGTTCGTCGTCAGCCGGCTCGCCCAGCGGCAGAACGTCCGGGTCTCGCTGCAGCCGTCGCCGTACGGCGGCACCACGGCCGTCGTGTTCATCCCCGACGCGCTGCTCACCGACGACGTCCCGGACACCAACGGCATCGGTTTCCGTCTCGACCGGCCCACGCCCGCCAAGGAGGCCGAGCTGGAGGAGTCGCGCCGGACCGCACTCTCCCAGGTGCCTGCCCGCCTGCCCGGCCTGCCCGCCGCGCTCCTCGACGGCCCGGTCGAGCTTGAGGCCCCCGTCGATCTCGACGCCCTCAGTGACTTCCCGGACGCCCTCGGCGACGAGGACGGCGAACGCGGCGGCCTCTTCCGCCCACGTCGTACCCTCGCCCCCATGGAGGACGAAGCGACGGGCCCGCACGGCACGCAGCACCCGGTCTCCGGTATCCACGGCGGACCGGACCACGCCGACCCGGACAACGACCCGAGCGCGCCTGTCCCGCTGCCCCGCCGCGGGACGCCCAAGCTGGTCAGTTCCCACGGACGCCCGGTCACCGAGCAGCGCTCCCGGTGGGAGAAAGCAGACGCGGAATCGCCGACAGGCGCGACCCGTCCGCAGCCGAACGGCCTCGCTCCGCTGCCGTCCCGCCGCCGCGGAACGGGACCACATGGTGAGGGAGCCGGCGCGCCCGACCGGATCGCTGACCACCCCAACGCAGCCCTCTCCGCCGGGTACGACCACGCTGAGCCGTCGGAGCCCCCGGCTCTCCCGAGGCGCACCCGGCGTCCCGCGATCGCCTCGAGCAGCCCCGGCCCGGCCCCGAATCCGACCGATCCGCCGAAGGAGGCCGGCTCCGGCGCGGGAGCGCTGCCCCGGCGCGTACGCCAGGCCAGCCTGGCTCCGCAGCTCAAACAGGGCCCGGCACCGCGCTCCGAGGAGAAGCCGGAGCTCGCCGAGCGGGACGCGGACGAGGTCCGCAGCCGAATGGCCTCCCTCCAGCGCGGCTGGCAGCGCGGCCGCCAGGAGAACGCCGCGGGCGACGACGCCCACAGCGGCACAGCACCACAACGAACGACTAAGGGGGACGGTCGATGACCGCACCGAAGGCGACCGGCCACACCGCGACCAACCAGTCCGGAGAGCTCAACTGGCTCCTCGACGACCTGGTGGACCGGGTCGCCAGCATCCGCAAGGCCCTCGTGCTCTCCGGCGACGGCCTGCCGACGGGGGTGTCCAAGGACCTGACCCGCGAGGACAGCGAGCACCTGGCCGCCGTCGCGTCCGGCTTCCACAGCCTTGCCAAGGGCGTGGGCCGCCACTTCGAGGCGGGCAACGTCCGGCAGACCGTCGTCGAGCTCGATGACGCCTTCCTGTTCGTGACGGCCGCCGGTGACGGCAGCTGCCTCGCGGTGCTCTCGGACGCCGACTCCGACGTCGGTCTGGTCGCGTACGAGATGACCCTCCTGGTCAAGCGTGTCGGCGTGCATCTGGGTACCGCTCCGCGCACCGATCTGCCCGCGGGCGGGTAGTGGGATGGCATGAGCGCTGACGGTCAGGGAAGAAGCCACTGGTTCGACGACGAGGCCGGCCCGGTCGTCCGTCCGTACGCCATGACGCGCGGCCGCACCAGCAGTGCGGCCCAGCACCGCCTCGATCTGATCGCGGTGGTCGTCACGGAACCGCAGGCGGACGATCCGGAAGCGGACTCGACGCTGTCCCCGGAACACGTGGACATCGTCGGACTGTGCCGTGACGCCCCGCAGTCCGTGGCCGAACTCTCCGCCGAGCTCGATCTGCCCATCGGCGTCGTACGGGTCCTCGTCGGAGATCTCGTGGACTCGGAATTCGTCCATGTGAACCGGCCGGTACCGCCTGCCGAGCTGGTGGACGAGAGTATTCTGCGCGACGTGATCAACGGCCTGCGGGCGCTGTGAGCGGCGCGGAAGCGGGGTAGTGACGTGACAGGCTGGCAGTTCTGGGTCGACCGAGGCGGCACCTTCACGGACATCGTCGCGCGACGCCCGGACGGCCGTCTGCTGACGCACAAGCTGCTGTCGGAGAATCCGGCGCGATACTCCGACGCGGCCGTGGCGGGCGTGAGTCAACTGCTGGACGGCTCCGAGGACCCCATCGAGGCCGTCCGCATGGGCACCACGGTCGCCACCAACGCCCTCCTCGAGCGCAAGGGCGAGCGGACCCTGCTCGTCATCACCAGCGGCTTCCGCGACGCCCTGCGCATCGCCTACCAGAACCGCCCGCGCATCTTCGCCCGCCGCATCGAGCTGCCCGAGCTGCTGTACGAACGAGTCATCGAGGTCGACGAGCGCATCGCGGCCGACGGCACCCTCCTGCACGCTCCCGACCTGGACGCCCTCGACGGCCCCCTCCAGGAGGCCTACGACGACGGGATCCGCGCCGTCGCCGTGGTCTGCATGCACAGCCACCTCCACCCCGCGCACGAGCAGGCCGTCGGAGAGCTCGCCGCCCGCATCGGCTTCCCGCAGATCTCGCTGTCCAGCGAGGTCAGCCCGCTGATGAAGCTGGTCCCGCGCGGGGACACCGCCGTCGTCGACGCCTACCTCTCGCCCGTCCTGCGCCGCTATGTCCAGCACGTCGCCGACGAACTCGAAGGCGTGCGGCTGATGTTCATGCAGTCCAACGGCGGCCTCGCCGAAGCCGGACAGTTCCGCGGCAAGGACGCCATCCTCTCCGGGCCCGCCGGCGGCATCGTCGGCATGGCCCGCATGTCGCAGCTCGCCGGCTTCGACCGCGTCATCGGCTTCGACATGGGCGGTACGTCGACTGACGTCTCGCATTTCGCGGGCGAGTACGAGCGCGTCTTCACCACACAGATCGCCGGTGTCAGGCTGCGCGCCCCCATGCTGGACATCCACACCGTCGCGGCCGGCGGTGGCTCGGTCCTCCATTTCGACGGGTCCCGCTACCGCGTAGGGCCGGACTCGGCGGGCGCGGACCCGGGCCCTGCCTGCTACCGGGGCGGCGGGCCGCTCGCGGTCACCGACGCCAACGTCATGCTCGGCCGCATCCAACCCGCCCACTTTCCCCAGGTGTTCGGACCCGACGGGGACCAGCCCCTCGACGACGCCCTCGTCCGTGAGCGCTTCACCGCCCTCACCAACGAGATCCGCGAGCAGACCGGCGACGACCGAACGCCCGAGCAGGTCGCCGAGGGCTACCTGCAGATCGCGGTCGCCAACATCGCCAACGCCGTGAAGCGGATCTCCGTCCAGAAGGGCCACGACGTCACCCGCTACACCCTCACCACCTTTGGCGGCGCGGGCGGCCAGCACGCATGCATGGTCGCCGACTCGCTCGGCATCCGCACGGTCCTCGTGCCTCCCATGGCCGGCGTCCTCTCCGCGCTCGGCATCGGCCTCGCCGACACGACGGCCATGCGCGAACAGTCCGTCGAGGCACCTCTGCGAGCCGCCTCGATGCCCGGGATCCTGAAGACGGCCGACGACCTGGAAGCTGTCGCCCGCACCGAACTCGTCGACGAGGACATCCCCGAGGACCGCATCCAGGTCACCCGCCGCGCCCAACTCCGCTACGACGGCACCGACACCACCCTCACCGTCGAGCTCACCGAGCCCGACGCGATGAGGCACGCCTTCGAAGAACGTCATCGCGCCACGTACTCCTTCACCCTCGACCGCCCGATCGTCGTCGAAGCCCTCTCCGTCGAAGCCACCGGCATCACCGAACCCCCCGATCTCTCCGCTCTCGCACCTCACGAAGCCGCCCCTGAAGGCAGGTCGGCCACCCCGGGAACCGTCCCCCTCCACACGGGCGGCACCTGGCGCGACGTACCCCTCCACCGCCGAGAGCAGCTGCCTCCCGGCGAAACCGTCACCGGCCCGGCGATCATCACCGAGGCCAGTGCGACGACCGTCGTCGACGACGGCTGGCAAGCCGCGACGACCGACGACGGGCATCTGGTCATGGAACGCGCGGCGATTACACAGAGTTCCGATCTCGACACGAGAGCCGACCCGGTTCTCCTCGAGGTGTTCAACAACCTCTTCATGTCCATCGCCGAGCAGATGGGCGCCCGCCTCGAATCCACCGCCCAGTCCGTCAACATCAAGGAACGCCTGGACTTCTCCTGCGCGCTCTTCGACCCGGACGGAAACCTGGTGGCCAACGCCCCGCACATCCCCGTCCACCTGGGCTCGATGGGCACGAGTGTCCAGGAGGTCATCCGGCGCCGCGGCTCCCGGATGCGCCCCGGCGACACCTACGCCGTCAACGACCCGTACCACGGCGGCACCCACCTGCCCGACGTCACGGTGATCACCCCGGTCTTCGACACGGCAAGCCCGACGAACACGGAGGGTGAGCCGGAGATCCTCTTCTACGTCGCCTCACGCGGCCACCACGCCGAGATCGGCGGCATCGCCCCCGGCTCCATGCCCGCCGACAGCCGCACCATCGACGAGGAGGGAATCCTCTTCGACAACTGGCTGCTCGCCGAGAACGGCCGCTTCCGCGAGGAGGAGACCCTCCGCCTGCTCACCCAGGCGCCCTACCCGTCGCGCAACCCCCAGACCAACCTCGCCGATCTGCGCGCCCAGATCGCCGCCAACCGGAAGGGCGTCGAGGAAGTCGCCCGGATGATCGACAACTTCGGCCTCGACGTCGTCCAGGCGTACATGAAGCACGTCCAGGACAATGCCGAGGAAGCGGTACGCAGGGTCATCGACGCCCTGGACGACGGCGAGTACGCCTACGAGACCGACTCCGGGGCGATCATCCGGGTACGCGTGCGCGTGGACCGCGAGAACCGCTGCGCCACGGTCGACTTCACCGGCACGTCCCCGCAGCTGACCACGAACTTCAACGCCCCCTTCTCGGTCGTCAACGCGGCTGTCCTGTACGTCTTCCGCACGCTCGTCGCCGACGACATCCCGCTCAACGACGGCTGCCTGCGCCCCCTCGACATCGTCGTGCCGCCCGGCTCCATGCTCGCCCCGGAACCCCCGGCAGCGGTCGTCGCGGGCAACGTGGAGACCTCCCAGGCCATCACCGGTGCCCTCTACGCCGCGCTCGGCGTCCAGGCCGAGGGCTCCGGCACCATGAACAACGTCACCTTCGGCAACGAACGGCATCAGTACTACGAGACCGTGGCCTCCGGGTCCGGAGCGGGCGACGGGTTCCCCGGCGCACCCGTGGTCCAGACCCATATGACCAACTCGCGGCTCACCGATCCCGAAGTACTGGAGTGGCGACTGCCGGTACAGCTCGACGAGTTCGCCGTACGGCGCGGCAGCGGCGGGGCCGGGCAGTGGCGCGGCGGGGACGGCGCCGTGCGCCGCATCCGCTTCCACGAGCCCATGACCGTCTCCACCCTCTCCCAGCACCGCAGGGTCCCGCCGTACGGCATGGCGGGCGGCGAACCCGGCGCGCTGGGAGCCAACCGCGTCGAGCACGCGGACGGCACGGTCACCGCGCTCGGCGCGAGCGACTCGGCCGACGTCGGAGCCGGCGACGTACTCGTCATCGAAACCCCTGGCGGCGGAGGCTACGGCCCACCGTCGCGCGACCCCCATCTAGCAGGAGAAGAGATCGATGATCTTCGGGCGTTCTGAGCGCGGGAAGCCTCCGGTCGAGCCCGTCACGCTCAAGATCCTGGTGGCCGGCGGCTTCGGCGTGGGCAAGACCACCCTCGTCGGCGCGGTCAGCGAGATCAGGCCACTGCGCACCGAGGAACTGCTCACGGAGGCCGGACGGCCGGTCGACGACACGAGCGGTGTCGAGGGCAAGCGCACCACCACCGTGGCCATGGACTTCGGGCGCATCACCCTGCGCGAGGACCTGGTGCTGTACCTCTTCGGCACGCCCGGCCAGGAGCGGTTCTGGTTCATGTGGGACGAGCTGTCCGAGGGTGCGCTTGGCGCCGTCGTGCTTGCCGACACCAGGCGTCTCGAGGACTGCTTCGCGGCCGTCGACTACTTCGAGCGGCGCTCCATACCCTTCCTCGTCGGCGTCAACTGCTTCGAGGGAGCCGACCGTTACCCGGCGGAGGACATCCGGCATGCCCTCGATCTCGACGATGGCGTACCGCTGCTGCTGTGCGACGCCCGCGACCGGGAGTCCGTCAAGGAGACCCTCATCGGTGTCGTCCAGCACGCGATGGCCTACCAGGCCGACCGCCGGCAGACCGTGGCCACCTGACGCCCGGACGACGGGCACGGCCCGTACCCCCGCCGACCGGGGTACGAGCCGTGGGTCATGGCGGCTCGCGCGTGCCTCACACCGAGTGCACGCACGCGTGGACCGCTTTGAAGGCGCGGTCAGCTATCGCCGTCCTCCAGCCAGCCGAAGCTCTTCTCCACCGCCTTGCGCCATTGGTGGTACTCGCGGTCCCGCTCCTGGGCGGTCATGCTCGGCGTCCACTCGACGTCCTTCGCCCAGTGCGCCTTGAGCTCGTCCAGGTCGTTCCACACGCCGGTGGCCAGCCCCGCCGCGTACGCGGCACCCAGGCAGGTCGTCTCGGAGATCTTGGGCCGGATCACCGGCACGTCGAGCACGTCCGCCTGGTGCTGCATGAGCAGGTTGTTCTTCGTCATGCCGCCGTCGACCTTGAGGGTCGTGATCTGCACACCGGAGTCCTGGTACATGGCGTCCACGACCTCGCGCGTCTGCCAGCTCGTCGCCTCCAGCACCGCGCGCGCGAGGTGCGCCTTGGTGACGTACCGCGTCAGTCCGGTGACCACCCCGCGCGCGTCGGAACGCCAGTACGGCGCGAAGAGGCCGGAGAAGGCGGGCACGATGTACGCGCCGCCGTTGTCCTCGACGCTCGCCGCAAGGGGCTCGATCTCGTCGGCGGTGCGGATGATGCCGAGCTGGTCGCGGAACCACTGGACCAGCGCGCCCGTTATGGCTATTGCCCCCTCCAGGCAGTACACGGGCGCTTCGCTGCCGATCTTGTAGCCCATCGTCGTCAGCAGCCCGCTCTTCGACGGCACAGGGCGGTTGCCGGTGTTGAGTAGCAGGAAGCTGCCCGTGCCGTAGGTGTTCTTCGCGGTGCCGACGTCGTAGCAGGCCTGCCCGAACACGGCTGCCTGCTGGTCGCCCAGGGCGGAGGCGACCGGCACCCCGGCCAGCTGTCCGACGGCGGTCCCGTACACCTCCGAGGACGACTTGATCTCCGGGAGGACGGCTTCGGGGACGTTCATGGCGGACAGGATGGAGGGGTCCCACTGGAGGGTCTCGAGGTTCATCAGCATGGTGCGTCCGGCGTTCGTCACGTCGGTGACGTGCTGCCCGCCGTCCGTGCCGCCCGTGAGGTTCCAGATCAGCCAGGAGTCGATGGTGCCGAAGGCGATCTCGCCGCGCTCGGCGCGGTCCCTGAGGCCGGGCACGTTGTCCAGCAGCCAGGCAGCCTTGGGGCCGGAGAAGTAGCTGGCCAGCGGCAGCCCGGTCTGCTCACGGAATCGATCCTGACCGTCGGAACCCCCCAGCTGGTTGCACAGCGCCGCCGTACGGGTGTCCTGCCACACGATCGCGTTGTGCACCGGCTTGCCCGTCGCGCGGTCCCACAGAACCGTCGTCTCGCGCTGGTTGGTGATCCCGAGCGCGCTGAGCTGGTCGGCACGCAGGCCGGCCTTGGCTATCGCGCCGGCGACCACCGCCTGCACCTTGGACCAGATCTCGGTGGCGTCGTGCTCCACCCACCCGGGCTTGGGGAAGATCTGGCGGTGCTCGCGCTGGTCGACGGCGACGATGGCGCCGCTCTGGTTGAAGACGATGCAGCGGCTGGAGGTGGTGCCCTGGTCGATTGCGGCGACGTACTTTTCGGCGTTGTCCGTCATTGCTACCCCTTGGGCTGATTCAGAAGGCTGCGTTGTAGATGAGGCCACCGAGAAGGCCGCCGATCAGTGGACCGACCACCGGGATCCACGAGTAGCCCCAGTCGGACGTGCCCTTGTTCGGGATCGGCAGGAAGGTGTGGATGATGCGCGGTCCGAGGTCACGTGCCGGGTTGATGGCGTACCCGGTCGGGCCACCCAGCGAGAGGCCGATACCGACGACCAGCAGTGAGACGAGCAGGATCGCGATGCCGGAGCCGTAGATGCCGTCGGCCTGACCCGCGATCTGTCCGATGCCGATGCCCTCGACGTGCCTGTTGTTGCCGACCAGCGCCAGGATGGGCAGCACCAGGGCGATGGTGGCGAGGATCTCGGTGATCAGGTTGGCGATCGGGTTCCGGATCTCGGGGATCGTGGAGAAGATGCCGAGGGTCGGAACCGGTTCGTCCGCCGTGCCTTCTGTGGTGCCCGTCTGCCGTACGTTGGCCTGGAACTGGGCGTAGTACGTGAGGTAGCACAGCACTGCGCCGATCATGGCGCCGGTGATCTGGCCGAGCAGATAGACCCAGACCTTGTCCCAGACGCCGGTGTCGACCGCGAGACCGAAGGTGACGGCCGGGTTGATCACACCGCCGGAGAGCGGAGCAGCGGTGTAGGCGCCCGCCAGCACACCGAAGCCCCAGCCGAACGCGATCACCACCCAGCCGGCGGCGCGTGCCTTGGAGAATCTCAGGGTGACGGCGGCGCAGACGCCGGCGCCGAACAGGATCAGGATCGCCGTACCGATCATCTCGCCGACGAATATGTCTCCGTTGGTCATGGCGGCTCCTTGGCCGTGGCCCGGGGTGATCGACCCCGAACCTCCGTGCAGGGTGCGTTTCCCTTGGCTACTTCAGCCGAAGGCAGGGAAGGGTCCCGCGCCCCGCCCGGCGTCCGTGACGAGCGTGCCGTCGCAGCCGACTCGCCCGTGGGGAAAAGGGCTCTGGTCCTGGCGCAGCCGCGCGGCGCAGTGCGTGGATACGCCGAGAATGTACGGCGATGTCGACTGACACCGGGAAGTGTTCACCGGCGTCCAGGGGGCGTCAAGGTCGCGGACGTCAACGGTTGAGGGCGTGCCCACGGTCACGGACCGTCGTCGACCGGGCTCGCGGCACGTCCACTGGCGGGCGGGACGGGCACCGGGGTCCCGCTGAGGCCGGCAGGGAGGCCAGTTCCTGCTGGTCCCGACGGGGCCGATGATGATGTTTTGCACTGAGGCCGCACGGACACCGCCTCGGCCTCCGCCGACCTGGTAGGAGAAGCGTCTCACCCTCTGCCCGGCTCCGCCACCGCCCACTCGGCGGGGGCCGTCGCCTCGTCCACCCCGCGCAGGATCTCGTGCCCGGGGAGCCCTGCCCGGCCCAGCACCCAGCTCGCTCCGCTCAGCGACTTCGCGGCCTTCTTCAGCGGCGCCAGACAGGCGGCCGCCTGCCGGTGGTCCGTCACGCTGCCCGGCTCGCACAGGACCGTGGCCAGGGACAGCGTGATGGCAAGTCCACCGGCGGACCAGGGCGCGTCCAGCACCGACGAGGCCAGCGGGTCCAGTCCCTCCGGATCAGCCAGCACCAGGAAGTCGTCCCCGCCGATGTGGCCCACGCGGGTACTGTCCGTAGCCGCGTGCTGCAGCACCCGTCCGACGGACCGGATCAGCTCGTCGCCCGCCGCGAACCCGGCGCCGTCATTGACCTGCTTGAAGTGGTCCACATCCAGCCAGCTCAGCGCGAACCTCCGGCCATCCGCGATCCGCCGGTCCACCTCACCGGTGATCGCGTCCGAGCCGGGCAGCCGGGTCAGCGGGTTGAGCGCCGCAGCTTCCTCGACTCGATTCTCGGCCAGAGCCCGTACGAGGTCCGCGAGCCGTACGACGCCCACGCAGCGGCCGTACCGGTCGACCACCGCCACATCGTCCGACGTACGGTTGCTCCCGCCGTCCGCGACCACGTCCAGCACCTCCCACGCGGTGGCGTCGACGCCCACCGTGCGTGGGAGATCTCCCAGCTTGGCCGCGGGCCGGTCCGCGTACAGGGCATGGCCGTAGCGGCCCGACATCGACAGCAGGAAGCGGGAGCGGTGCACCGACCGCACCGGGACGCCGCTCCGGTCCACCAGGAGCACCCCGGACACGTCCGGCGACCCGGTCAGCAGCGCCCGCACTTGGCCCGCGGACGCGGTGGCGGGCAACAACGCGGCCGGCCGCACGAACTCCCGTACAGACGGTCCCGACCGTGGCGTCACCGACAGTCCGGGGGAGCGCGGCGGAACGTATACCTCCGCCGCGGGCAGCCGAGCCGGCGGGGCGAACAGCTCACCCTGAGCCAGCTGCGCACCGGCCGACCGCGCGGACGCGCACTGGAGCTCCGTCTCCACGCCCTCGACGCACAGGAGTGCTCCCTGCTGCTCGCAGAGCGTCCGCATCGCCCGCACCGCGGCCGGCCGCGCCAGCAGGGACGTGTCGAGCTTGACGAGATCCGGCGCCATGTCCGTGAGCAGGCGCAGCGGGAGGTCTCCGTCTCCGACGCCGTCCGCGCTGATACGGAAGCCCTGGTTCCGTAGCGCGCCTATCGCCTCCAGCAGCGCGTGCTGCGGCACGTGCGTGTACGGGGGACCGATGTCGATCGTCACCTCCCACGGCAGGCGACCCGCCGCGCGCACGGCATCGTGCAGCGGAGTGAGCCCGCCGAGGTCGGCGAGGGTGCCGGCGAACACGTTGACGTACAGGGGCAGCAACGTCTCCTTGCGTGCCGCCGCACGGAACGCCAACACGGCGAGCCGGCCGTCGAGTTCGGGATCGCGGCGCGCCTCGGCCAGGACGTCGCCGGTCTCCGGGCGGGCGAGTATCTCCAGCCCCGCGACTCCACCGGTCGTCAGATTGACCACCGGCTGGAAGGCGAAGCGGAGAGTATCCGTCCAGGAGTCCACGGGAGCATGATGGCGCCGCCGAAGCTCGCCCGAGCCCAGTTCATGAGACGTTCACGCAGGATTCCGGCTTGCTCACGGAGTGTAGAAACGCCACGTCGTCCGTGGTGGTACGGCCGTGACGCCACCCTCACAACCGCGTGTCCGGGCCCGACGAGCCCTCACGACTCATCGCACCGCGACCACGGCCGAGCCGTGCCCGAACAGTCCCTGGTTGGCGGCGATTCCCACACGTGCCCCGGTGACCTGCCGGTCGCCTGCGACGCCTCTCAACTGCCAGGTCAGTTCGCATACTTGGGCGATGGCCTGGGCTGGGACCGCCTCTCCGAAGGAGGCAAGACCGCCGCTCGCGTTCACCGGTATGCGTCCACCCAGTGAGGTAGAGCCCTCACGCAGCAGCTTCGCGGCGTCTCCCTGGCTGCACAGCCCCAGGTCCTCGTACCACTGCAACTCCAGTGCGGTGGACAGGTCGTAGACCTCCGCGAAGGAGAGATCATCGGGACCGATGCCGGCCTCCTGATAGGCCGCGCGCGCGATCGACTCCCGGAACGTCTCGGCCGCCGGTTGCACTGCCACCGCCGAGTCGGTTCCGATGTCGGGCAGATCCAGGACGGTGTTGGGGTAACGCGGCGTCACGGTGGACACGGCCCGGATGCGCACCGGATCACTGACCCCTTGCCGACGTGCGAACTCCATGCCTGCCAGCACGAGCGCAGCCCCTCCGTCCGAGGTCGCGCAGATGTCGAGCAGCCGTAGGGGATCGGCGACGACCGCGGAGGCGGCCACGTCCTCGGCGGTGACCGGTTCGCGGTAGCGGGCGTAGGGATTGAGCGCACCCGCTGCGGCGTTCTTCACCTTGACCTGCGCGAAGTCCTCCGGTGTGTCCCCGTACACGGCCATCCGTCGACGCGCGTACAACCCGAAGTACGTCGGATTGGTCGCACCGAGAACCCGGAAGCGAAGCCAGTCGGGATCGTCGGGCCGATCGCCGCCGGCAGGCCGGAAGAAGCCTTTGGGAGCCGCGTCGGCGCCCACCACCAGCACCACGTCGGCGAGTCCCGAAAGTATCTGCGCCCGCGCGGTGTTGATGGCCTGCGCCCCGGACGCGCACGCTGCGTACACGCTCGCGACCCGGGCCCCCTGCCAGCCGAGCGCCTTCGCGAACGTCGCCCCCGCCACGTACCCCGGATAGCCGCCCCGCACGGTGTCCGCACCGACGATGGAGGTGATGTCCCGCCACTCAAGTCCCGCATCGGCGAGTGCTGCGCGAGCCGCCACCGCGCCGTACTCGACGAAGCTGCGCCCCCACTTGCCCCACGGGTGCATGCCCGCGCCCAGCACCGCCACGTCGTCCGTCATGCCGTCACCCCCGTCGGCCGCCACTGCCACGTCGTCCAGGTCGTCTCCGCGTCCTCATGCAGCACTGCGGGGACGACCTCCACTTCCATGCCCACCGTCAGGTCGGCGACGGTGATCCCGGGAACCGTCTGTCCCAGCACCACGAGGCGCTCGGACTCCAGCTCCACAGCGATCAACGCGTAGGGCTCCCATGGAAGTTCCGGGTTGGTCACATAGGGTGACGGAGGCCGGTATCGGCTGTCCGTGTACGACCACACGCGCCCCCGCCGCGAGAGCGGAACCTCCTCCAGGTCGCCGCCCGGGCAGCCGGGGTTGCGGCAGTGAACGTCCTCGCGCGGAAAGAAGACCGACGTGCAGGCCGAGCAGCGGGTGCCGAGGAGGCGGAAGTCGGCCTCGTCCCCGGCGAACCACCCGGCGACCACCGGTGTGCGCGTGCGTGGCATAGCCCCTCCCGATCGTCCGATCTGACGGAACGTCAGAAGTCTGCCATGGCCAACGGAAAAGCGGCAGGGTCGCCCGGACTCACCGGCGGCGGCCTTCCTGTCCGGCTTTCAGGGTGGAATGCATCCGATCGCTTCCGCGACGAGACAGACTCCTGATACATGCAGGAGACATGACACGACTCTCGACCGCGGTACGGGGACTGGTCACCACGCTCGCCACCCTCCTCGCCGTGACCGCCGCCCCAACAGCTGCCCAGGCGAAGCCAGAGCCCACAGCACCGAAGGACTTCGTGGCGCTGAGACACGTGGACCCGACCATCGTTCAGGAGATGCGGTACTTCACCCCGCACAACTTCGTGGGCGAGCGCATCGACGGCTACCGACAGCCCCTGTGCATCCTCACCCGACCCGCCGCGGAGGCCCTCCACAAGGCCCAGAAGCGGCTGTTGCGCCAGGGCTACACGCTCAAGGTGTACGACTGCTACCGCCCGCAGCGCGCCGTCGACCACTTCGTGCGCTGGGCCGAAGACCTCGACGACGAGGCCATGAAGGACGAGTTCTACCCGAACGTCGACAAGACCCGTCTGTTCGTGGACGGCTACATCGCCGAGAAGTCCGGGCACAGCCGCGGCTCGACCATGGACCTGACGATCGTCAGACTGCCGGCGAAACCCACCCGGCCGTACGTACCAGGAGAGCCCCTCGTGCCCTGCTTCGCGGCGCAGGCCGAGCGCTTTCCCGACAACTCCCTCGACATGGGCACCGGCTTCGACTGTTTCGACACTCTGTCCCACACCCTCGACCCGCGCATCCAGGGCGAACAACGGACCAACCGGCTGCTGCTCAAGAGCACCCTCGAAGCCCTCGGCTTCGTGAACCTCGCCGAGGAGTGGTGGCACTACACGTTCAAACCGGAGCCCTACTCGGACACCTACTTCGACTTCCCCGTGTCCAGGAAATCCCTGACCAGGCATTAGTGCGGCCCCCCGGAAGACGCCCTTCCGCTGATCGGATACAGTCCGCCGCGTGTCCGAAACTCAGCACTCTGCCCCCAACTCCGCAGCAGATTCCCGCTGTTCAAGCTGCGGCGCGCCCTACGGAGAGGGCGTCTCCGGCTGGCCCCGCAGCTGCTCTGCGTGCGGCGCCGTGGCCTACCGCAATCCGCTGCCGGTAGCGATCGCGCTCCTGCCCGTGTACGACGAGCAGGGCACCGCCCTGGTCGTCATCACCCGAACCGTCGCCCCCGCGCGCGGAGGCATCGCCCTGCCCGGTGGCTACATCGACGACCGCGAGGACTGGCGGCAGGCAGTCGTCCGCGAACTCAGGGAAGAGACCGGCATCGACGCGGCCGGCCGCGATGTACGTCTCGTCGACGCCATGAGCTCTCCCGACGGTCACCTGCTGCTGTTCGGCCTCCTTCCGGAACGGCCGGCCGACCGACTGCCGACCTCGGCCGCCACGCACGAGACCGAGGGCTGGCACCTCCTGCGAAGGCCGGAGGAGCTCGCCTTCCCGTTGCACACAGTGGCCGTCAGGGCGTTCTTCGAGGGCCGCTACATCTGAGCCGAACCCTCATCGAGCCCTCGTATGAGCACCGGACGGGGGGAGGCGATCATGCCGTCCTCGCGCTCCAGCTCGACGACCAGCTTTCGGCCTTCCCAGCGGGTGACATACCGCTCGATCTCCGGTTCGTCCTCGCCGCCACCCGTGTCCGGCACGACCAGCCCGCCCCCCGTGCGTCCGGGGGCGGGTGCCCATACCTCCAGTTCCAGCCCGCCGTCGTCCCCGCGCACGGGGACGACGGCACCCGAGCGCGCCAGCACCGGGAGCCGCGACATGGGCGCGTCCAGGAGGATCTGCCCCGGCCCCTCGTACGCCCGCCCCGTCGCCGTGTCGTACCAGCGCCCTCGCGGCAGCTGCACCGCACGTCGGTCGGCGCCCGGATCCAGCACCGGCGCCACCAGCAGACAGTCGCCCAGCAGAAACGCATCCTCGCAGTCACGCAACGCGCGGTCCTCCGGTGCCGACCACCACAGCGGACGCACGTACGGCGCTCCTGTCCGCCGGGCCAGATGCGCCAGCGTCACGAAGTAGGGCAGCAGCCTGCGACGCTCGACGAGCGCCACGCGCGCGTGCTCCAGCACCTCGGGACCGAACTCCCACGGCTCCCTGCGTCCCGCCCGCAGACTCGCATGCGTACGGAACAGCGGCAGATAGGCGGCCAGCTGGAACCAGCGCAGATACAGCTCCGGCGACGGACTCCCGTCGAATCCGCCCACGTCCGGCCCCGAATAGGGCACCCCGCACAGCCCGAGACCCATGACCAGCGACAGCGACACCCGCAGCCCGGGCCAGCCTGTGGCCAGATCCCCGGACCACGTGCCTCCGTAGCGCTGCATGCCGGCCCATCCCGAGCGGGAGAAGACGAAAGGCCGCTCCCGGGGCGCCAGTTCGAGCAAGCCCTCGTAGCCGGCCCTGGCCATGCACAGACCGTAGACGTTGTGTGCCTCCCTGTGGTCCCCGCCCCGTCCTTCCAGCGCGTGCCGTGCCGAACGCGGCAGCGTCGACTCTCCGAAGGCCGCGAACGAAGTCGGCTCGTTCATGTCATGCCAGAAGCCCGAGAAACCCTGCCCCACCCGCTCCTCGTAGAGCCCACCCCACCACTTGCGCACGCGCGCGTTCGTGAAGTCCGGGAAGACCGCTTCCCCGGGCCAGACGACTCCCCGCACGAGCTGTCCCGAGGCGTCCCGCACGAACGCGTCCTCGGCCGTCCCGCTGTCGTACACGGCATTGCCGGGCGCGGCTTTGACCGCCGGGTCGACGATGGAAACCAGGCGGATCCCGTCCCGGCGCAAGTCCTCGGCGAGCTGCGGCAGCTTGGGGAAGGCGTCCTGATCGACCGTGAACACCTGGTGCTCGTCGTAGTGGTCGATGTCCAGGTGGACCGCGTCCAAGGGCAGGCCGCGCTCCTGGTAGCCCGAAACGATCCGCCGGACCTCCTGCTCGCTGCCGAAACCCCATCGTGCGTGATGGTGGCCCAGCGCCCATGCCGGCGGCAGAGCGGGTGCACCGGTGAGTGCGGCCCAGGCGCGCAGCACGCGCGCTGGGGTGCCCACCATCACCCAGCAGCGCAGCGGACCGCCGTCCATCCGCATTTCGCACGTCCCCGCCCGGTCGTGCCCTGACCCGGCGCCCTCCTCGCCCTCCCGCAATGTCACCGTGCCGTCCCACGAGGTGTCGTGGAACACCAGGTGCGTGGCCGCGTCGGCAACCACCACCTGCACGGGCATGGTGATGTAGAGAGGGTCGTCACCAGGACCCAACGCATGGCCCGGGTCGGTGTTCCACAGCCGATACGTTCCGTCCTTCAGCCGGGGGCCGGACGCACGCCCCCCGAGCCCGAAGAAGCGCGCGTCCGCGGCCACCTCCGACCGCTGCATCCACCGCGCCGCCCCACCGTCGACGGGCTCCCACCAGCGCGGTGGCAGGTCACGGCGCAGCGTCACGCCACCGGGCGTCTTCACCTCCACGGCGCCGTGCCGTGAGATGACGACCGTGACCCGCTCGGCCACGACCCGCCAGCCACCGTCCTTGTCGGGCTCCAGCACCGCCCGCGGATCCGGTTCCGGACAGCGACCCGCGAGCGCGTACGACGGCTCGGGAGAGACCCCGTCCCAGCCCCAGAACACCGCACCGTTCACGGCCACGGTGACACGCAGCTCGGACCGGCTGAACCGGATGACACCACCGCCCGGACCGGGCAGCACCTCCTGGACCGGCCCAGGCACCCGGGCACGCTCCGCACCCCGCGGCGGCAGTCCCACAGCGTCGGCACGCCTCCTGCGCCACGCCGCTCGCACGGTACGCAACCCCTGGGCCGCTCCCACAGAACCGACCACCTTCATCGAACGCACCAGGTCACGACCGTTCATGCTGCTCAGCCTGCCATCGACCGCCCCACACGCGTGTGTCGTTCAACTTCCGTTCACCCGTGCCGGGACCACATCTTCACGACACGGACTGTGTGGGGCGCACCCTGGTGTAGAAGTCGATCACATGGCATCGTCCGTGTCAGCCGCGTAACGCGCCCAACCCAGCCGTGCGCGGAAGACGCACACGACGCGCACAGTCCGGGAGCCGCCCCATGTCGATCGCGAACCCTCAGCCGCTCTGGCAGCCAGATCCCCAGCGCATCGCCGGGGCTCAGGTCACCAAGTTCCAGGCCTGGGCCGCCGAGCACCACGGCGCCCCCTCCGAGGGCGGCTACGCGGCACTTCACCGCTGGTCGGTCGACGAACTGGACACCTTCTGGAAGGGCGTCACGGAGTGGTTCGACGTCCGCTTCTCCACCCCGTACGCGCGTGTGCTGGGCGACCGCTCGATGCCCGGCGCCCAGTGGTTCCCCGGCGCCACCCTGAACTACGCCGAGCACGCCCTGCGCGCCGCTGAGACCCGCGCCGACAAACCCGCACTCCTGTACGTCGACGAATCCCACGAGCCCCGCCCCGTGACCTGGTCCGAGCTGCGCCGCCAGGTCGGCTCCCTCGCCACCGAGCTGCGCGCCCTCGGCGTGCGCCCCGGCGACCGCGTCAGCGGCTACCTTCCGAACATCCCGGAAGCCGTCGTGGCCCTCCTCGCCACAGCCGCCGTCGGCGGAGTCTGGACCTCCTGCGCCCCGGACTTCGGCGCCCGCAGCGTCCTCGACCGCTTCCAGCAGATCGAACCCGTCGTCCTGTTCACCGTCGACGGCTACCGCTACGGCGGCAAGGAGCACGACCGCCGCGACATCGTCTCCGAGCTTCGCCGTGAACTGCCCACGCTGCGCGCGGTGGTGCACATTCCACTCCTCGGCACAGCGGCCCCCGAAGGTGCGCTCGAGTGGTCGGCCCTCACAGCCGCCGACCAGGAACCCGTCTTCGAGCAGGTGCCCTTCGATCACCCCCTCTGGGTGCTCTACTCCTCCGGCACGACCGGCCTCCCCAAGGCCATCGTCCAGTCCCAGGGCGGCATCCTCGTCGAACACCTCAAACAACTCGGACTGCACTGCGACCTGGGCCCAGAGGACCGTTTCTTCTGGTACACGTCGACGGGCTGGATGATGTGGAACTTCCTCGTCTCCGGCCTCCTCACGGGCACCACGATCGTCCTGTACGACGGCAGCCCGGGCTACCCCGACACGGGCGCCCAATGGCGAGTCGCCGAACGCACTGGAGCCACCCTCTACGGCACCTCCGCCGCGTACGTCATGGCCTGCCGCAAGGCCGGCGTGCACCCCGCGCGCGACTTCGACCTCACCAAGGTCCAGTGCGTCGCCACCACCGGATCACCCCTGCCGCCCGACGGATTCCGCTGGCTGCACGACGAGGTCCGCGACGACCTCTGGATCGCCTCCGTCAGCGGCGGCACGGACGTGTGCTCCTGCTTCGCGGGAGCCGTGCCCACCGTGCCCGTGTACGTCGGTGAACTCCAGGCCCCCGGCCTCGGCACCGACCTGCAGTCCTGGGACCCGAGCGGCGAACCCCTCATCGACGAGGTGGGCGAACTCGTGGTGACCAACCCCATGCCGTCCATGCCGATCCACTTCTGGAACGACGACGACGGCAGGCGGTACCACGACAGCTACTTCGACACCTATCCCGGCGTATGGCGCCACGGCGACTGGATCACGCTCACCTCACGAGGCTCCGTCGTCATCCACGGCCGCTCCGACTCCACACTCAACCGCCAGGGCGTCCGCATGGGGTCGGCCGACATCTACGAAGCGGTCGAACGCCTCCCCGAGATCAAGGAATCCCTTGTCATCGGCATCGAACAGCCCGACGGCGGCTACTGGATGCCCTTGTTCGTTCACCTGGCCCCCGGAGCCGTGCTCGACGAAGCGCTCCTGAGCCGCATCAAGCAGACCATCCGCGAACAACTCTCACCGCGACACGTCCCCGACGAGGTCATCGAAGTCCCCGGCGTCCCCCACACCCTCACCGGCAAGCGCATCGAGGTCCCGGTCAAGCGCCTTCTCCAAGGCACACCCCTGGAGCGAGCGGTCAACCCCGGCTCCATCGACAACCTCGACCTCCTGCACTTCTACGAGGAACTGGCCCGCAAGCGCGCCTGACCGACACCCGGCCTCGGACTCGTCGAACCACGGCGAGCCGGGGCCGTTGTCAGTGCTGCCGGTTACTGTGAGTGAGCATTGATCGACTGTGCACACACAGGGGGAAATATGGCACACACCGACCACCAGACGATGCGACGCGTCCTGCGCCGCGAAATCGCCGGCACGATCGGCCTGCTCACCGACGAGCACGACTTCCGTGCCATGCGGCACTACCGCAGCTTCACCTTCGACGACCACAAGATCTATCTGCAACAGGTGGAGGCCCTCCTCAGGACTCGGGCCTCCCAAGGCAGCCATACGACGATTGCCCTCTTCGATCCGCAGGAGTACGCCGAGTTCTGCGCGGAGACGGGCCTCGACCCCGACAACGCGGCGAGCCGCACACGCTTCACAGCCGAACTCGCGGCCACGGGACCCACCGTCCCCTACCACGGGCAGCCCCTCGCAGACCTCGTCCCGGCCCTCGTCGACGAAGCCGTCCGACAAGCCACGTGGGAGTACGCCTGCACACTCCTGGCACGCCTCGGCGCCTGCGCCACCTGCGGCGAGGACATCGGCCGTTCGGCCTTCGTGCGCGCCTCGAGCCTGCTCGTACGCATCCTCGCCACGGCCCAGCCGGGCAGCCGGCACCTCGTCTGCAGCGTCACGGGGACCCCGGAAGCACTCGTCTCCGTCCTGCACGCCGACGAAGGCACCGAGGGCGCCACGCACCTCGACGAGGCCGAAGCCCTGGAGTTCACCACGGTCCTCGCCGTCGGCCTCGCCACCCGGAGCCCCGGTGGACTCGTCATGCGGACCAGCGCCCCGGGCACGTCCGACCGCATCTACGGATGGCGCCTGCGCGGAGACGGTCTGGAACCCCTCACCGCCGGCGAGGTCTTCGACGCCTACTGCACCGACATCGAATCCGGAGACCTCATCTCCCCGGAATCCGGCGTCGACTACTGCGTGCCACCGGACCTCGGCAACGAGGAAGCACCACCGGGACACCACCACTGAAGCGGATGGGGCGCCCCACCAACCGGTGGAGCGCCCCATCACAACGGGCCTGCAGCCATCGCGCAGAGGTCCTGCTCCGACTACTCGCCGGACAGCACCGCCTGAGCGGCGTTGCGTGCCTCCTCGGCGCTGTCCGCGGCCCGCGCGGCCGCAGCGGCACGCTCACACTGCGCCAGCGTGTACTTCGCCAGCGTCGCCCGGACATATGGAATCGACGCAGAACCCATGGACAGGGAGGTGACACCCAGACCGGTCAGCACACACGCCAGCAGCGGGTCGGACGCGGCCTCACCACAGACGCCACAGCTCTTGCCCTCAGCCTTCGCCGCCTCCGCGGACAGTGCGACCAGGTCGAGCAGCGCGGGCTGCCACGGATCCTGCAGGCGGGACACCGCACCCACCTGACGGTCAGCGGCGAAGGTGTACTGCGCGAGGTCGTTCGTCCCCAGCGACAGGAACTCGACCTCCTGCAGGATCGAACGGGCCCGCAGCGCGGCCGACGGAATCTCCACCATCGCACCGAACTTCGCCTGCAGCCCGGCCGCACGGCACGCGTCCGCGAACGCCTTCGCGTCGGTCCGGTCCGCCACCATCGGGGCCATGACCTCGAGGTAGACCGGCAGTCCCTCGGACGCCTTCGCCAGGGCCGTCAGCTGAGTGCGCAGCACGTCGGGGTGGTCCAGCAACGTCCGCAACCCCCGCACACCCAGCGCCGGGTTCGGCTCATCGGCCGGCGTCAGGAAGTCCAGCGGCTTGTCAGCGCCGGCGTCCAGAACACGTACGACGACACGACCCTCGGGGAAGGCCTCGAGGACCTGCCGGTAGGCCTCGACCTGCTTCTCCTCCGACGGTGCCTTCTTGCTGTCGTCGAGGAAGAGGAACTCGGTCCGGAACAGACCCACACCCTCGGCACCCGCTTCGACAGCGGCCGGAACGTCGGACGGTCCGCCGACGTTGGCCAGCAGCGGCACCTTGTGGCCGTCGGCCGTGGCGCCCGGCCCCGTAGACGCGGCGAGGGCGGCCTTGCGTGCGGCAGCAGCTCCCTCCAGCTCCGCCTTCTTCTCGTCGCTCGGGTGCACGAAGACATCGCCCGTGCTGCCGTCCACAGCTACGACCGTACCCTCGGCGAGCTCACCGGCACCCGGCAGCGCGACCACGGCCGGCACACCGAGCGCCCTCGCCAGAATCGCGCTGTGGCTGGTAGGCCCACCCTCCTCGGTGACAAAACCGAGGACCAGCGCCGGGTCCAGCAGCGCCGTGTCGGCCGGCGCGAGATCGCGGGCGACAAGGACATAGGGCTCGTCACTGTCCGGGACACCAGGCATCGGAACCCCGAGCAAACGAGCGACGATACGATTCCGCACGTCATCGAGGTCGGCCACCCGGCCGGCAAGGTATTCACCGGCACCGGCCAGCAGCTCCCGGTATGCGGCGAAGGCGTCGTACACGGCACGCTCGGCCGTGCTGCCCACGGCGATACGCCGGTCCACGTCCGCCATCAGCTCGGGGTCCTGGGCCATCATGGCCTGAGCCTCGAGCACAGCCTGCGCTTCGCCCCCCGCCAGATTGCCGCGCGCCATCAGGTCGGCTGCCACAGCCTCGACGGCCTGGCGGGCGCGCCCCTGTTCGCGCCCCGCGTCCTCGGCCGGAATCTGCTTGGCAGGCGGCTCGAGGACCGCCGTTCCCATGTGCCGAACCTCGCCGATCGCCACACCGTGGCTCACGCCGACGCCTCGCAGCGTTGTCTCCATCTCACCGTCTCCGCTAGTGCGGCGGGCCAAGCCGCCGCAGTGGTTGTCGTCCCTACGTGCCGCCATGCGACGGCACCGAAGTCACTTCCAGACGAAGAGACTGTCGCCGGCCTTCACGTCGCCGCTGTCACGCAGCTCAGAGAGAGCCTCCGCCGTTGCCTCTAGGGCCACGACCGGGCACACCGGAGACTTGCCGGCTGCCTCGACGGCCGAGGGGTCCCATCGGACGATGCTCTGGCCGCGCGTCACGGTGTCGCCCTTGTTCACAAGCAACTCGAAGCCCTCGCCGTTGAGCTGCACCGTGTCGATGCCGAGGTGGGTGAGGACACCGTGGCCCTGCTCGTCGACGACGACGAAGGCGTGCGGATGGAGAGAGACGATGACTCCGTCCACGGGGGACACGGCCTCGGACGGTTCACGCACCGGGTCGATCGCTGTGCCCGGGCCGACCATGGCCCCGGAGAAGACCGGATCCGGCACGGACGCCAGTCCAACGGCGCGTCCTGCCAATGGGGACGTCACGGTGGTCATGGGAAGCCTCCCAGGGGTGGAGATCGGTATGGCCGTCGCTGCCTGTGCGGGACGGCACACTGTTCAGCAGCGTATGTCACATGAAGTGCCGGTTCCGCGCGAGCAGACCGGAGTGGTCTAGACCATACCTCATATCGATTTGCACCCGCTCCGTGACCGCGTGTACTGTCTTACTCCTGCTTGGGGCTGAGCGACGCGACTACGCAACCTCGCCTGGCAGAAACAAACTTGTCAGATCCTATCTCGGGGTCACCTTCTGCGTGCTCGCAGGACGGTGGTCAGGGGGCCGGAAAAACCCTGATAGAGTTTGGAAACACCGAAGGGAAGCGCCCGGAGGAAAGCCCGAGAGGGTGAGTACAAAGGAAGCGTCCGTTCCTTGAGAACTCAACAGCGTGCCAAAAATCAACGCCAGATATGTTGATACCCCGTCTGCCGGAAACATTAGTTCCCGGTGGCGAGGTTCCTTTGAAATAAACACAGCGAGGACGCTGTGAACGGCCGGGCTTATTCCGCCTGGCTGTTCCGCTCTCGTGATGTGTCGTCCCGATTACGGGAAAACATTCACGGAGAGTTTGATCCTGGCTCAGGACGAACGCTGGCGGCGTGCTTAACACATGCAAGTCGAACGATGAACCACTTCGGTGGGGATTAGTGGCGAACGGGTGAGTAACACGTGGGCAATCTGCCCTTCACTCTGGGACAAGCCCTGGAAACGGGGTCTAATACCGGATACCACCTTCACTGGCATCTGTGAAGGTTGAAAGCTCCGGCGGTGAAGGATGAGCCCGCGGCCTATCAGCTTGTTGGTGAGGTAATGGCTCACCAAGGCGACGACGGGTAGCCGGCCTGAGAGGGCGACCGGCCACACTGGGACTGAGACACGGCCCAGACTCCTACGGGAGGCAGCAGTGGGGAATATTGCACAATGGGCGAAAGCCTGATGCAGCGACGCCGCGTGAGGGATGACGGCCTTCGGGTTGTAAACCTCTTTCAGCAGGGAAGAAGCGAAAGTGACGGTACCTGCAGAAGAAGCGCCGGCTAACTACGTGCCAGCAGCCGCGGTAATACGTAGGGCGCAAGCGTTGTCCGGAATTATTGGGCGTAAAGAGCTCGTAGGCGGCTTGTCACGTCGGGTGTGAAAGCCCGGGGCTTAACCCCGGGTCTGCATTCGATACGGGCTAGCTAGAGTGTGGTAGGGGAGATCGGAATTCCTGGTGTAGCGGTGAAATGCGCAGATATCAGGAGGAACACCGGTGGCGAAGGCGGATCTCTGGGCCATTACTGACGCTGAGGAGCGAAAGCGTGGGGAGCGAACAGGATTAGATACCCTGGTAGTCCACGCCGTAAACGGTGGGAACTAGGTGTTGGCGACATTCCACGTCGTCGGTGCCGCAGCTAACGCATTAAGTTCCCCGCCTGGGGAGTACGGCCGCAAGGCTAAAACTCAAAGGAATTGACGGGGGCCCGCACAAGCAGCGGAGCATGTGGCTTAATTCGACGCAACGCGAAGAACCTTACCAAGGCTTGACATACACCGGAAAGCATTAGAGATAGTGCCCCCCTTGTGGTCGGTGTACAGGTGGTGCATGGCTGTCGTCAGCTCGTGTCGTGAGATGTTGGGTTAAGTCCCGCAACGAGCGCAACCCTTGTTCTGTGTTGCCAGCATGCCCTTCGGGGTGATGGGGACTCACAGGAGACCGCCGGGGTCAACTCGGAGGAAGGTGGGGACGACGTCAAGTCATCATGCCCCTTATGTCTTGGGCTGCACACGTGCTACAATGGCAGGTACAATGAGCTGCGATACCGTGAGGTGGAGCGAATCTCAAAAAGCCTGTCTCAGTTCGGATTGGGGTCTGCAACTCGACCCCATGAAGTCGGAGTTGCTAGTAATCGCAGATCAGCATTGCTGCGGTGAATACGTTCCCGGGCCTTGTACACACCGCCCGTCACGTCACGAAAGTCGGTAACACCCGAAGCCGGTGGCCCAACCCCTTGTGGGAGGGAGCTGTCGAAGGTGGGACTGGCGATTGGGACGAAGTCGTAACAAGGTAGCCGTACCGGAAGGTGCGGCTGGATCACCTCCTTTCTAAGGAGCACTTCTAAGCCGGGCTTGCCCGGTTCAGAGGCCACTACGCAGGCAAACGTTCTGCGGTGGTTGCTCATGGGTGGAACGTTGATTATTCGGCACACTTGATCGTCTTCTCCTTCTAGTACTGCTCTTCGGAGCGTGGAACGTTGAGGGAAGCGGGGAGTGTGTCGGGCACGCTGTTGGGTGTCTGAAGTAACGGCCGCAAGGTTGTGCTTCGGTTGCCGGCGCCGGTGTAGCACCACAGTGGTGGTGTGTGACGGTGTACTGGTCGTTGTTTGAGAACTGCACAGTGGACGCGAGCATCTGTGGCCAAGTTTTTAAGGGCGCACGGTGGATGCCTTGGCACCAGGAACCGATGAAGGACGTGGGAGGCCACGATAGTCCCCGGGGAGTCGTCAACCAGGCTTTGATCCGGGGGTTTCCGAATGGGGAAACCCGGCAGTCGTCATGGGCTGTCACCCTTGCCTGAACACATAGGGCAAGTGGAGGGAACGCGGGGAAGTGAAACATCTCAGTACCCGCAGGAAGAGAAAACAACCGTGATTCCGGGAGTAGTGGCGAGCGAAACTGGATGAGGCTAAACCGTATACGTGTGAGACCCGGCAGGGGTTGCGTATACGGGGTTGTGGGATCTCTCTTTCACAGTCTGCCGGCTGTGAGACGAGTCAGAAACCGTTGATGTAGGCGAAGGACATGCGAAAGGTCCGGCGTAGAGGGTAAGACCCCCGTAGTCGAAACATCAGCGGCTCGTTTGAGAGACACCCAAGTAGCACGGGGCCCGAGAAATCCCGTGTGAATCTGGCGGGACCACCCGCTAAGCCTAAATATTCCCTGGTGACCGATAGCGGATAGTACCGTGAGGGAATGGTGAAAAGTACCCCGGGAGGGGAGTGAAATAGTACCTGAAACCGTGTGCCTACAAGCCGTGGGAGCGTCGGATACAGCTTGCTGTATCTCGTGACTGCGTGCCTTTTGAAGAATGAGCCTGCGAGTTTGCGGTGTGTTGCGAGGTTAACCCGTGTGGGGAAGCCGTAGCGAAAGCGAGTCCGAATAGGGCGATTTAGTAGCGCGCTCAAGACCCGAAGCGGAGTGATCTAGCCATGGGCAGGTTGAAGCGGAGGTAAGACTTCGTGGAGGACCGAACCCACCAGGGTTGAAAACCTGGGGGATGACCTGTGGTTAGGGGTGAAAGGCCAATCAAACTCCGTGATAGCTGGTTCTCCCCGAAATGCATTTAGGTGCAGCGTCGTGTGTTTCTTGCCGGAGGTAGAGCACTGGATAGGCGATGGGCCCTACCGGGTTACTGACCTTAGCCAAACTCCGAATGCCGGTAAGTGAGAGCGCGGCAGTGAGACTGTGGGGGATAAGCTCCATGGTCGAGAGGGAAACAGCCCAGAGCATCGACTAAGGCCCCTAAGCGTACGCTAAGTGGGAAAGGATGTGGAGTCGCAGAGACAACCAGGAGGTTGGCTTAGAAGCAGCCACCCTTGAAAGAGTGCGTAATAGCTCACTGGTCTAGTGATTCCGCGCCGACAATGTAGCGGGGCTCAAGCGTACCGCCGAAGTCGTGTCATTGCAGCAATACGCCCAACGGCGGCTGTGATGGGTAGGGGAGCGTCGTGTGCCGGGTGAAGCCGCGCCGGAAGGCAGTGGTGGACGGTTCACGAGTGAGAATGCAGGCATGAGTAGCGATTCACACGTGAGAAACGTGTGCGCCGATTGACTAAGGGTTCCTGGGTCAAGCTGATCTGCCCAGGGTAAGTCGGGACCTAAGGCGAGGCCGACAGGCGTAGTCGATGGATAACCGGTTGATATTCCGGTACCCGCTGTGAAGCGTCAAACATTGAACCAGGCGATGCTAAGTCCGTGAAGCCGCCCTGGAGCCTTCGGGCAAAGGGGAGTGGTGGAGCCGACGGACCAGACCTGTAGTAGGTGAGTGATGGGGTGACGCAGGAAGGTAGTCCAGCCCGGGCGGTGGTTGTCCCGGGGTAAGGGTGTAGGCCGTGATCCAGGCAAATCCGGATCACATGAGGCTGAGACCTGATGCCGAGCCGATTGTGGTGAAGTGGATGATCCTATGCTGTCGAGAAAAGCCTCTAGCGAGTTTCATGGCGGCCCGTACCCTAAACCGACTCAGGTGGTCAGGTAGAGAATACCGAGGCGTTCGGGTGAACTATGGTTAAGGAACTCGGCAAAATGCCCCCGTAACTTCGGGAGAAGGGGGGCCATCACTGGTGAGGGAACGTGCTTCCTGAGCTGGGGGTGGCCGCAGAGACCAGCGAGAAGCGACTGTTTACTAAAAACACAGGTCCGTGCGAAGCCGTAAGGCGATGTATACGGACTGACGCCTGCCCGGTGCTGGAACGTTAAGGGGACCGGTTAGTCACAATTCGTTGTGGCGAAGCTGAGAACTTAAGCGCCAGTAAACGGCGGTGGTAACTATAACCATCCTAAGGTAGCGAAATTCCTTGTCGGGTAAGTTCCGACCTGCACGAATGGCGTAACGACTTCTCGACTGTCTCAACCATAGGCCCGGTGAAATTGCACTACGAGTAAAGATGCTCGTTTCGCGCAGCAGGACGGAAAGACCCCGGGACCTTTACTACAGTTTGATATTGGTGTTCGGTTCGGCTTGTGTAGGATAGGTGGGAGACTGTGAACTCTGGACGCCAGTTCAGGGGGAGTCGTCGTTGAAATACCACTCTGGTCGTGCTGGATGTCTAACCTGGGTCCGTGATCCGGATCAGGGACAGTGTCTGATGGGTAGTTTAACTGGGGCGGTTGCCTCCTAAAGAGTAACGGAGGCGCCCAAAGGTTCCCTCAGCCTGGTTGGCAATCAGGTGTTGAGTGTAAGTGCACAAGGGAGCTTGACTGTGAGACCGACGGGTCGAGCAGGGACGAAAGTCGGGACTAGTGATCCGGCGGTGGCTTGTGGAAGCGCCGTCGCTCAACGGATAAAAGGTACCCCGGGGATAACAGGCTGATCTTCCCCAAGAGTCCATATCGACGGGATGGTTTGGCACCTCGATGTCGGCTCGTCGCATCCTGGGGCTGGAGTCGGTCCCAAGGGTTGGGCTGTTCGCCCATTAAAGCGGTACGCGAGCTGGGTTTAGAACGTCGTGAGACAGTTCGGTCCCTATCCGCTGCGCGCGTAGGAATATTGAGAAGGGCTGTCCCTAGTACGAGAGGACCGGGACGGACGAACCTCTGGTGTGCCAGTTGTTCTGCCAAGGGCATGGCTGGTTGGCTACGTTCGGGAGGGATAACCGCTGAAAGCATCTAAGCGGGAAGCCTGCTTCGAGATGAGTATTCCCACCCACTTGATGGGGTAAGGCTCCCAGTAGACGACTGGGTTGATAGGCCGGATCTGGAAGCACGGTAACGTGTGGAGGTGACCGGTACTAATAGGCCGAGGGCTTGTCCATAGATGCTCGCGTCCACTGTGTTGGTTCTGAAACCACGAACAGCCCCGTATGGCCACATGCGGTGCGGCTGACAGTTTCATAGTGTTTCGGTGGTTATAGCGTGAGGGAAACGCCCGGTTACATTCCGAACCCGGAAGCTAAGCCTTACAGCGCCGATGGTACTGCAGGGGGGACCCTGTGGGAGAGTAGGACGCCGCCGAACTCCTTTTAGAGCTCTGGCTCTTGGGCATACAGCCCGAGGGCCAGAGCTTTTTTGCGTTGAGGTAGGGTCAGGGGGCATCGTAGGTACGTTTCCCACAGGAGGCCCTCGGGTGGAGGTCCAGGAGACTCGCGTCCAGACGGATCGAGTGCTCACCATCCCCAACATCCTCAGCATGGCGCGGCTCCTTGGTGTGCCGCTGTTCCTGTGGCTGATTCTCAGGCCTGAGTTCGGTGGGCCCAAGAGTGACGGCTGGGCACTACTGGTGCTGGCTCTGAGTGGCGTCAGTGACTACCTGGACGGCAAGCTTGCGCGGCGCTGGAACCAGATCAGCAGCCTGGGCCGGCTTCTCGACCCTGCGGCCGACCGGCTCTACATTCTCTCGACTTTGGTCGGCCTCACCTGGCGCGAGATTCTGCCGGTCTGGTTGACCGCTGCACTTTTGGCGCGTGAGCTGGTTCTGCTGGTGATGGTGGGCATCCTCAGACGCCATGGCTATCCGCCACCTCAGGTGAACTTCCTTGGGAAGGCTGCCACGTTCAACCTGATGTACGCCTTCCCGTTGCTGCTGCTCAGCGACGGAAGCGGATGGATCCCGTCACTCGCTGCTATTTTCGGATGGGCGTTCGCCGGATGGGGTACAACCCTGTACTGGTGGGCAGGAGTCCTCTACGTGGTACAAGTCCGCCGCCTGGTCCGTGCGGACGCCATGGCCGATTGAGCTCGCGGATTGGAGCGCCCGGCGCTCGATGGCCCGCGGCGGAAAAGTGCGGGACAATCTGGACGGGTGAAGTCGGCTAGACAGTCGTCTCTTCGAGGAGGACGCTTCCGACATGAAGGCCGTCGTGATGGCCGGGGGCGAAGGCACACGCCTTCGTCCCATGACCTCAAGCATGCCCAAGCCGCTCCTGCCGGTGGCCAACCGGCCGATCATGGAGCACGTTCTGCGGCTGCTCAAAAGGCATGGGCTGAATGAAACCGTCGTGACAGTTCAATTTCTGGCCTCTCTGGTCAAGAACTACTTCGGTGACGGTGAAGAGCTCGGAATGGAGCTCACCTATGCCAATGAGGAGAAGCCACTCGGTACCGCTGGAAGCGTCAAGAACGCCGAAGAGGCGTTGAAGGACGATGCTTTCCTCGTCATCTCCGGTGATGCCCTGACCGACTTCGACCTCACCGAACTGATCAACTTCCACAAGGAAAAGGGTGCCCTCGTCACGGTCTGTCTGACGCGAGTGCCCAATCCACTGGAATTCGGCATCACGATCGTCGACGAGGAAGGCAAGGTCGAACGCTTCCTCGAGAAGCCGACCTGGGGTCAGGTTTTCTCGGACACGGTGAACACCGGCATCTATGTCATGGAGCCCGAGGTCTTCGACTATGTCGAGGCCGACGTCCCCGTGGACTGGTCCGGCGATGTCTTCCCGCAGCTCATGAAGGAAGGCAAGCCGATCTATGGCTATATCGCGGAGGGGTACTGGGAGGACGTCGGCACCCACGAGAGTTATGTGAAGGCGCAGGCCGACGTCCTGGAGGGCAAGGTCGACGTCGAGCTCGACGGCTTCGAGATCTCCCCGGGTGTCTGGGTGGCCGAAGGCGCCGAGGTACATCCTGATGCCGTGCTTCGTGGGCCCCTGTATATCGGGGACTACGCCAAGGTCGAGGCCGGTGTGGAAATCCGTGAGCACACCGTCGTCGGCTCGAACGTGGTCGTGAAGAGCGGAGCCTTTCTTCACAAGGCTGTGGTGCACGACAACGTGTACATCGGGCAGCACAGCAATCTGCGTGGGTGCGTCGTCGGGAAGAACACCGACATCATGCGGGCGGCCCGGATCGAGGACGGCGCGGTCATCGGTGACGAGTGCCTGATCGGTGAAGAATCGATCGTCCAGGGCAATGTGCGCGTCTATCCGTTCAAGACCATCGAGGCCGGCGCCTTCGTCAACACCTCGGTGATCTGGGAGTCGAGGGGCCAGGCGCATCTGTTCGGTGCCCGTGGCGTCTCCGGAATCCTGAACGTGGAGATCACGCCCGAGCTAGCCGTGCGACTCGCCGGTGCGTACGCGACGACCCTGAAGAAGGGGTCCACCGTCACCACGGCTCGCGACCACTCCCGCGGTGCCCGTGCGCTCAAGCGGGCGGTCATCTCGGCGCTGCAGGCCAGCGCCATCGACGTACGGGACTTGGAGAATGTACCGCTGCCCGTGGCGCGGCAGCAGACTGCGCGGGGCAGTGCCGGCGGGATCATGATCCGTACGACGCCCGGTGTGCCGGATTCTGTGGACATCATGTTCTTCGACGGCCGGGGTGCCGATCTGTCGCAGGCCAGTCAGCGCAAACTGGACAGGGTCTTCGCGCGGCAGGAGTACCGGCGCGCATTCCCCGGAGAGATCGGGGACCTGCATTTCCCGGCCAGTGTCTTCGACTCGTACACCGGGTCGTTGCTGCGGAATGTCGATACGACGGGGATTTCGGAGTCGGGGCTCAAGGTCGTCGTCGACGCGTCGAACGGCAGCGCGGGGCTCGTGCTGCCCAGCCTGCTCGGCAAGCTCGGTGTGGACTCGCTGACGATCAACCCCGGTCTCGACGAGTCGAGGCCCACGGAGTCGGCGGATACGCGGCGGTCGGGGCTGGTGCGGCTGGGAGAGATCGTGGCGTCCGCGCGGGCCGCGTTCGGGGTGCGGTTCGACCCGGTCGGTGAGCGGCTGTCGCTGGTGGACGAGAAGGGGCGGATCGTCGAGGACGACAGGGCTCTGCTCGTCATGCTCGACCTGGTGGCCGCGGAGCGGCGCAGCGGGCGTGTGGCGCTGCCGGTGACCACGACGAGGATCGCCGAGCAGGTGGCGGCATACCACGGAACGCAGGTGGAATGGACGACGACATCGCCGGACGACCTGACCCGGGTCGGTCGCGACGACACGACGATCTTCGGCGGCGACGGTAGGGGCGGGTTCATCGTCCCCGAGTTCAGCAGTGTCTTCGACGGTACGGCGGCCTTCGTACGGCTGATCGGTCTGGTGGCGCGGACGCAGCTCACGCTCAGCCAGATCGACGCGCGGATTCCGCGGGCCCATGTCATCAAGCGGGATCTTGCGACTCCCTGGGCCGTCAAGGGGCTCGTGATGCGGCGGGTCGTGGAGGAGGCCGGAGATCGCTTTGTCGACACGACCGATGGTGTGCGGGTCGTGGAGACGGACGGGCGCTGGGTGATGGTGTTGCCCGACCCGGCCGAGGCGGTCACCCATCTGTGGGCGGAAGGCCCGGACGACGCCTCCGCGCAGGCTCTGCTCGACGAATGGGCGGCGGTCGTGGACAGCGCCGGCCGCTGACGTACGTACCACGTGCGTGTGCCGGACAGGCAGCCCCCAAGGGGCCTGTCCGGCACGCCGGTGGGGCCATTCGGAGGTATCGGCGGCGACGTGCGACGATGTGCGGCATGCCGCAGCAGCCCCCCGTTCGGAGCACACCCACGCGCCCAGCGCGCCCGGACGCGTCCATGTCGCTGCTCACCAACGTCATGGATCACAGCCTCGACGACGGTTACGCCGAGGCGGCCGCGCGCAAGAAGGCCGCGGGCGACGGAGGGCTGCCCAAGACGCTCAGGGCGAAGCTGGGGCTCGCCGCCGGTCTGGTGCTCGCGGCGCTCGTGGTGACCGTTGGGGCGGCGCAGGCGCGGGTCGCGGCGCCCGTCGTGGCGAAGGAGCGCGAGGAGCTGGTCGACCGCATCGACCGTGAGACCGCGGCGGCGGACCAGCTGGAAGAGACCGTCGACAAGCTGCGCGACGACGTGAGCGCGCGGCAGCGTGAGGCGCTGAAGTCGACCGGTGACAGTGACCAGGGGGAGCTGGTGGGCATCCTGGCGGGTGCTGTCGAGGTGCACGGTCCCGGCGTGAAGCTGATCGTCAACGACTCCAAGGAGACCGCCTCGGGCGGCGACGGCGACCCGCGCGGAACGTCCGGGTTCTCCGACACCGGCCGGGTGCGCGATCGCGACATGCAGCGTGTGGTCAACGGGCTGTGGGAGTCGGGCGCCGAGGCCATTTCGATCAACGGGCAGCGGTTGACGGCCCTGTCGGCGATCAGGGCCGCGGGAGACGCAATACTGGTCGACAACAAGCCGCTGGTGCCGCCGTACACGGTGCTCGCGGTGGGGGATGGCGAGCGGTTGAGCACCAAGTTCCAGGACAGCGCCGACGGGTTGTATCTGCACGCCCTGCAGGAGAACTTCGGGATCCGGACCGGCATTTCCGTTCAGGACGACCTTCGGCTGCCCGCCGCCCCGAGCGTGACCGTACGTACAGCACAGCCGAACACCGAGAAAACCGAGAAGGGCACATCGTGATCGCCGTACTGGGCCTCGTCGTGGGCGTCGTGGCCGGCCTGTTGGTCCGGCCTGAGGTTCCGGCGGTCGTCGAGCCTTATCTGCCGATTGCCGTCGTGGCGGCTCTCGACGCCGTCTTCGGAGGTCTGCGGGCCATGCTCGACGGCATCTTCGACGACAAGGTCTTCGTCGTGTCGTTCCTGTCCAACGTGGTCGTGGCCGCGCTGATCGTGTTCCTGGGCGACAAGTTGGGCGTGGGCGCCCAGCTGTCCACCGGCGTGGTCGTCGTGCTCGGCATCCGAATCTTCTCGAACGCCGCGGCGATTCGCCGGCACGTGTTCCGGGCGTGAGGCCGATGAGCAACCACGACGAGGCACCGGGGAACAGGCTGCGCAAGGAGCTGCCCGAGGAGATGCCGGCGGGCGGCGCGGGCGCGGCCGAGGCCGTGGACAACGCCTCGGAGGCCGCGGACGGGGCCAAGGGGCAGTCGAGCGACCTCACCGGTCGGCAGCGGCTCGTGAAGGGGCTGTGGCCGCCGCGGGTCAGCCGGGCCCAACTCATCGTCGCTGTCCTGCTGTTCGGACTCGGCTTCGGCCTGGCCGTCCAGGTCGCGTCGAACAGTGAGGGTGACGGGGCCCTGCGCGGCGCACGTCAGGAAGATCTTGTTCGCATCCTCGATGAACTGGATGACCGTACTCAGCGTCTTGAGGACGAGAAGCAAGGTCTCGAGAAGCAGCGCGATGAGCTGGAGAACAGTTCGAACCAGGCCGAGGAGGCCCGCAAGCAGACGGTCGAGAAGGAGAGGCAACTCGGCATTCTGGCGGGCACGGTGGCGGCTCAGGGGCCCGGCATCACGATGACCATCGACGACACGAAGGGGACGGTCGAGGCGGACATGCTGCTCGACGCGATCCAGGAGCTGCGCGCGGCCGGCGCGGAAGCGATCCAGGTGAACGGCGTACGCGTCGTCGCCGGCACCTATCTGACCGATGCCGGCAACAGCGTGAGCGTCGACGGGAACAAGATCAACGCTCCGTATCGTTTCAAGGTCATCGGCAAGTCGCAGGACCTCGAACCAGCGCTCAACATCCCTGGAGGCGTGGTTCAGACTCTTGAGAAGGAGCAGGCCACCGTGACCATCGAGCGGTCGGACAAGATCGTCGTGGACGCCTTGCGAGCGGCGAAGCGGCCTGACTACGCTCGGTCGTCCTCCCAGTGAACCGGCGGTGCATGGGGGACGTCAGGCGAGGGCATGAGGTTGCGGGGGGTCGGCGCACCGAATGGGTGGTGCGTGGTGGAAACTGTCTGGTGGAGACGGACGTTGTGAGGGTGTCCGGGTCGGCCAGGGAGTGCAGTCAGGGTTCGTCCTGCCCCACGGGCGGGTCTATTTCGGTCAAGGGGAATCGCCCGTGAAGTTGTTTGCGAAGTTGTTCGGCAAGAGCGCGCGAGAGAGTGGCGACAACGCGACCGCTCGTCACCGCGCGCAGGGGGACGATGAGGGCCAGCGCCCACTGTTCAGGGACCAGGTGCCTGGACCGGGTGGTGACATTTCCGGTGGTCAGGGCGCGCCGTCAGTTGACCCTGGCCAGTCCGGCGGCATAGGTTTCGGGCAACCGTCAACCTCAAGTGCGGGTGGAGGGTTTTCCCCGATGTCGGCCCTGGTGTGTACGAGGTGCGGTAACCGCAACGCGGAGAACAGCCGCTTCTGTTCCAACTGCGGCGCCCCGCTGCGGCCGGGTGCCACGCCCGAGCGTCCGTCCGAGACGACCTCCACGATCTCCATCTCCGGTCTTGAGGCCTACGACGCCGAGACCACCGGTCAGACGGCGATGCCTGCGTTGTCTCCGGAGGCGCAGGCGGCGGTCGACGCGCTGCCGCTGGGCTCCGCGCTCCTGGTGGTGCGCCGCGGTCCGAACTCGGGCAGCCGCTTCCTGCTGGACGGCGATCTGACCACGGCCGGGCGGCACCCGCAGAGCGACATCTTCCTGGACGACGTGACGGTCTCGCGTCGGCACGTGGAGTTCCGTCGCGCTCAGGACGGCTCGTTCACGGTGGCCGACGTCGGCAGCCTGAACGGCACGTACGTCAATCGCGAGCGGATCGACCAGGTCGCTCTGAACAACGGTGACGAGGTGCAGATCGGCAAGTACCGGCTGGTCTTCTACGCGAGCCAGCGGGGCTACTGACCCTCCCCCGGAGCCCGTCCGGGGAGACCCAGGGAAGGTCCATGCTGAAAACACCGAGCGGCGGTGCCGGAAACGGCATCGCCGCCACGGACGGTCGGCTGATGAGCATCGGCACGGTGCTGAACGTGCTGCGCGACGAGTTCCCTGACATCACCATCTCCAAGATCCGTTTCCTGGAGTCGGAGGGTCTCGTCGAGCCGCAGCGGACCCCCTCGGGGTATCGCAAGTTCAGTGCGCAGGACGTCGAGCGGCTCGGCCACGTCCTGCGGATGCAGCGGGACCACTATCTGCCGCTCAAGGTGATCCGCGAGCATCTGGACGCCATGGAGCGCGGTGAGGCAGCACCACTGCCGACCGTGTGCCGGCAGCGCGATGGAGAAACGGTCCTGGAGCCTGTCGAGGCTCCCACCGCGGCCCGGATCGGGCGTGCCGAGCTGCTCGTCGCCGCCGAGATCGGGGAGCCGGAGCTCGCGGAATGGGAGTCGTACGGCCTGATCGTCCCGTTTCCCGACGGGGCGTACGACGCGGAGGCTGTCACCGTGGCCTCGCTCGTCGTCGAGCTGGGGCGATTCGGGATCGAGCCACGGCATCTGCGTGTGATGAAGGCCGCCGCCGACCGTGAGGCCGGGCTGGTGGACCAGGTCGTGGCGCCTCTGCGGCGGCACCGCAATCCGCAGACCAGGGCTCATGCCGAGGCGCGTACGAAGGAACTGGCGGGGCTGGCTGTGAAGCTGCACGCCGCCCTGGTGCAGACCGCTCTCGGTGTGCGGCTGCCCTGAGCCGGGCAGGGGCGGGGAGCCCGGATCGGCCACCCGTTCTCGGCCCGACTACCCAAACGTCCCGAGCACGGCCTAGGGTTGCTGTGTGAACGAGCTCGATGTCGTAGGTGTCCGGGTCGAAATGCCCTCCAACCAACCGATCGTGCTCCTGCGTGAAGTGGGAGGCGACCGCTACCTCCCCATCTGGATCGGGCCGGGGGAGGCGACGGCGATCGCCTTCGCCCAGCAGGGCATGGCCCCCGCGCGACCGCTGACCCACGACCTGTTCAAGGACGTGCTGGAGGCCGTCGGTCAGGAGCTCACCGAAGTACGCATCACGGATCTGCGTGAGGGCGTCTTCTACGCCGAGCTGGTGTTCGCCAGCGGCGTCGAGGTGAGTGCCCGCCCCTCCGATGCCATAGCGCTGGCCCTGCGCACCGGAACGCCGATCTACGGCAGCGACGGCGTGCTCGACGACGCGGGCATCGCGATCCCGGACGAGCAGGAGGACGAGGTGGAGAAGTTCCGCGAGTTCCTCGACCAGATCTCGCCCGAGGACTTCGGCACCAGCAGCCAGTGAGGCGGCGTGGGGCGTCCCGGCGGACTCGCGGTCCGTGCTGGTGCGGCCCACAGTCCGTTACGGCTCAAATGCCGGCATTTGCCAGCGGCGAGGGAGAGCGTCCTACGGCCTGCTCCGAGCGCATTCGGCTAGCCTTTCCCCGCGGTGGGGCACGGGAAACCACTCCTAGGGTGATTATCACTCGGCGTGCCGAGTGTGGCGATCGTTGACGCACCCCGGGTGACTGCCTACCGTCGAGAAGGCAGGTCAAGGACGGAGGTCGGCGTGAGAAGCAGCGGCGACGGTACGGCTGGGGGTGCCCCCGGACGCAGTCTCGGGGCGAGCGGCCCGTACCCGCTTCACACCAGCCCGCTTCAGGGCAGCGCGGCCGATCACGCTCCGCAGCGACCGACGGCCGTGCCGAGCAGCGGCGGAGGGGCGGCGTCCATGGCGACCGAGCAGATCGGCTATCGCGGTCCGACGGCCTGCGCGGCCGCGGGCATCACATACCGGCAACTGGACTACTGGGCGCGCACCGGCCTTGTCGAGCCCAGCGTGCGGCCCGCTCACGGGTCCGGGACGCAGCGGCTCTACAGCTTTCGGGACGTCGTCGTCCTGAAGATCGTCAAGCGGTTCCTGGACACCGGTGTGTCACTGCAGAACATCCGTACCGCCGTGCAGCACCTGCGGGAGCGGGGCTTTCGGGATCTTGAGCGCCTGACGCTGATGAGCGACGGTGCGACGGTCTACGAGTGCAGCTCCCCGGACGAGGTGCACGCGCTGCTCCAGGGCGGGCAGGGGGTCTTCGGGATCGCCGTGGGTGTGGTGTGGCGGGACGTCGAGAGCGCCTTGTCGCAGCTGCACGGGGAGCGCATCGACACCGGCGAGACCCTGGTCGGGCACAATCCGGCGGACGAGCTGGCTCGGCGGCGAAACCGGGCGGTCTGAGCAGCCCTCGCCGGGACGCCGTCGCAGTTGCGGTGTGGCGGCGGGCGGAATGGGGTCGATGGGCCTGCCTGGGCCGCGTATCAGGCGGTTGCAGCAGGGCATTGTCAGTGGCGTGAGGCAGCATCGGAGATGTGAGGAACGCGCCTACGATCCTGCATCTCGACATGGATGCCTTCTACGCCTCGGTGGAGCAGGCATCCAAGCCGAGCCTGCGCGGCAAAGCCGTGATCGTCGGCGGGCTCGGTCCGCGGGGAGTCGTCGCCACCGCGTCCTATGAGGCCCGGGTGTTCGGGGTGCATTCGGCGATGCCCATGGGGCAGGCGCGCCGGCTGGCGCCCAACGCCGCGTATCTCGTGCCGCGCTTCGGGATCTACCGCGATGTCAGCGAGCAGGTCATGGGCCTGCTGCGGGAGCTGTCGCCGCTGGTGGAGCCGCTGAGCCTGGACGAGGCGTTCGTGGACCTGGAGGCCGGAGGAGCGGCCTGGGACGAGGAGTCCGCGCGGCTGGTGGGGGTGAAGCTGCGCGCCGACATACGGGCCGTCACCGGGCTCGCGGGGTCGGTGGGCCTCGCCGCGTCCAAGATGCTGGCGAAGATCGCCTCGGAGGAGGCCAAACCCGACGGGCTGGTGGTGATCGAGCCGGGGACGGAGCGGGCGTTGCTCGCGCCCATGTCGGTGCGGACCCTGCCGGGGGTGGGGCCGGCGACCGGGGACCATCTGCGGCGGGCCGGAATCCACACGGTCGACGAGATCGCCGAGGCGGGTGAGGACGAGCTCGTACGGCTGCTGGGCAAGGCTCATGGGCATGCCCTGTACGCCATGGCGCTGGCGCACGACGAGCGGCCCGTGGTGGCCGAGCGGGAGGCCAAGTCGGTGTCGGTCGAGGACACGTACGACGTGGACATTCATGACCGGGTCCGGGTGGGGCTGGAGGTGCAGCGGCTGGCCGATCGTTGTGTTCGGCGGTTGCGGGGGGCCGGCCTGTCCGGGCGGACCATCGTGCTGAAGGTGCGTCGGTTCGACTTCTCGACCCTGACCCGGTCCGAGACGCTGCGTGGGCCGACGGACGACCCGGGTGTGGTGCGCGAGGCCGCGCTACGGCTGCTGGATTCCGTGGACACGACGGGTGGGGTACGTCTGCTGGGGGTCGGGGTCACCGGGTTGGCCGACTACACGCAGGAGGATCTGTTCGCGCAGGTGGCGGGGGAGCGGGTCGAGCACGGCGAGGAGGGCGATCCCGAGGAGCCCTTGGCGGAGCGGGAGGCTGCGCCGCCCGTCGAGCGGCGGTGGGTGGCTGGGCACGATGTGCGGCACGTCGAGTACGGGCACGGGTGGGTGCAGGGGAGCGGGTTGGGGCGGGTGACTGTGCGATTCGAGACGCCTGAGTCGTCGGGGCCGGGGCGCGTGCGGACGTTTCGGGTCGACGATCCGGGGTTGGAGGCGGCGGATCCGTTGCCGTTGGTGCGGGGGAGGTCTGGGGGCGCCGGGGGAGATGCGGGAGGTGGGGGGCATGGGGTTGGTGGGGTTTTAGGCGTGGAGGCCGGTCTCCTGGGACGGGGAGGGGAGCGGGGCGGTGGGGGCATGAGGGAGGCGCCGCCTGTGGTGCCTGGGTAGGGCGGGGCGGGGCGGAACCGGACGCGGGTTGGTGCCCCGAGGGCCCGGCGTTGGGGGCACCGAAGGGGGTGGGTCGCCCGCCCGCGCTTGCGGGGTGCCGCTGCGCCCCACCCGTGCCGCCCCAGCGGCACGACTGCCCGCGGCTGGGTGAGGTCGGCTGCCGGGTGGGCGCCGCCGCGGTGTTGCGTTGCGATGGGGTGCGGCTGGGCAGGAGAACCCGACCGCGCGGAGGTGGGCGTGACCTGTGTGGGCTGGGGATGTGCGGTGGAAGGGGAGCGTCTTCAGGAGTGAGGGTGGGATGTGCGGGGGCCGTTGTCGTCCGGGGTTTCCGTGGTTGCCAAGTTGCCGAAGTCCCGGTCGGGGGGTGGGGGCGGGGCCGTTACATCGAGGCCGTAGTGGTGGTAGAGCTGGAGTTCCTGTTCGGGGGAGAGGTGGCGGCCCACGCCGAAATCGGGGGCGTCCTTGATGAGGGCGCGGTCGAAGGGGACGTGGAGGCTGCCCTCGACCAGATCGCTGGGCTCCAGGGGGACGAAGGCGTCCCGGGAGAACAGACCGGTGCGTATCGCCGCCCATTCCGGCACTCCGGTCGCGTCGTCGAGGTAGACCTCGTCGATGGTGCCGATCTTGGTGCCGTTGCGGTCGAAAGCCTTGCGGCCGATCAGATTGCGCGGATCGATGTCGGTCTGCACGGGCCCTCCACTTGGTCGCAACTCATCCGTAAGCACTACGAAAGGGCACATTGGTGAGCCCGGCCACTCGAAGGACCGTGCGTGGACCCCGCTGGTAGGCTGGCTAGCGGCTGCTGACCCCGTGCGGGAGAGTCCTCCGGGAACCATCCGGAGGCGCCGAAGGAGCAAATCCTCCCCGGAATCTCTCAGGCACACGTACCGCACGGACGAGGTCACTCTGGAAAGCAGGGCGGGTGTCGATGGCCTCCGCTCTCACCGACGGTGAAAACCGGGCACCTTGTGGTGACCCGGTGAAGCTCTCAGGTTGAGATGACAGAGGGGGAGGCCGTCCGGGTACCCGTGCCGTGGTGCCCCTCGAAGGTCGTGTCAGACCAGGAGGCCTCCGCAATGACCGCCCATCGCATTCCGCTCTCCGAGCTCGAGCAGGGTATTCCGTTCGAGCAGCGTCATATCGGTCCTGATCATGAGGCTCGGGCCAAGATGCTCGCCCAGGTCGGGTACGGCTCGCTCGACGAGCTCACCGCCGCCGCGGTGCCGGATGTGATCAAGAACGCCGACTCCCTCGAACTGCCGGGGGCGCGCACCGAGGCCGAGGTGCTCGCTGAGCTGCGATCGCTCGCCGATCGCAACCAGGTGCTGGACTCGATGATCGGGCTCGGGTACTACGGGACCTTCACGCCGCCGGTCATCCTGCGCAACGTCATGGAGAATCCGGCCTGGTACACGGCCTACACGCCGTATCAGCCCGAGATCTCGCAGGGGCGGCTCGAGGCCCTGCTGAACTTCCAGACCATGGTCGCCGACCTCACCGGACTGCCGACCTCCGGTGCCTCGCTGCTGGACGAGGGGACCGCGGCGGCGGAGGCCATGGCCCTGTCGCTGCGGATGGGCAAGAACAAGAAGGGGCTGTTCCTGGTCGACGCGGACGTGCTTCCGCAGACCATCGCCGTGATCGAGACCCGTGCCGAGCCCACCGGCGTGGAGGTCGTCGTCGCCGACCTCAGCGACGGCATTCCGGCCGAGATCGCCGGGCGTGAGATCAACGGCGTGCTGGTGCAGTACCCGGGCGCCTCCGGCGTCGTACGGGACATCAAGGCCGTCATCGAGCAGGCCCATGAGCTCGGCGCCCTCGTCACCGTCGCCGCCGATCTGCTCGCGCTCACACTGCTGAAGTCCCCCGGTGAGCTCGGGGCGGACATCGCGGTCGGGACGACGCAGCGGTTCGGTGTGCCGATGGGCTTCGGCGGGCCGCACGCCGGCTACATGGCCGTACACGAGAAGTTCGCGCGCAGCCTGCCGGGGCGGCTCGTGGGTGTGTCCGTGGATGTCGACGGGAACCGGGCGTACCGGCTGGCTCTCCAGACGCGTGAGCAGCACATTCGGCGGGAGAAGGCGACCAGCAACATCTGTACCGCGCAGGTGCTGCTCGCGGTGATGGCCGGGATGTACGCCGTGTACCACGGACCCGACGGGCTGCGCGGTATCGCCCGGCGCACGCACCGGTACGCCGCCATCCTCGCCGCGGGCCTCACGGCCGGTGGTGTCGAGGTCGTGCACGGTTCCTACTTCGACACGCTGACCGTGCGGGTGCCCGAGAAGGCCGCCGAAGTTGTCGCCGCCGCCCGGCAGAACGGCGTCAACCTGCGCCTCGTCGACGCCGACCACGTGTCCCTCGCCTGCGACGAGACCACCACGCGGGCCCAACTGGGTGCCGTATGGACGGCGTTCGGGGTCGAGGGTGACATCGAGGCGCTGGACGAGGGAGCCGAGGACGCCCTTCCGGGCGGGCTGCTGCGCAGCGACGAGGTCCTCACGCACCCCGTCTTCCACCAGCACCGTTCCGAGACCGCGATGCTGCGCTACCTGCGCAGGCTCGCCGACCGCGACTACGCGCTCGACCGCGGAATGATCCCGCTGGGCTCCTGCACCATGAAGCTCAACGCGACGACCGAGATGGAGCCGGTCACCTGGCCGGAGTTCGGACAGCTGCACCCCTTCGCGCCCGCCGAGCAGGCGCAGGGCTATCTGACGCTCATCCGCGAGCTGGAGGAACGTCTCGCCGAGGTCACCGGCTACGACAAGGTGTCGCTGCAGCCCAACGCCGGGTCGCAGGGTGAGCTGGCCGGGCTGCTCGCCGTACGCGGGTACCACCGGGCCAACGGGGACGAGCAGCGCACCGTCTGCCTGATTCCGTCGTCCGCCCACGGGACCAACGCCGCCAGCGCCGTCATGGCCGGCATGAAGGTCGTCGTCGTGAAGACCGCCGACGACGGTGAGATCGACGTCGAGGATCTGCGGGCGAAGATCGAGAAGCACCGGGACGAGCTGTCGGTGCTGATGATCACGTACCCGTCGACGCACGGCGTGTTCGAGGAGCACGTCGCCGACATCTGCGCTCAGGTGCACGAGGCCGGCGGGCAGGTGTACGTCGACGGCGCCAACCTCAACGCCCTCGTGGGGCTTGCCAAGCCGGGGCACTTCGGCGGTGACGTCTCGCACCTGAACCTGCACAAGACCTTCTGCATCCCGCACGGCGGTGGCGGTCCGGGCGTCGGCCCTGTCGGTGTGCGTGCGCACCTGGCGCCGTATCTGCCGAACCACCCGCTGCAGCCCGCGGCCGGGCCGGAGACGGGCGTCGGCCCGATCTCGGCCGCGCCCTGGGGTTCGGCCGGGATCCTGCCGATCTCGTGGTCGTACGTACGGCTCATGGGCGGCGAGGGGCTCAAGCGGGCCACGCAGGTGGCGGTGCTGTCCGCCAACTACATCGCCAAGCGGCTGGAGCCGCACTACCCGGTGCTCTACACCGGGCCGGGCGGGCTCGTCGCGCACGAGTGCATCATCGATCTGCGACCGCTGACCAAGGCGACCGGCGTGAGCGTCGACGACGTGGCCAAGCGGCTCATCGACTACGGCTTCCACGCGCCGACGATGTCGTTCCCGGTGGCCGGAACGCTCATGATCGAGCCGACCGAGTCCGAGGACCTGAACGAACTCGACCGGTTCTGCGAGACGATGATCGCCATCCGTGCGGAGATCGAGAAGGTCGGGTCGGGTGAGTGGCCCGCGGACGACAACCCGCTGCGGAACGCTCCGCACACCGCCGGTGCGCTGGGCGGTGAGTGGGAGCACGCGTACAGCCGCGAGGAGGCCGTGTTCCCGGCCGGGGTGTCGGCCGCCGACAAGTACTGGCCGCCGGTGCGCAGGATCGACCAGGCCTTCGGCGACCGGAACCTGGTGTGCTCCTGCCCGCCGATGGATGCGTACGAGGGCTGACGCACCGGCGTAGGTGATCGAGGGCTCCGCTCCGGCCGTGTTCGGCCGGGCGGAGCCCTTGTGCGTGAGGTCGGCGCGTGCAGCTCTTGTGCGTCAGGCCGACGGGGGCAGCGCTCGTGCGTCAGGCCGCTGGGGGCACCCGTCTGCCTCACGTCGGCGGGCGGAGCCCTCCCGCGTCACGCCGTCGTCAGTGCCACCTCTGTCGCCTTGACCAGGGCGACTACGGGCATTCCGGGCGCCAGGGCGAGGTCGTTGGTGGCGTCCCTGGTGATGGCCGCCGTCAGGACGCCGCCCTCCACGGCGATCTTCACCGAGGCCATCGCGCCGCCCGTGGCGATGCCGGTGACCGTGCCGGGGAGTTGGTTGCGGATGGACAGGCCGCTGATCGGTGCGGTGGCGAGGGAGATCTCCGTGGCTTTCACGAGGGCGGTCACGCCCGTCCCCTCGGCCAGGCCGAGGTCCTCGACGGCGTCCAGGGTGATCGCCGCGGTGAGGTCCTGACCGCCGTCGAGGTGGACCTTGACGGTTGCCATGACCTCGCCGGGGGCGATGGCGGTGACGGTGCCGGGCAGTTGGTTGCGGATGCTCAGGCTCATGGAGGGACGCCTCGCAGACGGTGGGTGTGGGAGCGGGAGAGGGTGGGGATTTGTGCGGGTTTGCGGAATCCGGTCCCTACCGTAACGGCGTCGACTGTCCGGTTACGTGCGGTCGATATGGACGTTCGTCGACTTCACGCGGGCGGTGGCCTCCATGCCGACCTCCAGGCCCAGTTCCTCGACCGCCTCGCGGGTCAGGAGGGAGACCAGTCGGTGCGGGCCGGCCTGGATCTCCACCTGGGCCGCGACGTCGCCGAGTTTGATCGCGGTGACGATGCCGGGGAAGGCGTTGCGGGCCGAGGTGTAGGAGGCCTCCTCCCCGTCGGCGCCGGACCTGGCGAGTTCGACGGAGAACGCGGCGAGGTCCTTGCCGTCGATGAGTCGTCGTCCGGTGTCGTCGCGGTGGGTCGCGACGCGGCCTGCGTCCGCCCAGCGACGCGCGGTGTCGGGGCTCACGCCGAGCAGCCGCGCCGCCTGGCCGATCGTGTAGGACTGCATGCCGGTCACGATAGGGGCCGGGCGGGGAACTCGAGGCAGGGGGTTGGCCGTTGGGTATAACGCGATATGACGTCAGTGGGGTCGGTCGGGTTCTAACGGGGTGAGGGTATGGCGGCTGAGCTGTCGCACACGGGGCTGCGGGCCTCGGACGTGGACCGGGACCGCGCGGTGGACGTGCTGAACGCCGCGGCGGGGGAGGGCAGGCTGACCATTGAGGAGTTGGAGGTCCGGGTGACCGCCGCTCTCTCCGCCCGCACGTTGGGCGAGTTGGCCGAGCTGACGGTGGATCTGCCGGCGGCACCGGGCGGTGTCGAGGTCAAGGACGTCGTCCGTATCGAGCAACAGGGCGGTTCGGCCGTGCGGGGCGGGCAGTGGGTAGTGCCCCGACGGCTGGAGATCGAGTCGTCCTGGGGCGATGTCACCCTCGACTTCACGCAGGCGGTGATGGCAGGCGGGGCCCTGCGGATCGACCTGGACATGCGCGGCGGCACACTGAGGCTGGTTACGCGGCCCGGCGTGGTGGTGGACACCGACTCCCTGGCGATCGAATACGCCAAGGTCAGGAGGCGTCCGGCCGCTGAGGCAAGTGCGCCGGTCGTCCTGCGGGTCGAGATCGCCGGGCGGATGCAGTACGGCCGAATAGTGGTACGTCCCCCGCGGCGCACGCCGTTCAGAACATCCCCGACGCCCTGAGCACCGCCTGCGCTGCGGCGTCGTCGATCTGATGCCCCAACCGCTCGACCACGTCCGTGCCTTCGAGGAGCGTCCCGCGTTCGAGCGAGCGGCGTACCCCGGTCTCCAACTCGTGCCAGAGCAGCGCGTTGGCGACGAGGATCCGCGGATCCAGGTCCAGGCGGCAGCCGTCCGTGTCGCGCAGCGTCAGCAGAGCGGAGACGCGGCCGTGCTGTCGTACGGCCACCAGCGCGTCCGTCCGCACCGACTGCCGTCGTACGAGGCCACGCACCTCCAGCCAGCCCGGCCCCGCGGTCACCCGCTGGGGGAGCAGGATCGCGAAGAGCAGAGCGGTCAGGGCCAGCCACAGCAGGGCGCGCGGCGGTGTCAGCGTCTCCCCGTCCAGGTCGACCAGCAGGGTCATGCCGAGGAAGGCCAGGGCGCAGCCCACCGCGAACCAGGCGCTGCCACGCCAGTGGCGGTCGCCGGTCGGCACCGGAAGGGGTCCGCTTCCCTGCACAGTGCAGACGGTAAGGCTCCGGGGCGCCGGAGGGACCGCAGCTGTCGGCGCTCTGACGCCTTAGGGTGCAACCTTGACGCGATCCTGATGCCCGCGGCCGTTTCAGCCGGTGTGCACCCGGGGCCGGCGGTCACGGTCGGGCTCTGCCTCACGCAGCACCTCGCGGGTGACCGGGGCGACCTCGCCCTGGCCGAAGAGGAAGAAACGCAGGAAGTTGGCGAAGGGAGTGCCCTCGGTCCACTCGAAGTAGATGTGGGGGATGCAGCTCGTCGTGTCGCGGACGTGCAGGAGCAGCGCGGCCAGGGCATTGGGGATGGAGGAGGACTCCAGGGTGAGGACCCGGTAGCGGTTGTGCAGGACTTCGCCGCGTACGGTCACGCCCGCCTCGAACTCGGAGGGGTCGGTGACCGTCACTTCGACGAACACGAAGTCCTCCTGGACGGGGACGTCGTTGTCGTTGCGGATCTGCTCGATCTTGTCGCGGTACTCGGCCTTGTCGCGCCGGTCGGGTTCATTGGCGATGAACCGGATCTTGCGACTGGCCATGTCCCGGACGAAACGTTCCGCCATGTCATCCAGCGTCACGCTGGTCACGCGTAGCTCGAAGGCGCGCATCAGCCGCGAGAGCAGGGAGACGAGGATGATGCCGGCGATGAAGCAGGCGCCGATCTTCACACCGTCTGGGCGCTCGATGACGTTCACGACGGTGGTGTACAGGAACACCGCGGAGATGACCGCGAAGCCGACGGTCCAGTTCCGCTGACCGGCCTTGCGGGCCGCGATGGTCACGGCGATCGCCGCGGAGCTGATCAGCACCAGGACACCGGTGGCGTAAGCGCCGCCCTGGGCGTCGACGTCCGCGTCGAAGATCCAGGTGACGAGGAAGGCGACCAGGGTGAAGACGATGACCATCGGGCGCACCGCGCGGGCCCAGTGCGGTGCCATGCCGTAGCGGGGCAGATAGCGCGGCATCAGGTTGAGCAGGCCGGCCATGGCGGAGGCGCCGGCGAACCACAGGATGGCGATGGTCGAGACGTCGTAGACCGTGCCGAAGGCGTTGCCGAGGTACTCGTGGGCGAGGAACGCGAGCGCGCGGCCGTTGGCCTGGCCGCCCGGTTCGAACTCCTTCTCAGGGATCAGCAGCGTGGTGATGAAGCTCGTCGTGATCAGGAAGCAGCTCATGATCAGGGCGGCGGTGGTGAGCAGCTTCTTCGTGTCCCGGATCCGGCCCTTCGGCTGTGCCTCGGTGTCACCCGGGTCGCCCTTGACGTGCGGCATCACCGCGACGCCCGTCTCGAAGCCGGACAGGCCCAGCGCGAGCTTGGGGAAGACGATCAGGGCCACGCCGATCATGACGAAGACGTTGCCGTGTTCGGCCGTGAGGGCGCTGGACCAGTCGGTGATCACATGCCCCTCGGTGATGACGTGAAAGAGGCCGGAGACCACGACGACCGCGTTCAGCGCGAGGTAGATGCCGACCAGGACGACGGCGACGCCGATCGCCTCCAGGAACCCCTTGAGGAACACCGCGCCGAGCAGGGCCACGAGGATGAGGGTGATCAGCAGTTGCTTGTCGTGCAGGGCGCTGTTCAGGTGTGGGTTCTCGACCAGGTGGGTCGAGGCGTCGGCGGCCGACAGGGTGATGGTGATCAGGAAGTCGGTGGCGGCGAAGCCCAGCAGGGTCAGGACGAACAGCTTGCCCTTCCAGAAGGACAGCAGCCGCTCCAGCATCGAGATCGAGCCCTCGCCGTGCGGGCTCTCCTCGGCCACCCGCCGGTAGACGGGCAGGGCGCCCGCCAGTGTGACGATCACGAGCACGATCGTGGCGATGGGGGAGAGCAGGCCGGCCGCAAGGGCGGCGATGCCCGGCTGGTAGCCGAGGGTCGAGAAGTAATCGACGCCGGTGAGGCACATGACTCGGTACCAGGGCTGGCCCTTGTGTGCGGGCTCCGGCTCGGCGTGCGGGCCCCCGGGGCCGTGGCCCTTGCCCATGTCGGACAGCCCTTGCAGCATCCAGGAGCGCACGCGACTGGACGTCGAGTGTTCGGTCGTGGCCATCGGCGTGCTCCTGATGTGCGGGTCGGCGCGATTTCGGCCATCACGCGGACGGCGGAATCAGCGTAAGCGGAGAGTGACGCATGGGCCCACGGATCAGGGGGTCATGAGCGTCAAGCTTCCGTTAAGACTGGCCGGGTCGGGGCGTGGCGAACACCATTGATCGAGCTCCGGGGGCATGGGGGCGGGGATGGGCCGCGCGTGGGAGGCGTGGCGGTCTGTCGAGGGTGGACACCCAGCGTGACGGTGCGCGCCGGGAGCGGTGCCTGCGCTTCGGCCGGTGCGGGTTGACCTTGGCCGGTCGCGAAGTTCCCCGAGCCCCCTTGGGGCGTCAAAGCGCCGTCAAGGACGGTCGGTTCAGCGCGAAGAACGCGCAAGGAGGGGCAGGGAACCGCGGGATCCGGACAGAACCTTGGTGCCCCGCGCGCGAGTTTCCGCGTGCGGCTGTTCGTCCCGTACGAAGGAGCCCGCACCATGTCCGTCCTGACCACCGCGCCCGGGGCGCCCGCCGCCGACGAGGAGCCGCCGGACACCGGTGATCGGCACCGGCTGACCGCGGTCACCGGGCTGGCCGCCCTCTCGCTCGACGCCATGGCGTCGGTGGCCTACGGGCCCGAGGCGATCGTCCTCGTCCTGGCCGCCGCCGGCGCGCACGGCCTCGGCTTCACGCTTCCCGTCACGCTGGCCATCGCCGCCCTGCTGGCGGTGCTGGTCGCCTCGTACCGCCAGGTGATCGCGGCCTTCCCGGACGGCGGCGGCTCCTACGCCGTGGCCAGGACGCACCTGGGCAAGCGCACGAGCCTGGTCGCGGCGGCCTCGCTCGTCCTGGACTACGTCCTCAACGTCGCCGTCGCCGTCACGGCCGGAGTGGCGGCGCTGACCTCCGCCTTCCCCGCCCTCTACGACGACCGCCTGTGGCTGTGCCTGGCCGTGCTCGCGCTCGTCACGGCCGTCAACCTCCGGGGCATCGTGGAGTCGGCGAGGGCGTTCCTCGTGCCGACCGTCGTGTTCGTCGGATCGATCTTCGTGCTGATCGGGGTGGGCCTGTTCCGGTCCGAGCCGGTCAGTACGGCGGCCGCGGCCGGCCATGCCTCCGTGCTCGCCGACAACGCCACGACCGTAGGCGCGTTGCTGCTGCTGAAGGCCTTCGCCTCCGGCTGCTCCGCCCTCACCGGCGTCGAGGCCATCGCCAACGCCGTCCCCTCCTTCCGAGTCCCCCGCGCCAAGCGCGCCCAGCACGCGGAGCTCGCCCTCGGTGCCGTGCTCGGTGTGATGCTGATCGGCCTGTCGGTACTGATCTCGCGCTTCCACCTCCAGCCGGTCGAGGGCGTCACCGTCCTCGCCCGGCTCGCGGACGCCTCGCTCGGCCACAACTGGGCCTTCTACGTCATCCAGTTCGCGACGATGATCCTGCTGGCCCTGTCCGCGAACACCTCCTTCGGCGGCCTCCCGGTGCTGCTGAAGCTGCTGGCCCGCGACAACCACCTGCCGCACGTCTTCATGCTCAAGGCCGATCGTCAGGTCCACCGGCACGGTGTCCTGACCCTGGCCGCCGTTTCCGCCGCGCTGCTGGTCTTCTCCGGCGGTGACACCAACACCCTGGTGCCGCTGTTCGCCATCGGCGTCTTCGTCGGCTTCACGATCGCCCAGGTCGGCATGGTCCGGCACTGGCGGCTCGAAAAGGGACCGGGGTGGCAGGGGAAGGCCGCGCTCAACGGTTTCGGTGCCCTGCTCACCGGTGTCGCGGCCGTTGTCGTGACCGCCACCAAGTTCCAAGAGGGCGCCTGGCTGATAGTGATCGCCCTGCCCCTGCTGGTCGTGGCCTTCGAGACCGTGCACCGCGCCTATGGACGGATCGGCGAGCGGCTGGAACTCGGCCGTGTCCCCGAGCATCCGCACCGCGACCGGTCCGTCGTGATCGTCCCCGTGTCATCCCTGTCCCGCCTCACCTCGGAGGCCCTGACCGCCGCGGCATCCCTCGGCGACGAGGTCCGTGCCGTCACCGTCTGCTACCCGGACCCCGAGGACCGGGCCGCCCTGCACGCCCTGGAGCGGTCCTGGGCCGAGTGGGACCCCGGCGTGCCTCTGGTACGGCTGACCTGCGAGCGGCGCAGTCCGGGCCGTCCCATCGCCGCCTACGTGCGGGACGTCATGGCGGCCGAACCGGCCACCCGGGTCACCGTCCTGATCCCGGAGACCGAGCCGGAGCGGCTGTGGCAGCGGCTCCTTCAGAACCAGCGGGGCGCCGTCGTCGCGCACGCCGTACGGCGGGAGACCGACGCGGTGATCTGCCGGCTGCGGTTCCGCTTGTTGTGACCTCGGGCCGGGCCGCGTATGAGTCCCGTCAAGGAGGCGCAGAGCGACGTAAGGGACCCGTCAACGGCGGCCGAATCCGGCCACACAGGCTGTTTCCTCGAATCGTCCCTGTTCAACCGATCCTCACTCCAGGAGCTCACGATGGCCGATCTGGCCTTCGTCGTCACCGCGATCGCGTGCTTCGCGCTGGTGGCGCTCGTCGCCAAGGGGGTGACCAAGCTGTGACCGCCGAGAACATCGTCGGCCTCGTCGTGGCCGTCGCCCTGCTGGGTTATCTCATCCTCGCCCTGATCTTCCCGGAGAGGTTCTGAGAGCAGACATGGGTCCCGTCCTCGCAGGCGTCCTCCAACTGCTCGCCCTGATCGGCGCGCTGGCTCTCGCCTACATACCCCTCGGCAACCACATGGCCAGGGTCTACTCCTCCGACAAGCACTGGCGTGTCGAGAAGTGGATCTACAAGGGCATCGGTGCCAACCCCGACACGCAGATGCGCTGGCCGGCGTATCTGCGTGGTGTGCTCGCCTTCTCGGTGGCGGGCGTGCTGTTCCTGTACCTGCTGCAGCGGCTCCAGGGCGTGCTGCCCGGTTCGCTGGGCTTCTCGGCGATCGATCCGGACCAGGCCTTCAACACCGCCGTGTCCTTCGTCACCAACACCAACTGGCAGTCGTACTACGGCGAGCAGGCCATGGGCCACGTCGTGCAGACCGCCGGGCTGGCCGTGCAGAACTTCGTGTCCGCGGCCGTCGGCATCGCCGTGGCCGTGGCGCTGGTGCGCGGGTTCGCGCGCTCGCGCACCGGTGAGCTGGGCAACTTCTGGTCCGACCTGGTGCGCGGCGTCGTACGCATTCTGGTGCCGATCGCGGCCGTTGCCGCGGTCGTCCTGGTCGCGTGCGGTGCCATCCAGAACTTCTCCGGCATCCACGAGGTCGGCCAGTTCATGGGCGGGCAGCAGCAGTGGAACGGCGGCGCCGTCGCCTCGCAGGAGGCGATCAAGGAACTGGGCACGAACGGTGGCGGTTACTTCAACGCCAACAGCGCCCACCCGTTCGAGAACCCCACCCCGTTCTCGAACCTCTTCGAGATCTTCCTGATCCTCGTCATCCCGTTCGCGCTGACCCGCACCTTCGGCCTCATGGTCGGCTCGGTGAAGCAGGGTTACGCGATCCTCGCGACGATGGCCACCATCTGGCTCGGTTTCACGGCGCTGATGATGTGGACCGAGTTCGCCCACCACGGCCCGGCGTTCGACATCGCGGGCGGGGCGTACGAGGGCAAGGAGGTCCGCTTCGGTGTCGGCGGCTCGTCGATCTTCGCGACGGCGACCACGCTCACCTCGACCGGTGCGGTGGACTCCTTCCACTCCTCGTTCACAGGCCTTGGCGGCGGTATCACCATGCTCGGGATGATGCTGGGCGAGATCGCGCCCGGCGGTACCGGCTCCGGCCTCTACGGCATGCTGATCATGGCGATCATCGCGGTGTTCATCGCCGGTCTGATGGTCGGCCGTACGCCCGAGTACCTGGGCAAGAAGATCGGCTCCCGCGAGATCAAGCTGGCGGCCTGCTACATCCTGATCACTCCGGCACTGGTGCTGATCTTCACCGCCGCGGCCATGGCGCTGCCCACACCGGGCAACTCCATGACGAACAGCGGGGCCCACGGGTTCTCCGAGATCCTCTACGCCTACACGTCCGCCTCCAACAACAACGGCTCGGCCTTCGCCGGCCTGAACGCGGACACCCAGTGGTTCAACTCGACGCTGGGCCTGGCCATGCTGTTCGGCCGCTTCCTGCCGATGGTGTTCGTGCTGGCGCTGGCCGGCTCGCTCGCCGAGCAGAAACCGGTGCCCCAGACCGCGGGCACGCTGCGGACCGACAAGCCGCTCTACGCGGGCCTGCTGGTCGGCACGATCACCATCATCACCGGTCTGACGTACTTCCCGGCGCTGGCGCTGGGTCCGCTGGCGGAGGGGCTGGCGTCATGACCACTCGTATCGACAAGCAAGAGGACTCCATGTCCACAGTCACCCCGACCCGGGCGCCGCACAGCGACGTACCCACCGGGCACAAGGCCCCCGAGGGCCGTGTCGGTGCCGGTCTCTTCGACCCCAAGCAGCTGGTCAAGTCGCTGCCGGACGCCTTCCGCAAGCTCGACCCACGGGTGATGGTCAAGTCCCCGGTCATGTTCGTCGTGCTTGTCGGATCGGTCCTCACCACCGCCTTTTCGTTCAAGAACCCCGGCGACTGGTTCGGCTGGACCATCAGCGCCTGGCTGTGGCTGACCGTGCTCTTCGCCAACCTGGCCGAGGCTGTCGCCGAGGGCCGCGGCAAGGCGCAGGCCGACACCCTGCGCAAGGCCAAGACCGACACGGTGGCCCGCAAGGTCGACGGCACGGTCGTCGCCGGCACCGAGCTGAGGATCGGCGACCTCGTCGTCTGCGAGGCGGGAGATGTCATCCCCGGCGACGGTGACGTCGTCGAAGGCGTCGCGTCCGTCGACGAGTCGGCCATCACCGGCGAGTCCGCGCCCGTCATCCGTGAGTCCGGCGGCGACCGTTCGGCCGTCACCGGCGGTACGAAGGTCCTCTCCGACCGCATCGTCATCAAGATCACGACGAAGCCCGGCGAGACCTTCATCGACCGGATGATCAACCTGGTCGAGGGCGCCGCCCGGCAGAAGACACCGAACGAGATCGCGCTCAACATCCTGCTGGCCTCGCTGACGATCGTCTTCCTGCTCGCCTGCGCAACACTGCCGCCCCTGGCGGACTACGCGGGCACGCACCTGACGATGGTCGTGCTGGTCGCCCTGCTGGTCTGTCTGATCCCGACCACGATCGGCGCCCTGCTCTCCGCGATCGGCATCGCGGGCATGGACCGACTGGTCCAGCGCAACGTACTCGCCATGTCCGGCAGGGCGGTCGAGGCCGCCGGTGACGTCTCCACGCTGCTGCTCGACAAGACCGGCACCATCACGCTCGGCAACCGCCAGGCCGCCGAGTTCGTGCCGGTGAGCGGGACGACGGCGGCCCGGCTGGCGGACGCCGCGCAGCTGTCGTCGCTGGCCGACGAGACGCCCGAGGGCCGCTCCGTCGTCGTACTGGCGAAGGAGAAGTACGGCCTGCGCGAGCGCCACCAGGGCGAGCTGGCCGGTGCCGACTGGATCGCCTTCACCGCGCAGACCCGGATGTCCGGCGTGGACGTCGACGGGCGCAAGATCCGCAAGGGCGCGGCCGGTTCGGTCATCGCCTGGGTGCGGGAGCAGGGCGGCACCGTCGCGGACGACGCGGACACCGTCGCCAACCGGATCTCCGAGGCGGGCGGCACGCCGCTGCTCGTCGCGGTGGAGGACGCCGAGGGCGCCCGGATCCTGGGCGTCATCCACCTCAAGGACGTCGTCAAGGACGGTATGCGGGAGCGGTTCGGGGAACTGCGCCGCATGGGCATCAAGACCGTCATGATCACGGGTGACAACCCGCTGACCGCCAAGGCGATCGCCGACGAGGCGGGCGTGGACGACTTCCTCGCGGAGGCGACCCCCGAGGACAAGATGGCGCTCATCAAGCGGGAGCAGGCCGGCGGCAAGCTCGTCGCGATGACCGGTGACGGTACGAACGACGCGCCCGCGCTGGCCCAGGCGGACGTCGGCGTGGCGATGAACACCGGTACGTCGGCCGCCAAGGAGGCCGGCAACATGGTCGACCTCGACTCCAACCCGACCAAGCTCATCGAGATCGTCGAGATCGGCAAGCAACTGCTGATCACCCGGGGCGCGTTGACCACGTTCTCCATCGCCAACGACGTCGCGAAGTACTTCGCGATCATCCCGGCGCTGTTCGCGGCCGTCTATCCGGGCCTGGACAAGCTCAACATCATGGGCCTGTCCTCGCCGGACTCCGCGATCCTGTCCGCGGTCGTCTTCAACGCGCTGATCATCATCGCGCTGGTGCCGCTGTCCCTGAAGGGCGTGCAGTACCGGCCGGTCAGCGCGGACCGCTTGCTCCGGCGGAACCTCACCATCTACGGGCTGGGCGGACTGGTCGCTCCGTTCATCGGCATCAAGCTCATCGACCTGCTCATCTCCCTGCTCCCCGGGCTGTAATTCGCAAAGGCGTGGTGAAGGACCATGAACAACTCCGTTGTGAACACCGGACGATTGCTGGGCGCGGGTCTGCGGGCGCTGCTCGTGCTGACCCTGCTCACCGGCGTCGTCTATCCGCTGGCCGTCACCGGCGTGGCGCAAGCGCTCTTCAGCGACAAGGCGAACGGCTCGGAGGTCAAGGCGGACGGCAAGGTCGTCGGCTCCTCGCTGATCGGTCAACAGGGCTACAGCCTGGACTACTTCCAGCCCCGTCCCGCGAACGGACTGGGAGAGAACTCGGTCAACACGCAGTACAAGCTGATCCTTTCCGGCGCCAGCAACCGCTCCGGCGACAACCCCGAGCTGATCAAGTGGGTGAAGGAGGCGAAGGCCAAGGTCGTCAAGGACAACTCGGTGCCCGGCTACACGGTCAGGCCCTCCCAGGTCCCCGCCGACGCGGTGACCTCCTCCGGCTCCGGCCTGGACCCCGACATCTCCCCGCAGTACGCGGACATACAGGTCCACCGGGTGGCCGAGCGCAACGACCTGCCCGTCGCCCGGGTGCGGAAGCTGGTCGACGACCACACCGAGGGACGTACGCTCGGCTTCGTCGGTGAGCCACGCGTGAACGTCCTCGAACTCAACATCGCGCTCAAGGAACTCAGCAAGGGCGACTGACCGATGACCCGGGTGCTGGTCGTGGAAGACGACCCCCAGCTGGTACGAGCACTCGTGATCAACATGCAGGCACGCCGTTACGGAGTGGACGCGGCGCCCGACGGCGCCACGGCCCTCCGGCTGGCGGCCGCGCGTCAGCCGGACGTGGTGATGCTCGACCTCGGCCTGCCCGACATGGACGGGGTCGACGTCATCAAGGCGCTGCGCGGCTGGACCCGTGTGCCGATCATGGTGCTGTCGGCCCGTCGGGCCTCCGACGAGAAGGTGGCCGCACTCGATGCGGGCGCCGACGACTACGTCACCAAGCCCTTCAGCATGGACGAGCTCATGGCCCGGCTGCGGGCCGCGGTGCGCCGCACCGAGGAGACCCCACTCGCTCCCGGTACGACGCACGTGGCAACCGCCGAGTTCACCATCGACCTGCTGGCCAAGAGGGTCGTACGGGCCGGCCGCGACGTACGCCTCACCCCGACCGAATGGCATCTGTTGGAGATCCTCGTGACCCGTCCCGGGCACCTCGTCACGCAGAAGCACCTGCTGCGGGAGGTCTGGGGCGTGTCCCGGAGCGGCAGGAGCAACTACCTGCGGGTCTACATGGCCCAACTGCGCCGCAAGCTCGAGGCCGACCCCTCGCACCCCCGCTATCTCATCACCGAACCCGGCATGGGTTACCGCTTCGAAGGGTGAACATGGCACGCGGCAGGCTTCGGATCCATCTCGGCGCGGCACCGGGCGTCGGCAAGACATACGCGATGCTGTCCGAGGCGCACCGGCGGGTGGAGCGGGGCACCGACTGCGTGGTCGCGTTCGTGGAGCACCACGGCCGGCCGCGCACCGAGGTGATGCTGCACGGCCTGGAGCAGGTCAGGCGGAGGGAACTGGACTACCGGGGCTCGTCCTTCACGGAGATGGACATCGACGCCGTCCTCGCCCGCAGGCCCCAGGTGGCGCTCGTCGACGAACTCGCCCACACCAACATCCCGGGCTCGCGCAACGCCAAGCGCTGGCAGGACGTGGAGGAGCTGCTCGCCGCCGGCATCGACGTGATATCGACCGTCAACATCCAGCACCTGGAGTCCCTCGGTGACGTCGTCGAGTCGATCACGGGCGTACGGCAGCAGGAGACCGTGCCGGACGAGGTGGTGCGCAGGGCCGACCAGATCGAGCTGGTCGACATGTCGCCACAGGCACTGCGACGACGGATGGCGCACGGCAACATCTACCAGCCGGACAAGGTCGACGCGGCCCTGTCCAACTACTTCCGGCCGGGGAACCTGACCGCACTGCGCGAACTGGCGCTGCTCTGGGTGGCCGACCGCGTCGACGAGTACCTCAACGCGTACCGCAGTGAGCACGAGGTCACGACCATATGGGGTTCGCGGGAGCGGATCGTCGTGGGCCTGACCGGCGGTCCGGAAGGGCGGACGCTGATCCGTCGGGCCGCGCGGCTGGCGGAGAAGGGCGCCGGCGGCGAGGTGCTCGCCGTCTACATCGCCCGCAGTGACGGCCTGACGGGCGCGTCACCGAAGGAACTGGCCGTACAGCGCGGGCTGGTGGAGGACCTCGGCGGCACCTTCCACCACGTGGTCGGGGACGACATCCCGGCGGCCCTGCTGGCCTTCGCGCGCGGCGTCAACGCCACCCAGATCGTGCTCGGCGTCTCCCGTCGCAAGAGCTGGCAGTACGTCCTCGGGCCCGGCGTCGGCGCCACGGCCGCCCGGGACTCGGGTCCGGACCTCGACGTCCACCTGATCACCCATGGCGAGGCGGGCAAGGGGCGCGGGCTGCCCGTCGCCCGCACGGCACGGCTCGGCCGGGCGCGGATCATCTGGGGCTGGCTGGCCGGAGTGCTCGGCCCCGTCGCCCTCACCCTGCTGCTGACGCACGTCGCGCCGGAAGTCGGCCTCGCCAACGACATGTTGCTGTACCTGACGCTGACGGTCGCCGCCGCGCTCCTCGGCGGGCTGCTGCCGGCACTGGCCTCCGCGGTGGTGGGTTCGCTGCTCCTGAACTGGTTCTTCACGCCACCCGTGCACACGCTGACCATCGCCGACCCGAAGAACATCGTCGCCATCGCGATCTTCATCGGCGTGGCCGTGGCGGTGGCCTCCGTGGTCGACCTGGCGGCCCGCCGCACCCACCAGGCGGCACGTCTGCGCGCCGAGTCGGAGATCCTCTCCTTCCTCGCCGGGAACGTCCTGCGTGGTGAGACCAGTCTGGAGGCGCTGCTGGAGCGCGTCCGCGAGACGTTCGGCATGGGGTCGGTGGCCCTGCTGGAGCGGGAGAGCGACGTCGACCCGTGGACCTGCGCGGGCAGCGTGGGACCCCGGCCCTGCCAGAACCCCGACGACGCGGACGTGGACGTGCCGGTCGGCGACCACATGGCCCTCGCCCTGACGGGGCGGGTGCTGCCCGCGGAGGACCGCCGGGTGCTCGCCGCCTTCGCCGCACAGTCCGCCGTCGTCCTGGACCGCCAGCGCCTCCGCCGCGAGGCCGACCAGGCCAAGGAACTGGCCGAGGGCAACCGCATCCGTACCGCGCTGCTGGCCGCCGTCGGCCATGACCTGCGTACCCCTCTCGCGGGCATCAAGGCGGCGGTGTCCTCGCTGCGGTCGGACGACGTTGCCTGGTCGCAGGAGGACGAGGCCGAGCTGCTGGAGGCCATCGAGGAGGGCGCCGACCGGCTCGATCACCTGGTCGGCAACCTGCTGGACATGTCGCGCCTCCAGACCGGCACGGTCAAGCCGTTGATCAGGGAGATCGACCTCGACGAGGTGGTGCCGACGGCACTCGGCGGTGTGCCGGGGGACAGCGTGGAACTGGACATCCCGGAGACGCTGCCCATGGTCTCGGTGGACAAGGGCCTGTTGGAGCGTGTCGTCGCCAACGTCGTCGAGAACGCCGTGAAGTACAGCCGCCAGGACGAACCGGTGCTGGTCGCCGCGAGCGCCATCGCCGACCGGGTCGAGGTACGCGTGGTCGACCGCGGCCCGGGCGTCCCGGACGAGGCCAAGGAACGCATCTTCGAGCCCTTCCAGCGCTACGGCGACGCCCCGCGCGGTGCCGGAGTCGGGCTCGGGCTCGCGGTCGCACGGGGTTTCGCGGAGGCGATGGGCGGCACGGTCAACGCCGAGGACACACCCGGGGGCGGGCTGACGATGGTGCTGAGTCTGCGGATGAAGCGGGGGAGGCGGCCGGGGGAGACGGAGGCGCCGGCTGCGGCAATGCCGTAGACGCCCGGAGCGCGCGCCATGGTCGGTACCGGGTGTGGCCCCCGGGGTCACGCCCCGTCCGGCCGCACCGCCTCCTTCGCCAAGTGCCGTGTGTCCAGCCGCAGCCGCCAGGCATTGCGCCGGTGTACGGCCGCCAGCTCCGACTCCAGCGGTGACGGCGGTACCGCGAGGACCGGGTAGGGCGTGGGCGAGGCAGGAGCGGGTCACCGATCGGCAGCACGCGCGATGCCAGAGGCCGCGCCGGCCGGCGCCGACGACCAGGATGTCGTCCTCGCCGTCGGCGATCTCGACCAGTGCCTGTCCCGGAGTGCCACGCGCGACGAGGGCGTAGATCCACACGCCGGGGCCGGTCTCGCCGAACACGTCGCCGAGGACGGTGACCAGACGCTCGCGCGCCAGGCGCTGCCACTCGCCGGGCATCAGGCTCACCCCTGGACCGCGCCGGGCGACGGGGTCCCCGCCGGGCGGCTGCCATGCCAGCACCGGCCACAGCTGCGCGCCCCGCCGCCGCGCCTCGTCGGCGGCCCGGTGCAGGGCCGTCAGGCTGCCCACGGAACCGCTCACTCCGACCACGACCCGTGCTGTCGCGGCGCTGCCGGAACCGGACACGACTCCACCGTTCTTCGCGCACGCCCGCGAGCCGCTCTCGCGGGGAGCCCTTGACGGGCCGCTCCCATCACACGCCTGCCGCAGGCCCGCAGCCAGCCCCGACGGCACTTCTTGGCGCAGCTCTGACGGCCTTCGCCCGGCGGGCCGGGCTCCGCGTCAACGTCCCGTCAGCGTCCGGCCGATCGCCGTCAGCATCGCGTCATGAACCGCCCGAACACCCCGGTCATCGGGCATACCGTCGGTGGCAAGCCCCGGTCCGCCTCCCCGCGCCGGGGCCGTCGAGCCACCCATCCGATCCACCTCGGTTCCTCCCGGAGGCACCTCATGGCAGACATCCAGTACGACGAAGACCCGGAGCCCTCTGAACGGTTCCCGGCCGGCCCTCTGTACGTTCCGGTCCGGCCGGGACCGGCCGCCGCCTGTGCGGCCCGCCTCTTCCGTACGCCCCTCGGCGACCGTACGGCCGTAGGGTTCACGTCATCGCGGCAGCTGGCCGCGACCCTCGGCCCCGATCAGCCCTGGATCAGGCTCGCCGAGCCTGCCCTGCGCGCCCTGACCGCACCGCTCGGCGTCACCACCGTCACGGTGGACCCGCAGTTCGCGGCGCCGGCTCCCACGCCGATCGAGCCCGTCGTCCCTGTTCCCGCCCTGCGGATCGGCTGAGGGGGCACGCCATGACCACGCTTCACGAACCCACGGCCACCGCCACGGCCTCCGCCGCGACCGCCAGCCCTGCCGACGCCCTGTCCGTCTGGCCCGTCTCCGCCGCCGAGTCCCGCCCGGGTGACCTCGCCGTCGGCGGTGTGCCCCTGGCCGAGGTCGCCGATCGCTTCGGCACCCCCGTCTACGTCCTGGACGAGACCGAGGTGCGCGAGCGTTGCCGCACCTACCGGCAGGTCTTCCCGGACGCCGAAGTCCTTTACGCGGCCAAGGCGTTCCTGTGCCGCGCGATGGTCCACTGGATGGCCGACGAGGGCCTGGGCCTGGACGTCTGCTCGGCCGGTGAACTGGAACTCGCGGTCACCACCGGCTTCCCGCCGGAGCGGATCGTGCTGCACGGCAACGCGAAGTCGCCGCGTGACCTGGAGACCGCGCTTCGCCTCGGCGTCGGCCGCATCGTCATCGACAGCCCGTCCGAGATCGCCCGGCTGGCCGCGGCGGTCGGGCCCGGCGGCCACCAGAAGGTCATGGTCCGCGTCGTGCCCGGGATCAGCGCCGGCGGACACGAGAAGATCCGCACCGGGACCGAGGGCCAGAAGTTCGGCCTGTCCATCCCGGACGGTTACGCGCAGCACGCCATCGCCCGGATCCTGGACCAGCCGCAGCTCGAACTCACCGGCCTGCACTGCCACTTGGGCTCGCAGATCACCAGTGTCAAGCCCTACATCGCCGCCGTACGGCGCCTCGTCGGCCTCATGGCCCGGCTGTACGAGCAGCACGGCCTGGTCCTGCCCGAACTCGACCTGGGCGGCGGCCACGGCATCGCCTACCGGCCCGGCGAGCCGGCCCTGGACCTGACCCTGCTCGCGCGCAGGGTGCGGACGGAACTGGCCGAGGCCTGCGCGGCGGGCGGGCTCACGGTGCCGCGCCTCATCATCGAGCCGGGACGGGCGATCGCGGGCCCGGCGGGCATTGCGCTCTACCACGTCCTCGCCGTCAAGCGCACCGGTGCGCACACCTACGTCGCGGTGGACGGCGGCATGAGCGACAACCCGCGGCCCGCTCTGTACGGGGTGCGCTACGCGCCCAGGCTGGTGGGCAGGCACAGCACCGCCGCCCCCGCTCCGGTGACCGTGGTGGGCCGCCACTGCGAGGCGGGTGACGTCGTCGCCGCGGACGTCGAACTCCCCGACGACATCCGCCCGGGAGACCTTCTCGCAGTCCCGGCCGCCGGTGCCTACCACCTGTCCATGGCCTCCGGCTACAACCTGGTCGGACGCCCACCGGTGGTCGCCGTGGCCGACAGCCACGCCCGGCTCCTGATCCGCCGCGAGTCCCTGGACGACATCCGCAGCCGCGACGTCGGCCTCTGAGGCGTCCAGCGTCAGGGCGACCGTAAAGTTCGCCGCCCGAGTCGAATGTTTCGATCAGCCCATAGCTAAGCACGGGGAGCCCAATTCACCTTGCTCAAAGGGTTGCCACCGTTTGGTCGCTGTCTCTAGGGTGCGGCAGCAACGAAGCTTTCTGAATTCATTCCGAAACTTTCGATGCAGCGGACGGCGTGGCCATGGACGCGCCGTCCCGTACCCAAGGAGCGCATGATGGGCGACCCGGGACTGTCCCGCCGCGGCTTCCTGGCGGCCTCCGCCGGAGCCGGTGTGGGCATGACGGCACTGAGCGGTTGCGGCGGCGACTCGGACGGAGGGGCGTCGGACGGCACGACCACCATCGAGTGGTGGAACATCTCCACCACCGAGCCGACGAAGAGCGTCTGGGCGGCGCTGGCCAAGAAGTTCGAGGCCCAGAACCCCAAGGTGAAGGTAAAGATCGTCCAGTTGGAGAACGACGCCTACAAGTCGAAGATGACGGCCCTGACCGCCTCCGGGAAGCTGCCCGACATCTTCCACACCTGGGGCGGCGGCGTACTGAAGCAGCAGGCCGACGCCGGGCTCGTCGAGGACCTCACCGACCGCACCAAGGACTTCGCCGACGGCCTGCTGCCGGTCGCGAAGGAGCCGTACCTCCTCGACGAGAAGGTCTACGGCATCCCGTTCGACATCGGCATGATCGGCTTCTGGTACAACAAGGCCCTCTTCGAGGACGCGGGCATCACCGAGCCGCCGACGACCTGGAGCGACTTCCTCGACGCCGTACGGAAGTTGAAGGCCAAGGGCACCACGCCGCTCGCCCTCGCGGGCAAGGAGAAGTGGCCCGGCATGTACTACTGGGCGTACCTCTCGATGCGCACCGCGGGCGCCTCCGCCCTTCAGAAGGCCTACGACGACAAGGACTTCACCGGCGACCCCTTCGTGCAGGCCGGCCAGCATCTCCAGGAGCTCGTCGACCTCCAGCCGTTCCAGAAGGGTTTTCTCGGCGCCGCCTACTCCACCCCCACAGGTCAGGCCGCTGCCGTCGGCAACGGCAAGGCGGCGATGGAGCTCATGGGCCAGTGGGCCCCGGTCGTCCAGGCCGACGCCGGCAAGGGCCTCGGTGACGATCTCGGGTTCTTCCCGTTCCCCGCGGTGGACGGCGGCAAGGGCACGATCACCGAGGTGTTCGGCGGGGGCGGCGGGCACGCCCTGCGCAGCGGGGCTCCGCAGGCCGCCGTCGACTTCCTGAAGTTCTTCGCCTCCGAGGCGACGGACGTGGAGCTCGTCAAGAAGACCGGCGTCCTGCCCGTGGTCCCGGAGGCCGAGAGGGCCCTCACCGACCCCAACATCAAGGCCGTTCAGGCGCAGTTGAAGGGCGCCACCGGCTTCCAGCTCTATCTCGACCAGGCCTACGCGCCCGCCGTCGGCCAGGAGGTCAACGACAGCGTCGGCGCGCTCGTCGCCGGGTCCAAGTCGCCCCAGCAGGTCGCCGAGTCGATCACGCAGACCGCGAAGGAAGAGCAGTAGCCGGCGATGACCTCCACGTTCCTGCCGGACAAGCGCACCGGCACCGGCGTCGATCGCCCGCCCCCGCCCACCGGCGCGGCCGGCGGGCGGTCCCGGCATCGAGTACTGCACTGGCTCACCGCGGTCGGCTTCCAGGTGCCCGCGCTGGTGCTGTTCCTCGTCCTGGTGCTGCTGCCGATGCTGTTCGCGCTGTATGCCGCCTTCTTCCGCTGGGGCGGCTTCGGCATGCCGTCCGACTACATCGGCGCCGACAACTTCACCAGGCTCTTCCAGGACCCCGTCTTCCTCGGCGACCTGTGGCGCTGCCTGGTCCTGGTCGTGCTGTCGCTCGCCGTCCAGCTGCCGTTCGCGCTCGCCATGGCCGTACTGCTCAACCAGAGGCTGCGCGGCCGGGCCTTCTACCGGATGCTGTTCTTCGGGCCGTACGTCCTGTCCGAGGCCATCACCGGCGTCCTGTTCGGCATGATCTTCGCCCCCGACGACGGCTTCGCCGACCAGATCCTGGGCCACATCGGCCTCGACGGGCTCGGCGGCGAGTGGTTCGCCGACCCGTCCACCGTCATGGCCACACTCTTTCTGGTCATGACATGGAAGTACTTCGGCTTCCACATGATGCTCTACCTCGCCGGACTCCAGTCCATCCCCGCGGAGTTGACCGAGGCCGCGCTGATCGACGGCGCGAACGCCTGGCAGCGCTTTTGCAGCGTCACGCTGCCGCTCCTCGCGCCCACTCTGCGGATCAGCGTGTTCCTGTCCGTCATCGGGTCGATCCAGCTCTTCGACCTGGTCTGGGTGACCACCGCGGGCGGCCCTGACCACCACTCCGAGACGATGGCCGTGACCATGTTCCAGTACGGCTTCAAGCGCTACCAGGTCGGCTACGCCAGCGCGATCAGCGTGGTCATGTTCGGCATCAGCCTCGTCTTCGCCCTCTCCTACCAGCGGTTCGTGCTCCGCCGCGACCTCGAAGGGGCCACCACGACCATGCGGGGAGGCGCCAAGTGACGGCCAGGTCCGGCGGGAAGACCGGCAGGAAGACGGTCAGGAAGACCGGCAGGAAGACCGGCAGGACGAGTCTGCCGCTGCACGTGATCCTCCTGGTGGTCGGCGCCGTGATGGTCGTGCCGCTGCTCTACGCCGTCGTGTCCGGCTTCAAGTCCACCGACGAGTTGTCCCGCAACCCGGTCGGACTGCCGGAGTCGTGGGTGGCCGGCAACTACACGGACATCCTCGGCTCGGGCGACTTCTGGCGGCTGATCGGCAACAGCACGCTGATCGCGGTGGGGACGACCGTCCTGCTCGTGGCGGTCTCCGCGCTGTCGGCCTTCTCCTTCGCGCGGTTCGCCTTCCGGGGCCGGGAGACGCTGTTCACCCTCTTCACGATGGGGCTGATGTTCCCCTTCGCGGTCGCGGCCCTGCCCCTGTTCCTGCTGCTGCGCTCCATGGGCCTGCTGGACAATCCGCTCGGCGTGATCCTTCCGCAGGCCGCCTTCGGGCTGCCGATGACCATCATCATCCTGCGCGGCTTCTTCCGGGAGATCCCCGGCGAGTTGGAGGAAACGGCCACGCTCGACGGGTGCAGCCCCCTCGGCTTCTTCTGGCGGGTGCTGCTGCCCATGGCGCGGCCCGCGCTGGGCACGGTCTCGGTCCTCGCCGTCGTCACCAGCTGGAACAACTTCTTCCTGCCGCTGCTGGTGTTCACCGACTCCACCTGGTGGACCATCCCGATCGGCGTCCAGCAGTTCCAGGGTCAGTACTCCGCGGACTACGCCCGCGTCTTCGCCTACCTGGTGCTGGCCATGGTCCCCGCCCTCGCCTTCTACTCGGTCGCCGAGCGCCAGCTCGTCGGCGGCCTCACCGCCGGCGCGACCAAGGGTTGACGCGCGCGGGCGGACGTACGGCTCAACACACCACCGCTACGTGAGGAGTCGCACCATGCGCAAGAACCGTCTGAGACTCGCCGGCGCCCTCGCCGCCGTCCTGGTCGCCGCGGGCGTGGCGAGCGGCCCGGCGGCCCAGGCCCACGGCAAGCCGCCCACCCTCGCCGACCTCGCCCAGCGCCACGGCCGCTACTTCGGCAGCGCGACCGACAACCCCGAGCTGGTCGACGGGCCGTACAAGGCGCTCCTCGGCAGCGAGTTCGACCAGATCACCCCCGGCAACGGCATGAAGTGGTACGCCACCGAGCCCCAGCAGGGTGTGTTCGACTTCTCGAAGGGCGACGAGATCGTGAACCTCGCCCGCGCCAACCACCAGAAGGTGCGCGGCCACACCCTCGTCTGGCACAGCCAGCTGCCCGGCTGGCTGACGGGCCGAGAGTGGACGGCGGACGAGCTGAGGGCCGTACTGAAGAACCACATCCAGAAGGAGGTACGGCACTACCGCGGCAAGGTGTTCGCCTGGGACGTCGTCAACGAGGCCTTCAACGAGGACGGCACCTACCGCGAAACGGTCTTCTACAAGACCCTCGGCCCCGGCTACATCGCCGACGCCCTGCGCTGGGCCCGCCAGGCCGACCCGAAGGCCAAGCTCTACCTCAACGACTACAACATCGAGGCGGTCGGCCCGAAGAGCGACGCCTACTTCCGTCTCGCCAAAGAGCTGAAGGCCCAGGGAGTCCCGCTCGACGGCATCGGCCTCCAGGCTCACCTGGCCCTGCAGTACGGCTATCCGACCACGCTGGAGGACAACCTCCGGCGCTTCGCCGGGCTGGGGCTCGACACCGCGCTCACCGAGGTCGACATCCGGATGATCCTGCCGGTGACCGGGGAGAAGCTGGCCCAGCAGGCCGATTGGTACCGGGACCTGACCGCCGCGTGCCTGGCCGTGCGCCGGTGTGTGGGCATCACCGTCTGGGACTACACCGACAAGTACTCCTGGATCCCGGCGTTCTTCGAGGGCGAGGGTGCCGCGCTGCCGTGGGACGAGGAACTGCGTGCGAAGCCGGCGTACTTCGCGATACGGCAGGCGCTGAGGTAGCTGAGGTAGGTACGCCGCCGCCTCAGGCGCACGGAGAACTACGCTGAGTGACCACCCCTGGATACACGTGGGGGCCGGCTCGCAGTCAGGGTCTGCGACCGGCCCCTGGGAGTACGCCGGGCGTCGGTCATCGCTCCGCCCGGTAGTGCTGCAGGACCTCTCCGGCGTGCCGCCGGCAGGCGCTACGCGGCGGTCATCACCTTGCCGGTGCCCAGCGGACGGTGCGGGGCGATGATCTGGCCGTCCGGCAGGAGCTCACCGGTGTCCTCGAAGAGCAGGACACCGTTGCACAGCAGGCTCCAACCCTGCTCCGGGTGGTGCGCCACGAGACGGGCGGATTCCCGGTCGGCGGAGTCGGCTGAGGGACACGGTGGCTGGTGCTGGCACATGGATGGGATCTTTCGCTCTGTCGTGATGTGTGAGATGGCTGTGGCGTCTGTTTCGCGGCGTGAAGCTTCGTTCATGGCCGCCCCCCGTTGTGATTAGTCGGTCGGAACCCAGTGTTGCCCCACGGGCGTCAATCCGCAGGGATTTCGCAGCACCGCTTTCTCACAGGTTGATGACGCATCACCCGCGCGGACGGTTCATCCCAACTCCACTGTCATTTCGGGTGGTTCGCCGTGGTCGGATGGGGCTAGTCCGGACGGGCCAGGGCCTTGAGTGGCTCGTTCGAGCGCATTGTCGCTCGCGCGAGCGATGCTTTTCTCGCACGCTCGACTATTGTGCGCTCAGGCGAGTGCTTTCATGCTCGTACGAGTGCTGAGTGCGACGGGTGTCGCGTGTCTGTCGCGTGTTCTAAAGCGGCGTGCCCCGCAACCCTGGATCGGGGCGGCGGGGCACGCGGGCGCTCGCGCGGTGCGCTGTCAGGCGGGTGAGCCGAGCAGCGGAGGAAGTGGGGGCAGCGGAGCCGGGGTCGCGCGGTGGGTCAGCACCGGGAGCAGTTCGGCGACCAGGTGCGGCAGATGGGCCGCGATGCCGGGCGGGGCGGGGGCCAGCGGCACGAGGAGGTCCGTGGCGGCCGGGTGGCCGGCGGTGGCGTCCGCGGTGCAGTCGCCGTGCAGCCAGAGGGTGAGCATGTAGAGGCCGGGGAACGACAGCAGGCGCGCCTGGTAGGGCTGTGCGATCGTCTCGGCCTGCCGCAGTGCCCGCTCGGTGGAGGCGATGTACGGGCCCTCGAAGAAGTGCGAGAACGTCCAGCCGTCCGGGGTCAGCCGGGTCTCGGCCGCGGCCACCGCTCGTTCGCCGCACCGGATCAGGAAGCGCCAGCCGGCCAGCCGGGTCGCGGTCACGCCTGCCGGGGTGATCTCGTCCACGACGTGCACGGGCAGCGGGAGTTCGGGTGTGGCGGGGCCCTGGGCGGCGCGCAGGGAGGGTGTTCGGGCCTCGCGGACCGCGGTGGGCGAGCCGAGTGCGGTGAGGACGGAGCGAAGTGCGGGCGCGGGAGCCGGGGGAACATGCAGCGGCATGGTGGGTCGCCTCTCATTGACAGGCACGGTGGCGCGAGGGCGTGGCGGGGGCGGACGGCGCTGTCTGCTCACGGAGGTCAGAGAGGCGGGGGCCGGGGTCTGGGAGCGCGGGGGGTGAGTGAGGCCTGCCCTACGTGACCTGACGGCAGGTCCCGGGACCGTGGGCGCCAACCCTCTGCCTTGATTGCGGAGTTTATACGACGAGTGTTCAGACGATGTTTCATCTAGCCGCTTTTGGCGCACCCGGCAAGGGCCCATTCAGCCGGTGTTTTGTGGGAATCATCCCGATTGCCGACCGGCGATACACCTATGACCTCGAAAAATACCCCGGGTGCGGTCGGCCAATTCTCGTCGGCGTTTTTCACGAGTTCGGAAGCCGTCCGCAACTGCACCGTGCTCCATGCCCGGTGAATGTGCCGCCGGTCACGTCCGACAGCGTAGCGGGCGCCGGGTCGACGCGGGACGTTATCGATCGCTTCTGCTGGGCATCATCCCACCTGACCCGGGACCGGGCGGCAGGATCCAGAATCCGCCGACCGGACCTCAGAGCCGGCCATCCGAGGAGGGAAGCTTCGATGGGGGAGAAGGTCGTGGCAGGTCGGTTCGATCTGTCCGATCGCCAGAACTACCGCGAGAAGCTGCGGCAGTGTCTGACGGGCCTGGAGCGGCTGCTGGAGGAGAAGCGGTTCGACCGCCCCAAGAACCTCATGGGGCTGGAGATCGAATTGAATCTCGCCGGCGCCGACGGCATGCCGAAAATGTTGAACATGCAGGTACTGGAGCGGATCGCCAGCCGTGATTTCCAAACAGAACTCGCCATGTTCAATCTGGAAGTCAACATCGCCCCGCACCGGCTTCAGGAGCGGGTATTCGACCGGCTTGCCGAAGAGCTCCGTACGTCACTGGCATATGCCGACCGAAAAGCAGGTGAGCTCGACGCCGGAATCGTGATGATCGGCATTCTGCCGACGCTGGACCGGGACGACCTGGTCTCCTCGAACCTCTCCGCCGTCGACCGCTACACCCTGCTCAACGACCAGATCGTGGCGGCCCGCGGTGAGGAGTTCACGCTCGACATCGATGGTGTGGAGCGCCTGACGTGCACCTCGGGCTCCATCGCCCCGGAGGCCGCCTGCACCTCCGTGCAGCTGCACCTCCAGGTCACGCCGGGCCGCTTCGCCGACGTCTGGAACGCGGCCCAGGCGGTCGCCGCCGCGCAGGTCGCCGTGGGCGCCAACTCGCCGTTCCTCTTCGGGCGCGAGCTGTGGCGGGAGTCGAGGCCACCGCTGTTCCAGCAGTCCACCGACACCCGCCCGCCCGAGCTCCAGGCCCAGGGCGTGCGGCCGCGCACCTGGTTCGGGGAGCGGTGGATCTCCTCGGCGTACGACCTCTTCGAGGAGAACCTGCGGTTCTTCCCGGCCCTGCTGCCGATCTGCGACGACGAGGATCCTCTCGAGGTCCTGAACGCCGGCGGCACACCGTCGCTCGCCGAACTCGTCCTGCACAACGGCACCGTGTACCGCTGGAACCGGCCGGTCTACGGCATCGCCGACGGCGTCCCGCACCTGCGTGTGGAGAACCGCGTGCTGCCCGCCGGGCCGACCGTCACGGACGTCGTCGCCAACGCGGCGTTCTACTACGGCCTCGTCCGCGCCCTCGCCGAGGAGACGCGGCCCGTGTGGACCCGGCTGCCCTTCGAGGCGGCGGCGGCCAACTTCGACGAGGCGTGCAGGCACGGCATCGACGCGCGGCTGCGCTGGCCCCGGCGGGGGCGGTACGGCGGGACGACCGAGGTCGACGCGGTGAGCCTCGTACGCGACGAACTGCTGCCGCTCGCCGAGGTCGGCCTGGACGCGTGGGGCGTCGAGCCGGCGGACCGGGACTTCTACCTGGGCGTCATCGAGGAGCGATGCCGCAGACGCACGAACGGCGCGTCCTGGCAGGCGGCCACCTTCCACCGGGCCCTGGAGTCGGGCCTGTCCCGAGAGGCGGCCCTGGCGGCGACGACGCGCCGGTACCGCGAGCTGATGCACCGCGGGGATCCGGTGCACACGTGGCCGGTGGGGCTGCTGGAGCCGGTGCCCCTGGGGTGATGCCCGGCGGGACGGGTGCGGTTGGCGGGCGTGGGCCTCTCAGTCCGGGGCGCCGGGGGACGCCGCCCCGACGATGGCCTTCAGGATCACCGAGTGGATCTGGGACGGGTCCGTCACCTCGTGGCCCGAGCCTCCCGTCGCCCTGGCGATGCGGTCGGCCTCCTCGCGGTCGGCGTCGGGGCCGACGGCGATCATGATCAGGGGGACCGGGCGCTCGGGGTTGGTGAGGCGCTCCAGGCGGGCGATGAGGTCGGCGCGCGCGATGCTGCCCGGGTCCTCGTTCCTGCCGTCGGTGAGGAGGACCAGGGCGTTGAACCTGCCCTTGGCGTAGGAGTCGGTCGCCGCCCTGTAGGCGGCGAGCGTGGTGTCGTACAGGCCGGTCCCACCGTTGGGTACCGGCTCCAGGCTGCCGAACGCCGTTGACAGCCTTTCGCGCTGCGCCCCGTCGCCGTTCCCGTCGCCGAGCCGCTCGGTCGGCACGAGGACGCGGTAGTCCTTGTCGCCGTCCAGCTCGGTGGAGAAGTCCCACAGGCCGATCTCGTCGTCGGACGTGAACGTGGCGAGAGCCTGCAGCAGCGATGCCTTGGTGACGTCCATCCGTGACTGCTCGGTGCCCGGCACCGGCTCGGCCATGGATGCGGAGGCGTCCACGACCGTGGTGATCCGCGCACTCTGCACGGTGATCGTCCACACGCCGAGCGTCTCCTGGACCGCGACCGCCGAGGCCGGCCGGCCCGCCGGCTCCGTGTACGGCTGTGGGCTGCTGCCGCCTGCCCGGGTGACCAGGGCGTCGGGCGGCGCCGCGTCGTCGGACGTCCTGAAGCCGTGCCGTTCCAGCAGCCGCCGCTGCCGAGCGTCGCCGAGGTAGCTCATGAACCGGATCGCGGCCCGGCTCTCGTCGGTCGTCAGCCCTGTCTGGTCGAGGAGGGCGTACGGGTAGTCGAGACGGGGCGAGCCGTCCTTCGGGTAGAAGAAGTCCAGGCTGCTCCCGCCGCCCGTCCCCGAGTTGTACATGTGCGCCGCCTGCTCGCTCACGACCAGCGCCTGGTTGCGTTTCGGGTTGCCCAGCTCGGTGCCCGAGGAGTCGCGGGGCAGGGTCTCCAGCACCTGGCCGTCGCTGTCGGAGACACGTTGCGACAGCGCCTTCATCAGCGCCGCGGCCTGCGTGTCCCCGGCCTCGCCCTCGGCGGCGGCCGTGCTCAGTTGCGTGAGGGCGAGCAGCCCGCTCGCGCTGCGCGCGGGGTCGGCCGCGCCGAGCCGGAGCGAGTCGTCGCGCAGGCGGGCGCCCGCCAGCTCCAGCCAGCTGTACGTCTTCCTCGGCCACCCCAGCGACTTCGCGGCGGCGGGCACCATCGCCACCCCGACCGGCGTGGAGGCGACATGGCCCACCGTGGAGACCGCGGACACGCCGCCGTCCGCCGTGAGCCGCTGGAGCCACAGCTCCGAGTCCGGCACCCACACCTCGGCGTCGGGGCCCTTGCCCGCCCGGAGCGTGTCCGCGACCTCGTACGACTCGCGAGCGCTCACCGTCACGGCAACGCAACGCCCATCGGAGGTGAGGTCGGCCTCCCTGGCCTGCTTCGCCGCCGTTTGCAGCGCCGGGGCCAGGTCGGGGGAGACGGCGAGGGTCAGTCGTACCGGGTCGTCCTGGCAGGAGGAGCCGAAGGAGAGCAACCCGCCCCTGACCGCGACCGCCGTACCGCCGGCGACGGTCAGGACGAGGACGGTCGCGATGACCACCGTGCGGCGGCGGGCGCGTCGGCGGAGGCCGGGTCGACGGGGGTCGCTGCCGCCCGCCCCATACTGATCGGGCAAGCTGTGACGTCCCATGACGGTGGTGCCCCTCCCTGTTGCCCTGCTGAACCCCGTGCCGGAGTCCGGCCGTATGGCAGGCAAAGGGGCGGTACGCCCCGTACGGCGCCCGTCCCCCCAACGGCCTGTCGCGCACGGTCTTCGTAAGTGCATTCGAGACCCTAGCGGGGTGGCGATGAGGATGAGGCGGGATTACTCAACTGGAGGCAGGTGTGCAGGGCGAGGCAGGCCCCGTGGCCGATTCTTTTCCGCATGAGCGGCCCTCGCGACGGATCTTCCGTGATGAGACGCTGCTTGTCCTGGGGCTTTCGCTTGGTGCGAGTGGTGTGTCCGCCCTGATCAGCTTTGTCGGATCGGTCACCAAACCGGGGGGCCTCAAGGACCAGGCGGCCACGCTCAACGCCTCGGCCGCGCCGGGGCGTCCCTGGCTGGATCTCGCCTGGCAGCTGTTCGGTATCACCACCGCCCTGATCCCCGTCGCGCTCGTCGCGCACTTCCTGATGCGCGAGGGGCGGAGCCTGCGCACCCTCGGCTTCGACCGCACTCGCCCCTGGCTGGACCTCGGCCGTGGCGCGGGCATCGCGGCGGTGATCGGCAGCACCGGAATCGCCTTCTACCTGGCCGCTCGCGGCCTCGGCTTCAACCTCACCGTGGTGCCCGAGGCGCTGCCCGACGTGTGGTGGAAGTACCCGGTGCTGATCCTCTCGGCGATGCAGAACGCGATCCTCGAAGAGGTCATCGTCGTCGGCTATCTGCTGCGCCGGCTGGACCAGTTGGGCTGGACGCCCGGCACCGCGCTGGTGGCCAGTTCCGTACTGCGCGGCTCGTACCACCTCTACCAGGGCATCGGCGGCTTCATCGGAAACATGGCGATGGGCGTGGTGTTCGTCTACCTGTACCGGCGCTGGGGCCGGGTGGGTCCGCTGGTCGTGGCGCATTCCCTGCTCGACATAGGGGCGTTCGTGGGGTATGCGCTGCTGGCCGGGAAGGTGGGGTGGCTGCCTACGGCGTGACACCGGTCGACAGATCGACAGGTGGACAGCCGCCGTAAGCATGCCGAAGGGGGCGTACGAGACCGTCGTACGCCCCCTTCGGCATGCCCGGCCGGGCCCGCGGCACCGTCGACTCGCCGGCCGACGTTGTCTAGGCGATCAGCTCGCCCTCGATGACGGTCACCGCGTGGCCGCTCAGCAGCGTGCGGTCGCCGCGCAGTTCCGTGCGGACACGGCCGGAGCGGCGGGAGGCCTGCAGGCCGGTGAGGTCGGTGCGCCCGAGGCGCTCGGACCAGAAGGGGGCGAGGGCCGTGTGGGCGCTGCCGGTGACGGGGTCCTCGTCGATGCCGACGTTCGGGAAGAAGCAGCGGGAGACGTAGTCGTAGCCGCGGGCGGGGTCCTCGGCGCGGGCGGTGGCGATGATGCCGCGCTCGGAATACGCGCCGAGAGCCTTGAGGCCGGGGCGCAGGGAGTGGACCGTCTTCTCGTCGGCGACTTCGAGGAGCAGGTCGCCGACGTTCGGACCCGTGTCGAGGGCCACGAGCGGCTCGGTGCCCAGCGCCTGCGCGACGCCGTCGGGTACGTCGACCGCGGTGAGCGGGGCGGTCGGGAAGTCGAGCGTGATGGAGCCGTCTTCGCGGGGCGTGGCGACGAGGACGCCGCTGCGGGTGGCGAACCGTACGGGTCCCTCGTGGGCGCCGGTGCCGTGCAGCACGTGGGCCGTGGCGAGCGTGGCGTGCCCGCACATCGCCACCTCCGCGACGGGCGTGAACCACCGCAACGCCCAGTCCGCCTCCCCGCCCTCCTCCAACGGGTGGGCGAACGCCGTCTCGGCGTGATTGACCTCCATGGCCACGTTCTGGAGCCAACTGTCCTCAGGGAAGCCGTCCAGGAGGAGCACCCCGGCCGGGTTGCCGCCGAAGGGGCGGTCGGAGAAGGCGTCGACGATTCGAATCCGCATGACGGAGACGGTAGGGGGCGTGCGGAGAGGGTGGCCAAGGCCAATTCGGGGGTGCTGGACCGATTTCGGGGCGGGTTCTTGATCGCTCGAGGCAGGGACCGCCTCGACAGAGACAGCTGGATGGGCGAGACGCGGGGACGTGGTTCGTTGAGACAGACTGCATCTGTCCGCGTCATGTGATCTCAGTCGATCCCCGACATCACGCCATCGACTCCAGAATGCGGTCGAGTGTGCGGCGCCCCATTCTGCTCATCGTCGGATTGCTCTCGACGTAGTACCAGACGACACCCATCGCCTGTTCGAACGCCCATGCCTTGCCGCGCTCCCACTCCAGATCGTCACAGCCCAGTGTCCGCCGGAGCACTTCCCGCGGGCCTGGCTGCAACAGGTGCCAGGCGCTGACCAGATCCAGCGCGGGGTCGGCCGGGCCGAAGCCGCCAGTGTCGAGTACGCCGCTGAGCCGGTCTCCCGCGACCAGTACATTGCCGGGAATCAAGTCACCATGGTTCATCACGTCGGCACCCGTGCGTGGCAACTCTCGAAGGCGCCTCCACACCTGACGCAGCCGGGGTACGTCGAGCAGCCCCTTACTCTCGTCGAAGCACTTCGCCATCCAATCGTCGTGGTCGGTGAGCACGCCGCCACGATTTTCGCCGCTGAAAAGCCGCCCCCGCGTCTCGGCGTTCCGGAGGGCTGCGATGAAGGCCGCAAGGTCCTCGGCAAAAGCGTCCGACCCACTCGGGTCGGCATCAGAGGCGATCGTTCCCGGCAGCCATGTCTGGACCGACCACGGCATGGGGTAACCCGCTCCGGGCTTTCCCAAGGCGACGGGTTGCGGGGCGGGGAACCGAGACACCTGTGCCAGCTCCCCGCTCGCCTGGGCCTCCTGCTCCAGAACCGCCAGCGCCTCGGCAGCATCGGCCAGACGCAGTGGGAAACGCGCTGAGAGGTCGTTCCCGATGCGGAAGATGGCGTTGACCGTCCCGGTCGACGACAGGAGTTGGATCGCCTTGCCGCTCCACTGAGGGAACTGTTCCTGGATCAAGGTCGCAACGATGTCGGTGGTCACGTCCACTTGGTCATCGTGCATGGTCATCTCTCGCAGGCTCTTCCACTCGTCCTTTTCGAACGTCGGAAGCAGACCAGATCAACGGAGACGACAGCCAGTATTTATCCGCCAGGGTCCAGATCATCTGAGATTTTCGGCCACCCAGGTGTCCCAACCGTTCTGGTCGCCCCAGGTCACAGCCGCGGCTTCGGCCCAGATCACTCGAGACGGACGGAAGTCCGAACGACTCGGTTCGTTGAGAGAACCCTTGAGTGAGACCGGACAACCACCACGCATCTCAGCCCACCCTTGCCTAACGAACTCTACCGATATATCGTTGAGCCATCGCGACAGATCAACGATGGATGGAGTGATTGCGATGCGTACCCATGGATACGAGCGTGGACACGGTGGACACGGTCATCACGGCCGAGGCGGCTTCGAGGGGCTTCGCGGTGCCTTCGGGCCGTTCGGGCCGGGTGGCCCTGGGGGCCCCGGTTTCGGTGGGCCTGGATTCGGGCCCGGGCCCTGGGGGCCGAGGGGTGGTCGAGGCGGACCGCGGGGGAGGGCGCGGCGCGGTGATGTGCGCGCGTCGATCCTCGCCCTGCTGAAGGACCGCCCCATGCACGGCTACGAGATGATCCAGGAGATCGCCGAGCGCAGCGGCGGGGCGTGGAAGCCCAGCCCCGGCTCGGTGTACCCCACCCTTCAGCTGCTGGAGGACGAGGGCCTGATCGCCAGTGCGAGCGAGGGCGGCAAGAAGCTGTTCTCGCTCACGGAGGCGGGCCGCGAGGCGGCCGAGGCCGGGCCCGAGGCGCCCTGGGAGGAAGCCTCCCGTGGTGTCGACTGGGAGGCCCTCGGTGAGATCCGCCAGGCCGGCTTCGGTCTGATGGAGGCCTTCGGGCAGGTCTGGAAGACGGGCAGCAAGGAGCAGCGCGAGAAGGCGCTGACCGTCATCAACGACGCCCGCAAGCGGCTGTACCTGATCCTCGCCGACGAGGACTGACGGTCGGACGAGGAGTGGCTGAAGGCGCCCCGTGGAGTGATCCGCGGGGCGCCTTCGCGTGTGCAGCAAGGGCCTTCAGGTCACCAGGCCCGCCAGCTTCCGCAGTGACTCGTTCAGCGCCGCCGTCGCCGAGTCCTTGAGCTTGCCCGCCATCAATGACACCGCCGCCCCCGTGAACTCCCCGTCGATGCGCACGGTCGTGGCGCTGTCGCCGTCCGGGGTCAGCGTGTAGCGCGTTGCCACGGTCACCGCCATCGGCCCCTTGCCGCGAATGGCGAGCACCCGTACCGGCTCCAGTTCCTCGATGGTCCACTCGACCTCGGCCGGGAACCCCATCAGCTTCATGTTCTCCTGGAAGGTCCCGCCCACTTCGAGGGCCGCGGGGCCGCCGCCCGGGAAGCTGGTGTGGGTGGCGTTCCACTGGTTCCATGACGACCAGTCCGTCAGCTGCGCCCAGACCTTTTCGGCCGGTGCCTCGATGCGTGCCTCCGCGCTGACTTCGGCCATGCGACCACCCCTTCGTCTCGGGCTACGGTGTCGCGGAACGTAGCCGTGGGACGTGGAACATTCAATACTGATGAACCGTCAGGAAATGTGGAGACGCCGGACAGGTCGGCCGAGGTGCACCGCAAGGCGGCGCGCGCCCATCAGCGTCGTTCGGCGTGATCTCATCCGTAAGGAGGAGATTCCGGCCTCCGGAGTCCACTCTGTGTGGGACGCGCGAATGCTTCCCCTCGGGGATGACTCGGCTCGAAGTGGTTGATGAGGTAGGGGATGTGCAACCCCGTATCCCCCGGCAGTCGGCCCAGGAGCAGGACCGCCGGCGCCCGGACGCCGCGGCGGACGATGCCAGGCTCAGCGACGAGCTGGCAGCGGTGATCTCCGGCGCCCGCCGCCGCGCGGTCAGGGACGGGGACCGGCAGATCGACACGGCCCATCTGCTGCACTCGCTCCTTGAGCACGACCGGGACGTGTACGCCGTCTTCGGCGACGGACCCCAGATCGCCCGCCTCCTCGGCTACCTCGTCCAGCGCACCATCGGCTACGGCCTGCGCTGGCAGGGCGCCGTCGAGGACTCCGGCGGCGTACCCGTGGTGATGACGGGTGACGGGTTCTCCCCGCTGGCCGCGGGCGCGATGGAGTACGCCTGCCGACGCGCCACCCTGCGCGGCGACACACAGGCCCGCGGCATCGACCTCCTCGCGGCGATCGTCGTGGACCCGCAGGCCCGCGCCGTCGAGGTGCTCGCACGTGCCGGAATCGACGCAGAGACGCTGCGCACCCGCATCGACGAACACCGGGACGAATACGTCGGCGGCGCCGAACCCGCCTGCTAGGCCCGCGCACTCGCCGGCTGCCTCGCGAGGCGACCCGCGCACTCGCCGGCTGCCTCGCGAGGCGACTCCTCCGTCCACCCGCTGAGACAGGTGTCATTGGGGGTGACGCTCATGTCATCGGCTGTCATCATGTGCCAGTGCGTATGTCTGAAAAACGTCAGGCCGGCCGCGGCAAGGGCGTCGGGCTCGGTCTGGCGCTCGGTTCCGCGGTCGCCTTCGGAGGGTCCGGCGTCGCGGCCAAGCCACTGATCGAGGCGGGGCTCGACCCGCTGCACGTCGTGTGGCTGCGGGTCGCCGGCGCGGCCCTCGTGATGCTGCCGCTCGCCGTGCGCCACCGCGCGCTGCTGCGCCGCCGCCCCGCCCTGCTCGCCGGGTTCGGACTGCTCGGCGTGGCCGGTGTGCAGGCCTTCTACTTCGCCTCGATATCCCGTATCCCGGTCGGGGTCGCGCTGCTCGTCGAGTACCTCGCCCCCGCGCTCGTCCTTGGCTGGGTGCGGTTCGTGCAGCGGCGGCCCGTCACGCCCGCCGCCGCGGTCGGGGTCGTCCTCGCGGTCGGCGGACTCGCCTGTGTCGTCGAGATCTGGTCAGGGCTGAGCTTCGACGCGCTCGGTCTGCTCCTCGCCCTCGGCGCCGCCTGCTGCCAGGTCGGCTACTTCGTCCTGTCCGACCAGGGCAGCGACTCCGGCGCCGACGCCCCCGACCCGCTCGGAGTGATCGCGTACGGCCTCCTGATCGGTGCCTGCGTACTCACCGTGGTGGCCCGCCCCTGGACGATGGACTGGTCCGTGCTCGGCGGCACCGCGCACATGGACGGCACCCCGGTCGCGGCCGTCCTCCTGCTGTCCTGGATCGTCCTGGTCGCCACCGTCATCGCGTACGTCACCGGAGTCGTCTCCGTACGCCGGCTCTCACCGCAGGTCGCCGGCGTCGTCGCATGCCTCGAAGCGGTCATCGCGACCGTCCTCGCCTGGTTCCTGCTCGGCGAGCACCTCTCCGCGCCGCAGATCATCGGTGGCGCGGTCGTCCTGGCCGGCGCCTTCATCGCGCAGTCGTCGGCGCCCGCGAAGGGCTCCTCGGAGCCGGTGGCGAGCGGCGGTCCGGAAAGGGATTTGTCGGCCCGCGAGCCGGCCGCATAGGGTCCGGATCATGCATTCCACGGCACTCGTTCTTCCGCCTCCGGCCGCCTGAGGCGGGCCCTCCGGAACGCCTGCCCGGCGTCAGGCCGGGCGGAACGGTGCTGCCCGCAGACGAAGTCCACGGAACCCGCTGAGCCGGGCTCCTCCCAGCACTTCTGCATGTCTGCGGAGAAAAACTCGTGTCGAACACCGCTGTCTCCGGCCTGCCCATCGGGAGTGGCCTTTTCTATCTGATCGTCGCCGGTGCCGCCTGGGGAACCGCGGGCGCCGCCGCCTCCCTGGTCTACCGCGCCAGTGACATGGGACCGGTCGCCCTCTCCTTCTGGCGTTGCGCGATCGGTTTCGTGCTGCTGCTGGCCGTCCGCCTCCTGCGGCCACGCGTGCGTGCGCATGCGCAGGCCGTCCCGGCCGAGCCGTTCCGCCGCAAGGCGCTGCGGGCCGGGGCCACCGGCGTAGGACTCGCCGTGTTCCAGACGGCGTACTTCGCTGCCGTCGACGTCACCGGACTCGCCGTGGGCACGGTGGTCACCCTCGGCGCCGGCCCCGTCTTCATCGCGCTCGGCGCCCGGCTGACGCTGGGGGAGCGGCTCGGCCGCGGGGGCGTCGCGGCCGTGGCCGGCGCTCTTGTCGGGCTCGCGGTGCTGGCCCTCGGCGGCGAGGGCGCGACCGTACGGCCGTGGGGCGTGCTGCTCGCGCTCGTGTCCGCGGCCGGGTACTCCGTGATGACCCTGCTGACCCGGAAGTGGGGCCGCGACGGCGGGGCCGACGCCGCCAGTACGTCCGTCCGGTCCTTCGCGGTCACCAGCCTGTGCCTGCTGCCGTTCGCCCTCGTCGAGGGACTCGTGCCGCACACGGCCGAACCCGTACGGCTCGGCTGGCTGCTGGCGTACATCGCGGCCGTCCCCACCGCCCTCGCGTACGCCCTCTACTTCGCGGGCGCGGCCGCCGTACGGTCGGCCACCGTGTCCGTGATCATGCTGCTGGAGCCGGTCAGCGCGGCGGTGCTGGCCGTCGTCCTGCTCGGCGAGCACCTGACGGCACCGACCCTCGCGGGCACCCTGCTGATGCTCGGGTCCGTCACGGGGCTCGCGGTGGCGGAGGCCCGGGGCGCGCGGCGGCTGCCGGCGTGAGCGCGAGGGGCCCCGCACCGCCCGGTGCGGGGCCCCTCGGGTGGGGGAGTGTCGTCGAGCGCCCGCTCCCTCAGCCCGGGCGCCGGCGCAGCAGGTGCTCACGAGCCGCCGCGTCACCCGGACCGGCCCGGTCCGCCAGCTTCGCGGCGATCCGGTCCTGCACCTCCGCGGTGCGCCTGCCCGCGTACTTGAACTTCGCGCGCACGCCGGTGACTTCGAGCCGCAGACCGCGGATGCCGGCCAACAGCCTGCCGAACGGCGCCTCGCCGACCGCCACCTCCGCCGAGCCTCCCTCCGGCTGGAAGTGGCCGACCTGGCGGTTGAGCAGCTCGGCCTTCTCGGCCGGGTCGTCCACGACATGGGCCCGGCAGCGGAGTTGGACCGCCGCGTAGAAGCTGGTCGGTTCGCCGTGCTCGGGTGCCTGGTCCGGTGCCGCCTGCCACGGGCCGGGGACGTACGCGTAGTCGTCGACCACGCTCAGTACGACCTCGGGGTGCGTCAGCAGTGCCGGCCACATCGGGTTCGGGCGGGCCAGGTGGGTGACGACCTCGCCGCGCTCGCCGTCGTACGCGAAGTGCAGGGGCTGGGCGAACGGCGGCTCGCCGTCCGGGCCGTTGACGACGAGGTGCCCGAAGTCGTGGACGGCCAGCCAGCGCTGCCACTCGGTGTCGTCGCGGGGCGCGTCCCAGGGGTGTATCAGCATCACAGGGCCTTGAGGTAGGGCGGGAGTTCGGTGCCGGGGGCCAGTTCGGGGTCGCCGACGGGCGCGTCGTAGCCCTTGCGCAGGGGGACGACACCGGCCCAGTGGGGGAGGGCGAGGTCCTCGGGCTCGTCGTTCACGCCGCCGGTGCGGAGCTTGGCCGAGACCTCGTCGAGGTCGAGGCGGATGACGGCGGTGGCGGCCAGTTCCTTCTTGTTGGCGGGCCGTGAGTCCCGGGACCGGCCGGCCACGACGTGGTCGACGAGCGCGTCGAGCGCGGTGCGCTTCTCCTGCGGGTCCGTCACGTCGTACGCGGTGCCGTGCACCACCACGGACCGGTAGTTGATCGAGTGGTGGAAGGCCGAGCGGGCAAGGATCAGCGCGTCGGACATGCGTGACCGTCAGGCACACCGGCAGGCCCGGATCGGCTTGGCCGGTCATCCGCAGCGGGCGCGAACCCGTCGACCCGTGGACGTACAGCGTCTCGCCGACCCGGGCGAACAGCGTGGGCAGCACGACCGGCGCGCCGTCGCGGACGAAGCCGAGGTGGCCGACATAGGCCTCGTCGAGTATCGCGTGCACGAGCTCCTTGTCGTACGAGGCCCGGTCCGGGGAGCGCGTGGGGACCGTGCGGTCGGTCGCCGGATAGGCGGCGGGCTGCTGCGTCGGCTGTGTGGTCCCCTGCATTTCGGTCTCCCTTGCGATGCGTCTTGCTTGCGACACGTCTAGCGATGCGTATGGCGACGCGTCTTGCGATGTCTCTTGCGATCCATATTGCACTAGTGCATAATCTGCTTTGTGCTAGGAGGATATCGGATCGAAGGGCGTCGCGCAGCGGACATTGCGTCGAGCGTCGAGCGTGCGGTGGGTGCCGGTGAGCTGGAACCGGGGCAACTCCTGCCACCCATGCGGGAGTTGGCGGTGGAGCTGAGCGTCAATCCCAACACGGTCGCGGCCGCCTACCGGATCCTGCGGGAGCGCGGGGTCATCGAGACCGCCGGGCGCCGGGGCAGCCGGGTGCGCCCCAAGCCGGCCACGACCTGGCGCGAGTCCATCCGGGTGGACGTGCCGGAGGGGGTGCGGAACGTGGCCGCAGGCAACCCGGACCCCGCACTGCTGCCGCCCCTGGCCAAGGCGTTCACGGCGGCCGCCGAGCAGAACGACAGGGAACCCGTCATGTACGGGGACGAGGCCGTGGACCCGGAGCTGGCGCGCAGCGCGCGGGCCGCGTTCGACGCGGACGGCGTCGCGGACGGTCCGATCGCCGTCGCCTCCGGCTCGCTCGACGTGATCGAACGCGTCCTCGCAGCCCACCTCAAGCCCGGCGACACCGTCGCCGTCGAGGACCCCGGCTGGGGCAGCCTGCTCGACCTCGTCCCGGCGGTCGGGCTGCGGACGGCCCCCGTCGGCGTGGACGACGAGGGTCCGCTGCCGGACGACGTGCGCCGGGCCCTGGAGGCGGGAGCACGCGCCCTGATCGTCACCGACCGGGCGCAGAACCCGACGGGCGCGGTCGTGACAGCCGCACGCGCGCGTGCCCTGCGCTCCGTGCTGACGGACCACCCGGACGTGCTGCTCATCGAGGACGACCATGGCCACGGCATCGTCGACCTGCCTCTGCACGCCCTCGCCGGCACCACCCGCAGCTGGGCCTTCGTCCGCTCGGCCGCCAAGGCCTACGGCCCCGACCTGCGGCTCGCCGTCTTCACCGGCGACCCCATGACCGTCGACCGGGTGCGCGGCCGCCAGCGTCTCGGTCCCGGCTGGGTGAGCCGCATCGGCCAGCGGGCCCTGGCGCGGCTGTGGGCCGAGCGTGCCGTCGACCCCACGACGGTGGCAGCGGCGTACGCCGCTCGCCGCGACGCACTCATCGCCGCGCTGGCGGAGCGGGGTATCACGGCACACGGCCGCAGCGGCATGAACGTGTGGATCCCGGTACCCGACGAGACGGGCGCAGTGGCCCGGCTGCTGCACGCCGGCTGGGCGGTGGCGCCGGGCGCCCGATTCCGGATGAGCGCTCCACCCGGAATCAGGATCACCGTCGCGACCCTGGCTGCGGACGAGATCGCCCCGCTGGCCGAGGCGGTGGCGACGGCGGTGGCTTCGGCGCCGCCTAGGGGGTACGCGTAGGGCCTGTCGTATGGATCAGGTCGGCTTGATCCAAACGACAGGCCCTAGACATGGCGAGGCATTGCCGACCTGCTCGACCACCCCGTCAGGCGCCCCGCTTCACTTGAGTGAGCGCCGCCCCCACAAGGACGATCACCGCACCCACCGGCGTGGACCAGCTCAACGATTCACCGAGTACAGCGACCCCCGCGGCCGTGGCGATGACAGGAATGAAGTACGTGACCATCTGAGCCGTGGTCGGCCCGACCTCCGCGACCAGCCCGTACTGAAGCAGCACCGCGAGCCCCGTACCGAGCGCCCCCAGCGCCACGATCGCGAGCAGCGGCAGCATTGGAAAGCGGGTCGGCGCGGAAGTGAACACCGGCGTCACAACGGCGAGTTGTACCGAGGCGAGCAACAGCTGCGCACCGGTGAGCGACAGGTGCGACTCACCGGAGCCGGCCAGCGTACGCCGGACGTATATCCAGCCGATCGGGTAGCTCAAAGAGGCCAGCAGCGCCATCGCCGTGCCCGTGGCGTCCAGCCCGTGAAAGCCCTGCCACGCCCCGAGCACGGTCAGCACGCCGAGGAAGCCGATCCCGAGCCCGGCGACCCTGACCCGAGTCGGCCGGTCCTCCGAGAGGGCGACCAGGGACAGGGCCATCCCCCACAGAGGCGAGGTCGCGTTGCAGATGCCCGCCAGCGTGGACGGGATCGTCAGCTCGGAGTACGCGAACAGGGAGAACGGCAGCGCGTTCAGCAGGAACGCGGCGACAGCCAGATGCCCCCACGTCCGCACCCCCCGCGGCAACCGCTCCCGCTTCACCGCCATCGCGACCGCGAGTACCGCCGTGCCGAACACCAGCCGCCCCAGCGTGACCTGGAAGGGGGCGTAGCCGTCGGTGCCCACCTTGATCAGCAGGAAGCTGAAACCCCAGATCAGGGAGAGCGCGGCGAAGCGCAGCCGCCAGTCGAGGCGGGCGCGCGGCGCGGCCGGTGCGCGGGAGCCTATGGAAGCGGGGTTGGCGGAGATGGGGCCGGTGGAGGCGGCGCTGGTGGAGGAGGCGGTGCTCATGGGATCAACGATCCGCCACACAATCTCGTAGCACAATCGAGTTTTTCGGTGCTGCATCTCGTAGCATTGCTTACATGTTGAACCTGGAGCGCCTGCGCACCCTCGACGCCCTTGCCCGGCACGGCTCGGTCAGCGGTGCCGCCGAGGGACTGCACATCACGACCTCGGCCGTCTCGCAGCAGATGTCCAAGCTGGAGCGGGAGGTCGGCCAGCAGCTCCTCGCCAAGAACGGCCGGGGTGTGCGGCTCACGGACGCGGGACGGCTGCTCGCCGAGCACGCGGCACGCATCCTGTCGCAGGTCGAGCTCGCCCAGTCCGATCTGGAGGCACAGCGCGGCCAGGTGGTCGGTGAGCTCCGGCTGGTCGCATTTCCCACCGCCCTGCGGGGCCTGTTCCCCGCCGCGCTCACCGCGCTGCGGGCCGACCACCCGGCGCTGCGCCTGAGGTCGCGGGAGCTGGAGCCCGAGGAGGGCGTCGCCGCGGTGGTCCGGGGGGACGCCGACCTCGCCCTCGTCCTCGACTGGTACAACAAGCCGCTGCCCATGCCGGAGGGGCTCGCCAAGGCCGCGATCCTCGACGACCGGGTGGAGATCGCCATGCCCGAGGGGCATCCGCTCGCGGAGCGGCGGGAGGTCGATCTGGAGGACTTCGCGGACGACGAGTGGGTCTCCTGGCCCGAGGGCGAGTTCTGTCACGAGTGGCTGGTCTACACGCTGCGCACCAAGGGCATCGAGCCCTGTATCGCCCACCGCGCGGAGGAACACCACACCCAACTCGCTCTGGTCGCCGCCGGGTTGGGCGTCTGCGTCGCGCCCCGGCTGGGTCGCGACCCGATGCCGCCCGGGGTGCGGGTCGTGCCCGTGCGCCACCGGGTCCACCGGTACGTGTACGCGGTGTGGCGAGCGGACGCCGACCGCCGCCCGTCGATCCGGGCGGCGGTGGAGGCCCTGCAGGCGGCGGCCGAGAAGATCGCCGGAGGCTGAAGGTCCCTAGCGCGACCCCAGTTTCCGGAAGTCCCAGGACACGATCTTCTGAGGCGTCAGCCGCATCCAGGCGTGCCTGCCGTCGTGCGGCATCTCGTCGAGGCCGAAGTTCTTGCGCGCGAACAGCATCTCGGGGACGTCGAGTTCGGCGCGCAGCTCGCCGACGCGCGGGCTCTCGCCCACGAACTCGACGGTGCCCGACAGTTCGACACCGCGCAGCTGCTCGTACTCCTCGCCCGTGTCGATCACGACGGCGATCCGCGGATCGTGGCGCAGCTCGGTCCACCGCTTGCTGCGCACCACCGAGTACAGCCACAGCGAGGTGCCGTCCCAGGCGAACCACAGGGCGCTGACGTGCGGGAACCCATCGGCGGACACCGTGGCGACCCGGCAGGTGCGCTGCGTGGTGAGGAACTCGTCCAGCTCGCCGGACGTCATCATGATCTTCCGGCCCCGGCGCTGAGTGACGGTCATGCGGCCCCCTCTTCTCTCACGTCGTGTCAGAGGAGAGATCCTCTGACATCACGTCAGAAAAGGATGAGTCGTCTTCCGTCCACACGCAATGGTGGCTACGCTCGCCCGCCCACGCCGTCGGTCACAGGGGGAACCATGCCGTCGTTCGCAGAGCTCAGTGAACTCCTCGACCCCGCGACCACCGTCCTGCTCACCGTCGAATGCCAGCAGGGCGTCGTCGGACCGGACAGTGCGCTGCCCGAACTCGCCCAGGAGGCCCGCTCCTCGGGCGCACTCGACAACGTCGCCCGGCTGGTCGCCGCCGCCCACGAGAGCGGCGTCCAGGTGATCCACGCGATCGCCGAACGCCGTCCCGACGGCCGCGGCGCCAACCACAACGCCCGCCTCTTCCGTGCCGCCGAACGGCTCCCCGTCCAGCAGTTGTCCGGAACGGCGGCGGTACGCGTGGCGGCGCCGATCGAGGTCACCGAGGAGGACCTCGTCGTACAACGACTCCACGGCCTGTCCCCGGTCCAGGGCACCGACGTGGACGCACTGCTGCGCAACCTCGGCTGCCGCACGCTCGTCGTCACCGGTGTCTCGGCCAACGTCGCGATCCCCAACACCGTCTTCGACGCGGTGAACCGGGGATACGTCGTGGTCGTGCCCCGGGACGCCATCGCCGGAGTGCCCTCCGAGTACACCCCGGCGATGATCCGCCACACCCTCGCATTGGTCGCTACGGTCGCGACCACGGACGAGGTACTGGGCGGCCTCAAGCGGCCGTCGCGGGTCAGGCGAGCGTGATCGAGTCGCCCGACACGCTGATCTGCTTGGCGGCCAGCGGCTGGGTCGCGGGGCCCTTCTTCACGCTGCCGTCCAGAACGGAGAACTGGCTGCCGTGACAGGCGCAGGAGAGGGTGTCCTCCTTGAGGTCCGTCATGGGGCAGTTCTGGTGGGTGCAGATCGTGGAGAACGCCTTGTAGTCACCCGCCGCGGGCTGCGAGACCACGACCTTCTCGTCACTGAAGACCTTGCCACTGCCCTCCGGGATGTCGGCGGTCTTCGCGAGCGCCGCACCGCCGGCACCGGCGCCGCCGGACGAGCCCGCTTCGGTGGTCGCGCCGGCGCCGGCGCCCTGTTCGGTGGCCGAGCCGGACGCGTCGTCGTCCGATCCGCACGCGGTCAGCGCAACGGCGAGCCCCGCCGCGCCGACCGCCGCCACGACGGTACGGCGGCTCGGACCCGACACGGGCTGAACTGATTCGCTGGTCATGCTGACGTTCCTTCCGGTCATTCGTGATCTGCCGAGAGGTACGGTCCGTTCGGACCGGCTGTTCAGACGCTGTCGAAATCCTGACCCGGTCCCGACTGGACGTGGGTAAAGCGGAGCTGTCGGTTCCCTGTCGAGGGCTGTCGGTTTGCTGTCGACGCGGCGGCGCACCGCACCCCCGGGCCGCCCCCGGGCGCCGTCCTCGCGCCAGTAACCTGGGGCGATGCTCAAGGAAGTCATCGCGACCCGCTACATCACGCCGCTGCGTGAGGGCGGCTCGCTGCCGGGACTCGTCGAGGCCGACGACTTCGGGACGTACGTCATGAAGTTCACCGGCGCCGGACAGGGCCGCAAGACGCTCGTCGCGGAGGTCGTCTGCGGTGAACTCGCCCGCAGGCTGGGCTTCAGGGTGCCCCGGCTGGTGACGGTGGAGCTCGACACGGTGCTCGGGCTCGGCGAACCCGACCAGCAGGTCCAGGAGTTGCTCAGGTCCAGCGCCGGCACCAACCTCGGTATGGACTTCCTCTCCGGCGCGCTCGGCTTCGATCCCCTCGCCTTCGAGGTGAGCCCCGAGGACGCCGGCCGGGTCGTCTGGTTCGACGCCCTCGTCAACAACGTCGACCGGTCCTGGCGCAACCCCAACCTGCTGATGTGGCAGGGCGAACTGTGGCTCATCGACCACGGCGCGACCATGATCTGGCAGCACAACTGGCCCGGAGCACAGGCCTCCGCGGAGCGCCCGTACGACGCCTCCGACCACGCCCTCGCCCGCTTCGCCCCCGACGTGCGGGCGGCCGCCGCCGAGTTGGCGCCGCTGGTCACCGAGGACCTCCTCACCGAGGTGACCGCCGAGATCCCGGACGCCTGGCTGGCCGCAGAGCCCGGTTTCGACACCGCGGACGACCTCAGGCGGGCCTACGCGCGCCCCCTGCTGGCACGGGCAGCCGTCGTCCACGAGCGCGTCAACGGAATCGAGGGGACCAAGTGAGCGACCGCCACTTCATCAGGCCGGGCCAGGGCGGCGACCGTGACGTCTTCGAGTACGCCGTCCTGCGTGTCGTACCCCGCATCGAGCGCGGCGAGTGCATCAATGCCGGAGTGCTCGTGTACTGCCGGGCGAAGTCCTACGTCGCCGCCCGGACTCACCTGGACGAGACCAGGCTGCGCGCGCTGGACCCTGATGCCGACGTCGCAGGGGTACGGGCCGCACTCCGTGCCGTCGAGGGCGTCTGCGCGGGCGGCGACGCGGCGGGGCAGGCCGCGGGCGACGATCCGGGGCGACGGTTCCGCTGGCTGATCGCGCCCCGCTCGACGGTCGTGCAGCCCGGGCCCGTGCACACGGGGCTCACCGCCGACCCGGCGGCCGAGACGGAGCGACTGCTGGACCTGCTGGTGCGGTGACCGCCCCCGCGACGGCACCGCACGCGCGCCGGGCCTCAGCCCCTGCGCCGCTTCACCACGTAACCGGTCGCGAGCGCGGAGCCCGTGACGAAGGCCAGGCCGATCGCGATGTCCCAGCCGCCCGGCCCGGACGACGTGGCCCCGCCCAGCCCGCCTCGCGTGCCGCGGGTCGGCGTGGCGGCCGGACGAGGAGTCGCAGGCGTGACTGGCGTGGCAGGAGTGGCCGGTGTGGCAGGGGTGATGGCAGTGGCCGGAGTGTCGGGCGTCACGGGCGCCGGGGGAGGGGTCCTGGGGCGCGTCGTGGACGAGATGAGGCCCCCGTCGTCCCCGTTGCCGCCGCGGTCCCCGTTGCCGCCCCGACGGGGCAGCGACTCGCAGGCGATCCCGTCGTCCCGTCCCCGATCCTCGTCGAGCCGATCAGGATCATCCCGGTCCGAGTCGAAGTGGGCCTGCGCGTCCTCCTGGTACGTGAAACTGCGGCAGTCCAGGTCCCGTGCGTGAGCGGGTTCGGCGAACGGCACGATCGCGGCGATCACGAACAGCGTGCCGACGGCACCGGTGCGACGGCGCATGGAGCGCCTCCTTTCCGGCCATCGATGACTTCGCGCTTCGACGCTATGGGCCCTTGCGCTCGGCGGCTCGCAGCCGTAGGCCGTTCGGGTGTGCACTGCGGGCCACGGCCGAGCGGGGACCATGGCTGGGTGCGCCCGGTTCGCGCCGGTCGTACGGGGAATCGATCACACGCAGCCGGTCGGCCGTTGACACCGGGTGCCAGGGCTTCTAGCGTCACGTCTGCTGAAGGTACTAAGCGGTCGCTCACCAACGGGCGCGCCGCACGAGCCGCATCTCGAGGGCGAGGAGAACCAGCAATGTCCACCACTGAGCAGCGGGTCGCCGTGGTTACCGGCGGAGCGCGTGGCATCGGTGCCGCCACCGCCGTACGACTGGCCGCGGAGGGCCGCGCGGTCGCCGTGATCGACCTCGACGAGGCAGCCTGCAAGGACACCGTGGAGAAGATCACCGCGGCCGGCGGCAAGGCCATCGCGGTCGGCTGCGACGTCTCCGACGAGGCGCAGGTCGAGGCAGCCGTGGCGCGAATCGCCGAGGAGCTCGGCGCCCCGACGATCCTGGTCAACAACGCGGGCGTGCTCCGCGACAACCTGCTGTTCAAGATGAGCGTCGCCGACTGGGACACCGTCATGAACGTGCACCTGCGCGGCGCCTTCCTGATGTCCAAGGCCTGCCAGAAGCACATGGTGGACGCGGGCTTCGGCCGGATCGTCAACCTCTCCTCGTCCTCCGCGCTGGGGAACCGCGGCCAGGTGAACTACTCGGCCGCCAAGGCGGGTCTCCAGGGCTTCACCAAGACCCTCGCCAAGGAGCTCGGCAAGTTCGGCGTCACCGCCAACTCCGTCGCGCCCGGCTTCATCGCCACCGAGATGACCAAGGCCACCGCCGACCGCGTCGGCATGGGCTTCGAGGACTTCAAGGCCGCCGCCGCCACCCAGATCCCGGTCGCGCGGGTCGGCGAGCCGGACGACATCGCCAACGCCATCGCCTTCTTCACGGGCGAGGCGGCCGGATTCGTCTCCGGCCAGGTGCTGTACGTCGCCGGCGGACCGCTCGACTAGGGCCTTGGGAGACACGGACATGACTGAACTGCCTGCACTCTCCGGCAAGGTCGCCCTCATCACGGGCGCCAGCCGAGGCATCGGCTACGGCGTCGCCGAGGCGCTCGTCGCCCGCGGCGACCGCGTGTGCATCACCGGCCGCAACGAGGACGCCCTCAAGGAGGCCGTCGAGCAGCTCGGCGCCGACCGCGCCATCTACGTGGCCGGCAAGGCGCACGACGAGGCCCACCAGGCCGTCGCCGTCGAGCGCACCATGGAGGCCTTCGGCCGCGTCGACCACCTGGTCAACAACGCCGGTACGAACCCGGTGTTCGGGCCGATCGCCGACCTCGACCTGAACGTCGCGCGCAAGGTCTTCGAGACCAACGTGATCTCGGCGCTCGGCTTCGCGCAGCGGACCTGGCACGCCTGGCAGAAGGACAACGGCGGCGCGATCGTCAACATCGCCTCCGTCGCGGGCATCGCGCCCTCGCCGTTCATCGCGGCCTACGGCGTCAGCAAGGCCGCGCTGATCAACCTGACCCAGCAGCTGGCGCACGAGTTCGCGCCCAAGGTGCGGGTCAACGCGATCGCCCCGGCCGTCGTGAAGACCAAGTTCGCGCAGGCCCTGTACGAGGGCCGGGAGGCGGAGGCCGCCGCGGCCTACCCGCTGGGCCGGCTCGGCGTGCCCTCCGACATCGGCGGCGCCGCCGCGTTCCTCACCTCGGACCAGTCCGACTGGGTCACCGGGCAGACGCTGGTCGTCGACGGCGGCATCTTCCTCAACGCCGGCGTCGGCTGACGGAGGGGACCGCAGCAAGGCCGACACGGCACCTCGACACGGGCCCCGCTGGACACCAGCGGGGCCCGTGTCGAGGTATCAGGAGACCCCTACGAGGAGACCAACGGCCGGTGACAACGTAGTCACCGCAAGATCGAACAAGTGCTGGTTGAGACGGGAGGTCCGACGGCCGGAACACTGCGGTATGGTCTGCCGACCCTTGGTATGGCAGATCGAGGAGCGTGCGCGTGTTCAACCGGATCCGACGCCTGCGGCAGGTGGCGGCCATCGCGTCCATATCGTCCCTGGTGGCAGGGTGCGGAGTCCTCTCGTCCGACTCGACGGACGAGCAGGGGCCGATCGTCGTGGGGACCACCGCGGCCCCCAGCACCCTTGATCCCGCCGCGTCCTGGGACAGCTCCTGGGAACTGTTCCGCAACATTTATCAGACACTGCTCAGCTACCCCTCCGGGTCGACGGCGCCCGAGCCCGACGCCGCCGAGAGCTGCCAGTTCACCGACAGCTCGAGCATGAAGTACCAGTGCGAGCTGCGTGAGGGCCTGCAGTTCTCCGACGGGCACGCGCTCGACGCGAAGGCCGTCAAGTACTCGATCGACCGGATCCGGAAGATCAACGTCAACGGTGGCCCCGCCGGTCTGCTGGGCAGCCTCGAACGGGTCCAGGTGCTGAACGACCGCGAGGTCGTCTTCCACCTCAACAAGGCCGACGCGACCTTCCCGTTCGTGCTCGCCACGCCCGCGATGTCGATCGTCGACCCCGAGGACTACCCGGCGGACAAGCTGCGCGAGGACGGCACGATCGTCGGATCCGGGCCGTACACCCTGGAGTCCTACGACGAGGGCAAGCGAGCCGAACTCGTCAAGAACGACAGCTACCAGGGGTACGCGGAGCGCAAAAACGATGCGGTAACCATCCGTTACTTCCAGGACTCGCCCCCCATGGTCGCGGCCCTGCGCAACAAGGAGCTCGACGTCGCCTTCCGTGGTCTCGCCGCCGACGACATCGTCGAGCTCCAGGCCGACGATGACGACGAGCTCCAGCTGATCGAGGGCTCCGGCACCGAGATCAACTACCTGGTCTTCAACCCGAAGGACCCGATGGCCGGCAAGGCCGCCGTCCGCAAGGCCATCGCCCAGGTCATCGACCGCCCGGCGATCGCCCACAAGGTCTACCGGGACACCGTCGAGCCCTTGTACTCCATGGTTCCCAAGGGCCTGACCGGACACACGACGGGCTTCTTCGACGACTACGGCGAGCCCGACGCGGACAAGGCCCGTTCGATCCTCTCCGAGGCGGGCATCACGACTCCAGTCCGGCTCACCCTCTGGTACACCAGCGACCGCTACGGCTCCGCGACCAAGGCGGAGTTCGAGGAGCTGAAGAGCCAGCTCGACAAGTCCGGCCTCTTCGACATCAAGCTGAAGAGCCGCCCGTGGAAGACGTACGTCGCCGGCTACCAGAAGGGCGAGTACCCGGTGTTCGGGCGTGGCTGGTTCCCCGACTTCCCGGACGCCGACAACTTCATCGCGCCGTTCGTCGGCGAGCAGAACGCGCTCGGCACGCCGTACGTGACGCCCAAGATCACCGAGACCCTGCTGCCCAACTCCCGCGCGCAGAGCGACCGGGCCAACGTGGTCAAGGACTTCGAGGACGCCCAGCGCATCCTCGTCGACGACGCGCGGCTGCTGCCGCTGTGGCAGGGCCGGCAGTACGTGGCCGCGAGCGCCGAGGTCTCGGGCGCCGAGCGGGCGCTGGACCCGTCGACGATCATGATGATGGGGGAGCTGTACCGCAAGACCAGCTGGTAGCGGTGGGAGATGTGCGGTGGGCGGGGCGATTGTCAGTGGCCGCCTGTAGGTTCTGAGGCCTGGAAGTGACCGTGGCGCGGTCGCCTCTCACCGTTCGCCGTACATCGTAAGGAAGTTGACGTGACCGACATCGCCATGCTGCCCGAGTCCTGGCGCGGGGTTCTGGGCGACGAGCTTCAGCAGCCCTACTTCAAGGAGCTGACCGAGTTCGTCGAGGAGGAGCGGGCGAAGGGCCCCGTCTACCCTCCGCGCGAGGAGGTCTTCGCCGCGCTGGACGCGACTCCGTACGACAAGGTGAAGGTCCTGGTCCTCGGCCAGGACCCCTACCACGGTGAGGGCCAGGGCCACGGCCTGTGCTTCTCGGTGCGTCCCGGCGTGAAGACGCCGCCGTCGCTGCGGAACATCTACAAGGAGATGAAGGAGGAGCTCGGCCTCCCCGTCCCCGACAACGGCTATCTGATGCCCTGGGCCCAGCAGGGCGTCCTGCTGCTCAACGCGGTGCTCACGGTCCGCGGCGGCGAGGCCAACTCGCACAAGGGCAAGGGCTGGGAGAAGTTCACCGACGCGGTGATCCGGGCCGTGGCCACCCGGCCCGACCCCGCGGTCTTCGTGCTCTGGGGCAATTACGCCCAGAAGAAGCTCCCGCTCATCGACGAGACGCGGCACGTGGTGGTCAAGGGGGCGCATCCCTCGCCGCTGTCGGCGAAGAAGTTCTTCGGTTCCCGCCCCTTCACGCAGATCGACGAAGCGGTGGCTCTGCAGGGGCACGACCCCATCGACTGGCGGATCCCCGACCTGGGCTGACCCCCGGCCGGGCCGGTCCCGCGCCGGACCGGCCCGGTGCCGTACGGAGCCGCCTGACCGGGATTGCCCGTGAGGGCCGTTAGCGTCGAGGGATCACCCGACGAGGGCCCGGAGGACGCGGTGGCGGAGCGACAGGAGCGTACGGCGCCCGACGCCGTGCTGACGCGGATCGGCCAGGTCGTCATGCTGCATCACGCGGGTGACCGCGAGGAGGCCCGGCGTCGGCTGCTGGACCTGTGGACGGAGCTCGGCGAGGACGGCGACCCGCTGCACCGCTGCACCCTGGCGCACTACCTGGCCGACACCCAGGACGACCCCTCGGACGAACTGGCATGGGATCTGCGGGCGTTGACCGAGGCCGAGGGGGCCGGTGCCGGCGACGGACGTGACGCGTCGGCCGTACGGGCGCTGTATCCCTCACTGCATCTGAATCTGGCCGCCGACTATGTGAAGCTCGATCGCGCCGAGGCCGCCCGCGTCCACCTGCACCGGGCGCGCGGAGCGGCGGGAGCGTTGGCGGACGACAGGTACGGGGACGGGGTGCGGGCGGAGATCAGGCGGTTGGAAGTGTGGTTGGGGGAGGGGCCGTAGCACAGGGGGAACCGGGGAGCCGGGGCCCTGGCGGCACCAAGGCGGGCGGCGGATGTCCGCTCACCCGCCCCGCTCACCCGCCCCGCTCACCCGCCGCTCAATGGCCGTACGTCTGCTCGCAGATCCTCGACTCCGGGCTGTCGGCCCGCCAGCCGCCGTGCTGCTTGCCCAGCCCGCATACGTTCGTGTTCTTCGGGGCCTCGGGGCGGGTCGAATCCCGCATGTCGGGGATGCTGACCGGCGGCGCCTTCGGGACCCTGGGGGCCGGGCGGTGGAGCTCGTGCTCCTGGTGCTCGGGACGGCGGTGGGGGTGCGCGTCAGGGGCCGGTGGTGTGTGGGCCGGGGGCGGGGAGTCGGGGGGCGTCGAGTGTGCGGCGGACGATGTGGGAGTCGGGCGGCGGGACGGGCCGATGAACGCCAGGGCCTCGCGGGCCGGTGCCTGCACGATCTCGGGGTCCCTGTGTCCGCTCGGCCGCGGGGCCGCCGGCTGGGACGGTGCCGCCGACGCGTCGAACGTCGGCGGTCGCTGGACCGTCGTACAGCCGGAGAGGGCCGAGACGGCCACGGTGACCAGGAGCGTTGCGGTGGTCGTCGTTCGATGCACCCGCGCAACTCTGCTGGGTTCGGCGGCCGTCGGGACAGCGGATGGGTGAACCTTGCTCCCTACGGGTGATCTCTGACCCCGTTAGGGCGGCGCGCTCCCGCCGCGGCTGACGTCAGTCGCCGGTGGCACCGTCGGCGCGCTCGCGGAGCAGGTCGGCGTGGCCGTTGTGACGGGCGTACTCCTCGATCATGTGGGTGATGATCCAGCGCAGATTGAAGGGTTCACCCCTGCGGCTCCGGCCCTTGGCGAGGTCGTCCAGACCGAAGCCGGCCGCGTTGCGACGGGCGTTGTCGATCTCGGACTGCCAAGTCGCGCGCGCCTCCTCCCAGGTGTCGGCCTCGGTGAAGTGGAAGTCGCCGTCCGGGTCCTCCTCGCTGCAGTAGAGCACCCCGAGGTCGTCGTCCAGGAGGATCTCGTGAAACCAGAACCGCTCGACCTCCGCCATGTGCCGCACCAGACCCATCAGGGTCAGCTCGGACGGCTCCACGGAGGCCGTCCTGAGCTGGGCGTCGGTCAGGCCTTCGCACTTCCAGGCGAGGGTCTGCCGGTGGTAGTCCAGCCAGCCCTCCAGCATGGAGCGCTCGTCGGCGGTGGTGTCGGGCTCATGGCGTTCGATGGTCATGCCCGCATCGTGGCCCAACTCGGGGCGTTTGAACAGGAGTTTTCGCTGTCGCGGGGCTTACCGGCCGAACATCCCGTCGAGCAGCTCGCGCAGACCTGTCCGCACTTCGTCCAGGCTCGGCGCCTCCGAGGCGAAGGACCCGGCGATGCAGCTGAACATCAGTCCGTCCGCCCAGGCGACCAGTGACAGCACGTGCCGGTCCGGGTCCGTCGACCCCATTGCGGTCATCAGGACGGTGAGCTGGTCGCGGAAGCGGGCGCCGGTCGCGTCGAAGTAGGCGCGCAGCTCGGGGCGGCGCGTGGCTTCCAGGGCCAGTTCGTAGCGGGCCAGTGTCAGTTCGCGGTGGCGGGTCAGGGCCCGGTGTGTCGCCAGGGCCAGGCCTTCGGCCAGCGAGTCGAGGCCGCCCCGCGGGTCGGGCATCTCCTCCAGTGCCAGGACCCGCGCCTCGCGGTCGGCGAGGCGCCGCAGCGCAAGTTCCAGCAGGGCCTGTCGGGTGCGCGCCAGATTGGATGTCGAGCCCTGGGGGAGCGCGGCCGTCTCGTCGACCGCCCGGTGCGTCAGCCCGCGCATCCCTCGCTCGGCGAGCAGCGCAAGGGCTGTGTCGGCGATGAGGTCGGGGCGCGAGGTACCCGGCGTGTGTACGGACATGGAGATCAACCTACCTCCCGCACTACGTCTGTAGTGCGTGTTACTACACCTGTAGTACAGTCGACGCACCGGAGCACTACACCTGTAGTCGCAACAGGAGGAGTCATGGCACAGTCCAAGCGGGCCGTCGTGATCGGCGGCGGCATCGGAGGCCTGACCGCGGCCGCCGCGCTGCACCGGAGCGGCTGGGACGTCACCGTTCTGGAGCGGGCGCCGTCCTTGGAGCCGGTCGGCGCAGCCATCTCTCTCGCGCCCAACTCCCTGCGCGCGCTGGACGTCATCGGGCTCGGCGACGAGATCCGCGACCTGGCCGCCTGGCAGGGCGACGGGGGAGTGCGGACACCGTCCGGACGCTGGCTCTCCCGCACCGACGCCGACACCGTGGCCGCACGCTTCGGCGGCCCCCTCGTCCTCCTCCACCGGGCCACCCTCATCAACAGCCTCGCCGCGCTGGTCCCGTCCGGGACCGTCCGCACCGGGGTCGCCGCGACCGTCACCGACCCCGGCGATGCCGGTCGTCCGGCGCGCGTGGCGACCCCGGAGGACGAGACGGAGGCCGACCTCGTGGTGGCCGCCGACGGCATCCGGTCCGCCGTCCGCCCGGTGCTCTTCGCGGACCATCCCGGCACCGTGTACTCCGGTTTCACCACGTGGCGGGTCGTGGTCCCGGTGCCCGGCGCGCAGTTCGCCTCGCACGAGACCTGGGGCCGGGGCCGCATCTGGGGCTCCCATCCGCTCAAGGACGGCCGGGTCTACGCCTACGCCGCCGCGATCACGCCCGCCTCGGAGCGTGCTCCCGACGACGAGAAGGCCGAACTGCTCCGCCGCTACGGCGACTGGCACGACCCGATCCCCGCGATCCTCGCCGCCGCCCGCCCCGAGGACGTCCTGCGTCACGACGTCCACCACATCGCCGAGCCGCTGCCCGCCTACCACCGCGGGCGGGTCGCCCTGGTCGGGGACGCCGCGCACGCCATGCCGCCGATGCTCGGGCAGGGCGGCAACCAGGCCATCGAGGACGCCGTGGTCCTCGCCCACCACTGCGCGGACCTCCCGGCCTACTCGGCAGCCCGCCTTCCGCGTACGACCGCCCTGGCCCGCCAGGCCGTCAAGGTCGCCCGCCTGAACCTGATGACGAACCGCCCCGGGATCGCCGTACGGAACACCACGCTCGCCGGCCTGTCCAAGGTCGCGCCGGCGCTGTTCCTGCGCAGCTTCGAGGCGATCGCCGACTGGGGGCCGCCGCAGCAGCCGTATGCTTCCAGGCAGACCCCGGCAGGCAAGCAGTTGAGGAGAACACCCAGTGAAGGTCGGCTGCATCGGACTCGGTGACATCGCGCAGAAGGCCTACCTGCCGGTGCTGGGTGTGCAGCCCGGGGTCGAACTGCATCTGCAGACCCGTACGCCCGCGACGCTCGCCCGGGTCGCCGACAGTCTCCATCTGCCGGCGGAGCGGCGGCACACGGACCTCGACTCGCTCCTCGCCCAGGGGCTCGACGCCGCGTTCGTGCACGCGCCGACCGTCGTACACCCGGAGATCGTGACCCGGCTGCTGGAGGCGGGCGTGCCGACCTACGTCGACAAGCCGCTCGCCTATCAACTCGCCGACTCCGAGCGGCTGGTGGCGCTCGCCGAGCAGCGGAACGTGACCCTCGCCATCGGGTTCAACCGGCGTTACGCCCCCGGATACGCGCAGTGCGCCGACCATCCGCGCGAGCTGATCCTGATGCAGAAGAACCGGATCGGGCTGCCGGAAGAGCCGCGCTCGATGATCCTGGACGACTTCATCCACGTCGTGGACACGCTCCGCTTCCTGGCGCCCGGCCCGGTCGACGACGTGACCGTGCGCGCCCGCGTCGAGGGCGGGCTGCTGCACCATGTCGTGCTGCAGCTCGCCGGGGACGGCTTCACCGCGCTCGGCGTGATGAACCGGCTCAGCGGGTCGGCCGAGGAGATCCTCGAGGTGTCCGGGCAGGACACCAAGCGTCAGGTCCTCAACCTCGCCGAGGTCGTCGACCACAAGGGACAGCCGACCGTGCGACGGCGCGGCGACTGGGTGCCGGTGGCCCGGCAGCGCGGCATCGAGCAGGTGGTGCTCGCCTTCCTCGACGCCGTACGCACGGGCAAGGTGCTCAGCGCCCGGGACGCGCTGGCGACCCATGAGCTGTGCGAGCGGGTCGTACGCGCGGTTCAGGAGCAGGGCGCTTGAAGCGAGGCCGCAGGGTCGAAACGCCCTCGGTCGCGGCCCAGGCGGCCATGATCAGCACTGCCGCCTGCAGCGGCCAGTCGCCGAAGCGGACGTACGGCGTGACACCGCCGGCCAGCGGAACCTCGTAGACCGTGCTGGTGCTCTCACTCGTCCCCAGCCAGGAACCCATGCGCTGTCCGCTGGGGCCGTAGACGGCGGAGACGCCGGTCAGCGTCGCGTGCACCATCGGCCGGCCGGTCTCTGCGGCGCGCAGTGCGGCGAGGGACGCGTGCTGCTCCGGGGCCCAGCTCTGCTGGAACGTCGAGGTCGCCGACTGGGCGATCAGTACCTCGGCGCCGCTGTCGACGAGGTTGCGGCTCATGTCGGAGAACGCGGACTCGAAGCAGACCATCGGGCCGACGCGCAGCCCGTGCCCGGCGTCCATCACGACCTGCTCCGTGCCCTGCCGGCGGTCCTCGGCGGCAGCCTTGCCGACGGAGGTCGCCCAGCCGAGCATCGAGCGCAGGGGTATGTACTCCCCGAAGGGCACCAGGCGCATCTTGTCGTAGCGGGCGCCGGTCGGGCCGTCCGGGCCGACGAGGATCGAACTCTTGTAGATACCGGGCCGGTCGGAGCGCTGCGCGTCCACGTTGACCAGGATGTTCGCCCCCGTCTCGCGGGACAGTGCCGCGAGCCGGCGCGCGAAGTCGGGCCGGTCGTCGAGGTCGTAGCCGACGCTGCTCTCGCCCCAGACGACCAGGTCGACGCCCCGGCCGGCCAGCTCGCGGGTGAGCTGCTCCTCCCGGTCGAAACGCCGGTCGGCTGTTTTGCCCGCGCCCGGGATGACGCCCGGCTGCACCACGGCTGTCCGGACCCGGTCCTCGACCTGCGGGCGCGGGGACCACACCCAGGCGGCCGAGGCGGCGACGGCCGTGGCGAGCAGCCCGGCCAGCGCGGGGATCCGGCACCTGCGCAGCAGCACCAGCACGGCGACCGCGACATTCACGGCCACGATCAGGAAGCTGATCAGCCACACACCGCCCACCGAGGCGACCCGCAGCGCGGGCTCCACCTCCCACTGGCTGGAGCCCAGCACGCCCCACGGCCCGCCGAGCCCCTGCCAAGAGCGGATGAGCTCGATCAGCAGCCAGCCGGACGGCAGCACGACGAGGGCCGCCGCGACCCGCCCCGGGGTGGGCCGCGCGGCCAGGAAGCGGCGCACCAGCCAGCCCCAGGGCGCCCACAGCGCGCCCAGCAGGGCGGCGATGACGAAGGTGAAGACATGCAGGTTCGGCAGCAGCCAGTGGTGCATCGCCAGCATGAAGCCGAATCCGCCCCACCAGCCGTCGTGCAGCGCCCGCCGCCCGGTCGGAGCCGAGCGCAGCAGCGCGATCCACGGGACCAGGGCGACGTAAGCGAACCACCACCACGACGGCTCGGGGAAGGCCAGCACGGGCAGTGCGCCGGCCAGAACGGCGATGATCGAGCGCCGCCACGGGGAGGCGAGCCAGTGGTTGATCGTCTTCATGCATCGCCTCCTACCCCGTCGTCCTTCCAGTGTGAGGCCAGGCACCGACACTGGGACAGTGGGCGTCCGCTCAGGTGATCACGCCCGGTGATCAGGCCCGGTGATCACGTCAGGTGGCCACGGCCGGTGCGGTCCGGTCGGGCAGACGGCGCCACTTCTCCTGCACGACCACCTCGCGCAGCCGCCAGCCGTCGTCCGTGCGCAGCAGCCCGAAGGCGTAGCGGCCCCCGCACACGAAGTCGGGGGCGGCGGAGCCTGCGCCGTTCTCGGCGATCCGCATCGGATTGACGTAGTCGGCCTGCACCCCGGCCGTGTCGCCGATGTCCTGTTCCAGGATCCCGAAGCGCACCCTGCGGTTGACGATCAGGTGCTGACGCATCGAGAACAGCTGCATGCTCTCCGCGAGCCACGTCGCGACGCTCCCGGCGTCCCCCTCGATCCCGCCGGCCGACCGGTAGTCCGCGCGTCCGTCCGGGGTGAACAGACTCCGGTACGCCTCCCAGTCCCCGTCGTCCACGGCCACGGCGTACTCGGTGACCAATCCGTCGACTGCCAGCCGGTCCCTCAGGGTGGCGAGCTCCACACGCTGCGTCATCGGCTCAGTGTTGGGCATGAGGTGCACGGAGCCAAGGGGGCGTGCAGCGATATTCGGTGGATGTGGGTGCGCTCGGGGGCGACGCTGTTCCCGTGAATGATCAGAACAGTCGGCCCGTCGAGCGTGAACCCAAGTTCCGTGTGCGCGCACAGCACACCGAGTCCACTGTCACCGTCTATCAGGCCTACCGACCCGAGATCGGTCGGGCCGCGGCCCTGGGCGGGCGGTTTCCGTCCTCCTGGAGTCGCGACCGCATGACGTGGATCAAGCCGTCGTTCCTCTGGATGATGTACCGCTGCGGCTGGGCCACCAAGGAGGGCCAGGAGACCGTCCTCGCCGTCGAGATCAGCCGCGAGGGCTTCGTGTGGGCGCTGCGTCACGCGTGCCTCTCGCACTGCGTGCCTGCCCTGCACGGCGACCGGGGCGCCTGGAAGCAGCAGTTGAGGGCGGCGCCCGCGCGCGTGCAGTGGGATCCGGAACGCGATCTGCGCCTCAACCCCTTGCCGTACCGGTCCCTGCAGCTCGGGCTCGGCGGGGAGGCGACGGCACGGTATGCGGACGAGTGGATCGTCGGCATCGAGGATGTGACTCCGCTCGCCAGGGAGATGCACGCGCGGGTGCGGGCGGGTGAACTGGAGCGTGCGGCCGAGTTGTTGCCGAAGGAGCGGCCGTACCCGTTGGGTGAGGACGTCCTGGCGCACCTGGCCGCCTAGACGCGGCCGAGCGTCAACGGGCGCTGCTCGCCCCGGGGGCCCTGCTTCAAGCCGCCTCGATGACCGCACCGCGGATCGCGGCCGCCCACTCGACGACCAACAGCTCGTACTCCGCGCGCTCTTGGGCCGACAGTGAGCCGCCCGCGCGCAGCCACAGGGCGCGAATCTCCTCGTTCACCTCGGCAGCAGACCGCACGGAACCAGGGCCTAAGGAATGGGGGGACATGCGGCCAAGCCTAGGGGCAAGGACTGACAGTGCGCTACCGGACGGCTACGCAGAACGTATGTGATTGGTCACGGATTTTGCGGTGGACGTTTCGGCGAGCGTTCGTACTGGCTCAAGGTCAGCGGGTCGGGCGCTCAGTCGGTCCACATGACCATGCATTGCCCGCGCCGCGTCGCGCCGCAGTAGAACTCCCGCATCGCGGTGAAGTGCTCGATGAGGTAGTCCCGTACCTCACCGGCGAATTCGCGTCCTGACCCGCACGCGGCCGCCGCGCCATGGACGGCGTTTGGTCAGCCCGCCGACTCCGCCGCATGCGGGCTCAGGACGCCCGTCGCCACCAGGACGATGATGACGATGCCGAGTGCGATGCGGTACCAGACGAACGGCATGAAGCTCTTGGTCGAGATGAACTTCATGAACCAGGCGATGACGGCGTAGCCGGTCACGAAGGCGATCACCGTCGCGAAGATCGTCGGGCCCCAGGACACGTGGTCGCTCTCCATCGCGTCCTTGAGCTCGAACAGGCCGGAGGCGAGGACGGCCGGGATCGCGAGGAGGAAGGAGTAGCGGGCCGCGGACTCGCGGGAGTAGCCCATGAAGAGGCCGCCGCTGATGGTGGCGCCGGAGCGGGAGACTCCGGGGATGAGCGCCGCGGACTGGCACAGGCCGAAGATCAGGCCGTCCTTCACGCCCAGGTCCTCAAGTCCCTTGCGCTGCTTGGCGGCGCGGTGCCGGCCGCCCGACTCGTCGCGTGCCGCCAGCCGGTCCGCGATGCCGATGATGATGCCGACGACGATCAGCATCGTGGCCGTGATGCGCAGGTCGCGGAAGGGGCCCTCGATCTGGTCCTTGAGCGTCAGGCCCAGCACGCCGATCGGGATCGAGCCGACGATCACCAGCCAGCCCATCTGGGCGTCGTGGTCCTGCCGCATCTCCTTGTTGGTCAGCGAGCGCAGCCACGCCGAGATGATCCGCCCGATGTCCTTGCGGAAGTAGATCAGTACGGCAATCTCCGTGCCGATCTGCGTGATCGCCGTGAAGGCCGCACCGGGGTCCTCCCATCCCGAGAACGCCGCGGTCAGTCGCAGGTGCGCGCTGGAGGACACGGGGAGGAACTCGGTCAGCCCCTGGACGAGTCCGAGGATGAGGGATTCAAACCAAGACATGAAGTTACGGAGTCCAAGTGCTGATGGTGGCAAGGGATGAAGAGGGACACCGCGTCGGCGGCGCAGTGATCGCGGGTGTCGAGGGGCAGCGTAGCGTCCCTCGAAGTCGGCTCCGGCACAGGGGCCTCGCTCCGGCCGCGGCGACGGGCCTCAGGCTGCCGTCGGTCCCGTCACTGTCCATCCGGGCGCCTGGGGGTGCGCCGTGAGGTCCTGGTGGTGCACCGCGCCGCCACAGGCCCGGCAGGTGACGACCGCGTCCAGTTCGTTGCCGCAGGTGTGCTCGATCACCATGGGGCGTTCGCCGTCCGTGCGGAGGTGGCGGTCGCCCCACGCCATGAGGGTCATCAGGACCGGCTCCAGCTCCAGCCCCGCCGGCGTGGGCCGGTACTCGAACCGCTGCGGGCGCTCGCTGTAGGCGCGCTTGGTGAGGATGCCGGCGTCGACGAGGCGGCGCAGCCGGGTGGCCAGGATGTCGCGCGGGGCGCCGATGTTGCGCACGAGTTGGTCGAAGCGGCCGTTGCCCAGGCACACCTCGCGCAGGACGAGCAGCGAGTACTTCTCGCCGACGAGCGCCAGCGCGTCGGCGATGGAACAGGGGCGCGGGTCTTTGGTGGCGGCCATGCGGCTCAGTTTAGGGGGAGGGTTCGACTTTCCAACTGGGAGGGTTTGATTTTCCAACTCTCCAGGCTATGGTGAGTTGGACTTTCCTACTCACCGGTAATCGCGCCGGCAGGAACCCCGGCGGCCAAGGAGGCCCGCACCATGCGTGACGCAGTCATCGTCGAAGCCGTACGCACCCCGATAGGCAAGGGCAAGCCGAACGACGCCCTGGCGCACGTCCACCCCGTCGAACTCCTCGCCCACACCCTGCGCACCCTTGTCGAGCGCTCGGGCGTCGACCCGGCGCTGATCGACGACGTCATCGGCGGCACCGTCGACCAGGTCGGCGAGCAGGCCATGAACACCACCCGCTACGCCGCCCTGTCGGCAGGCTTCCCGGAGACGGTCCCGGCGACCACCGTGGACCGCCAGTGCGGCTCCTCCCAGCAGGCCGTGCACTTCGCCGCCCAGGGCGTCGTCTCGGGCGCGTACGACATGGTCGTCGCCTGCGGGGTCGAGTCGATGAGCCGCGTGCCGATGTGGTCGAACGTGCCGCCCGGCAAGGACCCCTTCGGCCCCGGCATCGCCGAGCGCTACCCCGAGGGCCTCGTCCCGCAGGGCATCAGCGCCGAGCTCATCGCGGCCAAGTGGTCGATCACGCGCGAGCAGATGGACGCGTTCGCCGTCTCCTCGCACCACAAGGCCGCCGCGGCCTGGGACAAGGGTCTCTTCGACGCCGAGGTCGCGCCCCTGGACGGTGTCTCGCGCGACGAGTGCGTGCGACCCGGCAGCACCCCGGAGATCCTCGCCGGCCTCAAGCCCGCCTACCAGGACCCCGCCTTCGCCGAGCGCTTCCCGCAGATCGAGTGGAACGTCACCGCGGGCAACGCGAGCCCCATCAACGACGGCGCCTCCGCCGTGCTCATCACGTCCAGTGAGACGGCGGCCCGGCTCGGCCTGCGCCCCCTGGCCCGGCTGCACAGCTTCGCCGTCACCGGCTCCGACCCCGTCCTCATGCTCACCGGGGTGATACCGGCGACGGAGAAGGTGCTCCGCCGGGCGAACCTGTCCCTCGGCGACATCGACCTGTTCGAGGTCAACGAGGCCTTCTCCAGCGTGGTGCTCGCCTGGCGGCAGGAGACCGGCGCCGATCTCGCCAAGGTCAATGTGCACGGCGGTGCGATCGCGATCGGCCACCCGCTCGGCGCCAGCGGCACCCGACTGACGACGACCCTGGTGCATGCGATGCGCGAGCGCGGCGCCCGCTACGCCCTGCAGACGATGTGCGAGGCGGGCGGACTCGCCAACGCGATGATCCTGGAGTCGGTGTAGCCGTCGTCGCAGCAGGCGAAACGGTTCAGCGGCCCCGCAGGTGGTGGCGCTTGCGCCACGCCACCACCGCGCCGGCCAGCGCCGGCAGGGCGATACAGGCGAGCGCGATCAGGAAGGCGGGCGACGTCGGCGTGGAGGCACGGGCGCCGGCGACGACATACGCGGCGACGTTCGGGATCGACCCGATGGCCGTCGCGAGCAGGAACGGCACGTAGCCCATGCGGGAGACGGCGGCGGCGTAGTTCGCGGCCCAGAACGGCACACCCGGGAACAGCCGCACCGCCAGCATCGAACGGAAGCCGTGCCGGCTGAACTGGCCGTCCGCCGCCTTCAGCAACCGGCCGCGCAGCAGCGGGCGCAGCGCCTCCTGGCCGAGCAACCGGCCCAGCCCGAAGGCGATCCCGGCCCCCAGGACCGTGCCCGCCATGGCCGCGCCGATGCCCCACTCGGAGCCGAAGAGCGCGCCCGCCGCGAGGTTCAGCAGCGGCCGTGGCACGAAGGCCACCGTGATCAGCCCGTACGCCACGGCGAACAACACCATCGCGGCCGGGCCTGCAACGTGGGGCGGCCAGCCGTTCGCCAGCAGCTTCTGAGGTTCGAAGAGCAGCACGGACGAAGCGGCCGCCGCGAGCAGGACCAGGAGCAGGGACAGCCGGGACCACGGCGACAGCAGCGTTCTCGTGCAGCGCGCGGCGAAGCCCGCGGGCACGGGGGCGGGGACAGGAAGGGTTACGGCTGCGGGGGCGGCTACTGCGAGCTCCGTGGCGGCGGCCCGGGAAGAGGCCTTGGCGGTGCCCCCAGAGCGGGTGGTGGCATCGTCGAGCATCCGGCGACACTAACCGACAAAGATGTGTGATCGCCGTATGGTTCGTCTCATGAGCGTCACAGCTGGGGGAACAACGGAAGTTCCCGGCGGTGGTCTGGCCGACACCGTCCTGGAGCGGCTCACCGCCGTGTACGCCGCCGCCGCGGACCCGGTGCGCGCTGCAGGCGCCCGGGCGTACATGAAGGACGTCGCCCCGTTCCTCGGCATCCCCACCCCCGAGCGCCGCGCCCTCTCCCGCGCCGTCCTCAAGGGCACACCACGCCCCGACGAGGCCGACTGCACCGCGATCGCCCTGCGCTGCTGGGAGCTGCCCGAGCGCGAGTACCACTACTTCGCCGTCGACTATCTGCGCAGGCACGTGGGGCGCTGCTCCTCAGGCTTCCTGCCCGTGACCCGGCACCTCATCACCACCGTCTCCTGGTGGGACACCGTCGACGCACTCGCCGCGCACGTCGTCGGCGGGCTCGTCGCGGCCGACCCGAAGCTCACCGCCGACATGGACGCCTGGATCGTCGACGACGACCTGTGGGTCGCCCGCACCGCCCTCCTCCACCAGCTGCGCTACAAGGACCACACCGACACCCGACGCCTCTTCGCCTACTGCCTGCGCCAGTCCGGACACACCGACTTCTTCATCCGCAAGGCGATCGGCTGGTGCCTGCGCGAGTACGCCAAGACCGATCCGGAGGCCGTACGGGAGTTCCTGGCGCGGGAGCGGGGGAGGTTCGCGCCGCTGTCGGTGCGGGAGGCACTGAAGAACATCGGGGCATAAGGCCCCGAACTCCCCATCCGCGGAAAACCATTCGACGCCGGGCACGGCGTCGACGATGATCGACCTCATGTTCCGGCACGCCTTCGTCCTCGCAGCATCCGCAGTCGCGGATGCCACGAAGGCTGCCGTTCAGGTCTTCCTGACCGCCGTCGACGGCGCCCGAAGCTGACCCTCTCCGGAAAGTCCGGCGGACCCCGCAGGGGGAGGGTCGGCAGGTCCTTGGGGTCCCCATCTCGCACGAGAGCGCTCGTACGCGAGATCACCTTTGCAGAGACATCAGAGACTTCGAGGTACAGCCATGTCCAAGACGGCATACGTGCGCACCAAACCGCATCTGAACATCGGCACGATGGGTCATGTCGACCACGGCAAGACCACGTTGACCGCCGCCATCACCAAGGTCCTCGCCGAGCGCGGGTCCTCCGCCTTCGTTCCGTTCGACCGCATCGACCGGGCGCCGGAGGAGGCCGCGCGGGGCATCACCATCAACATCGCGCACGTCGAGTACGAGACCGACACCCGTCACTACGCGCACGTCGACATGCCCGGCCACGCCGACTACGTCAAGAACATGGTCACCGGCGCCGCGCAGCTCGACGGGGCGATCCTCGTCGTCTCCGCGCTCGACGGGATCATGCCGCAGACCGCCGAACACGTCCTGCTCGCCCGGCAGGTGGGCGTCGACCACATCGTGGTCGCGCTCAACAAGGCCGACGCGGGTGACGAAGAGCTCATCGACCTCGTCGAGCTGGAGGTCCGCGACCTGCTCACCGAGCACGGCTACGGCGGCGACGCCGCGCCCGTCGTACGGGTGTCGGGGCTGAAGGCCCTGGAGGGGGACCCCAAGTGGACGGCGTCCGTCGAGGCGCTGCTCGACGCGGTGGACACGTACGTTCCGATGCCGGAGCGGTATGTGGACGCTCCGTTCCTGCTGTCCGTCGAGAACGTGCTCACCATCACCGGTCGGGGGACCGTGGTGACCGGCGCCGTGGAGCGGGGCACCGTGCGGGTCGGCGACCGGGTCGAAGTGCTCGGGGCCGGGCTGGAGAGCGTGGTCACCGGCCTGGAGACGTTCGGCAAGCCGATGGACGAGGCGCAGGCCGGGGACAACGTGGCGCTGCTGCTGCGCGGGGTTCCCCGGGACGCGGTGCGCCGGGGGCATGTCGTGGCGGCACCGGGGAGTGTGGTGCCGCGGCGCCGGTTCTCGGCACAGGTGTACGTGCTCTCGGCCCGTGAGGGCGGGCGTACGACGCCTGTCGTCACCGGGTATCGACCGCAGTTCTACATCCGTACGGCGGATGTGGTGGGTGACATCGACCTCGGTGAGATGGGTGTCGCGCGGCCCGGGGAGACGGTTGCGATGACCGTCGAGCTGGGGCGCGAGGTGCCGTTGGAGCCGG